>NC_010545.1:0-1200000 GCF_000069945.1 Corynebacterium urealyticum DSM 7109 | reverse complement strand
CGTCCAAAGCTTCTTCGCCGCCTTCTTTTCCCTGTCCACCGCCGACCAGCTGGCTTACCTTTCCGGGCGCAGCGGGCTGCGCACCGCCAGAACCATGTGGCGGTTAAGGAAAAACACCGGGTGGGTTCACCCGGTGTTACTCCCCCTCTATCGCCGCCCCTGGCGGTACCTACGCTTCGGCCTGCAGCGAAATTAGACCGAGAAGCCGAGGTAACGCAGCTGCTCGCGGCCTTCCTCGTTGATCATCTGCGGGCCCCAGGCTGGGGTCCAGACCCAGTTGATCTGCAGGTCCTCATACTCCTGGAGCGTGCTCAGCACCGCGGTCTGCGCTTGGTCCTCAATCATGTCGTGCAGCGGGCACGCCGGGGAGGTCAGCGTCATATTGATCATGACAGTCTTGCCCTCATCCCAGATGTCGTATACCAGACCAAGGTCGACGACGTTGATGCCCAGCTCCGGGTCGATGACGTCGAGCAGGCACTCCTCGATCTTGCCGTAACGCTCAAGATCCTCCTGGCTTGGGTTTGCCGGTGGCTCCGGAACCTCGTTGAGCGGCGATGGGTCCATCTCCGGGCTGGAAGGGTTCTGTTCAGACATTGCTTTCCTCGCTTTGGGGGTTGGGCTTAAGTGCCGTGAAAGAAACGGTGAGTTGTTAGTTAATGGGTGATTTCTAAGCGTCTTCGGACTGCTCGGGTGGGGTAACGCCTGCGTCGATCGCGGCGGCCTCAAAGGCCTTCCAACCCAGCAGGGCGCACTTCACACGGGCCGGGTACTTGGAGACACCGCTAAAGGCGATACCGTCGCCGATGAGGTCCTCGTCGCCCTCCAGTTTGCCTCGGGAGGTGATCATCTTCTCGAATTCGGCGAGCTTTGCGAAGGCTTCCGTGACCGGCTTGCCCACGATCTCATCGGCCATCACGGAGGTGGATGCTTGGCTAATCGAGCATCCCACGGCGTCGTAGGAGATGTCCTGAACCGTCTTGTGGTCCTCGCTCAGGTGCACCCGCAGCGTCAGTTCGTCACCACAGGAAGTGTTGACGTGGAAGACCTCCGCGTTATACGGCTCACGCAGACCCGCGTGTTCCGGGTGCTTGTAATGGTCCAGGATGACCTCCTGGTACATCTGTTCCATTCTCATGTACTTTCACCACCGTTTTGAAGGTTGAGGTTGTGTAGTTGGATTCAGGTCTTCCGCTACGCGAGGGCGGTGACGTCCTTAAAAAGAGCGACATCACCCTGGCGGCGGGGCTAGACGCCGAAGAACTCCTGCGCCTTGCGGATGCCCTCGACGAGCCGGTCGACCTCCCACTTCTCGTTATAGACGTAGAAGCTGGCGC
This sequence comes from Corynebacterium urealyticum DSM 7109, assembly GCF_000069945.1. NCBI lineage: Bacteria > Bacillati > Actinomycetota > Actinomycetes > Mycobacteriales > Corynebacteriaceae > Corynebacterium > Corynebacterium urealyticum. Next base: position 1,198,663 of record NC_010545.1, on the reverse strand, counting down.
GCGCCGTGGCCTGCACACCGAGGCAGGTGTGGGCCGGCCACGCGCAGTGGTGCCCCACCCGGATGGATACACCCTGGTCGTCCAGGATCTGCCCCAGGTCGTGCGGGTGGATGCCGTCGACCACCATGCTCACCGCGCTACCCCGGTTGTGCATATCCGTCGGACCGATGATCCGCAGTCCCGGGATGTCGCTGAGCTGCTCCAGCGCATAGGCCGTGAGCTCATGCTCGTGGGCGGCGACCTTATCCATGCCGAGCTCGTTGAGGTATGCCACCGCGGCACCAAGACCCACGACCTGGGAGGTCATCTGGGTGCCCGCTTCGAACTTCTGCGGAGCGTCGGCGAAGGTGGAGCCCTCCATCGTCACCTTCTGGATCATCGACCCGCCGGTGAGGAACGGTGGAAGGACGCGCAGGTGCTCCTTCTTGCCGTACATCACGCCCACGCCGTTGGGCCCAAGCATCTTGTGCCCGGAGAAGGCCGCGAAATCCACATCCAGTTCATGGAAGTCCACCGCCATGTGTGGCACGGACTGGCAGGCATCCAGCACGAAGAGCGCGCCGACCTCCCGGGCCCGCCGCACGGCCTCCTTGACGTCCAGAACGGCGCCGGTGACGTTTGACTGGTGTGTGAGCGCCACGACCTTCGTCTTCTCGCTCAGCTGCAAGCTATCCAGGTCGATGCGGCCATCCTCGGTGGTTTGGTACCACTTCAGGGTCGCACCAGTGCGGCGCGCCAGTTCCTGCCAGGGCACGAGGTTGGCGTGGTGCTCGAGCTCAGAGACGACGATCTCGTCGCCCTCCTCGACCTGCAGCTCACCGGCACGGGAGTCCCCCAGGACGAAGGCCACCTCGTTGAGCGCCTCGGTGGCGTTCTTCGTGAAGGCGATCTCCTCATCTTCCGCACCAACGAACGCCGCGATGGCCTCCCGGGCGCTCTCATAGGCATCCGTGGCTTCCTCCGCGAGCTGGTAGGCACCGCGGTGAACCGGGGCGTTGTGCTTGGTCAGAAAGTCGCGCTCCGCGTCCAACACCTGCAGGGGCCGCTGGGCGGTCGCCCCGGAATCGAGGTAGATCAGGGGCTGGCCGTCCCGAACGGTGCGGGAGAGGATCGGGAAATCCTGTCGGATCGCTTCGGTGTTGAGGTGAGTATCAACCATGAAAACCTTCGATTCTTTGCTTGTTTGTCCGCTGTGCCGCGGTTAAAGCATTGGGAGGGGATTGAAAACCCACCCCAGGGGGTTGCGGGGTGGGCTTTCGGGGTGTTTTAGGCGTTGACGAACTTGTCGTAGCCCTCGTTCTCCAGCTGCTCGGCCAGCTCAGGGCCACCGGAAGTGACGATGCGGCCGCCGGCGAAGACGTGCACGTGATCCGGCTTCACGTAGTTCAGGATGCGCTGGTAGTGGGTAATCATCAGCACGCCACCGTTCTCGCGCTCCTGGTAGCGGTTGATGCCCTCGGAGACGATGCGCAGGGCGTCGACGTCCAGACCGGAGTCGGTCTCATCCAGGACGGCGAACTTCGGCTTCAGCAGGCCGAGCTGCAGCACCTCGTGGCGCTTCTTCTCGCCGCCGGAAAAGCCCTCGTTGACGGAACGCTCGGAGAAGGACGGGTCGATGTCCAGCTCGTTCATGGCCTCGCGGGCCTCCTTGACCCACTCGCGCAGCTTCGGGGCCTCGCCACGGGTGGCGGTGGCTGCGGAGCGCAGGAAATTGGCCATGGACACACCTGGCACCTCGGTTGGGTACTGCATCGCCAGGAAGAGGCCGGCGCGGGCGCGCTCATCGACGTCGAGGTCGAGGAGGTTCACGCCGTCGAGCAGGACCTCGCCCTCGGTGACCTCGTAGCGCGGGTGACCGCTGATGGCGTACGCCAGGGTGGACTTACCGGAGCCGTTCGGCCCCATGATTGCGTGGGTCTCGCCGGAGTTGATGGTGAGATTCACGCCGTTGAGGATCTTCTTCGGCTCGTCGTTCTCGTCCGAGGGCAGGACCTGGGCGTGGAGGTTCTTGATCTCAAGAGTGCTCATACTAGTGATGTTTCCTTTGAAAAATCTTGGGAGGATTAGCGGGGTTAGAGGACGGTGCGCTCAAGCTCGTTGCCGACGAGCTCTTCCAGGTGCTCGCGGACGGACTCCACCGGGATGCGGCGGATGACGTCGGTGAAGAAACCGCGGACGATGAGCATTTTGGCCTGTGCCTCCGGAATGCCCCTGGCCTGCAGGTAGTACATCTGTTCGTCGTCGAAGCGGCCCACCGTGGCGGCGTGGCCGGCACCTGCGATCTCGCCGGTCTGGATCTCCAGGTTCGGCACGGAGTCCGCACGGGCTCCGGTGGTCAGCAGCAGGTTGTTATTGGTCTCGTAGGTGTCCGTCCCGGTGGCCTCCGGGCGAATGAGGACGTCACCGATCCACACGGTGCGGGCGTCGCGCTTACGCTCGGACGCCGGGCGATCAGCGTCGGCCGGGTCGCCCTGCAGTGCGCCCTTGTAGAGCACGTTGGAGCGGCAGTTCTGGACGGAGTGGTCGATGAGCAGGCGCTGCTCGAAGTACTGATTAGCATCGGCGAAGTTCACGCCCAGCATCTCCACGTCGCCACCCGGTGCGGTGTAGCGCACGTGCGGAACGGAGCGCAGGATCTCGCCGCCGAATGCTGCGTAGGCGTGGCGAACGGTGGCGTCGCGGCCAGCTTGAATGTGGGAGTTGGAGAGGTGGACGCCATCGTCCTCCCAGTCCTCCAGCACCACGGTGACCAGCTTCGCGCCGTCGCCGACGACGAACTCGACGTTGTCGGAGTGCGCGCCAGAACCCTCGTAACGCAGGATGACGACGGCCTCGGCGTGACGCTCGAGCTCGACGACGAGGGTGCTGTAGGACACCTGGTCCTGGCCAGGGCCTGTGATCGTGATCTCGATCGGCTCGGTCAGCGCGGTGTCCTTGGCAACCTGGACGTAGTCCGCGACCGGGGCGTTCTCCCAGGCCTGGGCTGCGGCGCGGTCGACCGGTGCGCCGGCCAGACCGACGCGCGGGTCGGAAGAATCAACCTTCGTCACGGAGACGTTGTCACCGGCATTCTCCGGGACCTCGATGACGACGTTGGCGTCCGTCGGCGCTGCGGCGGTGCCGTCGTGCAGGCCACGAAGACGTCGCAGCGGGGTGAAGCGCCAGTCCTCGTCGCGGCCCTTCGGGATCGCGAAGTCCTCAGCCTTGAAGGAGGTGAAGCGGTCGCCCTTGGTCTGGTGATCGGTTCCCGCCTTGACGGTTTGGTTCTGAACGTTTTCCAAGGTGGTCATCTGGCTTAGCCCACCGATCCTTCCATTTGCAGTTCGATCAGACGGTTGAGCTCAAGCGCGTACTCCATCGGGAGCTCCTTGGCGATTGGCTCAACGAAGCCACGAACGATCATCGCCATCGCCTCGTCCTCCTCGAGGCCTCGGCTCATCAGGTAGAAGAGCTGGTCCTCGGAGACCTGGGAGACGGTTGCCTCGTGGCCCAAGGTGACGTGGTCGTTGCGGATGTCGTTGTACGGGTATGTGTCCGACCGCGAGATGGAGTCCACCAGCAGGGCGTCACACTCAACCTGGGAGGCGGAGTGGTGCGCATTCGGGTGTACCTCGATCAGGCCACGGTAGGCCGCGCGGCCACCGGAGCGGGCCACGGACTTCGAGACGATGTTGGAGCTGGTGTACGGCGCCATGTGGGTCATCTTCGCGCCGGTGTCCTGGAACTGGCCTTCGCCTGCGAAGGCGACGGACAGGACCTCGCCCTTGGCGTGCGGACCGGTCATCCAGACGGCCGGGTACTTCATGGTGACCTTGGAACCGATGTTGCCATCGACCCACTCCATGGTCGCGCCCTCTTCACACTTGGTGCGCTTGGTGACGAGGTTGTAGACGTTGTTCGACCAGTTCTGGATCGTCGTGTAGCGGCAGCGGCCGCCCTTCTTCACGATGATCTCGACGACTGCGGAGTGCAGGGAGTCGGTCTTGTAGATCGGGGCGGTGCAGCCCTCGACGTAGTGAACGTAGGCGTCCTCGTCGACGATGATGAGGGTGCGCTCGAACTGGCCCATGTTTTCCGTGTTGATGCGGAAGTAGGCCTGCAGTGGGATGTCCACGTGGACTCCCGGCGGCACGTAGATGAAGGAGCCACCGGACCACACAGCGGTGTTCAGCGCGGAGAACTTATTATCGCCCGCGGGAATCACGGTGCCGAAGTACTCCTTGAACAGCTCCGGGTACTCCTCCAGGGCGGTGTCGGTGTCGACGAAGATCACGCCCTGCTCCTCCAGGTCCTCACGGATCTGGTGGTAAACAACCTCGGACTCGTACTGCGCGGCGACACCGGCGACGAGGCGCTGGCGCTCCGCCTCCGGGATGCCCAGCTTGTCGTAGGTGTTCTTAATATCCTCCGGCAGATCCTCCCAGCTCGTGGCCTGCTGCTCGGTGGAGCGGACGAAGTACTTGATCTGGTCGAAATCGATGCCGGATAGGTCCGCGCCCCAGGTGGGCATGGGCTTCTTGTCAAAGATCTCGAGAGCCTTGAGGCGGCGCTCGAGCATCCACTCTGGCTCGTTCTTCTTGGCAGAAATATCCCGGACGACGTCCTCGTTCAGGCCACGGCGCGCGCTGGCGCCGGCGTCGTCGGAATCGTGCCAACCGTAGCCGTAGGCACCGATCGAGTCGATGATTTCCTGATCGGATTGCAGTTTGTCAGCAGCTTGAGTCATAGATTCTTTAGCTTTCCTTCGTTGCGGAAGGGGTAATGGTGGTCAGCGGAATATGGGTCGTACAGATACCGTTGCCGTCCGCGATCGTAGCGAGTGGCTGAGTGTGCTGGCCGAGTAGTTCCGCAACTACCCGGTGCTCTGCAGCACACAGCTCGGGGAACTCCTCCGCCACGTCTTGGATTGGGCAGTGGTGCCTGCAGATTTGGACGCCGCCGGCCGCATGGCTCACGGTTGCCGCATAGCCTCGGTTGGTCAGCGCCTCCGCGATGTTCTTGGCCTGGGCCTTTACATCACGGTCGTCTGCGTAGTCACCGTCGAGTTCGGGGATGTCCCCCAGCAGATCATTGATGCGTTGCGCAGCAAAGGCCTCGACTGCTTCCTCTCCGCCCGAGTTTTTCAGGGCACGCAGTGCGAGGAGTGCGAGGGTGTCGTAATCATGACCGAACTGTGCTCGACCCGCATCAGTGAGGCGGAATAGCTTCGCCGGTCGCCCACGCTGTCCTGACCGTGGCGCGTCAACGGCCTCGGCGAGCCCATCCGCGACGATGTTGTCCAGATGGCGCCTCACGCCAGCGGCGCTCAAACCAAAAGCCTCGCTGATGGTTGTCGCGCTCACTGGCCCGTGTCTCAAGACATAGAGCAGGATGCGACGGCGCGTGTCGGTTTCCACTGGTGCCATATCAACCCGCCTTTCATCGTTGAGGGCCGTCATGATTAGACAACAAGAGTGTGTCTTAAATAATTCCCCCTGTCCACTAAGGCGAACCTATGTTCCCTAAAAACGCTGGCTTCATTATCGTGGTTGCATGTCTTCGAACCGACCCGGTCGCGCATTGATCCGGGACCCCTTCAGCCTATGGCGCCGCTATCTGCATGTGCTGCCCCGGCTCGGACTGGCCGGTTCCCGCTCAGCACAGCTCCACCAAGAGGGTCGGGTGCTTCCCCTCCACGCGCCGTTGGAGCCCCTTAACCCCGCCTACCGGCTGCGGCTGCAGATCGCGGTGTGGCTGGGATCCATCGGCACCATTCTCATCGCTCTCGGGGGTATTGGCGCGGGCGCCATGCCCGTGGTGGGCAACCCATTCTGGTCCGTTCCCGGGATCAACGTCTTGGCCCGGATGCTGCACAGCACCACCGTGACCGTCTTCGTCGGAATCGGATTCCTAGTGCTCGCCTGGCTCCTACTCGGCGCCTTCGTGCTGGGGCCAGGGGGAAGGCAAGTCCCCCGCCTGCCCATCCGCACCTATTGGCGGATCTTCGCCCTCTGGGTGCTTCCCCTGGCGATCACTGCGCCGATGTTCACCCAGGACATCTACTCTTATCTAGCCCAAGGGGCGATCGCCGCGCAGGGGCTGGACCCGTATAGCGCAGGTCCGGTGGACATCCTCGGGGTGCAAGACCCGCTCGCCCGTTCCGTGCCCTTGCTGTGGGCGCACTCCCCTGCGCCCTACGGCCCGGTCGCACTGGGCTACGGGGCCGTGATCTCCATGATCACCGGCAACAACATCGTGCTGGGGGTCTTCGGCCATCGGCTGATGAGCATCACCGGCCTGGTGCTCACCGGCTGGGCGTTGACGAGGCTCGCCCAGCGCTGCGGCATCGCGCCCCAGACAGCCTGGTGGCTCGGGGTGCTGAACCCGCTGACGCTGCTCCACCTCGTCGCGGGTATCCACAACGAGGCGCTCATGCTCGGCTTTCTGCTCGTGGGCATGGAGTTCGTGCTGCGCGGCACCGACCATTACGAGCGACCTTTGAGCAGCCGCCTGCTGCTCATGGCCTCCGGCACGGTGCTCGTCACCTGCGCGGGCCTGATCAAGGTGACCGCCCTGATGGCTCTCGGCTTCACCGCAGTGGCGATCGCGCGCTGGTGGGGCGAGGGACTGCGACACCTTATCGGTGCAGGAGTGGCCAGCGCGGTGGTCGCCGCGGCCACTGCGAGTCTGTTCTCCGTGATCACAGGCGTGGGCTTCGGTTGGATCACCTCCCAGGGTGGGGCGGCAGAAATCATCAGCTGGATGAGCCTGTCCACGTTGGCGGGTTTGGCGTCGTCGTTCTTAGGGACCCTCCTTGGCCTCGGGGATCAACAGTCCGCTGCGCTGCTCGTCTTCCGCTTCATCGGGGTGATGATCGGCGCATTCTGGGTTGTGCGCATGCTGTGGGCCTCCTACCGGGGCCGCATCCACCCCGTGGGAGGGCTCGGGGTCGCCACTTTGTTCCTCGTGATCTTCTTCCCCGTCGTCCACCCCTGGTATCTGCTCTGGGCCATTCTGCCGCTCGCGGCGTGGGCCAACCGGCCGGTCTTCCACTTCGCGACAATCGTGTACTCGGTAGCTTTCAGCTTCTTCATCCTGCCCCGTGGTCTCGGGCTACCGCCGGCGACGGTGGCCTTCATCTACGCCATGTCCGCGCTACTTTTCCTCGCGTTTCTGGTCGCCAGCTGGCGCTACCTCAAGAAACACCCGGCATATGCCAACGCCCTCGCGTTGCCTCGCCCCAAAGAGATGCCCACGAAGGCAGACACACCCAACAACCGGTGATCCCCTAGCCACAGTCATCTGGCTAGACTGAATAGCTGTGAAAATGCAGGACTCTTCGGCCCCCCAACTCCAACCACTGCTGCAGGTCACTGGCGCGGTGAAGAAGTTTGGCGCCCACACCGCCGTCGATGGGCTGGACTTCCAGGTCTACCCCGGCGAGATCGTGGCACTACTGGGCCCCAACGGTGCGGGCAAAACCACGACCATCGAGATGTGCGAGGGCTTCGCCCGCCCGGATGCCGGCGAGATCCGGCTGTTCGGCCTAGACCCCGCTAAGGAATCCGACGCCGTGCGTTCCCGCATTGGGGTGATGCTGCAGGGCGGCGGCGCCTACCCCGGCATCCGGGTCGGCGAGATGCTAAAGCTGGTTGCCAGCTACAGCGAGGACCCACTGGATACCGAGTGGCTGCTGGACATGGTGGGGCTCACCAAGCACCGCTCCACCACCTATCGGCGCCTGTCGGGTGGCCAACAGCAGCGTCTGGCGCTCGCCTGCGCCCTGGTGAACCGCCCGGAACTGGTCTTCCTCGATGAGCCCACCGCAGGGCTGGATGCACAGTCCCGTCACGCGGTATGGGATATCGTGCGCTCCATGCGTCGCGATGGCGTGGGCGTGGTCCTCACCACCCACCTGCTCGACGAGGCTGAGGCGCTCTCCGACCGGGTCGTCATCATCGACAAGGGCAAGGTTGTCGCCGCGGGTACCCCGAAGGAACTCACCTCCGAGCGCTCAGGTGGCGGAAGCGGGCATACCTTCCAGGTCAGTGTCGACGCCGACCTCGACCGGGATCACTTCCACCGTGCGCTCCTCGAGGTCAAGGCCGGTGCGGCCAAGGCAGCACAGGGGGCGCTGCTGGATGAGGCCAGCGGCGCGGCGTCGGCGCCATCCGTACGGGTGCGGGAGATCAAGCCACGCCAATTCGCCGTGGAGGGTATCCCTGCCACTCCCGACGGCGTCCTGATGCTCGCGCTCGCTGCCCGCGACTGCGCGACGATGATCACGAAGCTCGATAGCACTGAACAGACCTTGGAGGAAGTTTTCCTCTCGCTAACCGGATGGGAGATGCGTTCATGACTTCCACGAACAACCTAGGCGCCCAAGGTGGCCAGCCCGCCGGCATGCCGTCGGGGCAGGGTTCCGGTGCTCCCGCAGAGCAGGGTACCGAGACGGGGTCCGTGATGGAGGACGCGCCAGCAACCGGCGGCCGCTTCCCCGTCGGCACCTTTGAACCCGCCCCGAAGCAGGCGAGCTTTGTCCGCATGCTGCTGGCACAGACCAAGATCGAGTCCCTGCTCTTCCTGCGCCACGGCGAGCAGCAGCTGCTGTCCTTGATCATCCCGGTCGGCCTGCTGCTTGGGCTGGCCCTGGTACCGGTCGTCCCGCTGGATGATCCCGTGGCCAGCGCGTTCCCGATGGTGCTCGCAGTCGCGATTATGGGTGCGGGCTTCACCGGCCAGGCCATCGCCGTGGCCTTCGACCGGCGCTACGGGGCGCTCAAGCGAATCGGCGCGGCCGGGGTTCCCACCTCTGCCCTCATCGCCGGCAAGATCGCTGCGGTGTTGATCGTGGTCGCCATCCAAGTGCTGATCCTCACGGTCGTTGCGCTGCTGCTGGGGTGGTCACCACCGGGGCTTGGGTTGGTCATCGCAGTGATCTTCCTCATTCTGGGCGTGGGCTGCTTTACCTCGCTGGGCCTGCTGCTTGGGGGCACCTTGAGCTCCGAGATGGTGCTCGCGCTCGCGAACACCATTTGGTTTGTGCTGCTGGGCGCGGTTGGTTACTCCACCGTCGCCTCCGATCTGGGGCCCCAGGCCCAAACCCTGTTGCAGCTCATTCCATCCGTGGCGCTGGCCGCCGGGCTGGAAGAGTCCTTCGCCGGCGGGGTCGACTGGTTCGCCATCGTCGTCCTCGCGGTCTGGGCGATCGTGGGTGCGGCCGCCGCCCAGAAGCTCTTCTCCTTCACCATCAAGGGCGATTAGAGCAAGACTGCTTCTCACCGGCGGAACTGGCCTCAACGCCAAGTTTTATGTGTGCTTCTTCACAGCCTGGCGTGTTAGGCCTCGCCTAGCGCGCGCCCTTTAGCTTTGCTCCCTCACCACGACTAATCTTGAGTGCTGTGATGGATCCGATTAGCCAACAAGCAGCCCAAACGAACAACCCGTTGAGCCGGGCAATGCTGAAACTCTACGCAGCTATTTACCGCGCGGACCGCAAGGTCGGCCTGCCCCGCGAGGTGGACGCCGATGGCAACAAGGCCGTGAAGGTCCCGCGCCTCAAGACCCAGTGGGTGCTGACCCTTATCCTGCTGATCTGCCAGACGGGCATCACCTTCACCGGATCCCTCGTCCGCGTGACCGGCTCCGGCCTCGGCTGTGAGACCTGGCCACAGTGCCACCCAGGTTCCTTCGTTCCCGTTGCTGGCTCTGCGCCGTGGATCCACCAGATTATTGAGTTCGGCAATCGGCTGCTGACCTTCGTGCTGATTGCTGCGGCGCTCGCAGCCTTCATCGCTCTGCTGCGAGCAGGCCGGCGCTCCTCGATCCTCCACCTGTCCTTCATCCAGGGTCTGGGTATTATCGCCCAGGCCATCATCGGCGGCATCAGCGTGCGCCTGGATCTGGCGTGGTGGATCGTCGCCGCCCACTTCCTGCCTTCCATGCTGCTCGTCTTCCTGGCTGCGATTCTGCTCGTCAAGGTCACCGAGGACGACGACGCCCCCGTCAAACCTCAGATGCCCGCCGCCCTGCGCGTGCTCACCACGATGAGCGCCGTGGCACTGGCCTTCACCCTGATCACGGGTGTACTCGTCACGAGTGCGGGCCCGCACGCCGGTGACGAGGCCATCAAGCCGGAGCACCGACTGCAGGTGAGCCTCGAATCCATCGCCCATATCCACGCCCACGCCATGTACCTCTACCTGGGCCTGACGATCGGCCTGATCGCCGCCCTCATCGCCGTAGTGGCCGCGCCACGCGTGCGGAAGGCCGCCGCCTGGATGTGCGCCGGCATCCTCTTCCAGGGCGTGGTGGGCATCATCCAGTTCTGGCTGGGCGTGCCCCGCTGGACTGTCCCGGTCCACGTCATCGGATCCGGTCTGGTCACCCTGGCCACCGGCTACCTGTGGGCGCTGCGCTACCAGAAGACCCACGAGGAACAGAGCGAAACGGTGAGCCACGCCGTCCAGGGAGACTAAACGGCTTTCCAACCCGGCGCATAGGACACACTCAAGCGCCGGGCAAACGCCCCCAAAAACCTTCCAGGAGCCGCAACATATCGACGCGGCCCGTGACGCGCACAAGCCCGGGTGGACCGTTGTTTTCCAACGGCTCGGCCCGGGCTTTTCACCACGACGGGGGCGAGACCTATTCGCTGATGGCTGTATGCGCCTTGCGTACTGCGAGCATCACCAGCACAAACGTGATCCCCGCAGTTGGCAGAGTTGCGTAGCCAATCTGCTCGTCACTGGCGAAGATGAAGAAGATCCCACCGAGGATCATCGGCACGCTGCTGGCTTTGAGATAGCCCGCAGCAGCCTTATGCCCCGTCAGCCAGGCCTCATCGCTGGAAAGCGTCTTGTGGGTCCTGATTCCGATCCAGTCGTTGCGGGGCAGAGTTTCTGATCCGCCCTTCACCCCAACCCACAGCAATACGGCGCCCCCGGCCAGGTAAGAAGTCACCATGATGATGGAAAAGAGCGGCATCGGTACTCCTCTTCGCTAACAAAAAAATAACGGCCGCAGCCTCCCGGATGCGGCCTGCAGATCGGGGCGATTCCCCGGGTTGGCTCTCCACCTTAGTTGCCGAGCATCTGCCAAATGGTGTCCCAGCCAATAACGGCGTCGACCGAAAGGGCAACGAAGAGCAGGGAAAGGTAGTTATTCGACAGGAAGAACAGCTTCATCGGCTTGACCGGCGTGCCCTCCTTGACCCCGCGGTGCAGGCCGTGGGCGCGGAAGATGAACCAGGCGCCGGAGGCCAGAGCCGCGACGGCGTAGATCCAACCCGCGGCGGGGACCAGAAGCAGCGAGGTGATGACCGTAGCCCAGGTGTACCAGAGGATCTGGCGGGTGACCTCCAGCGGCGGCTTGACCACCGGCATCATGGGTACGCCCGCGGCCTTGTAGTCCTCGCGGTAGCGCATGCCCAGCGCCCAGGTGTGGGGCGGAGTCCAGAAGAAGATCACCATGAACAGGATGATCGCCTGAATCCAGGAGCTCCAGCCGGCGTTGAAGGCACCGCCGTTGTTATCCGTCACAGCTGCCCAGCCGACCATGACGGGCATGCAGCCGGCGGCCCCACCCCAGATGACGTTCTGCCAAGTGCGGCGCTTCAACCACTTGGAGTAGACGTAGACGTAGAACCAGATGGTCAGCAGGATGAACGCGGCAGACAGCGGAGAGTGCACGAGGAAGGTCAGCCACAGCACACTGGCGATCATCAGCACCCAGGCGAAGATCTTTGCGTGCTCGACCGGAACCGTGTCCTTGGCCAGCGGGCGGCGGCGCGTGCGGCGCATCAACTGGTCGATATCATAGTCGACGACCATGTTGAAGGTATTAGCGGAGGCTGCGCCCATCCAGCCACCGATGAGGGTGAGGATGATCAGGCCGAGCTCAATCTCACCGCGATTGGCCTGGAGCATCGCCGGGATCGTCGCGACGAGGAGCAACTCGATGACCCGGGGCTTCGTCAACGCTAGATAAGCCTTGACCGCATCCAAGATTCCATTCACGAAGCCTTCTGCCTCCACTTCTCCACGTCTTATCCGCCTATACGCTACCCGAGCGCATTCTGTGGGCGAAACTGCGCCGATACCGCGAGTCGCCAGATTGAAAGCCGGATTGGGGATGATTCATCAAGCCCTCTTGAGTAGTCGAAAATGACCGCTAAAAAGTTCCGGCTGCCCCAAGAACGCAGAGTTTCGCCCTGGCCGGTAGATTGAATATGCATAGTCAAGCCTCGCCCGCGCGTCCGCGGTGGCGAGAGCTACAACCCGAGTACGTCACACCCCGAGGAAGGCCCAAGTTCGTGTCTTATAATCCGAATCTCCCTGCCGAGCTCCAAGCATTGATGGTCCGCAACTTCCCGGCGGACTGGTCTGAGAAGGACACCCGGGCGGTTGACCTCGCCCGCGTGCTTGCCGCCGACGCCGTGGAGAAGTGCGGTTCGGGCCACCCGGGCACCGCGATGAGCCTCGCGCCCCTGGCCTACACGCTCTACCAGCGCGTGCTGCGCCACAACCCGAAGAACCCGACTTGGGTTGGTCGCGACCGTTTCGTCCTCTCCTGTGGCCACTCTTCGCTCACCCAGTACATCCAGCTGTACTTGGGTGGTTTCGGCCTGGAACTCGAGGACATCAAGCAGCTGCGCCAGTGGGGCTCCCTGACCCCGGGCCACCCGGAGGTCGGCCACACCGACGGCGTGGAGATCACCACCGGCCCGCTCGGCCAGGGCCTGGCTTCCGCCGTGGGCATGGCGATGGCCGCCCGCCGCGAGAAGGCGCTCTTCGACCCGAACGCCGGCGACGGCGAGTCCCCGTTCGACCACTTCGTCTACGTCATCGCCTCCGACGGCGACGTCCAGGAGGGCATCACTGCCGAGGCGGGCTCCCTGGCCGGTACCCAGGAGCTGGGCAACCTCATCGTCTTCTGGGACGATAACGGCATCTCCATCGAGGACGACACCACCATCGCCTTCACCGAGGACGTCGCCGCCCGCTACGAGGCATACGGCTGGCAGGTCCTGGAGGTCACCGGCGAGGACGTCGAGGGCATCCTCGACGCCGTGGAGCGCGCGAAGCAGGAGAAGAACAAGCCGACTTTCATCCGCATGCGCAGCGTCATCGCCTACGGCGCGCCGACCGCGGTGAATACCGGCGCCTCCCACGGTGCGGCCCTGGGTGCCGAGGAGATCTCCGGGGTCAAGAAGAACCTCGGCTTCCCGGACAAACCCTTCCCGGTCGAAGAAGAGATCATCGAGCACACCCGCCAGCTGATCGAGCGCGGCGAGGCGGCGGAGGCCGAGTGGCGCAAGAGCTTCGACGCCTGGGCTGAGGCTAACCCAGAAAACAAGGCCCTGTTCGACCGCCTCTTCTCCGGTGAGCTGCCGGAAGGATTCGACGCCGAGCTGCCGAGCTACGAGGCCGGCGAGTCCGTCGCTACCCGCAAGGCCTCCGGCGCTGCACTGCAGGCCCTGGCGAAGAAGATGCCGGAGCTGTGGGGCGGCTCCGCCGACCTGGCTGGCTCCAACAACACCCTCATCAATGGTGAGGACTCCTTCGGCCCGAGCAGTATCTCCACCTCCACCTTCACCACCTCCCCGACCGGTCGAAACCTACACTTCGGCATCCGGGAGCACGCGATGGGCGCGATCATCAACGGCATCGCCCTGCACGGCCCGACCCGCCCTTACGGCGCGACCTTCCTGCAGTTCTCCGATTACATGCGCGCTTCCGTCCGCCTGGCCGCGCTGATGAGCACGGATAGCTACTTCGTGTGGACGCATGACTCCATCGGCCTGGGCGAGGACGGTCCGACCCACCAGCCGATCGAGCACTTGGCTGCGCTGCGCGCAATCCCGAACCTCGCTGTGATCCGCCCGGCGGATGCCAACGAGACCTCCGCCGCATGGGCGGAAGCCCTCGAGGCTCCGGCTGCACCGAAGGCCATGATCCTCACCCGCCAGAACGTCCCGGTCCTGGAGGGCACCAAGGAGAAGGCCCGCGAGGGCGTGCGCCGCGGTGGCTACATCCTCCGCGAATCCTCCACCGAGACCCCGCAGGTCATCCTCATCGGCACCGGCTCCGAGGTGCAGCTGGCAGTAGCAGCGGCCGAGGCTCTGGAAGCCGAGGGCATCGGCACCCGCGTCGTCTCCATGCCGGTCGTCGAGTGGTTCAAGGCCCAGGATCAGGCCTACCGTGACGAGGTTCTGCCGCCGTCCGTGACCGCCCGCGTCTCTGTCGAGGCGGGCATCGCGATGCCGTGGCACGAGTTCACCGGCTTTGGTGGACGCAACATCTCCATCGAGCACTTCGGTGCCTCGGCGGACTACCAGCGCCTCTACCAGGAGTACGGCATCACGGCAGAGGCTGTCGCCGACGCCGCCCGCGAGCTCGTCTAACCTGCTCTTTTTCGACTCGCTCCCCTGGCCTTTTTTGGCGGGTTTTCTCCCCGGGGGAGCAAAGTCGAAACCATCGCCTGCCAGCAGTAGGCTGGTGAGCGATGAACACTCCAAGCAATATCCAGAAACTCGCCTCCGCTGGCACCTCCGTCTGGCTCGACGACCTGTCCCGACCACGTCTGACCAGCGGTGAGCTCGCCTCCCTCATCGATACCAAGGGCATCGTGGGAGTGACGACCAACCCAGCCATCTTCGCGGCCGCCATGTCCCAGAGGGATGCTTATGACGAGCAACTGCATCAGCTCGCAGCCGCCGGCATCGCCGCTGACGAGGCGGTCTTCGCCATGGCGGTCAAGGACGTGCAGGATGCCTGCGACGTTCTGGCGGGCGTCCACGAGCAGACCGGCGGAGTCGACGGCTGGGTCTCCCTCGAGGTTGACCCTCGCCTCGCCCACGACGCCGCCGGGACGGTCGCGCAGGCCAAGGAGCTGGCCGCTCAGGTTAACCGCGCGAACCTGATGATCAAGATCCCCGCGACCACCGAGTGCCTGCCCGCGATCAGCGAGGTGCTGGCCGCAGGCATCAGCGTCAACGTCACCCTGATCTTCAGCGTGGAACGCTACGAGCAGGTCATGGAAGCCTTCATCGAGGGCATCGCTGCCGCCGAGAAGGCGGGCCAGGACATCAGCAAGATCCACTCTGTTGCCTCCTTCTTCGTCTCCCGCGTGGACAGCGACATCGATCCGCAGCTGGCTGAGAAGGGTGCGGAGGCCGCAGCGCTGCAGGGCAAGGCGGCACTCGCCAACGCCCGCCTGGCCTACGCTTCCTACCTCGACAAGCTGGCCAATAACCCCCGCTGGCAGGAGTTTGTTGGCCGCGGGGCGAACACCCAGCGCCCGCTGTGGGCGTCCACCTCCGTGAAGAACCCGCAGTACCCGGACACCCTCTACGTCACCGAGCTCGCGGGCCCCAACACCGTCAACACGATGCCTGAGGCCACCCTCGACGCGACGATTGACCACGGCGAGACCACCGGCGACCAGCTGAGCGGGCGGGCCAGCGAGTCCCTCGAGGTCTTCTCCGCGCTCACCAGCGCCGGGATCGACCTGCCGGAGGTCTGGCAGCGCCTGGAAACCGAGGGCGTGCAGAAATTCGAGCAAGCCTGGAACGAGCTCCTCGCGACCCTGCGCGAGCAGCTCGCGAAGGCCAAGTAGTTTTTCCGCCACGAGTACTGCCAATCGGAAAGGGGATCGCTTCGACGTGGGCGCATCACAGGAGAACCTGAACAACCCGCTGCGCAATCCGCAGGATAAGCGCCTCCCGCGCATCGCCGGCCCCGGCGGCTTGGTAATCTTCGGGGTTACCGGTGACCTGGCGCGCAAGAAGCTGCTGCCCGCGATCTACGACCTCGCCAACCGCGGCCTGCTGCCCCCGGGCTTCTCCCTGGTGGGCTACGGGCGACGCGCGTGGAGCAAGGCGGAGTTCGAAGCCCAGGTTCTGGAGAGCGTGAAGGCGGGAGCCCGCACCCCGTGGCGTAACGCGGTCTGGGACCGGCTCGCCGAAGGCATCGAGTTCGTCCAGGGCGACTTCTCCGATGACGCCGCTTTCGACAAGCTCGCTGCCGTCACCGCCCGGCTCGACGAGCAGCGCGGCACGTCCGGGAACTGGGCCTTCTACCTCTCCGTTCCGCCACAGCACTTTTCCAGCGTGATCCACCAGCTGCAGCGCTCCGGAATGGCCCGCAGCGAAAACGGCTGGCGCCGCGTGGTCATCGAGAAGCCCTTCGGCCACGACGAGGCCTCCGCGAAGGAGCTCAATGATGTGGTCAACGAGGTCTTCCCCGAGTCCGATGTCTTCCGCATCGACCACTACCTGGGTAAGGAGACGGTGCAGAACATCCTGGCGCTGCGCTTCGCCAACCAGCTTTTCGACCCGCTGTTTAACTCCCACTACATCGACCACGTGCAGATCACGATGGCCGAGGACATCGGGCTCGGGGGGCGCGCAGGCTACTACGACGGCATCGGTGCCGCCCGGGATGTGCTGCAAAACCACCTGCTGCAGCTGCTCGCCCTCATCGCGATGGAGGAACCCGTAGCCTTCAACCCCGCAGAGCTGCAGAGCGAAAAGATCAAGGTGCTGCGCGCCACCCGCCCCGTCGGCCCCTTCGCGAAAACCACCGCACGGGGCCAGTACACCGCGGGCTGGCAGGGCAGCGTTCCGGTGTGTGGCCTGCGGGAGGAGGAGGGCTTCGACCCGGAGTCCACCACCGAGACCTTTGCGGCGGCCACCTTCGAGATCTCCTCCCGCCGCTGGGCGGGCGTGCCCTTCTACCTGCGCACCGGCAAGCGCCTGGGCCGCCGGGTCACGGAGATCGCGCTGGTGTTTAAGAAGGCCCCGCACCTGCCCTTCGTGGACGGCCAGACCACCGCCCAGGGCAGCAATATGCTGGTCATCCGCGTTCAGCCCGAGGAGGGCGTGCTCATGCGCTTCGGCTCCAAGGTGCCTGGCTCCGGGATGGAGGTCCGCGATGTGAACATGGACTTCTCCTACTCCGAGTCCTTCACCGAGGAATCCCCCGAGGCCTACGAGCGCCTGATCCTGGATGCCTTCCTCGACGAGGCGAGCCTCTTCCCCACCAACGAAGAAGTCGAGCTCTCCTGGCGCATCCTGGACCCCATCCTGAAGTCCTGGGAAAGCCACGGTACTCCAGAAGACTACCCAGCCGGCACGTGGGGTCCACCGGGAGCAGACGAACTCATGTCCCGCAGCGGCCGCCAGTGGCGCCGCCCATAAGCCCGCTTCCCCACCATTCAAGCGAGAGAAGGAAGAGTTCAGGCATGATCATCACGCTTCCGAACACCAGCACCCGTGAGGTGACCCAGCGGCTCAACAAGGCCCGCGAGGAACGCGGTGAGGTCGCGTCTGGCCGCGTGCTCACCGTGGTCGTCAGCTCGACCGCAGCAACCCCGCTGGAGTCAATCCTGGTGCCGGTCACCGACGCCGCCCGCGAGCACCCCGCCCGTGTGATCATCCTGCAGGAGGCCGACGGACCCAGCGATGAACCGCGTTTGGACGCGCAGATCCACCTAGGCGGCAAGGCCGGTGCCTCCGAGATCATCGTGCTGAGCCTGCACGGTGGCTTGACCGAGCACGAGGACTCCATCGTCCGCCCGCTGCTGCTCCCGGACACCCCGATCGTCGTCTGGTGGCCGGGAGATGCGCCCCGGAACCCCGCCGCCGACCCACTTGGCGTGCTAGCGGATCGCCGCATCACGGATGTCAACGCGGAGACCACCACCCGCAGCATTTACCGCCGACGTACCACCTACTCCCGCGGGGATTCCGACCTCGGGTGGAGCCGCATCACCCTGTGGCGGGCGCTGCTGGCATCCACGCTGGACCAGCCGCCCTTCGAGCCGGTGGAGTCCGCTGAGGTTACCGGGCCCGCCGACGACGCCGCCGTAGACCTGGCAGCGGGTTGGCTCGCCGACCAGCTGGGGGTTCCGGTGAAGCGGATCAATTCCGACGCCCCGGTCCCTCCCGTCGACGCCGCTGGACACGAGACCGTCCCGGTCCAGAAAACGGTCCTGAAGCGGAAGGGCGCGGACATCACCGTCGCTGCTCAGGACGCCCACACCGCCGAGGTCACCGTCGGGACGCGACGTTCCCTGGTGGCCCTGGCTCCCCGCGATCTGGGCGACTGCCTCGCCGAGGAGCTGCGCCACCTGGATTCCGACTACGCTTTCGGGCGGGCCCTCCGTGGACTGGTTCGGGTTAATCGCCCCCGCCGCAGCGGCGAGACGGTCACCCGCATCGTCGAGGACCTGGAGAGCCTCGAGTCCCAGCGTTAAGCACTTCTTCCCCACCCAGTTGTGGCTGAACACAAGGAGAAAGCATGACCGCAGATAACCGTGCAGAACACAGCACCATCGACGGCACCGTGAGCGACGGTGGCGTCACCATCATCCAGAATGCTGACCAACGAGGCCTGGCTGCTGCTGCGGCACGGGATCTCGTGCGCACGGTCACGAAGGTCCAACGCGAACAGTCCGGCGTCCACGGCGATGGGGTTGCACGCGTCGTTCTCACCGGCGGGGGTGCCGGTATCCAGACGCTCCGCGAGCTCGCGGTGCTGGACCACGCCGCCACGACCGCTGCGGAGGACTTCCCTATCGACGCCATCGACTGGTCCCGGGTGCTGGTCTTCTTTGGCGACGAGCGTTTCGTGCCAGCGGATGACCCGGAACGCAACGAGAAGCAGGCGCGCGACGCGCTGCTGAACCATGTCGCGATTCCGGCAGAAAACATCGTCAGCTACCTCGCCCCCACCGGTGCCGCTCCGCATGATGGGGCGGAGCTGGATGAAGCGGCACGAGACTACGAGGAGAAGCTGGCCCGCCTGGCCCCGGAAGGCTTCGATATCCACCTGCTTGGGATGGGGCCAGAGGGACACATCAACTCCCTATTCCCCCACACCCCTGAGCTGCTGGAGGCCACCGGTGACGTGGTGGCAGTGCGTGACTGCCCCAAGCCCCCGCCGGAGCGGGTCAGCCTCACGATCAACGCGGTGAACCGGGCGGCCCAGGTGTGGCTCCTAGTCGCTGGGGCCGAGAAGGCCGAGGCCGCCCAGCAGGTAGCGGGCGGCGGCAACGGGGCGCAGTGGCCGGGCGCGATCGTGGCCGGCGTGGAGCGCACCGTACTGTGGGTCGATGAGGCCGCCTCCCCGTGGCTCGCCAATGGCACTGCCTATGACACGGCTGATTAAGGCAGCAAAAAACTAGATAGAGTTAGCACGAAGCCCCGCTCGGCAGTACCGCCGAGCGGGGCTTAAAACTACCCGAGCGTCGCTAGCGCTATGCAGCGGCGCTCGTTGCTTGCTGGTTGCGAGGACAGATTAGCCGTAGTGCAGCGCCAGGTTCAGCGCGATGATGCACAGCAGCCACACCACACCGGTGCCGACGGTGAGCCGGTCCAGGTTCTTCTCGGCGACCGTGGAGCCGGAGAGGTTGGTCTGCATACCGCCGCCGAAGAGGCTGGACAGGCCGCCACCCTTGCCCTTGTGCAGCAGCACGGACAGCCCCAGCAGCAGGCTGGTGATGACAAGGAGAATCTGGAGAGTGAGGATCAAAGCCTTAACCTTTAAAAACTTCTCGCTGAAGAATCTAACTAACAGAACAAATCTACCCAGCTAGGCGGGCGACGGGCAATTCGGCGCGCCGCCCGCCAGGCAGGAAAGTTGCCTAACGCCTAGCTGACGGATGCCGCGACGAGGCGGGCGAATTCCGCGCCGTCGAGGCTCGCGCCGCCGACCAGGCCGCCGTCGATGTCCGGCTGGGCCATCAGCTCGCCGATGGACTCCCGCTTAACGGAGCCGCCGTACAGGACACGGACGCCAGCGGCGACGTCCTCCCCTCCCAGCTCAGCGAGCGCCTCGCGGACCGCGGCGCAGACCTCCTGCGCATCCGCGGCGGAGGCGACCTTGCCGGTGCCGATGGCCCAGACGGGCTCGTAGGCGAGCACGATCTTGGAGAGCTCCTCCCCACCGAGGCCGGAAAGCGACGCCTGGAGCTGGTCGACGACGTAGCCCACGTGCTCGCCCGCCTCACGAACCTCCAGCGGCTCGCCGACGCAGACGATCGGGGTCAGACTATGCTTGAGCGCGGCACGCGCCTTCGCAGCGACCGTCGCATCGTCCTCACCGTGGTACTGACGGCGCTCAGAGTGACCGACAACCGCGAAGCTGCAACCCAGCTTCGCGAGCATCGCACCGGAGACCTCACCGGTGTACGCACCGGAGTCGTGGGCAGAGACGTCCTGGGCGCCATAGCTGATCTGCAGCTTGTCACCCTCGACGATCGTCTGCACGGAGCGGATGTCGGTGAACGGTGGCAGAATCGCGACGTCGACTCGCTCGTAGTACTCCTTCGGCAGAGCGAAGGAAAACTTCTGCACCACCTGGATCGCCTCAAGGTGGTTGAGGTTCATCTTCCAATTGCCCGCGATCAGGGGCTTGCGCTTGACGGCGCTGTGAGCTGCCACTCAAGAATCCTTTCTGTGACTTCCCCGCCCCGTGCCTCGGGTGCGGGAAAAACGGCGGGTTGCGGCCCGGCACCTCGGACTAACCCGGTATCTCGGACTAACCCAGTACCTCGACGCCCGGCAGGGTCTTGCCCTCCAGGAACTCCAGGGAGGCGCCACCGCCGGTGGAAATGTGGCTGAAGCCCTTCTCATCCAGCCCCAGGGTGCGCACAGCGGCAGCGGAATCTCCGCCACCGACCACGGAGAAGGCGCCGGCGTCGGTGGCCTTGATGATGGCCTCAGCCACCGCCTTGGTTCCGGCGGCGAACGCCGGGAACTCGAAGACACCCATCGGGCCATTCCAGAAGACGGTCTTCGCCTCGCCGAGCACCGCAGCGAACGCGTCCGCGGACTCCGGGCCGATATCCAGGCCCATCCAGCCTGACGGGATCTCGGACAGGCCCACGGCCTTGTGCTCGGCGTCCTTGGAGAAGTTTTCTGCTGCGACGACGTCCGTCGGCAGGACGATGACGTCGCCGTAGCGCTCCAGCAGGTCTTTGCAGGTGTCGATCATGTCTTCCTGCAGCAGGGAGCCGCCGACGTCGTGGCCCTGGGCGGCCAGGAAGGTAAAGCACATGCCACCGCCGATGATGAGACGGTCGACCTTCGGTGCCAGCGCCTCGATCACGCCCAGCTTGTCGGAGACCTTGGAGCCTCCCAGCACGACCGCGTACGGCGCCTCCGGGGCGCCCGAGACCTTCTCAAGAACCTCGAGCTCCGCGGAGACCAGGCCACCGGCGTAGCTCGGCAGCTTCTTGGCCACGTCGTAGACACTGGCCTGCTCGCGATGAACCACGCCGAAGCCATCGGAGACGAAGGCGCCGTTATCGGCGGTGAGCTCGGCCAGCTCCGCGGCGAACTCCGCGCGCTCGCTGGCGTCCTTAGAGGTCTCGCGGGGGTCGAAGCGGACGTTCTCCAGCAGCAGGATGTCGCCGTCGTCCAGGCCATTGGCGCGCTCGTGGGCGTCCTCCCCCGTCACGTCGCCAGCCAGCGGCACCCACTGGTCCAGACGCTCGGCGAGCGCCTCGGCGACTGGTGCCAGGGACAGCTCCGGGTCGACCTCGCCCTTGGGACGGCCCAGGTGGGCGGCGACGATGACGCGAGCCCCCTCGTCCAACAGGGCCCGCAGCGTCGGGATGGACGCGTCGATACGGCCCGGGTCGGTGATCTCCCCGTCAGCCAGCGGAACATTCAGGTCCGAACGAACCAGCACGTGGCGGCCTTCCACGCCTTCGGCCAGAAGGTCCTTGAGGGTCTTTACTGCCATGAAACTCGACATCCTTTGAAAGAAGCTTGAGGGAAAGTTTTCTGCTCGCACCCACGCTCAGCGGCCGGAAGCCACCGGGCGTGCGCGATAAGTAACCGCTGCGATTCTACCTAGAGGCGGGCGCCGATATAGTCAGCCAGGTCCGCGAGTCGGCAGGAGTATCCCCACTCGTTGTCGTACCAGGAGACAACCTTGACCTGAGAGCCGATAACCTTCGTCAGCTCCGAATCGAAGATCGTGGAGTGCGGGTCACCGATGATGTCGGTGGAGACGTAGGGCTCCCCGTTGGAGTACAGTGCGATGCCCGCCAGCGGCCCCTCCGCAGCATTGCGCAGGGCGTTGTTGACGGCCTCGACGGTCACCGGCTTGCTGGCCTCGAAGGTGAGGTCAACCAGGGATCCGTTGATGACCGGCACGCGCACGGCATAGCCATCCAGCTTGCCTTCCAGCTCCGGCAGCACCAGTCCGACGGCGCGGGCAGCACCGGTGGAGGTCGGGACGATGTTCTGGGTGGCGGCGCGAGCACGGCGCAGGTCCTTGTGCGGGGCGTCGTGGATGCGCTGGTCACCGGTGTAGGCGTGCACGGTGGTCATCAGGCCACGCTCGATGCCGAAGGCGTCGTTCATGACCTTGGCCAGCGGTGCGAGGCAGTTCGTGGTGCAGGAAGCGTTGGAGACGACGGTGTGCTTCTCCGGGTCGTAGTCCTCGTGGTTGACGCCCATGACGAGGGTGGCGTCGACCTCCTTGCCTGGTGCCGAGAGCAGAACCTTCTTCACGCCGGTCTCGAGGTGGCCGTGAGCCTTCTCGTTCTTCGTGAACTGGCCGGTGCACTCGACGACAATGTCCACGCCAGCCTCGGACCACGGAATGGACGCCGGGTCTGGCTCCGCAAAGGTGCGGATCGTCTCCTCACCGATGCGCAGCGAGTGCTCAGAATGCAGCACCGGCTCGCCGAGGCGCCCCATGACGGAGTCGTACTTCAGCAGGTTGGCCAGGGTGGCGTTGTCGGTCAGGTCGTTGATCGCGACGATGTTGAGGTGGGGGTGCATCTCGCGCACCGCGCGGAAGAAGCTGCGCCCCACACGGCCGAAGCCGTTGATGCCGATGTTGATCTTCTTCTGGTTACTCGTTGGCATGGTTATTGCCACTGTCCTTTCGCTTCTTCGACCCCGCGGGTCCGGTGCCTGCGGGTATCTCTAGCCGCCTGCGGCAAGGTTATTGGTCGTGGTTGATGGGTTTTTGAGGCTTCCAGTTCCCGATCTTAGGGATTATTCGACGTCCTGGAAGAGATCCTCGGTCACCGCGGCGTGGGTGTCCGGGATGTCCAGCTCCTCGGCTCGCTTATCCGCCATCGAAAGCAGGCGGCGGATGCGGCCGGCTACCGCGTCCTTCGTCATCGGTGGTGACGCCAGCTGACCAAGCTCCTCCAGGGAGGCCTGCCGGTGCTTGACGCGCAGCTGGCCTGCTTCCGCGAGGTGGGTGGGAACGTCCTCGCCGAGGATTTCCAGCGCCCGGTCTGCCCTGGCCGCAGCGGCGACCGCGGCGCGGGCAGAGCGGCGTAGGTTCGCATCGTCGAAGTTGGCCAGGCGGTTGGCTGTGGCACGAACCTCCCGGCGCATGCGGCGCTCCTCCCAGACCAGACGGGTGGCCTGCGCTCCCATGAGGGTTAGCAGCGCGCTGATCGATTCGGCGTCCTTGACCACCACGCGGTGGACGCCACGGGTTTCGCGGGTTTTCGCGGTCACCCCGATCCGACGCCCCGCGCCCACGAGGGCGAGTGCCGCCTCATTGCTGGGGGTTGCGACCTCGAGCGCACAGCTGCGCCCGGGTTCGGTGAGGGTGCCGCGCGCCAGGAACGCACCACGCCAGGCTGCCACACACGCGGACTTTGGGCCGCCGATGATGGTCCGCGGCAGCCCCTGCACAGGGCGACCCGCACGGTCGATCAGGCCGGTACGGCGGGCGATCTCCGTGCCGCCCTTGATCCACTTGACGATGTAGCGCGCGCTCTTGCGCAGGTTGCCCGCGCCGATGATCTGTAGCTGGGCCTCGTGGTGGTAGAGCTGCTCGACGAATTCCATCAAGCGCCGCGCCGTCGCGGAACTGTCCACCTCGGACTCCACCACGATCTGGCCGGCGACCAGATGCAGCGCACCGCTATAGCGCAGCAGTGCGGCCACTTCGGCGTTCATGTCCTCGGCGCGAACGACGCTGACGCGGGCGATCTCGTCCTTCACATCGGCGGTGAGAGCCACGGCTTGCTTACCTCTTTCCTCTACTCATTGTCTTAGAACCGGGTGCTTCATGCGTTCCGGCGGTGCTACCCTGCGCGATGCTTCGCGGCGATATCTGCTAGGGCGGCAGCCAGTTTCTTGGGCTTGTGGCGGTCGGTCCAGCGCCCCCGGTTATCGTCCTCTCGAACGTCCGCGCAGATCAGCTCGGCGCCCATGGACGCCGCCGCGCGTTCGATGTGGGTGCCCAACGTCCCGCCAGGCATGGTGGACTGGTCGATGAGCATGTAGTCCACGTTCAGGTCCCGGGCGTGCTGGTGCAGCATGTGCACATGATGCTCCTGGGAGAAACCGGCTGTCTCCCCGGCTTCTGCCACCAGGTTCAGAACCACCACGGTCGGGGCCTCCGATTCGTTGAGGGCCTCAACGATCCCCGGCACCAGCAAGTGCGGGATCACCGAGGAGAACCACGACCCGGGGCCGAGGGTGATGAGGTCGGCGTCCTTAATCGCGGCCACGGCCGGTGCGGCGGCAGGCGGGTTGGCTGGGTGAACACGCACCCGGCGCACCTCGCCGATCGTCGTGGCCACGGCCACCTGGCCACGCACCTGCACGCTTTCTCGGGGGTCCTTCGCCAACCCCAACACATCCGCCTCCAAGTCCAGAGGCTCGGTACTCATCGGCAGCACTCGGCCGCGGACCCCCAGCATTTTCGCGAGGGTATCCAGGGCGGCGATGTCGTCGCCCAAGACCTGGGAGATCCCGGTGATGAGGAAGTTTCCTACCGCGTGCCCGTTGAGCGCGCCCTGCCCGCCGAAGCGATGCTGAATGACCTCCTCCCAGAAGCGTCCCTCATCGCTGTCCTGGGTCAATGCTGCCAGCGCCATGCGCAGATCCCCCGGGGGCAGGCAATCCAGTTCTCGGCGCATACGTCCCGAGGAACCGCCGTCGTCAGCGACGGTCACGACGGCGGTGACGTGATCCGCGATGGTTCGGCCTGCGCGCAGGGTGGCGAAAAGACCGTGGCCACCGCCGAGCGATACGAGACGCTGGAGGGGCTTATCACCCGCCTCCGCAGCGGGTGGAGTGGTCGGGCTACCGACCTCGGGGCGATCGTTATGAGACATGAGATGCAACTTCCCAATGAGCAGTGTGCGCTCCCCACACGACGGGGAACGAAGGGATGAAGGAAATGTTCAGTGCGTCGTCGGCCATCAGCCGCGTTCCAGATCGCGGTGTCTGGTACGAACCTCCACTCCCCGCTCCCGCAACCTGGCGGAGACCTCCTCGGTCACCGCGACGGAACGGTGGTGACCACCGGTGCAGCCGACCCCGATGCTTAGGAAGCCCTTCCCCTCTCGGTGGAAACCCGGCAGCATGGCCATCAGCATCGACTCGAAGGAGTCTAGGAAACCCGGGGCGTCCTGCTGGCTCAATACGTAATCGGACACCGGCTTATCTATTCCCCGCAGTCCCCGGAGCTCAGAAACCCAGTAGGGATTCGGCAAGAAGCGAACGTCCATGAGGATATCCACGTCCCTGGGAGCCCCGTGCTTAAAAACCGAAGGACTGCAGAACCACCCGGGTACTGTCGCCACCCGCGTCGGAGAACTTCATCTCGAGGATGCGGCGCAGGTCGTGGATGCTCGTGCTGGAGGTGTCGACCACGATGTCGGCCTCCTGTTTGATCCCACTAAGCATCTCCCGCTCGCGGTCAATGCCATTCTGCAAGGAGTCGCCGTCCTGCAGCGGGTGAGAGCGACGCACCTCGTCGAAGCGGGAGATCAGCGACTCATCCGAAGCTTCAAGGAAGAGCACGGTGGGCTTGCGCCCGGAGTCGACCAGCTTGTCCAGAACCCCCGTGAGACTGCCGGCGAAGGATCGAGAGCGCACGTCCGTGACAATCGCCAGCTTCTCCACCGGGGATTCCGCGTCAAAGCTGAGCTCCACCATCCGCACGATCAGCTCCGGTGGGAGGTTATCCGTGACGTACCAGCCCATCTCCTCAAGCACGGCTGCGGCGGTGCGACGACCGGCACCGGACATGCCTGTAACGAGGATTAACGAGGGTCCCTTCTTCGACGAGGTCATGCTGCCCATAGTAGCTACCCCGCTGGCTTAGTGGGGCGGGCCTGCACCGCCTCATGCACCTTCTTAGCCAGCGCGGGGCCAAAACCAGGTACCTCGGCGATCTCCTCGACAGTGGCGGCACGTACCTTCGCCACGGATCCGAAGTGTTTCACCAGCTCCTGGCGGCGTTTCGGCCCCAGCCCCGGCACCTCATCCAAGACGGAAGCGCGCATCCGCTTGCTGCGCTGCTGACGGTGGAAATTGATCGCGAAGCGGTGCGCCTCATCGCGGATGTGCTGCACGAGATAGAGGGCGTCGGAATCGCGCGGAATGATCACCGGGTACGGGTCCTCGGGCAGCCACAATTCCTCCAGTCGCTTAGCGATGCCCACGAGGGTGACGTCGTTGACCCCCAATTCGTCTAGTACCTTTTGCGCGGCGTTGACCTGTGGCGGGCCACCGTCCACGATGAAAAGCTGCGGTGGGTAGGCGAAGGCGCGCTTCGGCTCCTCAGTCTTGGCCTGCTCCAGTTCCTCTTCTCCTTCGAGTCGGTCGCCGGCGTCATCACCAGTCGGGACGGCGGTGATGTCCTCCTTGTGCCGCAAGAAACGACGACGGACGACCTCGGCGATGGAGGCGACGTCGTCGGAATGTCCGTCGCCCGCGGCATCCCGGATCTTATAGCGGCGGTAATCCGCCTTCTTCGGCAGGCCGTCTTCGAAAACGACGAGGCTTGCGACGACGTCCGTGCCCTGGATGTGCGAGATATCCGTGCACTCAATGCGCAGGGGTGACTCGTCCATCCAGAGGGCCTCCTGCAGGTCTCGAAGGGCCGCGGAGCGAGCGGTGATGTCCCCGGAGCGCTTCAGCTTATGTTGTGCCAGCGCCTGAGTGGCATTAGTGTGCGCGTTGCTCAACAGGGCCTTCTTATCGCCACGCTGCGGGACCCGGATGGTGACCTTGGAGCCGCGCAATTCGCTGAGCCACGCGCCGAGACGTGCGTTGCCGGCGGGCAGCTCGGGCACGAGCACCTCGCGGGGAACGGGAGAGACCTGCACATCCCCCACCAAACCGCCGAGCTCCGCGGCCGAGGCCGGGTTAATGGCGGTGGCCAGGCCGACATCCACATGCGAGCTTGCGGCGCCACCAACCGCCGTCTCCGTCGCGGCGACCAGCTCGGCCTCCCCGCCGTAGAACTGGGTGATGAACTGTCCGATCATCTCCGCGCGGGACTCGTCCGAATGCTCCACCACCCAGCCGCGCTGGCCGTGGATACGACCGCCGCGGACGTGAAAGATCTGGATCGCCGCTTCCAGCTCGTCTTGCTCGATGGCGAGGACATCGGCATCCGTGGCGTCGGAGAACACGACCGCCTGCTTCTCCATTGCCTTCTCCATGGCCTGCAGTTGATCACGCAGGCTCGCGGCACGCTCGAAGTCCAGGTTCTCGGCGGCCTCCTCCATCTCGCCACGCACCCGGCGCAGCACGGGCTCGGTGTTGCCTGCCAAAAAGCTACTGAATTGGTCGACGAGGCTCCGGTGCTCGGCCTCGGTTACTTTGCCGACACAGGGGGCGGAACAACGGTCGATATAGCCGAGGAGGCAGGGCCTGCCAAGGGCTTCGTGGCGGCGAAATACTCCAGGCGCACAGGTGCGAATGGGAAAGACCCGGGTCAGGGATTCCAAGGTCTCTCGGATCGCCCAAGCTTTCGGATAGGGCCCGAAGTAGCGCACGCCCTTGCGACGCGGCCCACGGTAGAGATAAGCGCGCGGGAAGCGATCCTTCACGCTGATGGCCAGCATCGGGTACGTCTTATCGTCCCGGTACATGACGTTGAAGCGCGGGTTGAAGCGCTTAATCCACGTGTACTCGAGGTTGAGGGCCTCAAATTCGCTGCCCACGACGGTCCACTGCACCCGGTTGGCGGTCTGCACCATGGTGCGGGTGCGTGGATGGAGCTGACTGAAGTCTTGGAAATAATTGGACAGACGGGCACGGAGGTTTTTGGCCTTGCCTACGTAGATGACGCGGTCGTGCTTATCGCGGAAAGTGTAGACCCCCGGCTGTGTGGGGATGGTGCCGGGGGCGGGCCGATAGTCGACGGTGTTCGGGGTGCGTTCCGCCACCGGCTAGTCCTCCGGCATGTAGCGGTCCTCAAGCAGGCGGAACCGCTCGACGTTCGCGGCGATGGTCTCCTTGTCGTAGATGTTCAGCGCCATCATCGGCACGAACTCGAAATCCGGGAGCTCCAGCCGCGCCATCTTCGCCTTGGCCGGGAAGGAAAGGCCGTGGATGATCTGCCAGGGGTAGAACTGGGCGTTGGCGATGTTGCGCACCTCGACCCCGCGCTCATCAATGCGAACACGGGGGCGCAGCAGGAACAGGCACACACCGGAGAACAGCAGGCCGATACCGATGAAGGACCACTGGTCCGCCGAGGTCAGCGTCACGCCGGTGTCGCCGATCCCCACGATGAAGGCCATGAAAATGTGGATGATCATGATGACGACGACGCCGATGATCGCGATCCGCTTCAGGAAGGGCGAACGGGCCTCAAAGAGCCACTGCCCCTCGGCCGATGCTGCCTGCGACACTGGATTACTCATCTGTGAAACTCGACCGCTCTCCTCGCTCGTACTGCCACAATGTATCGGCTACTACCCTACCGCCGCGATCTGACGGAGAACCAATGCGGCGTGGATTGCCGCGGTTGCCGAGTCCGCGCCCTTGTTTTCCTTGGCCTCCGGCCCGCCAGCGCGGTCGACGGCCTGCTGGTGGTTGGCCACGGTGAGCACACCGTTGCCGATCGGCACGCCCGTATCCAGGCTAACGCGGGTCAGTCCGTAGGTAACGGCATCGCAGACCACACGGAAGTGCTCGGTCTCGCCTTCGATGACGCAGCCGGTGGCGATCACGGCGTCGAAGTTCTTGCAGGCCGCGGCCACGACGACCGGCAGCTCCAGTGCGCCTGCCACCCGCCAGTCTTCGACGCTGGCGCCGAGCTCGCGGGCCGCGCCGATAGCCTCGGCGTGGAGCTTATCGGTGATCTCGGCGTTCCACTGGGCACTGATGACGGCGACGCGCAGCCCTTCGGCTGCACCGGGGTCCAGGTTGATCTGCGGGATACCTTCTGCTGGCATGTTAGTTCTCCTTCGCGTCAGCGTCGGTTGCCGGTGCAACGTTGAGGTTGTCGAGCTGGTGGCCCATCTTGTCCCGCTTGGTTTGCAGGTAGCGAGCGTTGTCCTTGGTAGCCGGCGGCTGCACTGGGATGCGGCCGGTGACGGACACCCCGAAGTTCTCGAGGCTCTGCTTCTTCGCCGGATTATTGGAGATCAGGTGGACGCTTTCGATCCCGAGTTCCTTGATGATCGATGCGGCCGCGCTGTACTCGCGGGCGTCGGCTGGCAGGCCCAGGGCGGTGTTCGCTTCCACGGTGTCCAGGCCCTCGTCCTGGAGGACGTAGGCGCGCAGCTTCGGAACCAGCCCGATCCCGCGGCCTTCCTGGTTGCGCAGGTAAATGACGACGCCGTGGCCCTCGTCCTGGACAGCCTCCATGGCGGCATGGAGCTGTTCGCCGCAGTCGCAACGCAGGGAGCCGAAGACGTCGCCGGTGAGGCACTCGGAGTGCACGCGGACCGGTACGTCCTTCTGGCCGGTGACGTCCCCGTGGACGAGCGCGACGTGCTCGGTGCCGTCGATGAGGCTGGTGTAGCCCACCGCGCGGAACTCGCCGCGGGTCGTTGGCAGCCGGGCCTCGGTGCTGCGCTCCACGGTCTGCTCGGTGGCGCGGCGGTACTCGATGAGTTGCTCGATGGAGACCATGCGTAGTCCGTGCTCGTCGGCGAAGCGGCGCAGCTCCGGGCCACGGGCCATGTCAGTGGGGTCGTCCTCGGAGACGATTTCACAGAGAACGCCGACGGGTGCCTGGCCGGCCAGTCGGGACAGGTCTACGGAGGATTCAGTGTGGCCATCGCGGGCGAGCACGCCACCGCGGCGGGCGCGCAGGGGGACGATGTGGCCCGGCCGGGTGAAGGCCTCGGGGCCAAAGCTCTCGTCGGCCAGGCGGGTGATGGTTTCGCAGCGGCTGCGGGCGGAAATACCGGTGGAACCCGTGGCCGCATCCACGGTGACGGTGTAGGCGGTCGAGCGGGCATCCTCGTTGCGGGCGACCATCGGCGGCAGGTTGAGCGCGTCGGCGCGCTCATCCTCCATGGCAACGCAGATGTAACCAGAGGTGTAGCGCACCATGAAGGCCACGAGCTCTGGGGTTGCCAGATCCGCAGCGAAGATCAGGTCGCCTTCGTTTTCGCGGTCCTCATCATCGACGACGACCACCGCTTTGCCAGCGGCAATATCGGCGATGGCGGATTCGACGGAATCCAGGACTAGCGAGTCTCGTTCAGCGGTCATAGCTTCTTTCCAACGATGCCACCCTCGCCCGGTCGGGGCGGGTGGCTTTAGGCTTGTCGAATTCTTCTTTGTGGTTCTGTTGCGGCGGGTCAGCGGTCGAGCATGGCGCGGACGTATTTCGCAAGCACGTCGCATTCGATATTGACCTTATCCCCCGGCTGGAGTTCGCCCAGCATCGTGGCCTCCAAAGTGGCAGGGATGAGGCTGACCTCGAAGAGTCCATCGGCTAGTTCCGCGATGGTCAGGGAGGTGCCGTTGATTGCAATCGATCCCTTTTTCACCAGGTAGGTGGCAAGTTCCGGATCGTCAAGCTGGAAGCGGAAGACCTCCCAATGCTCAGAGGGCACGCGGTCCTGCAAGGTAGCGGTGCCGTCGACGTGTCCCTGGACGACATGTCCGCCGAAGCGCCCCCGGGCGGACATCGCGCGCTCCAGGTTGACGGACGCCCCCTCGGAGAGTGTGCCCAGCGAAGTGTAATCGAGGGTGACCTTCATGACGTCAGCGGTGAAGCCGGTGTCGTCGAAGTCGGTGACGGTCAGGCAGACGCCATTGACGGAGATGGAGTCTCCCAGGTCGGCATCGGAGACCACTCGCGATGCGGCGACGCGGATGCGCGCGGCGTCGGGAAGACTCTCGATCTTCTCGACGTGACCGATCTCTTCGATGATTCCGGTAAACACAGCCATCCTCTCTGACGTCGGGGCCAAAACTACCAATGATGATATATCTTCTTGCGCTTACGCACGGGTCAATCCCCGGTCTGGCGTTGCGCCAGCCAGAGGATGTCCTCGCCGATGCGCTGCACGCTGCGCGTGGCGAAGCGCTGCAGATCCGTGATCGACGTACTGCCGATGCCGCCGTCCCCCAGTGCGGGCAGACCGCGCGGCAGCCAAGCGGGGGCCAGATAAGCCCGGATCTCGTCGACCAGGCCGTGAGCAAGGAAGCTTCCCGCAAGTTCGGGTCCGCCCTCCACCAGCACATCCGAGATGCCTTGCCGGCGCAGCGTCGTTAGCGCCGCCTCGAGGTCCCGGGTGGGAAGATGCTGGCCTGCTAGAGCGTGCGCGCCGGGCTGGAGGAGGCGGGCGCTGGAGGGGATCTCCCGCTGCCCTACTGCGAACCGCAGTGGCTGTCTGGGGCCTTCCACCCCGCCGGGGCGGGCGGTGAGCTGCGGGTCGTCGGCCAGGACGGTTCCGGTGCCCACCAGGATCGCTTCCCGGTACTGCCGGTCTGCGTGAACGTCCGCGCGGGCAGTCGGGCCGGTGATCCACTGGCTCGTGCGGTCTGTGGCAGCAGCCATGCCGTTGAGGGTGCTAGCGAATTTCAGCGTCACGTGTGGTCGGCCCAGGTACGCGGCGCGTAGCCAGGGCTCGACGCTAAACCGGTGCTCCCCCAGGTGGAAGGGCTCAAGGTAGGGGCCACTCACGGTCACACCTGCAGCTCGCAGGCGCTCGCCTCCCCCACCCTCGGCCTTGCCCGGGTCCGCGAAAAGATAGTGCACTTCCGCGACTCCGGCAGCGATGAGGGCTTCCGCGCACGGTCCAGTACGTCCGGTGTGGTTGCAAGGCTCGAGGGTGGCGTATGCGGTGGCGCCAGCTGCGCGCGCGCCGGCGGCCTGCAGCGCAACCACCTCGGCATGCCTACCGCCTGCCGGTTCGGTAGCGCCCCGGCCAAGAATCGTGCCGGCCGAGTCCACGATCACGCAGCCCACCGGCGGGTTCGGCCGCGTGCTGCCCGCAGCCTGCCAGCCCATCTCGTCGGCGAGCACAAACTCTGCTGGGAGGTCCGCTGGAATCTCGGTACGCGACGGGCTCGTCCCCTGCATTGCTGTCTGATACCCGTGCTGGGGGCTGTTAGGCACCAGCGTTGGCCTCCGCGGCCGCGCGGATCTCGCCGATTGCCTGGTTGCGGTCCTCCTTGCCGAAGACCGAGGAACCCGCGACGTAGACGTCAACCCCGGCCGCAGCGGCCTGAACCGCGGTCTCCGGCCCGATGCCGCCGTCGATTTCGATGAGGGTCTCCAAGCCCTCGGCGTCGATGCGTTCCCGCAAAGCGCGAACCTTGTCCAGCACCTCGGGCATGAACTTCTGCCCGCCGAAGCCCGGCTCCACGCTCATCACCAACACGAGGTCAAACTCCGCTAAGTGCTCCAGCAGTGGCTCCACCGGGGTATTTGGCTTGACGGACACACCGGCCTTGGTCCCGGCAGCACGCAAGGCGCGAGCCAGAGCCACGGATTCCTCGACTCCGCCGGCAGCCTCCACGTGGAAGGTGACGTTGTCGAAGTCGGTGTACTCCTTCACCCAGCGCTGCGGGTCCTCGATCATGAGGTGGACGTCGAGGAACTGCTCGGTCTTCCCAATCAGGGACTTGGCGACCGGGGCTCCGAAGGAGAGGTTGGGGACGAAGTGGCCGTCCATCACGTCGATGTGCACCCACTCGGCGTCCGAAATGGCGCCCACCTCCGCGCCCAGGGCGGAGAAATCCGCGGCGAGGATGGAGGGGGCGATGATGGTCTGCTGTCCGTTGGCTGTGCTCATAACACTCACTCTACTTAGGCTTTTCTGATGCCCGCGATAAACATCGCGTCGGTGCCGTGGCGGTGCGGCCACAGCTGGATATAGGGTCCGACCGCTCCCCCGGCAGCTGCTGCGGCGGCCAGCGCCGGCACCTCGGCGCCCAGATCGATGGGCTCGGCCCCAGTGTCGCGGCAGAAGGAATCCACCAGCTGCGTGGTCTCCAGCGGGTGCGGTGAGCAGGTCGAGTAGATGACCACCCCGCCCGGTGCGGTGGCCTCCCACGCCGAGCGCAGCAACTCTCGCTGAAGGGGAACCAGCTCGGTGACGTCCGTCTCCTGCTTGCGCCAGCGAGCCTCCGGGCGTCGACGCAGCGCACCCAGACCGGTGCACGGGGCGTCGACGAGGACACGGTCGAAACCCTCCTCAGGAAGTTCGAGGTCGCGAACCCCCGCGAGGTTCCGCCCGTCGCCGGTACGAACCCGCACTGGCAGCTCCTTGGTGGATTTCGCGACGAGCTCAGCGCGGTGGGCGGAGATCTCAGTGGCGTCCACCGTGGCCTGCTCTGCCTGCGCCCACGAGCCGATGAAGGCAGTCTTGCCGCCCGGTCCTGCGCACAGGTCGAGCCAACGGCCGCGGTCCTCCCGCCCCAGCGGTGCTTGAACCAGAGCCAAGGAAATTAACTGGGACCCCTCGTCCTGGACGCTCGCCAGGCCCTGGGTGATCGCCTCGAGCTCGCCCGGTGCACCCGAATCCAGGTAGACCGCGTAATCAGACCAGCGGCCCTGCTCGCCCCCGGTGATGAGCGCGAGCTCCTCGGCGGAGATCTGCCCTGGTCGGGCGGCTAGGTGCACCGTGGGGCGGGCGTCATCGGCTTCCAACGCCTCGGCCAGATCAGCTGCGGGCTTCTCCGAGCTCCCGCCGAGCGACTGGTTGAAGGCGGCGGCGATCCACTCGGGGTGAGCGTAGCGCAGCGCCATGTTGGCCAAGTCCGAACCGGGAGCCACCCGGTCCAGCCATTGTTCGGGTGTGCTGCGAGAAATCGTGCGCAATACGCCGTTGACGAAACCGCTAGCCTTGCCGCCGCCGTTGGCCTTGACCAGCTCTACCGAGGTGTCCACCGCGGCGTGAGGCTCGACCCGGGTGCGGAGCAGTTGATAGGCACCGATGCGCAGCGCGTCGAGCGCTACCGAATCAATCTTCGCCACGGGCCGTCCCGCAGCCTTGGCGATGATCGCGTCGAGCAGCCCGGTTGCCCGCAGCGTGCCGTAGGTCAGCTCGGTGGCGAAGTTCGCATCCCTGCCACTGATCCCGCGCTCTCGCAAGACGGCGGGCAGGGCGAGGTTGCCGTAGGCGTCCTCCTCGGTGACTTGCCGAAGCACGGCAAATGCGGCGTCGCGGGCCTTATCCCCGGTCCCGGCCCGTCGGCTCTTTTCCTGGCGGTGTTCCGGGCGACGCTGCTGATAGCCCCGAGCCCGCCCCGATTCGCGTTGCTTAGCACGTCCGGTGCCGCGGGAGGCCGTGTTGGGGCGTGCCTTGCCGCTACGCGCGGACTCGGACCTCGAACGAAAAGAACTCATTTAGCCGTGTCTTCCTCGATATCAAAGCGTGGGGACTGAGCCAGCAATTCCTGCTGACCTCGGGCCCAATCGGCGGCCCGCATCATCTTCTTGCCCGGCGGCTGGATCGTCTCCACCAGGAGCGGAGTATCGCCGGTGCCGACGAGCACTCGCGTCTTATCTGCCCACAGCTGGCCGGGAGCCAGCTCCGGGAACTCCTCCCCTTCGGCTACCGGTAGCATCAGCCCAAACTTATAGCGCTGGCCATCCAGCGTGCACCACGCACCCGGTGCTGGGGTGTGGGCACGGGCGCGGCGCTGAATCACCTTCGCGGGTGCAGAGAAATCGATGCGCGCGTCAGCAGGGTGAAGCTTCGGGGCATGCGTCGCCCCCTCCTCTGGCTGCGGCTGCGGGGTGGCGCTACCTTCGCCGAGCTCCACCAGGGTGTCGGCCAGCAGCGACTTGCCGGAATTAGTGAGCTCGATGAGCACTTCCTCGGCGGTCTCGCGGATTCCAATCTCATAAGCCTTCTTCGACAGCATCGGACCGGTGTCCAAGCCCTGCTCGATGCGGAAGATTGTCGCACCGGTCTCCTGGTCGCCCGCGGCGATGGCTGCCTGTACGGGAGCGGCACCGCGCCAGCGTGGAAGCAGGGAGTAGTGCAAGTTCACCCAGCCGTGCTCAACAGCGTCGAGCAGGTCGGCCGGGATCAGGTTGCCGTAGGCCACCACGGCCACCGCTGTGGCGCCCGCCTCGCGATAGGCAGCCAGGGTCTCGCGGACAGCCGCTGCGTCCTCGGAGCTGGCCCCGAGGGAATGCCACTTGTGCACTTTCAGTCCAGCGCCCTCGGCGACCTCCGCGACGGGGCTGGGATGCAGGCTCCGGCCTCGCCCGCGTCGAGCGTCGGGTTGTGTGATGACCCCGAGGACCTCCAGCCGCGGATCAGTGAGCAGGTGCTCCAGAACGATAGCGGCGGGCTTGGGTGTGCCAGCAAAAAGAATCTTCATCTAAAACCACTCCGAGCGTCGAATGTCTGCCATGGCTTGCTTGCGGTCCTCCGGCGAGAGGTGCTTCAGGAAAAGCACACCGTCCAGGTGATCGGTTTCGTGCTGTACACAGCGAGCCAGTAGACCTGAGACCTCCATGTCGACCAGCTCGCCATCCAGTGTCTGTCCACGCAGTCGCACAGTCTCCGCACGCTGGACCTCGCCGCGGATCCCGGGGATGGACAGGCAGCCTTCCGGGCCCGTTTGTGTCTCCTCGCCGACCGATTCCCAGGTGGGGTTGATGACGTGCCCACGGTCGGACTCGCAGTCGTAGACGAAGACGCGTTTGGTGACTCCGACCTGGTTCGCGGCCAGGCCGACTCCACCGTGATGGTCCATGGTTTCCAACATGTCCGCCACAAGGGTGGCGAGGGCAGCGTCGGAAGAAAAATCGGCCTCGACCTCGGCAGCAGGAGTGCGGAGGACGGGGTCGCCGAAGTAGCGCAGGGACAGAACAGCCATGGGGATACTCTATCCGATACGTACCGGGTCCATGACCACGCGTAGGGGTGCGGAGTGCCGCTGGGAGGAGCGCACAGCAACGGCACTTTTCAGGGCACTGCCCAAGGAAAGCGCATCAGCGTGCGGCACGCGAATGATGAGTCGGCGGGCCTCATCCGCATGGCCGCTAGACAGCCCCGCGGGAAGCCTGACTCCGGCTGGAAGTTCGACGGGACCCAAAAGTTCCGCTGATTCCGGCAGCTCCCAGGCCTCCTCTAACTCGGCCAGGCTGGCGGGGATGCCATCCACGACCGCCACCACCACTACCGGCGGGAACTGTGCCTCAGCCCTGCTGGCCAACTCTGCGGCGGCTGAAGCATCCGGGTTCCAGCGGATGAGTTGTTGGATCACGCCAAGCCGGTAGTCCCCGGCCACGATGACCCGGCCTCCGTCCTCGCGGGGTGAGACGAGTGCGGCAGCACCCATCCACTGACGCAAGGCGTTCTCCTCTGCCCGCAGATCCGCGCGGGTCAGCGGCGCCCAGGGGTCCAAGATGATCGCCGCCCCATAGTGCCCATTGGGCTGCTCGGGTGGCGCATCGGGGGCACGGAGGATCGGCTCGGCCCCTGGGGTGGCGACGACGATGCGGCGCCCGGGCGGGACGAAAGTTTTTACTTGTTCTCCGCCCGAGGTCGTCACCGGTACGCCGG
This sequence comes from Corynebacterium urealyticum DSM 7109, assembly GCF_000069945.1. Classification (NCBI taxonomy): domain Bacteria; kingdom Bacillati; phylum Actinomycetota; class Actinomycetes; order Mycobacteriales; family Corynebacteriaceae; genus Corynebacterium; species Corynebacterium urealyticum. Next base: position 1,161,952 of record NC_010545.1, on the reverse strand, counting down.
GGAATGCGCGGCCCAGCTCCTCTGCAGTGCGGTCGTGGCCCACCACGCTCATGCGTAATGCGTGATTACCGCAGTTGGTGCAAGTAAAAGTCGGGTGCAGATGTCCGCACCACCGGCACGTGGGAGCTGATTGTTCCTTCGCCTGTGGCAGCTCGAGCGGGCCATTGCAGTTCCGGCAACGGGCCGGTGTGCGGCAGCGTGCACAGGCCAGCGCAGGGGCGTAGCCGCGGCGCGGCACCTGGACCAGCACGGTGCGGTCCGCATCCAATGTCTCGCGGATCGTGGCGAAAGCCAGGGCCGGAAGCCGGCTTCCCGGGGCGTGGCTTTCTGCCTCGAGTTGGCGTTCGGTGTCACCGAGTCCACGGATCCAGGGCAGCTGGGCGCGCAGAGTTTCGGGCGTAGGACGAATGGAAGCCAACGCTCCTGCCGCGACCCACTGCTGAACCTCGGCGGTGCGGTGGTGACCGATGATTGCCAGTGCGGCGGATTCACTTTGGCTGCGCGTCTTCGCGACCTCCCTGGCGTGGAGGTAGGGAGCTCGGGGGTCGACAAGCATATCGTCCCCCTCTCCCAATACGATCACCAGGCCGAGGTCTTTGAGTGGCGCAAAGACCGCATTGCGGGTACCGACGACGATCCTCGCCTGGCCGAGCACGATGGAGAGAAAACGCCGGTAACGCACGTGCGAGGACTCCGCGGCTGTCATCTGGAGCACCTGTTCGGATGACGTCCAGGCGGCCAGGGCCTCGCTAACCCGGTCCACGAGCCGTTGATTTGGGGCGATCACCAGCGCCGTTTTCCCGGCCCATGCGGTGGCAGCGGCAAGGACAGCGGCCAAGCGGGCGTCGTCGTCCCCGGGGGCGGTGAGCAAGGACATCCGCGGTGTGGCGTCCTCATCCAGGAGGGCCGCCAGGAAGCGCGGCCCGAAGTGATACTTAGAAAGCGCGGCCTCGGCATCACTCCGGGCCTGGGCCCGCAGCTCGGCTACGGGCTCCAATGGAGAGTAAAGGTCCTCCCACGCCTTGCCTGCCGCGAACAGCCCGGCTTTCTCGGCGCTCGCGTGGCGGGGCGGGATCGCGGCCCGCAGAACATCCGCCCGGGTACCAGCAGCGCGTTCGGCGAGCTGATTAACGAGGCGCCACATGTGCTCCGGCAGCAACCGAATCGGGCTAATAACCCGCTCCAACGGACGCAGCTTTCCGGAGTGGTCGCTGCTCGTACGTCGCTCGATGATGAAGCCGTCCACGAGGCGTCCATTAAACCGAATACGCACCCGTACGCCGGCTTGGGCGTCGTCGTCCATCTCGGCCGGGACCTCGTAGTCGAAGAGACGGTCGAGGTGCGGCACTCCAACCAGTGGCAGCACCCGGGCGATCCGGCGAGGCCCGCGTCCCGCACGGGCAGCGAGCGGCTTACCATCACCGGGGATGGCTGTGGCTGGCTGTGCGGTCGTATTCATGAGCTACAGGCTAGCCGACGGCGAAGACACCCCCGGTGGGCGCCCGAACACGCGCCCTGAGAGCCGCCGTTAGTTGCCTCCAACCGCCTTCTTGAGCTCCTCGACCTTATCGAGGCGCTCCCATGGCAGGTCAAGATCATTGCGGCCGAAGTGGCCATAAGCGGCGGTCTGAGCGTAGATCGGGCGGAGCAGATCCAGCTCGCGCAGGATCGACGCCGGACGCAGATCGAAGACCTCGGCGACGGCGCGCTGGATGTCCTCCACCGGCGCCTTCTCTGTGCCAAAGGTTTCCACATAAAGGCCGACGGGGCGGGCCACACCGATCGCGTAGGCCACCTGAACCTCGGCGCGATCGGCCAGACCTGCAGCCACGATGTTCTTCGCCACCCAACGCGTCGCATAGGCGGCAGAACGATCCACCTTCGACGGGTCCTTGCCGGAGAAAGCGCCGCCGCCGTGACGAGCCATGCCGCCGTAGGTGTCGACGATGATCTTGCGACCGGTCAAGCCGGCATCGCCCGCTGGACCGCCCAAGATGAAGGAACCCGAGGGGTTAACCAAAAGGTTCAAGTCCTCCGTTACGAAGGGCTTGAGGCTCTCGTCAGCCAGCACGTGACCAACCACGTGCTCGGACAGGAGCTCCCGCAGCTCGTCCTGGGTGCGCTCCGGGTCGTGCTGCGTGGAAATGACGACGGTGTCCAGGCGCACCGGGGTGCCAGCATCGTCGTACTCGAAGGTGACCTGGGTCTTGCCATCTGGGCGCAAGCCGGTGACGATCTCTTCCTTCCGGACCTCCGTCAGGCGACGGGAGAGGCGGTGGGCAACGGAGATCGGCAGCGGCATGTACTCAGGGGTCTCGTTAGTCGCGTAGCCGAACATCAGACCCTGGTCGCCTGCGCCTTGACGGTCGTCCTCGTCGGTCGAGGAGGAACCGCGGACCTCGTGAGATGTGTCCACGCCGGCCCCAATCTCTGGCGACTGCGCACCGATAGAGACAGAGACACCACAGGTGGTGCCATCGAATCCCATGTCGGAGGAGGTGAAACCGATCTCCTTGAGGGTGTCGCGCACCAGCTGCGGGATTTCAACGTAGCCAGAGGTGCGTACCTCGCCGACGACGTGGACGAGGCCGGTGGTCACCACGGTCTCCACGGCGACGCGAGCCTGCGGGTCCTCGGTGAGCATGGCGTCGAGGATCGTATCGGAGATCGCGTCACAGATCTTATCCGGGTGCCCCTCGGTCACGGATTCGCTGGTGAATAGGCGCTTAGACACTAGTTATCTCGCTTCTATCGTTCGTATTCTTGGTTCGGCCCGTCGATGGCAGGCGGCGGGCGACGACCTGGACGGTGAACTAATCCAATAATAATAGACCAAGCGGTCTAGATTTGCACGTTAGGTGTTCGGCAGCGCGTTGAGAATCGCTCCGGCTACCTCAAGCTTATGCCCGGCCGGTACTTCGCGAACCTCCAGCGCCTCCGGATTGTCGGAGCCGAACGGGTTGGTGATCAGCCACCCCGCGGAGTCTTCCTGACCGAAGACCTTACCCCTGCCTACCGCGTTCGCCATCAGCAGGTCGCAGCCCTTGCGGAGAAACTTCCGCTGAGCATGTTCGAGAGGCGTGGATTCCGAGTCACCGGTCTCGGCGGCGAAGCCAACGATGCGCAGCCCCTCTGGCAGCTCCCCTGCCCGTCGCAGTTCGACAAGACCTGCCAGGATGTCGGGGTTTTCTACCAGCTCGATGACCTCCAGCTGGTCCTCGCCGCCCTTCTTCAGCTTCGAGTCGGCTTGTTGCGCAGGGCGGTAGTCCGCCACTGCCGCCGCCATGATGACGACATCCGCCTCCCGGGCAGCCTGCTCAGTCGCGTCCTTCAACTCCAAGGCACTGCTGATTCGGGTCACCCGCGCACCAGAAGGCGTCGGCAGGTCCTCGGTGTGCCCCGCGATCAGGTGAACGTCGGCGCCGCGCTGTGCTGCGACGTCAGCCAGGGCGTACCCCTGGCGGCCAGAGGAGGCGTTGCCCAAAAAGCGCACCGGATCGAGCTCCTCGTGCGTGCCGCCGGCGGTGACCACCACGCGGGTGCCGACCAAGTCCTGGTGGAAGATTCCCGGCTGGGCGTGGGCTGCCAGTGCCAGGGCTCCGATGTGGTCGGGCTCAGGCAGTCGACCAGGTCCGCTATCCTTACCGGTGAGGCGACCGTGGGCCGGCTCCAGCACCGTTATACCCCGGCTACGTAGCGTGGCCACGTTGTCCTGGGTCGCCGGGTTCTCCCACATCTCGGTGTGCATCGCCGGGGCGATAACAACCGGGCAGGTTGCGACGAGGCAGCTCGCGGTGAGCAAGTCATCCGCGCGCCCCATACGCAGCCGCGCCATAAGGTCAGCCGTGGCCGGGGCGACGACAATGAGGTCAGCCTCCTGCCCGAGACGGACATGCTGCACCCCGGAGACGTCGTCCCAGACGGTCGTGCTGACCGGATTACCGGATAGGGCTTCCCAGGTGGCAGCGCCCACGAAGTTCAGGGCGGATTCGGTGGGAACGACGTGGACATTGTGTCCCCGTTCCGTGAAATAGCGCACGAGGTGGGCCGCCTTAAACGCAGCAATGCCGCCCCCAACACCCACCAGGATGCGGAGCGGCTTGCTCGTATTATTCTTCGAAGCGTTATCAGTCACACGTGACAGGATAGCCTCTTAGCCCTCGGTGTGCTCCAAGAGATCCGCGTTAATCTCGCGCAGGGCGATGGACAGTGGCTTCTCGTGCATCTCCGGGGTCACCAGCGGGCCAACGAACTCCAGCACACCTTCGTCGATGCTCTGGAAGTAGTCGTTAATCTGGCGCGCGCGCTTAGCTGCGAAGATCGCGAGGGCATACTTCGAGGACACCTTGGTCAGGAGCTCGTCGATCGGCGGGTTGGTGATGCCGACTGGCGGATCGAAAACCGTCTCGTTTGAGTTGACGTCCTGATTTTCCACGAAATGCACCTATTCTTTCGATTACTTCATTAAGCCGCGTCTTTAACCCCACGACGGCTTTGGGGAAACTATATCTTAATCGCCCTAAAGCGCCTAACCCCACGCCCACGTCGGTGGGTCGCGGGGTGCGGAAGCAGGCGCCGTGGGGCCGTTTGTCTCGGAGGCGAGGTCCCCTAGGCCTTCGGCACCAGGATGTCGCGGATTCCTGCGACGGCTTCGTCCACATCCGAGTTAACGATGACGTGGTCGAATTCACCCTTAGCGGCCAGTTCCCCGCGGGCGGTCTCCAGGCGACGCTGGATCACCTCGTCGGACTCGGTGCCGCGGCCGGTCAGTCGGTCCACCAGCACCTCCCAGGAAGGCGGGGCGAGGAAGACGGTGTGTGCCTCCGGCAGAATCTTCTTCACGTTTCGCGCCCCCTCGAGGTCCACCTCAATGAGGACGGGATGCTGGGCAGCCATGGCGTGTTCCACCGGCTTGCGGGGCGTTCCGGAGAGCTGCAGTCCACCGTGGATCTCAGCCCATTCGAGCATGAGGTCGCTGTCGATGTTGGACTGGAACTCGTCTCGCGTCACGTAGAGGTAGTCACGACCGTGTACCTCGCCGGGGCGAGGGTCGCGCGTGGTCATCGAGACGCTGAAGAAGAGGTTCGGAACCGACTCGCGAAGCTTCGAGACCACCGTGGACTTGCCAACGGCGGACGGCCCGGCGAGGACGACCACGCGACCGCGGCCCGATTCCTGCGTCATGGCTTAGGCCTCTGGGTCGAAGCCGAAGTGCTCCAGCAGAGCGCGACGCTGACGGTCGCCCAGGCCACGCAGACGGCGGGTCGGGGCGATCTCGAGCTGGTTCATGATTTCCTCGGCCTTGATCTTGCCGACCTTCGGCAGGGAGACCAGCAGAGCGGAGACCTTCATCTTGCCCAGGATCGGGTCGGTCTCGGCGTCCTTCAGGACCTGCTGCAGATCGGTGCCGCCGCGCTTGAGCTTCTCGCGAAGTTCGGCGCGTGCCTTACGTGCCTCGGCAGCCTTCTTCAGGGCCTCTGCACGCTGCTCCGGGGTCAGCTGGGGAAGTGCCACGGGATTCCTCCGTACGTAATCGTTTTTTGAAAATCTTGTGGAATGTCTTGCATTTTAGCCAATCAGCGTGGGGCTGCTGGCTGGAACACCCCTTTTAAGGGCGTTACTTGCTTAAGAAAGCAAAGCACGAAGGTGAATCCTAAGGTGCTTTTGCCGTGGTGGCAACTGCGACGCGCGGATTCACCTCGACTACACATGCGGGCTACAACTGAAGTTCCGCGGCGAAGCGGCGGGCGGCGGCCTGCAGGTTCGGCTCCTCCGGCCCTTCGTTCAGGACCGCGCGGGAGACATTAGGGCTAGCGTAGCGTGCCGCCTGCCCGCAAATGCGCCGCACATCGGCCATCGTGCCGCCTTGGGCACCAACGCCGGGCATGAGGATCATGCCGTTGACGTGGTCGAGTACCGGAGGATCATCCACCGTCGCACCGACGACGACGCCAACGTTTCCGGGCCTGTCCCCCGCGTTGAGTTCGGCGACGCGGTCGCACACCGCCTGAGCCAGCGTGGTGCCAGACTGGGTCTGGGACAGCTGCACAGACGACGCCTCCGGGTTGGAGGTCGCTGCCAGAACGATGGCGCCCTTGTTGTACTCAGCAGCCAATTCAAACACCGGGGCTAGGGAATCCACCCCGAGCCACGGGGAGACCGTCAACGCGTCTGCTTCCAGCGGCGAACCGGGCCTCAGCCACGCGTTGGCGTAGCCCGCCATCGTGGAACCGATGTCGCCACGCTTGGCATCGGCGATCACCAGCACCCCGGCCTGCCGCAGCTCGGCCATCGCGTTCTGGAGGATCTCGAAGCCTGCTGCCCCGAAAGCCTCATAGAAGGCCACCTGTGGCTTGACGACGGCGACAGTATCCCGAAAGGCAGCTACCGCAGTATCGGTGAATTCTTTCAGTCCAGCCAGATCATAAGTCAAGCCCCAGCGCTCGAGGATGTGCGCATGCGGGTCAAGCCCCACGCACAACGGCCCTAGCTCGGCAGCCCGAGCCAGGAAGCGCTCGCCGAAGGTTTGCGACTGGTCTGCAGCCTGCCCCACCGGCGTGGTCATTAGTGCTCCACTTCCTGGATCGGGGTCACCGTCGTGTCGTGGTCCAGCAGTGCCTCGATGCCCTGCACCGCTGCGACGGTTCCTTGAACGGTCGTCGCGCACGGCACACCGCTGTTCACAGAAGCCGCGCGGATCTCGTAGCCATCGGTGCGCGCGTCAGCGGAACCGGCCGGGGTGTTGATGACGAGGTCGATCTCGCCGTCGCGGATGTAGTCCACGACGTTGCGGGCATTCTCGCCCTCGCCACTGGTGTCGGAGACCTTCGCGACGACCTCGCACTCCACACCATTGCGACGCAGCATGCTTGCGGTGCCCGCGGTCGCGAGAACGTTGAAGCCCAGGGAGGCCAGTCGCTGGATCGGGAGGATCAGGGTGCGCTTGTCGCGGTTGGCGACGGAGACGAAGACGTTCCCCTTCGTCGGCAGCGCACCATAAGCACCCTCCTGGGACTTCGCGAACGCGGTACCGAAGTCCGAGTCAAGGCCCATGACCTCACCGGTGGACTTCATCTCCGGGCTCAGCAGCGAGTCCAGCACCTTGCCCTCGAAGCTGCGGAAACGGTTGAACGGCAGCACGGCTTCCTTGACTGCGATCGGGTGACCGATCGGCAGCGAGCCGCCATCGCGATCGGAAGGAAGGATGCCCTCCTCCTTGAGCTCGGCGATGGAAGAGCCCAGCATGATGCGGGCAGCGGCCTTGGCCATCTGCACGCCCGTGGCCTTGGACACGAACGGGGCGGTGCGGGAGGCGCGCGGGTTGGCCTCGATGACGTAGAGGATATCGTCCTTCAGCGCGTACTGGACGTTCATCAGGCCCTTCACACCGATGCCCTGGGCCAGCTTGCGGGTAGACTCCCGGACCTTCTCGATGTCCTGCTCCCCCAGCGTCATCGGAGGCAGCGCACAGGCGGAGTCGCCAGAGTGGATACCGGCCTCCTCGATGTGCTCCATCACGCCGCCGAGGTAGACGTCCTCGCCATCGCAGAGAGCGTCGACGTCGATCTCGATCGCGGAATCCAGGAAGCGGTCAACCAGGACCGGGTGCTCGTCGGTGATCTCCGTGGCGCGCGAGATGTAATCGCGCAGGCTGGCCTCGTCGTAGACGATCTCCATGCCACGGCCGCCGAGGACGTAGGACGGACGGACCAGCACCGGGTAGCCGATGTTTGCGGCGACCTCACGGGCTTCCTCGAAGCTGGTGGCGGTGCCGAAAGCCGGGGCCGGCAGCTCAGCGTCGCGCAAGACCTTGCCGAACTCGCCGCGGTGCTCGGCCAGGTTGATGGCCTCCGGGGTGGTACCGACAATCGGCACGCCGGCGTCGGACAGGCGCTGCGCCAGGCCCAGTGGGGTCTGGCCACCGAGCTGGACGATCACGCCCGCGACAGTGCCCGACTCAGACTCCGCCCGGTAGATCTCCATGACGTCTTCGAAAGTCAGTGGCTCGAAGTACAGGCGATCGGCAGTGTCATAGTCGGTGGAGACGGTCTCCGGGTTGCAGTTGACCATCACGGTCTCGTAGCCGACGCGGGAGAGCTCGAGGGCAGCGTGGACGCAGGAGTAGTCGAACTCGATACCCTGGCCGATGCGGTTCGGGCCGGAGCCCAAGATGATGACCTTTTCCTTATCCTTCTGCGGCTCAACCTCGGACTCAGCGTTCGGGTCCAGCTCATAGGAGCTGTAGTGGTACGGGGTCTTCGCCTCGAACTCGCCGGCACAGGTGTCCACGGTCTTGAAGACTGGGTGGATGCCGAGGGACCAGCGCAGTGAACGCACGCCGTCCTCCCCTGCGAACTCCGGGCGCAGGGCGGCGATCTGGCGGTCGGACAGGCCCAGGAACTTCGCGTAACGCAGGAGATCCACGTCCAGGACCGGCGCGTCGATCAGCTGCTGGCGGAACTCCACCAGGGCCATGAGCTCATGCAGGAACCACGGGTCGATGCTGGAGGCCTGGTAGATCTCATCAACGGTCGCGCCGAGACGCATGGCGAGCTCGACGTCGTAGAGGCGACCCTCGGTCGGGCGCTTGAGGTCTTCGAGGACGGCTGCCTTGTCGGTGGCACGTTCGCCCGCGAAGTCCTCATCCGGGACAGTCCAGAAGCCGGCCTGCTTGGTTTCCAGGGAGCGCATGACCTTGTTCAGGCCGGTGATGTAGTTACGGCCGATGGACATTGCCTCACCGACGGACTTCATCGTGGTGGTGAGAGTGTCGTCAGCACCCGGGAACTTCTCGAAGGCGAAGCGCGGGGCCTTGACGATGACGTAGTCCAGGGTCGGTTCGAAGGCAGCCGGGGTGACCTGGGTGATGTCGTTGCGGACCTCGTCGAGGGTGTAGCCGATCGCCAGCTTCGCAGCGAGCTTCGCGATCGGGAAGCCGGTGGCCTTGGATGCCAGCGCGGAGGAACGGGAGACGCGCGGGTTCATCTCGATCGTGATGATCCGGCCGTCCTTGGGGTTGATGGCGAACTGGATGTTGCAGCCACCGGTCTCCACGCCGACCTCGCGCAGGATGGCGATGCCCTGGTCACGCATGATCTGGAACTCGCGGTCCGTCAGGGTCATGGAAGGGGCGACGGTGACGGAATCACCGGTGTGGACGCCCAGGGCGTCGACGTTTTCGATGGATGCGACGACGACCACGTTGTCCTTCCCGTCGCGCATCAGCTCCAGCTCGAATTCCTTCCAGCCGAGGATGGACTCCTCGATCAGGACGTTGGCCTCCGGGGACGCGGCAAGCCCCCCGCCGGCGATGCGATCCAGGTCCTCGTAGTCGAAGGCCAGGCCGGAGCCCAGGCCACCCATGGTGAAGGACGGGCGGACGACGACCGGCAGGCCCAGCTCGGCGACAGTCTCGTGAACCTCGTCCATGTTGTGGCAGACGCGGGAGCGGGCGGAGGACCCACCGATCTTCTCGACGATGTCCTTGAACTTCTGGCGGTCTTCGCCACGCTCAATGGCGTCGATGTCTGCACCGATGAGCTCGACGCCGTACTTGTCGAGGATGCCGCGACGGTCCAGCTGGATCGCGGCGTTGAGCGCGGTCTGGCCGCCGAGGGTGGCCAGCACTGCGTCAATCGGGTGGCCCGCTGCCTTCTCCTTGGCGAAGATCTTCTCGATGTACTCGGGCTGGATCGGCTCGATGTAGGTGTGGTCGGCGAACTCCGGGTCGGTCATGATGGTCGCCGGGTTGGAGTTAATCAGGGTGACGCGGAGGCCCTCTTCCTTGAGCACGCGGCAGGCCTGGGTACCGGAGTAGTCGAATTCGCAGGCCTGACCGATAACGATCGGGCCGGAACCGATGACGAGGACGTGGTTGATGTCTTCACGACGTGGCATGAATGTTTCTCTTTCTGTTGGGCGTTGTGCTGCTGGATGCGTTCTGTGCTGTGAAAAAGGCGCCGGCTTAGGCCTTCTTCTCCTGCTCCAACAGGTTGAGGAAGTGGTCGAACAGGGGGTTTGCGTCGTGCGGGCCGGCGGCGGACTCCGGGTGGTACTGCACCGAGAAGGCGCGTCCGCTGGTCAACGCCACACCCTCGACGACGTCATCGTTGAGGCAGATGTGGGTGACCTTGGCGGAACCGAACGGCGTGTCGAATTCCTTCTCCAGGCCGCCGGCGGGTGCGGCGAGAGCGAAGCCGTGGTTCTGGGCGGTGATCGCGACCTTGCCGGTCTCGAGGTCCTTCACCGGCACGTTGGTGCCGCGGTGGCCGAACTTCAGCTTGTAGGTGTCCAGGCCGAGGGCGCGGCCGAAGATCTGGTTGCCGAAGCAGATACCGAAGAAGGGAATGTCGGCCTCGAGCACCTTCTTGACCTGCTCCACCGTGTGGTCGGCGGTAGCCGGGTCGCCCGGGCCGTTGGAGACGAACACGCCCTGGGCGTCGTATTCGCTGAGGTAGCCCTCGAGGGTGGAAAATTCGGTGTCAGCCGGGATGACGACGGTGCGGATGCCACGCTTGGCGAACTCGCGTGGCGTGTTGGTCTTAATGCCCATGTCGTAGGCGAGGACGGTGTACTTGCGCTCCCCTTCCGCGTCGACGACATAAGGCTCGTTGGTAGTGACGTCCGCGGTCAGGTCCGCACCACTCATCGACGGCTGCTCCTTGACCTGAGCGATCATCTCCTCGTCGGTGCCGAGGGCGTCGCCGGAGAAGATGCCGGCGGCGATGGACCCCTCCTCGCGCAGGTGGCGTACGACGGAGCGGGTATCCACACCGCAGATGCTGACGATGCCCTGCTCCTCGAGCTCCTCGTTGAGGCTGCGCTTGGCCCGCCAGTTGCTGACGGTGTTGGAGAGGTCGCGAATGACCAGGCCGGCCGACCAGATCTTGCCGTCGCGGGACTCGGAGTCCTCGTCGTTCCATCCGGTGTTACCGATCTGTGGTGCGGTGAGCACCGTGATCTGGCGGTGGAAGGACGGGTCGGTGAGGGTCTCCTGGTAGCCGGTCATGGCGGTGGTAAACACTGCCTCGCCGAGGGTCTTGCCGGTCGCGCCCATCGCGAAGCCGCGGTAGATCGTGCCGTCTGCGAGAACCAGTGCTGCTGGAGTGTGAGTCTGCATATCTTTAGTCCTTAGTTTTTCTTTCAAGGTCAGTTGCCGATTCTTGGGTGAATCGCGCAGCTAGTCCGTTTTCACAGGGTTGCCGTTGCGGCATGTCACCTTGCCACGCAGGATCGTCGTGGATACTCGGACCGGCATGGGCATGCCTTCGTAGGGGTTGTTCTCGGACTTGGAGGCCATCTCCTTGGCCTCGGCGGTCCAGCTGGCGTTGGTGTCCACCACGCACAGGTTCGCTGGCTCGCCCTCGGCGATCGGGCGGCCGTGGCCCGGCAGCTTGGTGATCTCGGCGGGACGCTCGGACATCACCTTGGCGACGAAGCGCCAGTCCTGGTCACCATTGATGACGAAGAGATCCGCGATGATCGCCAGGGAGGTCTCCAGGCCGAGCATGCCGGGACGGGCCTGGTCGAATTCGCAGCACTTCTCCTCCGAGGAGTGCGGGGCGTGGTCGGTGGCCACGCAGTCCACCACACCGTCGATGAGGGCCTGGCGCAGGGCCAGCGTGTCCCGCTCTTCACGCAGCGGCGGGTTCACTCGGTTCACGCCGTCGAAAGTCTCCAACCGGGAATCGGTGAGGATCAGGTGGTGCGGGGTGACTTCGGCGGACAGCGGGATATCCTGGCCCTTCGCCCAGCGCAGCAGCTCGACGGTGCCTTCCGTCGAGGCGTGGCAGATGTGGATCCGGCCGCCGTAGTCGCGGGCCATGAGGGCGTCGCGGGCGACGATGGATTCCTCCGCCACTCGTGGCCAGCCGCGAAGCCCCAGGCGGGCGGCGGTCTCGCCTTCGTGGGCCACCGCCCCCTCGGTCAGGCGGGGCTCCTCACAGTGCTGAGCGAGCAGCACGTCCATGCCGCGGGAGTACTCGATGGCTCGGCGCATCAGGCGCGGATCGTCGACGCACTTGCCGTCATCGGAGAACATGCGCACCTTGGCATCGGAATCGGCCATCATGCCGAACTCGGTGAGTTCCTTACCTTCCAGTCCCTTGGAGATGGAGCCGACGGGGTGGACATCACAGAGGTTTGTGTTCTGGCCCTTGTACCAGACGCTTTCCGCGATGGCTGGGTCATCCATGACCGGGGAGGTATTCGCCATGGTGAACACGGCGGTAAACCCACCCTTCGCAGCAGCAGCGGAGCCGGAGGCAATGGTCTCGGTGTCCTCGCGGCCCGGCTCGCGCAGGTGAACGTGCATGTCCACCAGGCCCGGCAGGAGTACCTGTCCAGAAAGGTCGAGCACCTCAGCCTCAGCCGGAGCCTCGGTGGAGAGATCTGCACCGATCTTGGCGATCACGCCGTCGGAGAGAAGGACGTCCTGGGGCTCGCCTTCACCATAGATGAGCACGCCCTTCAGCAGCACCGCGTTCTCGGCGCCCGCCGGGTGCGCAGCCAGTGGGCCAGTCGGGGGAAAGTTCTTGTTGTCGACCATAAAAATCGCTTGTCCTTTCTGGCCTTAAGCGTCTGTCTCGGTCTCGGAGGCGGAGTGGCCGCCGATCAGCAGCTGGAAGAGGATCGCCATGCGGACGTGGACACCGGCGGTGACCTGCTGGAGCACGACGGTGTTCGGGGCGTCCGCGACGCTGTAGTTGATCTCCATGCCGCGCAGCATCGGACCGGGGTGCATGACGACCGCGTCCGGCTTCAGCATGGCGTGGCGGGCCTTCGACAGTCCGTATCGGGTGGCGTACTCGCGGTGCGAGGGGAAGAAACCACCGTTCATGCGCTCCGCCTGGACCCGCAGCATCATGACCGCGTCGGCGCTCGGCAGCTCCGCGTCAAGATCGTGGCTGACGCGCACGCCCCAGTTCTCCACCCCGATCGGAAGCAGCGTCGGAGGTGCGACGAAGGTGACGTCCGCGCCCAGAGCATTGAGCAGCTGCGCGTTGGAGCGGGCGACGCGGGAGTGCAGGATGTCACCGACGATCACGACGTGCTGCCCCGACAGATCACCCCTTTGGCGGCGCAGCGTCGTGGCATCGAGCAGCGCCTGGGTGGGGTGCTGGTTGGAGCCATCGCCAGCGTTGATCACGGCCGTATCGCCGATGAAGTTGGCAACGTGCTGCGCCGCTCCGGAGGACGGGTGGCGCATGACCAGCGCATCGGCGCCGATGGACTTCAGCGTCAGTGCCGTGTCCCGGAGGGACTCGCCCTTCTTCACGCTCGAGGAAGACGCGGAGATGTTAATGACGTCCGCGCTCATCCACTTCCCCGCCGTTTCGAAGCTGGCCCGGGTTCGGGTGGAGTTCTCGTAGAACATCGTGAACACGGTGCGTCCCCGCAGGGTCGGCAGCTTCTTGACCTCGCGGCCCTTCAACGCCTCGGCGAAGCGATCCGCCTCGTCCATGATGCTCAAAATCTCATTCGGAGTGAGATCGGAAATGCTAAGCAGATTCTTCACTACGCACGCCCCTTGTCTGCAGCGGGCGGTACCTGCCCGCCCTGATTCGCTGGTTGCTGGTCGGCGGGTGTGGTCGATCGGGTCAGGGTGACCTCGTCGCGGCCGTCGAGCTCGTGGAGAGCGACGGTGACGTCCTCGGAGGCTGCCGTCGGAATGTTCTTGCCCACGTAATCGGCGCGAATCGGCAGCTGCCGGTGACCGCGGTCAATCAGGACGGCCAGCTGAACGGCATCGGGTCGACCGAGATCCCGGAGGGCGTCCAACGCGGCGCGGATGGTGCGGCCCGAAAACAGGACGTCGTCGACCAAGATGACGGTTGCGCCGTCGATCCCCTCGTCCGGGATGATCGTGGGCTTGAGCGCACGGTGCGGGCCGCGCCCCAGATCGTCCCGGTACAGCGTGATATCCAGCGAGCCTTGGAACACATCCACGCCACTGAATTCGCTGATCTTTTTCTGCAGCCGCTCCGCGAGCGGCACTCCCCCAGACGGAATACCCAAAACCACGACCCGCCGGGCGGATCCGCTGTCTAGAGCCGTCTTCTCGATGATTTGGTGCGCGATGCGTGCGACCGTGCGATTGACATCGTCCGGGTTCAGCAGAACCACGGAATGACTATCGACTGTCGGATTCATCGTGACCTCCTTTCCCGCCTCTCTGTGCGGTCTGTTAAAGGATGCCTCTGAAAGAAAACCTTTCATGTGAACGATAGCACAAAGCACTACCCCCGGCTGCGCGGGGCAACCGGGGGTAGATGGGTGAGAATCGATCATTCGCCAGCACGGATGTGCCGCTGAAAAACCTCGCGTTTTACACGGAATCCTGGTTTTCGGCGGCGGTGCTTTCAGCAGGGCCCGCCTGGCTGTCTTCGGGGCCTTCGGTGGCTGCGTCCGCTGCCTGCTCGGCCGGGTCTGCGATCACGGAATCAACCAGCGCGTCGATGCCCGCCAGCTCAGTCGTAGTGCCACTCTCGGACCCCGACTGCTCCTGCTCCCGCTGGGCGGCCAGGCGATCAGCCATCGCGGCGTCCGCGTCTGTGGCCACGCCGTCGAGCACAGCGTTGACGTAGTCCGGGGCCTTGACGTGGGAGTACTCGCTGGCAAGCTCGATCCCCTCGGACAGAGCGACACGGTGCGGAACGTCCGCGTTGAACATCAGCTCCCACGCCGCCACGCGCATGACGGCGCGGTCCACGGCGGGGATGCGATCCAGGGTCCAATCGCTGGTGAGGTGCACGGCGATGGCATCATCGATCGCGTCGAGGTTGCTTGCCACGCCGGGCACGATCTGGGAGGTGTACTCCGGGATCGGCTTGATCTGGTTTTCCTGATCCTTGGCCAGCTCCGCGCGCTCTTCCATGATGTCGACCGGGTCGATATCGCGGAACTCCGCCTCGAAGAGGATGTCCACGGCACGGCGGCGGGCCTTGTAGCGCGCACCACGCCGCTTGAAACGCGCAGCCGAGCGCTCATCCTTCGAGCCAGACCCCTTCCCCGCAGACTGCGGGTCGTGGTTCTGAGGGCGCGAGGAGGGCGTCGGCGACTGTGGTTCAACCATGAGGAAGTATCAGGCTCCTGGGGTGTTACTGGGTGACGCGGGACAGGTACTCGCCGGTGCGGGTGTCCACCTTGACGACGTTGCCGGTCTCGATGAACAGCGGCACCTGGATCTCGGCACCGGTCTCCAGGGTGGCTGGCTTGGAGCCGCCGGTGGAGCGGTCGCCCTGCAGGCCCGGGTCGGTGTGCTCGATCTTGAGGTCAACGTTGGCTGGCAGCTCAGCGAACAGTGCCTGGCCGTCGTGGAAGGAAACGTTGACGCGGGAGTTCTCCAGCAGGAACTTCGCGCCGTCGCCCATGAGCTCCGGCTGCAGCTCGACCTGCTCGAAGGTCTTGTCGTCCATGAGGACGTAGGCGGAGCCGTCGTTGTACAGGTAGGTCATGTCGCGACGGTCAACGGTGGCCTGCTCGACCTTCACACCTGCGTTGAAGGTCTTGTCCACGGTCTTGCCGGAGACGACGTCCTTGAGCTTCGTGCGCACAAACGCCGGGCCCTTACCTGGCTTGACGTGCTGGAACTCCACGATCTGTTGCAGCTTGCCGTCGATCATCAGGACCATACCGTTTTTGAAATCTGCAGTGGTTGCCACTAGTTCAGGCTCCTCTATTCTCGTTGAGATTTTTTTGCGCGCACGTCGACGCCCGAGGTCTCAGGCGTTCTCGTTCGACTTATTCTAACACCTTAAACGATGCGCAGATCAGTGCTGGAGGCGTTGCAGCTCTTGGCACCATCGGCAGTGACCACGTAGGTGTTTTCGATGCGCAGGCCGGTCTTGCCCGGGATGTAGATCCCCGGCTCCACGGTCAGCGTCATCCCCTCAGCAAGCGTCACTGATCGGTCAACACGGGAGTTCGCCGACGGCGCTTCGTGGACGTCCAGGCCCACGCCGTGGCCCGTCGAGTGCACGAAGTACTCGCCGTAGCCCGCATCGGTGATGATGTCCCGGCAGGTCTTATCGATATCGAACAGGGCGGTTCCCGGGGCGACGGCCGCGGCACCAGCCCGCTGCGAGCGCAGGACGACGTCGTAGAGGGTGGCGGAGAGCTCGTCCGGCTCCCCTACGCAGACGGTACGTGTCTGGTCGGAGGCGTAACCGTCCAGGTAGATGCCGAAGTCGACGGTGACCAGACCCGGCACGATCGGGTCGCGGGAGACACCGGCGTGTGGCTTGGTGGCGTTGACGCCCGAAGCCAAAATGGTGTCGAAGCTCAATGCTTCCGCACCAGCCTTGCGCAGGCGGTATTCCAAGTCCGCTGCGGCCTCGATCTCCGTGCGGCCCTCGCGGATACCGCCATCGTCGAGGAATTCCTGCCACACCGCGTCCGCGAGTTCCCCTGCTGCCTCCAGGGCGGCGATCTCCTGGCTGTCCTTAACCAGACGCAGCTCCTCGACGATGCCGGCTGCCACCTCCGGTAGCGGGCCGTCTGCGGCAAGTGTCTTTGCCTCGCCAATGCTCAGGCTGGACTCCACGGCAAAGCCGGTGACTTCAGCTCGCTCCGGCACCTGTTCGAGCAGCTTGTTCTCGATAAGGAGCTCGATATCCTCCGGCTGGCCGGTCTCAATCTCCACCTGGGTGGCGTAGCGGCCATCAGTACCGAGCACCCCCCGGCCATCCGGTTGCTGGAGATAGACCGCGTTGGATCCGCTGAAACCGGTGAGATAGCGAACGTTCTTCAGGTCAGTCACCAAAAGGCCAGGCAGGTCGCGCTCCTGTAGGCGTGCGGCCAGCTTCTTTCGGCGCTCGGTGTATCGCTGAGTCTGGGTCATTCGCGCTCTCCTTCGATCGGTCCGTGTCCCGCGCTAGGGTTAATCACTCCCACGCTACTCCCCTGCATGTCCCGGCTCGCAGGCCCGGGTGAGTGCACGGAGCGTCAAGCCCCGGTCTCACCGTAAAAGTCGGCGGCGGTACTAGCCCTTCGCGAGGTAACGCAGGGCGGCCAGGTATCCCTCGATACCCAGGCCTGCGATCACGCCGCGGGCAATGGGGCTGAGGTAGCTGTGGTGGCGGAAGGGCTCACGGGCGTGAACGTTAGAAATGTGGACCTCCACGAAACCCTGCCCGTCGGCGACCTCCGCGAGAGCGTCGCGCAGCGCCACAGAAGTATGCGTCCAGCCACCCGGGTTAATGATCACCGCGTGCCCCCGGTCCGCTGCAGCGTGGATGCGATCCAGCATCTCCCCTTCGTGGTTGCTCTGGAAAAACTCCACCGCCACGCCCAGGCGTGCTGCTTCCTCGGTAATGAGCGTCTCGACGTCAGCCAGCGTCGTCGCCCCGTAGACCTCCGGCTGCCGCTTGCCCAGCCTGTTGAGGTTCGGGCCGTTGAGCACGCTCACCGTCAGCTGCTGTTCCTGTGCGGTCATTCCGAAATCGCCTCCCACGCTGCGTCCAGGTGTTCCCTGCTCGGGGACTCGAGCCGCGTAGGGTTAGCCAGCCCCTCGAGGACAACGAAGCGGATCTTGCCCTGCTTATTCTTCTTATCCCGACCCATAACCTCAATGAGGGTGTCGAAATCGGAGTGCCGATAAGTCGTCGCCAACCCCACACTGCGCAGGATGTTTCTGTGCCGGTCCACGAGCTCCTGGTCGATGAGGCCAGCGGCCTTGGCCAGCTCGGCCTCGAACATCATCCCCACGCCCACGGCCTGCCCGTGCCGCCACCGGTAGTTCTCCTGCTGTTCGACCGCGTGGCAGAAGGTGTGCCCGTAGTTAAGGATCTCTCGGATATAGGATTCCTTGAGGTCCTGGGCCACGACGTCAGCCTTGACCTTGATCGCCCGCTCGATCAGTTCCGGAAGTACGTCACCTGCCGGGTTCAGCGCTTCGGTCGGATCGTCCTCGTAGATCTCAATGATGCGCTCGTCGCGAATGAAGCCGGCCTTAATGATCTCTGCGGAGCCCGCGATCAGCTCTTCTCGGGGCAGGTCCTTGAGGGTATCCAGATCGATGAGGACTGCGGCTGGTTCGTGGAAGGCACCGACGAGGTTCTTGCCTCGGGTGGTATTGATCCCCGTTTTGCCGCCCACGGCAGCGTCAACCATCCCGAGCAAAGAGGTCGGGACGTGCGCCACGCGGATGCCACGCATCCAGGTGGCGGCGATGAATCCGGCCAGGTCGGTGGCAGCGCCACCGCCCACGGAGATGATGCAGTCCTGACGAGTCAACCCGGCGTCTGCGCAGCGATCCCAGCAACGCTCGGCGGAGGCGATGGTCTTCCCGTCCTCGGCATCGGAGATCTCCAGGAGCTCGGCGACCTTGCCTTCGGCCTCCAGCAAGCGTGCGACATGAGCCGCGCGCTCAGCCAGGGCCGGCTGGTGGATGATCAGAAATGTGCTGGCCCCTTCCGTCACCTCGAGCATCGGCGGGATCATCGTCTCGATGCCGCGGCTGATGAGGACGGGGTATGGCGAAGCGGTGCGCACATCGATGCGCCGTGGGGTGTGCTGCTGCGCGGAGTTAGGCGTTGTCACGCTGTCACGTTCTTTCTCTCGTGCTGTGGTCGTTGTGGTGTTATGCAGTGATCTCTGTGCTGCGGTTGATCGGCCGGCTGGCTGTGGCCTAGAGCTGTTCTGCGTCTTCGAGGTACTGCAGGATGGCGGAAACCGTCCGCTGCGGGTCGTGGTTGCCGGAGCGGATGCGGAAGCTCGCGACCTCTTCGTAGAGCTCGTGGCGCTCGTCGTACAGCCGCTGATAGACCTCTTCGGGATTGGGGACGTCCAGCAGCGGGCGGGTTTTGTTCCCAGAGGTACGGCGAACGCCCTCGGCAACGTCCACATAGAGGTAGACAACCTGGTGGTTCATGAGAGCCTCGCGGGTCTTCGCGCTCTTCACAGCTCCCCCACCTAGGGACACCACCGCGTTGGTCTTCAGCGCCTGAGCGATGGCTTCCTCCTCAGCGGCGCGGAACTTCTCCTCGCCGAGTTCCCGAAGCACGTCGCCGCAGGGCTTGTTGAACCGCTCGGCGATGAGCTCATCGGTATCGATGACGGGCAGGTGGAGAGCATGCCCGATGCGGCGCCCCATCGTGGATTTGCCCGCTCCCGGCAAGCCAGCAAGCACGACCTTTGGGCGCTGCCCAGATGCGGTGTGCGGCGCGTCCGACGGTTCAGATTGCCCGAATCGAGTCATCTTTCGCGAAGCCTCCTTGTTCGCAGGTCGGTTAGAAGTCCAGCCGCTCGGCAACCTGCTGCTGATAGGCGGCCACGTTACGCTTCATCTCAGCGAGGGAGTCGCCCCCGAACTTTTCAACGGTGGCCCGAGCCAGCACGAGGGCGACCATCGCCTCGGCAACGACGCCTGCCGCGGGGACGGCGACGACGTCGGAGCGTTGGTGGATGCCGGTGGCGGCCTCTCCGGTGGCCATGTCGACAGTACGCAGCGCGCGCGGAACCGTGCTGATCGGCTTCATCGCGGCGCGGACGATGACGTCCTCACCATTGGTCATGCCGCCCTCGATGCCACCGGCGCGGTTGCTCAGGCGGGTGATCTCGCCGTCCTCGCGCACCATCTCGTCGTGAGCTTCGGAGCCGCGGCGACGCGCCTCCTCGAATCCGTCGCCGATCTCGACCCCCTTGATGGCCTGGATTCCCATCACGGCGGAGGCCAGCTGGGCGTCGAGGCGAGCGTCGCCGGACGTGTGGGAGCCCAGGCCGATCGGCAGGCCCTTCACCACGACCTCCACGATGCCGCCGAGGGTGTCACCGCTCTTCTTTGCAGCCTTGATCTCCTCGACCATCGCATCCTCCGAGGCCTTATCGAAGGCGCGCACCGGAGAGGCATCGATGGCTTCCAGGTCAGAGAAACTCGGGGTGGCGCCGGTATACGGCTCGCTCCGGCCGATCGAAACGACGTGGCTGAATACCTCCACTCCCAACACCTCGCGCAGCAGGGCACGGGCGAAGGTGGCGGCAGCGACGCGGGCAGCAGTCTCGCGTGCAGAGGCGCGTTCGAGGATCGGGCGAGCCTCGTCGTGGTCGTACTTCAGCATGCCCGCGAAGTCCGCGTGACCTGGGCGCGGGCGGGTCAGCTTAGCCCCACGACCAGAGGCCATCGCCTTGGCTACCTCCGGGTCCTCCATGTCCACCGGGTCAGCGGACATGATGGTGGTCCACTTCGGCCACTCGGTGTTGCCGATCATGACGGCAACGGGGCTACCGAGGGTCTTGCCGTGCCGGACGCCAGAGACGAAGGTCAGCTCATCGGCCTCAAACTTCATCCGGGCGCCACGGCCATAGCCGAGGCGACGGCGAGCGAGCTGTTCCGCGACGTCCTCACGAGTCACGCTCAGCCCAGCGGGGAGGTTTTCCACCAGCGCAATCAGCGCTTGGCCATGGGATTCACCAGCAGTAGTCCATCGAAGCATACCGACGAGTCTACTATGTGAGCCATTGAACATTTATAAGGACGCCGCGAAGCTCAGCAGTGTGCCCAGAACCATCGCCAACCCCATGGCTACAGCCCTCTGGGGCGATGTCCCGGCTGAGGTCGCAGGTGAGTAATCAATGCCATTCCAGACACAGCTACCTGGTGGTTTTCTGTGGTGGAAAGGGGTTGTTCACATCAAGTGGAGCAAGGCTAGTCCAGCGATGAATGCGCGCTACGGGAGCGTTGCAGCGCGCGCGATCTCAACGAGCTGCGTCTTAAGAGCTGACCGCATAGAACGGGTAATCGGTGTAGCCGTTCTCTCCTCCTGTATAGAACGTGGTCTCATCCGGCGCAGTGACCGGGAGTTTCTCCTGCCAACGGCGAACTAGGTCCGGGTTGGAGATGGCCAACCGTCCCACAGCAACGGCATCACCGTGCCGTGCCAGGTCCTCGGCTTCCGCGCGCTGGGTCACTCGCCCAAATCCCGAATTCAGGATGACGCGGGTACGCCCGTTAGCGCGGGCTTCGGCGCTCAGCTCAGTAATGAGCTCACCGGTGGGCTCTGCATGCAGGAAGGAAACGTAGGCCAAACCAAGGTCTGCGACTGCGCGCAGCAACCCGCCGTAGGTGGCACGGACATCTGCATCGTCGGTTTCCTCAATCCCCTGAATATTGTGCTGCGGGGACAAGCGCAACGCCACGCGGTCGGCCCCGATCTCCTCGGCCACAGCGGTGAGGATTTCCTGCGCTAGGCGGTAGCGATTCTCTGGGGTTCCGCCGTAAGCATCCTCTCGGTGATTGGAGCTCGGGGAAAGGAACTGTTGCAGCAGATACCCGTTCGCACCATGGATTTCCACACCATCCATGCCAGCGTCGATCGCATTGCGGGCAGCTTGCCGGAACTCATCGACGATGCGCGGTAGCTCCTCGATGCCGAGGGCGCGAGGCACTGGGCATTCCTTGCGGGATTCGAAATCCCGCACCGCAGTGCCCGATGCCAACGCAGAGGGGGCCACCGGCTGAGCCCCTTCGAGCAGGCCCGCATGGGACAAACGCCCGCCATTCATCACCTGCATGAAGATGCGTCCGCCGGCCTCATGTACGGAATCGGCCACACGCCGCCAGCCGGAAATCTGCTCTGGAGTTTCAATACCAGGCTGGCCGGGGAAAGCGCGGCTCGTGACCGCAGGGAATACGCCCTCCGTTACGATAAGCCCCATGGAAGCGCGCTGTGAATAGTACGTCTCATGCAAGGCCGTGGGGACACCGTCGCGGCCTGCCCGTGAGCGGGTCAAAGGTGCCATGGTCACGCGATTTGGCAGCGTTAGTCGTCCAATTTCAAGTGAGTCGAAGAGTGTCGTCATGCAGTCCACAACACGAGTCCGTTAGCGGTTATTCCGCACTCTGATGGGCCCGGTGGAGGAAGCCGTGATCGACGCAGGCTACTAGGTCTACTGTGTGAGCCATCAAACATCTACAAGGTCACCAGGAAAGCCAGCAACGTGCCCAGAGCCATCGCCGGCCCCATGGCCACGGCTCGCTGATTGGGAAGTTTCCGGCTGTGCCCCCGATACAAAATGGCCACGGTAGACAACATCCCGGCGGCAGCCATCGCGAGCAACACCCACCCCGAACCATGCCAGGAGGCAAGGATGCCGCACACCACCGCGAACTTGGCGTCCCCTCCACCTAAATAGCGGCCGGCAGCGCTACTCCCCTTCCGGCGGTGTTTCGCAGCGCGATGGTGGAAGAAGCTGAACAATAGCCACCACCCCGCGCCACCGGCGAGTGCGGCAGGCTGCCAAGCACCCGCCGCGACAATCGCGCAGAGGATACTGGGGAGCACCACTGCGTTGGGGATGCGACGATACCGCCAATCAACGACAGCCAGATAGGCCACTGCCACGCCAAGAGCGGCAAGCACGGCGCCCATCATCGATAGCCCTCCCCCCCCCTATAGCTCCTGATCCCCTGACTCAAGAGCCTGCCTCTTCCCCCCCCAGCGCAGGAATAAGTGCCCTGCCTACGCTAGAGAAGATAAGCCCCCGGGTTAGTCCAGCGCCAAGTGCTGGCGCAGTTCGGTCAAGAATAGCCCTTCAGGAGCCTGCTGGCCGGTGAACAGCCGGAACTGCTCCTCCGCCTGGCCAGCGAGCATCTGCAGGCCATCAGAAAATGGCAGCTCCTGCTGCTTGGCTTGGGCCAAAAGCGCGGTCGGATAGGGATCGTAAATCACGTCGATGACCGACTCGGCGCGACAGAACGCATCCACATATTCCGCAGCGACGTCCTCCGGCACCGTCGAAATCAGTGTCGCAGCCTGGCCACATACATGGCCTAGCTCCGGAGCGTCGAACCGAGTCCAGGAGAACGCCATACCCAGAGATTCGGTGAGTGCCTGTAGGTTCAGAGCACGCTCCGATCGGGCGACCACGTTAATCTCTGCGAAGCCAGCAGCCGCTGCGGCAGCGACGGCAGGGCGGGCGGTACCGCCGTTACCGACGATGACTGCGGTCTGTCCGGCGAAGGGTGCACCTCGTTCCGGATCACGTTCGGCGAGCTCAGCTGCTACCGCGTCCAGGCACGCGGTGAGCCCGTCAACGTCTGTATTATCCGCCAGCCAGCGACCATCCTCCTGCGGGACCAGCGTATTGGCGGAACCGATGTCCTCCGCACGCTTCGTCGCAAGCCCAGCCAGCTCGAGCGCCGCCCCCTTACCCGGCATCGTGACGGACAGGCCCCGGATGTTCGGGTCCTGCGCCTGAACGATCACCCGGATATCTCGGGCCTCGGGCGCTTCCACGCGGTAGTAATCCAGATCCAGGCCCGTGGCCCGGTAGCCAGCCTTGTGGATCAACGGGGACAACGAATGCGACACTGGGCTGCCCAGCACCGCGCAACGCGGCCCGCTCAGCGCGAGAAATTCCTCCGGGCTGAGCACGCTCGCGCCAGCCGAATCCCCAATGGGCAGAGGGTCACCGCCGGTAGACAACTGGGCATCCTGGTTTTCCGACATCGACTTCCTCTTCCTCCTGGCTTAGCGCTTAGCGAGCCGAGTCCAGCACGCCATTGGCACGCGCCTTCTCGATCGCGGCCTCGTGGGCATCGAAGTCCCGGTTGAACACGGTCTCACCATCCTTGTTGATGGTGACGAAGTAGAGCCAATCGCCCTCGGCGGGGTGTTCCATCGCCTGCAGCGCCTGAATACCCGGGGAGGCGATCGGGGTCTCCGGCAGCCCCTTCTTCGCATAGGTGTTCCACGGGGTGCGGCGAGCGCGGTCGTCATCCGTCGTGGCGACCTCCTGCTCGGCGACGTCGTAGTTCACCGTGGAGTCGAACTCCAGACGCTGGTCTTCCTTGAGGCGGTTGAGAATAACGCGGGCAACCTTGTCGAAAGCTCCGGCCGGAGCCTCGCGCTCGACGAGGGAGGCGGCGGTGATCATCTCGTAGGCGCTCAGTCCCACTGCGTCAGCGGCCTTGAGCAGCCCCGTCGCCTCGTATTCCGCAGCAGAGTTACTGATCAACTCTCGCATGATCTCCTGCGGAGTCGCGGTCGGGTCGAAGAGGTGCACGCCCGGGGAGATCAGCCCCTCGATGCGGCGCGGATCGTCGGCACGGCTAGCCACCGCCCCCTTCGCCCACTGCGGTACCTCCAGCTCCTCCGGAGTGGAGCTCACCACAGCGTCGCGCAGCGTATCGGAGGTGATGCATTCATCCTGGCTCGAACAGGTCTGGGCGGAGATCAACGAGTAGATGCCCTCGCGTGTCTTCCCGCCCACGACGGTGACGTCCTCCAGCGGCAGGCCGTTCGGGATATCGACGACGCCTCGGCGGTTAGCGTCGTCCGTCAGTGCGTCCAGCGCGGCTGAGGCCGACATCTTTTCCTGAAGCGGGTAATAACCGGTCTGCAGACTGGCGTCGCGGGCCTCGGCTTCGCGCATCAGCGCCCGCCTGGACCCCACAATCTTCTTCTCCACCAGGGTCGGGGCGATGGAAGACAGGCTATCGCCTTCGCCGACCTTGACCATCACGACCGTTCCATTGCCCGCACCCTCGTAGTCACGCTGGCCAACAACGGACCGCTGGTACCAGACGTACCCGGAGATGCCCACCAACAAGAGGGTGAGCGCCAAAGCCAGCGCGACAGCCAGTTGACGGCGGCGCCGGTACTTCGGTTGCATACTCCGCTTCAGGGTCATGCAACTATGCCTTTCGGATCTCAGGTGCTACGGAACGCGCGGCCACGCTCGAAGCGTGAAGGCAACGCGAAGCATCGCCATAGGACAGCGATGCATCCGATGATCGTGGATCGATCATCGGACATTATTCCATGATCACGATTCGATTACGAGATGACGCGCCGACGGGCGTCGAGCCACCCCTGCAGAATATGCACCGCCGCAGCTTGGTCAATCCGCTTCCGACCCTTTTTTGGCGCTCACCCCGGAAGCCTGAAAGGCCTGGGTCGCAGCCATGGTGGACATGCGTTCGTCGACGAGCCGTATGGGCAGTTCCGGTAGCTCTTCGCCAAGGTCCTCATAAAAGTCCAGGGCTGCTACGGTGCTCGAGGTGTGGTTGCCGCGCAACGCCACCGGAAGACCGACGATAACCTCCACGACGAAGTTCTCCTCGATCAGCTCCACCACGCGCGCCACGTCGGAGCCGTCCACGGCAGCGGCCACCGTCTCCAGCGGAGAGGCCAGGATGCCATCCGGGTCGCTCAGTGCAACACCGATGCGTACGCTGCCGACGTCGAGCGCCAGCCGCCGTCCCCGCCCTGGATCGGTCTCCGGGTCGGGACGGTCGGGAGAAATCTCCTCGCGGGAAAAACCGGATGTCATCGGTGATCGACCTCGTGGAACTAGCTGAGGATCTCGTTCACGAGGCGCTGAACGGCCGCCAGGCCGGCGTCGACGCCGGAAGCATCGGAACCGGAGCCCTGCGCCAGGGCTGGCTTACCGCCACCGCGGCCACCAACCTCGGCGCCGAATGCCTTCACCAGGTCGCCCGCCTTCAGGCCGCGCTCGACTGCCTGTGGGTTCGCCGCAGCAACGAATGGAACCTTCTCCCCATCCTGAGACGTGAAGAGCACGACCGCCGTCTCGGAATTGAAACGGGCGATGGCGTCCTGCGCCACAGAGCGCAGCTCCTTCGCACCCAGGCCCTCCCCGAGATTCTGGGTAAGCACCTTCACGCCGGACACATCCGCAGCACTGTCCACAATGCTGCCAACCTGGGCAGCCAGCTGCTGGGCGCGCAGCTGCTGGACCTGCTTCTCTGCGGCCTTGAGCTTGGCGGTCAGCGCGTCAATGCGCTCCGGGATCTCCTCGCTGGTGGCCTTAAAGTTCGCCGCGAGGTTGGCAACCAGGGAACGGTCAGCGGCGAGGTGGCGGAAGGAATCCATACCGGTATAAGCCTCGATGCGGCGCACCCCAGAGCCCACCGAGGACTCACCGAGCACGCTAATCGGGCCGATCTGCGAGGAGTGGTCCACGTGGATACCGCCGCACAGCTCCATGGAGAACGGGCCGCCGATCTCGACGACACGAACCTGCTTTCCGTAGTTCTCGCCGAATAGGGCCATCGCTCCCATCGCCTTGGCCTCCTCCAGGGAGGTCTCGATGGTGTTGACCTGGTAGTCGGTGTCGACCGCAGAGTTCGCGATCTCCTCGATCTGCTGCAGCTGCTTCTCGGTCAGCTGATCCCCGTAGGAGAAGTCGAAGCGCAGGTAGCCCGGCTTGTTCATGGATCCGGCCTGCACGGCTGTTGGACCCAGTACCTCGCGCAGCGCAGCGTGGATCAGGTGGGTACCGGAGTGCGCCTGGCGGGCCTGGTGGCGCCATTTCTGGTCGACGCGCGCCTCAAGAAGCTCGCCGATGGCGAGCTCGCCCTCGGTGACCTCGATCAGGTGCGCCCAGACCTTCTTGGCGATCTTCTGGACGTCCACGACCTTCGCCAGGCCTCCTGGGCCGCGGAGGCTACCGCGGTCGGCCATTTGGCCACCGGACTCGGCATAGAACGGGGTCTGGTCCAGGATGACCTGGGCGTGCTGCCCGGCAGATGCACGGTCGGCGAGCTGGCCGTCGACGATCAGGCCCAACACCTTGCCCTCGTCCGCCGTGTTCTCGTAGCCGGTGAAGTGGGTCGGGTGGGAGTCGATGAATGCGCGGTAGACACTCAAGTCCGCGTGGACGTGCTTCTTTGCGGCGCTATCAGCCTTGGCGCGGGCCTTCTGCTCGGCCATCAGCTCGTGGAAACCAGCCTCGTCGACCGTCAGCGAGGCCTCCTCAGCCATCTCGCGGGTCAGGTCGATCGGGAAGCCGTGGGTATCGTGCAGCGAGAAAGCCACTGCACCCGGAACAACCGAGGTACCACTATTGCGGGCCTCAGTGAGGAACTGCTCGAAGAGCTGGGATCCGGACTCGAGGGTCTTCAGGAAGGCCTTTTCCTCGGTCACTCCCACGGAGCGGATACGCTCCCAGTTCTCCTCGATCTCCGGGTAGGACGGGGTCATCGCCTCACGGACCGTGCCCAGCAGCTGCTCAATGACGGCCCCCTGGGCGCCCAGCAGACGGGCAGAGCGGATGATGCGGCGAATCAGGCGACGCAAGATATAGCCGCGTCCCTCGTTGCCTGGGGTCACGCCGTCGAGAATGAGCATCAGCGCGGTGCGGCTGTGGTCGGCGATGACGCGGAAGCGGATATCGTCCTTGTCCTGCGTGCCGTAGCGGGTGCCGGTCAGCTTCTCGGCGGTGTCGATCACCGGGCGCAGCAGGTCAGTCTCGTAGACGTTGTCCACCCCCTGCAGCAGGAATGCGAGGCGCTCCACACCCATGCCGGTATCGATGTTCTTCTTCGGCAGGTTGCCCACGATGTCGAAGCTGCCGTCGGGCTTAGTTTCGCCACGCTCGAACTCCATGAACACGAGGTTCCAGATCTCGATAAATCGGCTATCGTCCACTGCCGGGCCACCGTCTTCGCCATAAGCCGGGCCACGGTCGTAGTAGATCTCGGAGCACGGCCCACACGGTCCGGGCACTCCCATGTGCCAGTAGTTATCCTCCATCCCGAGGCGCTGGATGCGCTCGGTTGGTAGACCGACGAGGTCGTGCCACAGCTGCGCGGCCTCGTCGTCGTCCTCGTAGACAGTGACCCAGAGGCGATCCGGGTTCAGCCCAAGGCCACCGTCGTCGACGGAATTGGTCAGCAGCGTCCACGCGTTCTTGATCGCGCCTTCCTTGAAGTACTGGCCGAAGGAGAAATTGCCGGCCATCTGGAAGAAGGTGTTGTGGCGGGTGGTGATGCCGACCTCGTCGATGTCGAGGGTTCGCACGCACTTCTGGATGGAGGTGGCGGTACCGAACGGCGGGGTCTCCTGGCCCAGGAAGTAGGGCTTGAAGGGGACCATGCCCGCGTTGACGAAGAGCAGGTTCGGGTCGTCGAGGATCAACGACGCGCTGGGCACCTCGGTGTGACCGCTTTTCACGAAATGGTCGGTGAAGCGCTGGCGAATCTCATGCGTCTGCACGGTAGTGCTACCTCAATCTGTCTCGGGTTGTCTCGGCAGCCCTGGTGGGGCCAACCGCCTCCTACGGGTTTCATGCCGCGGGGAAAGCTAAAACTACAGATGGCATTCTACTTGCCCGGGCCGGAACCACGCACAATGCCCCGCAGCGTGTCCAGGCGACTGTGAATCGTACGCTCGTGGCCGTGGGTGGTGGGCCGGTAGTACACCGCTTCGACCAGGTCATCCGGCAGGTATTGCTGGCGCAACACGCCCCGAGGATCATCGTGCGGGTACTGGTAGCCGGTGGCGTTTCCGAGGGCCTTCGCGCCGCTGTAGTGTCCGTCGCGCAGGTGAGCAGGAACGATCGCCCCCTTGCCTGCCCGGATATCGGCGATGGCCTCGTTGATACCGACGTAGGCGGCGTTGCTCTTCGGGGCGGTGGCCATGTGGACGGTGGCGTGGGCCAGCGTAATGCGGGCCTCCGGCATGCCGATGAAGCTCACCGCCTGGTGCGCTGCGACTGCGACCTGCAGGGCGGTAGGGTCAGCTGTTCCGATGTCCTCGGAAGCGACGATGACCAAACGCCTGGAGATGAACCGGGGGTCCTCCCCTCCTTCGAGCATCCGCGCGAGGTAATGCAGCGCGGCATCCGGATCAGAGCCACGCATGGACTTAATAAAAGCGCTGGTGACGTCGTAGTGCTGGTCGCCGTCGCGGTCATAGCGAGCCACCGCCTTATTCGTGGAGCGAGTGACGTCGGCGACCGTGATCGTAGGAGCCTCGTCGCCAGCCTCCTTCTGCTGGAGGACGTCCTCGGCGACGGCCTCGAGGTACGTCAGGCTGCGTCGAGCGTCCCCACCAGACACCGCGGCGAGCTGGTCCAGGGCGTCGTCAGCAATCTGCACCTGGCCGGCCAAGCCTCGCTCATCGGCGATCGCGCGACGCAGCACGGATTTAATGCCGTCTTCGTCCAACGACTTCAGCTGGACAAGCAGCGAGCGGCTCAGCAGTGGCGAGACCACGGAGAAACTCGGGTTCTCGGTCGTGGCGGCGACCAGCAGCACCGTGCGGTTCTCCACGGCGGCGAGCAGAGCGTCCTGCTGCGTTTTGGAGAAACGGTGCACCTCGTCGATGAAAAGCACGGTGCGTGCACCGTGGAGCAGGCGACGGCGGGCGTCCTCGATGACGGCCCGAACCTCCTTGACTCCCGAATTCAGGGCAGACAGGGCGACAAAGTGGCGTCCGGATGCCGCCGAGATCAGAGATGCGATGGTGGTTTTGCCCGTGCCGGGCGGACCGAAGAGGATAACGGAGGAGTCTCCGCGCCCGTCAATGAGCCGCTGCAACGGGGTCCCTGGCCCAAGCACGTGGTCCTGCCCCACCACCTCAGCCAGGCTTCGCGGCCGCATGCGGACCGCCAGCGGCGCATGCGAACCCGGGTGGAAGTATGCTTCCACCTCCGCTGGACCGGCCCCAGACTGGTGTGGGGCGGCCTGACTGAACAGGTCTTCCACGTCGCGCCTAGTCCTCACGTCGCTGCGGATGCGCGCCCAGTGGGGCCAGCGCCGCTAGGAGATTTTCTGCAAGCTCGGTGACAGGAGCGAAACGTTTCTCGCCTAGCCCTGCGGTGAAGCGCAAGATGGCGTCCACGGTGGTCGCGAGGTCGATGAGCTGTGCGGTGGTCAGCTTCTTCAAGTCATCGGCCTCGATATCGAATTCGCGGAGGTCGTTCACCTTATCGGAGCCGTAGTACAACAGCGCCAGGGAGAAGAAGGCCCACGCGATCAGAGTGGCTACCAGGACCTCGTTGAAGTAGCCGTCATCCCGGAACTCCGGCCAATAGTGGACGACCTCGGCCCGCCAGGCATCGAGAAACTCGGCGGTCTCCTGGTCGCTCAGGGCCGGAGTTGACAGGTCCTGCGGAAAACCGGCCATGACGCACGCGACGTCGAAGGCGATATCGCGGAACCCTGCCCACTCGTAGTCGAGGAAGAACACCCGCTGTGCCAACACGATGTTGTCTGGCATGAGGTCGAACGGGGTGAAGGCGCGAGCGGTGGCATCCGCCTGTCGGCTCGCCGCCAGATTCGCCAACCGGATGACCTCCGGGTGCATGCTGATTGAGTTGCTCTCCATCAGCTCCAGTCCGAGGATGATAGTTTCCTCAATCTTCGGCTGCTGGCCGACGACATCCTCGAAGGCGTAGCCATGCTTCTGGCACTGGCGGCGGAAGAGGGTGTCATAGGACTCTTCTTTACCTGCCGTGGCTACGTGCATGCGGCCGAGTGAGCGCCCCAGCTTCCGCAGTGCGGTGCGGCGGTCCTTGGCCGAGAGTCCGGTGAGCACCTCAGCGAAGTTCTGGCCGTCACCAAGGTCTGAGAGGATCAGGAGGCGCTCCTGGATGTCATACGCGAGCAGCAACGGGCCTGGTCGTGATTCCTCAGCAAGGGTGTTTGTGAACTGATAAGCCACAAGCTCGCGGAAGAGCCCGGTGCGGTCGAAGGAGATTCGCCTGCTACCCCGAGACCGGTTGGCCTCCGGGTCAGCGAGGGATGAGGGCTCTTCCCCCGAGGGCTGCGGTGGTAGCTGTTTGACCACCACCGTGCGTTCCTGGAGGAAGTCATTGTGCCCGACCCGAGCGCGTAGAACCAGGGAGGATCCGTTTCCTCCGAGGTTCTCCGGGTTGCTCAGTTCCGGCGATCCGCCGAAGCGGGCGGCGAGAACTCGCTGCGCGGACTCGCCGACTGCCGCCACGGAGAGGGCTGGATTGTGTTCGGCCACCTGTTTACTCATCCTTATTGCCAGGCGGGCCGGCACCGTGTGCCGCCCCAGCTGGTCTTGTTACCTTTTCGCTCTACTTGGAGCTGGCCTTGGCTGCACCGGCCTGCGCCGCTGCGGCCCTCTTCGGCTTCGCGTCGATGCCGGATTCCTTACGCTGCTCCGGGGTAATCTCGCTCGGCGCATCCGTCAGTGGGTCGACACCGCCGCCAGACTTCGGGAAGGCGATGACGTCGCGGATGGAGTCGAAGCCGCCCAGCAGGCTGACGATTCGGTCCCAACCGAACGCGATGCCGCCGTGCGGCGGAGCGCCGAAGGCGAAGGCGTCGAGCAGGAAGCCGAACTTCTCCCGGGCCTCCTCCTGGGAGATTCCCATGACCTGGAACACGCGCTCCTGGACGTCCCGCTGGTGGATACGGATGGAACCGCCGCCGATCTCATTGCCGTTGCAGACGATGTCGTAGGCGTAGGCCAGCGCGGAACCTGGGTCCTGGTCGAAGGAGTCCAGGAACTCGGGCTTCGGGGAGGTAAAGGCGTGGTGCACGGCAGTCCATGCGGAGTTGCCGAGCGCCACGTCGCCCTCTGCGCGGGCATCGGCTGCAGGCTCGAACATCGGCGCGTCGACGACCCAGGTGAAGGCCCACTTGCTGTCGTCGATGAGTCCCAGCTTCTGGGCGATCTCGCCACGAGCCGCACCCAGCAGGGCACGGGAAGACTTGGTGTCGCCGGCTGCGAAGAAGATGCAGTCGCCCGGCTTCGCACCAACGTGGTCGGCGATGCCAGCGCGCTCATCATCAGTGATGTTCTTCGCAACTGGGCCGGACAGCTCGCCGTCCTCGCCCACCAGGATGTAGGCCAGGCCCTTCGCACCGCGCTGCTTGGCCCACTCCTGCCAGGCGTCGAGCTGGCGGCGTGGCTGGCTAGCTCCACCGTCCATGACGACAGCACCGACGTACTCGTTCTGGAACACGCGGAAGGTCGTGTCCTTGAAGAACTCGGTGCACTCGGTGATCTGGATGTCGAAGCGCAGATCCGGCTTATCGGAGCCATAGAGCCGCATCGCGTCGGCGTAGGTCATGCGCGGGAACGGGGTCTGGACCTCGTAGCCGGCGGTCGACCACACCTCGGTGAGGATCTCCTCGGCCAGGGCGATGACGTCCTCCTGGTCGACGAAGCTCATCTCGACGTCCAGCTGCGTGAACTCTGGCTGGCGGTCGGCGCGGAAGTCCTCGTCGCGGTAGCAGCGAGCGATCTGGTAGTACCGCTCCATGCCGGCGACCATGAGCAGCTGCTTGAACAGCTGCGGGGACTGCGGCAGAGCGTAGAAGGTGCCTGGCTTCAGGCGTGCCGGAACCAGGAAGTCACGTGCGCCCTCCGGGGTGGAACGGGTCAGCGTCGGGGTCTCGATCTCCGTGAAATCGTGGCGCTCGAGAACCTTACGGGCCGCAGCGTTGGCCTTGGAGCGCAGACGGAGTGCGTCGCCCTGGGAGGCGCGGCGCAGATCCAGGTAGCGGTACTTCAGGCGGGTCTCCTCGCCGACCTCGCCGGCGGAGGACGGGTCGTCGATCTGGAACGGCAGCGCGGCGGACTCGTTGAGTACCTCGAGCTCGCTGACGTTGACCTCGACGGCGCCGGACGGCAGGTTCGGGTTCTCGGAGCCCTCCGGACGGGCCTCCACGCGACCGCGGACGCGGACGCAGTACTCGCTGCGCAATGCGTGGGCACGTTCGGCGACCTCGGACTCGCGGAACACGACCTGTGCGACGCCGGAACGGTCGCGCAGGTCGATGAAGATCACGCCACCGTGGTCTCGGCGACGGCCTACCCAGCCGGTGAGGGTGACCTCTGAGTCGATGTCTCCTGGGCGAAGTTCGCCTGCTAGATGGGTTCGCAGCACGTCGCTTATCCTTCCGATGCTTTCAATCTTTGAAAAAGGGTGTCGAATTCAACCCTTCAGCTTAGTCCATCAACAAGTGTGGCAAACTTTAGGGCGTGACCTTCAATCAAAATCTAGGCGACTCCTCCGGCCGCGCCCAAGGTGGCGGCAATTCCGGGGGCTCCAACTTCGGCGGCGGAAACCGTGGCGGCGGCAACTTCCTCATCAACATGTTGGTGAGTCAGGTGGGCGCTCGTTTCGGGCTGCCCGGCATCATCATCGCCGGCTTGGTGATCTTCTTCCTCAACAGCGGCGGCGGAATCCCAGGCATTGGCGGCGGGGCCAACAATGTGCAGGGCCCGCAGACCGACTCGGATGCGCTCGCGCACTGCAAGACGTACGAGGACGCCAACGAGCACGACGACTGCCGCATCCAGGCCACCGCGACGGTTCTGGACGACTTCTGGGGCGAGGCGCTCCCCCAGGAGGCGAATATTGAGTACACCAAGCCGGGGCTCTTCATCGGCTCTGGTCAGTTGAACACCGCCTGCGGGGCGGCTGATGCCTCCCAGTCCGGACCGTTCTACTGCCCGGGCGATGAGACCGCCTACTTCGCGACGCCATTCTTTAAGCAGCTGCGGCAGATGGGTGGCTCCGATGGCCCGTTCGCCCAGATGTATGTTGTCGCCCACGAGTTCGGCCACCACATTCAACACCTCGAGGGCAACCTCGGTCTCTCCGATTACAACAACCCGGGTGAGGACTCCAACGCCGTGAAGATGGAGCTGCAGGCTGACTGCTACGCGGGTCTGTGGGCTAGCCAGGCAGATAAGGGGCCGGACGCCATGCTCGACCCGATCACACAGGACCAGGTGGATCAGGCTGTGAAAACTGCCCAGTCCATCGGCGATGATGCCATTCAGAAGTCTGCCGGTCGCTCGGTCAACCCGGAGAAGTGGACTCACGGCTCCTCCCAGCAGCGCGTGGACGCATTCCTGCGCGGCTACCAGGGCGGAACAATGGCCAGCTGCGAGGCGAACTTCCGCCGCTAAGCTCACCACGAGCCAAGGCCCGCCATGGCCGGTGCGCTCCGCTCGGCCAAACGGCCCATGGTAAAGAAAACGGCACTGTGCTTTTCGCACAGTGCCGTTTTTACTAGCCCGAAGGAGCTGTATAGGGGTCCTTCGGACCTACGCCAGCTGTCGACGGATGTGGGTGACCAGATCTGCCACCGCGACGTCGTGCTGCTCTCCGAGCTGCAGGTCCTTCACCGCCACGGTGCCCGCCTCGAGCTCCTGGTCACCGATGACGACGGCGAGCTGAGCATGTGCCCGGTTGGCAGCCTTCATCGCCCCCTTGAGCCCGCGATTGCCATAGGCCATGTCCGCTGCAACACCCGCCGCGCGCAGCTCGTTGATCAAAGCAGCCATGTGGCGCTTCGCGGCATCGCCCATCGGGATCCCAAACACGTCCACGCGGCGACCGGTAGAAGCCGTCTTGCCCTCTGCTTCGAGGGCCAGCAGCGCCCGGTCCACGCCGAGGCCGAAGCCGATGCCGGAGAGATCCTGGCCACCAAGCTGGGCCATCAAGCCGTCGTAGCGACCACCGCCGCCGATTCCGGACTGCGCCCCGAGGCCATCGTGGACGAACTCGAAACAGGTCTTGGTGTAGTAATCAAGCCCACGGACCATGCGTGGGTTGATCGTGTACTCCACGCCCATGTCCTCCAGCAGACCGGTGACGGTCTCGAAGTGCTCGCGGGAGGAGTCGGAAAGGTGATCCTTCATCAACGGAGCGTCCGCCAGCATCTCCTGCATCTGCGGGCGCTTATCGTCCAGCACTCGCAGCGGGTTGAGCTCCGCGCGGCGCTGGGTCTCCTCATCCAGCGGTAGCGTTGCCAGGAACTCCTGGAGCTTCGCGCGGTATGCCGGGCGATCGGTGCTATCCCCCAGGCTCGTCAACTCGAGACGGAAGCCGTCCAACCCAATGGAACGGAAGCAGCGGTCTGCCAGGGCGATGACCTCGGCATCCAGCGCCGGGTCGTCCACCCCGATGGCCTCCACTCCGACCTGCTGAAGCTGGCGGAAACGGCCGGCCTGCGGGCGTTCGTAGCGGAAAAACGGGCCGTGATACGCCAGCTTGGCTGGCAACTGCCCACGATCGAGATTGTGCTGGATCACCGCACGCATCACTCCAGCGGTGCCCTCCGGGCGCAGCGTCACCGAGCGACCACCCCGGTCAGCAAAGGTATACATTTCCTTGCTCACCACGTCGGTGGACTCCCCCACGCCGCGGGCGAACAGCGAGGTGTCCTCGAACACGGGCAGCTCGATGTGCTCATAACCGGCGTTGTGGGCGGCGTCGAGAAACGCGGTGCGCACCGCCAGGAATTCGCTGGACTGCGGTGGCACGTAGTCCGGAATACCCTTCGGGGCGTGCAGCGGCTGGAACTTCTTTTCACCTGAGTTAGTCACGCCACCAGATCTTAGTGACTGGACCGCTACGGGCGTAGCACTACCCCACCTCGTGCAGGAAGGGGTTGGTCTTCTTTTCCTGACCGATCGTTGTCTGCGGACCGTGACCGGGAAGGACGACGTCGTCGTCATCGAATTCGGCTGCCAGACGTTTCAGGGACAGAGTCATATCCGCCGGGTCCGAACCAGGCAGGTCCGTCCGCCCCACGCCGCCGTTGAAGAGGACGTCCCCACCCAAGATCAGCCCCGGGATGCGGAACATGACGGATCCGGGGGAATGCCCCGGCATGTGGTGCACGGCGAAGCTCTGGCCGCCGATGCTCACCTCGTCGCTGAGGTTCCGGATGTCCTCGGGAACTTTCATGTTCTCGGTATCGAAGATGCGAGCAAAGTCGAGGACATTGGTGTACATCCCCGGATCCTCGAGCATCGAACGATCATATTCGTGGACGTGGACCGGCACCCCGAACTCCGCGGCATCTCGCATGTGGTCGATGTGGCCATGGGTTAGCACGATCGACTCCACATAGAAATTGTGCTCGCTCGCGGCATCGATGATGACCTGGTGGGCGCCGTGCCCCGGGTCCACCACCGTGGCGGGCCTGTGCCCCTGGGCGTCGCGTGCTGCGGACTCATCCGTATTGATCAGCACGTAACAATTGGTCTGGAAGGCGCCCGCCGGGAAGCCCAGCAGCTCAAAGGAGGGGGTGGCCGCCCCTGCACCGGTGTTCTCGGAGTGCTTCATGCCCCCATCGTGTCAGAAAATAACTTTCTTAGGGCATAATGGGAAAGGTTACGCAGGCCCGCGGCCCCACAGCCAGGCTCTGCGCGAATCGTCCATGATCACGCTAAAGCTGATCACGCAGGAAGAAAGGCACCGGTTCAACACGTGAGTGAGAACACTGGGCGCAAGATGCCCAACGCGCAGCGCCGCGACGAGGCGCTGGATAACCTCGACAAGGCGATCAAAGGCCGCGAGCGCAAGGCCAAGCTCGCGCCGCTCGGCGTGATGGTGACCACCGTCGTGGTCCTGGCCGCAATCGTGGGCGGCATTTACTTCGCCAGCACCTACACGGGGTCCTCGGATTCGGAGGATCAGACGGAAACCCAGGCCCAGGACGAGCAGCAGTACCCGCCGCTGCCGGACGGCCCAATGAAGGTCTACCCGAAGCAGGTCAGCTGCGAGTACCAGGATGAGGGCGGCGCCGCCAAGCAGGTCGATAAGCCAGGCGGCGAGAATATCGCGACGGAGGGCCTGGTCAAGGTGAACCTGAAGACCACCGCCGGCGAGATTCCAATTGAGCTGGACCGCGGCACCTCCCCGTGCTCCGTGAACAGCTTCGAGTCCCTGGCCAAGCAGAACTACTTCGATAACACGGTCTGCCACCGCCACGTGAAGTCCGACCAGATGGGCATCCTGCAGTGCGGCGACCCGACCGGCAAGGGCACGGGTGGACCGGGCTACAAGTTCGGCGACGAGTTCCCGCTCAACGGTGTGGCCGAGGGCGAAAGCCAGTCCCCGCTGACCTACCCGCGTGGCACCCTGGCAATGGCGAATTCCGGCCCGGATACCAACGGCTCGCAGTTCTTCCTCGTCACGAAGGACACTACGCTGCCACCGGCGTACAACGTCTTCGGCAAGATCAGCGACGAGGGTCTGGCCACCCTGGACAAGATCTACGACGCTGCCCCAGAAGGCGACGGCAAGCCGGCTGATGAGGTGAAGATCGAGAAGGCCACCGTCAGCTAAGCTCCCCTAGCTGCACGAAGCCCGGGTACCCCAAATGGGTACCCGGGCTTTTCGTTGGTCCTTGCCTCAGGCGGATTCTAGGGGTCGTTGCAACATTTCCTAGCTTTCAGCTAAATCTAACAGCTCCGCCATCCGCTCCGCAGGAGTAGCAAAACCCAACGTCTTACGCGGCCGACAATTCAACCGATGAGCAACAAGCTCCAACTCCTCCCGCCCATAAACACTCAAATCCGCACCCTTCGGAAAATACTGACGCAACAACCCATTAGTGTTCTCATTCGTCCCCCGCTGCCACGGCGACCCCGGATCACAGAAATACACCGGACAATCCGTCGCAATGCTAAACGACCTATGACCAGCCATCTCTGAACCCTGATCCCAGGTCAACGACCCCCGAAGATGCTGCGGCAACGTCATAATCGCCTCCACCAGCGCATCACGCACCGCCACCGCACCATGCCCATCCGGCAAATGCAGCAACATCACATACCGCGTCGTCCGCTCCACCAACGTCCCAATCGCAGACCTTCCACCTGCACCGATAATCAGATCACCCTCCCAATGCCCCGGCACAGCCCGATCCTCAACAACAGCAGGACGATCAGCAATCATGATCATCGGATCAACAAACCGACTCCTCGCAACACGCTGACCACGCGGTTTACGCCGCGTCCGCCCCGTACGAAGGGCATGGGCCACCACCTTCTTCAACTCGCCTCTGGCCTGGCAGTACAGCTCTTGATAGATCGTTTCATGACTCACATGCATAGTCTCATCGCCAGGGAATTCCCTGCGCAACCGGCCAGCCACCTGCTCAGGGGAAAACTCCATCCGCAACCACTGCCACACCTGCTGTTTCAACCGCGGATTCGCCGCAATCTTCGACACCTTCGGCCGAAACCTCCGAAGCGTTGACTTCCGGTGCGCCTCAAACGGGCGATAAATGCCATCATCACCACTATTGCGACTAATCTCGCGCGAAATCGTCCCCGGATCACGCCCAAGCTCACGCGCAATCGCCCGAACCGATAAATTCCGATTCACCCGATCCGCGATGCGCTCCCGCTCCACCAACGACAAGTACCGCCGGTCAATCACCTTCTCCACCGCAGCCTGCGGCAGCACCTCCACCGGAACACTGACCCGGCCATCAACATACGCAAGAACCTGCATAAGCCGTTTATAGCGATAAACTGCCTGACCATCGGGCACAAACGGCACACGCCGACCACGTGTTTTAATCACCCCCTTATCAACATCAAGCGCACCACGTAACCCCATCCCACACGCAGCTGCAGCAGAACGACGATCCAACCCACAGGCCCGAAGCTCCAAATACTCCACTCGCCGCGCCGTAGCCACAGCCCGCCGACCCTCAGGAGCAGGACGGGGCCGCGCACCAATCGATATCCCCACCCGGTATACCGACGAAGGATTCACACCCAACCGCCGCACAATATCCATTGGCGCGACATTCTGGGCAAACAACGCAACAATCTCGTCAACCACCTGTGACGACAACGTCTTATTCCGCAGTGGTAACCCATCACGATGCGCAATCCGATACGCCGTAGCTAACGACCATCCCAGATCCAACCCAGCCGCACGCACCGACAAACCATCACCCACCACCAACTGGTGAAACCGAGTGATCTCCTCAACCGGTGGATCCCACCGTGACACCGTCATCACCAACACCAACCCTTCAGATCAGTGTTGCAACGACCACTAGAACTTAAGTCACAGACCGCGTTGGCTGGCCCCTAACCGCCGGTGGTGACTCGGTAGACGTCGAATACACCCTCGATGTTGCGCAGCTGCCCCATCAGGTAGCCCAGCTGCTTGGTATCGGAGACCTCGAAGGTAAAACGGATCATCGCCACCCGGTCCTCTGAGGTGCGCGAGCTCGTCGCGATGATCGGAACCTTCTGCTCGCTGACCACGCGGGTGACTTCGGAGAGCAGGCCGTTGCGGTCCAGACCCTCGATCTGGATCGTCACGAGGAACACGGCATTCTGGAAGCTCTGTGCCCAGCCCACCTCGATGATTCGCTCCTGGTCTTGGTGCAGCTTCGGAGCGTTAGTGCAATCCGTACGGTGGACCGAGACTCCGCCGCCTTTGGTGATGAAGCCGAAGATCGCGTCTCCCGGTACCGGGGTGCAGCACTTCGCCAGCTTCGCGGAAAAGTCCGCCTCCCCCTGCACAAGAATGCCGGAGCCGTCGCCGCGGCCCTCCTGCGGGGTGTTCGCGATCCGGCTCGCCGGGTGGACGGGAACCTCGTTGGGCAGCATCGCGGGCGCGTCATCCTCGCCAGCGAGCTGTTCCATGAGCTGGTTGACGACGTGCCCGGCGGTGACGTCGTGGCGGCCGATGGCGGCGTACAGGGCGTCGACGTCGTCGTACCCCAGGTCGGCTGCCAGGGCACGGACTGACTCGGGCGTGAACAGGCGCTGCACCGGCACGCCGTTGCGCTGCACCTCTGCGGCGAGTGCGTCACGCCCCACCTCGACAGCTTCACCGCGGCGCTCCTTAGCAAACCACTGCTTGATGCGGGCACGGGCTCGCGGGACAACGACGAAGTTCAGCCAATCCTTGCTGGGGCCTGCCGACTGGTCCTTAGAGGTAAAGATCTCGACCTTGTCGCCGGTCTGCA
Organism: Corynebacterium urealyticum DSM 7109; assembly: GCF_000069945.1. Lineage (NCBI taxonomy): Bacteria > Bacillati > Actinomycetota > Actinomycetes > Mycobacteriales > Corynebacteriaceae > Corynebacterium > Corynebacterium urealyticum. The sequence goes on along the minus strand of NC_010545.1, from coordinate 1,122,483 downwards.
GTTTGCTTTCCAGCGCAACCAAACGCCCGTTGACCTTCGCACCGATGCAGCGGTGCCCGACCTCGGTGTGCACGGAATAGGCGAAGTCCACGGGGGTGGCACCCGCAGGAAGCGTAATGGCATCCCCCTTCGGGGTGAACACGAAGATCTCATCGGTGGAGAGGTCGTAACGCAGTGAATCCAGGAACTCATTCGGATCCGCTGCCTCCTTCTGCCAGTCCAGCAATTGGCGCATCCACGCCATCTGGTCCAGGTCCTCGCTGGTTCCACTGTGGGTGCCGCGGGTCTCTTTATAGCGCCAGTGCGCGGCAATGCCGTATTCGGCGTTGCGGTGCATTTCCAGGGTGCGGATCTGGATTTCCAGCGGCTTAGCGTCCGGCCCGAGAACAGTTGTGTGCAGGGACTTGTATACGCCGAAGCGCGGCGAGCTGATGTAGTCCTTAAACCGCCCCGGCATGGGCTGGTACAGCGCGTGAACCGCGCCCACGGCGGCATAGCAGTCACGCACAGTTTCCACGAGGATGCGGATGCCGACCAGGTCGAAGATCTCGTCAAAGTCGCGGCCACGGACGATCATCTTCTGATAGATCGACCAGTAGTGCTTCGGCCTGCCCACGACCTCGGCGTTGATGCCGGTGTCCTGCATCGCGGACTCGATTTCATCCTTGACGCGGGCGATGTACTGGTCGCGCTTTGGCGCACGGTCCGCAACAATGCGGACGATCTCCTCGTACTTGCGTGGGTACAGGATCGCAAAGGCGAGGTCCTCGAGTTCCCACTTGACCGTCGCCATCCCCAGCCGGTGTGCGAGTGGCGCGATGACTTCCAAGGTTTCCCGAGCCTTCTTCGCCTGCTTCTCAGGCGGGAGGAAGCGCATGGTGCGCATATTGTGCAGCCGGTCGCAGACCTTGATGACCAGCACGCGGGGGTCGTGCGACATCGCCACGATCATCTTGCGGACGGTCTCGGCCTCCGCTGCGGAACCGAGTGCCACCTTGTCCAGCTTGGTGACACCGTCCACGAGGCGGGCAACCTCCTCCCCGAAGTCAGTGGTGAGCTCCTCGAGTGAATAGTCGGTGTCTTCCACCGTGTCGTGCAGGAGCGCCGCCACTAGCGTGGTGGTGTCCATGCCGATCTCCGCGGCGATGGTCGCCACGGCCAGTGGATGGGTAATGTACGGTTCCCCCGATTTGCGCATCACGCCGTCGTGCAGTCGCTCCGCGGTGTTATACGCCCGGTTGAGTACCTCAAGATTCGCCTTCGGGTGGAACTTTCGGTGCACCACGATAAGCGGTCCTAGCACAGGGTTCACCTTCGGGCGGGCGGTCCCCGTCAGGGTACGCGCGATGCGCGCCGCCATCCACAGCGAACCCTTTTCTTTACTCATGATCGGTTCCTACGACATACAACGGGATATCAGGGAAGCGTTGACGACCGTCCAGCGCTTGTACCTCAAGTACTACCCCAAGGCCGCAGACCGTCGCACCAGCTTTGTCAAGCAAGCTGCGGGCAGCCTGGAGGGTACCCCCGGTCGCCAGGACGTCGTCGAGCAGCAGCACCCGCCGCCCCCGCAGGTCCAAGCCGTCGGCTGGGATCTCAAGCGTGGCGGTGCCGTACTCCAGCTGATAGTTGGCCTGGTGGACCGGCGGCGGTAGTTTTCCGCCCTTACGCACCGCGAGGATGCCGAGTCCCAGCTCATAAGCCACAGCGCTGCCAAGCAAAAACCCGCGCGCGTCGAGCCCGGCGATCAGGTCCGGTTCCATCTCGCGGGCAGCGTCAGCCAAGGAACAAACAACGGCGCGGAAAGACTCCGCGTCGGCGAGCGCCGGCGTGAGGTCCTCGAAAACAATGCCCTCGGCGGGGAATCCTGGCACGAGCCGAATGTGATCGGCGAGCAGCTTCTGGGCGTATTCCTGGCGCTTGATCGCGCTCGGGTCGGAGAGGATGAAATCTGATGCCTGGGTCATGGTTGTCGACTAATCCTTTAAGACTTCTTGGTGGATGTGTCCGTTGCGCTGGTGGTTTCGGGGATGTGGTCAAGCTCGACCCACCGGTCCATATTCCAGCTGAGGCCGACATTGCCCGGGTTATCCACGACGTTGTCTAGGTTCTTCAGGGTTGCAATCGCCCGCGGCTCGGTGGTCAGCGGAATCGTCCACATCGCTTGCTGCAGTTCCTTCTCCGCACGAAGGATCTCCGGCAACAGCGATGCCTGGTCCGCCTTGCTGAGCCCATTGCGTCCGAACCCGCTGAGGGTCGACAGCAGCGCGTCGTAGTCCTCCCCCAAGGTTCCGTAGTTTGTGGCGGTCAGTGGCACTGCTTCGACGGTGATCCCGGCTTCCGCGCAGCTGTTCTTGATGGTCTCAACCTGCTTGGCGTAACGCTCGTGCTCCTGCAGGTAACCGATGCGCACGGTAGCTCCCTCGAGAGCAGCCTTCGCCGCGGGGATATCCCGGGTCATGTGCGCCCCGGACAGTGCCTTCAGCCGGGGGTGAGTCGGCGCAGATGGCTGTAGTACGCGCAGGCCAGTGGCAGTCACGCGATTGCGGGAGAACTCCGACGTAGTCTTAACGAGGGCCTTGCGGTCAATGCAGGAGCTGAAGGCGTGCCGCGAACCTTCGTCAGCGAAGATTCCGGTGTCCGCAAGGCTCAGGGTATCGAGACGATCACTGGGCTGGCGGCTAATTGAAAACTTCTCCGATGCGATGCCGGCGGCGGCGAAATCAGTCTTGACGGGCGCGTCAAGCACCGAAATCTGGTTGTCCTCGGCGAGCTTCGGCAGGTCCGCCCCCGGCCCCCACACGTAGATCGGCAGCTGTGCGGGGCGGTCCCCCGCCCATTCCGAGTTCTCCCGGAGCACCAGCTGGCCTCGCTCGCCCTTCTCGGCGATTCGGTACGGGCCGAACGTCGGGACAGTGGCAGGGTCCGTCTTGGTGATATCGAAGAGCTCCTGCCAAGCCTTGCCCAGGCGAAGCAGGTCTTCTTCCACCCCAGACTCAACAGTTGCCGTGACTGATTCCACCTCGGCCCGCTTGGTCACAGCGTGGGCCGGCAGAACCGTGCCCGCGCTAAAAAGTTCGCGATAGCGCTGCCCGAAACCCGGCTTGAACACCACCCGGAAACGGTCCGCTCCTGGGGCGCAATAAAGTTCAGCGACCTGGTGATAGATGGGCAAATCCGACGCAAAAAAGATCAGCACGTTCGCTGGCCAACTTCGTCAGCTGGAAGTCATCACAAACGACCTTATGCCCATCGGAATATTTTGCCGCTGGGTTGATCTTGTAATCGACGACTTCCTGATGCTTCTTGCTCGGAGTCACTTCAACCAAATCCCGGTTGGGCAGCATTTGGCCCTCCGGCCCCGCAAGAAAAGCCCCTGGGTACAGGCGGGCGGAAAGCTTCGCCGCGTCGGTGGCCACCCCGACAGCTGATCCCGCGTTGGTGGTGACCGGCGTGGTCGGTAGCTGATAGCCGAACTGCGGTTCGGCACGGCCGAGCCCGCCGCCATCGCTACCGCAGCCGGCCAGCAAGGCTCCTACGGCCAGGGTCGCTATTCCCATACGGAATCCACGATGCTTAAACACTTCACACCTCCTTGAGCGTGCGCTTGGCTTCACCGCCATGCGAACGCTCCCCCAGGATCTCCTTAGGTCTTTGGGCCTTCGCCAGCTACATTCCAGGTCGCCAGGATACCCCGCTGGTATCCAGGCCCGAGGTATCCGGCTGCTGTTTACGCTGAGCACCAAGACCAGCGTTCGGGCTCACGACGGTGCGGGTTCCCGCGCGGGGTTCCTCCTCGGAGTCCTCAGCCGGTTCCTCGCCCGCAGCGACCCGCTCGCGGGCCTGAAGAACGCGATCGTCGTGCTCCCGATACTTCTTCTGCCGCATCTTCAAGCTCACCAGCATGGGGGCGGCGAAGAAGATGGAGTTGAAGGTACCGCAGATCACGCCGATGAACTGCACGAGGGCAAGGTCCTTCAGGGTGCCCACGCCCATGAGCCACACTGCAATGACCAACAGCGCGGCGATCGGCACCAGCGAGAAAATGGAGGTGTTGATGGAGCGCATCACCGTCTGGTTGATCGCGAGGTTGACCTGTTCCCCGTATGTCGCGCGGTTCGAGTCGAATAGCCCGGCGGTGTTCTCCTGTACCTTGTCGAACACGACGACAGTGTCGTACAGCGAGTAAGCCAGGATGGTCAGCAGTCCGATGACCGTCGCCGGAGAGACATCGAGCCCCAGCAGGGCGTAAATACCCGAAACGACAGTCAGGTCGATGAGCACACCGATGATTGCGGAGATCGCCATGTCGCGCTCCATCCGCAGCCCGATGTAGGCGAAGACTGCGAGCACGAAAACGCCGAGCGCGAGAAGCATGCGCTTCGTAATGGACGAGCCCCAGGATTCAGAGACCGTGGAGTCGTTCACTGCGTCCTCGGAGGCCTGTCCTTGAGCATTCACGGGCTTGAACTCTTCGAAGAGCGCGGCCCGGGCCTGACGAATCTGATCTTCACTGAGCCGCTCGGAGTTAATCTCGATGACCTGAGAGTCTCCCGATCCGACGGTCTGAACCGCGTTGGGCGCTACTCCCGTGGCCTCAGTGAAAACCCGTTCGACGGCATCCTGCTGAACGTTTGCACTCGGCGGCATACTGATGCGGGTACCGCCCTCGAAATCGATGCCGAGGTTAAAGCCCCGGAAGCCGATCGTCGCGATGCACAGGACGAAGATAGCGATCAGAATCTGGTACCAGAGGCGCCGCTTCGCCACGAATGGGAAGTTTCCGGTGCCGTTGTACATCTGGCTCAGCCGGGAGCCCTTGTCCTGCTCCTTTGGCTGCGCAGTATTCACGCTGCTCATGGCAGTGTCCGTGCTGCTCATCGGGTCTCCTCCTCGGTCGAGTCGCTCTCCACGGAGCCACTCGTCGTCTTAACGTCTGCCGTGGTGGCAGCAAACTGTGGTCGGGTCGGCGAGTAGCCGCGGGACTCCGCAAGGCGGAACGCCGGTCCAAGACCATTGACCTTCCGGTTGGCGCTGAAAGGCTTACGGGACAACATGATCGTCAGAGGTGCGGTCAGCAGGAAGGCAACCACGACGTCGACGACGGTGGTGAGCCCCAAGGTGAACGCGAAGCCCTTGACGTCGCCAATGGCGAGGAAGTACAGGATCACCGCGGCAATGAGAGACACGAAGTTACCGGTGACGATCGTCCCACGAGCCCGATCCCACGCGCGAGGCACGGCGGAACGGAACGTCGAACCCCCGAGGATCTCGTCCTTAATGCGCTCGAAGTACACCACAAAGGAGTCGGCGGTGGTGCCGATGCCGATGATCAGACCAGCGATGCCAGCCAGGTCCAGGCTGTAACCGATCCAGCGTCCCAGTAGGACCAGAAGACCGAACACCATAGCCACACTGGCCACCAACGAGACAATGGCGATCAGTCCGAGTCCGCGGTAGTACCAGAGCGCGTAGAGGGAAGCGAGCACAAGCCCAACGAGCCCGGCGATCAACCCAGCGCGCAGGGAGGCCTCACCCATGGTCGGCGAGATGGTCGTCGCGGTGCCCCCCGGCTCGCCGTTCTCGCCCACGAAGCTCAGTGGTAGCGCACCGTAGCGCAGGTTGTTGGCGAGGTCCTGGGCTTCCTTCTCGGTGAACTGGCCCGTGATCTGGGAAACCTCGCCTGGCGGGGTTGCACCCTGAATTTGCGGGGCGGAGATGACCTGGGAGTCCAGGGTGATTGCGACCTGCTGGTTCATCATGTCCTGGCCAAGCTTGTACCAGGTTTCACCACCTGGGGTGTCCTTGCCGGTCTTGAAACGGAACGTGATGGCCATCTGCGCGGACTGAGCGTCGAAACCACCGGTGATAGTGGAATTCGTATCGATCATGTCACCGGTCAGGCGACGAGGCTTGTCTTTATTCTCATCACCGATGAGCACCGGGGCCGGGCCCAGCACCATTGGCCCCTGCGGCGAGCACGTCACCAGCGGCTTGGCAGGATCATCAGCACCAGATAGTGGGTCTGGTCCGGAGCAGTCAAGCAGCCCCGCTGCTGCGGATTGCGTGTCCGCGTTCTCGGCCTGGCGGTCCTTCAGCAGGATCTGAACCTGCTTATCACGGCGCTTTTGCTCTTCGACAGAGTTCTTCGGCTCCGCTGGCTCCTTGGCCGTCACCGTCAGCTTGTCTGGCAGCCCAGGTGCATTCTGCTCCTTCATGGCCTTGAGCAGATCGTTCATCTTCTCCTGGGTGGGCTGCTTCTTCAGGATTCCCGCCTCAACCCAGCGGTTCGCCATGTCCTGGTAAACCTCGGCGAACTTCGCGGTCGTCGGCTGTGGCTGGGAGTTCGGGCGGAACAGCAGCTGGGAAGTCTTCCCCAGGGCGCGGGCCTCGCTAGCATCCTCACCCGGGACGGTAATCACGAGGTTATCGCCGTCGGTGACAACCTCCGCGCCGGAGACACCCATGCCGTTGACGCGGGACTCTAGGATGCGGCGCGCCTGCTGCAGCTGGTCGGCGGTCGGTCGCTCCCCTTGCGGGGCGAGGGTTACTCGCGTGCCACCCTGCAGGTCGATGCCGAGTTTCGGCGTGGCGGACTTGTCGCCAGTGGTGAAAACAAGTCCGTAAACGGCGAGGAAAATAACGAAGAATACGAGCAGCGAGCGCTTCAACCACTTCTTTTTCGTGGGCTTCTGCTGCCGAGTTCGCGCTGTGGCCACAGTTGGGCTCCTGAGCTGTTAATCGGGTTTAAATGAAAGCTGGGAAAATATCTTAGTGCCTGCTTGAGACGCAAAACATCTGGCACCCGGATTCTTGTCTCCGGTCACCAGATGTCAGAGTCCGCGTGGGCGGCGATTGCCGCACCCGGCGGGGCGCGCCGCCAACTAGTTGCGGGACTCGCCGCCGGCGGCGTTACCACCGTCGACGTCGAAATCCGTGTTCTGGACGTCGCCGTCAACCGTCTCGGCCGGGCTATCCGGACGGTTGGTCAGCTGCTCTTCCTGCTGCGAGCCAGGCTCCACGGAGTTCACGGCCTGCAGCACGGCGGCACGGTCCCAGGTCGTGACGACCGCAGGGCTGATCTCCAGATCAATCGAGGTGTCACCCACGTGGGTCACGCGCCCCTGGATGCCCGAGGTCATTTGGACGACCATCCCCGGCTGGAGGGAATCCTGGAACTCGCGAATCTGCTTCATCCGCTGGTTCTGCTTGCGGATCTGCAGCAACGGCAGAGCAATAAACACGACGACGATCAGGATAAGTATCAAAGAATTCATAATGTTCAGTGTCTCACATTCTCAGGTTTTTGCACGCAGCCGCGACCGTGAGCGCCGTTGGTTCCCAACACCAGTGGTAGCCGGGAGACACCAGCTCGTTCACAGTGCGCCCGCCGTAGTGCTCTACATACCCGGTGCGTTTTCTGGTGGTTCCAGGCCGACGTGTCGCCATGCAGCAGCGGTGGCAACCCGCCCCCGCGGCGTGCGGGCCACCATGCCTGCTCGCACGAGGAATGGCTCGCAGACTTCCTCGACCGTCGAGGGCTCCTCCCCAACCGCTAATGCGAGGGTGTTCACTCCCACCGGCCCACCCCCGTGGCCACGCACCAGGGCTTCTAGAACCCCGTTGTCGAGACGGTCGAGGCCCACCTCATCGACGTCGAAAACGACGAGCGCCTGCCGGGCAATGTCCACAGTGATTCGACCATCGGCCTGCACGTCGGCATAATCCCGCACACGGCGAAGCAGCCGGTTAGCGATACGCGGCGTGCCCCGCGAACGGGAGGCGATCTCAGTGGCAGCGTCGGAATCGATGTCTACGCCAAGGATGCCTGCGGCGCGGGTCACGACCCGGGTGAGCTCTGGCGTGTCATAGAACTCCATTTGGGCCGTGAAACCAAAGCGGTCACGGAGGGGGCCCGTGAGCATGCCAGCGCGAGTCGTCGCGCCGACGAGCGTGAACGGAGCGATCTCGATGGGGATCGACGTAGCGCCAGGTCCCTTACCGACGATGACGTCGATGCGGAAGTCCTCCATCGCCATGTACAGCATCTCCTCGGCTGGCCGCGCCATGCGGTGGATCTCGTCGATGAAGAGGACGTCGCCCTCCATGAGGTTCGACAACATGGCCGCCAGGTCCCCTGCCCGTTCGAGAGCCGGCCCGGAGGTCATACGCAGAGAGGAGCCAAGTTCTTGGGCGATAATCATCGCCATTGTCGTCTTACCCAGCCCCGGCGGGCCGGCAAGCAACACGTGGTCGGGCGCCACACCACGGCTGCGCGCCCCGCCCAACACGAGCTCAAGCTGCTGGCGCACCTTCGGCTGGCCAATGAATTCCGTCAGGCTTTTCGGGCGAAGCGAGCTATCGAACTCGGTGTCTCCGGGGATCTGCGCCCCGCTGAGCTCGCTATTCGGCGGCTGGCCCGTGGGCTGATTCCCAGGCTTGGGGCGCGGGGTGGGTAACGACGAACCCGGCAGTTCGAATTCGGTGCGTTCGATGTCTGACATTTGTGCGTCCTTTGCCTGTGTGGTCTGCTGCTGTGAATCCTAGGTGTATCGTGGCCGTCGAGCGATTAACGCTTTTGGCCGCTCAGCCGTTGTAGCGCCTCACGCAGCACCGAGGATGGGTCGGTGGTTCCGTTCTGCTCCTCGAGAATCTTCTTCACAGCCGTGGCTGCCTTGGCTTCAGTGAAGCCGAGGCCGACAAGCGCCTCCACGACCTGCGACTGCAACGCCGTGTCGTTGCCGGTCGCCGCGATGTCGCCAATGGTCGCCTGGCCGCTCGTCGCTTCCAGAGCCGGAAACTTGCCCTTGAGGTCGACAGCCATGCGTTCGGCTAGCCGCTTCCCCACCCCCGGGGCTTGCTGCAAGGTCTTGATATCCCCCTCCTCGACAGCCCGAGCAATGTCCGCCGGCTGCAGCACACTCATCACGCCCATGGCGAGGCGGGCGCCCACACCGGAGACCTTCTGCAAGATCCCGAAGGTCTCGCGCTGTTCGGAGGTGGAAAAAGCGTAGAGCGTATGCGCATCGTCCCGGATCACGAGGCTGGTGAGGACGAAAGCCGACTCGCCGCGCCGCAATGTGGCGAGGGTATCGCCGGTCGCGAGGCAGCGGTATCCCACCCCGCCGCATTCGATCACAACGTAGTCCAAGCCCTTATCGATTACGTCACCGCGCAGCGAGGAAATCATGTCGAACTCATCATCCTTCTATTGTTTTTCTGCCCCGGCGCCTCAGGCGCGCAGGAATTGATTCATCGGCCCCCGCCAGCAGTGGCAGACCGCCAGCGCGAGCGCATCAGCGGCATCCGCGGGCTTCGGCGCCTCCGACAGCCCGAGGATTCGGGTGATCATCTTGGTCATCTGAGCCTTATCGGCCCGACCATTGCCGCTAATCGCCTTCTTCACCTCACTGGGGGTATAGCTTTCTACGGCCAATCCGCGTTCCGCCGCAGCAAGCATCAGTACCCCGGAGGCATGAGCGGTATTCATCACCGTCGACACGTTCGAACGTTCGAATACCCGCTCGATCGCGACGACATCCGGGGAGTAATCAGCGATCCACTCGCTCACGGCGCGGTATAGCCGCTGGAGTCGTTGCTCCAGCGGGACATGGGACTCGGTGCGCACCACCCCCACCGCGACAGGAAACACTGCGCGACCTTGACCGGCTTGTACGACGGAGAGCCCGCAGCGGGTCAGACCTGGGTCGATCCCCATGACGCGTTTGCCGACCATCGATTCTGCACGTCGAAATCCCGTGGGCGAACCCCACCCTCCCGCCGATCGAGGGTTGTGGCCGAAGGCGGTGTGATCAGCCTTCCCTGGTGCCGCATCCGGCACTGCATTAGACCTTGTGCTCATGATGATTACCGAATATAGCACACATGATCGAAATTGCCGTGGCCTGGAAGTAACTCGGAATGCGGCCAGGCAGCCAGCTCTTTCCCATGGGGCACGCGGGTCCGTAGCGCCCCTTAGGTAGACCGACTAGTCCTCAGCGAGTTCGGCCGCCACTTCGTCGGAGACGGACATGTTGGTGTAAATCTCCTGGACATCGTCGACGTCGTCGAGAGCGTCGATAAGGTTAGCGACCTTGCGGGCCAGTTCTGCGTCCGCCGGAACCTCCAGGTTCGAGCGGTACACCTGCTCGACCGAGTCGTACTCGATGCCTGCTTCCTTGAGCGCCTCGCGGACGCCCATGAGGTCCGAGATATCGCAGAGCACCTCGAACTGCTCGCCGTGGTCCTTGACTTCCTCGGCACCGGCATCAAGGACAGCCAGCAGCAGGTCGTCCTCGGTCAGCTCCCCCTTGTCGAGAAGGGCCTGCCCCTTGCGCTCGAACTGGTAGGACACGGAGCCGGCGTCCGCCATGTTGCCACCGTTCTTCGTCATCGCGGTGCGGACGTCGGTGGCCGCACGGTTGCGGTTATCGGTCAGGCACTCAATGAGCATCGCGACCCCGCCCGGGCCGTAGCCCTCATACATGATGGTCTCCCAGTCGGAGCCACCAGCTTCCTCGCCGGAGCCACGCTTGCGGGCACGCTCGATGTTGTCATTGGGAACAGAGGACTTCTTGGCCTTGGTGATGGCGTCCTGGAGCGTCGGGTTGGCGTCGGGGTCGCCGCCACCCATGCGCGCCGCAACCTCAATATTCTTTACCAGTCGGGCGAATTCCTTGCCACGCTTGGCGTCGATTGCTGCCTTCTTACGCTTCGTGGTCTCCCACTTTGAATGGCCTGCCATCGTCCTCTTCCTACTAGCCGAATAATTCCTTTAAACTGCGGTGCAGTTTTTCGCATTTACCAGCTTACTACGCACCTCCGGTGGCTTTTCTAAGCAACCACTGGCCCGCGCGTTTCGCTAGCATCTCTTCGTGGCCATCGCAGTAGTCATCGCGCGGGTGGAGCGTTCCTCGAAAGAAAAACCGCCGTGCTCCTTGGCACGGCGGTTCTGTTGCTACATCGAGGCCACTGCCCCGATTGGGCGCGAGTTCGAAGATTAATTCCCTTCGAAGCCCTTGAGGGGGACGGCCGGGCGGTCGCCCACGATCTTTCGGGTCAGCCCCTCCTGAGTCACGACGGCGACCAATTCCCCGGCCTGGTTGAAAATGCGTCCGTGGGTAATGGCGCGCCCCGCGTGCGCCGATGGGCTGACCTGGTCGTAGAGCAGCCATTCATCGGCACGGAACGGTCGCAGGAACCACATCGCGTGGTCGAGTGAGGCCTCCTGGTACTGCTCGCCCCGGTGTGGGACAAGAGCGGAGGACAACAGAGTCATGTCAGACATATAGGCCAGCGTGCACACGTGGAAAGTCTCGTCGTCCGGGAGCTTGGCCTTCGACTTGAACCAAACAACCTGCTGGGAGGCCGCATACTTATTCGGCTCGAAGTCCCCTTCCGGGACGACCCGCAAATCCCACTCGCGCCACTCATCAAACAGCGCCTTGCGCACCGGAGGCAGCTCGTCGCGGTTGACCACGACCTCCTCCGGCGGTACCACCCGGCGCATCTCGTCGGAGTGCTCCGGCCCTTCGTCCGTGCGAACGTGGAAGCTCGCCTGCATGATGAAGATCGGCTTGCCGTGCTGAACTGCCTTCACCTGACGGGAGCAGAATGACCTGCCATCGCGGATGCGTTCCACGATATACAGCGTGGGTTCCTCGGAACGTCCGGGGGCCACGAAATACCCGTGCAGGGAATGCACTTGATATTCCGCTCCCACGGTCCGGGTGGCAGCGACCAGGCATTGAGCAGCCACCTGCCCGCCGAACGTTCGGCTCAACGTCGAAGGAATCACGCGTCCCCGAAAGATATCCCCGTCGATCTTCTCAAGGTCGAGAACGTCGAGGATACGGGGCCGGGCGGCGGACGAGGAGGCGACCATGGGGAATTACCAGCCGCGCTCTGCGAGGCGGTGGGACACTGGCAGCTCGTCGACGTTGATGCCGACCATAGCCTCGCCCAGGCCGCGGGAAACGTCCGCGATGACCTTCGGGTCTTGGTAGTTCTGCGTCGCCTTGACGATGGCTGCGGCGCGCTGAGCCGGGTTGCCGGACTTGAAGATACCAGAGCCGACGAACACGCCCTCAGCACCGAGGTGCATCATCATCGCAGCATCGGCCGGAGTAGCGATACCACCGGCGGTGAACAGGGTGACTGGGAGCTTGCCGTTGCGTGCGACCTCAACGACGAGCTCGTACGGTGCGGCCAGCTCCTTGGCGGCGACGTAGAGCTCGTCCTCGGCCATGTTGCTCAGGCGGTTGATCTCCGCGCGAATGGTGCGCATGTGGGTCACTGCGTTGGACACATCGCCGGTGCCAGCCTCACCCTTGGAACGGATCATGGCCGCACCCTCATTGATGCGGCGCAGGGCCTCGCCCAGGTTGGTGGCGCCACAGACGAATGGGGTCTCAAAGTCGAACTTGTCGATGTGGTTCTTGTAGTCGGCCGGGCTCAGCACCTCGGATTCATCGATGAAGTCCACGCCGAGTGCTTCGAGCACCTCTGCCTCAACGAAGTGGCCGATGCGGGCCTTAGCCATGACCGGGATCTCGACCGCGTCGATGATGCCAGCGATCATGTCCGGGTCAGACATGCGGGACACACCGCCCTGTGCGCGGATGTCAGCCGGAACGCGCTCCAGTGCCATGACAGCGGAGGCGCCTGCGTCCTCGGCAATCTTGGCCTGTTCAGGGGTGACGACGTCCATGATGACGCCGCCCTTCAGCTTGTCGGCAAAACCGCGCTTGACGCGCGCGGAACCGGTGGTGATGGACGCGTCCGCCGCAGCGGTCTTGGATGCCTTGCTCACGTTGTATTCCCGTCTCTTCGTGGCTGGGCGTGCTGGCCCTTACCCGCCTTAGCCCTCGGGTTAGCCTTGCGGAGTTCCCTCGGGCGCGCGCTTGTTAAGGACACCAACACGTTCCAACTCGTTGCTGTTTTAGGCCACTAGTCTAACCTGTCTAGTTGTGGCCCGTCTAACAGGGCCGGGTTCATGCCACGTGATCGGTCGTAGCTGCCTCGTAAAACTCAGGTATGGGCGCGAAACCGGCCAGCTTGAGGGCCCGAACGCCGGCCCGCGAACGCAGCTGGCGAGTGTCCCACACGGCGTCGTTATAGAAGCGGGAAGCCAGGTCAACGCGGGTGGAGGCTGCGATGAACTCCGGGTGCTCGATAACGGTGGCGTCCAGCGCCGCAAGCAGGCTGTTTTCCGCCTCAGAGTGCGCCCCCATATCGGTGGCCTGCAGGGGTACTCGGGACACCCGGTCCGCCTGCTTTTTCAGATCTGGCCGCAGCGTGGCAATCAACATCGCGCGAGCATGCAGCGCGCCTTCCAAAGTGAGCCGGGCGCTATCAGTGCGGATGTGCAGACGGTTGAGTCGGGCGGCGGTGAAATAGGCCCACAGGCCGACCACCAGCAGAACAGCCAGCACGGCAGCAAGTACGACGAACCAGGTCGGCATCGCAATCACGAGCAGGTCACCTTCCGTCCCTTGAGTGTGGCTGTGTGATACACCTGCTCCACGCGACTGGCCACGGTGTTCCAGTCGTACATCTGGCTCCGTTCCTGCCCGCGGGCAGCCAGCTCGCGAATCTCGGCGGGCTTCGAGAGCAGACCGTTGACCTTCAGCGCGAGGTTGGCTGCATCGTGGTTGGCGAACAGGCACGCGGCGCGCCCCTGGTCGCCGACCGCTTGGAAGGCCGGGATATCACTGGCGACGACGGCCGCACCTGCAGCCATTGCCTCCACAAGCACGATGCCGAAGCTCTCGCCTCCGGTGTTGGGGGCGACGTAAATGTCGCTGCTGGCCAGGGCGCGGGCTTTCTCCGCGTCACTGACCTTGCCCAACACCCGCACTGTTGCCTCACTAGGCTGCCTGCCGTGGACCCAGCTCAGCCCCATCCCGTCCAGGCGCTTACCGAGTGCCTCAACAGACCCCGCACCCACGACCAACAGTTCGACATTCGGGTGCTGGCGCAGGATTGCCGGCATCGCCCCGAGCATCACCTGGAGACCCTTGCGCGGCTCATCGAAGCGACCGAGGAACATCAGGCGAGGCCGGTCAGGGTCTAGCTCAGTCAACACTTTGGCTTCCCGGTACGCAGCAGTGTCAACCCCGTTGGGGATCAGCACGGGGTCGCCGGCGAGCATCTCCACCTGCCAGCGCCGCGCCTCCTCGGAGACCGCGATGCCGGCATGGATCTTCTCCAGAAACGGCCGCAAAGCCGGCAAAGCGAGCTTCAGGAGCTTCGAACCGCTAGCCGAAGCGTGATAGGTGGCCACCATGGGTCCTTCGGCAACTGCCAGGGTCAGCATGGAATAGGACGGAGAGTTCGGTTCGTGGATGTGCACGACGTCGAAATCATTTCGCGCAATCCAGCGGCGAAGGTGCCGGCGTGTTCGAGGTCCGAAGCTCAGCCGGGCCACGGAACCGTTGTAGCGGATGGGGATGCTGGGGCCTCCGCACTCCAGAAACTCCGGCAGCCCCTCCGGTTGCTCCCCCGGACCAATGAGGCTCACGCGGTGGCCACGGCGCTGTAGCTCGGTGCAGAGCTCAATCGCGTGGATCTGCACCCCGCCGGGTTCGTCGAAGGAGTAGGGGCACACCATTCCGATGTTAAGGGGGCGCTCGCCAGTCACTGCGAGTTGATCCTGGGTCACGGAACCTCCCCCGCACCGAGCCGAGCACGGCGCGCCTCGCTCAGGTCGTCATAGAAAAGGGGCTGCAGCATGTGCCAGTCGGCGGGGTGGGCAGCGATATTTTTCTCGAAGCCGTCGGCAATATCCTGCGCAACCTCCGCGATCGGGCGGTCCGCGTCGATCCTTGGCCCCACAGAAAAGCCCCACTGATCCGTGGACTCGCCGAAGAAACTGTGAGCTACGTGCAGGGCTGCCCCAGTTTTCTGGGCAAGCAGAGCGGGGCCTGCGGGCATGGAGGTGCGCTCGCCGAAGAAATCCACGGGAACTCCACGACCGGTCAGATCCCGCTCCCCCATCAGACACACGATCCCGCCACCCCGGAGGACCTCCTCAAGCCGGGCCATCGGGGGTTGCTGGCCACCAGTCAGTGGGAGCACCTCGAAGCCCAGCTGGTTGCGGTAGCGGACGAAAGCTTCAAATAGCGATTCTGGCTTCAGCCTTTCCGCGACGGTCGCGAAACCGCCGTGGGTATGAACGAGCCACACCCCAGCCATGTCCCAGTTCCCGGAATGCGGCAACGTCAGGATGAGTCCGCGCCCTTCCTCGACGGCCGCAGCCACGCGCTGCTTGCTCACTGGGGAGTCGAAGCCCCGGTCGAGTGTGACGGCCAAATTTTTCCCGACCATGCTGGGCAGCCGGAAGGCCTCCTTCCAGTACCTGAGATAGGAGCGCATGGCGCGGCGCACGAGGGCACGAGTGACATTCTCGGGCCCGACGACACGCGACAGATTACGACGTAGCTGATCAGGCCCCTTCCCCTTACCAGAGGCAGCATCCGCGATCACGTTGAAAAGCACGGTTGCGACGGGTTCCGGCAGGCGCTTGGTTGCCGCCCAACCCAGTTGGTACCCCAGGGCAGACAGTTCCTCGCCGCTGGGGAGGGATAGCTTCTTGGCCACGGGCTAAAACTCCCGTGCTCCCGCGGGGGCCGCGATGTGATCGGTAGATGCATCCGAGCGGGAAGCCATCACGAGGCGCTGGATCACCGTGAACACGGACCCCAGGCCAAGCAGCCACAGGCCAACCCAGAGCACGTAAGGCACACCCAGGCCGGACAGGCCCAGGGCGACCAACGAGATAATGAGCCGCTCTGGACGCTCGATGAGGCCGCCGTCAACGGGCAGGTCGCTGGCCTCTGCTCGCGCCTTCACATAACTGGTCACCTGTCCCGCGACAAGAATCGTGAGGGTGAGAGCGAGCAGCACCGGGTGGGACTCGGCGTCCAGAGCAAACCAAAAAGCGAGCGCACCGAAGATCGCACCGTCCGTGACCCGGTCGCAGGTTGCGTCCAGGGTGGCGCCGAATTTTGTGCCGCCGCCCGCCATCCGGGCCATGGTGCCGTCGACCATGTCCAGCGCGGTCGTGAGCCCGATCAGCACGGCCGCGGCGAAGTGATGCCCGGTTGGGATCAACCACAGCGCGAGCACCACCGCAGCGACTGTTCCGCCCAGCGTGACCGCATTCGGGCTCACGTGCGCTTTCTGAAGGGTGCGGGCGATGGGTTCAATGATGACGGAGGCAGGCCGACGGGCGTGTTCGCTCAACATAAAGCCTTCCTTTCAGTCATCACGATCATCCTTAGTACGGGTCCCCTACGCCCGGTATTATCCACTATTTTTGATCCTCAAGCTCGCGCCACGCCCGAGAGAGCAGAGCCCTGGTATCGCGAAGTGTCTGCGGTAGCACTTTAGCGCCGGCGATCACGGTCATGAAACTTGTATCCCCGGTCCAGCGGGGAACGATGTGTTGGTGCAGGTGTGTTGGGACCGAGCCGCCTGACGGGCGGCCAAGGTTCATGCCGACGTTGATGGCGTCCGGGCCCGAGACAAAGCGCAGGGTCTTGATTGCATGCTGGGTGAAGGTCGCCATCTCAATAAGCTCCGACATTGTCAGGTCCTCGTAATTCGCGACCTGGCGGTATGGGATCACCATCATGTGCCCGGGGTTATAGGGAAACAGGTTGAGAACGCAGAAGACCTCCTCACCACGAGCGACGATGAGCGCGTCCTCGTCGGAAAGGTTAGGCAGGTCGAGGAACGGGTCCTCAGGCTTCTTCTCACCGCCCTCGGGGCCTCCTGCTCCCTCCTGGGCGGACTTCTTCGGCCGATCGGCGAGGTAAGCGGAGCGGTAGGGCGCCCAGAGGCGGTCCAAACCGCCGGAGAGTTCAGGCTGCGAGCCCACCCCGGTATCCACGACCCGGTCTTTATCTTCCGACGGCCCCGGGGTAGATAGCTCAGCTGCCGCAGGTTCCGCCGTCCCCTGCTCTGAGGACCACCGGCCGGCCGGAACCTGGTCCGGGTCGCAACTCACTATCTTCACACCCCTACCTGTAGTAGCTGTCGCCGGGCGATGCTTAGCCCAGCTCCGACGCGATGAGTTCCTTCGTCGGCTGCTCATTGCGACGCTGGCCGATCCACTCCTTAATCGCCTTGGCTGCCTCCTCACGAGGCACTCCGTTGACCTGGGTGCCGTCGTGGAAGCGGAAGCTCACCGCACCATTCTCGACGTCCCGTCCTCCGACGAGCAGCATGAATGGAATCTTGCCCTTGGTGTGGGTTCGGATCTTCTTCTGCATGCGGTCATCGGAGGTATCAACCTCGGCGCGGATGCCGTCCTTGCGAAGGTCGGCGACGAACTCCTCCAGGTACTCGGTGAAGTCCTCGGCCACCGGGATACCCATGACCTGGTGCGGTGCCAGCCAAGCGGGGAAGGCGCCGGCGTAGTGCTCCAGGAGCACGCCGAAGAAGCGCTCGATGGAGCCGAATAGCGCGCGGTGAATCATGATCGGGCGCTTCTTGGTGCCGTCCGGCGCGGTGTACTCCAGGTCAAAGCGCTCAGGCAGGTTGAAATCCAGCTGCACGGTGGACATCTGCCAGGTACGACCAATGGCGTCGCGAGCCTGGACGGAGATCTTCGGCCCATAGAAGGCTGCACCCGCCGGGTCCGGTACAAGCTCCAGGCCGGACTTCTCAGCGACCCGCTGCAGAATCTCAGTGGAACGCTCCCAGATCTCGTCGGTGCCGACGAACTTCTTCGGGTCCTTCGTCGACAGCTCCAGGTAGAAATCGTCCAGACCGTAGTCGCGCAGCAGGGAGATGATGAACTCCAGTACCGTCGTCAGCTCGTCCTCGAGCTGATCCTCGGTGCAGTAGATGTGCGCGTCGTCCTGGGTGAAACCACGTGCGCGGGTCAGTCCGTGCACCACGCCGGACTTCTCGTAGCGGTATACGGTGCCGAACTCGAAGAGCCGCAGGGGCAGCTCACGATAGCTGCGGCCACGGGAAGCGAAGATGAGGTTGTGCATCGGGCAGTTCATCGGCTTGGCGTAGTAGTCCTGCCCCGGCTTGGTGACGTTGCCTTCCTCGTCGGTCTCGCCATCCAGCTGCATCGGGGGGAACATGCCCTCGGCGTAGAAGTCCAGGTGACCGGACTTCTGGAACAGGTCGCCCTTCGTGATGTGCGGGGTGTTGACGAAGGAGTAGCCGCTCGCCAGGTGGCGCCTGCGTGAGTGCTCTTCCATCTCGAGGCGCACGATGCCGCCATTCGGGTGGAAAACCGGGAAGCCGGAGCCCACCTCGTCGGGAAAGCTGAACAGGTCAAGCTCCGCACCCAGTCGACGGTGGTCGCGCTTTTCAGCTTCCTCCAGCATGTGCTGGTACTCGGCGAGCTTCTCCTTGGACTCCCATGCGGTGCCGTAGATACGCTGCAGGCCTGCGTTGTCCTGGTCGCCGCGCCAATACGCCGCCGAGGAGCGGGTAATCGCAAACGCCGGGATGTAGCGCGTGGTCGGCACGTGCGGGCCGCGGCACAGGTCATACCACTCGACCTCGCCGGTGCGCGGGTTGACGTTCGAGTAGGCGGTCAGCTCGCCTGCACCGACCTCCATGGCCTCCTCCGAGTCCGGCGCCACGTTGCCTTTATCCTCGATCAGCTCGAGCTTGTACGGCTCGGCCGCGTATTCGGTGCGGGCCTCATCGTTAGAGCTATAGGCCTTGCGCTCAAAGCGCTGTCCGGACTTGATGATCTTCTTCATCTCCCGCTCGATCTTCTTCAGATCCTCGGGCGTGAACGGCTCCGCGACATCGAAGTCGTAGTAGAAACCACCATCGATGGCCGGCCCGATTCCCAGCTTGGTACCCGGGAAAACCCGCTGCACCGCCTGGGCGAGAACGTGCGCGGTGGAGTGGCGGATCACGCCGCGTCCCTCTTCCGTATCTGACGCAATCGCAGTGACCTCGGTGTCCACTTCCGGGGCCCAGGCAAGGTCGCGGAGGTTGCCCTCTGGGTCCTTCACGACGACGATGGCCTCGGGCCCCTTGTTCGGCAGTTCCAGCGGACGCATGGCCGCACCGGCTGTCTCGCCAGCCGGAACGAGGAACTTAACGGCAGGCTGTGCGGAAACGGGAGAGTTCAAGAAAATGCTCCTTCAAGCAACGACGTGGGCGGTCACATACCGGGTGACTGCCACTAACGACCTTTCAGTTTACCCTTCGAGGATCTGTTGCCCCCAGTAGGAGCCCGGTTCGGTGCCAGGCAGCACCCAGTAGACCCCGGAACCGGTGTGGGTGATCCACTGATTGAGTCGGTCGTTCTCCGCCAGACGGTGCTGCAGCGGGGTGAACGAGGTATCCGGGTCCTCCTGGAAGCAGATGAAAATCAGGCCGGAATCACCGTGTTCATTCACCTCGCCGTCCCAGTTGAACGGGCGTCGCAGCATGTGTTTGCCCTCCCCGGCCGTGATCCCCACGTGACTCTTAGGGTCAATCACGGGCAAGCCGGTGGAGTCCACCGCGTTGAGGTCCGGGTCGTCGAACTCATCTTCTCCGGTCAGGGGCGCACCGCTGATGGCCTTGCGGCCGAAGACATTCTCCCGGCTCTCGCGGTCGAGAGCTTCCCAACCAGGCATATCGAATGTCACCCGACGCACGATCATGGAGGTGCCGTTACGGTCGTCCCAGACCGCGTTGTCGAATTCCTCGTCGGTGCGCGGAACGACGGTGCCGTCCTTGAAGCCCATGAGGTTGCGCGCGGTCTGCCCCTCCCGGATATCGACGAAGCCGCGCTGGGTCCAGCGTGGTTTAACGTAGTCCCGACCACCACGGGTCAGCACCCGCATCGCATGCGACAGGGTGGTCAGGTCCTCGCCGCACATTTGGACGACGACGTCCCCATCGCTAAACGCCGGGTCCAAATCGTCGCCCTTGAACTTAGGCAGCCCCTTCGTGTGGGAGGAAACCCATTGTGGTGCTGAATCCAGGGCCCCGATCTTCTCGATGAGGGCCGGTGACCAGCCGATAGTGATGGTCAGGTTGCCGGGTTGCAGATTGAGCTCGGGCTCGAGGTCTGCCAACGCCGCCTCACCCTGGGTCAGCTTCCGGGCATCCGGGGTCCACACGCGCATGAGCCGGCGGAGGTCCTTACGGAGGGCCTCACGGCTGTTTGTGTTGTGGAAATCGAATGCCACAATGAGCCCATGACTCTGGTGTGGCGTTTGGATGCCAGCCTGGCGAGCACCGTCGAAGGGGACGGTCAACTTTTCTTCGATGTGCCCGGAGGAGTTGGGCTTATCTCCCCCGCGTCCCTCGCCCTCCGCGCAGCTGGCGAGCACGGCAGCCGCGCCCGCTGCACCGACACCGGCAAATAGGCCACGCCGGCTGACATTAAAAAATCCCGAAGACTCCCCAGTACTCATCTCACTCAACTACCTTCTTTTATCCTTGCTAAATCTCTAAAACCGCAGCCAAATGGCGGGAAAGCCTGGGCCCCGCGTTGGTCACGCGGCCCAGGCTTTCACTGCATGAGGTGATGGGAGGCAGCTTTAGTGCTCGCCGTGACCGGCGTGCTCCCCCTCGCCGCCCATCTCGGCACCATGGCTGCCGTGCTCGCTGTGATCCTCCATGCCAACGTGATCACCGTGGCCCTCCATGCCAGCGTGATCACCGTGGGGCATCGCCGTAGTGCTCGTGGCTGGACTGCTGTACGCGGGCCGGGATGTTCTTCAGCTCGTACTCCGTGCCATCCTCTGCCTTGAGGGTGACCGTAATGTCGTCACCTGCAGCGATTTCCTCGGAGTACCCCATGATCATGATGTGGTCCCCGCCCGGCTTCAGCTCCAGGTCGCCGCCGGCCGAGATACGCAGACCATCCGGGTTCTCCTGCATAACACCATCGACAACCTCGTGGAGCTCGTACTTCGCGTCCAGGCTGCCGGATGCGGAGACAATGTGGATATCCTTGTCGGTGTTGTTGACCAGCTTGCCGAAGACCGCGGTCATGTCCTTATCGGTGCCCTTGGCCCCGACGTATGCCTCTTCGAAGGTCAGGCCCTCAGCGGCATTATCGGCGGTCTGAGACTCAGAAGCCGTCTGCTCGCTAGGCTTCTCCTCCGACGGGGAGCATGCAGCCAGACCGAGGGCGGTGACGCCCATCAGCGCGACAGCGGTAGCGCGCAGGGACTTTGGGCGGCGCACAGAGTGTCCAACGGTTGTATTCATGGTGTACCTCACGGAAAAGTCCTTGATTCTCAAGGAGGTGGTTGGTGCGGAGGGCGGAAACGCCAGGACGAACGAACCGTACCCAGCCTCTCACCCCACGCGCATGGGATGTGGACCCAACCAGAACGGTTTAGTTGACGGTGCCTGCCACAGGCTCAGTGCCAGCAACGTCAGCCGTACCTGGCTGAACGTCAGCGGGGGCCTCCTCCGTCTCGGTGGCCTCCTCAGACGTGGTGGTCTCCTGCGTCTCAGAAGTTGCCGAGTCGGCCTTCTTGTCCGTCTTATCGGCCAGCTCCGGGGTCTTTGCCCCGACGGTGGCGGTGTCGATGTGCTCGGTGCCGGTAGCGTTCTCATTCGGTGGAGCGCAGGCAGCCAGCGCGAGTGCGGCGCTCAGCGCGACGACGGCGGACAGTGCAGTGCGGTTCTGCTTCACGGTTTTCAGACTCCTTGATGTTTCTCGTGCTCTCTTCGTCCCTGCCGCGGCTCGCGCCGCAGACAGACGCCCCAAACTACTTGGAGATATCCCGCCACCGTGCGATGGCAAGAACGAGAGCTCCTGCAATAACAACAATACTGGTTACGCCGAAAATCCAGGTAGGCACGCCCAGCCCCTCAGACTCGGATTCCTCCGACTGCTCGGAAGAGCTGGAATCCGAAGACTCGGTGTCCCCGTATTGGAACTGCAGCGAGCCGCGAGTAGCGTGGCCATCCGAAGAGGTGATCTGATAGCCCACGGTGTACTCACCGGGCTGCCAGTCCACATCATCCGAGACATCGATACTCAAAACTCGACCATCCGCATCGGGCTCCCCTGTGAAGAGAACCTGCCCATCGCGGGACAGTGCGATACGGTTAAATCCCTCCTTCGGAACACCCGAGAACGTCAAGGAGATTTCCTTGACCGGCTCCTGGATTTTCGACCCCTGCTTCGGCGTGGATTCAACCACGAGGTCGTGCGCTGCCGCCGGGCCAACGCCAGCCCCCAACATCGCAATCCCCGCAACGAGTGCCGCCACGAGGCCCGCAAACCGGGACCGGCGCTTGCGCGCGTCAGCAAACCACAACTGCATCTTCACCTTCCATTAATGTTCGGGTCCGATATAGATAGTCGGACAATCGCCCGATTAAGTTCCCGCGAACTGTTCTCCGCCCGAGCGTACCCCTGGCTGCTCACCCCAGGTCGAGCGCAGCCGCTCCTTGTTAGAGATCTTCAGACAAGTAGTTGAAGCCACCAGCCGCCCCTCTACAGGGTTAAGTAGCAAAAAGTGTGTCTGATTTTCAGCCTATCTGCTGGTCAGGCCGCATAAAACGGGCTTATATAAGGTTCCAGACCTTATTCAGGCCCGTTTCTTGTCCAATCCACCGGAATGGCTCCTGCATGTGGTATCAGCGGCTTGGTTGTCTTTCTGGGTGACTCCAAACAGACCCCGATGCCCTATATGTACTGGGCACATGAAGAAAAACGGCACCACAACCAAAGGAACAACCAGATGGCGGTGCAAAAACCCTGACTGCGGATGCTCAACAACACGACACCGCAAAGATCAAGCACTGGCCCGCGACTTCACAACATTTCACCGCTACGTCACTACGACAGCACCACTGACTCGCATCGCCTCGGAAGTCGGCTGCTCACGCTGGACACTGGACCGTAAATTCGAACCATTCTGGCTCATCAATGTCCCTCACACCCCGGACCCCAACCGGGTCTACGACCAGATCTTCATCGACGGCACCTACACCGACGCGGGCTGCTTACTTGTGGCGGCCAGCCACGACCACGTCATCGCATGGCACTGGACACAACGCGAAACCGCCCACGCCTACACCCAACTACTCAAAAACATCGCCCCACCACTATGCGTTGTCCTCGACGGTGGCCAAGGCGCCTACTCAGCAATCAAAGCCTGCTGGCCCAACACACGGATTCAACGCTGCCTTGTCCATGCCCAACGCGTCATCCGTCGCTACACCACATCGCGTCCACGCACCGACGCCGGCAAAGCCATCTACGCCCTGGCGTTGAAACTGACCCGTATCACCACACTCGACCAGGCACGGGAGTGGACGCTGCGTCTGCATGACTTCGGACAGGTATTCAAAGCATTCCTCAACGAAAAAACACCCCTCCCCAAAGAACGCCGCACCCTGAATAAACAGTGGGAATGGACCCACCTGCGAGTTCGCAAGGCATACAACTCCCTGCTGCACCTCTCACGGAAAGGATGGCTGTTTACCTACCTGCAGCCCCCACCAGAAGCACTCGAACCACAGCGCTGGGCATCAACAACAAACAGTCTGGAAGGCGGCATCAACGCCCAACTCAAACGCATCGCCGATGCCCACCGCGGCAGATCCGGGGAACGCCAACGCAAAATGCTCGAGTGGTACCTGCACTCGAAAACGCAGCTGCCTGACGACCTGCTAAAGATCGCCAGGCAGTGCAATTACGGACAAGATCAACTCGCCAAAGTCAACGATCTTGTCCCAGAAGACCACAACAAAGCCGACCACGAAACAGGACGACCAGCCTTCTACGACAACGCTATCCCAACCGAATACCAACACAACATAGGAATCCGGAAAGGGCCCATGAGATAAAAAGGGCCCACCCGGCGACACGCCGGGCAGACACACTTTTTGCTACTTAACCCCCTCTACACCAGGGGACATTCGATACAAAAAAGGAGCCGGTCACTGACGACCGGCCCCTTAACAACCGTGGTCCTAACTGGGATTGAACCAGTGACCCCTTCGGTGTGAACGAAGTGCTCTCCCACTGAGCTATAGGACCTAGCAGCACATAATCTAGCCTAGCTCCATAATTTTTTCCAAAACCTGCAGGCCACAACCGCATTCAGCGCGATACTTACCAGCCCGCGGCGCCCCACCGCGACCACTTGGCACCCCACAGTGCGCCAACGGCGTCTAAAACGTCCGCATCCAAAGCAACAACGGCAGGCAAATAACAACGAAGTGACTTTAAGCCAACGCGATTTTCAGCCCTACACCTGGCGATTTGTTGCTTCGCACACCATTGACTATCGTTTAGTGCTGCAGCACAGCTTGCAACCGACGAATCGTAGATTCTCAGTGAAAGCTTGTGCAATGCGGATGTAGCGCAGTTGGTAGCGCATCACCTTGCCAAGGTGAGGGTCGCGAGTTCGAGTCTCGTCATCCGCTCCACTCTTATTTTAGAGGACCGCGCGATTAGCTCAGCGGTAGAGCACTTCCCCGACACGGAAGGGGTCACTGGTTCGATCCCAGTATCGCGCACGGTGAGTTCACCTTAACGGTGAGTTCGCACGCGGATGTAGCGCAGTTGGTAGCGCATCACCTTGCCAAGGTGAGGGTCGCGAGTTCGAGTCTCGTCATCCGCTCCAGGTATTCTCTACCCTGCGTGGAGGATCACCACATCAGGCGGGTTTCACGCCACGGTGGAATGGCTGAGTGGCTTAGGCAACGGTCTGCAAAACCGTCTACACGGGTTCGATTCCCGTTTCCACCTCTCAGTTCGCCACCACGGCTGAACTTGAAAGCTAGCGCGATTAGCTCAGCGGTAGAGCACTTCCCCGACACGGAAGGGGTCACTGGTTCGATCCCAGTATCGCGCACGGTGAGTTCACCTTAACGGTGAGTTCGCACGCGGATGTAGCGCAGTTGGTAGCGCATCACCTTGCCAAGGTGAGGGTCGCGAGTTCGAGTCTCGTCATCCGCTCCATATAAGAAGAGGCAGCAGTATTCACACTGTTGCCTCTTTTCTCATATCCCCAAGATATTCTCGAAGACACCATGAGCCTCTCTGCCACTTCCCCAGCGCCCTTTTCCGCGTCACCGGCCCCGGACGAGCCTCGGCGCGGCAGTGCAAGCATGAGCCGCTTCGATGAGCGCTTCCCGTGGATAAGTTGGGCGCTGTGGCCTCTGGCGATCCTCACTGCCCTGCATAAGATTTGGGCTTCCTACGAGAGTGGCACAACGGACGATTTCACCACAGTCTGGGAGGCCCTCAACCGCTTCTGGTCGGGTGTTCCCGTGTATTCCGAGGACTACACCACCACAGACCCGCACTATCTCTACCTTCCGGGCGGGACGATGCTCCTGAGCCCACTGTCGGCCCTCGGCAGTTTTGAAGCAGCGCGGGCGCTATATGTCTTCGGCAACGCCATCGCGATCGTGATTGCCCTGGGGCTTTTGAGCCACATCATCTACACCGCCCGTGGCTGGTCGGAGACCTGGCTGGGCTCCCTTTCCGGCGCGCTGTGGC
This sequence comes from Corynebacterium urealyticum DSM 7109, assembly GCF_000069945.1. Lineage (NCBI taxonomy): Bacteria > Bacillati > Actinomycetota > Actinomycetes > Mycobacteriales > Corynebacteriaceae > Corynebacterium > Corynebacterium urealyticum. The sequence goes on along the minus strand of NC_010545.1, from coordinate 1,097,024 downwards.
CGCTGAGCATCATCGCCGTATTCAACACCGAGGCTGTAAAAAACAACCTGCTTTTCGCGAATATCAACGGTGTGCTCCTGCTCTTGGCCACGCTCTTCCTGTACTTCCTCCTACGCGACGGCGTCTCCTCCCAAGTAATCAGCGGTCTCGCGCTGGGGCTCGCGATCACGATCAAGCCCCAGTTCATCGTCCTGCTGTTTCTTCCCTTCTTTCGACGTCAGTGGCTAAGCCTGGCTGCGGCCCTCCTTCTGCCTATCGTCTGCAACGTTGTGGGGTGGGTGTTGATGGCTGAACCCCAGGGCTTCGTCGATCATCTTGTGCCCTACCTCGGCGAGGTCCGTGACTTCGCGAACTCCTCGATCGTCGGTGTCGGTGTGTACTTCGGTGCCAGCGCTGCAACGATTTGGTTGTGGCGCATTCTCGCCGCGGTACTCGTCCTTATCGGCGCTTTCACCCTGTTGCCGTGGCGCCGTTCCACTCGTCACGAGGATCGCGTGATGTGGGCGTTCACGACTTCTTCCCTGCTGCTGATCGGGGTGTTCCTCGTCAGTTCCCTGGGGCAGATGTACTATTCGCTGCTTATCGTTCCGCTTCTCTTCACTGCCTTCCTTCGCCGGTCGACAGTGCATAATCCAGTCGCCTGGCTGGGGGTCTACCTTTGCCTGGCTATCGACAGCTGGTATTCGGATCGATGGTTCTGGGCTGGGCGCATCTTCGAAACGCTACGCGGCACCGTAGGCTGGATGCTGCTGCTCGTCAGCATTTCAATCACTGCACTGATCTGGTTGCTCAACCGTTCCACCCCGCCAACCTTGAGTGGACGGCACCGCAAGCCGGCAGACGAGAACAAAAACCCAAGCCTGGAAAGGTAAATCTTTTTCCAATGACCGAAGATTTCCAGAATCTTTCCGCCGAGCAGTGGCGCCAGCGCCTCAATCCCGAGGAGTTTCAGGTGCTGCGCCTGGCCGGCACCGAGCGCCCGCACACCGGCGAATACGTCGATACCGAAACTGAGGGGGTATACCGTTGCCGCGGCTGTGGCTCCGAGATCTTCCGCTCCTCGGAGAAATTCCACTCCGGATGTGGCTGGCCGAGCTTCTTCGACCCAGCTGACAGCGATGCGGTTGTTCTGCGGGAGGACTTGAGCCTCGGTATGCGTCGCGTGGAGGTTCTCTGCGCGACCTGCCATGGCCACCTGGGTCATGTCTTCGAGGGCGAGGGCTACGACACCCCCACCGACCTACGCTACTGCATCAACAGCATCGCGCTGACTCTCGAGCCCCGCGAGCTTTAGAGCAAACGGCCGCCCGAGCAGAAAGAAGCCGGGTGCAACTCCATTGAGGGAGTTGCACCCGGCTTAATGCGCTCACTGCTGCCGCGTAGTCGCGCAACGTGGGCCTTAGCCCAAGTCGGCGATAATCTTATCTGCCGCAGCGACCCCGGACGCAACGGTAGCCGGCACCCCAACCCCGCGTAGCATCGAACCAGCCACCGCGAGACGAGGAACCCCGGCAACGTCCTCCAAGACCCGGGACATCTTTTCGGAATGGTGAACCCCGTAACACGGGATCCCACCGTGCCAGCGCTGCACGAAGATTTCCTCCGGAGTTTTCCGCTCGCCTGTGACCCGCTCCAGATCCTCCAGAGCATAAGCCAACAGAGCCCTGTCACTCGCGTCGACGTACCAGGGTTCGTCCTTGGTTCCGAAGGAGGCGCGGACGAAGGCTCCACCGCCCTGGGCGAGATGCGGCCACTTCTTCGAGCTGAAGGTGAAGGCCTTCGCTGCGGTGCCTGAGTTAGAGCCCAGCAACACGCCGGAGCGCTCCGGGATACCGTGGTCGGAGGCGAAACGCATCCCCACCACCGCCGAGCTCGAGAGTTCTACGCTGCCCAACGCCTCCGCGGCCGCAGGCGCAGCGTCCTGCAAGATGACCGACGCGGTTGGCGCAGAGGTCGCGACGACGACGGCGTCCACCGTCCCCAGTGGGTCGATGACCCACCGGCCATCCGACGTCCTGCCGAGCTCCTCGACAGCGGAGTTCAGGATCAGTTCAGGGTCAGCTTGGCGCATCATCTCTTCGATCAGGCTGCGGTAGCCCTTGTCGAAGGAACGGAATGGCGATCCCCCACCACCAACCGCCGTGGCCCGGCGCTTCGCGAGCAACTCCTCCACGACGTCGAGCAGGAAGAAAGCCTGACCTCCCTCACCTGCACGATCCAATGCCTCCGCCAGCTGTGGCAGGGTGGCACGCACGCCGAGGTCATAGGCGCTACAGGAATACACCCCACCCAGTAGCGGCGAGACCAGCTTATCCACCACGGCCTTGCCCAACCGGGCCTCAACCAGAGCGCCAACGGTGGTGTCATCACCCGCGTTCCACGTCATCGGCTGGCCGTCCCGCTCGGCGTCGAGCCGGGCTGCCTCCGCGGGGCTGAGCACCTCGGATGCCACGTCGGCAGAGACTGGAATGCCCATCAGGGTCTCCCGCGGGATGTCAACGAATGTGCCATCCACCAGGAAGGAGGAGCGTGCCGTAGAGGGGGTGCGTAACTCGGAACTCATTCCCAGCTTGTCGATCAGCTCCATGAACTGCTGGTCGAAGCTCAAGAATGCCTCCGCGCCCATATCCACGGGGCCGGTGGAAAAACGCACCGTCTTCAACTTCCCGCCCAGGCGCCCATAAGCCTCAGCAAGCATCAGCTGGGCGCGATCCCCCAGCTGTTGGCGGAGCTGCCAGGCCGCGCTGACTCCGGCGATCCCGCCACCGATGACGGCAATGCGTGGCTTTCGCGCCGTGGTCATGAGTTGTGAACCTCCTCGAAGGCTGCGGTGATGGCGTCGGCGTCCGTGTGGGGCATCACTCCGTGACCAAGGTTAAAGATGTGGCCGCGGGAGTAGCCCAGTTCGATGGCCTCGTAAGCCTCGGCGGCGATCCGCTTCACGTGCTCGCGGATCACGTCACGGCCTGCAAAGAGCACAGCCGGGTCGAGGTTTCCCTGATATGCCTTCGGAGTCTGGTCTGGCAGCGCTTGCTGCACCCGCTTCGCGGCGACGTTCATTGGCACGCGCCAATCCACTCCCACCACATCCGGGCCAACCTTCGCCAGGTCGACCAGCAACTCGCCAGTGCCCACACCGAAGTGAGTCATTGGGATCCCGTACGGCCGCACTGCGTCGAGGATCTTCTGGGAATACGGGGCGACGTATTCCCGGTAGTCGCGGGCGGTGAGGAAGCCTGCCCAGGAGTCGAAAAGCTGGATCGCGTCAACACCGGCCTCAATTTGGGCCTGGAGGAAGTGGGCGATCATCGGGCTGAGCTTCTCCATGAGCGCATGCCACAACTGTGGCTCGGCGTACATCATCGCCTTGGTGACCTCATGATTCTTCGACGGCCCACCCTCGATCAGGTAGCTAGCCACCGTGAACGGAGCCCCAGCAAAGCCAATGAGAACCTGGTCCGTACGCAGGCGCTCGAGGATCTGTTCGATGCCCTCCACAATCGGGCCGAGCTGGTCGGGCTCGAGATCCGGGATATTCGCGATCTGTTCGCTGGTTCGAACCGCCTCCCCCATGACTGGACCGCGCCCAGCGACGATCTCGACGTCCATCCCGGCGGCCTTCAGTGGGACCACGATGTCGCTGAACAGAATCGCGGCGTCGGCATCGTGGCGAATAACTGGCTGCATCGTGATCTCGGCAAGCAGGTCTGGCATGAAGCAAGAATCAAGCATTGGGATGCCCTCGCGAACCTTCCGGTATTCCGGCAAGGAGCGGCCGGCTTGGCGCATCATCCACACGGGGCGGCGGGATGGCTTGTCGCCGCGCACGGCTGCCAGATACGGGGCGTCCGCATCGGCGCGTCGGGCAGCGGAGGCTGCAGCGAGATCAGGCGTCAACAACTCATTAGTCATGGCCCCCATTATGCCAGCTATTAGCAAATAACCGGCAGGTGGCGATGGCTGCCTTATTGGGTGTCCAACGGCGTGGCGCGCCCCACCAAAAACCTTAAAGGCTAGGTTTAGACATTGTGAATGAGCTGAACAACGCGAAAGACAATCACCAGCGCCCGGGAGCGACCGCGCTTGGCGTCCGCACCCCCGAGTCGGAGCCGGAACAGACGCCGGAGTATTTCGAGCACGCCGTGAAGTCGATGTCCGAGGCGCCCCTGCGCTCAGGCATCACCATCGCGGAGATTCGGCCCCCTCGTAACCTCGCGCCGCTGAGCCACGCGATCGGACTTGAGATCAGCCAGGTGGATCTAGCCGACCGCATCGCCTCGCAAGAGGAGCCAGATGGCACAGTGGCCGCCGGGGATGCCTTCGGCCGACTCATTCTCCTCCACGACCCGCACGGCGAGGAACCGTGGCAGGGCGCCAAGATGCGCATGGTCGCCTATATCCAAGCCGACATGGACGCCGACGTCGCCTCCGACCCGCTACTCCCCGAGGTCGCGTGGGACTGGCTCACCGAGGAACTCGGAGGCCCGGGCGCCGAGTATTCCGACCTCGGTGGCACCGTCACCTCCACCGCCTCCGTGCGTTATGGCGAAATCGGTGGCCCACCGCGCGCTTTCCAGCTGGAGATGCGCGCATCCTGGACTGCGACGGGCGTCGACCTGGTAGGTCATGTCCAGGCCTTCGCAAATGTGTTGGCTAACGTCGCAGGCCTTCCACCCGAGGGCGTTTCGCAGCTGCCGCGCGTCTAGCCTCACCTCACACTCGGCCCGCGCGCGCCCACAGCGGGAGCGAATAAAAATACTCAACCCCGGCCCCTGCAGGTTGTCCCTGCAAGGCCGGGGTTGTTTCTATCCGATATTCCTCTAGTAGTAGATGGCGGTCGGGCGACCGTGAATCTGCTCGACCTCAACGGGGAAGTCATAGAGGCTGCTGAGCGTCTCCTCGGTCATCACTTCCTCCGGCGTCCCCGTAGTGTGGACCTTCCCGTTCTTCATCGCGACCAGCCGGTCGGAAAACGCTGCGGCCATGTTGATGTCGTGAATGACGATGACGACGGTACGCCCCTGCTCGTGGGCAGCGGCCTTAATCGTGCGCATCATCGACACGGAGTGTTTCATGTCGAGGTTATTCAGTGGCTCATCGAGCAGGATGTATTCGGTGTCCTGGGCGAGCACCATCGCAACGAAGGCGCGCTGGCGCTGGCCGCCGGACAGTTCGTCGATGAATTTATCGGCGATCTCCCCGAGCTCCATCATGTCAATCGCCGCGTCCACGGCTGCTTCGCACTCGGCTGTCAGCCGCCCCCGGGAATGGGGGAAACGTCCGAAAGCGACAAGCTCACGCACGCGGATGCGACTCAAGGTGTGGTTTTCCTGCCGCAGGACCGCAAGAATTTTAGCCAGCTCGCGGGTGTCCGTGGCGTAAACATCCATCCCTGCGACCTCCGCGGTACCACCATCGGCGTCAATGAGCCGCGCGATGGCAGTCAGCAGGGTGGACTTTCCTGCTCCGTTAGCTCCGATGATGCTGGTAACTCCGCCCTCGGGAATACGAAGGTCCACGTGATCCAGAACCAGCGAATCACCATAGCGTTTGCTGAGTTGCTTGGTCTCAATCACTTGAGTTTCTCCTTACGCAAGAGCAGGAACAGGAACAAAATACCGCCCACAAATTCAATCAGCACGGAGACGGTGGTCCCGTAGTCAAAGATCTGCCCCAGAATAAACTGAGCGCCCACGAGGGAGGAAACGCCGAACAGGGCAGCAACCGGGAGGGTCCATGTATGCCGGGTCGTACCCGTAGACCGATAAGCCAGGTGCGCGACAATGAGCCCTAAGAACAGGATCGGCCCGACCAGCGCAGTGGAGGCCGCGACCAGGACGGTGATGGCGGCGAGCATGAGCAGGCTTTCCTTGCGGTACCCCACGCCCAAGCCAACAGACGTCTCTTGTCCCAGCGCCATGACATCTAGCACATGGCGTTTATGCCAAATCCAGGCGGAAACAACGAGCGTCACTAATAGCGTAAAGACCAGCAGCGGGCGGTCGATACCGGTGAAGGATGCGAAGAAGGCGTCCTGCAACACCTGGTATTCATTGGGGTCGATCATCTTCTGCAGAAGGCCTGCCAGCGACCTAAAGAAGATCCCGCACACCACACCGATGAGCAGCAGCACATCCAGGGTCATCGTCTTCGATGTGACCAGTGGACTGAATACAACCAGGGCGAAAACGACCATGATCACCGTATTCAGCACGAACCCGGCGATGGGGTGCATGCCACTGAGCGCACTGCTGCCGAGGAAAAAGACGATCAGCGTGTTGATCAGCACATAAATTGAATCGAAACCGATCAGGCCTGGGGTCAAAATATGGTTCCGGGTCAGTGTGTGAAAGACCACGGTGGAAATGCCGGCGGTAATCCCAGCCACCGCGAGCGCGCCCACGGTGGTCAACCGCATCGGCAGTACAAAAGCCCAGGCGCGGGGGAGCTGCCACAAGATGAACAGGCCTACCAGCGCCACGGTAATGAGGAACACCGCCACGAACGTGCGCCGTGGCCTCTTCGAATCATCCCGCTTCGTGCTCGATGCGTGCGTCACGCGTCCCAGCAAAAGCTAACCTTTCCTTTTATCGCTAGCCGCGACGAGCGCGACGGAACAGCTTGGGTTTCGTAGAGCTCTGGATGCGAGCCCCACGAATCAAGACGTAGATGAATACAGCAGCACCCAACACTCCAAGAACGGTCCCAACTGGGATCTCGTACGGGTAGCGGATGATGCGGCTCAAAATGTCCCCGCCCAGCGTCATGGCTGCGCCACAGGCCGCGACCCAAGGCAGTGCCTTGCGCGCGTTGTCACCAATGCGTGCGCGAACCAGGTTGGGGACGATCAGTCCGATGAACGGGATGGCTCCCACGACGGTGACGGTGACAGCCGCGATGACAGCCACGATGACGATCGCGGAATACTCGACGACCTTCACGCGGACGCCCACGCCCTTCGCCAGGTCGTGCCCCAGGCCAAGCAAGGTCAACCGGTCAGCGAGGACATAGGCTGCAAGTGCAAGCACTGCGACGAGCCAGAGGAGCTCGTAGCGGCCGCGGAGCACACCTGCAAAGGATCCGAGCTGCCACGCGCCGAGGCTCTGCAGCAGGTCGAAGGAATATGCAAAGAACGTGGTGGCAGCGCCAATAATGCCGCCGTAAATGATGCCCACCAGCGGGACCGTGAAGCCGGTTCGCACCTTGATTCGGGACACGATGACCAGGAATCCGATCGTGCCGATGAGCGCGGTAAGGCTGGCCATTCCGAGCTTCGCCCACATCGGGGCGCCTGGGAGCAACAGCGCGACGACCAGCAGTCCAGCCATCGCGGATTCCGTGGAGCCGACGGTCGAAGCCTCGACGAAACGGTTGCGCGCCAGCAGCTGCATGATCAGCCCGCCCATGGCTAGCGCGGATCCAGCCAGCAAGGCGGCGAGGGTGCGTGGAATGCGGGAAACAGCAACAACCGAGGAGTCCGCATCCGCTGCCCCCAGCATCAAGCTGAGCAGCGAGAGCACCACGAGAACGCCCGCGAGGATGATGGCATAGACGGGGCCGCGCGAACGAGGCGTTGTCCGGTCTGTGGGCTCGGCGGTTGCCGCGGGATTGTTTCCTGCCACGGCATCGATAGCGACGCTCTGGGCACCGACCTGATCCCGGTACGAGGTCTGCGGGGCGTGTGACAAGGGGGCCCCATCTTGCCTCGTCAGGGTGCTCACGGAACCGTTGGTACCCATCTGCTCGCTACTCTCCTACTACCGTCTCGTTCGCCAGTTACGTGATTGAACCGCGCCCCGGATGCCCGTGGCGCGGCTGTTGTTTTCTTAGAGTGCCTGCTCGATATCGTCGAGCATGGTGTTCAGGCCGTCGATGCCGCCTCCGTTGAGGTACCAGTCAGCACCGCTCAGCATGTAGATCCGGTCCTCCTTGGCCGCATCGGTCTGCTTGACCAGCTCGTTGTCGAGAGTGGCCTTTGCGGAGTGGCCTTCCTGTCCGATGGCCGCGTCGCGGTCGATGACGAAGATGGTCTTCGGGTTGATCTTCTTCAGCAGCTCGAAGGAAGCGTTCTCACCGTGGGCGCTATCGCTGTCAATGTTTCCTGCCGGGGTGAAGCCGAGGTCGTTGAAGACCAGGCCGAAGCGGGAGTCCGCACCATAGAGGCTAATCTCGCCACCGCTGGTCATCAGGACTGCGGCTTCCTTCTTATCAGCCGGAACGGAGTCGGCAATCTTCTTTACGCGATCGCGGATCTCGTCGGCCTTCTCCTTAGCTTCGGCCTCCTTGCCGAAGAGCTTGCCCAGGGCCTCGACGCGCTCCAGGCTGCTATCGATCGTGTAGTGGTCATAGTTGATCGTCATGTTCGCGGTCGGGGCGATCTTCTCGAACTCCTTGAGCATCTTCGCCTGACGCCCGCCGATGAGGATCAGATCCGGATCCGCTGCGGCAATGGCCTCCATGTCCGGCTCCTTCAGAGAGCCGGCGTTAGCCTCGATCCCCTCTGCAGCCTTCGGCATGGTGGCAGCCTTGGCGGTGGACACGACGCGATCCTTCTCCCCCAGCGCAGCCAGGGTGTCGAGGGAGGCATAGTCGAGGACGACGATGCGCTTCGGCTCGGACTCCAGCTCGATGGTGCCGTTTTCAGCCTCGAGAGTGTAAGTGCGGTCGGCGTTATTCTGCTGGCTGGAAGCGGAGTTATTCTCGGCGGAGTTATTCTCGGCTGCGCAGCCCGTGAGGATCAGGGAGAATCCGGCGGCTGCCGCAACGAGTGCGTGGGAGATCTTCAATCTTTTGCTCTTCCTAGTTCGTCCCGGCCAGCCTCTGCACCGAGGTACGGCCGGTATTATTCCGAAAAATGACCGAACAAGCAAGGTTAGCTTGCCCTAAGTCCCCCTAGATACTGTCAAAGAGACTGAAGATAGGCAAGCCTAATTTGATCTCACAGGGTATTTACACAACATTCTCGTTGTTAATTACCCCCATTACCGGGTGAACAGGGGGGGGCACCCCCCCCTAAACCCGGTGGACCCGCTCCCCCGCACTTGGGCGGACTCGGAACCGCTAAATCCCCCTAAAAGCGGTCGAGCCACCCAGTCACGCGACGTTCCACGGTCGCGACGTCAAGGCCGATCTCTTCGAGCACTTCGCCCCTTGAAGCGTGTGCCAAGTATTCCTGAGGCACGGCGAGCAAACGCACCGGCGTATCCACCTCTGCGGCACTCAACGCCGCCTGCAGTGCAGAACCGGCTCCTCCGTGAATACCGTTATCCTCGACTGTCACAACCAGGTCAGCGTCATTGGCAAGCTCAACCAGCTGTTCAGAAACCGGATAGACCCAGTGCGGATCTACAACCGCGGCCTCCCAGCCCTTGGACTTGGCTGCCTCTGCGGCCGCCCGGGATTGACCCACGAGAGCGCCGTAGTTAATCACCAGCAGTTTCTTCGCGCCGTCGCCGTCGTCCGCGCTGTGCTCAAACAAGACGTCGTAGCTCGACTCCTGGCGCACTGCGGAGATGTCCGCCGGAACGCTGCCCTTCGGGAAGCGAACGACGGTGGGAGCGTCGTCAACATCAAGGCACCGGTCCAGCGCCAGGCGCAGTTGCGCTCCGTCACGCGGGGCGGCGACATGGATCCCCGGCACAATTCCGGTGATAGACATGTCCCACATACCGTTGTGGCTAGCACCATCCGGGCCGGTGATTCCAGCGCGATCCAGCACGAAAGTCACGCCCAGACCAAGCAGGCCGACGTCCATCAGCATCTGGTCGAAAGCTCGGTTAAGGAAAGTCGAATACACCGCAACAACCGGGTGCAAGCCACCGAGGGCAAGTCCGGCGGCCGAGGTCACGGCATGCTGCTCTGCGATGCCGACGTCGAAGGTGCGCTGCGGATACACCTCACCAAACTCAGCAAGGCCAGTGGGGCCGGCCATCGCGGCGGTGATGGCCACGACGTCATCCCTCTCCCCCGCCCGCTCGATGAGGTGCGAGGAAAACACCTGCGTCCAGCCGGGCTTCGAGGCTTCCTTCGGCACACCCGTGACGGGGTCGATCACGCCCGTGGCGTGCATCTGATCGGCTTCGTCGTTCTCCGCCGGGTCGAAGCCCTTGCCCTTGTGGGTGATCGTGTGGACGATGACGGGGCCACCGTAGTCCTTCGCATAACGCAACGCGTTTTCTACCTGGCCAATATCGTGACCGTCAACCGGACCGATGTACTTCAGCCCCAGATCGGAGAACATTTCCTGCGGGAGGATAGAGTGCTTGACCCCTTCCTTGAGCCCGGAGATCAGCTGGAACGCGCGGTCCCCAACCCAGCCCATGCGACCAAGGGTGTTCTTCCCGGACTCCATGACCTTGTCATAGGCGGGCTGCAGGCGCAGCGCAGCGAGGTTCTCCGCCAACCCGCCGATCGTCGGCGAATAGGAACGCCCATTGTCATTGACCACGATGACGATCGAGCGCTTCTTACCGGTGGCGATGTTGTTCAGTGCTTCCCAACACATGCCGCCTGTGAGAGCACCATCGCCAACGACAGCTGCGACGTGACGGTGCGTCTGACCGCTGAGCTCGAAAGCCTTAGCCAGTCCGTCGGCATAAGAAAGGGACGCCGAGGCGTGGGAAGATTCAGTCCAGTCGTGCGGGCTTTCCGCACGGTCGGGGTAGCCCGACAGGCCGTCCTTCTGCCGCAGCGTGTCAAAGAGGTCGCGACGACCCGTCAAAATCTTGTGGACGTACGCCTGGTGGCCCGTGTCGAAGATCAGAGGGTCGGACGGCGAGTCGAAGACGCGGTGCAGCGCCATCGTGAGCTCGACGACACCGAGGTTAGGCCCCAAGTGTCCGCCGGTCGCGGAAACTTTTTCAATCAAAAATTCCCGAATCTCCTGCGCCAGCTGATCAAGCTTGCCCTCTTCGAGCAACTTCAGATCCGCTGGTGAGGAAATATTTTCAAGGATTCCCATTGAACTCAGTTTCTCTCCATCCCACATTCTTTGTGCACGCCCCATCCTAGTGGGGACACCGCCTTCAGCGTTATTCGCCCGCCGCCTCGAAGTACATCAACGTCTCGACGTGATGGGTCAGCCCAAAGGCGTCGACGATCTCCATCTCACGCAGCTCATAACCCGCATCTCGCCACATACCCGCGTCGCGGGCTGCCGTGGCGGGATCGCAGCCGATGTGAATCACCCGCGGTGGGCGGTGCTGCGCGACGTTCTGAATGACGTCCGCCCCCGCGCCCGTACGCGGTGGGTCGAGGACGACGGCGTCCAGATCCGCGACCTCGTCGAGCTTCTCCAGCCACGCGCCGACGTCGCTGCTGCGGAAACGTACGGCCGTACCCGCCCCTTCAGCACGAGACTCCCGGTCTGCCGCGAAGGCGTCCCGTCCAGCATGTGTTGCGCTGCTTGCGACGTCCACGATCTCAATGTTGCGCGCAGAGCCCAGCAGGCCGGCGGACAACGCCCCGCAGCCACCATAAAGATCCCACACGGTATGCAAATCACCGTTCAGCCGGTCGGCAACCCAGCGGGCGTAATAGGCGCTGGCAGAGATGTGGGATTGCCAGAACGCATCCACCGGCACCTTCCAAGTCACGCCGAAGTGCGAATGAGTCACCTCGCCTTCGCCGTCGAGTACACGGCGCTTCCGGCCCCGGCGGGTCTTTTTAAGCTCCACAACAGAGCGCTTACCGTCGCGGCCGACGCCAACCACGACTTCGCTGCCTGGGCTTGGGTTCAGACTGGCAACGCCGTCCGCCAGCCCGGGCAGCCACTGAGCGCAATCGACCTCGTCTACCGGGACGATATCGTTGCTTTTAGGTTTCCGCAGACCAGTTTGCCCTTCCGCGTCGACTCCGAGGCGCACGCGGTGGCGGTAATGGGTAAAAGGCCACAGGCTTGCCGCACGGACATGAGCATCGAGGAAAGCCTGCGGCAGTTCGAACTTGCCGAGGCGGCGGAACTGGTCGATGACTACCGCCTGCTTAAAGTCCAGCGAGCCCTCGGCATCAACGAAGTCGAGGTCGCAGCAACCCGCTCCTACAGCTGCGGCGTCGCACTGACCTGGCACGCGGTGCGGGCTCGGCTGGTCAATAGTCAGTGCTTCACCCGTGCGGAATCTTTGTTTGCCATTCTTTTTCGCTGCGTCCAGTGCAACCTCGACACCTTTCTCCCCGGGCAGTCCGCCACGGACGAAGACGATCTGACCATCGTGCTGGCCGATGACTACGCCGCGGTGGCCAGGCTGGTCCAGATCCAGAGTGATAGTTTCCGGGCTAGTCATTGCCATCCTTGTTGGGCATTTGCGGCTGCGCCGGGGTGTTCTGCTTTTCCTGCAGGTGTCGTGCCAGTTCCTCAACCATGGCCTGCGGGAGCTGAACCGGCAACGGATCGCCGGCAGGGATCGGGTCAGTGCCTCGAACGACGAAAGTGCGGGCGATAATCTCGCGCCCCAAGGCGGCCATCTGCTCAGCCGATTCCTGTGGTCCGGCGAGGGTCATCCGCAGCATCCATCGCGGGCCCGTGGCCCCAATAACCCGAAGTGTGCCGTCGCCGGACTGGGCAACGATCTCGGCGCCCCATGGCCCTTCCTCGGTGGTTGCCTCCAGCCCGTCAGCTGCCATGCCTTCGATGAGCGTCGGCACCGTGTTATCCCAGAGTTCGCCGGTGGTTGGGGCGGCGAAAGCGACCGGTGTGACCCGGCCGAAGGGGGTGAGAATGTGGAGCATTTGCGGGCCATCGTCACCCATTTCCACTTGCACCTCGGCCTCGTGCGGAACCGGAATCATCATGGACCCCAGGTCGAGCCCGCCCTTGGCGAAATCGCTGAAATTGTATTCGCGGTAGTCCAGCGTGTCCCCGTCGAAGGGGCCGAAATCCTCACCCTGCACGGGGTGCTCATTTTCCGTTGGGCCGGCCGCAGCACCGTCAGCCGCGCCTGGGACCTCCTGCTCGGCCTGGCTATGAGGTGTGCTTGGTTCTACACCACTGGGCTCGTTCTTCTTCTTAGAAAAGGGCCACATTTTTAACAACTGTCCTTCCGCACTCACTAATGAGAGGCTCGCCTGTGTCACCGCTGGTCTTTAAATGCTAGTAACTAAATTTAATCGACTATCTGATTCGACTGCCCGACCACGTCTCAGCGTGTACCGGTGGAGCCGTGGCCACCGCTTCCTCGGGTGGTTTCCCCGAGTTGGTCGATGCTGTCCACCGTGACGACCTCGCAGAGGCTGACGTTCTGAATCAGCACCTGCGCGATGCGTTCGCCGCGGCTGATGTTGATTGTCTCTTCGGGGTCAAGGTTGATCAGATTGACCTTGACCTCCCCGCGGTACCCAGCATCGATTGTGCCGGGCGCGTTAACGATCGACAGCCCCTTCTTTACCGCCAGTCCACTACGCGGGTGCACCAAGCCGACCTTGCCAACCGGCACCGCCATGGCGATTCCCGTACCCACCAGACTGCGCTGCCCCGGCTTCAAGGTGATGTCCTCGGCAGAGTAGAGATCGATGCCCGCGTCTTCGGGGTGTGCCCGGTTCGGGAGCGGGAGAGATGGGTCAATCTGAAAAATTTCCAACGGACTGCTCATGAGGCTCCACTCTACAAGGTCGCCACTTCACCTTTTTGGACCCAATGCACGAATAGCTCCCGTGTGCTGGGAGCAGCGGCGGCTTCGAAGAACCCGCTGGTGTGTGGGTATGATGGTGGCCGGTAAATGCCACCCAATAAAGGCTCGGCGCGGCACGTATGCGCCTGCGCGGCAGAGCCTGGGTAAAGAAGCACAGGTAGACGAGGAGCACTCTGCGAGTCATGGACGCTGCGAACGGAGCATCGACCCCACCACCGGCGAGGCCCGGCGAGGCGGCCGGAACGCGGGTGCTGTACAGCGAGTCCCAGCGGGTACCGCTGTCCTGGTGGCTCGCTGCCATCGGCGTGGTCGCCATCATCGCCTGGCAGGCGCAAATGGGGCGCGACTGGTGGTGGTTGCTCGTCGCCGGGGTGATCGCGGCTGCCCCTGCGGCGTGGGGGCTTATCGCACTATCCCGCACAAAGATCGAGGTGTTCGAGAACTCCCAGGGTGAAAGAATTATCCGCGCGGGCGACGCACAACTCCCCGCCTCCGTAGTCGACCGCACGCTGGTCATCCCACCCACCGCGAAGCAGGCTGCGTTAGGTCGCCAGCTCGACCCTGCGGCCTTCGTTATTCACAAGGGGTGGATTCCTACGATGGCGATGCTCGTGCTCGATGATCCACTGGACCCCACCCCGTACTGGCTAGTCTCCAGCAAGAACCCCCAGAAACTGCTGGAGGCGCTGGGAAGGCCCATTTACTAAGGGATCCCAGCGCCTCCGCATACCCGGCCTGCTCAGCTTTCCCCGCAGGCCGGGTCCCTTTATGCCTTAAACGCAGTCGACACAGATAAACTCGGTATCGCTGAGCTTCTCACCAACACGGCTTCGGTGCTGGACGAGGAAGCACTCGGAGCAGGTGAACTCGTCGTTCTGCTTCGGCGTAACCGTGGTGGATAGCTCCTCCCCGGAGACTTCCTCCATCGGCAATTCGAAGGGCTCCACAATTTCGCCATCATCGGTGTCCGAGATCGCTGGCTCTGCCTTCTCTGCGGCCTTCAGGCCTTCGAGAGAGTCAGTCTCCAGCTCTTCCTCAGCGCTCCGCCGCGGTGCATCGTAGTCCGTGGCCATCGTTGTCCTCCCACACTCCTCGGATGATGCTCATTGATTATTGGGCGGGATCCCCGCCACCTGCCGCCTTAAGGGTCACAAGCCCATTCTTCGCGGCAGCCATTCGGCGCTTATTTGAGGGCGCCTCATGCGTGCTGAAGGCGGATATTAGGCCATGAGGTGCATACTTGTCACCTCCCCCCTACTCATGGCAAAGAAAGCTGCTCGATGCTACCCCCTGCACCCTGGCTCAACAGCATTTTTTCGAGTTCTTCCTGCACCCCCGGTACGCCTGCGATGATGGGCAATCCGCTCTCCGCCGTGTAGTCAAGCGTGGGGATAACAACGGTCGCTCCCGCTCGAGCAGCAATCAACGCGCCGGCAGCGTAGTCCCAGCCGTTAAGCCCGTGCTCGTAGTAGCCATCCACCTGACCGCTAGCCACCATGCAGAGGTCGAGTGCGGCGGAGCCCAAGCGTCGGATGTCTCGCACGTGGGGCAGGACGTTTCCCAACACGTGTGCCTGCCGCTGACGGCGCTCGGCGTCATAGGAAAAGCCGGTCGCTACGAGTGCCTGCGCAGCGTCCTTCCGTCCTTCCTGTCGGCTAATATTCTTATGCTCACCGACGACTACTCCCTCGCCCTTCAAATCAATGGGGGCGACAGTCGCTGGGCCACCGACACAGGCCCCAAAAACGTGGCTGTGGGCAGCGTCCACAACCGCACCGGCCACCGGCACTCCGTTGAAGGCAGCAGCCACCGACACCGAAAAAGCAGGAATCCCGTAGACGAAGTTGACGGTGCCGTCGATCGGATCGACGATCCACTCCAGCCGTGCCCCAGCTGCCTCAGCGAGGCTGGAATCGGGGGCAGGGTCATCCGCCCCTTCCTCCTCGCCGACGACGGTGGCCTGCGGGAACTGGGCGTGCAGCCACTCGCGGATAAAATTCTCCGCGGCACGATCCGCTTCGGTAACAGGGTCGACTGCGGAAGACTTGGTCTGCGCCACCGGCATCGCCGAACCCATCAGCTCGATGACGGAGCCCGCCACCGCCTCACCTTCAGTGCGTTCCCGGCGGATGCGCAGCACCAAGGCGGCAGCGCGTGCGGCAACATATTCAGCAGCAGCCTGCAGCTCGCGTACGTTCGCTGCGCCCGGGATCTCCTCGGGGACATAGTTAGTGGTGGATTTATCAAGCAACAAGGTCTCGGTCATGCCTCCACAGATACCACTGATGTGTAGCATTCAGACCCATGAGCACCGAGCAGGCGAATAGCGCTGAATGGGCGGGCATCACCGTGGGCGTCGACGTCGGAGGCTCCGCAATCAAGGCGGGCTTCGTCGACACCCGCAACCACTGTCTCGTTGGGGAAAGATTCACCGCCCCCACTCCCCAACCAGCAACCCCAGAAGCCGTCGCGGGTGCCGTCGCGACCCTCGCAACACAGGTACTCGCCCAAGAACTTGGCACGGGCCTCCCCGGGGCATCTTCCCTCAGCAGGGTTCAGAACCTCCGGATCGGCGTAGCCATTCCCAGCGTGGTAGCCAACCAGCAGGCACGCACCGCAGCGAATATCGCGCATTCCTGGATCGGTACCCGACCCGCCGCGGTGTTCGACGACGCCCTGAGGAAGGCGTTGTCGTACGGCCCGTCGGATCGTTCCGCCCTCCAGGTAGAGTGGTTCTTCCTCAACGACGCCGACGCTGCCGGCATTTCTGAATGCGGCCCGTGCGCCGCCGGCGAGGCTGCTGACCCGGAATACAGTCGGCTCTTCCTGACCTTTGGCACAGGGATCGGCTCTGCTCTCTTCCGCGGAAGCAGGTTGTACCCCAATACCGAGCTGGGGCACCTAACCGTGTTGACGGACGACGGCTCCCCCAGCGCTGCAGAGCATTGGGCCTCGGCGGCGGTGAAGGCTCGGCAGCACCTTTCTTTCCCCGAGTGGGCAGCCCGGGTGAGCACGGTGCTCAACACCTATGTCGCGTTGCTGCGGCCCCAGGAGCTGATCCTCGGCGGCGGGATCTCCGCCGAATCAGACCGGTGGTTGCCCAAGCTTGAGCTCGAAGAGCCTTCGGTCCGTGTGAGCATCGCGCGACACTTCAACAGCGCGGGCGTCATTGGGGCGGGACTCGCCGCTTCTTGGGGGCTACGCCCCTAACCGGCATGAGCAATAAAGCTTGGCTATAATGGTCGGCCGTTGGGCGCTTGGGCGCCAGGAGCAGCATTCCGGCTGCTCAGAGAAACTACTCCGCAGCAGAACACCGCCCTGCAGGCCGGGTCGGACTGACGTCACCGACACGAATTCGTTGGCGGACGTATGCTGGCGAGTAGAACAAAATGCGTCAATTCCTGGTCGCTATCCACCAGGAATCGGCGAGCAAACGTAGTTTGGATAGCGACTGGTAGGGACACCCCGAGCGGGGAACCTTCCTAAACGTACAACGAGGTCGCCGGCTTTGCCCGGCGGCCACAGCCGTACGTTGCAACAATCCCCGACCGAAAGGGCTTCTGTGGCTTCTCAAGACTCAACCACCAGCGGTGATAGCGTCCAGGACGCAAGCGGGACGACTGGCACTGCTGCACGGAAAGTCGCCAAGAAGACGGCTCGCAAGGCAGTCAAGCGCACGGCCCGCAAGGTAACAAGCGCCACTGCCGCGAAGAAGACGGCGTCCGCAGCTGCCGCAACAGACGCAGCAGACGTAGCAGCGTCTGCGTCTGAAGATGCAGTCGAGGAGCCAAAGAAGATCGCGAAGAAGACGGCGAAGAAGGCGGCTAAGAAGGCCACCCGCAAGGTCGCGAAGAAGACGGCGAAAAAGACCGCCAAGAAGACCGCTAAAAAGACGGCGAAAAAGACCGCCAAGAAGGCTGCCAAGAAGACCGCACGGAAGGCTACCAAGGCGACGGCTGCTGCGAAGACGCAGGAACAGCTCGAAGCGAAGAGCAAGGACGCCGAGATCACCGCCAACGAGGATCCGGAGGACGTCGACGAAGAGTTCGATCACGATGTCGAGCCGGATCTGGAGGACATCAACGAGGACCTGGACGAGGATCTCGATGACGACCTCGGCGACGACCTCGAGGATGAGGATGAGGACGCCGACGAGGAGGAAGAAGACGAGGACGACGAAGAGGAGTCCTCGACCTCCAAGGACGGACGCGACGACAGCGTGTGGGACGAGGACGAGTCCGCCGCTCTGCGCCAGGCCCGCCGCGACGCTGCCCTCACCGCATCTGCAGACTCCGTCCGCGCCTATCTGAAGCAGATCGGTAAGGTCGCCCTGCTGAACGCGGAGCAGGAGGTCTCGCTGGCAAAGCGCATCGAGGCTGGCCTGTACGCAAACTACCGGCTCAAGCAGATCAAGGAGTCCGGTGAGCGCCTCTCCCCAATGAACCGCCGCGACCTGCGCGAGATTGACCGAGACGGCCGCAAGGCAAAGAACCACCTGCTGGAGGCAAACCTGCGCCTCGTGGTCTCGCTGGCCAAGCGCTACACCGGGCGCGGCATGGCCTTCCTGGACCTGATCCAGGAGGGCAACCTGGGCCTGATCCGTGCGGTGGAGAAGTTCGACTATTCCAAGGGATATAAGTTCTCCACCTACGCCACCTGGTGGATCCGCCAAGCGATCACGCGTGCGATGGCTGACCAGGCACGCACGATCCGCATCCCGGTTCACATGGTGGAAGTCATCAACAAGCTCGGTCGCATTCAGCGCGAGCTGCTGCAGGACCTGGGCCGAGAGCCGACGCCAGAAGAGCTAGCCCGCGAGATGGACATCACGGTCGACAAGGTGCTGGAGATCCAGCAGTACGCCCGCGAGCCAATCTCCCTGGATCAGACCATCGGCGACGAGGGCGATTCCCAGCTGGGAGACTTCATCGAGGACTCCGAAGCTGTCATCGCCGTGGACGCGGTGTCCTTCACACTGCTGCAGGACCAGCTGCAGGACGTCTTGCATACCCTCTCCGAGCGTGAGGCCGGCGTGGTAAAGCTCCGCTTCGGTCTGACCGATGGCATGCCGCGCACCCTGGACGAGATCGGACAGGTTTACGGTGTGACCCGTGAGCGCATCCGCCAGATCGAGTCGAAGACGATGTCCAAGCTGCGCCACCCATCCCGCTCCCAGGTTCTGCGGGACTACTTGGACTAAAGCGCACGTCTAACCGGCTTATGCGGAGCCGGAAAAGCAAAACAACCGCCGGGTGTCCCGGCGGTTGTTTTCTCGTTATCTGCCCCTTGTTCGAGGAGCGTTCTTTTTCGGCAACCACAACACCAACCAGCGTGGAGCTAGTTTCCTCGGTGCTCCTTGACGCATTGGGTTAGCTTGTCGTCGCTGAGTCCCTGGCACTGCTCCGGAAACTCGGTAGCTACCTTCGTTGTGATCAGTGCAAGGCCCATCGCGAGAATTGCGAGCACGAGCCCCACGATGGGGTAGGTTCGCGCCGTGGCGTGGCGGTTCGCGCGGACCAACGCGATGATCGCCACCACCAGCGCGATCATCGCCACAAAGATGCCGATCAGCGGGAGCAGGCCCGCCGGTAGGGCGAGCACACCCAGGATCAGCGCGGCCAGCGACATCCGGCTGGCTACCTGGGGCGCGCGGGGCTGTACGGCCGGCTGGCCACCAGCTGGATTCTTCTTCGCCATCTCGCCTCAACGATCCTTTCTCGGAATTTTTCTCATATCCCTGACCCGGGCTGCGGTGTACCCGGCATGAGGGCACAGCCTACCAGTCGCGCAGGTAGGCGATACGGTCTCGCAGCTGCTCAGCGGTGCACAACGCGGTCGGAGGTCCACCACAGTTGCGGCGAGCCTCGTTGTGGATCGACCCCTGTGGTCTACCGGTCCGTGCCGCCGTCATGTTCACGAGCGCGTTGAGCTCCTTGCGCAACGCCGGCAGCTCCTCGCTGGCCACCCGGCGACGGTGCGCCTCCGCGCCGCTCATTCCACCGGCAGCACTACCGTTGCGTCGTGCTTCGGCCTCCCGGCGCTTACGCTCCTCGGCTTCTCGGGCTCGTGCCTCGACCTGGTCGGCCTGTCGCTGCTGCAACAGGGTGCGCATCTGTTCCGCGTCCAACAAGCCTGGTAGACCCAGATAATCCTGTTCCTCCGCGGAACCGGCCAGAGTGGTCGTACCGTAGGTCGAGCCGTCGTAAATCAAAGAATCCAGTTCGGCCTCCGCACCGATGGACTCGTAGGTCGTCAGCTCATCTGGCTCGTTCTCCTCGCGGTTAGCCTGAGCCAGCAGCTCATCGTCCCAGCCTTCCTCGTCCTTCTTAGGAACGCCAAGCACGTGGTTGCGCTGCTTTTCCAGCTTGGACGCCAGATCCAACAGCACCGGCACGCTGGGCAGGAACACGCTGGCGGACTCACCCTTGCGGCGGGAGCGCACGAAGCGGCCGATTGCCTGGGCGAAGAACAGCGGAGTCGCCGCGCTCGTGGCATAAACACCCACCGCTAAGCGGGGCACGTCCACACCCTCCGAGACCATGCGCACCGCAACCATCCATTCATCCTGGCTGGCGGAGAATTCCTTAATGCGGTCGGAGGCACCGACCTCATCGGAAAGGACGACGGTAACCGGAGTGCTGCTGATCGTCGACAGGATCTTGGCGTAGGCGCGGGCAGTCGTCTTATCGGTCGCGATGACCAGACCGCCAGCATCCGGGATGTGGGTGCGCAGCTTCAGCAGGCGAGTGTGAGCAGCCTTCAGTACCGCGGGGATCCACTCCCCCTTCGGGTCCAGCGCCGTCCGCCACGCGCGGGCGGTCTGTTCCGGAGTGAGGGTCTCACCCAACCGGGCCTCGAACTCCTCGCCCGCGCTGGAACGCCACCGGGCGTGGCCGGAGTAGGCCATGAAGACCACCGGCCGGACCACGCCGTCGCGAAGCGCCTCCGAGTATCCGTAGGTGTAGTCCGCTCGAGACTCCAGCGCACCGTCGGTGCCCGGGACCTCGATATAGTCCACGAAAGGGATCTGGGCGTCATCGGAGCGGAACGGGGTACCGGTCAGCGCCAGCCGGCGCTCAGCGTGGGCATAGGCCAAGCGCACGCCGTCTCCCCAACTCTTCGCGTCACCCGCGTGGTGGATCTCATCGAGGATCACTAGGGTCTTCTGAGCTGTGGCCACCTGATAGTGCTTGGTGGGCTTCATACCAACCTGGGCATAGGTCACGGCCACGCCGTCGAAGGCGTTGTTGAATGGCGAGGAGTTAGAAAACTCGGCGTCGAGGGCAATCCCCATGGCAGCGGCGGAGAGCGCCCACTGGACCTTCAAGTGCTCGGTGGGAACCACGATGACGAGTCGCTGGACAACGCGCTTCTCCAGCAACATCGACGCCAGCGTCAGGGCGAAGGTGGTCTTACCGGCACCCGGGGTTGCAACCGCCAGGAAATCCCGCGGCTGCTGCTCCTGATAGAGGTCCAGGGCCTCCTGCTGCCAGGCACGGAGGGTTCTTTTCACCTTGTATCGGACCTACTTCTTACGCAGGCTCTGGTAAATTTCCTCGCACTCCGGGCACACCGGGGAACCCGGTTTTGCCTGCTTCGTCACCGGGAAGGTTTCACCGCACAGTGCAACCACCAATCGGCCCATGACCGCCGACTCCACGATCTGGTCCTTCTTGACGTAGTGGAAAAACTTTGGGGTGTCGTCCTGAGTCTGCTCCCGCTCATCAACCTTCGGACGTTCCAGCGTGCTGGTGCTCGTGGCGCTCACAATCCTCCATCTTGCCCCTGGGGGCTTCCCACAATTGACTCTCGTACTACCGTAGACGGTATGTCAGCAGCAGAGAAACGTGCCGGTCGTACCCGGGGCACTTCGGCCACCGGAGCGCGCCGTTTCCGCCGTCCTGGCAAGCGGGTTGACCGGATCACCGACGCAAAGAAGTCGCAGCTGGAGGACTGGCACCACCGGCGTCGCCTATATTTGGGGCTCCAGATCGCCCGCATCCCGGTGCTTGTCTTGGCCGTGATCCTGCTGTGGGTCACCAATAACCTCATGCTGGGCGCGGTGGTGGCGTTCATCAGTGTTCCGCTGCCCTGGGTTGCGGTCATGCTCGCCAACGAGTCGGGAGAGGCCACCAAGGAGTCGGAAAAGGTCTACAAGCCCGGCCTCGTGCGGGCGAACCGGGAGGCACTGGCCAATTCTCAGCTCTCCCAGGCGACGAGCCCGCAGCGACAGCTGGAGCCCAGCCACGTAGACTCTGCCGGCCGCCACCCCGTCATTGACCACAAGTCAGAAGACTAGCTCGGCCATCATCAGGGTGGACGTGCAGCATGCCACTGCCCCAGCGCCCATAAAAAGAACAGTGATTTCCCGGCGGCATGCAGAGCCAGTTTCCCAACCACGACCGAGAAAAGAAGGCAATCCCCACAGTGACAACCCAACCTTCCAGCATGCAGCTCACTTCCCAGCCCGCCCGCGAGGCCCTCAGCAGCCTTCTCGCCGCTTCCCGTGAGCGCGGTCTCAGCACTACCCTGCTCGAGGACGTCCTGGGCGAGGCCGGCCTTCGCTCCCTCAACCTTGCCAACCCAGCCGGAGCGCTGCGCTCAGTCCGCAGCTATAGCCGGGGCCACTCCAATCGCGACACAGGCGCAGCCGAACTGGTGGAGCTCTTCGTCTTACGGGAACCAGCAACCCGGGCGAGGTGGCAGGAACTCATCGGCACTGACCTCACCCGGCGCGCCATCGACGCCCGCTTGATCGCATCCCTGCCCGGCAGTGCGGATGAGTTGCAGCTGCGGGTGGATATCCGCCCTTATTCCTTCCCACACTTGTTCGGTGGTGCGGATGGCGATGCACCCAGCCTTGGCGGCGAATTCTTGCTCGCGTCGGATCCGGATGCTGGCCTGTGGCCGCAGGAACCCACCCCGGATGATCACGTACCGGGCCTGGGTAACGCTCCCCGGTCGCTGCTTCGAGCCATCCCGCCGGCGGACAATCCGTGGCTGCCGTCCCCGAGGCGGATCCTCGACCTGGGTTGCGGTGGTGGGGCGCTGAGCTTGGCCTTGCAATTGGCCTACCCTGAGGCGCACGTGGTGGGAACGGATATTAGTGGCCGGGCGTTGGACTTCGCCGCCATCAATGGCACGCAGCTTGCACAGGCCCAGGGTCAGCTATCTACAGGTGTGGCAGCTCCCGAGAGCTGCATCGAGTGGCGGGAGGGCTCCTGGTTCGAGCCAGTGGCGGGTGAGCGCTTCGATCTCATCGTGTCCAATCCGCCTTTTGTGGTCCAACCCCCGGAGGTCGGACATGTCTACCGTGATTCTGGGCTGGGCTTGGACCGTGCGACCGAGCTGGTCGTCTCTCGTGCTCCTGAGCACCTCGCGCCCGGCGGAACGGCGCATATTCTGTGTTCTTGGGCGGTGTCTGCTGAGGATTCGGTGGCGTCGAAGATGGGGCGTTGGCTGCCGGCGGAAGGGGTGCGTGCCTACGGCTTGGTGCGGGAGTATGTGGACCCGGAGACCTATGTGACGACGTGGCTGAGCGACGAAGGGATCGACCCACGATCCCCAGAGGGGCGGAGGAAGGCCGGGCAGTGGCTTCACTACCTGGCTGACAACGGTGTGAGCCATATTGCGCTGGGTTTTGCGCACCTTCGAGCTATCGATGGCTCCACTGAGGTCACCGTAGAACAGCTGCCCGACACCATGGTGCCGGGCAGCCCGCTGGGCGCGGAGGTGGCTGAGTGGTTCATCCGCAGTCAGTGGCTGGCCGACGTATCCGCCGAGGATGTCCTGGCCGAGCGTTTTGCCGTTCGTCCTGGGGTGGCCACCGAGTTGGTGCGGCAGGCCGATGCGGAGGCCGGCCAGGGTTTCCGGGAACTATCTCTCCGCCTGGCTCGGACAGATGGTCCGGCTTGGACGCATGAGATCGACGCCGCGGTGGAGTCCATCCTCGCCGGTCTGAATCCGGAGGGGTTGGCCCTGGAAGATGTGCTGGGGCTTTATGCGGCTGTGACGGGGCCTTCCGAAGACGAGTCGCACGTTGATTATGAGGAGGTCCTGATGGAGAGGATGCTGGGGATCATCGTCGACCTCGTTCGTCACGGCATCGTATTGCCGAGCAGTCTGGTCGACTGGGCAGAAAGGTAAGTGGAGGATCATGAAGGCAGTTATCAGCACGGTGAGTCAGGCCAGCGTCGACGTCCGGGATGATTCCGGTGAGGTCCGTCGAGTCGGTGAGGTCTCCGGTCCGGCGTTGCTTGCGCTCATCGGCAGCGGTAGGGACGACGACGCCGACGCGTGGGAGACGATGGTGCGCAAGATCGCCGAGCTTCGGTTGTTCCCCGCCTCGGGTGAGCCGTGGGGTGGCCAACGGGACCTGTCGGTTGAGGAGGTGGGCGGTTCCGTGCTGGTGGTTAGCCAGTTCACCCTGATGGGTAAAACGAAGCGGGGTCGGCGCCCCAGCTGGTCGGAGGCGATGCCGGGTCCGGCTGCTGAGCCGGTGATTGAGAAGATCGTCCACGGGCTCCGGAACCGTGGGATCCATGTTGAAACTGGCGAGTTTGGGGCGGATATGCAGGTCAGCTCCGTGAACGAGGGCCCTTATACCGTGCTGGTTGAGTGTTAGGTCGGCGAAGCGTGGGGTGAGTAGCCCCCGTTTGTGGGGTGTACGCATTCCTCGCCCCGACGGTGAACCTGGGTCTGGGAACAAAACCCGGACCTCGGCCGTTGGTAGTATTAGCGCCTCAAAAATAGCGCCCCGTCGGATGCCCATCGTGAGCTCAAGAGGAGACCGAACTGCATGAGCAAGTCCACCAACGGCAGCGATTCTGCCCCCGCGACGTCTACGAAGGACGATTCTTCGCAGCAGGAGCAGAATACTGACCGCCGTCGGCGCCGAGGCAATAACGAAAACCCTTCGGCCGACCTCGTCCGGGTGTATCTCAACGGCATTGGCAAGACTGCCCTTCTGACTGCTGAGGACGAGGTTGAACTTTCCCAACGCATCGAGGCTGGGCTGTATGCGGAGCAGCTGCTCAAGAGTGGCGAGCCATTGACGCGTGCGAAGAAGCGCGATGTGAAGATTCTCGCCCGTGAGGGCAAGGCCGCACGCACTCACCTGCTGGAGGCGAATCTGCGTCTCGTGGTCTCGTTGGCCAAGCGCTATACCGGCCGTGGCATGCCTCTGCTGGACCTGATCCAGGAGGGCAACCTGGGTCTGATCCGCGCGATGGAGAAGTTCGATTACAAGAAGGGCTTCAAGTTTTCCACCTATGCCACCTGGTGGATCCGTCAGGCCATCACCCGCGGTATGGCCGACCAGTCGCGCACTATTCGCCTGCCGGTTCACCTGGTGGAGCAGGTTAATAAGCTCTCCCGCATCAAGCGCGAAATGTACCAGCACCTGGGTCGTGAGGCGACGTACGAGGAGCTGGCTGAAGAGTCGGGGATCCCGGAGGATCGGATCGAGATGCTGATGAAGCAGTCCCGCGACCCGGTGAGCCTCGACATGCCGGTCGGCACCGACGAGGAAGCCCCGCTGGGCGACTTCATCGAGGACTCTGAGGCGGAGGATGCCGAGGCTGCTGTTGTCGCCAGCCTGCGCCACTCCGATATCCGCTCCGTCCTGGCGACTTTGGAGCAGCGAGAGCAGGATGTCATCACCCTGCGCTATGGACTAGATGATGGCCTTCCCCGGACGTTGGACCAGATCGGTCGTCAGTTCGGTCTTTCCCGTGAGCGGGTGCGCCAGATCGAGCGCGAGGTCATGGCGAAGCTGCGGGAGGGCCAGCGCGCGGACAAACTCCGCGAATACGCGGTATAGTGCGCCACTCCCCTGGATCGGGGATGTATGGTTGAGGCGTTGATTTTTTCGAGGCTTCCATCAGCTCGAAAGGTGAGAAAGGGCCAGTAGGGTGCGCGATCTAGTAGACACAACGGAGATGTACCTCCGGACGATTTACGAGCTCGAGGAAGAGGGCATCCCGCCGCTGCGCGCCCGGATCGCCGAACGGCTTGAGCAGTCCGGCCCGACGGTAAGCCAGACGGTGGCCCGCATGGAGCGCGATGGTCTGCTCTCTGTTGAGAAGGACCGCTCCCTGAAGCTCTCCGCTGAGGGCCGGGCACTCGCGACCGCTGTCATGCGCAAGCACCGCCTCGCGGAGCGTCTGTTGACCGACGTCATCGGGCTGCCGTGGGACAAGGTCCACGACGAAGCCTGCCGGTGGGAGCACGTCATGAGTGACGAGGTCGAACAGCGCCTGGTCGAGGTTCTCGATGAGCACGACACCTCCCCCTTCGGCAACCCTATCCCGGGGCTGAATTTCCTCACCGAGCAGGCAGCGGACAGCACGGATTTTTCCCAGACGGCGGTGGCGGAGGATCCGAATTCGGTTCGTGCCGCCGACCTTGCCGCCGGTGAGGAGCATGAGGCCGTGGTCGCCAGCTTCAACGAGATTGTCCAGGTCGAGGGCTCGTTGATGAAGCGGCTGCGCAAGGCTGGCATTCTCCCGGGTGTCACGGTCACTGTGATTCCGGCTGAGGATCACCTTATTCTGCGTATCGGCTCTGCCGAGGTCGCCATCCCCAGCGAGTTGGCGCACGCTGTCCGCGTCCGCAGCGTCTCAGACGTTTAACCATTTTTGGGGTCCGGCGGCCCCTCACACCTCGCGTTCCTTCTATTGAAGAAAGCCCCCACAGTGACTGAACACAACGCAATTGAACCTGGCAGCAACGTCCTCGTCACCGGTGGCGCGGGCTACGTGGGCAGCGTGTGCACCGCTGTCCTCATCGAAAATGGGTTCCACGTCACCGTCGTGGATAATCTGAGCACCGGCAATCGGTCCGCGATCCACCCCAAGGCGAACTTTGTGGAAGGAGACATTGCCGATGTGGCCAGCGAGGTTTTGGCGGATGGCGATTTCGCCGCCGTGTTTCACTTTGCTGCTCGATCGCTCGTGGGCGAATCCGTGGAGCAGCCGGATGCCTACTGGCACCACAATGTCGTCACGACCCTCACACTGCTGGACGCGATGCGCGAAGCGGGTGTGAAGAACATCGTCTTCTCCTCCACCGCCGCCTGCTACGGCGAACCGGAACAGGTGCCGATCACGGAGGATATGCCCACGGCCCCGACGAACCCCTACGGTGCCTCGAAGCTGACGATCGACTACATGCTCACCTCCTACGCCAAGGCCTACGATCTGGCGGCAACGAGCCTGCGCTACTTCAACGTCGCGGGTGCCTATCAGCAGTTCGGTGAAAACCGCGAGGTGGAGACCCACCTGATCCCCATCGTCCTGCAGGTCGCTCTGGGGCACCGTGAGTCGATCAGTATCTTCGGCTCCGATTGGCCTACCAAGGACGGCACCGCGGTGCGCGACTACATCCATATCAAGGACCTCGCGGACGCCCACGTGCTGGCCGCAACCTCCAACGTGGCCGGCGAGCACCGGATCTTCAATCTCGGTAGCGGTGATGGGTTCAGCGTCCGGGAGGTCATCGACACCTGCCGGGAGGTCACCGGAGCAGAGATCCCTGCAATCGAGGCTCCTCGGCGCGCCGGTGACCCTGCAGTGCTCATCGCCTCGAGTGCGAAGGCCATCGCTGAACTGGGTTGGGAGCCGAAACTCTCGGACCTGACGACGGTGGTGTCGGACGCTTGGCGGTTTACTTCCGCGCTGGGTGACGCGGCCCACTCCGCTCCCCGTCCTTAGGGGTTCTCAAGCTCGCGCCCCTCGCTGTCGAGGAGGCGAAGGTGCCCTACCGCATCCCAGTCGAGTACCCGCGTGAATATTTTCCTCGTGTCGCCCGAGATGTCTTCGTGGGGGTTCTTCCCGTTCAGGACCTCTGTGGCGATTGCGACCTTATCCTTGACGATTTGGAGCGCGAGGCCGGTTTTCAGGGCTATGACGAGCACCTGATTATCCTTCCATCCCCTAGCGCTGGTCGCTTCGCAGACTGCCCGGCGCGCGGTGTGGAACGCGACTACCCCTTCCCCATTCCCGACGAGTACCTGTGTAAGCACGTAGAGCACGTTGCTTCTCACGTCGCCGACACAGTGGCGAGCGGTGGCCGCGAGAAGTGACCGGATTACGGGCGAGGGCATGCCGATTGATGCGGTGATAACAAAGGCCTGACTGCGCGGGTCTGCACAGAGCCCAGCGATCACGCCGAGGAGCTGCTGGTCCGCCATTGCGTCCTCCACCGTGGTGAGTCCATCGAGTATCTCTTCTGTTTTTGCCAACAACTGGTTGAGGGCGGCGTCCAGGCACTGCGGGTTCAGATGTCCTGCCAAGGGTGGGTCCTGTTCGTCCAGCCAGCATTCCATGTCCTCGCGGGCTGCGAAGTTCAGGGCGTTGGTCACCCCCGCGTGGAGAACTACTGGGTTGGCACTCTGTACCGGGATGGTGCCCTCATCCACCCATAGTTGTGTGTGGAGGTCGTATGTCGCCCACTTTTGATGATCTGCGATCTCCTGGGCCCAGTGGCTGGTGTACACCGGGATTCCTGCCAGAGCGAGTTGAGTTCGTGTGTCCGTGAACACGTCGACGCCACGGGCCGGGGTGTCGCCGATAACGAGGATGATCGCTTGCGGGCATTGGTCCGTCGGCACGGTGTCCAAGATGGGCGCGCCCAGGGCGGCACAGAAGGTCTCGATGGCCTCCCCGGTGCTATCTCCGCCCAAGTCTGCTCTCACGACGGGGCCTACCTGAAAGGTGACGGTGCGGTGTATGGCGGCCCGGGTGCCCGGGCTGCTATCCCGAGGCGACCTGTCCTTGCTGGCCGGCTGGAGGCCGATGAGCACCAGGGAGTCGTGCGGTGTGAAGCCGAGCATGGCCGGCAGACCCGCCAAAAGAGCCCCGGGGTCGGCTCCCAAGGAGATGCTGGGTTGCCCGGTTGGAGCTGCGCTGTGTTCTCGGGCGCCCCGTAGCCTACTGCCGGATGACTGGGCCTGCGCGGCGCTGGTCTCGTGGGGAATATTCCGGTGGTCGTTGTGGTTAGAATGACGTGAATGATGTGATCTCATGAGTAAAGTGTGCTCGATCACTCGGCCAGCCCCGACGCAGTAGCGTTGGTCGGCGGAGGAGAACAGCCAGGACCCTGTGGACACGCAGGGACTGTGGATAACTTCCCCACGTCGGTGCCCGCCACGTGTTTTCGCTGACCTGGACTCGGTTGAAACCCTGGCCCCGGCCCTGCTGGCCCGCTGTCGTTGTTAAGGAAGGGAGCGCGAAGACGATGCCTCAGGATAATTCTTTTGGTCGCCGTCCCCGGAACGCCATGTACGAAATGGAATACCCCGTCCCGCTAGAGGCGGATTCTCCGGACGAAGGTATTCCGATGCTCATCGCTCTCCAGGGCTATGCCGATGCGGGCCAGGCCATCGCAGTCAGTGGAAATCATCTCCTGGAGGCACTGGAAAGCTCGGTTGTCGCTAGCTTCAACCTCGATGATCTGCTGGATTACCGCGCACGGCGCCCCAGCATCACGATCGACGAGAACCGGATCACTAAGTCCGACAAGCTCAGCCTGGACGTACGCATCGTCAAGGATGTCAACGACCGGCCCTTCCTGCTGGTCGCCGGCCCTGAGCCGGATCTGAAGTGGGAGGCTTTTGGGCACGCGATCGTGGAGTTGGCGCAGAGAGCAAACGTCTCCCGAGCGATTTCTTTCTACTCTGCCCCGATGACGGTGCCGCACACCCGCCCGCTGGTGGTTTCCGCGCATGCCTCGGAACCGTCGCTGGTGCGGGACTACCACACGTGGGACGCACGGCTGGTGGTCCCCGGGGCTGCAGCGCTCGAGACCGAAATGCAGCTGTCCGCCGCAGGATTCGACGCCATTGGGCTTACCGCCCATGTGCCTCACTACATCGCCGGTTCGGAGTACCCGGAGGCAAGCTACGCGCTGCTGAAGGCCTTCGCAGACCTTGCCGACCGCGAGCTTCCGTTGAAGACGCTCGAGAAGGATATGTCCCGGGTGCAGCAGCAGCTCGCACAGCAGACGCAGGACTCCCACGAGATCGCCACCGTCGTTGGTGCCCTCGAGCAGCAGTACGACAAGGAAGTCCGTAGGCTTCAAAAGAAGAAGAGTTCGTTGCTCGAACCAGGACAGGACATCCCCACTGGCGAGGAGCTGGGCGCCGAGTTCGAGGCATTCCTAGCCCGGATGAATGACGCGGCGGATACCGATTCCGAGGCAGATGGGGAGGATCCGAAGAAGCCCGGCGATAGCAACGACCCACACGACGACGGTGAAGGAGACACACAGTAGTGGGAATCGCTGCCCAGCTGGCCGACCTACTCCCCGACCTCGACGAGGTCCCTGAAGGACTCGTCGACGACGCCGTCTTGGCGTCGTTCCTGCGGTGGACGGAAGATCGTGGGATCAGCCTCTACGAGGCGCAGAAGGAGGCCGCCACAGCGCTGGTCGCCCAGGATCACGTCATCCTGGCGACCCCCACGGGCTCCGGAAAGTCCATGGTGGCTTTGGCTGCCCACTTCGTGGCACTGGCACGCGGGCAGCGCAGTTTCTACACTGCCCCAATCAAGGCGCTGGTCAGCGAAAAGTTCTTCGACCTGTGCGCGACCTTCGGTCCAGAAAACGTCGGCATGATGACCGGTGATGCCACCGTCAACGGCGGCGCCCCCATCATCTGTGCCACCGCCGAGATCCTCGCCAATATCGCCCTTCGCGACGGCAAGAATGCACAGGTCGACCAAGTGGTCATGGACGAGTTCCACTACTACTCCGAACCCGACCGCGGCTGGGCTTGGCAGGTCCCCCTCCTAGAACTGCCCCACGCCCAGTTCCTGCTGATGAGCGCCACCCTGGGCGACACCACGTGGCTTGAGAATGACCTGACCGACCGCACCGGCAGGCCCTGCACCCACGTCGCAGGCTCGGTGCGACCGGTGCCGCTGAGCTTCGACTACGTCTACACCCCGGTGCACGAGACCATCGAAGAGCTGGTCAAGGACGGCAAAGCCCCGGTCTACGTCGTGCACTTCACCCAGCGCGAGGCCATTGAGCGCGCTCAGGCCCTGACGAGCCTGAGCTTGGTCGGCGAGGAGAAGAAGAAGGCGATCGCGGAAGCCATCGGAAATTTCAAGTTCACCACTAACTTCGGCAAAACCCTGTCCAAGCTGCTGCGCCGCGGGATTGGTGTCCACCACGCCGGCCTGCTGCCGAAATACCGGCGCCTGGTGGAGCAGCTTGCCCAGCAGGGCCTACTGACCGTCATTTGTGGCACCGACACCCTGGGCGTGGGAATCAACGTCCCGATCCGCTCGGTACTCATGACGGAGCTAGCCAAGTTCGACGGCGAACGCCACCGCATCCTGAAGTCGCGGGAGTTCCACCAGATTGCCGGACGGGCGGGACGCGCGGGCTACGACACGGAAGGCACCGTCGTCGTCCAGGCACCGGAACACGAGATCGAGAACTTCCGGCTCCGCCAGCGGGCCGGAACGGACCCGAAGAAACTCAAGCGGCTGCGCAAGAAATCCGCACCACAGGGCCGAACCACCTGGTCCGAGAGCACGTACGAACGCCTGCTCACCGCGGAGCCAGAGGAGCTGGTCAGCCAGTTCACGATGAGCAACTCGATGCTGCTGAACATCATCGCCCGCGATGAATGGACCTTCGCTGCCCTGAAGCGGTTGCTCCGCAGCAGCCACGAAACACGCGCGAAGCAGAACGCGCATATCCGCACCACGATTGAGCTCTACCGTGGCCTTCTCCGTTCTGAGGTGGTCGAGGAATTCGATGCGGACACGCCATCCGGTAAGGACGCCCGCCTGACCCAGGAATTGCAGCGCGACTTCGCACTCAACCAACCTCTAGCCCCGTTCGCGCTGGCTGCCCTGGACCTGCTCGACCCGGAGTCCCCAGAATTCACCCTGGACGTGATTTCCACCTTCGAGGCGGTCCTCGACGATCCCCGCCAGGTTCTCAGCGGCCAGCAGCGCGCGGCCCGCGATGAGGAGCTCGCCGCGCTCAAGGCGGAAGGCGTGGACTACACCGAGCGGATGAACATCCTCGAGGACGTCACCTATCCGCAGCCGCTGGCCGATTCCCTCGACAATGCCTTCGAGATCTTCTGCGAATCCAACCCTTGGGCGAAGGACTTCGACATCTCCCCGAAGTCAGTTCTGCGGGACATGATCGAAAAGGGCATGACTTTCTCGGACCTCATCGCGACCTACCAGCTGGGGCGTTCCGAGGGCGTGGTGCTGCGCTACCTCACCGACGCGTGGCGCACCCTGGATCATTCGGTGCCACAGAGCTACCGCACGGAGGAGCTCGAGGACATCATCGAGTGGCTAGGCGAGCTCATCCGCCAGGTGGACTCCTCCCTATTGGACGAGTGGGCCACCCTCTCCGACCCTGATGCCCCGCTCACTGAGGAGCAGGTCACGGAACACGCCTTCGGGGTCACCGATAGTTCCGCTCTCTCGGCCAACAAGCGAGCACTGCGGCGCATGGTGCGCAACCACATGTTCCGCCACGTCGAACTCTTCGCCTTCGAGAAAGAGGATCAGCTGGCAGAACTGGACTCCTACTTGGAGGAAACACCCGATTGGCCGGCCGCCATGGACGACTACTTCGAGGAGTATGCGGACCTGGGGGTCGACGCCGACGCCCGTTCCAACTCGATGGTGCTCATCGACGAGGCTCCGGAGGGGGCGCCGGGCCAGTGGCGCGTGCGCCAGATTCTGGACGACCCGGAAAAGGACCACGGATGGGCCTTCGAAGGCATGGTGGACCTGGCCGCTACAGACGAGGCCGGCGAGGTACGGCTAGCGAGCCTGATTATTCACCAAGGCTAGCGGCCAGCTCCGCTCGAGCAGTCTTCTGTACCACCTCATACGCCTCGGAGAGGACCCGCCCAAGCTCTTCGTAATCCTCGGTGCGCACGCTGCTGGAGCGGTAGGCAATCCCCACGGTGCGACCCGCCGCCTTCTCCTCGGGGTCAAAGGTCGCCAGGCCGATGCCCGGGCGCTGGCACTCACTGGGCACCGCGCTCAGCGGGACGAGAGTCGCACCCTGCCCGGCGGCCACGAGATGCACCACGGTGGACAGACTCGTTGCCCGGGTCACCGCCAGCCGGGGATCATGGCTCATATTCACCCTGCGGCACAGGTCCATCACCTGGTCCCGCAAGCAGTGCCCCTCATCGAGGAGCAGAAGGTCAAGCTTTTCGAGGTCGGTGACCCGCAGATCACGGCGTCCGGCCATCGGGTGGCCTTCCGGGACGACCACCACGAACTCCTCGTCGTAGAGGGGAATCGTGGTCAGCCCGGCGTCCTCAAAGGGAAGGCCCAGGACTGCGACGTCGATACGCCCTTGCCGGAGGGCATCGACCAGGTGGTGGGTCTTCTCCTCCACGATGCGGGGAGTATCCCCAGCCTGTGGCTCGTCGAGGGCGCGCAAGAAATCCGGAAGAAGGAATGGCGCGATCGTCGGAATCATCCCCACCACCAGTGCGCTCCCCAGCCCGCCTTTCACAGAGTTGGCATGATCGACGAGCGCGTCCACGCTCTCCAGGGTGGCGTGGGCAAAAGGCAACAGCGACCGCCCCATCGGCGTCACGATGACTTTTCGGGTGGAGCGCTCGATCAGCTGCACTCCGAGCCCCTGCTCGAGGGTCGCGAGTGCCTGCGAGAGCGAGGGCTGGGAAATGCCCAGGTGCGCCGCGGCGGTGCCGAAGTGGCCGTGTTCCGCGATCGTCGCGAAGGTCCGGACCTGCGCAATGGTCGGCCGATACTCTTTGTGGGTCACAGCTACCTATCAATGTTTCAACAATGCTGATGCTTTATCCTACGCGAGCTGGCCGGGTGGTTTTAGCCAAAAGCTATGAATGGCTCCCGGCTACAGCTGACAGTCACAGTATTGTTAAGCTGGAGCCCTAATGAGCAGGGAAAATAGCGATAAGAGCACTCAAAATTCACCGCAGCAGCCTTCGCGGCGTGCCAGCAACGGACGCCACCGCAGCCGCGGGGGCAAGCAACGCCGTCGGGGACGCAACGGCCAACAGCGCCGGGAACGCACAGCCCCGGTCACTCTGCCAAAGAAGGACCGAGTCTTCCCCCGGATCCACTTCCCCACCGAACTGCCCGTCTCGGAACGCCAGTCGGATATCGAAAAGGCTATCGCTGAAAACCAAGTTGTCATCATCGCCGGTGAGACTGGTTCCGGTAAAACCACGCAGATCCCGAAGATGTGCCTGAACCTTGGCCGCGGCAAGCGACAGCGCATCGGGCATACCCAGCCCCGGCGCATCGCGGCCCGCAGCGTGGCAGACCGAATCGCAGAGGAGCTCGGCTCAAGCACGGATAAGCCGGATTCCCTGGTCGGTTACAAGATCCGCTTCGACGATAAGACTAGCGAGAACACCGCAGTCAAGCTCATGACCGACGGTGTGCTGCTCAACGAGATTCAGCGCGACCGGCTACTCCGCGAGTACGACACGATCATCATCGATGAGGCTCACGAGCGCAGCCTGAACATCGACTTCCTGCTGGGGTATCTGAAGAATCTGCTGCCAAAGCGCCCGGATCTCAAGCTGATCATCACCTCCGCAA
Source organism: Corynebacterium urealyticum DSM 7109 (assembly GCF_000069945.1). NCBI lineage: Bacteria > Bacillati > Actinomycetota > Actinomycetes > Mycobacteriales > Corynebacteriaceae > Corynebacterium > Corynebacterium urealyticum. The sequence continues at coordinate 1,062,814 of NC_010545.1, read as the reverse complement.
CGATTGACCCGGAAAGCTTCGCGGAGCACTTCGCCAGCGCCGACGGCACGCCCGCACCGATCGTCGAGGTATCGGGCCGCACTTACCCGGTTGGGGTGCTGTACCGCCCGCTGGAGCGAAGCTATACCGACCCGGACAGCGGGGAGATCACAACCCATGTCATGGATCCGCTGGACGGGCTGATCGAGGCCGTCGACGAGCTATGGAGCTTCGGTAGCGGCGACATTCTGTGTTTCTTCTCCGGGGAGCGCGAGATCCGGGACGCCGCCGAGGCGCTGGATAAGCATTTGAACCGCGACCGGCGCGGGGCGCGCGTGGATATCCTTCCCCTGTTCGGGCGACTGTCGAACGCCGAACAGCACCGCGTGTTCAACCCTGGCCAACGCCGCCGAATCGTGCTCGCCACGAATATTGCCGAGACTTCCCTGACAGTGCCGGGCATCCGCTTCGTCGTGGATACCGGCTATGCGCGCATCTCCCGCTACTCCAACCGCACGAAGGTGCAGCGCCTGCCGGTGGAGGAGATCAGCCAGGCCTCCGCGAAGCAGCGTTCGGGCCGTTGCGGCCGTGTCGCCGACGGTATTGCGATCCGGCTGTATTCGGAAGAAAATTTCGAGGCCCGACCGGAGTTCACCGATCCCGAAATTCTGCGCACCCACCTTGCCAGCGTGATCCTGGCTATGCTCGCGCTGGGACTCGGAGACATCCAGAAGTTCCCCTTCCTGCAGGCCCCAGACTCCCGCGCGGTGCGCGATGGCGTGGCACTGCTTAGTGAGCTGGGCGCCATCGCCGGCGGCGACCGACATGCGTTGACGGATGTGGGCCACGACATGTCCCGCATCCCAACCGACCCCCGCTTGGCGCGCATGATGGTAGCCGCCCACCGCTTGAACATCCTGGACCAGGTCACCGTCATCGTCGCTGCACTATCCATCCAGGACGTCCGGGAACGGCCCTTGGAGAAGCAGCAACAGGCCGATGAGCTCCACGCGCGTTTCAAGGCGAACTCGGACTTCATCTCCACGCTGAAGCTGTGGAGCTACCTGCAACAGCAGCGCGCCGAGCTCAGCGGCAACCAGTTCCGCAAGCTCTGCCAGCGGGAGTTCATCCACTATCTGCGCGTCCTGGAGTGGGCTGACCTGGTTCGCCAACTGCTCAATATCGCCAAGGAACTGCGCTGGTCCGTGCCGAATATTCAGCATGTCCGGCAGCTGACCTTCGACGGCGAGCCAATCGCCGAGGATGATGTCCACCGCGCCCTGCTGTCCGGGTTGATCAGCCACATCGGTATGCGGGAGGGCGAAAGCCGCCAATTCACGGGCCCCCGCAACTCCCACTTTGTGGTGCACCCGAGCTCCCATGTGGCGAAAAAGCCACCACAGTGGATCATGGCCGCGGAACTGGTGGAGACGTCCCGAATCTTCGCCCGCACAGTGGGCCCAATCCGCCCGGAGTGGGTGGAATCAATCGCACCGCACATGGTGAAGTACACCCACTCGGAACCACACTGGTCCTCGAAGCGGGGTGCGGCGTTGGTCTACGAGAAGGCCCTGTTGCTTGGTCTCCCCATCGTCACGGAACGCCGCGTCAATCTGGGCCGGATTGACCCAGAGCTGGCGCGGGATATGTTCATCCGCAAGGCACTGGTCGAAGGCGATTGGGAGACGCGCCACAAGTTCTACCGCCACAATCAGGAGCTGCTGGAGCAGGCCGAGAAGCTGGAGGATAAGGCCCGTCGCCGAGACATCGTGATCGACGACGATGCCTTGTTTTCTTTTTACGACGCCCGCCTGCCCGCAGATATCATCTCCAGCCGGCACTTTGATTCCTGGTGGAAGAAGGCTCGGCACAAGAAGCCGGATCTGCTGGATTTTTCGCTTGACGCGCTCATTGATTCGCATGAAGGAGCTGCGCAGGCCAACGAGTTTCCGGACACCTGGAGGCAGGGCAGCCTGGAGTTCGACCTGGAGTATGTCTTCGACCCCACCGACCCGCGCGACGGCATCACCATGCAGGTTCCACTCCCCCTGCTGGCAAACATTGACCCGGAAATCACGCAGTGGTTGGTTCCGGGCATGCGTCAAGAGCTAGCGGTGGCGCTCATCCGTTCACTGCCCAAGGCGATCCGTAAGTCGGTGGTACCGGCGACGGATTTCGCAGCACGGGCGTTGGAGCTCATCACTCCTTACGATGGGGCGATCGATGAGTCGCTGGCCGATGCGCTGCGCTCGTTGGGCGGTCGGGGCATCAATTCCACCGACTTTGTCTGGGCCAAGGTACCCGACCACCTGCGCATGAACTTTGCGGTTATTGACCGCCGCGGCAATGTGGTACGCACCGGCCGGGACATCGTGGCTCTCCAGCGAGAGCTGGCCGGCGATGTCCGCCAGGCAATTGCGGCGGCAAGTGCTCGTTCTCTGCGTGGTGGCCAGGGCTCCACGGCTGCCAGCCCGCTGGATGCCAAGGTGCACCAGAGGGGCGCAGCGGGCAACAAGGGCCGTGGTGCTGGCGGAAAGCAGAAGAAGGCTCAGGGCGGGGCCGGTGTGGGCGGCGTGCTGCAGCACGCTGACGAGTGGTCTGCCGACAGCATCGGCGATATTCCCGAGTCCATCGAAACGGTCGTCGATGGCCAGGCCGTGAACGCTTTCCCCGCGCTGGTTGTCAGCTTCTCGGCTGGCAAGACAGGCCACCGGAGCGCGCGTTTCGAGCTCAAGGCTTTCCCCACCGAGCAGGCTGCAAAGGCACAGCAGTTCTCTACGGTGTTGGGGCTGATGGCCGAGGCCACTCCGCTGTCCACTGGTCAGATGCTCAAGGGACTGCCGTTGCGCCAGCGTGTGGCGCTGGAAAACTATCCGAACGGCGGCGTTGAAGCGTTGGTTGACGACGCGCGTACCGCGGCGTGCCGCCAGCTTTTGGAGAAGATCGGCCCAGTGATTAGAACCCCTGACGAGTGTGAACGGGCCTGCCAGACGGCGCGTCAGCAGGCGCCCGGGTTGGTGCGACAGATCCTTGTGGCGTTTGCCCCTGCAGCACTGGCGATCCAGGACATCTCTACAGAGCTCGAGAACTGGGATGGCCCTGCGATTGCGGAGATGAAGAAGCAAGTGCAGTTGTACGCTGCGGACCATAGCCTGGTGACGTGGGGCATCCAGCGCCTTCGGCACGTCCCTCGGTATGTCGAGGCAATGAAGGAGAGGCTGACACTGTTGGAGCGAGATCCTGATCGCGAAGCGGAGCTGGCGGAGGAGCTGGCGGAAGCGATGAAGATTTATCAGCAGACGGTGGAGCGACTGCCCAGCGCCCGACAGGCCTCACCCCAGGTCAAGGATCTGCGTTGGCTAATCGAGGAGCTCATGGTGGCTCTTTTTGCCCAACACTTGGGCACTGCCCGCAGCGCGTCCCTGCAGCGGGTTCGCAAGGCCGCTGGCCAGATCCGCTAGCCCACGCCCGGACGGCCGGCGCGAGCGAAGGGGACAACGCTATGGGCAGGGTTCTTAGCTGCCCGAGCTCGGGGCGTTGCCCTGGTGCTGCCGGCGCAACAATGCAATCTCTGCCTCGAAATCCTCAGAAGAACTGAAGGACTTATACACAGACGCGAAGCGCAGATAGGCGACTTCGTCGAGTCGGCGCAGCGGAGGCAGGATCGCTAGGCCAATATCGTGGGCGTTGACCTGGGATCCATAGTCCGCCCGGACGCTCTGCTCAACCTCGTGGGCGAGCAGCTTGAGGTCATCGTCTGACACATCGCGTCCCTGGCAGGCTTGTTTCACACCCTTGATGACCTTCTCGCGGCTGAACTCCTCCGTCACCCCATTGCGCTTCGTCACGAGAAGGACGGAGCGTTCCATGGTGGTGAACCGGGTAAGGCATTGCAGGCACTCCCGGCGGCGGCGGATAGCGATTCCGCCCTCGACGACCCGGGAGTCCACAACACGGGAATCTTCACAGCGACAACTTGGGCACAGCACGCCACTAGTTTATGCCCAGCGCTCAGAAAAAGCGCCACGGCGCTGAGTTCCAAATGCGCCACGGCGATGTGATCCAGCAGCGCGACGTTGTCCAGCGCGCTAGCGTGCCCTGTCGCAATGGCGGACTGCTAGTCCGCCACCGCGGCTGACTCGACCTCGGACGCAGCCACGGCGGTGGCAGAAGTCGGCTCCTCGCTATCGTGGCCCATCACCAACGGGGACAGTCCCAGACTGAGAACCAGGGCAATCCCGCTCAACAGGACCCCGCCGCGAGAGGTAGCCACCCGGCTGGCGATGTCCACTCCGCGGCGAAGCGCGGAAGGCTGTGCCGTAGCGGGCCGGTCAACGCGAGCACTTGCAACTGGGTGGGCAAAGCGGCGCTGCTGCACCAGGTTAGGAGTGAAGGCCCTCCCCTGCCCGGAGGTATTCGAACGTACATTCCCCCCACCCTGCCGGAACTTGCGCCCGGACAGCGACTGAGAACCATCGAACAAGACCCGCTCAGTTTGACGAGGGATCCGCCGACCAGCACGCGATGTAGCCGCAGGGACGCGCGAAACGCTCTTAACGAGAGTCATAATGATTTCCTTCCTCGTTCGAATTTCGATCATCAGCGCTGATCACCCCCGAATCATCACAGGTAACCAGCCGTTGGATTGGAGTGAACCATCCGCCGGGGACATAGTCCCTACGCCGCCTCACATCTATCGAACGGGTGTTCTAGGTGGCTATGCTGAAAATATAGCACGCACGTTCGAAGGAAGTCGAGTGCTTTATCGCAAATATCGAACATGCAGGTGATACAGTGAGGTGAAACGCGGTCGAGACCACATCGAGCGCGGGAACATGTTTTTCGATCACACGCCGGGCAGCATGCGCAGCTGTCTGCCGCCCGGGCCGCTAGGAGAGTTCACTGTGACGACTTCCCCCGAGTCCCCCCGCCGGCGCCCAGGCCGCCCCAAAAAGAGCTCTGCAGATGCGAAGACAAAGGGCAACCTGAGCTCTCGCCAGCGCCGGATCCTGGAAGTCATCAAGGACTCCACGGTTCTTCGCGGCTATCCACCAAGCATTCGCGAAATCGCAGATGCCGTTGGTCTCCAGTCCACATCCTCGGTGTCTTACCAACTCAAGCAGCTTGAGGAGAAGGGGTATCTGCGCCGGGAGGACAACAAGCCTCGCGCCTTTGACGTTCGTGGATACGAGGATCACACCAACCCTGGCCTTGTGACTCCTGTGCCACGGAAGCAGCCCAAGCCGACCCCGGCTCCCGTGTCCGACGACCGCCCCGCGGCCACGTACGTGCCCGTCGTCGGCCAAATCGCCGCCGGCAATCCGATCCTGGCGGAGCAAAACATCGAAGCACAGTTCCCGCTCCCTGCCGAGCTGGTCGGCACCTCCGACGAGCTTTTCCTCCTCCAGGTCGTGGGTGAGTCCATGCGCGACGCAGGCATTTACGACTCCGATTGGGTCGTGGTCCGCTCGCAGCCGACCGCGGATCAGGGCGACTTCGTTGCCGCCATGATCGACGGGGAGGCCACGGTCAAGGAACTGCATCATGATGAGGACGGCGTGTGGCTGCTCCCCCACAATGACCTCTTCGAACCAATCGCCGGCAATGAAGCTCAGATCCTCGGCAAGGTTTCCGCGGTTCTGCGCAAAATCTAACCCAAGTTTTTTGGATTAAGTGGGTAACTAAGCGTGCTTTCAGCTCAGCGTCGTCGACAAATCACCTCGCTTGCCGCCGTGCAGGGCAAGGTCACCGTCACCGAGCTCGCGGCCCAGTTTGGGGTCACGGCCGAAACCATCCGACGGGACTTGGCCCAGCTCACCGCCGAGGGCAAGCTCTACCGGGTCCACGGCGGAGCCGTCCCGGCTCGCCAATTCCAGACCGACTATGTTCCCCTGGAGACTCGGAAGCACTCCGCCGCGCTCGCCAAGCAGGCGATCGGCAGAGCTGCAGTACAGTTCGTCCCCCTCGACGGCGGAACCATTTTCCTGGACTCGGGAACCACCACCGCAATGATTGCCGAGGCAATCGTCGAACACGCCGAGAGTATCGACAAGAACTACTCCCTGTCCGTCGTGACGAACTCGCCGCACAATGCACTGCTGCTTTCTACCGACCCCCGGATCAAAGTCCAGCTGCTGGGTGGCAAGATCCGTGCCCAATCTCAGGCAGTGGTTGGGGATGTTGCACTACAGACATTGGCGCTGCTACACGCGGACGTGGCCTTCATCGGTACCGATGCGTTTACCCTCACTCACGGGCTGTCTACCCACGACGCGGCCGAGGCTGCCATTAAGCGCGCGATGATTGCCTACTCCGACAAGGTGGTGACGCTGTGCGATTCGACGAAATTCGGGCTCGACTACATCGTGAGTTTTGCTGAGCCCGAGAAGATCGATGTGGTCATCACCGATAACTCCGCCCCCAAGGGCTTCGTCGCCCAGCTCAACGACACTGGCATTCACACGGTGGTCGTCGACGAGCAGGGATAGCACTGGAAGCTGCCGAGCCCCGACCGGGCCGGCAGTTCCCACTGCCCCTCGCTGCGCTCAAGCCCGGTTTCCCTTTCCCTCCCGCAGGCGGCCGACATTACCAATGGCGAGCCTCCACCCAGCCCCCCTTTACTGGAAATAGCGCTAAGAAATGTAGCGCCCCTCGCCGAAGTTGTCGTAGAGGTAGCGCAGCACCGGGTAGCCCAGGATGATGCCCACCGAGCCCCAAGCAATGCCCTCCATCGGGATGGAACCCACGTTCAGCGTCAGGTTACCGATGCCGACGATCATCGCCACCGCAGCAGCGGTGAGGTTCACCGGGTCCGTCAGCGAGACCTCGTTATCCATCCAAATGCGCACCCCGAGCAGGCCGATCATGCCGTAGAGCACGAGCGTTGCCCCGCCCAACACACCCACCGGGATCGTGAGGATCGCGGCACCAAACTTCGGAATGAAGGCCAGCACCATCGCCGTTGCAGCGGCCACCCAGTACGCGGCCGAAGAGTACACCTTCGTCGCCGCCATCACTCCAATATTCTCCGCATAGGTCGTAGTACCGGAGCCACCACCGGATCCAGCTAGGACCGTCGACATGCCGTCGGCCATCAGCGCCTTGCCCGCAAGGTCATCGAGGTTACGGTTCGTCATCGTCGACACGGCCTTCACGTGGCCAACGTTCTCAGCGATGAGGACGACAACCACCGGCAGCGTGATGGTCACGGCGGTCACCGTGAATTCCGGGGTTTCGAAATGAGGGAAACCGATCCACGCGGCCTCGCCCACATGCTGCCGCGCCTCCTCCGAGACACCGCCCGAAAGGAAGGCAAAACCCCAACCCGTCAGCACACCCAGGAGAATTCCGAGTCGGGCCACCATCCCGCGGCCCATCACTGTGAACAGGAGAATCCCCACGAGGGTCACCCCGGCAATCAGTGGTTGCTCCTGCACATTGCCCGTCGAGGTGGGCGCGAGATTCAACCCAATCAGGGCCACGATCGCACCAGTCACGGCCGGTGGCATCACGGCATCCAGCACCTGCCGACCGGCGAGCTGAACCACGAGACCGACCACGAACAGCAGCGCACCAGTGGCCACGATTCCGCCGAGCTGTGCCGCGAAGCCCTCCGCCTGGGTTGCCGCCAGCGGGGCCAAGAAGGCGAAGGAGGAACCGAGGTAGGACGGCAGTCGGTTGCGGGTCACCAACAGGAAGAGAATCGTCCCGAGTCCGGAGAACAGCAGGGTGGTGTTCACTGGGAATCCCGTGATCGTCGGCACCAGGAGGGTCGCACCGAACATCGCGATGACGTGCTGCATACCCACGCCGATGGTGCGCGGCCACGAGAGGCGCTCCTCAGGCTTAACGACCCCGCCCGGTTCAATGTCGCGGCCGTTGCCGTGCAAATCCCAGCCGAAAAACGAGCCGCGGTGCTCCGTCTTCTCTCCTGGCCCCGGCGTGCCCGGCTCCGAACTACCTGCTGCGTTGTTTCGCGCGCTTAGCGCCCCATTGTCCTTAGTCACGGCCATAACAATACTGCAGCTAAGGAGGGTTCAGTGCGTCAGCTCCGCGTCCCGCACGCAACGGGCGGATTAGCTGGTCGCGGCGCCGTCGACGTCCAGATCGTCATGCTCTCGGTCAGTCACGCGGAAGGCGTCCAGCTCCCGGGCGAGCTTCTTCGGGACGCGAGCGGTGAGGACGGTGCCGGTGGCGTCGTATTCCTCCTGTGTGACGGTACCCAGGTCGTGAATGCGGGAGACGACGTCGCCCCGGTCGAACGGGACCGCGAACACTCCCGTCTCGTCCAGTGAGTTCAAGAAGAGCTCGAGCCTGGTCTCCAGCTCGTCGATGCCCTCCCCGGTGTGCGCGGAGACGAACACCACGTCGTTGAGCTTGTGGCGCAGCTCGGCGAGGACCAGCGGATCCGCCTTGTCGATCTTGTTGACCACCATGATCTCTGGCGGGGCGTCCTGGCCACTCTCGGCGACGATCTCGCTGATCACCGTGTTCACCGAACGGATCTGTTCGAGTGGGAAGGGGTCGGAGCCGTCGACGACGTGCAGAACGACGTCCGCGGCCATGACCTCCTCCAATGTGGAGCGGAAGGCTTCGACCAGCTGCGTCGGCAGGTGGCGGACGAAGCCCACGGTGTCGCTGAAAATCACGCTGCGCCCATCGGCGAGTTCCGCCCTGCGGGTCGTGGGGTCCAGGGTGGCGAACAGCGCGTCCTCGACGAGCACACCCGCGCCAGTCAGCGCATTAATCAGCGAGGACTTTCCTGCGTTGGTGTACCCGGCGATTGCGACCTGGGGAACCGCAGAGGCGTCGCGGCGCTGGCGCTTGGTATCGCGGGAGGTCTTCATCGCCGCGATTTCCTTGCGCAGGCGGGCCATCTCGGCGCGCAGGCGGCGACGGTCGGCCTCGATCTTCGTCTCACCCGGGCCACGCAGACCGACGCCACCATTGGAGCCAGCCCGGCCACCGGTCTGTCGCGACAGCGAAGTACCCCAGCCGCGAACCCGGTTGATGAGGTACTCCATCTGGGCCAGGGAGACCTGCGCTTTGCCCTCGCGGGACTTCGCGTGCTGCGCGAAGATATCGAGGATCAGCATGGTGCGGTCGATGACCTTCGCGTTCAGCGCGTTCTCCAGGGCGATCATCTGGCCCGGGCTCAGCTCGCCATCGCAGATCACGGTATCCGCGCCCGTGGATTGGATGATCTCCGCGAGCTCGCTGACTTTGCCGCGGCCGATATAGGTGCCCGGGTCCGGCTTATCGCGCTTCTGATAGACCGTCTCGAGGACCTCGGAGCCAGCGGTCTCGGCGAGGGCGACCAGCTCCTCCAGGCTCGCTTCGATCTGCGCGATTGTTCCCTCGGTCCACACCCCCACGAGGATGACCTTCTCCAGGCGAAGCTGGCGGTACTCGACCTCAGTGATCTCGGACTGATCGTCCGTGTAGCTGCTGACCCCTCTGGTCAGCCGCCGGAGGCTGGAACGCGCCTCCAGATCGAGCTCACCGATGGTCGGACTCTGCTGAGATTCGAGGTCGAAATCCTCGCCTTCCGACGAGTCTGAAAAAAGATCGACAACATTATCTGAATTTGAAGCCATTGCCTTCCAGTTCTACACTGTCACCTGCATAAAAGAAAGTAAATAGCGGGCTTATTCGGGGCGTAAACCCCGGCGGTGTCCCCACTCGCTCATGCTCCTTCACCGGCTGTGGGCCGGGACGCCGAGCACGTGTCAACCCCGCTATCCCGCTCCCCGATTTTTAAGGCGTTGGTTTCCCATGGCTACTGCATCCCAGAAGGCGATTCCCGAGCTCAGCAGCGTTGGATTGGTCTATCCCCAGTGGCAGGATGCCCTCGAGGCCGCTTATGCCTCCGGCCAGCTTTCCGTCATCGGGGAGGTATCAGGTGGCCAGGTGCTCCAGTACGCGGACACCTCCGGGGCGACGCTGACGATCCTCGCTGCCCCGCCCTATGGCTCCTTCGTGGGTCTGCACCCGGCAGGTCAGTTATCCACGACGGGGCACGTGACGATGGTCAACGACCTCATCGGAATCGTGGACATCGTCGCTGATAGCCCGATGCTGCAGGTCAGCGGGGCGAGTGCCCCAGTGATCACCTCGTTCACCGCGACGGTTGGGCAAGGCCCCATGATCGCTGAGCAGGAACCGCTGGAGTATCAGCCGCTCTCGATCTCCGCGTTGGCCACGGACGTCCGGATCTTCCCGGACGCTATCGCCTTCGCCGAGTCCGGCGGCACCGAGGTCGGCTCCGTGACCTCCCGGGGACTGTCCAAGCTCAACAACGGATCTACTTCCCCGCACGCCCAGGCCACGGTCGCCGTCGAAGTGTCCGAGGCGGAGTTGAAGACGAATGAGCTTAACGGCCAACAATTCTGGGCGTTGACGTGCCGCCACCCGTTCGAGTTCTGCGTCGCGGTCGCCGCAGATCACCCTGACCTTCCGACGGACGCTACTCACCCACCGTTCGCTGCACCTGGCGCTGTCATCAGCGGAGACGTCCAGTTCGCCATCAGCATTAATGACCCTGGCGCCTGCAGCCCCGGCGGCTGCGGCAGCGGGGACTGTGGCTGCGGCGGCCACTAGCCCTGTGTGGTTTCCCGCAGCTCGTCGATGACCTGGCCCGCGAGCAGGCCGGGGTCGGCGACGGTGGCGTCCAACCAGTGAATACGCGGGTCACGGCGGAACCAGCTGCGCTGGCGGCGGGCATAGCGACGGGTTCCCACGACCGTGTCCTCCCGGGCCTGCTCCATGCTGCACTCACCCGCCAGCGCACTTAAGACCTGGGCATAGCCAATCGCTTTGCCGGCCGTGGATTCCCGACTCAGCCCAGCTGTGGCCAGGCCCTCGACCTCTGCGACGAGTCCAGCGGCAAACATCCGATCAACCCGAGCCTCCAATCGGGGATTGAGCCAGTTCCCCGGGGCTTTGAGCCCGAAGATCCTCGTCCCCCACCGGGTGGGGACGTTTTTCGGAGGTTGAGAGGCCGCGAAGGGTTTGCCCGTAAGCTCGATGACCTCCAAGGCGCGGACAATACGCCGAGGGTCCTTTTCCTCAATGATGTCTGCCGCATCAGGATCCTTGGAACGCAACACCTCATGGAGCGCTTCCACCCCGATGCGATCCTGTTCGGCCATCCACTTCGCCCGCACCGCCGCGTCGGTCGGTGGGAACTGCCAGTCATCGACCAGCGCCTGTAGGTACATCATCGACCCGCCGACGATGATCGGACGGGCGCCGCGGGCCTGGATCTGTTCCACCGTCTCCCCCGCCAGGTCGCGGTAGGCAGCCACGCTGGCAGTGTCGTCGACGTCCAAACAATCGAAGAGGTGGTGTGGGAACTCGGCGCGTTCAGCGCGGGATAACTTCGCGGTGCCGATATCCATGCCGCGGTACATCTGCATCGAATCACCGTTAATAATCTCGACCGGCTGATCCAGTCTGCGTGCGACTTCGAGGGAAAGATCGGATTTGCCGGCGCCCGTGGGCCCCACGATTAATAGTGGACGCAGCTGGTCCACAGGGGTTTTCCCGGCGGGTGCGGTCGACGGAGAATCTGAGTGAGAATAATCCATGGCTATCACCGCCAAATCTTAGTCTCCGGGCGCCATAAAGCCTCGGTTGGCCGCGGTCTTGGCCGGGGCATCTGCCATAATGAGACCGCAACGAGTGTATTCGCTCGCGGAGCCGGTGACTGACGTGCAAAGGAAGAAAGCATGACCGACAAGCAGCAGAGTTCCCAGCCCCACACCGGGGCCGCCCGCCCGAAGCCGGGTCCACGCCCCGGCCCGGGCGCCATGCCCAAAAAGGTGACGCCCTCCCCGGGGATGAAGACGCAAGCTCCTGTGGCAGTGCATCCAGTCAAGTCCACGCCTGCCGACTTCGGCCGAATCGACGCCGACGGTGCAGTGTGGCTGCGCCGGGAAGGCCACGAGGATCGCGTAGTCGGTCAGTGGCAGGCAGGCGCCCCCGAGGAGGGGCTCAAGCACTTCGGGGCAAAATTTGATGACATCGCCACGCAGGTCGCCACTCTCGAGACGCGACTGAACACCCAGCCGGAGCAGGCCGCCACCATCAAGGCCTCGGCCACCGAGCTGCTCGACGGCTTGGATCATGCCGAGGTCGTGGGTGATCTCAATGCCCTGCAAACCAAGCTTGAGGCGTTGCTGCGGGATTGTGAGAAGGCTCAGCAGGACGTCGCGCGGGCCAAGGCAGAGCGAAAGGACCGGGCCCTCCAAGGTAAGCAGGCGCTTGCCGCGGAGGCTGAGAAGCTGGGTGAAAGCTCCACCGAGTGGAAGGCAACGGGAGACCGTTTCCGCGCGATGGTCGACGAGTGGCGAGGCTTCCGCGGCCTTGACCAGAAGACCGACGATGAGTTGTGGGAGCGTTTCTCCCGGGCTCGCGAGCAGTTCAATAAGCGTCGTGGGGCTCACTTCGCGGACCTCGATAAGCAGCGCGAGGTGGCTCGCCGAAAGAAGGAGGAGCTGATCGTCGCCGCGGAGGAACTCCAGCACTCCACCCGCTGGGCGGAGACGTCGGCAGCCTACCGCGACCTCATGGACGAGTGGAAGGCCGCCGGGCACGCCCCGCGCAACGTCGACGACGAACTGTGGGAACGCTTCCGCGCTGCCCGCGAGGTGTTCTTCAGCGCCCGCAAGGCAGACCAGGATGCCCGCGACGAGGAGTTCGAGGAGAATGCGGCCAAGAAGCAGCAGCTGCTCGACGAATATTCCTCTTTGATCGACCCCAAGGCGCACCTCGAAAATGCCCAGCGCCTGCTACGCGAGCTACAGGAGAAGTGGGACGAGATTGGCTTCGTACCACGGGGGAAGATCCGCGAATTCGAGGGCAAGATCGGGGCTATCGAGAAGCGCGTCACGGACACCGTTGAGGAAAAGTGGCGCCAGACTGATCCGGAGCTGCAGGCTCGCGTCGACCAGTTCTTCGCCAAGGCAAAGGATCTGCAGCAGCAAGCCAATGAGGCCAAGGAGGCTGCGAAGGATAAGCTCGCCGCTACGCTGCAAGAGCAGGCCGATCAGTGGCGGCAGTGGGCGGAAACCGCGCAGGCCTCCACCAAGTCCGATTCCGAGGAAAACTAAAAGAGGGGGCCTAAGCCCCCCTTCAGCCAATGTTCTACGTCAAGACCGAGGGCTTGTCTTTAGCTCGCTAGCCCTCGGTGTTCTGATCACCGTCGGTTGTGCGGCGGCGTTGCTTTGCACGAGCGCGGCGATCATCAACGATGTCCTCGAGTTCAGCCTTCGGCCATTCCTCGACGCCTGTGCGCAGGCGCTGCTGGGCAGCCTGCGCCTCAGCGGAACGGTGTGCCTCCTCGCGGCGAGCGGCCGCGAGCGCGCGCTGCAACGGGTTGCGGCGGAACAGTACCCACGTAATCATCACAAACAGGATCGTCATGCCGATCGCACCAATAACCAAGCCATAAGAAGGCGGTCCGGCGGGGTCAGTGACCGGGCGAGATTGGCGCATCCAAATCGCGAACACGCTATACCACCAGCCAACACCTGCGAAAGCCCAGTTGACCCAGGCCACCAGCCAGGATCGAGAGACGATTGTGCCGATGGTCAGCATGATGCCGCCCAGAACGGCGAGAGTGACGTACACCCGTTCCGGCATGGTGATCTGGAACTTCTGTGCGGTCGGCGAGTTGAAAAGCACGTCGATACCCAGCACGTCGCGGGAGTGCGGTAGGAAAAGAGAGACGAGCACCAACATGAGGCCGAGGGCCATGCCCGGCAGCTGCTGGCGGTAGTCGACCATCTTCGCGGCCTTCTCCTCGGCAGCGGTGAGGTCGCCTCGGTAGGCGGCCAGCGGGTCCTTGCGCCGAGTTTCCTCGGTATTTCGGCCTACGCCGGCTTTGCTCCCTTGCGTTACATCGACGGAATTCGCGTCGTTCTTTTTAGTCACAGCCACACCCTTCGTGGACGTTTTTGGGCGCCGCGGTTGCATCAGCCTGGGGCTTAATACCGATGGTGGGTACGCCGAGGCTCACCCCGATCGGCGCGGTGGTCGGGGTCTGGCCAGCACCAGACATGTCGCCGGCCTTGGTCAACCGGTGGTTGACAAGTGGACCGTCCGCAATCAGGAAGAACGGACGGGCGTCGGTAATCGTGACTTCAACTATATCGCCAGGACGAACGTCTTCGCTTGGGGTGAAGTGCACGAGCCTGCCGTCCCGGGCACGGCCAGACATGCGGTGGCGCTGGGCGTCCTTGCGCCCACCGGTCTCCTGGACCAGCAGTTCCTGAGTCGTGCCAACCAGTTCCTTGTTGTCCTCAGCCTGAATGCGCTCTTGCAGTGCGATGAGGCGTTCGTAACGCTCCTGGACGACGGCCTTTGGAATCTGGTCTGGCATGGTAGCTGCCGGGGTACCGGGGCGTGGCGAGTACTGGAAGGTAAACGCGCATGAGAAGCGCGCCTTCTCGACGACGTCGAGGGTCGCCTGAAAGTCCTCTTCCGTTTCGCCGGGGAATCCCACAATGATGTCAGTGGTGATGGCTGCGTGCGGAATACGCTCGCGGACCTTGTCCAAGATTCCCAGGAATTTCTTCGAGCGGTAGGAGCGACGCATCTCCTTGAGGATGCGGTCGGAGCCGGACTGCAGCGGCATGTGAAGCTGAGGGCAGACGTTGGGAGTCTCGGCCATCGCATCAATGACGTCGTCGGTGAACTCAGCAGGGTGTGGGCTGGTGAAACGCAGCCTCTCGAGCCCCTCAATCTCACCGCAAGCGCGCAACAGCTTGGCAAAAGCGCCCCTATCCCGCGGCAGGTCCTCGTCGGCGAAATTCACGCCGTAGGCATTGACGTTCTGCCCCAGCAGGGTCACCTCCTGCACGCCCTGGTCAACCAGGGCCTGAACCTCAGCCAGGATCTCCCCTGGCCGACGATCCTGCTCCTTGCCTCGCAGCGAGGGCACGATGCAGAACGTGCAGGTGTTATTGCAGCCAACAGAGACCGATACCCAACCCGAGTAAGCGGATTCCCGCTTTGCCGGGAGCACGGAAGGGAACTCCTCGAGGGAGTCGAGGATCTCGACCTCTGCCCGCTGGTTGTGCGCGGAACGCTCCAGCAGTGTGGGCAGCGAGCCGATATTGTGGGTGCCGAACACGACGTCCACCCAAGGCGCGCGGTCGACCACCGCATCCTTATCCTTCTGCGCCATACAGCCGCCAACGGCGATCTGCATGCCGGGATTGCGGTCCTTCATAGGCTTGACCATGGCGAGGGTTCCGTAGAGCCGGTTGTCCGCGTTTTCCCGCACCGCGCAGGTGTTGAAGACGAGGACGTCGGGTTCCTCACCGTTGGCCGCAGGCTGGTAGCCCGAGTCCTCGAGGAGCCCGGAGAGGCGCTCGGAATCATGAACGTTCATCTGGCAGCCGAAGGTGCGGACCTCATAGGTGCGCTGTTCGGGCTGCTCGGATACTGAAGTTTTCTTCTTCATAGCGTGAGTCACGTGTGCAGATCCTACCCCCAGGGCGAGAGTGAACACGAACCGTGTCACGCCCGCCACAGCCCGGCACACCGGCCCCCAGGCTAACCAGATTTAAGCTCTGCGAGCTGCTGGTCCAGCGCCTCACGGGCGTATGCCAGGCTGGTCCCCGCGGGAAAACCGCGGCGGGCAGCGACCCCTACCACTCGCTTGAGGAATTTATTGTATTCCGCGCGGTCAGCAGGCACAGCACGGATGCTCGCGGCCTTCTTATCGATCAGGCCACGCATAATCGCGTCCTGATCTTCCGCATCGACGAGTTCCACAGCGGCGTCGATGTGGCGCTCGGCGACCCCCTTGTCCCGGAGCTCACGGCGCAGCACAGCGACAGATTTCTTTTGGTTCCTGCTTCTTTGCTCGACCCAGAGCCGCGCGAACTCGCCGTCATTAAGCATGCCGTTGCGCTGGCAGCGGTCGACGACTTCCCTGACGAGTTCCGGAGCATAATCCTGTTTAAGCAGCCGCTCCTCGAGCTCCGCCACAGAGCGCGGACGGTGGTTAATGAGGCTTTGCGCCCGGTTGATCACCGGGGCGAGAGCCTCCTCCTTCTCTCGATCGATGAGCTGGCTACCGCTCCCCTGCGTCCAGGATTCAATTGCCTGCCGCAGCGCGGCGATCTTTTGTTCCCGGTTATCCGGAGTATCCCCGGCCGTTGTCACGTGGTCGGCTGTGTTGCCTTTAGTCACGGCAGGGCCTAGTTCTGCGGCTCGACGTCTTGGTCATCAAAATTGGGCACCACGTCGATTGGCTGATCCTCATCGGCGATCGGCTCGTCCTTCGCCTTGGCGTAGGGGCCAACCTTGAGCTCCTGCATGATGCGGTCATCCAGCTGTTCGGCCAGCTCGGGGTTCGACTTCAGGAAGTCTCGAGCCTTTTCCTTGCCCTGACCGAGCTGTTCGCCCTCATAGGTGAACCAAGATCCCGACTTCTTAATAATCCCGGCGTCCACGCCGAGGTCGAGGATCGAGCCCTCTCGGGAGATTCCCTCACCGTAGAGGATGTCGAACTCGGCGATTTTGAACGGCGGCGAGACCTTATTCTTGACGATCTTCAAGCGGGTGCGGTTACCCACCACATCCTGGCCATCCTTCAACGCCTGGATGCGGCGGATGTCGCAGCGAACGGAGGCGTAGAACTTCAGGGCCTTACCGCCGGTGGTCGTCTCCGGGGAGCCGAACATCACGCCGATCTTCTCACGCAGCTGGTTAATAAAGATCGCAGTCGTACCGGTCTGGTACAGCGCGCTGGTCATCTTGCGAAGGGCCTGGCTCATCAGTCGAGCCTGGAGACCCACGTGAGAGTCTCCCATTTCGCCGTCGATCTCCGCCTTGGGGGTCAGCGCTGCAACGGAGTCAATGACGACCATATCGATCGCGCCAGAGCGCACCAGCATGTCCGCAATCTCGAGGGCCTGTTCACCCGTATCCGGCTGGGAGACCAATAGCGCATCCGTATCCACGCCCAGCGCCTTGGCGTACTCCGGGTCGAGCGCGTGCTCGGCATCAATGAAGGCTGCAATGCCGCCGCCCTTCTGGGCTTCAGCAATGGCGTGCAGCGCGACGGTGGTCTTACCCGAGGACTCTGGCCCGTAAATCTCTACGACACGGCCACGCGGGAACCCTCCAATACCCAGAGCAACATTGATGGCGATATTGCCCGACGGGATTGCGCTAATGGGTGGGCGATTTTCATCGCCCAGACGCATGATCGCCCCCTTACCGAAATCCTTCTCGATCTGGGCCATTGCCAGATCGAGAGCCTTGGATCGATCCTTCTGTGCCGCCGTGGTGGCCTTCTTCTTTGGTGCCATGACACTCTCCTTGTTTTCGCGTCTGTATTTTCGTTCTGGTCTTTATAAATTCAAGCCGCCAACGTGGCGTCACCTCGCCGCGCATCCGCGTGGCTGGGACGAAAGCTCGCGCCTTCCGCTTGGGGCTAGTTCTATCACCCGCAGCGGACATCGTCTCGTCCACCTGGACTCGCTGTGGGCAGCGATCGTGGCTATCCACAGGAGCATGAAGTACTGGCACGTTGTTGGGGTTTAGTTATAGGACACTGGGCAGACACACATCGCGCCACCCATTACCTCGCCCCAGATTACACGAACCTTTGTTCGATTTATCCGAACGGCACGCCACGATCTTTCCCGGGCTCCCCGCCCCCTCATCCCGCGTGCTAACAACGCAAATGTGGCAACAATCTAGCCCCCCCCAGGATGCTTCAGTCATCCTCCCCGAGCATCCGCTCTTCGGGAATTTCAAAGTCGCGGCAGAGCTCCCACCACACATTTCGTGGCTCTTCGCCTGCCTCGATCGCCTCTTCGGCAGTCCTGCCAAGCCTGGACAAGACGTGGCTTTCCACGATCCAGCCACCGTAGGTGGCGCCAAACTCGCCCGCGATAAGCCGGTCAAACTCGGTTCTTCTCATGCCCGGACGCTAGCACAAAAATAGTTGAACAAAACGGGAAGTTTTGTTCAATGACTTGTTAATATGTCCATCGATGAAAACTCTCAATGTCCGCGATCTCGGCGCGATCGTCGCATTTGCCGCCCTGACCATCGCGCTCGGCGCCGTATCCATTCCAGTCGGCTTCACCGGTGTGCCGATCGTTCTCCAGAACATGGGCGTTATCCTCACCGCCATGATTCTCGGCTGCCTCCGTGGTGGGCTATCCATCAGTCTTTTCGTCGGCGTCGGCCTCGTGGGCGTGCCCAACCTCGCTGGCTGGAGCCCCACGATTTCCGCGATTTCCGGCCCGAGCATCGGCTATATCGTGGGCTATATTTTCGCAGCCTTCATCGTCGGTGCAATCTCTCAGACAATCCTTGGCCGCCAAAACCGCGCTGCCCAGCCCGGCCAGAGCTGGGCTTCCATCGTTGGGCTGACTCTTGCTGGTGTGCTCGGCGTGGCCGTGATGTACCTCTTCGGCTCCGTCGGCCTGATGTTCCGGCTGGGCCTGGATTTCCCGGGCGCCCTGGTGTCTAACACGCCGTTTATCCTGCCCGATCTGATTAAGTGCATCGCCGCGGCGGTCATCGCCTTCGGTGTCTTCCGCGCAGTGCCTCATCTGGTTCCGGCCGCCAACCTGCGTTCTCGCAACTAGTTTTCCCCTCAGCCCATGCCACTCATCGAGTTCCGTGACCTCACGTTGCGGGGTATCGGCCGCTCTCCCGATGCCCCGCCGATTCTTGATTCGATCAACCTCCACCTCTCTGAGCACCGCATCGGCATCATCGGCGCCAACGGCTCCGGGAAGTCCTCACTGGTGCGGTGCATTAACGGGCTCAACATTCCCGACGAAGGCGAAGTCACCGTCGATGGGCTCTCCACGGCGAAGCGCGCCGGCGAGATCCGCCGCCAGGTGGGCTTCCTGTTTTCCAACGCGGATAACCAGATCATCATGCCTACCGTCGCCGAGGACGTCGGGTTCTCTCTACGGGGCAAGAAGCTGAGCCGCCAGGACAAGCGCGCGGCAGTGGGCGAGATCCTCGACCAGTTGGGGCTGGCGGGCAAGGAAAACCAGTCACCCCACACCCTTTCCGGTGGAGAAAAACAACTCCTGGGGTTGGCATCGATCCTCGTGATGCGCCCGCACCTCATCATCGCCGACGAGCCAACCACACTGCTCGACCTGCGCAACCGCCAACGTATCGCTCGCACTCTCGCTGCCTTGGAGCAACAGCTGATCGTGGTCTCGCATGATCTAGAGCTTTTCGAGGGTTTCGATAGGGTCATCTGGATCGACGAGGGCCGTATCCGGGCTGATAGTGCCGACGGTGGTTCTGTCACTACTGTGCTCTCGGACTACCGGACGTGCATGCTGTGAGACTGCCCCGCATCAACACGGCTGCCCCGGTTCTCTACATCCCGACGGGATCGCTCATCCATAGGCTGCCCGCCGGTGTGAAACTGACGGGGCTCATTGCCTTTCTCGTGCTCGCTGCAATTTTCGCGAAGACGTTAGAGGCTGGCGCGGGTTGTGTGGTGGCAGCGGTGATCGCCTACGCACTGGCAAGAATCCCCTGGCGCACCGCAGTGCGCCAGCTCACCCCGGTTCTCATCATTCTGCTCGCCTTCGGCGCATTGACGTGGTGGCGCAGCGGGCTGGATGAGGCCCTGGTGCGTTTCCTGGTGCTCTGGGCCTCGGTCTCCGTCGCAATCATGTTGACGATGACCACCAAGGTCTCCGACCTCCAACGAGCCGTGGAGCGGGCGCTCGCCCCGGCAGCTGCCGTCGGTCTGCCAGTGGACAAGATTTCCCTGGCAATCAGCCTGACGATCCACATGATCCCCCTCCAGCTGCGCACCATCAATGAGGTGGTAGAAGCACAACAGGCCCGAGGCGGAAAGTTCTCCGCCCGGGCCTTGGGGATCCCCCTGGTGATCCGCACGTTGCTTCGCGGCCGGGAAGTCGGCGAGGCGCTGCAGGCGCGCGGGGTGGGCGACTAGTCGCCCGGCTGAAGAAAGGCTTAGTTCCCTTCGCGCAGTTGGCGCATACGCTCGGCAACAGCGTCCGCATTCGGCTGTGCCTGCTGGTCGGCAGACTGTGCAGCGCCAGCAGCCCCGGTGGAACCGGCGTCGATGGACTTCTGGGGCGAATCGCTGAGCTGGCCCTGCTCCTTACGCATCTCCGAGCGGATCTGCTCGAGGCGGGAATGCCCCGCGAGCTGGGTGCTGGCCTGGTTGATGTCCGCCATGCGCCCCTGCACCGAGTTCTGGGCAAGCTCCGCCTGGCCCAACGCACGCGCGTAGCGGCCCTCGATCTTCTCCCGCACCTGGTCAAGGTTCGGCGAAGAGCCGGAGACGGACTGGTTCATCGCCTGCAGAGATTCCGCTACCTTCTCCTGCATCTTGGCCTGCTCCAGCTGGCTGAGCAGCTTGGTCCGCTCGGCCACCTTCTGCTGCAGCTGCATAGCGTTGCGCTCAACGGCCTGCTTCGCCTGGTTAGCCTGCTGCAGCGACTGGTCGTGAAGGCCCTTGAGGTCCTCCACGGACTGCTCCGCTGTCACCAGCTGGGCGGCGAAAGCTTCTGCTGCGTTGTTATATTCAGCAGCCTTCGCGGCGTCACCGTTGCTCTGCGCATCATCCGCGAGCTTCAGCGCCTGGCGCGTGTTGTCCTGGAGCTTCTCCACCTCAGCCAGCTGGCGGTTGAGCTTCATTTCCAGTTGACGCTGGTTACCGATGACCGCTGCTGCCTGCTGAGACAGCGCCTGGTGCTGGCGCTGAGCTTCCTGGATGGCCTGCTCAATCTGGATCTTCGGATCCGCATTCTCTTCAATCTTGGAGTCGAAGAGAGCCATGAGGTACTTCCACGCCTTAGTGAAGGGATTTGCCATGCGGACTGCACTCCTTGGGGATAACTATCGACAAAAGTTTTGCCCGCCCCATGGGAGACGAGCCTCATCTGCGCTAATTTTAGCAGCATCTGGGCTGCGAATATCGGTTAGTTCACGCGCGCCATCGACGAAGCCAGTTCAGCTGCTGCCGCATCAAGGGTCATCATGGACGCTGCCTCGAGGATCGCCGAAGCGACGCTAATCCCCATGGCGTGGCACACGCTTGCGAGCAGCTCAGAAGATACTTCCTTGCGCCCCCGCTCCAGCTCCGAAAGATAACCGGGGCTGACATTGGCGAGCTTGGCAAGCTCGCGGAGGGTGAACCCTGTCTGTCGACGCGTGTCACGCAGCGTCGCACCGAGAGCTTCTCGTAGCAACGGCTCGTCACTGGGCGCCATCGGCATGGACGCATCCCAGTTCTGCTCCAACACGTGTTCCGCGCTGAAGTCATCCAGCTTCTCCGAGGAATAAGGTCGCTGAGCGCTCCCGCGGGAAGCCTCTGGACTGCGCGAGGGGGAATCTAGCAGCAAAATATTTTCTACCATCACTACCTCTAACGATCCTGGCGAACTATTTGTTCCCGTCGCCGGCAATCCCGAGGATCATCTCCAGCGCACCATTCACAGCGAGCTGCCGGATCACGGCGCGTGGCCGGGTTCCGAGATCCAGGGTACGTACCGTCGTTCCCCCAGCTCCCGCAGGTACCGTCATTCCAATATGCACCTCGCCGACCGAATGGCCGTCCTGTCCATCCGGCCCCGCCACACCGGTCAGCCCGATGCCAATGCTCGCCCCGCAACGCTGCGCCGCACCCTTGGACAGCTGGACCGCCACGGCGGGATCGACGGGGCCGCGCTTGTGCAGCAGCTCCCGGTCCACCCCCGCCAGCGTGGCTTTGAGGTCCGTCGCGTACACCACCAGACCACCGCGCAGCACGGCTGAGGCCCCCGGAGTATCGGCGATGCATGCGGCGAGCATCCCCGCAGTGAGGGATTCAGCGGTGGCTAGCGTCCAGCCTCGTTCTCGGCAGGTGTCGATCACCTGGGCGGATAGCTCCGCAGCCTGCGCGCGGAGCGCTTCCAGCGAGTCTTCCCCAACCTGCTCCACGATCCTGCCCAGCCCTCTCGACTAGTTCTGTTTCCGGGAGTCCACCAGGTACTGCAGTCCAGTCACCACGGTGACCGCGACAGCCAGGGCCATGACCCCGTGCCCAATCCAGGCGACCACACCTGCCAGCGGCATGATGTACAGCGCGACGGCAAGCGTCTGCAGCACGGTTTTGAGCTTCCCACCCTTGGAGGCCGGAACCACCAGCCCCCGCCGAGCGAGAACCAGCCGCCACAGCGTGATGCCGAGCTCGCGAACGACGATCACAGCGGTAACCGTCCACCACAGCTCGCCCAGCAGGTTCAGGCTGATGAACGCCGCAAGCATCAGTAGCTTGTCCGCAATCGGATCAGCGAGCTTACCGAAGTCGGTGATCACCTCGTACTTGCGGGCAAGGTAACCGTCCAGCTGGTCGGTCACCATCAGCAGCAAAAAGACGACGAGCGCCCACCAACGGTCCGCCCGTGCGGCGTCGACATCCTGCCACGCCCCCGTTCCTGCGATCGTCCACAAGAAGATGGGGATCAGCAGGATGCGGATGGTCGTGAGGACGTTCGGGACGTTAAAGCGACGCACAAAACGACCAAATGCGCTCAGCGTATCTGGTTGCGTGTTCCGCTCCACTGTTGTCTTCACGCTGGTAATTCTACCTACCTGCAGGATCTTTACCGAAACCGGCATCGCCGGCATGTTCGGGCTCGGAATCCTCTGTCACCGAAGGCTGATCCTGCTGGGCCTTCTTCCCCACCGTGAGGCTCAGCACGGTCGTGACGACCAGCGTCAAGACGATGAAAATCAGGGAGAACTCTACGGAAACCTCCGGGACGGAGACGTTGCCCCCGCCGTTGATAAACGGCAGGTTGTTCTCGTGCAACGCGTGCAGCACCAGCTTCACGCCGATGAAGGCCAGGATGATGGACAGCCCGTAAGAGAGGTAGACCAGCTTTTCCAGCAGCCCGTCCAGCAGGAAGAACAGCTGCCGCAGCCCCATCAGGGCCAATGCATTGGCGGTGAAGACGATGTAGGGCTCGCTGGTGATGCCGTAGATCGCGGGGATCGAATCCAGCGCGAAGAGCACATCGATGAAGCCGATGGCCAGCAGCGCGACGAACAGCGGGGTCACCACGAGGCGCCCCTTGCCGGAAGACTTCTTCTTTCCGTCGACGGCGCCGGTCGCACCGTCCTTCCGAACGAAGAGGCGGTCTGAGTCAACCTTGTCTGTCACCGGCACTGCTTTGCGCAGGATCCGGATGATCTTCATGTCGTTGAGGTCAGTCTCATCGGCGCCGGTGACCTCGTCGTAGGCCAGCTTCGCGGCGGTCCATAGAAGGAAGATGCCGAAGAGGTAGAACACATCGGACCAGCGGGCGATCGCCGCCGCACCGAGCCAGATAAAAATACCGCGCAGGAAAAGCGCCATGAGGATGCCGGCGAGCAGCACCTTCTGTTGGTACTTACGTGGGATCTTAAACGTGGTGAGGATCAGCGAGAAGATGAACAGGTTATCGATGCTGAGTGCCTTCTCGGTGATGTAGCCGGCAAAGAATTCCAGCCCGTGCTGGTGGGGGTTGCCCGGCTCACCCCAGGTGAACCAGAGGAACACCCCGAAGACCATCGCCAGGCCAACGTAAAACGCCGACCAGAGTGCGGATTCCTTCAGCGTCGGCTCATGCGGCGTGCGCACGTGAGTGAAGAAATCGAAAACAAAGAATCCGAGCACCACCACAATCGTGATGCCCCAGGTTAAAGCATTAACTTCCATTGGTCCCTCCGGCCCTTAAAGCGTGTTCAATGACCGGAGGTCTCCCCCGCCAGGCTTAACGAGCCTGACCGGAGTGGCCGGGTGAGTTCCGCGCCGGCAGGGTTGATCCCCTGCTCGCCGCCGCTCCGCCGTGTTGACGACCGACTCCGTGGAATGGGGTACTCCCCTCCATCAAGTGTAATGCTACACCAGCGACCAGACCGGGGACGGAAACCCCAGCTCAGGCCACCGCGAGTGCAGGTCTTAGAAGGCCCCCGAGGGCGGGTTGGCGGGAATAACGCGCGTCTGGGTGTCTTCGTCGCCACCGTCGTCGGCCGAGTCGATGGTGGACGAAGCCGCCGGTCCCGAGTCATCGGAATCTTCGAGGCCCTTGTCCTCCTCGACGATCTCCTTCGGGGCGTCTTCCGGATCGGCGCCCTTGATCATCCAGATGATGGTGTCGAGTTCCTCCGGCTTGACCAGCACCTCGCGGGCCTTGGATCCCTCGGAGGGGCCCACAACTCCGCGGGTCTCCATGAGATCCATCAGTCGGCCGGCCTTGGCGAAACCGATGCGGAGCTTACGCTGCAACATGGACGTCGAGCCGAACTGAGACGTCACGACCAGCTCGACTGCCTGGATGAGGTCCTCGAGGTCGTCGCCGATGTCGGCGTCGATGTTCTTCTTCGCTTCGGCGGACTTATCCTCGGTGACTCCCTCGGTGTAGTCCGGCTCTGCCTGCGCCTTGGCGGCCTCGACGACGTCGAAGATCTCCTCGTCGGTGACGAAGGCTCCCTGCATGCGAATCGGACGAGGAGCACCCTGAGGGATGAACAGCCCGTCGCCCATGCCGATGAGCTTCTCGGCGCCTGCCTGATCGAGGATCACGCGGGAGTCGGTCAGGGAGCTCGTCGCGAAGGCCAGTCGGGACGGCACGTTCGTCTTGATCAGACCCGTGACGACGTCCACGGACGGGCGTTGGGTCGCCAGGACCAGGTGGATACCGGCGGCTCGCGCCTTCTGGGTGATGCGGACGATGGCGTCCTCGATCTCGCGCGGGGCGGTCATCATGAGGTCCGCGAGCTCGTCAACCACACAGACGATGTACGGGTACGGGCGGTATTCGCGCTCCGAGCCCAGCGGGGTGGTGATCTCCCCGGACTTGACCTTGCGGTTGAAGTCCTTGATGTGACGCACGCGGGTGGCCTTCATGTCCATGTACCGCTGCTCCATCTCCTCCACCAGCCAGGTCAGCGCGGCGGCTGCCTTCTTCGGCTGGGTGATGATCGGAGTGATGAGGTGCGGGATGCCCTCGTATGGCGTCAGCTCCACCATCTTCGGGTCGATGAGAATGAGGCGGACGTCCTCTGGTGTGGCGCGGGTGAGCAGGGAGACCAGCATAGAGTTCACGAACGCGGACTTACCGGAGCCGGTGGAACCGGCAACCAGCAGGTGTGGCATCTTCTGCAAGGAGTGCCCCACGAAGTCGCCCTCGATGTTCTTGCCGAGGCCGATGAGCATCGGGTCCTGGTTCGCCACGACGTCCGCGGAGCCCAGCACGTCGCCGAGGCGAACCATCTCGCGGTCGGAGTTCGGCACCTCGATGCCGACGGCGGACTTGCCCGGGATCGGGGTCAGCAGCCGGACGTTATCCGTGGCCACCGCGTAGGCGAGGTTGGACTGCAGATTCGTAATCTTAGAGACCTTCACGCCGGGGCCGAGCTCGATCTCGTAGCGGGTGACCGTCGGGCCTCGCTGGAAACCGGTGACGTGGGCGTCGACGTTGAATTCCTCGAAGACCTCCGTGATCGCGTCGATCATCCGGTCGTTGGCGTCGCTGCGCTCCTTCGCCGGCTCGCCCGGGATCAGCAGTTCGGTGGACGGCAGGACGTAGCGGCCTTCCGCTCCATGCTGCGTGGCTGGGGACGAAGACGCCCCCGACGCAGTGGCGTCCCCGTTCTCGTTCTGCCCTTCGGCCTTGTCAGCGGCGAGTGCGGCAGCATCGATGCCGGAGCGAGCGACGATAGCCTGGCGCATGGCCTCGCGGGTCTGGTTGACAGCCTTGTCTCCTGCGGCGCGCTCCTCGGCCTGTCGCCGGGTAGCGGGCTCTTCTGCCCGGTCCCGTCGGGTAGCAGGCTCAGCCTGCGGGGAATCCTCACGCGGCGTGGGGATCGCGGAGCGCTGCTGGGTCCGTGCAGCCTGGCGGCTCGGCGTCGATTGTTCCGGACTAGTGGCCACGTCGAGCACCGCGGTCTCATCGGTATCGGAGACAAGCGGGAGCGGCTCATCGACGTCGTCGACGGCACGTGGCTCCGGCTGCCGTGGCGCGGCTGCTCGTGGAGCCGGGGCATTGCGGCGACGGGCACGACGGGCAGGCCGCGCAGGCTCCTCCTCCACCGGGTAGTTGGCCATCGGGGAGGTCTTCCGGGTACGGGCCGGCAGCAGGTAATCGTCCTGGTCCACAGCCTCATCGAGTCGCTGATCGATTTCACCGTAGGGATCGTCGTCGTAGTCCTCTTCCGAATCCCGGGAGAAGCGTTCGCGCAGCGTATCGAACGCCCCGTCGAGTCCCAGCCAGGACACGGAGCCGGCGAAGAAGTCGGCGACCGTGCGACCGGTGAGCTGCAGGGCACCGTAAATCATGATGAGGAACAACAGGGGAACGGCAACATAGTTGCTGAAGCCCACGGACATCGGCGTGCCGATGAACTGGCCGACGATACCGCCGGCTCCGGCCTTGTCCGCGGTGCTGGTCGGCAAACCAGCGAAAATATGGATGATCCCCAACAGGGAACCGGCGACAAGCCCCACCCCCACGCCGCGGCGCAGGTCGGAGCTCTGCGTGGTGCGGATTCCGAACATGAGGATCCAAGCCAGCCCCAGTAGCGCGAGAGGAACAATATAAGCCCCGACACCGATTGCCCAGGTCAGAGCGTAGGCAATGGCCTTTCCGACCGCCCCGGCAACGTTGAACCACAGCGTAGCGCCGAGCACTACCGCAACGCCGGCGCTGATGAGAGCCGGACCGTCGAAGCCACCGCCGATCTGGCGCGGACCATCCGAGAAGCTCCCCTCATCGTCGAGCTGCGTGTCTTCGACCGGCGCTACCTCCTTCGCCGCCGACTTCGAGCGTCGGGGACGCCGCGGCTGAGTGCCGTCTTCGTGCTGCTGAGAGGCCAAACCTTCTACTTTCTTCTTCGATGTGCGGGTTTGTGGTCGGTGCGAGGTAGTCTCGGCTGCGCCGTCATCCTCATTCTCATTTCGGGGGCGCCGGAGCGCGCCACCGATACCGCTGGCGACTGAATCCGCGATCGTTTTGATGCTTCCGCCAACGGCGCAGTAGGCGCTGCCAGTCCTACCAAACTCCATGTCAGAGGCCCCGGCGCCCGACCGCGCGGTCTTGGCCGTCGGTGCACCGGGGTCGACGGAGAGGTCCTCGTCGATCCCCATGCGTGGGGCACGGCGCCTCGCAGCTGGGCGAGAATCCCGCTGACCGGGGCGAGACGGAGAGCGCCGGGAGCGGTTGCGGGAGGGCGACGTGCCGGGACGGTTTCTGACAGACATGTCCGCCATATTAGTCCCAGTAGTCACATGTTTAACACTTTCAACACGCCTCGCATTGGGTTTCCTGGCGAGAATCCCAGTTATCCGGGCACGGAACTTCCCTCCCCCACTGCCCCGTGGGACGGCAAAAAGACGGGGACGAAAGAAAGACCGGGCCGTGGGGCACCGTGTGTGTCACGGCGAGCCCCGGCCCGGTCAACCAGTTCAGTCGTTACTGAGCAGGCACGGACGGTGCGTCCTCCAGCTCCTCAACGATCTCGCTGGTCATCGGAACCACGGTCGGAACGATCAGCGGCTTGCGGTTCCACTTATCGGAGACGTGGCGGGCGAGACGGCGACGCAGGGTTTGTGCCATGCGGTAGGGGTTATTCTCCCCTTCGCCAGCCAGGTCCATCATCACGTCGTCAGCGATCTCGCCGAGCTCCTTGAGCAGGTCCTTGGCATCCCCAGAGAAGCCCTTGGCCTGGATGTGCGGAGCCTCCAGCGGACGGCCGGTGCGGTTATCGATGACAACAGACACGGCGATGAGGCCGCCCTCGGCCATCGCGGTGCGGTCCTCGAGAGTATCCGCGTCCACGTCGCCCATGCGGGTTCCGTCGACGTACAGGTTGCCCACGGTGATCTGACCCACGACCTTCGCGTGTCCATTGTGCAGGTCCACGACCACGCCGTTCTGGGCGAGCGGGACGTTCTTCGGGTCCACGCCGGTGGAGATAGCCAGATCGCGGTTGGCGCGCAGGTGGCGCCACTCGCCGTGCACCGGCATCGCGTTGCGCGGACGCGCGGCGTTGTAAAGGAACAGCAGCTCTCCTGCCAGACCGTGACCAGAGGTGTGGACATTGGCGTCGCGGCTGGTGACCACCGTCGCACCGATCTGCGACAGCATGTTGATCACGCCGAACACTGCCTCCTCGTTACCCGGAACGAGGGAGGAAGAGAGAATGATCAGGTCGCCGTTGCGGACGGTGATCTGGCGGTGCTCCCGGCGTGCCATGCGCGACAGCGCAGCCATCGGCTCACCCTGGGTACCGGTGGTGATGAGAACTACCTTGTGCGGAGCCATGCGGGAGGCCTCGTCCATGGAGACGATGGTGCCGCGCGGGGCATTCAGGTACCCCATGCGCTCTGCGATCTCCATGTTGCGAATCATCGAGCGACCGGTGAAGGCCACCTTGCGGTTCGCCGCCACCGCCGCGTTCACGGCGGACTGGATGCGAGCCACGTTGGAGGCGAAGGATGCCAAAATCACGCGCTGCTTCGCATCGCAGATCAGGCGGGTCAGCGTCGGGGCGACGTCCGCTTCAGAACCGGAGAAGCCCGGGGTTGCGGCATTGGTGGAGTCACAGAGCATGAGGTCCACACCCTCATCACCGAAGCGCGACAGCGCCGGCAGGTCCGTCGGGCGGTCGTCGATCGGGGTCTGGTCGAGCTTGATGTCGCCAGTGTGGATCACCAGGCCGGCCGGGGTCTTCAGCGCAATGCCAAGGCAGTCCGGGATGGAGTGGTTGACGTTCCAGAACCGAAGGTCAAACGGACCGTAATTCACGTGAGACTGGTCGTTAACCTCGACGATCTTCGGGCGCTGACGGTGCTCCTGGGTCTTAGCCTGGATGAGCGCCGCGGTGAAGCGGGAGGCGACGATCGGGATGTCCGCGCGCTGCTTCAGCAGCCACGGGATCGCACCGATGTGGTCCTCGTGACCGTGGGTGATCACAAGGGCCTCGACGCGATCCCACTTATCGTCCAGGTAGGAGAAGTCCGGCAGGATCAGGTCCACGCCCGGCTCACCGCTGGATGGGAAGAGCACGCCACAGTCGATCAGCAGCAGGCGGCCGTCGTACTCGAAGACGGTCATGTTGCGGCCGATTTCGGAGATACCACCGAGAGCCACGATGCGCAGCCCACCCTTGGGCAGGGCCGGTGGCTCCGGGAGGCGCTTCGTCAGGTCAGCGCCCTGCATGGCCTGCAGTGCACCGCGACGACGGTCCCCGCCGCGACCACGGCGGTTGTTGTTACCGTTACGGTCGCCGGACTTGGACTTGTTTCCGCCGCGACCGGAGTTGTTCTGGCCACCGCGGTTATCGCCGCCCTGCTTATCGCTGTTGTTGGAGCCCTTCGAGCGGCCACGGCCACGGGAGCGGCGGTTGCGGGAACGGCCCCCGCCGTTACCGCCGTTATTATCGCCATTGCTGTCGCCGCCGGAGCGCTGGCCACCCTTGTCGGAGCCCTCACCGGCACCGGAATTCTGGGTCGCCTGCTGGCCACCGTCGTTGAAAACGGTCGCGGCCTCTGCGTTGCTCACGCGGGCCTTGTCGGCACGCTCGCGCTGCTGCTCAGCGCTCGCGTTCCCCGCATTGGATTGTGCAGCAGTTTCCGCGCTCGGCGGAGCCGCCTTTCGGGTTACCTTGCGTCCCCGAGAACGATTTTCAGTCATATTATCCTTTTAAACCCCTGCATCCTGCAGGTCTTGTTCCAGCTGATCAAGTTCGGCTGGGTCTACTTCCAAAATTGGTAGGCGCGGCGCACCAACGTCCTTGCCACGCAGCTTCAGTGCCGCCTTCACCATCGTCACTCCCCCGAGCCTTCCCTGGGCCCGCTCCAGCGGGGCCAGGCTCGCCGCGATCTGCTGAGCGCCTGCCAGGTCGCCCTGGTCATAGGCGTCGCGCAGGGCGCGCAGCCTGTCCGCAGCCAGGTGCCCGATCACGGAAATGAAACCCGTCGCACCGACCGAAAGGAACGGCAGGTTCAGCGGGTCATCGCCGGAGTACCAGGCCAGATCCGTGTTCTGCAGCAACTGCAGTGCCTCCGGAAGCTTGCCCTTGGCATCCTTGACTGCCTGAATGTTCTCGTGCTCCGACAACCGCTGGATGGTGTCCAGTTCGATGGGGACGACCGACCGGGACGGAATGTCGTAGAGGCAAATCGGGAGGTCGACGCTGTCCGCAACCGCAGTGAAGTGCTGAAACAGCCCCTCCTGGCTCGGTCGAGAGTAGTACGGGGTGACGACGAGCAGCGAATCTGCGCCGGCGTCCTGCGACAGCCGGGAGAGTTCGATGGTGCTCGCGGTGTTGTTCGTGCCGGTGCCAGCGATCAGCTTGACGCTATCGCCGAGTTCAGCGCGAACTGCCTTGAGTAGGTTGATCTTCTCCTCGTTGGTCGTGGTTGGAGATTCTCCGGTCGTACCAGCGAGAACGAGAGAATCGCAGCCTTTATCAACCAGGTAACCGGCGAGCTCGACGCCCGCCTTCAGGTCGATAGTCCCGTCCTTGTGGAATGGCGTCACCATTGCCACAGAGACCGTTCCGAAGTGTTCAGCACCACGAATTGCTGCATTACCTGTACTCATAGGTGTAAAGATTACCTTTCTTCACCAGGTTTGTGGTTATTTACTGCTCCCCGTGTCCCGTTTCGGGGAGCGCATTCCCCTGTTTCCGACGACTCCAGCGCCGCGAACTAGATATCGCTCACGTAGGGGCTTGTCGCGATCTGGGTCTTATCCCGCAGCTCGGTGATCGAGAAGTCCTCGAACACCTCCGGGGCGATCGACTGGAGCTCAACGAGGCATGCAATCGCCACCCGGCGAATCTCCGGGTCGGCGTGCTCGGTCGCCCGCATGGCGATGAAATGTCGCCAGCTGCGGAAGTTGCCGGACATGACGAACCGGGTCTCCGCCGCGTTCGGCAGGACAGCGCGTGCCGCTTGCCGGGCTTGCTTGGCCCGAAGCGCAGCGTTCACCCTCGCGCTTGCTCCCTCATCGAGCTCCTCGTTGAGGCTATCCAGGATTTCGGTGTAGGCGCCGTGCGCGACGTCTGCCGCCTGGAGAAAGAGCTTCTCCAGGTCAGGGTTATCCTGCACGCTGCGCGGCACAATGACCCGTGCCTCGTCATCCGGGACGTAGCGCTGGGAAAGCTGGCTGAAGGAGAACATCCGGTGCCGCATGACCTCGTGGGCACAGGAGCGAGACACGCCGCGCAAGTACATCGTGGCGCTGGAGTGCTCCAATACCGCGAGGTGGCCCACGTCCATGATGTGGCGGAGGTAGGCGGCATTCGTTGCGGTGTGCGGGTTGGGTTTATCCCAAGTCTCGTAGCACGCGCGCCCAGCGAATTCGAGAAGCGCGGACGGGCCATCGGTATCCGTTTCCCAGTCGATATCCGCCGGTGCGTGGAATTGGGTATGCCCGATGAGCTGGACGTCGAGTTCCACCGGTGTTGCCATAGCGTTCTCCGTCGCCCGACCCCTAGTCCAGCCCCAGGAACTTCTCGAGGCCAATCGTCAGCCCCGGGTTGTCGGCGATCTTTTCAACACCGATGACGACCCCCGGCACGAAGGACTCGCGGTCATAAGAGTCCTGACGGATGGTCAGCGACTGCCCGCGGGTACCGAAGATCACCTCCTCGTGTGCCACCATGCCGGTCATGCGCACCGCGTGAACGGGCACCCCCTGGACGTCGCTGCCTCGGGCGCCGTCGAGGGACTGGGCGGTGGCGTCCGGCTGCTCTTCGAGCCCTGCCTCACGGCGAGCCCGCGCGATCCCCTCGGCGGTGTGTACGGCGGTGCCGGAAGGAGCGTCAAGCTTATTTGGGTGGTGGAACTCGATAACCTCGGCGGACTCGAAGAATGGTGCGGCGATCTCTGCGAACTTCATCGTCAGCACCGCGGAGATGGCGAAGTTCGGGGCCACCAGCACACCGACCTTCGGGGAGTCCTGCAGCAGGCTGCGGACCGTCTCATAGCGCTCCTCGGTCCAGCCGGTGGTGCCGATGACCGCGTGGATGCCGTTGCGGATGCAGAACTCCACGTTGCTCATCACCGAGTCCGGCTGGGTGAAGTCCACGACCACGTCGGTCTTGGCATCCACAAGCTCCTGCAGATCATCGCCGTGGTCCAGGGCGGCCGAGAGCTCCAGGTTCGGATTCTGTTCGACCTCAGCGACGATGGTGGTGCCGACGCGCCCCTTGGCGCCAAGTACTCCTACGCGGATCATGAACTTTCCTTCCTGCCGAAGCATGCTTGGCAATAGTTTCTATTAAGCCCCGACCAGTGGCCGGGCATTGCTGATATCAAGACTAATAAGACGAAGCGGGCACCGTGTGATGTGGTGCCCGCTTCTAGCGCCTAACCGCTTAGTCCTCGTCGACCGGAACCAGGGAGATCTTGCCCCGGTTGTCGATATCAGCGATCTCGACCTGGATCTTATCGCCGACGTTGAGCTCGTCCTCAACCTTCTCGATCCGGCGGTCGCCGCCGATATTCGAGATGTGCAGCAGACCGTCGCGCCCCGGCAGCAGGGAGATGAAGGCACCGAAAGCGGTGGTCTTCACAACCGTGCCAAGGAAGCGGTCCCCGACCTTCGGCTGCTGCGGGTTGGCGATCGCGTTGATCTTCTCGATCGCGGCCTCCGCGGCCTCGCCGCCCACGGCGGAGACGAACACGGTGCCGTCGTCCTCGATGGAGATGTTAGCGCCGGTCTCCTCGGTGATCTGGTTGATGGTCTTGCCCTTCGGGCCGATGACCTCACCAATCTTGTTCTGCGGGATGGAGATCTTCGTGATGCGTGGCGCCAGCTCGCTCATCTGGTCCGGCGCGTCGATGGCGTCTTCCATCAGCTGCAGGATCTCGAGGCGGGCGCTGCGCGCCTGGCCAAGCGCGGAAGCCAGCACCTCAGAAGGCAGGCCGTCGAGCTTGGTGTCCAGCTGCAGGGCGGTGACGTACTCGGAGGTGCCGGCGACCTTGAAGTCCATGTCACCGAAGGCGTCCTCCGCACCGAGGATGTCGGTGAGGCTGACGAACTTCTCCTTGCCATCGACGAGGCCGGAGACCAGGCCCATCGCGATACCCGCCACTGGCGCCTTCAGTGGGACGCCGGCGTTGTACAGCGAGAGCGTAGAGGCGCACACGGAGCCCATGGAGGTCGAACCATTCGAACCGAGAGCCTCGGAGACCTGGCGGATGGTGTACGGGAACTCCTCGCGAGACGGCAGCACCGGGGTCAGGGCGCGCTCAGCCAGAGCACCGTGGCCGATTTCGCGGCGCTTCGGGCTGCCGACGCGGCCGGTCTCGCCGGTGGAGTACGGCGGGAAGTTGTAGTGGTGGATGTAGCGCTTGGAGGTCTCCGGCCCCAGGGAATCGATGGTCTGCTCCATCTTCAGGGTGTCCAAGGTGGTCACGCCGAGGATCTGGGTCTCGCCACGCTCGAAGAGTGCGGAGCCGTGGGCACGCGGCAGCAGCTGCACCACGATGCCCAAGTCGCGAATCGAGGTGTGATCGCGGCCGTCGATGCGGAAGCCGTCCTCCAAGATGCGCTGGCGCACGATGGTGCGGGTCAGGTCATTGTGAGCCGCACGGATCTCGGACTCTCGCTCCGGGAACTGCTCGATCAGGGCATCAACGGTCTCCTGCATGTTCTCCGCGAGGGACTCGTCGCGCTCCTGCTTATCGGCGATCGTCATAATCTGCGCGACATCCGCATCGCACTCGGCCTCAACGGCGGAGTAAACATCCTCATCGAACGGCGGGAAGAGCTCGAACTCGCGAGACTCGGTGTCCACCGCGTCGCGCAGCGCGTCCTGAGCGGCGCACAGGGTGGCGATGAAAGGCTTGGCGGCCTCGATACCCTCGGCGACCACGGCCTCGGTCGGTGCCGGCGCGCCCTCCGCGATGCGCTCGACGACATTGTCGGTGGCGCCTGCCTCGACCATCATGACAGCGACGTTCGGCTGGGACTTCTTGCCCCGGCCACCCTTCGCCGGCTCGGTCACGCGACCGGCGACGACCAGCTCAAAGACGGACTGGGAAACCTGCTCACGCGTCGGGAAGGCAACCCACTGGCCCTCCGGGTGCTCCTCATCCACGACCAGCGCCATGCGCACGCCACCGACCGAGCTGGACACCGGCAGGCCGGAGAGCTGGGTGGATGCGGACGCGCCGTTGATGGCAAGGACGTCGTACATCTCGTTCGGGTCAATGGACATCACGGTGATGACGACCTGCACCTCGTTGCGCAGGCCCTTGACAAAGGTCGGACGCAGCGGGCGGTCGATGAGGCGAGCGGCGAGGATAGCGTCCGTACCCGGGCGACCCTCGCGGCGGAAGAAGCTGCCCGGGATGCGGCCGGCGGAGTACATGCGCTCCTCGACGTCAACGGTCAGCGGGAAGAAGTCGATGCCCTCGCGCGGGGAACGGGAGGCCGTCGTCGTGGACAGCAGGATCGTGTCCTCGTCCAGGTACGCGGTGACGGCCCCGTCCGCCTGGCGTGCCAGCAGGCCGGTCTCGAAGCGGAGGGTGCGGGAACCAAAGTCCCCGTTGTCGATGGTTGCGGTTGCTTCCCAGATCCCTGCATCCGGGTCGACCATCTCAACGGAGACGTTCTTAGGGAGATTGTTTTTCTTGGAGCTCATAGCGTGTGTGCCACGGCCTTTCATCAGAAAAGCGCCCGTCGCAGTCTTCAGATCATCGGTGCCGAAGGGGCGCTTAGAGGTTGGTCAATATTTCACCGACGAGCCTAGCACGCGCGCAGCAAAAACCCCGCCCGCATGTGACACGCGGACGGGGTTGGAAAGCTACTGACAGCCCCGGAGGCGGAAACCGCCTCCGGACGCGATCGCTCTTAGCGACGCAGGCCCAGACGCTCGATCAGGGAGCGGTAGCGCTCGATATCGGTGGAAGCCAGGTACTTCAGCAGACCCTTGCGGCGACCGACCAGCAGCAGCAGACCACGGCGGGAGTGGTGATCGTGCTTGTGATCCTTCAGGTGCTCGGTGAGCTGGTTGATGCGGGCGCTCAGCAGAGCAACCTGCGCCTCCGGGGAACCGGTGTCGGTCTCGTGCAGGCCGAACTCCTTGAGAGTTGCTGCCTTCTCGTCCTTGGACAGTGCCATGGATAACTCCTTGTTATTTCAGTCCGCGCTAAAGATTCTTAAAGACTGCCCGAGGGCAATCCGCGCGACTACCGCGAACCGCAGTCGCTGACCGAGTTACCCTAGCACAGCCTTACGGGTGGCTGCCACATCGCGGTCGATGGCTGCGATGAGCTCGTCGAGGGAGTCGTATTTCTCCTGGCCACGGATTCGGGAGACGAAGCTGACGCGGACCTCGAAATCATAAAGGTCGGCCTCATGGTCGAGGACGAAGGACTCGACGCTACGCGGCTCGTGGCCGAAGGTCGGGTTCGTACCCACGGAGATCGCCGCAGGAAGCTTGGCCCCCACCGGCATGGTGCCAACCTTGTCGCTCAGCCTCTGGTGGGACAGCTCCGCCTGGTTCGGCAGGATCTCCAGGTAACCGGCGTACACCCCATCGGAAGGCAGCGCATAGATATCCGGGAAGTACAGGTTCGCGGTCGGGAAACCCAGCGCGCGGCCACCCCGGCCTGCGCCGTGGGTCACCACGCCCTCCACGGAAAACGGACGGCCCAACGCCTCCGCTGCGGCCGTCATATCCCCCTCGGCGATGCGCTGCCGGATCCAGGTGGAGCAGACCGTGTGGTTGTCTTCAGAAAGCAGCGGAACCACATCCACCGTGAAGTCCCGGTTTTGGGAGACCTCCCGGAGCGTGTCGGGGGTACCGGAGGCTTTGTGGCCGAAGGTGAAGTTCTCCCCCACCACGACATGCTTGGCCCGCAAGGTGTCGAGCAACGCCCGGTCGATGTATTCCTCTGGGGACCAGGAGGCGATCTCCGGGGTGAAGGCCTGAACGACGACGTGGTCAATCCCGAGATCCATCGCCAGCTGCGCGCGCTCCTCCACCGTGCCCAGCAACTTCGGAACGGATTCCGGCTGGAAGACCACGGTCGGGTGTGGATCGAAGGTAAACATCACTGCGGGGACGCCGAGCTCCTTGGCCTTAGCCACAGCTCGGTTAATCAGTTCTTGGTGCCCGCGGTGCACGCCGTCGAACACGCCGATTGTCACGGCTGCACCTTCAAGGTTGTGGGGAACACGATCAAGCCCGTACCAGATACTCACGTTGGGGATCTTAACCCATAGACTGGCGCCATGGCTCATAAGCACTCCCCTTCCGAAAACACCCAGCGCTCTGGCGACGAGGTGGCCCCTGCCGCCGATCGGCCGACGCAGCCGCCTAGCCTGCTCGACCGTTCCGGTTTGATCATCCTGGACAAGCCCGCTGGCGCGAGCAGCCACGACATGGTTGCGAAAGTTCGCCGGATCATGGGCACCAAGAAGGTTGGCCACTCCGGGACTCTGGACCCCATGGCCACCGGTGTGCTGATGCTGGGCATCGAACGGGGTACCAAATTCCTCGCCCACGTCGTCACGCACGATAAGCGTTACGAGGCAACGATGGCCTTCGGGGCGAGCACCGTCACCGACGACGTCGAAGGTGAGGTGCTGCAAACCGCGGACCCAGCAGAGATCGACGCGTTCACCGTCGAGGCAATGACGGCACGGCTCGGCGAGATCTTCGCGGATTTCCAAGGGGAGATCATGCAGCGGCCGACCTCCGTGTCATCCATCAAGATCAACGGACGCCGAGCCCACGAGCTGGTTCGGGAGGGCAAGGAGGTCGACATTCCCCCTCGCCCGATCACCATCCACTCGTTGAGCTTCTCCGATGTCCGTCGCGAAGAGACCGCCGAGGGACCTCGCTGGCTGGTCGATGTCAGCGTCCACTGCAGCTCCGGGACGTATATCCGCGCCATCGCCCGCGACGTCGGCGAGGCACTAGGGTTGGGCGGTTATCTCACCGCGCTGCGCCGCACCAGCGTGGGGCCGTTCGATATCGCTGAGGCCGTCACCCTCGACGAACTTGCCGACACCCCGGAGCTGAGCTTGAGCCTCGATACTGCAATGCAGGTCTGCTTCCCCACCCGGCCGATCACCGAAGAGCAGGCAGCGAACCTAGCCCTGGGTAAGTGGCTGGAGCCAATCGGGTTGAAGGGGGTTCACGCTGCTGTGGATCCGCAGGGCCACGCGATCGCGCTGATTAAGGAGAAGGGTCGGCGTGCGGCCAGCGAGTTCGTCGCCCGCCCCCACGGGTTGGTTTAGGCGCGCACGCCCGCCATCGTCAGCGCGTAGCCTTCAGCTGCTGACCACAGGCCCTCAATGGCGGGAACCGGAGCGTTCCCGACGAGCAACCGGGCCTTAAAGCTCCCGTCCTCGCGGAGTTCGATGCGTGCCTGGTCGAAGTCCAGGAACTGCTGGGTCAGCGGGTACCAGGCCTTGTACACCGCCTCCTTCGCGGAGAAGAGCACCACTCCCAGGGATCCCTGGGCATCGTGGCCGCGGCCCAGGCGGCGGGACAGTCGCCGCAGGCCTGCACGCTCCTCCGGGCTCGCGATCGTTGCGAACACTCCCTCCGGGAGCGGAGTGAGCGGCTCGGCGTCGATGCCTAAGGAACTCCAGCGGCTGGCGCGCCCCACCACGGCCGCCCGGTAGCCGGTGGTGTGCGTCATCGAGCCGACAACCGGGGCGGGAAACTCCGGCATCCCCCGGAGGCCACGAAGAATCGGTTGGTCCGGGATGAACTGCTCCATCGCGCGGTGGGCACACCACCGGGAGTCCCCGAATTCGGCCTTGCGACGGTCCACCGCGGTGGCGACGAGCTCCTGCTCCACGACGGGAAGACCGTGGTAGTTGCGCAGGTTTTCGGCCGAGGAGTGGTACTCGACGCACCGCACCCCGCTCAGCAGGCGCCCGGGTTGGAGCAGGGAGGGCACCCGCTGGAACTGGTGGTCGTAGGCCTGAATCGGCTCCGTCTGATGCGATGAGATCACAACGTCATTCCACATTGCCTACTTCCCTCCTCGCCTTTCCTCGAAACCAGCTTGTGGACCAGATGTGTGCGGGACGCGGATGACTGGATAGGGCCACAACTCAAGCTTTTGCCGCGGGGGCAAGCTGCGCTTCCGTTCCCTCGGATAGCCCAGGGAAACTTCCACATGAGGCACACCATCAACTTCAACACCTAAAGGTATGTGAAGATGCCCGTGAATGACAGCTGCCGCGCGATAACGCCTACCCCACTGCTGGGTGTGCCGGGTGCCGGAGAACAGCCCGATCTCGGGGTATCGCACGCGCCGCAAGGATTCCTGCGCCAAGGGCCAGTGGTTCACGAGCACGGTGGGGCCAGTGACCTGCCCCAGGCGGCGCACCGAATAGGCCAGGCGCTCCCGGCACCACAGCGGGAGATCCACGAAAGGCCGGATCATGTAGTAATCACTCAAGACCAGACCTTGCGCGTGCGCCTTGGCAATCGCTTCCTCCGGGGTGTCGGTCAGATCGCGCCAGGAGTGATCGTAGAGAGTGAACAGGGGGACGATGGTGTGCCCAGCGAACTGTTGGTACGGATCCTCCGGAGTGTAGATCCCAATGCGCCGGCAACGACGGATGAGCTCCTCGTATTTCGCTTTTCCCACCGGCCCGTGCCCTGCACGGGCGTAGAGCTCATGGTTCCCGGGCGCGTAGATCACCTTGGCGAAGCGCTGCCGAAGCTCGGCCAGCACGTCGATCACCACGTCCAGGTCTTCGGCGACGTCGCCTGCCACGATCAGCCAGTCCTCGGGGTTGCGGGGCCGCACCAGGTCGACAACGAGATCGCGGTTGCCGCGCGCACCCACGTGCAGGTCGCTGACAGCCCACAGAGTCACCGCACCCCGGGTCTCTTCCTCCCCCGCACCGCCGGCGACGGCGGCGGTGTAGGCGAGCTGCGCTGCCAGCGAATCATCTGCGCCCTGCATGCCCACCACCTTCATCGTCCGTCGTTATCCGGCCCGCGACTTTATCGTCATCCAGCCACGCTTAAATCATATTGCCGAGGAAAGTTCCTAGAAAACTCAACCCTACGTTGCCTCACCGTGGCTTCAAGAAAGAGCAAGGTCAGCCGCTTGGGCCTCTCTCCCCTCCCCTAGGCTGCCGTGGCGCCCTGGGTGCCTCGCTCCTCCCGCTGATCAGCGCTCACCGTCCAGGCGTCACCGCGGTAGCGCCACAGAACCGCGCCGAAACGGATCAGCATGAAAGCAGCCAACCCTGCCCATACCCCGATCAGGCCGACGTCGAAAGCGAGGCTCAGCCAGACCAGTGGAATGAAGCCGATGACAGCCGCCGCGATGCTAGCATTGCGCAGGAATGCCACGTCCGCGGCTCCCAGCAGCACCCCGTCCAGTGCGAAGACGGCTCCGCCGATCACGATGATGGAAACGAAGACCCACCACGGTCCACCAATCTGATCGAGCACGGGGGCATCGGCCGTAAAGAGCTGGGGAACAGCCCGCGATCCCAACCCGAAGAAGACCGCCAGCACCACCGAAGCCCCCAGCGAAAACTTCAACACCTGGCGTGCCACGGAGCGGGCCGCTCGCGCCGAACCAGCGCCCAAGGCGGCCCCCACCAAGGCTTGGGCAGCAATCGCGACGCTATCCAGCAGCAGAGACACGAGGTTCCACAGTTGCAGCAGAATCTGGTGAGCGGCCAGCGCCGGGGCTCCGATCCGCCCGGCCACCGCCGCTGCGGAAAGGAATGCCGCTTGGAAGGACAGAGACCGGGCGATGAGGTCACGCCCCATCGCCAGCTGCGTGCGGATCACCCTCCCGTTGGGGCGCATCGAGCGGTGATCCCCGAACTTGCGCCAGTGAAACACCAACGCCCCCAGGAAACACGCGGCGATGATCAGCTCACCGGCGACGTTCGCGATCGCGGATCCCACAAGCCCCCAGCGGCGTACGGCCAGTGGGACAGTCACAGCCATGGGGATGACCCCGGCCAGCGTGGAATAGAGCGGGAGCCGCGTGTTGGACAGTCCCCGCAGCCAGCCGTTACCCGCCATGATGAACAGCGCGGGAATCACCGACAGGCTGGTGACTTTAAGCCAGTTGGTGGCCTCGGCCGCCACCTCGGCGTCTCCGGATAAGGCAAGGGAAATGGTCGGGGAGAAAAAGAACAGGCCCACCGCGAGCACCGCCCCAACGCCGAGTGCGATCCAGGAGGCCTGAATGCCCTCGTAGACAGCATCGGTGGTGCGCCCTGCCCCGAAGTGCCGCGCGGCGCGGGCCGTGGTGCCGTAGGAAAGAAAGGTCAGCTGCGTGGTGACGGTGCTCAGCACCACCGCACCCGTCGCGAGTCCAGCCAGGGAGGTCGCCCCCAGGCGCCCGACGACGGCGGTGTCCAGCAGCAGGTACAGCGGAGTGGCTGCCAGCACGATGAGCGCCGGCCAGGCCAGCGCGAGGATCTTTCGGGTTCCGACGTCCTCGAACTCCCGCAGCGTTGTGGGCTCCTGCACCGTGGCTTTCCTTCAGATCATCTTCTCGGCGAATTTTCTTCCGCGCGCACCCGGCACCCGGTCAGGGCGCTGGGGCTGCGCAGGCAGCGCTAGTTGCGCTCCTTATAGGGGTTGGCCTCGCCCGCGGGCTTGGCCTGGGCAGCCTGGGCACGCACGGCCTCGTCCTTCGCGCGAGCCTCGGCGAGCAGCTTCTCCATGTGAGCGGACGCCTCCGGGACGGTGTCGTGCACGAAGCTCAGGGTCGGCGTGAAGCGGACGCTGAGCTGGTCGCCCACGATCTTTCGGAGCTGGCCCTTGGCGCTCTCCAGCGCGGCGGCAGCCAGCGGAACATCCGGCTCCTCGTCGATGGATGCGCCACGGACGGTGTAGAACACGCTGGCGTCGTGCAGGTCGCCGGTCATCCGGGTGTCCGTGATGGTCACGTACTCCAGGCGTGGGTCCTTGATCTCCCGCTCGATGGCGACGGCGACGATCTGTTGGATGCGCTTGGCCATGCGCGCGGCGCGAGCATTATCAGCCATGATGTGGCACTCCTTTTCGGGCGGGGCCTTCACGGTCCCGCCGGGTAGTGATGTAAAAACGGCAAAAGCCGGGCGCTGCCCCGCCGCCCCCGTTTCCGGGATTGCGGCGGGCTAGCAATCGCCCAGCTTAGCCAACCGGTGTTGACCAGTTAGTCGCGAGGGACCTCGACCATTTCGTAGGCCTCGATCCGGTCGCCGACCTCGATGTTCGGGTAGGACAGCACCATACCGCACTCGTAACCGTGCGAGACCTCGGTGACGTCGTCCTTCTCCCGGCGCAGCGAGTCGATCGTCGCGTCCTCGGAGATGACCTTGCCATCGCGGACAAGGCGAACCTTGGCGTTGCGGCGGACCTTGCCGGTCTCCACCATGCAGCCTGCGATGAGGCCGACGGCAGAAGCCTTGAAGATCTGGCGGATCTCCGCGGTACCGATCTCCTTCTCCTCGTAGATCGGCTTGAGCATGCCCTTGAGGGCAGCCTCGATCTCCTCGATCGCCTTGTAGATGATCGAGTAGTAGCGGATGTCCACGCCCTCGGCGTTGGCCGCCTCGGTGGCCTTGCCCTCGGAGCGGACGTTGAAGCCGATGATCACGGCGTCGGAGGCCGCAGCCAGGTGGACGTTGGTCTCGGTGACAGCACCGACACCACGGTCGATGATGTTCAGCGCGACCTCGTCGTCGACCTCGATCTTCAGCAGGGCGTCTTCCAGTGCCTCGACGGTACCGGCGTTGTCGCCCTTGAGGATGAGGTTGAGCGTGCTCGTCTCCTTGAGCACCTCGTCCAGGTCCTCCAGGGACACGCGCTTGCGGGAACGGGCTGCCAGCGCGTTACGACGGCGGGCGTCGCGGCGGTCCGCGATCTGGCGGGCCGTGCGGTCCTCGTCGACAACCAGGAGGTTATCGCCGGCACCGGACACGCTCGTCAGGCCGAGAACCTGGACCGGGCGGGATGGGCCAGCCTCCTGGACGTCGTTGCCGTGCTCGTCGATCATGCGACGCACGCGACCGTAAGCATCGCCGACGACGATGGAGTCGCCGACGCGCAGGGTACCGCGCTGGACGATGATCGTCGCGACCGGGCCGCGGCCACGGTCGAGGTGCGCCTCAATGGCGATACCCTGGGCGTCCATGTCCGGGTTAGCGCGCAGATCCAGGGACGCGTCCGCGGTCAGCAGGACGGCCTCCAGCAGCTGATCGATGTTCTGGCCCTGCTTCGCAGAGATGTCGACGAACATCGTGTCGCCGCCGTACTCCTCCGGCACCAGGCCGTACTCGGTGAGCTGGCCACGGATCTTGTCCGGCTGTGCGGTCGGCTTATCGATCTTATTCACTGCGACCACGACCGGCACCTCCGCCGCCTTGGCGTGGTTGATCGCCTCGACGGTCTGTGGCATCACGCCATCGTCAGCAGCGACGACGAGAATCGCGATATCGGTGGACTTCGCACCACGGGCACGCATCGCCGTAAAGGCCTCGTGACCCGGGGTATCCAGGAAGGTGACCGGGCGCTCGACGCCCTCCATGTTCACGCTGACCTGGTAAGCACCGATGTGCTGGGTGATGCCGCCGGCCTCGCCGGAGCCCACATTCTCCTTACGGATCGTGTCCAGCAGGCGGGTCTTACCGTGGTCGACGTGACCCATGACGGTGACGACCGGCGGACGCTGGGCGAGATCTTCGTCGTCGCCTTCGTCCTCACCGAACTGCAGGTCGAAGGACTCGAGCAGCTCGCGGTCCTCGTCCTCTGGGGAGACGACCTCGACCTTGTAATCCATCTCATCGCCCAGCAGCTGCAGGGTTTCGTCGGAAACGGACTGGGTGGCGGTGACCATCTCACCGAGGTTGAACAGCGCCTGCACCAGTGCTGCTGCGTCAGCGTTGATCTTGTCCGCGAAATCGGCCAGGGACGCACCACGGGCGAGGCGAATCTTCTCACCGTTGCCGCTCGGCAGCTTAACGCCGCCCACGACCTTCGGTGCCTGCATTGCCTCGTACTCGTTGCGCTTCTGACGCTTCGACTTGCGGCCGCGGCGCGGTGGGCCGCCTGGACGGCCGAATGCGCCTGCGGTGCCGCCACGACGTCCGCCGCGACCGCCGCGTGGCCCCGGACCACCCGGGCCACCCGGACCGCCTGGGCCGCCTGGGCGACCGCCACGGCCACGACCGCCACCGAAACCGGCGGCAGACTTGGCGGGCATCTGACCCGGGCTCGGGGTGGCTGGCATCATCGCCGGGGATGGACGACGGCCGCCGCCCTGGCGTGCTGCCCCCGGCTTCGCGGTGCCCTGGCCACGGCCCTGACCCTGGGCCGGGCGAGCGCCCGGGCGTGGTGCCTGGCCACGGCCGGCGCCGCCACGGGTGCCGCCTGGGCGAGGCATGTCGCCAGGGGTGGCTCCGCCACGCGGGCGCGGTGGGCGCTCGGTGGTGGAGGAGAACGGGTTATTAGCAACCCGCTGCGGGCGCGCGCCCGGCTTCGGACCCGGCTTCGGGCCCGGCTTGCCTGCGGCGCGAGCTGGCTTCTGGCCCGGCTTTGCTGCAGGCTTCGCTGCAGCCTGGCCCGGCTTTGGCGCAGCCTCAGCCGGGGTCGGGGTCGCCTTCGCGGCCGGTGCAGCCTTCGCTGCAGCGGCAGGGCTTGGCTTCGCGCTTGGCTTGGCTGCCGCGGTACCCGGCTTCGGTGCAGCCTCCGGCTTCGCCGCAGGCTTGGCACCTGGCTTCGGACCACGCTGGGTGCTGTCCGGAACACTGCCAGCCTGCGCCAGCGGGGACGGCGGCGTCGTCGGCTTGGACTCCTGCGCGACGCCGTAGAACTGCTTCATCTTCTTGACGACAGGGGGCTCCACGGTGGAGGAGGCTGTCTTAACGAATTCTCCCTGTTCCTTCAGGGTTGCAAGGAGTTCCTTGCTGGTCACACCGAGCTTCTTCGCAAGCTCGTGTACACGTAGCTTTCCGGCCACTACTCTCCTTCGATATCTCGGAGCCGGTGGCCTTATGCGGAAAGGCTACGTCCGGCTCCCTTTAACGTTTCTGGTTCATCGCTGATGCCGCTTCATCGTGCGCTCATCAGTTCAGAGTGCTTTCAAACATGTCGGGCTCCGTCAACTGATAAATCGTTAACTGTCCATGGAACGTTCAACGCGGCGGGTCAATGTTCTCGTGAACCCTCGCGCCCCAGCACCGCCCATAACTCGTCGAAGTCCGGCGTCACCGATCCCAATCGCAGGGCGCGGTGGAATCGCCGTTGTTCGATGGCCTGCTCGAGGGCCTCTGCGGTGGGGCTAAGCCACGCGCCGCGGCCCGGGAGCCGGCCGTGAAGATCCGGCACGATGCGGGTTGTCCCGTCGTCGCTGTACTGGGCTACGCACC
This sequence comes from Corynebacterium urealyticum DSM 7109, assembly GCF_000069945.1. Taxonomy (NCBI): domain Bacteria; kingdom Bacillati; phylum Actinomycetota; class Actinomycetes; order Mycobacteriales; family Corynebacteriaceae; genus Corynebacterium; species Corynebacterium urealyticum. The sequence goes on along the minus strand of NC_010545.1, from coordinate 1,018,451 downwards.
GTAGAAGCTCGGTCGTGGGCTTCACCTTTCGGGTGGCGATGCACGTACGCAGTGCGACGTGCGCCGTGTTCTTCCGCGCGAGCGCAGGGTCCGCAGCCGATTCGGCGTACGAGCCTTCACTTATCGCTCGGTCGTCCACAAGCTCACTTTCTCTCGAGCAGCACAAATGCATGGTCCAGCACGTTGACCAGCCCCCAGTCTACGTGAAAAGCCTGCTGGAGGTTAACCCACCCCGTTTCAGCGTTGTGGTGGTTGCCCACGATGATCCCCCATTGCCACATCCCCCAAAGAATTTTGGCCCCACCGTGTCCGGTGAGGCCACCCCAGCGCCACAACATCGAAGTTAAGCGACGCTAATTCTTCTGACTCAGCGTCATCGACCGACTACTCTCCCTGCTCAGCGTCAGACTTAATGTCGATCTTCCAGCAGGTGAGGCGAGCGGCGAGACGCACATTCTGCCCCTCCCTGCCGATCGCCAGCGAGAGCTGATAATCCGGAACAACCACGCGAGCGATCTGCTGCTCTGCGTCGATCACAGTCGAGGAAACGTACTTCGAGGGCGAGAGCGCATTGCCCACGTACTGCGCCGGATCATCCGAGTAGTCGATGATGTCGATCTTTTCGCCGCCAAGCTCAGCCATGATGGCCGATACACGCTGGCCACGCGGGCCGATGCAGGCCCCCTTGGCGTTGAGCCCCTTGATCGTGGCGCGAACCGCGATCTTCGTACGGTGGCCTGCCTCGCGGGCGATGGACATGATCTCCACGGAGCCGTCGGCGACTTCCGGAACCTCAAGTTCAAACAGGCCGCGAACGAGCTCAGGGTGAGTGCGGGACAGGCTGATCTGCACGTTACGGTCAGCGTGCTTGATGACGTCCGTGACGAAAGCCTTTACGCGGGTACCGTGCTTGAGCACCTCACCCGGGATGTGCTCGGCGGGGAGGATCTGGCCATCGATGCCGTCAGCCTCGGTACCGATGTGGACCACGGTGATGCCGCGCTCGTTTGCCCGTGCGTCACGGGTGACCACGCCAGAGACGATGGTGTGGCGGATCGACGAATATTCGTCGTAGCGCTGCTGGACTCGAGCTCCCCCGATCCGGCGGCGGATCGCCTCGCGCATCGCCAGCGCCGTGGTGCGGTCGAAGTTCTCCGGGGTCTCGTCCAACCGGCCGGTGACGTTGCCCTCCTCGTCGCGCTCCACCTGGTAGATCGCCACTGCACCAGAGGTGGGGTCAATCTGGACGTCCACCTCGCCGGCGAAGGCGCTCTGGTTGCGGTAGGCCTCCTTCAGACCGTTGGCGATGGCGTGGATCAGCTCGTCGACCGGCACGCCCTCCTGCCGCTCGATGGCGCGCAGCGTAGCAAGATCAATATTCACTTGTACTCCTCATCGACTTCTTGTCGCTTAGGCTTCGTCACTCTTCGCGAGCTCATGGTACTCGGCCATGGTCAATCCGAGTAATTCCTGCTCGGCTGCTGGCGCGGGTGAGAATTCAACCTCGATGGTGGACCCGGCTAGCTCAGCACGCGGGTAAATCTGCACCGGTGCCTGCGGGGTCTTCTTCCCCGCCTTCTTGCCCTGGGACTTCTTCCCGGCCTTCTTCTTGGCTGCGGGCAGGATCGCGACCTCGTCATTCTCGACGGCCGCGATGCGCCCCTTGCCCCCTCCCGGCAGGTTGGCGAGGCGGCCAATGTTGCGCTGGAAGTTGCGAGCCTCTCGCAGCGGGAAGTCCAGCCCAGGGGTCGTCACCTCGAGGGTGTAGCTCGGCCCGAGGTCAATCTGCTGTGCTTCCTCGGCCGCATCAAAAGCAGCACCAATCAGCTGGGAGGCTTCCTCGAGCAGGTCGAGGTCCGGGCGTTCGTCCGCGTCCACGGCGATCTTCACGCTGGACTTCGCCCCGGCCCGGGTAAAGGTTAATTTTTCCACATCAAGGCCACACTTCATCGCCTCGTCGGCGGCCAGTGCGCGGAGCTTTTCATCAAGAGGGGTTGCCATGCCTTGCACCCTACCCGCCGGTGCGGTGCCCAGCGGAATGTGTGGCACCATAGTGGCTGTGAATCCGGACTCTCCTCAGAATCAAAGCCTCCACCTCCCCGAGCGCTCTAGCGCCGCCCCAGCCCTCACTCGGCGTGGCGTGCTCAAAGCGGGGGTCGCGGGGCTGGGGGCGGTGCTCGCGACGGGCCTGCTCTCGGCCTGTGGCATCGACGAGGCCTCCGAGGCGCTTAACCGTGTGCGCGGTGGCTTCGAGCCCAATGAGCAGCTGCGCTCAATCGGAGCGGTGATGCGCTCGGCTCTGGATCGGGCCGACGCTGAGGAAGCGGAGTTCATCCGCCGCCAGATCGGAGTTCTCGAGAAAGAATTCCTGCGCCAGTGCGGTACCGACGATGAAGGCCAGCGGGACCCGCAGTGCAGTTTCGAGGACGCAGACGGTGGCGGCAGCGGTGATTCCCCCACGTCCGGCACCGCGTCGTCCACCGCTGCGAAGGCCCGGACCGCCGACGACGATAAAGGCACCGATTCCGCAGCTAAGCGCAAACAGCTCTTCGCCGGAATCCAGCGCGAGCTGCTGGGCGCCATCGAAAGCCCGGAGTTGCCCAACGCGGATGCCCACGAGAAGGACTCCGAAGGCCGCACCGTGACCCGACAAGAGTTCCAGACTCAGCTGCTGGTGGGCCTCTACGGCGCAACCGCGCCCGTCGCCGGTGCGCCACAGCGCGAGGATATCGCCGAGCTGCTCGATGATCCTGAGGTCGTGGGCCGCGGGAACACGAAGGCTCTCGGTGAGGATCTGAAGGACACCCTGGACTCCGTCTACGGGGCGATCCAGGCCGCCGGGGTCGCGCTAGCGGCCGACGACGGCTCCGCACGCAAGCAACTGGCAGCCGCCGGAGATGGTGCCCGACTGGCCCGCGACGTCGTCACCGCGATGATCACACCCGCCGCAGACGACAGCGCCGAGAAGCCCGAGGACGCAGAAGGCGCCTACGAGCCCCCTGCCGGCTTCGGCGTATCGAAGGCGACCAGGGCCCCCACGAGCGCCAAGGAGGCCCCCGCTTTCCTGCACGCCGCACTCGCCGCCCCGCTTTCCCAGCTACGCTTGCTCGCTGGCCGCGCCGAGACCGGGCCGCTGCGGGTGGCTCTGGCGCAGGCGTGCGCAGCACTGAGCCGTGCCCAGGGCCAGCTGGAGTTGGCCCAGGGGCTTGGGCCCGAAGCAGTGGTCCTGCGAGGTGGGGACTAGCAACGCCCCCTTATCTCTCTGCGTAATCCGCTGAGCTCACCCCCACCGGTTGCCCCACGCCTACCCCGCTGGCGTGGGGCAGGTTCTTAGGCCCGGGCTGCCTTCGTGATGACGTCGACGGCGTCCGCGTAGTCGATCTCGGAACGCTCGTCGTTCAGACGATCTCGCAGCTCGACCTTGCCCTCGGCGAAGCCGCGCCCAACGACCACGACCTGTGGCATGCCCAGCAGCTCGGAGTCCTTGAACTTCACGCCCGGGGAGACCTTCGGGCGATCGTCGAAGAGCACCTCCAGGCCCGCGTCCGACAGCGCCTCGGCGAGCTCGCGGGCAGCCTCGCCCGCGGCTTCGTCCTTGTTGGCGATGACCACGTGGACGTCGTAGGGGGCGATGCTGCGCGGCCAGCGCAGGCCCTTCTCGTCGTGCATCTGCTCGGCCACCACGGCCAGCAGTCGGGAGACGCCGATGCCGTAGGAACCCATCGTCGGGACGGTTCGGCGGCCGTTCTCGTCCAAGATCTGGACGTCGAAGGCCTCGGTGTACTTCCGGCCCAGCTGGAAGATGTGGCCGATCTCGATGCCACGGGACAGGGTGAGCACGCCCTTGCCATCCGGGGAAGGGTCGCCCTCCCGAACCTCGGCGGCCTCAACATAACCATCCGGGGTGAAGTCGCGGCCCGCGACGAGGTTGGAGTAGTGACGATCCTTCTCATCCGCGCCAGTGATCCAGGCGGTGCCCTTGACCACACGGGGATCGGCGAGCATGCGCAGGTCGTTATCCGCGAACGTGCGGGGGCCAACGAAGCCCTTGACGAGGAAGGGGTACTTTTTGAAATCCTCATCATCGGCCAGTTCGACGACGGCCGGCTCCAGGGAGGCTTCGAGACGCTTCATGTCGACCTCGCGGTCGCCCGGCACGAGCACTCCGGTGAGCTCAGGGGCGTACGGGTTACCGTCCTCATCCTCGCCTGGGCGGGTGACCTTGCACACGATGCACTTGAGGGTGTCCTTCGCCGTCACCGGAGCCCCGTCGACGGTCAGGCCCGCCTCGTTGGCCCACTCCACGAGGGTCTCGATGGTGTCGGCTCCAGGGCTCTCGTGGCTTACTGCCTCCGGCTTGTCCTCGACCGACTCCTCAGCCGGCGGAATGGAGACGACAGCTTCCACGTTGGCGGCGTAGTCGGACTCCGTGGAGCGAACGAAGGTATCCTCGCCGTCCGCGGCCACCGCCAGGAACTCCTCGGAGGCCGAACCACCCATCGCGCCAGAGGTCGCGTAGCAAATGACGTACTCGATGCCGAGGGCGTCGAAGATCCGCTGGTAGGCCTTGCGGTGCAAGCGGTAGGACTCATCCAGGCCTTCGTCGGTCATGTTGAAGGAGTAGGAGTCCTTCATGACGAACTCACGGCCGCGCAGGATGCCAGCGCGCGGGCGGGCCTCATCGCGATACTTGGTCTGGATTTGGTAGAGAACCTTCGGGAAATCCTTATAGGAGTTCAGCTCCCCCTTGACGAGCCAGGTGAACAGCTCCTCGTGGGTGGGACCGAGTAGGTAGTCCGCCTCCTTGCGGTCCTTGAGGCGGAAGAGCTCGGGACCGTATTCGTCCCAGCGCCGGGTGACCTCGTAGGGCTCCTTCGGCAGCAGCGCGGGGAACATCAGCTCCTGGCCACCGATGGCGTCCATTTCGCGGCGGACAACGTTTTCGACCTTGCGCAGCACGCGGAGGCCCATGGGCAGCCAGGAGTACACGCCCGGTGCGACGCGGCGGATATAGCCAGCGCGGACAAGCAGCTTGTGGCTGGCGAGTTCTGCATCGGCTGGATCGTCACGCAGCGTGTGCAGGAAGAGGGAGGACATGCGGGTAATCATGATGCTTAGCCTACAGCCCCGCACCCGCGCAGCACGCCACCGGCTAGCATGTTTTCATGCTCATCATCTTGCCTCCGTCGGAAAGCAAAACTGCGGGTGGCCGCCCCGGCCCGGTCGCCGTGGATCAGCTGGCCTTTCCCGGGTTAGCGCCAACCAGAAAACACCTGCTCAGCACCCTTGAGGAGATGGGCTGCAGTTTCCTTGCAGCCCAAGAAGCACTGTCGAAGAACGCGGGTTCTGCAGAAACCGCAGAAGAGCGGATTCGCTCCTTAGACAAGATGATCGGGATCCGTGCTACCCAGCACGCTGAGCACGAGTCCAACGCCGCCGTCGCTTCCTCCGAGCTGCTTCCTGCGGTGGAGCGATACACCGGGGTGGCCTACGATGCCATCGACCCAACGGGGCAACGCACCGGCCTGCCCCTCCCCGCGGACGCGCGTGCAAGGCTGGCGATCGGCTCGGCACTCTTCGGGGTGATCGCCGCCGACGACCTGATCCCCCGCTATCGACTCTCCGCCGGCTCCAAGGTGCTCGTGGACGGTCAGCCCCGCACCCTGCGTTCCCAGTGGACGAAGCCGGCCGAGGGCAACCGCATCGGCGAGGAGCTCGCCCGGTGGCGGGAGGATCGCGCCGCCGACACGGATGGCGCTGGCGGCGGGATCATCGACCTGCGCTCCGGTGGTTACCGGGACCTCGGAAAAGTTCCGGGCGCGGTGAGCTTGCGCGTGGAATCCGAGTACCCGGACGGCAGCCGCAAGGTCGTCAGCCACTTCAACAAGCACTACAAGGGGCTAGTTGCCCGGGAGCTGGCGTTGGCCGGTGGACACCTGCCCGCTGACCCGCAGGGAACCGGCGAGCTGGCGGAGGCTTTCGCCCACCGCATCGGTGACGTGGAGGCGTTCGTCGAGGCGAATTTTCGAACGGAGGTGCGTGACCCCGGCGAGGTCACGCTCATCGTTCCGGCCGAATAGGCGGCAAGCCGCCCCCCACCCACACTCACTTAGCGCAGCTAGAAAGCAGCCGCCAAGCCCTTAATCCGGCGCTCGCTGACCCGGCCGACCACGATGATCGCCGGTGGCTTGATTCCTGCCGCGTCGATCGTTTCCCCAAGGGACCCGAGAGTGGTTTCCGTGACCCGCTCGCCGTCGATGGAGGCCGATTCGATGATCGTCACCGCCTGCTCGCGAGCGCGTCCCTTGGCGATGAGCTCAGCCGCGATCGCCCCGGCGTTCTTCACGGCCATGATCAGCACCAACGTGCCAGTCAGCCCAGCCAGCGCCTCCCAGTTCACGAGTGACTTCTCGTGGCCCGGAGGCACGTGCCCGGAGACGATCGTGATGTCGTGCACCCACCCGCGATGGGTCAGCGATACGCCGGCCAGCGCTGGCGCGGAGGTCGCGCTCGTTACCCCTGGGATCACTGATACCGGCACCCCGGCGGCCGCGCAGGCTTCGGCCTCCTCAAGCCCGCGGCCGAAGATGAAAGGGTCCCCGCCCTTCAGGCGCACCACCCTCTTGCCCTGTTGAGCAGCCTCGATGAGCATCTCGTTGATCTTCTCCTGAGCTACCTGCTTGCCATAGGGGATCTTGGACACGTCCACGAGTTCCACCCCGCGCTCGGCTGCCTCCTCGGCCAGGCTGAAGGGGCCCAGGTGGTCAGCGAAGATGATGTCGGCGCCCTCGATGGCTCGCTTCCCCGCGACGGTGATCAACCCCTCGCCGCCGGGGCCGCCGCCCACCAACGTCACCGTTCCCGCGCCAGGGCATTCCCCGCCCCTGTCCCCCGCATTCTGTGCTTCCTCGGTTCCGCCCCCAAGGTTATTGACCGGCACGCCGTGCTGCTCAGCTGCTGTGATCAGTTCCGTGGCACCCGGGGTCTGGCCCGGGAGCACGACGAGGGCGGTGGCAGCCCAGTCAATCTCCGACGCCGCCCCGGCAGGGCTGGTGGTGACGATGGCGCCTGCGTCACGGCAGCGCTGGGCGACGAGCTCGGCGTCGGGGCTGCCGGCTGGGACAAGGACGTGGACGTTGCGCAGGGAAATACTCATAAGCACAGCATAGTAGACCGAGCGGTCTAGAATCTCAAACCCCCACCAACAGCGAAAAACCGCCCGCCCCGAGGGCAATCCTCTCGGGCGGGCGGCCTGCGGGCAGCGGAAGCTACTTAGCCAGCTTCAGCGCCTTCTGGGAGCGATCCCACTGCTCCTGGAACAGAGCCTCGTTCTTCACCAGACGCTGGCCATAGGACGGGATCATCTCGCGCAGCTTCGGAGCCCACTCAGCCATGCGACCGCCGAAGCAACGCTCCAGCACCTCGAGCATGGCAGCCGGGGCGATGGACGCGCCCGGGGAAGCGCCCATCAGGCCGGCGATGCTGCCGTCGTTGGAGTTGATCAGCGTCGTACCGAACTCCAGGGAGCCGAACTTCGGAGCGCCGATCGGCTTGATGACCTGGACGCGCTGGCCAGCGATGACCAGCTCCCAGTCCTCGTCCTTAGCCTCCGGCATGTACTCGCGCAGGGACTCCATCTTCGCGGTCTGGTCCTTCAGCAGCTCCTCGACCAGGTACTTGGTCAGGCCGAACTCCTGCAGACCAACACCGATCATGGACGGCAGGTTGCCCGGACGCAGGGACTTGAACAGATCCAGGAAGGAACCGGACTTCAGGAACTTCGGGGTCCAGCCGGCGTAGGGGCCGAAGAGCAGCCCCTTCTTGCCGTCAATCACGCGGGTGTCGAGGTGCGGCACGGACATCGGCGGGGCACCGACAGAGGCCTTACCGTAGACCTTCGCGGCGTGCTTCTCGATGAGCTCCTCGTTGGTGCAACGCAGCCACTGGCCGGAAACCGGGAAGCCACCGTAGCCCTTGATCTCCGGGATGCCGGCCTTCTGCAGCAGCGGCAACGCCATGCCGCCGGCGCCGATGAAGACGAAGTTGGCGGTGACGACGGAGGTGTCGCCGGTGTGGCGGTTCTTGACGGAGACCTTCCACTTTGCACCCTCGCGCTTAAGGTTGACGACCTCGCTGCCGTAACGCACCTCGACGCCCTCGGCGGTCAGGGCGTCGACGTACTGGCGGGTCAGCGCACCGTAGTTGATGTCGGTGCCCTCCTCGAACCAGGAAATCGCGGTCGGGGTGTTGAAGTCGCGGCCCTCTGCCATCAGCGGCAGGAACTCGCGGAACTTCGTCTCCGAGTCCGAGAACTTCATGTTCGGGAACAGCGGGTTATCCTTCAGGGCCTCGTAGCGGGCCTTCAGGTAGTCCACCTGATCCATGCCCTGAGCGAAGGAGACGTGAGGAACCCGGTTGATCCACTCAGACGGCTCGCCCAGGATGTCGTTCTCCACGAGGTGGGACCAGAACTGGCGGGAGACCTGGAACTTCTCGTTGACACCGACGGCCTTGGAGACGTCGATCTTGCCGTTGACCTCCGGCGTGTAGTTCAGCTCGCACAGCGCGGAGTGGCCGGTGCCTGCGTTGTTCCACGGGTCAGAAGACTCGGCGGCCGGGGTGTCCAGGCGCTCGAGAATCAGCTGGCTCCATTCCGGCTGCAGCTGCTTCAGCATCACAGACAGGGTGGTGGAGATGACGCCGGCGCCAACCAGCAGGACGTCGACGGTATCGTTTTGAGAACTATTCGTTGCCACGGTTTCCTCAATCCTTCACGGAAGAAAGCTTTGTCACGCTTCTTCAACCATACGCCTGCGCCTTTTCGATCCATATTCAGGCCTGCCCTTATACCCCTGAAAAAGTTGAATATGATCGATCCCGATGAATGATTCCACAGCTATGAATAACGGCCCGGCCCACGGCGGCAACACCTCCTCACGGCAACTGGCCGATGTCCTCACCGACCCACGAGGCGCCAGCGTCGCAGAACTGACCTTCGGGCCGGACCTTCTGGGCCCAGGTTTCGGGGTCCACTACGTCGAGATGGGTCAAGATCCAGACGGGGAGACTCCGGTGCGCTTCGCCCTCGTCCGCTACTTACCCGCCGACAATGACGGGTCGACGGCCGGAGCTGCGGGTTCAGCCGCGGAACCGGAATTCTATGCCCGCCCCGCCTTGCTCTTCGTCCACGGGATGACGGACTACTTCTTCCAAGACCACGTGGCCCGCTTCTTCCACGAGGCAGGCTACGCGGTCTACGCCATCGACATGCGCAAGTGCGGCCGGGCATGGCGGGAGGGACAGACCTGGCACCACGTCACGAGCCAGGCCATCTACGACGAAGACCTTTCCATCGCGCTGGGGCTTATTGGCGCTGCCCACCCGAGCGTCGTACCGGTGGGACACTCCACCGGAGGCCTGGACGTCACCACCTGGGCCGGCCGCCTCAACGCTACCTCCCAGCGCGACCCCGGCGGCGCGGAAGCTGCACTGCACAGCATGCTTGGTGCGGTCATCGGCAACTCACCCTGGTACGGCATCCAGTTCGACGGTCTCGTGGGCTTCGTGATCAAGCGGGTCTTCCCACAACTTGCCAAGGTCGCCCCGCACATTCCCCTTCCGGAGGGAATCGACCCCTCCTACGGCCATTCCCTGCACGCCGACTATGCGGGGGAATGGGATTACGACCTTGAGCTCAAGCCCATCGAGCCGCGCAAGAAATACGTCAGCTGGATGGCCGGTGTGGTCCGCCAGATCGCCGATCTCGAGGCCGGACGCTGTGACACCGGCCTGCCAACCCTGGTGCTCACCAGCGATGGCCACTACTTCGGGCGCAAGCTCACGGACGCCACCTACGTCAATGACCCGATCCTCAAGCCGGAGCAGATGTGGCAGACCGCGCCGAAGGTCTCCCCTCACGCGCACATCGAGGTCATCGCGGATGCGACCCACGATGTCTTCCTCTCCCGCCCCGCGGTACGCCGCCGTGCATTGAATGCGACCGCAGACTGGCTGGCAGCCCAGGGCATCGCCAGCAATTAACCGGCCGCGAACATGGCTCGTGGCCGCCGCCTGATCCGGTGCCTAGGCTGGCAGACATGAATAACGTCAATGCCGAACACACCACCGCGCCGGGAGAGATCCAGGATTTCGACATCATCATCGTTGGCACCGGATCGGGGAACACGATCCCAGCTCCGATCAACGATGAGAAGAAGATCGCCATCGTCGAGAAGGGAGTCTTCGGCGGCACCTGCATTAACGTCGGCTGCATTCCGACGAAGATGTTCGTCCACACCGCTGACGTAGCCCGCTCCTTCCGTACCGCCGACAAGCTCAGCCTGACTGGCTCGCTGGACAACGTGGACTGGAAGGGCATCCAGCAACGCGTCTTCGGCGACCGCATCGACCCCATCGCCGAGGGCGGTGCCGCCTACCGCGCCGGGGACGAAACCCCGAATATCACCCTCTTCCACGGGGACGCTGCCTCCTTCGTCGCACCCCGGACGCTGCGGATCGGCGACGGCGCGGACGCGCCCGTCATCCGAGGCAAGGACGTCGTACTGGCCACCGGCACCCGCCCGTGGATCCACCCCGTCCTCGCAGACTCCGGCGTTCGCTACCGCACCAACGAGGACATCATGCGCCTGGAAGCCCAGCCCGAGTCGCTGATCATCCTGGGCGGTGGCATCGTCGCGGTCGAGTTCGCCGCAATTTTCGACGCCCTGGGCACCAAGGTCACGGTCGTCAATCGCAGCAAGCGGCTGCTGCGCAAGCTGGACGCCGAGATTTCCGAGGCCTTCACGGAGCAGGCCCGCAAACAGTGGGAAACCCACCTCGGAGTGGAGCCGCGCTCGGCGCGCGAGACCAACAACGGGCAGGTAGAGCTCACCCTCGACGACGGCACTGTGCTCGTCGCCGACGAGATCCTCGCCGCCCAGGGGCGCATCAGCAATGCGGACACGCTGGCACTCGAGGCCGCTGGAGTCGACAAGAAGGCCAACGGCAAGATCAAGGTCGACGAGTTCGGCCGCACCACGGCCGAGGGGGTGTGGGCGCTGGGCGATGCCTCCAATGATTTCGATCTCAAGCACGTCGCGAACCAGGAGGCGAAGGTCGTCCAACACAACCTCGCCCACCCCGAGGACCTGCGCGCCAACGACTACCGCGCCGTCCCTAGCGGCGTGTTCACCCACCCGCAGATCGCGGTGGTGGGGATGACCGAGGCGGACGCCCAGGCCACAGGCCGGGAGCTGACCGTGAAGGTGCAGGCTTACGCAGATGTGGCCTACGGCTGGGCAATGGAGGACACCACCGGCTTCTGCAAGGTGATCGCCGACCGCAAGACCGGCGAAATCCTGGGCGCGCACATCATGGGACCAGAGGCCAGCACGCTGATTCAGAGCTTCGTCACCGCGATGACCTTCGGCATCGATGCACGCCGCTTCGCTACCGAGCAGTACTGGCCGCACCCTGCGCTGACCGAGCTGGTAGAAAATGCCCTGCTCGGCCTGGAATTCGACTAATCCCCCTGCCCCCCCCGGCTCCCCCCCCCGTCGCCGTGGTTCTTCCGCCGACCTAATCCGGGAACCCCGGGGCTCGAGGACCTGAGGCAAGTCTGTCGAACCTTGGGGTTCGAGCCCCGGGGCTGGACCAGCGTTAGTCCTCGCTGGGCAGGGTGAGAACCTCGTAGCCCTCCTCAGTGACGACGAGGGTGTGCTCAAACTGGGCGGTCCACTGCCGGTCGGTGGTCTGGACGGTCCAGTCGTCGTCCCAGATCTCATAGTCCAGCCCGCCCAGATTAATCATCGGCTCGATGGTCAGAGTCATGCCCGGCTCCAGCAGCGTCTGGTTGCTCGGGTTGTCGTAGTGCAGGACGATCAGGCCATTGTGGAAGGTGGGGCCCACGCCGTGGCCGGTGAAGTCGCGCACCACGTTGTAGCCGAAGCGCTTGGCGTAGGACTCGATCACGCGGCCGATGACGTTGATTTCGCGGCCGGGCTTGACGGCCTTGATGCCGCGCCACATAGCGGCCTCGGTGCGCTCGACGAGGAGGCGGTGCTCTTCGCTGACGTCCCCGGCGAGGAAGGTCGCGTTCGTGTCCCCGTGCACGCCATTCTTGTAGGCGGTGACGTCGATGTTGACGATGTCCCCGTCCTCGATCACCGTCGTATCGGGGATGCCGTGGCAGATGATCTCATTGAGGCTCACGCAGGTGGACTTCGGGAAATCCCGGTAGCCCAGGGTGGAGGGGTAGGCGCCGTGGTCGCACATGTACTCGTGCGCCACGCGGTCGACCTCGTCGGTGGTCACCCCGGGGCGGACAGCCTTGCCGGCCTCCTGGAGCGCATCAGCGGCGATGCGGGAGGCTTCGCGCATCTTCTCGATGGTCTCTGGATCCTGGATCCAGGCCTCGCCGATGTTTTCCTGGACCTCGGCCTTCCACGCGTATTCCGGCCGCTCGATGTGGGCGGGCACGGTGCGGATCGGGGTTGGCTTACCTGGGGAAAGTGCTGCTCTGGTCATAGTGCCCGATGGTACCCCTCGGGCAGCGGCACAGTTCCTTTAGCCCTCAGCGGCCGGGGTCAGCTGGTTCTCGCGCGGGGCGGCCGGGGCATCCAGGTGCTTGAAGAACTCCCCGGTCACCGCGGTGGCGTGTTCACTGCCGCCGCCGCGGACGATGAGGGTGGCGAAGGCGAGGTCGCCGCGGTAGCCGGTGAACCAGGCGTGCGAGCCGTCGTTGATCTCCGCCTCACCGGTCTTGCCGCGGACGTCGCCGTAACGGTCGAGCCCGGCCGCGGTGCCGTTGGTCACCACATCCTGCATCATCGCCTGCAGCTCAGCGATCCTCTTCTTATCGAGCGGCTGCGGCCCGGCCGGGGCCTTCTTGTCCTTATCGGTGCTGCTCTTGTTCCCTGTGGGCTTCTGTTCGGCGCCCTTCGGCTGGGTGCCCGGCTTCGGCTTGTGAGAAGTGATGAGGTACGGGGTCGGCATCTTCCCCGCCGCCGCGGTGGCCGAGACCAGCGCCATGCCGAAGGGGCTGACCAGGTCGTGGCCCTGGCCGTAGCCCGCCTCGGTGCGGTCCAGCATGACCTCGCCGGTGGGTACCGAGCCGGTGAAGGTATCCAGGCCCGGAATCTTGAAGTCCACGCCCAGGCCGAACTGCGCGCTCGTGGCCTTCAACTCGCCGGGCTTGAGCTTGGTGGAGATGTCCGCAAACGTCGTGTTGCAGGAGCGGGCGAAGGCCTGGCGAAGCGGTCCGTCGCCGAAACCGGAACCGTTGTAGTTCGTGACGATGCGTCCGCCGATGTCCTGGGTGCCCGGGCAGCCCACGATCGAATCAGGCGTGAGGTTCTGCTTCTCCAGGCCTGCGTAGGCGGTGATGATCTTGAACGTCGAGCCCGGCGGGTACTGTCCCTGCAGCGCGAGGTCGCCGTGCTCATCGGCCTTCGCGGTCTGCGCGACCGCGAGCACCTCGCCCGTCGACGGCCGCATGACGACCATCATCGTCTGGCTATCCGCCCGGGTATCCACGGCTCGCTGGGCGGCGTCCTGCACCTTCTTAGAGAGGCTGACCTGCACCGACGGGGCTTCCTTGGCCTCGTGCTTGTCCAGCTCCGTGACCTCGTTGCCCTCGGCGGTGGAAACGATAACCTTCCAGCCGTCGGTGCCCTGCAACTCGTCTTCGACGACCGCATTCACGCGGCTCAAGATGTCCGGCGCAAAGTTTGGGTCCGGGCGGACCAGCGCGGATTCATCGTTGAGACGCACCCCGGGCACGTCCCGCAGCGCGCCGCGCAGCCGCTGTCCCAGCTTGTCCTCCACCATGACGACCGAATAGTCGCCGTCGACCTTCTTGGCCTCCGCCGCGACCTTCTCTGCATCGATGGTCGGAGCATGCTCCCCACCCAGCGCGCGGACTTCAGCTGCGATGCGCTCGGCGGCTGCCCGGGCATCGCCGGCCTTGTCTGCGTTGAGGAAGATGCGCCACTTCTTCCCCGGCTTCATCAACACGGCACCGTCGGAGCCCACCACGCTCGCGGTCTCGGCCGCCACGGTGCGCAGCTCCATGTGCTGATTGGCCCCCAAGCGCGGGTGCAGAACCGTGGGCTGCCAGCGGACCACCCAGTCCCCCTTCGACTTGGTGAGCGTCATCTGGGAGTCGTAGGTGAAACGGCGCTCACCCGGCAGCTGCCAATCCATGCGGTAGCTAGCGGTCGCGACATTGTCCTGGGTGCGCACGTCCTTGAGCTGCGCGTCGAGCCCCTCGGCCTGCAGCTTGGCCCAGGTGTTGTCGATCTCCTTGGCCGCGGTGTCCGACTTATCCGTGATGGTCTCCGGCTCATTGCGCTCGGCCAGCCGTTCCAGGAACTCCGCCGCGGCGTCATCCGCCACATCCGGGCGCGGGGTGCACCCGGTGGCGGCCACGGTGACCCCCAGGGCGCACAGGAAGGCGAGGATAATCCGACTCATAACCGTGTACGTTAGCACCGCATTTGTGCTGTTCACCGGCATGACACAACAGAATTTTCACCCTGCTTAACACGGCAGGGGTGCCCACAGGAGCCGGTAGGCGATGATCCTCGCTGGGCCTTGCTAGGCGATGATCCCCCGCTGGCGGGCCACGGCGACCGCCGAGGTGCGGTTATTGGCACCCAGCTTGCGGAAGACGTGCGAGAGGTGGCTTTTCACGGTGGCCTCGGTGAGGACGAGGTGACGGGCAATGTCCCGGTTGGATTTTCCCTCGCCGACCAGGGCCAGCACCTCGAGTTCCCGTGGGGTCAGCGCTTCGGTCGGGTTTGTCATTTGGCCCATGAGTTTTCCCATGATCTCCGGGGCCATGACGGACTCGCCACGGGCGGCGCGTCGGATGCCGTCCAGCACCTTGGACGGCGGGGCATCCTTGAGCAGGTAACCGACCGCACCAGCGGAAACCGCACCGACGACGTCCTGGTCGGTGGAGTAGTTCGTGACCACGAGCACCTGGGGGCCGTCGGGGATAGCGCAGATCGCCTGGGTGGCGCGCGCCCCGCCCGCAAGCTCGGTGCCAGCCGGCCCCTCCCCGAAACGCAGATCCATGAGCACCACGTCGATCTCCTGCTCGGTCCCCTGGAGTTCCCGGACCTGGACCACGGCCTCGTCCGGGTCGGCGATCGAAGCGACGACGTCGATGCCCGCAGCGTCCTCGGCGGTTTCGATGAGAGCCTGCAGCCCCACGCGGACGACGGGGTGGTCATCCACGATCATGATGTTCAGCCCACCCTGGGCTCCCCGAGCTGGGGCCTGTGCTGCGTGTTTCACGGTGTCTCACCTTCCCGGCGCGGGTGCACCCCGGCGCCATCGACCCGATCGTATCCGGTCGTGGGCACCGTGATCGAGATGCCGGTTCCCTCCCCAGGGGCGGACTCGATGGTCATCTCGCCGCCGAGGGCCTCGACGCGACGGTACACCCCGGAGAGGCCGAGGCTGCCACCGGTAGCTCTGCGGTCGATGGCATCGCTGGGGTCGAAACCCGCACCGTTGTCGACGACGTCGAGGATGACGTCCCCCGGGTGGAAGGTCAGCGAGAGCTTGGCGCGATCGGCACCGGAGTGACGAACCACGTTAGATACGAGTGACTGGGCGCAGCGCAGCAGTCCTTCCTCCACCTCGTCGGGCAACGGGCGGGGCGCGCCGTCGGTCTCGAAGCTCAGCTTCTCCCCGAGCGGGGTGGAGCTGGCTAGGCGTGCCAGAGCCACGGGCAGCGCTGCTCCCTCCAGCGGGGCGGGCTGCAGGGCGGCAATGATGCGGCGGGTCTCGGCGAGATTCTCGGCGGCGGTGGCTCTGGCCAGCCGCACCTGGGTGAGCATCCGCTGGTGCGCCGCCTCGATCCCCGGCTGGTCTAGGCCGGGCTGGGCAGCCGTCCCCTTGCCCCTGTGATCAGGCGCTAGCCCGATCTCGCCTACCCGGGCCTCGCTTGTCCCGGACGGGTTGGGTCCAGCGAGCTGGTTCTCCACGGCGGTGAGCAGCATGTGGATGCTGGATAGCCCCTGGGCCACGGTGTCGTGAATGTCGCCGGCCAGCCGCATCCGTTCATCGGCCTCACCCGCCTTGCGGGAGCTGGCCAGAGCCTCTTCTCGGGCCGCGACCAGCGCATCGAGTGCGCGTGCCTTGGCGGTGGCTTCTCGGTGCAGCAGCTGGAACCCTACCCCCAGGGTCCAGGCGACGGCCGCGCCGATGATCGGCCCGGTCACCGCGCCGATATTCCAGCCGATGTGCCCCACCAGCATCGTCACGACCCCAAGCGTGAGTGCGGCGACCACCGCCGCGGAGATCCTCGGGCTAAACACGTACACGGCGAGGAAGAACATCGGGAAGACGACGAATGCGCCCTCCAGTTGCCCAACGGACATCACCGCCCAGGCCCCCACCAGCAGGGCGAACCAGGTGGGCGCGCCCAACCACCGGGTGACAAGTCGCTGGCTGCAGTACAGCACCCAGAACACACCCAGTCCGACCCAGGTCATGGGGTGGGTTGCCCGCCAGGCCACGAGGATGAGCAGGCCGATCATCAACACCTGTAGGCCCAGCCACAGCCCGTGGGAGAGCTTGCCGGTCACCGGCTGCGCGCTGAGTGAATGGGTACGCGGGTCTTCGTTCACACCTCCACCCTAACCCCCACAGCCTGCGGCTTTGGTGTCACTCATCCTTTCGTATGAGTCAAAGTCCACCCCCACAGCCGATGTATTCCTTCTGGTCGGCGACGAGCATAGAAGTATGTTCCAAGGTCTGAAAGAGCTCCGTTCCGCCCCCAGCCGCACTGCGCTGATCACCCTGACAGTCGCCATGATCACCGTGATGGTTACCTTTCTGGCTTCCCTGGCCGCGGGTCTGAAATATCAGTCGGTGTCCGCGCTTCAGGAACGCCTGGGGGAAAACCAGGTGCTGGTCCTCGAGGATTCCGGCACCGCGTCGCTGTCCTCCTCCCGCCTCAGCGAGTCCCAGATCGACACGCTGCGCGAGGACTACGGCGCTTCCCTGCTCGTCGTCGCGCGTCAGCGCGTGGACTCCACCCCTGTCTCGGTATTCAGCTCCCCTGATGCCCCGCACGGTGTGGCGCAGGTGCCATCCGAGTTTGAGGACGACGCCCTCGCCAAAGCCTTCGGCACGCCAGGCAGGATCACGCTGGGTGGCAGCGATTTCCAGGTCGAGCGCCCCGACCGGGACCTCTACTTCGACCACCAGCCGGTGATCTTCGTCTCCGACGCCGACGTCGGCAGCTTGCCCGCCAACTCGCTGGCGGCCGTCGTAGACGCCGACGCGATCGAGGCCGAGGGCGGGGCACCCGAGGGCACGGTGGCGCTGAGCGGCGATGACCGGTGGAATGCCTCGGCCTCCTATACCGGTGAGCAGCTCTCGTTGAACCTCATGATCAACCTGCTGTACGTGTTTTCCGCCCTCGTGCTCGGTGCCTTCTTCATGGTGTGGACGATCCAGCGCTTGCGTGGCGTGGCGATCTCCTCGGCTCTGGGCGCTTCCCGCAGGGTGTTGATCACCGACTCGCTGGGCCAGGCCGTGGTCGTCCTCGCCGGGGGAATCTTGGGCGGGCTCGCGGTCACTGGCGGTGTCGGGATGGCCCTGGCCGACACCCTGCCGATTGATCTCACCGCGTCCACGATGCTCCAGCCGGCCGGGATTCTGCTGCTCGCGGGCCTGGCGGGATCCGCGCTCTCGCTGCGCCCCGTGTTGAAGGTCTCCCCGCGCGAAGCCATGGCGGCAGCCTAGGCATCCCACTGGCCGAGGTAGTGCCGCCACCCCGCTGACGCACAATCCTCGCCGCTGACTTCCCCGACGTACCACCCCGATATAGACCCCAACGACGCCTTCCAAGGAGAACACCCATGACCACCGCAACCTCGCACAACACCCAGGCCCTACAGCAGAAGCGCAATGCACGCTCCCGTTCCGGGCTCACGATGGACGCCATCACCCTGGAGGTCACCGATGGCGCGGCAACCCGCCGCGTCTTAGATGAGGTCTCCCTGCACATCGCCCCGGGCGAACTGGTGGGCATCACCGGCCCGTCTGGTTCCGGCAAGTCCACGTTGCTATCCGTAGCTGGCTGCCTGCAAGAACCGACAAGCGGCGAGGCCGTATTGACCGCAGCCGACTCCAGCGAGGAGTTGACATTCACCGGGCACTCCGCCCGCGAGGCAGCGCGCCTCCGCCGTGAGCACATCGGCATCGTCTTCCAGCAGCCAAACCTACTACCTTCCCTGCGAGTCAAGGATCAACTCATGGCGATGCTGCACCTGGGCTCCCCGTGGCCTCTGCAGCGCAAGGCCAAGCAGGCGGCTTCCCAGCGCGCCGACGAGCTGCTGGAGGCCGTGGGTCTGGGTGGCCTGCAGCAACGCAAGGTCGGCGAGCTCTCCGGTGGGCAGCAGGCGCGGGTCAACCTCGCCCGCGCGCTCATGAACTCCCCACAGCTCCTATTAGTCGATGAGCCGACCGCGGCACTGGATACCACCACAGCCACCCAGGTCACCGAGCTGATTCGACAGATGGCTCGGGAGTCCAACGCGGCGACCCTGTATGTCTCCCACGACCAGGATCAGCTGGCCACCCTGGACCGGGTAGTGACCCTCGTGGACGGCGAGATCACCGAGAGCCGCTAACCCCGGATAAGACTTCGGCCCGGCCTGCGTTTGCAGGCCGGGCCGATCGTCGTCATAAAAGGGAAAGAACCCTAGCGGGTGACCTTCACCTCGGCGGAAGCGCCCTCCACGGCCTCCATGCCCTGCTCCTCGGCGATGCGGTGGGCCTCCTCGATGAGAGTTTCGACGATCTGGTCCTCGGGTACGGTCTTGATGACCTCACCCTTGACGAAGATCTGGCCCTTGCCGTTACCGGAAGCCACGCCAAGGTCGGCGTCCCGAGCTTCGCCCGGACCATTAACCACGCAGCCCATAACGGCCACGCGCAGCGGGAACTCCATGCCCTCCAGGCCTGCGGTGACCTCCTCAGCCAGGGTGTAGACGTCCACCTGGGCGCGACCGCAGGATGGGCAGGAGACAATCTCCAGCTTGCGGGGGCGCAGGTTCAGCGACTGCAAGATCTGGTCGCCGACCTTGATCTCCTCCACCGGGTCCGCTGACAAGGACACGCGAATCGTGTCCCCGATCCCCTGGGAGAGCAGCGCACCGAAGGCCACGGAGGACTTGATGGTGCCCTGGAAAGCCGGGCCCGCCTCGGTCACGCCAAGGTGCAGCGGGTAGTCCGTCTTCGCCGCCAGCTGGCGGTAGGCCTCAACCATCACGACCGGGTCGGAGTGCTTCACGGAGATCGCGATGTCGCCGAAGCCGTGTTCCTCGAACAGGCCGGCCTCCCAGATGGCGGACTCCACCAATGCCTCGGGGGTGGCCTTGCCGTACTTTTCGAGCAGACGCTTATCCAGGGATCCGCCGTTGACACCGATACGGATCGGAATGCCTGCGTCCCCAGCGGCCTTGGCGACCTCCTTGACGCGGCCGTCGAATTCCTTGATATTGCCCGGGTTGACACGCACCGCGGCGCAACCGGCCTCGATGGCCTGGAAGATATAACGCGGCTGGAAGTGAATGTCAGCGATCACCGGGATCGGGGACTTCTTGGCGATGATCG
Source organism: Corynebacterium urealyticum DSM 7109 (assembly GCF_000069945.1). Classification (NCBI taxonomy): domain Bacteria; kingdom Bacillati; phylum Actinomycetota; class Actinomycetes; order Mycobacteriales; family Corynebacteriaceae; genus Corynebacterium; species Corynebacterium urealyticum. The sequence continues at coordinate 998,813 of NC_010545.1, read as the reverse complement.
GCAGGGCCTCGGCGTCGCGAGGCTTCGGGCAGGCCACTCGCACGATGTCGCAGCCCGACGCGGTCAGCTGGGCGATCTGCTGCAGCGTCGCGTTGATGTCGTGCGTCTTCGTGGTCGTCATCGACTGCACCGAGATCGGGTGCTCGCTACCGACTCCCACGTCACCGACCATCAGCTGGCGGGTCTTCCGGCGCGGCGCCAGCGTGGGTGGAGGTCCATCTGGGATTCCCAGAGAAATGCCGGACATGAAGGTCTCTAGCCCCTTTCGAAGAAAATAGAGTGCTGCGGATCAAGCAGCGTGCCCCTTACAGCCTAATACCGCCCCGGCGTCAAGGGGCAACGCCCCCGCCGGTGCGGTGCGGACAATGCCGAGTCAGAACAGCCGCACGGGGTTGATCACGTCCGCGATGATGACGATAGCGCCGAAGACCATCAGCAGCATCGCCACACCGTAGGTCAGTGGCAGCAGCTTGCGGTAGTCCACCGGCTGGCCCGGCTCCTTACCCCGGCGGCGGCGCAGACCATCGCGAATGCGCTCATAGATGGCCACTGCGATGTGCCCGCCGTCGAGCGGCGGCAGCGGTACCAGGTTGAAGGCAGCCAAGAAGAGATTCAGGCTGGCCAACATCATGAGGAAGGAACGCCACTGCTCGTGTTGCACCAGCTCCCCGCCGATGCGAGAGGCTCCCACCACGCTCATGGGGGAATCATCCGCGCGCTCGGCACCGAAGATCGATGCGACGACCCCTGGCACTTTCGCGGGCAGCGCGACCAAGCCCTTGGCCGTCTCGGAGACCATATAACCGGTGAAGGAGAGCGTCCCGCCCACTGCGGTCGCCGGGTTGTATTCGACATTGCCCGGCCGCTTGATCGTGATGCCGATCGCACCGGCCAGCCTTGTGGAGCCGTCCTGGTTGCGCCGTTCCACAATGTCGACGTCGACCTGCTTGACCTCGTCTGTGCCATCGGCGTGTTGCACGCGCATCGGCACGCTGAGGGTATCGCCCACGCTGAGTTCACGGCTCTGAGTGTCTGCCTCACCGCCGGCGGCGCCAGCCGCGTTCGCCGAGACGAGTTTGTCAATGGCCTTGGTGAAGTCCGGGAAGGTGGGCACCTCCTGACCATCCACCTCGGTGATGGTGTCCCCCGGTTTGATGCCCGCAGCGGCTGCTGAACCGTCGCCCGTGCAGTCCGCGAGGGTGCCGTCGGCCTCCTGGGTCGGTGGGGCGCATTGGGTGGACTGCACGGTGGTGCGGATGTCCGCCTTGTGGTCAGGCAGGCCCCAGATGTTCGCCACCGAGTAGAGCACGATCAGTGCGACAAGCACGTTGACGGCGATGCCGCCGGAGAGCACGATGACCCGCTGCCACCAGGGCTTGCGGTACATCGCGTGGGGTTCTTCGTCCTTACTGAGCTCGTCCAGCGGGGTCATGCCGGCGATCTCGCAGAAGCCGCCGAGCGGGATCGCCTTGATTCCGTACTCGGTCTGCGGCACCGCACCGCTCGGGTCGGTTGCAACCTCGGTCTCCGCCGTCAGCGGTGCCGGGTTGGCGGGGAGGTTGGCGCCGTCGACGTCGACGTCCGTTGTTCCAGCGGTGACTGCTCCCCTTCCCTTATCCCTCGGCGCGGTGGACCACAGGGTGGGGCCGAAACCGATGAAGTAACGGCGCACCCGCATGCCGAAGGCGCGGGCGGCGAACATGTGTCCCGCCTCATGCAACGCAATGCTGATCAGGATGCCGAAGGCGAAGAGCAGTACTCCTAGCCCAAAAGCCACGGGCGCATCCTTTCGTGTGCCAGTGCGCGGGCTTCGCGCTCGGCCTCCAGAACGTCCTCCAGGCACGTCGGGGTGGACGCTGCACCGGAGGCTGACATCACGGCTTCAACCGTGTCGACAATGCGTGGAAAGGCCATGTTCGCGTTGAGGAACTCGATGGCGGCTTCCTCGTTAGCCGCGTTATAAATCGCGGGCATGACCCCGCCCGCCTTTGCTGCCTCGCGGGCCAGTTCCACCGCGGGGAATACCTCGTCGTCGAGTGGCTCGAACTCCCAGGTGGCGGCTTGCGTGAAGTCGAGCGGCTGCCCCACCCCGGCCACACGGTTCGGCCAGCCGAGCGCGAGGCTGATCGGCAGCTTCATGGATGGTGGGGATGCCTGCGCGATGGTGGAGCCATCACGGAAGGTCACCATCGAGTGCACGATCGACTGCGGGTGGACGGTGACCTCTACGCGGTTGGAGGGCATGTCGAACAGAAGGCAGGCCTCGATCAGTTCCAGGCCCTTGTTCACCATCGTTGCGGAGTTCAGCGTGTTCATCTGGCCCATGGACCAGGTGGGGTGGCTGGCTGCCTGGAGCGGGGTGACCGGCTCCAGCTGCTCGCGGGTCCAGCCGCGGAACGGCCCACCAGAGGCCGTCAGCACGAGGGTGGCCACCTCGTCGCGACGCCCGGAGCGCAGGCACTGTGCCATCGCAGAGTGCTCGGAGTCGACGGGGACGAGCTGCCCCTCATCGGCTGCGTCCAGCACCAGCTGGCCGCCGGCGACGAGGCTCTCCTTATTCGCCAGCGCGAGACGCGCCTGGGTGCCCAGGGAGGACAGCGTCGCCTCGAGCCCCTGGGAGCCAACCAGCGCATTCAGGATCACGTCCGTGCTCTCCAACTGATCGCCGAGCTCCTCCACCAGGTCGCGGGCGGAGTCCTGGCCACGGATGCAATGCCCGCCGAGCTGAGCTTCGACGAAATCGGCGGTTCGGTCGGAGGCCACCGCGACTCGCTCGGCGGGCAGACCGATCTTCTGGGCCTGCTCCAACAGCAACTCGGGCTTACTGCCGTGGGCCGAAATCCCAATCACCTCGAACTGTTCGGGATTGTCGAAAACCACCTCGAGGGCCTGGACACCGATGGATCCAGTACTCCCGAGAATCACCACGCGAGTCTTGTCGAAAGTCATGGCCATATCCTAACCCGCCGGCCGCGAAGCCTCCTACACCCGAGTAGGGGCTGTATGGCGTGTGGAGATACCTACATTCTGTGAAATCTATGGCAAGATGAGTGTGATTAACTGATCAGACGTCAGGAGGATTCCGTGGCTCACCACGAAGCAAAGGTTGAAGTTTTCAACGGCATTTCGACCGAAGATGTACCATCCGCGGGCTGGGGCTGGAGCGCCCTGAGCAAGCGCGCCGTCGTTCTGTCCGGCCTCATTTCCGTCGGATTCCTGGTGTTCATGCTGGTTGGTAACCACGAGGGCAACGTCGAGAACATCTGGCTGATCGCCCTGGCTGCCTTCATCCTCGTCGGCACCGCATGGTTCGCTTTCGAGCCGAAGTCCAAGGAGCGCACCACCGTGACCGCACGCAACAAGGCCCAGGGGCACGTCGAGCCGAACTGGACGGCAGACCAGCGAAACAACACCGGCGTGTACGCGGATCTCACCCCTGAGGAGAAGCTGGCGCTGAACATCAAGGAGTAGCGCAGCTACCCCATTAGCGACACGCCAGGCGTCTGGCACGACCGATGGCCCCGAACCTCTTTTGGTTCGGGGCCATCGTTGCATTCACCACTATTTACCCCGGCCCAGCGCCTCCTCAGCCCCATCACAGCGCCACCTCCAGCGCGGAGGCCCTGCAAACACACGCCGGAAGGCTAGTCGAGGGTGAAGCCAGGAGGCAGCCAGGAGGAAAACGGGTCGGCGGTGGTGCGCTCGCACGTGGGGCACAAGGTCTTCGCCGTGCCGTCCTCCCCTTCCCCGGCCGGAAAATCCGCCCCGCAGCGGCGGCACTGCGAGACCGGGAAACTAGTGAGTTCGCGTACGTCCCCGTCAACCAGGTCGGCCAGCTGCAGGTGGCCACTGCTGCTCAATGCGCCGTAGGGGCAGCTGGCGACACAAGTATTCTCGCCATTGCAGGTGCTCAAGTCCTGGCTGAGGTGCGCCACCGAATCCACGACCCTGAGCTCCAGGGCGGAACTCGGGCACATCTGGGTGCACACCCCGCATGCTTGGCAGCCGGAGGCGATCAGGCGCGGGGCGTCCAGCTCGATGCTGGTGTCGGGCTCGGTTCCCAACACCTGGTGCGCTTGGGCGAGCCGGAACATCGTCGGGGCGTTCGGATCCACCACGATCTCCCCGTCCCCCAGCGCGCCCAGGCCGATCAGCGCCCGCCGGGACACCGGCACCTGGGTTGCATCCAGGTATTCCGCCGCGCGCAGCACCCGCCCCCGAGGGGCTTCGACCAGTTCCGCACCCGCCGCGCAGCGTTCCGGGTGGACATCCCGGCACGGTAGGACGCGCACCCGCTTCGCCCCGCAGGCCAGCAGAGCGGGGCCCAGCGAGGGGTCCTCACCCGCGCAGCCCGGCAAGAGGACGGGGCTGATATTCCGATTGAAACGCGGTAGTTGAGCCTCGGCGCACACCAGCACGACGTCGGGGTTCATGTCGCGCGCCCACCGATAGAGGCGGTGGCGCTGCTCCGCGCTTAAGAGCTCCGGGTTAGTGGTTGGCTCGGACATGGGCTAACACTCCCTCGCTCAGTTCGGCCAGGGCACGGTAGGCCACGGTCCGGGCGTGCTCCCGGAGCCCCTCAGCCACCTCGCCGGCGAAACACCCGAGGTGCTGACCCACGAAACTGTTCAAAGCTGGCAGCGCTCCAGCGTTGCCCTCTGCCACCTGGCCTGCCAGGTGGGAGACGAAAGCAAATTCGTAGCCGATGTGATCATCCGGAACCCGGGGGTCCGGAACCCGCAGACCGTGAGCCGCATAAGCCTCTCGGACGGCAACCGTCTGCTCGTCGAAGAGCAACCCCTCCTTCGACAAGTATGGCGACTCGTAGGGCTGCGCCAGCGGTTTGCCGATCCCGGTGAAGAGGTAGAGGTGGTCACGCTCGAGATCCTCGTGGCTATCGACATTCCCCTCCCGCACCGCCTCGCGCAGCATCGCGATCCCCCGCTGGGATTGGGGGTCGGTCAGTGGCCACTCGGCCAGCGCGTCGTCGTCCTGCAACGCCCCGCGCAGCTCGGGGTTCGGGGCAGCCAGGAAAAGCTGGGAGACCACCAATGCGGCCTCCGAGATGGCCGCCAGGTCCTGCTCGGCGCCCATCAAATCCCAATCCTGTCCATGCCGCCGTAGAAGATGAAGCGGCCGATGACCTCAGAGATCGTCACGAGGATGTAGCTGGTCATCACCAGCGTGAGCAGCAGGTTGATGTCGTCCCGCTTGGTCCGCGCCAGGAATAGGCCCATCAGCCCAGCGCCGATGATCAGCAGGGCCAGCCGCAGGACGAACCACCCGGTCGGGAAGGCGAAGGCCGCGGGGTTCACCGATTCTGGGCGGCTATAGGCGAAGATGATCACGAAGAGCTCGATCGGGAGCAGCAGCACGGAGAGCACGCCGATGCCCTGCAGCGAACGCTGCACCAGCCGGTTGACGTAGTCCACGTGGGCATCGCTCATGTCTGCCGGGCGGCGGTTGGCGGGCATGAGCTTATTCAGCCAGGGCTTGTCCCGCAGCTTCGGGAACCACGCGAGTGCCGTGCCAATCGCGAGCGCGCCACTTAAGAAGGTGGTCACATAGAACTGCGCCGGGGTGGTCCAGTGATCCCAATGCGGGATGGTTGGCAGCATATAGAGCCGCGCCATGGACCACACGAAGGCCAAGCCCCACAGCGCGGTAACGATCGCCAGCACAAAGCGCAGCCGTGAGCTGCCCCAGTGGAACCACTGGGTGGCGGCGAAGGCGAAGCCCAGCACAGCAAAGCCCACGCCCATCATGACTTCCTGCGCGAGCGGAGAGCTCGGGACACCCCGGATCACGTTGATGCCGTTCATCGGGTTGCCCAGGTGAAAGAACGCGGCGATGAAGCCGGCGACCATCAACGGCCCAATCGCGTAGAGCGCGGCATCCGAGACCCGCTCCAACGCCTGTGCCTTGGCCTCGGCACGGTCTTTATCGGCCACTGCCCCGACCCTACGGCGGGAGCTGACTTGGATGAGCCCCAGGATGATGAACGCGCCCACGGCCATTTGGGACAGGATCGTGAAGAAGGTCAGCGGCCATTCCTGCAGAAACACTGGTCTAGATCTCCTGGCGATTCATGATCTCGCCGTGGTTGGTATCCCACTCCTTCGCATCGCGGTGCGGGCGAATGACGAGGTTGGGCTTGGTGATGCTCGGATCAGGCAGGGGTGCGACGGCGCTGATATCGCCGTACTTCTCCCGCAGCTCGTCGATCGGGCCCCAGTCCAGGGCACGCGACGGGCAGGCGGTGACGCAGGCGGGCTCCTCCCCCTCCGCTCGAAGATCGGCGCACAGGTCGCACTTGCTCATCTGCTTGGTCTCCGGGTTGAACTGTGGCGCGGAGTAAGGGCAGGCCCACTCGCAGTAGCGGCAGCCGATGCACTTGTCGGGGTCGACGGTGACGATCCCGTCCTCCCCCTTGTGCATCGCGGTCGTCGGGCAGACCTTCGCGCAGATCGGGTCCTCGCAGTGATTGCAGGAGATCGACGTGTAGTAGGTGAAGGTGTCGTGGTTAAACACCCCGTTGGCGAGGTTCCAGTCCCCACCGGAGTACTCCACAACCCGGCGCCAGTTGGTCCCCAGCGGGGTATCGTGCTTGTCCTTGCAGGCGATTTGGCAGGCCTTGCAGCCGTTGCACAAGCTCTGGTCGAAGTAGAAACCCAGCCGCTGGTTTTCTTGGGAAGCGTTCTTCTTAGCCATGTTTTCCTCACCTTCGGCCTTGACTAGGCCTTCTCAACCTCAACGAGAGTCGTGTGCTGGGCATTACCCTTGCCCAGCGGGGATGGGTGCCAACTGGTCAGCGTGTTAACGCTGGCTCCGGCGTCCACTCCCTTGCCGTCCGGTGCAAACCAGGACCCCTGGGGAACGGAGATCACGCCGGGCGCGATGCGGGGGCTGACTCGGGCAACGGACTTGATCCTGCCGCGGTCGTTGAACGCGTAGACCTCGTCGTCGTTCTTGATACCCCGCTTGCGGGCGTCCAGCGGGTTGATCCACAGCACCTGGGGGTGGGCGTCGTCCCGGAGCCAGTCCACGTTTGCGTAGGACGAGTGCGTGCGGCCCTTTGTGTGGTGGCCGATGCACTGCAGCGGGTACTTGCCGCCGCTGGTGTATGCCTTGTGCGCCTCCGCGGGGCCCTCCCACGTGTCGACGTGTTCCGGCAGCGCGGTGATCTCATCGCCAGGGGCGGCGTTCGGGAATTCCCACTCCTTGCGCAGCTTCGCGAGCTCCTCGGAGTAGATCTCGATCAGCCCCGACGGGGTCTCGAGTGGATTGGCTACGGGGTCCTCGCGGAATTCCTTCAGCGGGATCACCGACTCGCCGGCCCGCTTCCACACGCCCATTTCCTTAAGCTTCTCGTAGCTCGGCAGCTCGGGGATCTCGCGGGCAGATTCCGCGATCGTATGCTTGACCCACTGCTCCTGGGTGCGCCCCTCGGTGAACTTCTTGCCCACCCCAAGGCGCTCGGCCAGCTCCGCGCAGACCTCGTAGATCGGCTTGGTGTTGTGGATCGGTTCGATGGCCTTGGAGGCCAGGATCGTGTACTCCATGTTCCCGGCACTGCCCTGTTGGATGACGTCCTCCTGTTCGGCGGTAGACGCATCCGGCAGGACGTAGTCGGCGTAGCGGGCGGACACACTCATCTGGATGTCGCTGACGACGATGAGTTCTGCCTTATCCTCCCTGCGCAGCAGCTCGATCGTGCGATTGAGGTCGCCGTGCTGGTTGGTATTGGCGTTTCCGCCGTAGGACCAGATCATCTTGATCGGAACGTCCAGCTTGTCCTTGCCCTGCACGCCGTCGCGGGTGGCGGTCATCTCCTCGCCACGTTCGACGGCCTCGGTCCAGCCGAAGACCGGGATCGCCGTTTCGATCGGGTTTTCGTGCTGGGTGTTGAAGGGGCTGGCCATGCCGAGGTTCGCGGAGCTTTCGCGCGCGCCGGTGCCGCCGCCCTTGATGCCGATCTGCCCGATCACGGCTGCGAGTAGGAAGATGGCGCGGGCTTGGTTCTCGCCGTTGGCGTGGCGCTGCGGCCCCCAGCCCTGGGTGATGGCGCAGGGCTTAGCCTGGGCGATCTCGCGGGCTAGCTGGGTAATGCGGTCCGCTGGAACCCCGGTGACCTTCGCGGCCCACTGCGGGGTCTTCTCGATGCCGTCGGGCCCCTTGCCCATGACGTAGGCACGGTAGGAGGAATTCTTCGGTGCCGAGTCGGGCAGGGTGTGCTCGTCGAAGCCAACGGTGTACTTGTCGAGGAACTTCTGGTCCTGGAGGTTCTCCGTCAGCATGACGTGAATGAGCCCGGCGACGAGCGCGGCATCAGTGCCGGGGCGCAGAGCCACCCATTCATCGGCGAGCGCGACGGAGGTTTCGGACTGCCGCGGGTCAATGACGATGGTCTTGACCCCGTGCTCCTGCTTGATCTTCTGGGTTACAAAGGTTTCCCCACCGCCCGACATGCGGGTTTCCAGCGGGTTATTACCGAACATGACCTGGAGCTTGGAGTTCGCGACGTCGTCGAAAGAGTTCGAGCCGATCCATTCCCCGTAGTGGTACGGGTAGGCCGAGGTGATCTGAGCCGTGGAGTAGTCCGAGTAGTGGTTGAGGTAACCGCCCCACAGGTTCATCAGGCGCGCGAAGGGTGTCTCGACGGGCGGCCAGGAACGCGCGATCGTCGCCCCAATGACGCCGGTGCCGTACTGCAGGTAGAAGGCCTCGTTGCCGTAGTTGGACTTGATGTCCTTCATCTTCTCGGCGATTTCGTCGAGGGCCTGCTCCCAGGAGATCTCGATCCACTCGCCGTCGCCCCGCTTGGTGTCGGGCTTGCGCTTCAGCGGGGTCTTCAGACGGTCCGGGTTGTAGATGCGGTGCCGGATCGAACGGCCGCGGACGCAAGCGCGAATCTGCTGGGTGCCCAGTTCCGCGTCGCCGGTGTTGTCGGCCATGACCTGGACGATCTGACCGTCCCTCACCTTGAGGCGAAGCGGGCAGCGCGAGCCACAGTTGACGGTGCAGGCGGACCACACGATCTTTTCATTGGCCTCTTCCTGGCCCATCGCTGGGATGCCCAGGAACTGCTTACTCAGGATGTCCCCCGCGCCCGAGGCGACGAGAGCGCCGGCGCCACCGGCAGCCGCCGACCAACCGAGAAAACGCCGTCGAGTGACTTTATTAAGATTAGCCAATTGAACGCCTTCACTAAACCTATGGAATCTACTTCTGGATTTTAGCAATCTCCAGAACTCAGAGGCGAGGTTCTTCGGCGTAAAGTTGATCACAAAACGCCTGTACTGGTGGGTTTTTTACCCTGCCAGTACAGGCGTATGGGGATCGTAGTCCCGAGGGGTGGTTAGTTCTCCTCGGCAGCCAGCTGACCACAGGCCGCGGCGATTTCCTGCCCCTTCGTATCGCGCACGGTGCACGGCACGCCCTGGGCGATCACGCGCTGGACGAACTCATCCTGGCGTTCCTTCGGGGACGCATCCCACTTCGATCCCGGGGTCGGGTTGAGCGGAATGAGGTTAACGTGCACCTTGCTTCCCAGTGCCTTGTGGAGCTTCTTGCCCAGCATGTCGGCGCGCCACGGCTGGTCGTTAATGTCGCGGATGAGCGCGTACTCGATGGACACGCGGCGACCGGACTTCTCCGCGTAGTACGCGGCGGCGTCCAAGACCTCTTCGACAGACCAGCGGTTATTGACCGGGACCAGGGTGTCGCGCAACTCGTCGTCCGGGGTGTGCAAGGAAACGGCCAGGCGGACGGACATGTCCTCATCGGCGAGCTTGCGGATCGCCGGGGCCAGCCCCACGGTGGACACGGTGACGTTGCGCTGGGAGATCCCGAAACCGTGTGGCTCCGGCTGGGTGATCTGGCGCACGGCCTCGACCACGCGCTTGTAGTTAGCCAGCGGCTCGCCCATGCCCATGAAGACGATGTTTGACAGTCGGCCCTCGATGCCGGCGACCTCACCATCGCGCATCGCGCGGGCGGCGTTGCGCACCTGCTCCACGATCTCGCCCACGGAGAGGTTGCGATCCAGCCCACCCTGGCCTGTCGCGCAGAACGGACACGCCATGCCACAGCCAGCCTGCGAGGAGATGCACAAGGTGGCACGACCTGGATAACGCATCAAGACGGACTCCAGCAGCGTTCCATCGTGCAGGCGCCAGAGCGTCTTGCGAGTCTCGCCGTCATCCGCATCGAGCTTGCGCAGCGGGGTCATCAGCGCGGGAAAGAGCTTCTCCTTCACGGCCTGCCTACTGGCTTCCGGAAGGTCCGTCATCTCCAGTGGATCGCCCTCGAGTCGACCGTAATACTGGTTGTACAGCTGCTTCGCACGGAACTTCGGCAATCCAAGCTCCACCACTGCTTCCTCAACCTGCTCAGCCGTCAGGTCGGCGAAGTGCTTGGGTGGAAGGCCGCGGCGAGGTGCGGAAAAATTCAGTTTCACGGGGGTAGCCATAGTGAGCCCCATTATTCCACGTATGCCCTCTACCTCGCGATTCCGGGCCGAGTGCCGCGATGCGGTGGAAGAAAAGCGTTGCTAGGTCACCCCGGGGCTGGCAGCTGATCACACAGTTCGATTGAATAGAAGCATGACAAACCCAGGCACCAACCCTCAGAACCCTGATTTCCAGCCCGCGAGCGAAGGCCTCAACGAATCACTCGCCGGCGAGGCACCGGCCTCTGCTCCCGTCCCTTCTGCCGAGGCTGAGGCAGCTGCTGGACAATCCGAGATGGAACTCGCCCCAGCGTCACAGCCCGGTCAACAGAAGCGTGCCCACCAGAACGTGAAGGGCTCTGTGGCGGGCAGCACCTGGGCCGCGCTGATCATCGGCGCTCTCCTGCTGATCCTCCTGCTGATATTCATCCTGCAGAACCAGACGGAGGCCCAACTGGTCTTCTTCGGCTGGGAGTGGAGCTTCCCCATCGGCATCGGCATGCTGATCGCCGCCATCGCAGGAGCGTTGATCATGGCGATGGTCGGCATCGTCCGGATGACGCAGCTGCGCCGCCAGATCAAGCGCGGCTATAAGTAACTCGGCCTAGCCGATCAGGTTGAGGACCACCCAGGTCACCATCGCCGCGGGCAGCATCCCGTCGAGGCGGTCCATCAGCCCACCGTGTCCAGGCAGCATGCCGGACATATCCTTGATGCCGAGGTCCCGCTTGAACTGGGATTCCACCAGGTCTCCCAGGGTGGCGCAGACGGATAGCCCCACGCCCAGCCCGATCCCCAGCCACCAGGGGCCACCCAGCAACAGAGACACCGCGAGCGCGCCGACCACGGCGGCGCTGGTGACCGAGCCTGCGAAGCCCTCCCAGGACTTCTTCGGGCTCACCGCAGGGGCCATGGGGTGCTTGCCGAAGAGCACGCCGAACGCATAGCCGCCAACATCGTTGGCGACCACGCAGAGCATGAAGGTGATGATGTAGAAGGCCCCGGGGGCTCCGGCGGACTCCAACCGCGAAAGCATTGCAGCGAATGCTCCGAACATCGGAATCCATGTCAGCACCATCACCCCCACCGCCATATCGCGCACATAGTTATGCGGTGGCGAGTGCCTGCCGTGGTGAAACAGACGGGTGACCATCAGCAACAGCACACTGCTGGCAAACCCTGCCACCAGGCCCGTAGGGCCGAAGGGCCACGAGAGCAGGATCATCGCGGTAGATCCCGTCACGAGCACCGGAAGGCTCAGCATATAGCCGGCCTCCAGCAGTCGGCGCCAGACCTCGTAGACCGCCAGGCCCATGCCCACGACGAGCAGGGCGTACCACAGCAACGGCGAGAGCAGCGAAAGGATGACGATGGCGCCGAGAATCAGCGCCGTCGTGATCGCATGCTTAAGGTTTCGCCCAGGGTTGATCTGCTTGGCAGGCTTAGCTGCCTCCCGAGGGGACGTGCCCCCGGGTTCCGATGCAGGGTTCGACGCGTGAGCTGCCACCGCACCTCGCCTTTCCGGCCACCCAGAGGCAGCCCCAAATGAGTGTGTGCACTTTTGCCCTCTTATCGCGACATGCCCGCTCACAATGCGAGCGGGCATGTTTCGTGTGCCTTGAGGGCCGTCAAGAGCTCAAGGAGCTCTCCCGAAGAGGTCCCTAGACCTCCATCAGCTCCTCTTCCTTGCGCTCAACAAGCTCGTCGACCTGCTTGACGTAGTTCGAGGTGATCTTCTCGAGCTCGTTCTCGCTGGCGCGGACCTCGTCCTCGCCGGCGTCGCCGTCCTTCTGGATCTTCGCGAGCTGTTCCATGCCGTGACGGCGGATGTTACGGATCGCGATCTTCGCGTCCTCACCCTTGGACTTGGCCTGGCGCACCATCTCGCGGCGGCGCTCCTCGGTGAGCTGCGGGATCGTCACGCGCAGCACCTGGCCGTCGTTGGTCGGGTTAACGCCCAGGTCAGAGTTACGAATCGCGTTCTCAATGACCTGGATCTGGGACTGCTCATAGGGCTTGATGAGCATCATGCGCGCCTCGGGAACGCTGATCGTCGCCATCTGGGTGATCGGCGTCGGGACACCGTAGTACTCGGCGATCACGCTATTGAACATGGCCGGGTTAGCGCGCCCGGTACGGATCGTCGTGAGGTCTTCGCGCGCGAACTCGACGGAGCTCGTCATGCGCTCTTCGCATTCCAGGAGAATTTCGTCCATCATGGCTACCAATTTAGCAGCCCTTGCCCCCAAGCCTCCTGTTTGGTGCGGCGAGGCGGGCTGTTCTTGCCCGTCTCAACCGCGCGCCGTCTTGGCAGCGGGCTACTTCACCTCGGAGCTGACAAGCGTGCCGATGCGCTCGCCGGCGCAGGCCCGGGCGATATTGCCCTGTTCCAGGAGGTTGAACACCAGGATTGGCATATCGTTGTCCTTGCAGAGGCTGAAGGCCGTCGCGTCTGCAACCTTGAGGTCGCGCTCGAGCACCTCCTGGGGGTTGATCTCGTGGAAGAGCTCAGCGTCCGGGTTGGTGCGTGGGTCATCGGAGTACACACCGTCGACCGCCTTAGCCATCAGCAGGACCTCGCAGCCGATCTCCAGAGCGCGCTGAGCGGCGGTGGTGTCGGTGGAGAAGTACGGCATGCCCATGCCAGCGCCGAAGATGACCACACGGCCCTTCTCGAGGTGGCGGTCCGCGCGCAGCGGGAGGTAAGGCTCGGCGACCTGGGTCATCTGAATGGCGGTCTGCACGCGGCAGTCCACACCCTCCTGCTGCAGGAAGTCCTGCAGGGCGAGGCAGTTCATGACGGTGCCCAGCATGCCCATGTAGTCGGAGCGGGAACGGTCGAGGCCGCGCTGCTGCAGCTCCGCGCCGCGGAAGAAGTTTCCACCGCCGATGACCACGGCCACCTGCACGCCGCTGTTAGCGACTTCAGCGATTTGGCGTGCCACGTTCTGAACGACATCTGGGTCGATGCCTACGGCTCCCCCACCGAACATCTCACCGCCCAGCTTCAACATAACCCGCTTAAAACCGGACCTCTGTGGCGCGTTAGTCAACGAATCTCCTTGTCTCGCTTCAGATGTTGAACAGGATTATAGCGCACAATAAAAGCCGCCCACCCGTGTGAAACGGGTGGGCGGCTCAAACTATCGCCATGCCGTGGCGTGGGGCTTGCCTAAGCGGCTAAGTCACACCAGGAGGGCACGGGATCGGTGGTGTGATTAGGCCTGGCCGAGCTCGTAACGCACGAAGCCGGTCAGCTTCACGCCAGCCTCGTCCATGACCTGCTTGACGGTCTTCTTGGACTCGGTGACGGACGGCTGCTCCAGCAGGACAACGTCCTTGAAGTAGCCCTTCAGGCGACCCTCGATGATGTTCGGCAGAGCCTTCTCCGGCTTGCCCTCCTCGCGGGCGGTAGCCTCGGCGATCTCGCGCTCCTTAGCGACGGTCTCAGCCGGGATGTCATCGGTGGACAGGAAGCTAGCCTTCAGAGCAGCGACCTGCATGGCGGCCGCGCGTGCAGCCTCCTCGTTCTCGCCCTCGTAAGCGACGAGCACGCCAACTGCCGGCGGCAGGTCAGCGGAGCGCTGGTGCAGGTAAACAGCAACCTTGTCACCCTCCAGGGTGACAGCGCGCTTCAGCTCGAGCTTCTCGCCGATCTTGGCGGAGAGCTCCTGCAGGGCGTCGACAGCCTTCACGCCGTCGACCTCGACTGCCTCGAGCTCTTCACGGGAGTTTGCGTTCGCAGCGTCGGCAGCCTGAGCAACCTTGTTCGCGAAGTCGATGAACTCCTGGTTCTTAGCCACGAAGTCGGTCTCAGCGTTGACCTCGATCATGGTGTTACCGGAGACTGCGATCAGGCCCTCGGATGCGGAGCGCTCAGCGCGCTTGCCGACGTCCTTGGCACCCTGGATACGCAGGATCTCGATGGCCTTATCGAAGTCGCCCTCAGCCTCGACGAGAGCCTTCTTGCAGTCCATCATGCCGGAGCCGGTCATCTCGCGGAGCTTCTTGACATCAGCAGCGGTGTAGTTCGCCATCAGTGGCGACCCTCCTTCGTATGGAAGTGGTGAAAAAATGAATGTGCTGTCAGCCAATAATTCTAGAGGCAAATCCCCCACCGCGTGTGGCGGCGGGCAGCGCATTCACTGGGCAGGCCGAGATACGGCCCTTCCGTGTGAGCCATCGAGCGGGGCTCATGCGCCCCGCTCAATACTCTTTAGGCCTCGGTGGTCTCGGCCTTCTCCTCGGCTGCGGCCTCAGCCTTGACAGCCTCAGCGTCCGCCTCGGACTTGCCGGTGTCGCCGGCGGCGTCCTTCGCAGCAGCTGCCTGACGCTCCGCGCGAGCCTTGCGGCCCTCCTCAACAGCGGAGGAGATGATGGAGGTCAGCAGGTTTGCGGAACGGATCGCGTCGTCGTTGCCCGGGACCGGGTACTGGACCTCGTCCGGGTCGCAGTTGGTGTCCAGGATGGCGACAACCGGGATGCCCAGCTTCTTCGCCTCGGAGACAGCGATGTGCTCCTTGTTGGTGTCAACGACCCACATTGCCGACGGAACCTTGGTCATGTCGGCGATGCCGCCCAGGACACGCTCCAGCTTCTCGCGCTCGCGGTTCAGAAGGAGGATCTCCTTCTTGGTGCGACCCTGGTAGCCGTCCTCGGCTGCGTCCATAGCCTGCAGTTCCTTCATGCGGGCCAGGCGCTTGGAGACGGTCTGGAAGTTGGTGAGCATGCCACCGAGCCAGCGGTGGTTGACGTACGGCATGCCAACGCGCTCAGCCTCGTTGGCAACGGCCTCCTGAGCCTGCTTCTTGGTGCCGACGAACAGGATGTTGCCGCCGTGGGCGACGGTCTCCTTGACGAACTCGTAGGCCTCATCGATGTAGGTCAGGGTCTGCTGCAGGTCGATGATGTAGATGCCGTTGCGGTCGGTGAAGATGAAACGACGCATCTTCGGGTTCCAACGACGGGTCTGGTGACCAAAGTGGACGCCTGCATCCAGCAGTTCGCGCATAGTAACAACAGCCATGGTGTTACAGGGGCAGCTTTGAAGCGTTTTCTTCGCCTTGTAGCGTTGCCGCCCCTTCCTCGCTTTCGAAAGTTTGGGGTTTTACGGTTTTCTTTTTCGGCGCACTCGACGAACTTCCATTCGGCTTATGCCACCGGCCGGCAGACTCCCCGGGCTGTGCCACCTGTATTGACCCGCTTTGGGCGGGACCGTAGGTGAATCCTGTTGGGGACACGAGGCATCTACGTGTAGTCAGTCTGCTCGCTACCTCGCCGCCGGTTTCCCGGAGTGTTGTGTCTTAACGCCACCGCGATCGCCACTAGCGGGAGGCCTCGTGTTCTCCGCTGGTACGGTTCGCGCGGCGCATCATCCCCGGGTAGTGCGGGAAACGTGAGCACACTGCACCCGGATACTCTAGTCGCTCGGCCTTGTTAATCCAAGTGGCCGACCACCAGGTGTGTATCCGCCAATCTTCCCTGTCCACAGCAGGTTCTTCGCCCTTCTCGTGGGGACGCCAACTGCGGCAGGTTAGAAGCATGTCCCGCTTTCTTTCTTCTGCCCGTTTCTACGGCCGCTTGTTCGCTGTGGCCAGTGTTTTTAGCTTGACGTCAGCCATTGCGGTGGCTCCGGTTCCGCCACTGGGTTCCGCCGTGGAGGACGCACAACAACATAGCGGGGACGTGCTGAGGGACCCTGCTCGGCTGAGCCGTTCCCACCGCGTGCCGCTCGTGACGGACTCCCCGACCTCTCCAGCTGCGGCTGAGGCCCTGGTGACCCGGCCACTGGATATTCCGGAGAAGGACTGGCTCCCGGGCCACCGCGTTGTGGATCTACGGGCTGCGCCAGGTGCGGACGTCCTGGCCAGTTTGGGCGGGCAGGTCAGCTTCGCGGGCACAGTCGCGGGCACGCCCGTGGTGACGATCCGGCACCGGGATGGGCTGCACACCACCTATGAGCCCGTCCACGCGGAGGTCACGAAGGGCGAGTCTGTGTCCCGGGGTCAGCGGCTCGGTCGGCTCGCGAATGCGGCGTTGTTGGGCGATAGCGCCCGGAAGCCGGATGGGTTGTCTTGGGGCGCGTGGGTCAAGGGCGCGGATGGGCGGAAGCGCTACCTCGATCCGTTTGAGCTCTTGGGCTCGGTGCGGGTGCGTCTGTTGCGCTAGGTCCTCGAGGTGCGGGACGTTATTCTCCCGATCGCGGGTGAGCTTGGCGGTAGGCAGCCTTGAGTCGCTCGGCGCCCACATGGGTGTAGATCTGGGTGGTGTTCATAGAAGCGTGTCCCAAAAGCTCCTGGACCACCCGCAGATCCGCTCCGCCTTCGAGCACAGCGGTTGCCGCGGAGTGGCGGAACCCGTGTGGAGACATGTGCCCCACTGCAAGCTCCGGGTGGCGTCGAATGGCCTGGTCGATCACCCGTCGGATCTCACGCTGATTGAGCCGGCCCCCGCGCACTCCAACGAGCAGGGCCGGGTTAGCAGGCTGGGCAAGCTCACCACGGTGGGAAAGCCAGTGCGTGAGAGCTTCATCGATGACGCCACCGTAGGGAACCACGCGGGTCTTGTTTCCCTTACCTGTCACCCGAAGGAGCCAGTTGGCCCGGTCGAAATCCTCGACGTCAATAGCCTCTGCCTCTCCCACGCGGATGCCGGTGCCGAACAGCAGCTCGGCGATGAACCAGTCCCGCACCCGGCGCGCAGTGGCGTGCCGCTGGTTTTTATTCCCTGTTGGCTGAGCGGTGGCGGGAGCGTCCTCGCTGCCTTCGTGGGGGGCCGGGGGTTCGAGGGCATCTCGCTTGAGACCATCGAGGAGGGTGCGGGCCTGGTCACTGCGCAGCACACGTGGCAGGGTCTTCTCCCCCTTGGGCAGCCGGAGTGCAGAGACCGGGTTCGCGGGGAGCACCTCGCGCTGGGCGAGAAACTTCCCGAAGCCTTTCATGCTGGAGGCCAAGCGGGAGAGCCGGGACCGGCTGGCGCCGTCATCTGCCGCGTACCCCAGCACGTCACGGGCGTGGTCGAGGGTAAAGGACTCGATATCCCGCAGTCCCTCGAGGGAGTCGGTGAGGTCCCGCTGGTAGGCCCGGATGGTGTTCTCCGACCTGCCGAGGTTATAACGCAGATAGTCCACGTAGTCCTCGAGGAGGAGCAGTGGGTCGCGAGCTTTCGGCATGCAGCTCAGCATAGCTGTTTCGACACAGTAGAGCTGCCGTCGCGGCTCAACTGGCTCCCAGCCTCTCCTATCCATCCACCCGGACCCAGCGCTCCCCTTCCCTGCTGACGAGCCCCTGGCTTTCGAGTTCCTTGAGGGTCCGCATCACCAGCTGGATGGAGAGCCCGGTCTCCTGCTGGACGTCGCGCAACGTTGGGCCGCCTCCGCCGGGCAGCCCGGCTGCGTCGTAGACGGTGACCTGGTTCAGCGACATGCTCTGCACCCCCGTGCCGGAGCCGAAGACCATCGCCTGCTGTTCGGGCACTTGCGCGTTGAACTGGCTGGATGCCTCCACCAGCTCCCGGACGTGGCCGGCGGTCCAGACGGGCTGCGCCCGGCCGTCCCGCAGGCGATGGAGGACCCCCTGACTGAGTGCTGTATCCACGGGCCCGGGTACCACCATGGGCTGATTGAGCATGACCTCCGCCCAGTTCAAGGTGTTCAACGCCCCGGAGCGGTTAGCAGCCTGAGTCACGATGGTGCCAGCAGACAGGCCAGCGACTAGTCGATTACGGGTGAGGAAACGGTGCCGGGCGGGATGAGTTCCCAGCGCGTATTCGCTGACGACCACCCCGGACTCCGCTATCTGTTTGAAAAGTCCGACGTGCTGCCTGGGATAGTCCACGTCGAGGCCACATGCGAGCACCGCGATGCTCGCACCCCCGGCGCGCAGAGCGGCAGTGTGGGCGCAGCGGTCGACTCCCCTGGCGCCTCCGGAGACGATGCTGTAGCCCGCCAGCGCGAGGTCCGTGCTCAGCTGAGTACTCAGCTGCGCCCCGTAAGCATTGGGTTGCCTGGTCCCCACGACGGTCACCGACTGGCGACTCAAATTCCGCAGGTTGCCGTTGCCCCGTAGCCAGAGGGCGAAGGGTGCTGCGGCAAGGCCTCTCACTGCGGAGTTCTGGTCACTTCCGCGATCGTCGATCCTGGCGAAGGCATGGTCTAGAGTCTCGGGCCACTCCTGATCCAGCGGGGTGATCAGCCGGAACCCCGCAGCTGTGGCGGCGTCGAGTTCGGCTTCGGGATCGCAGTCCACGCGAGCGGCAGTCGATTCCAGGATCCTGTGTGGCAGGCTGGGGTCACGATGCCGGATACGGCTGGCGAGCGCGCGTACATCGGGAAGCGCTCCCTTTCCCGCGTCCCGGCCCTCGAGCCGGTTCTCCCAGCCTTCAGGCCAGAGGAGGTTGAGAATATCCGTGTTCGAGGCTTCGATGGTCTGCCGCAGGTAGATCCACGCGAGCAGGTTCTGGTGTTCCTCGGTGGTGCCGACCGGGCTCATGCTGGCACCTCCTCGGTGTCGGAGTAGAGCTCGGCAGCGTCCAGAACCTCCCCAACACCGGGGCGGGACACCCCAGCAAGATCGGCGAGGCTCCACGCCACCCGCAGCGCCCGGTCCACCCCGCGCTGCGAGAGGGTGCCGGAGGCATAGGCCTCCTGCAGTGCCACCATTCCTTCGAAACTCGCCGCGCACTCGGAGCGCAGTAGCCTGCCGGGAATCGTCGCATTCGTCACGGCCTCCCCCAGGTCGAATTGTCGCCAACGGTGATGGGCACGCTCCCTCGCCTGGGCAACCCGTTCCGCCACGAGGGCGGAGTTCTCCGCGCGCTCTTTCCCGCTGTCGGTTCCCCTCGACGGTGTTGCCTCCGCACTCACCGGAAACTGTTGGCCGATCAACCGTTGCCTGCGGGTCTTTGCGAAGACGTCAATCCGGTCGCGGATGGGCCCCGAGACCCGCGCGTAGTAGCGGCGGCGGTCCGTCGAACTACACGTGCACATAGTCGGGTCCTCAGCACCGCAGCGGCACGGGTTCGCCGCCATCACCAATTGGAAGCCCGCTGGGTAGGACACGCTGCGGCGGGCACGCGCGATCTCCACACGGCGGGACTCCATCGGAATCCGCAGGCAGTCCAGCACCCCAGAGCGGGTCTCCGCAGCCTCGTCCAAGAACAGCACGCCGTGGTGAGCCAGGCTGATCGCGCCGGGCTGTAGGTTCGGCCCGCCACCCACCAGTGCGGCCTGAGTCACCGAGGGGTGCGGGGCTACGAAGGGTCTCACACCTGCCCAGATCGGGCCAAGGTCTCCCCGGCCACCGGCGATCGAGTGGATTGCGGCCGCCTCAACCTGCTCGGTGGCCGACAACGGAGGCAGGATCGTGGGCAGGCGCTCTGCGAGCATCGACTTTCCACTGCCCGGCGGTCCGGTGAGCATGATGGCGTGTCCACCCACGGCGGCGATCTCCAGCGCCCGGCGCGCCTCGGCCTGCCCGACGATGTCGGACATGTCGACCCCCTCATCCTGTGGCCCCTGTCCTAAGTCCGGGATCGGCGCGCCCACGGATCTGATCACCGGGATAACGTCGCCGGAACCACGCAGCCATGCGTGAAACTCCTGCAGGCTACCCACGGCGAGAATCTCCAGCCCAGCAACAACGTCGACAAGTTGCCGAGCATCGGAGAGGTTCCCCTCTGGGATCACGATGCGACTCATCCCCTGCCGTTGTGCGGACAAGATCATGGGCACGACCCCGGCGACGGCGCGCACGGTACCGTCCAGTCCGAGCTCGCCGACGACCACGGTGTCACTCAGGAGCTCCAGCCCGGGCTCAGATAAGCCCTGGGCTGCCAAGATCGATGCCACCATCGCCAGGTCATAGCTAGAGCCCTCCTTCTTCACGTCTGCGGGCGACAGGCTCATCACGACCTTCGACTTCGGCCACGGCAAACTGCTGTTCAGCATCGCCGCGCGAATCCGGTCGCGGGCCTGCACCACAGCCGCATCCCCCAGCCCGACTACGCTGACCCCGGGCAGTCCTCGCCCCAGGTCGCATTCCACGGTGACGAGCATCCCGTCCAGCCCGTGCAGGGCCATGCTTCTGGCTTGTCCGACCGCCATCACGCTACCCCCATCACGTGCTCGCGCACACCGCCGGGGCCCACGTCGATCACGTCGAAACGCACGACGTCGACCCCGCGTTGCTGTTCCGCCAGCCACTTCCCCGCCGCCAGTCGCATCCGGCGCAGCTTAGTCTGTGTCACTGCTTCCACACCAGTGCCGTGAACGGTGTCCTTGCGGTACTTGACCTCCACGAACACCATCTCGCCCGCGGGGTCGAGAGCAATGATGTCCAGCTCCGCGAACCGGCAGTGCCAGTTGCGCTCCACAATTCTCCAGCCTTGATTCACCAGGTATTCCCCGGCCAGGTTCTCACCTTGTCGGCCTACCCCCACCGTCGAATCCGCCGAGTTCTGGCCAACCAAGCTCTGGCCAACCGAGTCCTGTCCAACCGCACCCTGGCGAACCGAACCCCGACCGATCACGTTTCGGCCGGCCTGTGCCACCTGCGTTGCGCTATCCATCCCCCGTACCTCGCTGTCGTTGTCTTCCGCTGCGCGTGGAAAATTCCTTCACGCATGCCCTGCCCACGCAGCTGTCGTACCAGGGCAGCGTGTGAGGCTAGCCAAGCACGGTGGCCGGGGCGTTGACGTCCTAAAAAGAAGGCGGGAAGAAGAAAACCCCAGGAGCCTGTGGATAGGCGCTGGGGTGTGGATAACAGCGGGGCTCTCGGAGAAGGAAGCCCGCGGGAGGTACCGGACTAGTGCTCCGGCAGCTGCAGCTCGGGCTTGTCGAGTTCCTCGATGTTGACGTCCTTGTAGGTGATCACGCGGACGTAGCGAACGAAGCGGGCCGGGCGGTACATGTCCCATACCCAGGCGTCCGACATCCGGATCTCGTAATAGACTTCGCCGCCGGAGTTACGGGGCGTGAGTTCCACCGCGTTAGCTAGGTAGAACCGGCGCTCGGTTTCCACGACATAGGAGAACTGGCTCACGACGTCGCGATACTCGCGGTACATCGACAGCTCAACGTTTGCCTCGTAGTCGTCTAGCTCTTCAGCGCTCACTGGCCAGGATGTCCTTCCTCACGCGGTTGTGTGCTCGCCCACTCGGCATGTGCGGTGGCGACATTAGAGTAAGTGTAACGGTGTTCCGGGCACGCCCCGTGGAGGCGCACCGCAGCCATGTGCTTCGCCGTGCCGTAGCCCTTGTGCCCCGCCAGGCCATAGCCCGGATACTTCTCGGCCATCTCCACCATCAGGCGGTCCCGCGAGACCTTCGCCAGAATGCTCGCGGCACTGATCGCCGGGGACAGCGCATCCCCCTTGACCAGGGGCGCATGCTCGCACGCAAGCTCCGGCAGGTGTACCGCGTCGGTGAGGACCACGTCCGGCTCCACGCCCAGCCCCGCAACGACGCGGTACATGCCGTTGATGTTGGCGTACTGGATCCCCCTCTGATCAATCTCGGCCGCAGGGATATGGACGATCTCGTAGGCCACGGCGTGCTCGGTGATGGCACCGAAGAGCCTCTCACGGCGCTTCGGAGTGAGCTTTTTGGAATCGTTGAGGCCCGCAAGCTCGGGGACGCCATGATCGGGAAGGATGCAGGAAGCGATGGTGATGGGACCGCAGCAGGCACCGCGACCGGCCTCGTCCACCCCGGCCACGTGGGAGAAACCGTGGAAGCGCAGGTAGTCGTCAACGAAGCTATAGCCCTCGGAAAGTGCTTGCTGCACCAGCTCTGCGCCGCGGGCACGCGCGGCCGACTGTGGGGTGGGACGTGCCATGGCTACTGCTGGATATCCAGGTGCGCGACCCCACCGATGCGATCGAGCGGCAGAACACGTGCGGAGACCTTCCCCACCACGTTCTCCACCGGGATGGTGCCCTGGTGCTCGTCGCCCACATGGCCGCGGGAGTCCAGGGAGTTGGTGCGGTTATCGCCCATCAGCCACAGGTGGTCATCCGGAACGGTGATGGGGCCGAAGTATTCGCCCTGGCAGGCATCGGAGCCGGTCGTCGGATCCACCGGATTAACCAACGGGCTCATCGTGTACGAATCATCGACCTTCTTGCCGTCAACCATCACGCCGGGGTCACCGGGGCGGCACTGGACGGTCTGCCCACCGGTAGCGATAACTCGCTTGACCAGCGCGTTTTCATCCGGAGCAATGATGCCGATCATGCTGCCGGCATTCTGCAGCCCCTTGATCAGCCCATTGTCCGAGCGCTGGGAGACGTAGGTCGTGTTCCAGGAGTCCTCTCCGACGAAGACGACGACATCCCCCGGCTGCGGCTCTTTTCCTCCGAGGTAGGCGAGCTTATTGACGAAGATCCGGTCATTCGTGCACCCCTCGCAGCCGTGCAAAGTGGGCTCCATGGATTCGGACGGGATCAGATAAAGCCTGCCGACAAAGATATTGAACATGCCAAGAATCAGCATTGTGGCAACCAGGATGATGGGCATCTCCACCCACCACGGGTAGGTCTTCTTCTCCTTGCCCTTTGCCTGCGGCGCGCTGGAGTCCTTGTGCTCGTCGGTGGCCGTGCCCTCCCCCGCGCGTGCTCGCCCATCCCCCGGCTGCGGAGCGGCATGGCCTGCCGCCTGCTGAGGCTCAGCGCCGCCTGCGTAGGGGGCTGCTGCGTCGGGGTTGGGCTGGTGCTTCTTGGGATCGGTAGTCACAAGGGTTCAGACTACCAGGCGCCTATCTACGACACTGGGACGTTCTACGCCTGGAGTCACTGCCTCATCCAGGCAAGAAAAAAGGGGAACGGATCTGAATCCGTTCCCCTTTCACGCGCACAATGTGCGGTGGCGCAGATTAACGCTTCTCCTTGATCTTGGCTGCCTTGCCGTGGCGATCGCGCAGGTAGTACAGCTTCGCGCGACGGACCTTACCGCGGGACAGGACCTCGAGCTTGTCGATGTTCGGGGAGTGCACTGGGATGGTGCGCTCCACACCGATGCCGAAGGAGACCTTGCGGACGGTGAAGGTCTCGCGGATGCCGGAGCCCTGGCGCTTGATCACAACACCACGGAAAACCTGCACGCGGGACTTGCTGCCCTCGATGACCTTCAGGTGCACGTCAACGGTGTCACCTGCGCGGAACTCTGGGATATCGTCGCGCAGCTGTGCTGCATCGACCTTGTCAAGAATATGCATGGATTAATCCTTTGCTTGCCTGGATAGAGGATCCTCGCGGCTTTTCGATACTCATCGCGCCTACGGGTTCGTACCCGGAACATAGTTAACTCAAATAGTATGCCAGTCGGATCGGCAGAAACCAAAAAACTAGAAGCCAGCCTGCTTTAGGGCAGCAGCCATCGTGCCACCGGCCGGCGAGCCTCCACCGCGCGGTCCGCCCCGTTTGCCACGCTGTCCGCCGCGATTATCGCCGCGCTGTCCACCGCGCTTGCGGCCCCGGCCGTCCCGGGAGTTTCTCTCCCCTGCCTCCTCGCGGCGGCCTGCACCGCCGGAGCCAGCTCCCTGGTCGCCGCCAGGCTCATCGCTCAGGCGCAGGCTCAGGCCGATGCGCTGCCGGTCCACGTCGACGTCCATGACCTTGACCTTGACCACCTGACCGGAGTGGACCACCTCGTGGGGGTCCTTGACGAATCGATCGGCCATCGCGGAGACGTGGACTAGCCCGTCCTGGTGCACACCGATGTCGACGAACGCGCCGAAAGCAGCCACGTTGGTCACCGTGCCCTCCAGCACCATGCCGGGGCGCACGTCGGAGACCTTTTCCACGCCCTCGGCCAGGCTCGCAGTCTTGAAGCTCGGGCGTGGGTCACGGCCTGGCTTATCCAGCTCTGCGAGCACGTCGCGCACCGTCGGCACACCGAAAGTCTCGTTTGCGTAATCCTCCGGTCGCAGCTTCGTCAGCACCGCGGAGTTGCCGATCAGCTGTGGCACCGCCACCCCGGTGTCCTCCGTGATGGAGCGCACCAGGTTATAAGCCTCGGGGTGGACGGCAGAGGCATCCAACGGGTCCTCCCCATCGTGAATGCGGAGGAAGCCAGCGGACTGCTCAAAGGCGCGTGGCCCCAAGCGCGGCACCTTCAACAGCTCCTTGCGGGAGCGAAAGGCACCGTTGTCGTGCCGGTGGGTGACGATGTTCTCTGCCACGGACTTCGTAATTCCCGCGACCCGCTCGAGCAGCTCGGCACTGGCGGAATTGACGTCCACTCCCACCGAGTTCACGGCATCCTCGACCACCGAGTCCAGGGAGTGGGTCAGCCACGTCTGGTTGACGTCGTGCTGGTACTGCCCCACCCCGATGGACTTCGGGTCGATCTTCACCAGCTCGGCGAGCGGATCCTGCAGGCGTCGGGCGATCGAGACCGCACCGCGCAGGGAGACGTCCATGTCTGGGAACTCCCGCAACGCAACCTCGGAAGCAGAGTAGACGGAGGCCCCTGCCTCGCTGACGATGACCGGAGTCGGGCGCTTCCCGCCGGCTTCGGCGATGAGGTCGGCGATCTCCCGGGCGAGCTTTTCGGTCTCGCGGCTGGCCGTCCCGTTGCCCACCGCGAGCAGTTCGACTCCGTGCTCGGCGACCAGGCCCGCAAGCTGGGTACGGGCCTGCTCCCACTTCGCCGCCCCGGAGTGCGGGTAGACGATGATCGTGTCCACCACTTTGCCGGTGGCGTCCACGACCGCGCACTTCACACCGTTACGGTAGCCGGGGTCCAGCCCCAGGGTGGCGCGCTGTCCGGCAGGTGCTGCGAGCAGCAGATCGCGCAGGTTCTTCGCGAAGACGTCCACGGCGGAGGCGTCCGCCCGTTCCTTCAGCTTCACCCGGGCATCCACGGCCGAGCTGACGGCGAGCTTGGTGCGCCAGCCGAAGCGGACGCACTCGGCGCGGAACTTATCGGCCGCGTCCCCCTGCGGGCCGAGATCCAGCCGGTCTGCAATGATCCCCTGGTAGAACTCGTCCTCCTCCCCTCCCGTGAGGTTCACGTGGAGCACACCCTCGCTCTCGCCGCGCAGGATGGCGAGGATTCGGTGACTGGGGAGCTTGTCCAGTGGCTCGGAGAAGTCGAAGTAGTCCCGGTACTTCGCCCCTTCTGTTTCCATCCCATCGACGACGCCGACCTCGGCGACGCCTCGGTTGAAGAACTCCTCGCGGACCTCGCCTACCAGGTCCGCATCCGTGGCGATCCGCTCGACGACGATGGCACGTGCACCGGCAAGCGCTGCCTTGGTGTCCTCGAAACCCTCGCAAAGGTAGCCCGCCGCGATGCTTGCCGGGTCCTCGCTAACCCCCGGGGTCAGCAGCGTGTCCGCGAGCGGCTCCAGCCCGGCGTCCCGAGCGATGGTGGCCTTGGTCTTCCGGGTTTTCTTGTAGGGCAGGTAGAGGTCCTCGAGGCGGGCCTTCGTCTGAACGGCGCGGATCTCGGCGGCAAGCTCCTCGGTGAGTTTGCCCTGGTCCTCGATGGCCTTGAGGATGGCTTCCTTGCGTTCCTCCAGCTCCCGTAGGTAGTTCAGGCGGGTTTCCAGCTGGCGGATCTGGGAATCATCCATCCCGCCGGTGATTTCTTTGCGGTAGCGGGCGATAAAGGGAACCGTGTTGCCCTCGTCGAGCAGGGCGATGGTGGCCTGGACGTGCGACAGCCCGGCACCTAGTTCCTCGGCTAGAATGTCTGAGATCATTTAAGCCATTGTAGGTGCCGGGCTGTCCCAGCGTGTACCAGGATCACCCCGACCGAGCCGTTACTGGCGCGTAACGCTTATTAGTCGGCGTGGTGATCGCCGAAGTCTTCCTGCCACTCCGGGATCTCGGTGTTGTAGGCCGAGAGATCGGTCTCGCCTGGCTGGTTACGCTGCATATGCAGGTACTCCATGTGGCGTTCGAACAGGTCCAGCACATTCGCGATGATCTGCTCGCGGGTGTAGCCGAAGACGTCGTAGCCCAGGGAGCCGTTGATGCCGAAGACCTCAACGCGGTAGTAGTTCGCGCCGTGGCTGCCGCGGCGGGCGAACTTCGGCAGGCGCTCCTCGATTGGGTAGAGCTGGTAGCGGAAGTCCGGATCGCCCTTGAAGGTGACAAACAGGTCGAGCTGGTTGATGCCGGTGTGCTCATCGGCCACCGTGGTCAACGTTGCCTCGTGGCCATTGTTCATCAGCTCCTCAGTAACGTCCTTCAGAGCCGGCTTGGCGACATCCATGATGAAGGACTGCGACTGTTCAGCGGTCGGCCACGTGCCAACCCGCTCCACGCGCGTGCGCCAATCCCCGTGCTGGCTATCCGTGCGCCCAGAAATTGCGCCGTGGAGCGCGACTGCACGGGAGTCCATCTGCAGGACTTCTTGCCTGACTGAGAGCACCAGACCGGCCATGATGAGGAAGACCACGATCATGAATGGCA
Organism: Corynebacterium urealyticum DSM 7109; assembly: GCF_000069945.1. Taxonomy (NCBI): domain Bacteria; kingdom Bacillati; phylum Actinomycetota; class Actinomycetes; order Mycobacteriales; family Corynebacteriaceae; genus Corynebacterium; species Corynebacterium urealyticum. The sequence goes on along the minus strand of NC_010545.1, from coordinate 971,945 downwards.
GTCCCATGATCAACGTAGCCATCTGCAGGGTGCCAATGCCGTCGACCTGCAACATCGCAACCGTCAGGACGGCGACGGCAACAGACCACAGCACGCGCAGCCAGACCGCACCATCGGCGGCAGGATCGGTAGAGCGGGAAGAGAATTTCGCCATGACCAGGGCACCCGAGTCCGCGGAGGTGACGAAGAACAGGAGGCCGACGATCATCGCCAGCACCAGTGCCAGCGTCGGCCACGGCAGGCCCTGCAGCACCATGTAGAAGCCACGCTCAGGTGAGTTAACAGTTTGCTCCAACAGATCGCGATCGCCGCTATTGACCACGCGGTCCAGGGCCATATTGCCCAGGAAGGATGCCCACAGTGCCAGGAACAGGAACGGAACCAGCAGGGTGCCGACGATGAACTGTCGGAAGGTTCGGCCACGGGAAATGCGGGCCAGGAACAGCCCCACAAACGGCGCCCAGGCCACCCACCAGGCCCAGAAGAACAGGGTCCAGTTGGCCATCCACTCTTGGGTGGAGGCCGGGGTGGTCGTATAGGAGAAGGTCTCGAAGGTCCAGCGTGGCAGGGTGGTCAGGTAGTCACCCATGTTCTTCACGAGGGAGTCAAAGAGCCAGCCGGTGCGACCACCAGCGACGACGATGACGAGCAGCGCGACGGCGAGGTAGACGTTCCACTCGGATAGTCGCTTAATTCCCTTATCCACGCCCGACACGGCGGAGAGCGTGGCCGCGGCGACGGCCAGCACCACCAGCGCGATCTGCATGGCCTTGCCCTCGGGCAGGTCAAAGACGAGGTTCAGGCCGAAGTTCAGCTGCACTACGCCGATGCCCAGCGAGGCGGCCACACCGAAGACGGTGCCCAGCAGGGCGGCGATATCGACCGCATCGCCGATGGGTCCGTGGATGCGCTTTCCGATCAGCGGGTACAGGGCGCTGCGGATGGCCAGTGGCATATTGAGGCGGTAGGCGTAGTAGCCGAAGGCCAGGCCCATCAGGGCATAGAGGCCCCAGCCGGAGATGCCGTAGTGGAACAAGGTCCACAGCACGGCTTCCTTCATGGCTTCCTCGGTCTCGCCCGGGCCAACCGGCGGATTGGCATACTGCGCCAGCGGCTCGGCGACGGAGTAGAACAGGATTCCGATGCCGATACCCGCGGCAAACAGCATCGCTGACCAGGAAAAAAGGGAGTACTGCGGGCGGGAGTGATCGGGCCCCAGACGAATATTGCCGGCCTTGGACGCGGCCAGCCAAATCATGAAGATGAGGGTGATCGCCACGACGGCAACGTACAGCCACCCGAAGTTTCCGGTCAGCCAGCTGGCCGTGCCGCCGACGATCTTGTCGAAGCTCTCTGCCGCGGCGGCTGCCCAGATGGCAACGGCCACCGTGACCACCAGGGTGATGATGATGACGGGCCAGTTGGCTGCGTCATCCTTCTTCATTTTTGCGGCGGCGGGAGCGGGCTTCCCCAGCAGAGTGCGGATGCGGGCAGCACCCTTTTGCTTGGTGGGGGAATCGCTGCCTGCCGCTGTACGTGCAGAATCTGCCATTCCTGACTCCTTGTAGAAAACCTTTGGTCAGCTGCAAGTGTGCGCTATACCACTCTTCCACCGTAGTGGAGTCTCAGGTTTTCCGCAGGAGTCTTTGAGGTTACGGGCAGAGCTTTAGCCTTGGAACCACCCGGTCACCGCAGGCGCGATGTTGTGGTAAACGTGCTTCTGCTCCTGGTACTCGGCCAACCCGGTCGGCCCCAGCTCTCGGCCGTTACCGGACTGCTTCATACCGCCCCATTCCGCCTGCGGCAGGTACGGGTGGAAGTCGTTGATCCAAATGGTGCCGTGACGCAGGCGCGCGGTGACCCGCTCCGCCTTGCCAGCGTCAGTGGTCCACACGGCACCGGCGAGGCCGTACTCCGTGTCATTGGCGATCTCCACAGCCTCATCCTCGGTGCGGAAGGTCTCCACCGTGACGACCGGACCGAAGGCCTCGTCGTACACGCAGTCCATCTCCCGGGTGGCGCCGTCGATCACGGTAGGCAGGTAGAAGTAGCCCTTCGACAGGTCGGTGTTACCAGTGCTGTGCGGGCCATTATTGTCCGCCTCATCGGCGATCTTGCCACCCGTGCGGATATCCGCGCCCTGCTCACGGGCGCGATCGACGTAGGCTGCCACCTTGTCGCGGTGCTCAGCAGAGATAAGGGCGCCGGTCTCAGCGGCCTCGTCGAGCGGTCCGCCCAACTTGATGGCCTCAGTACGGCGCACGAGCTCGTCGACGAACTTCTCGTGGATGGATTCCTCGACGATGATGCGGGCGCCCGCGGAGCACACCTGCCCGGAGTGGACGAAGCCACCGTTGAGGGCGTTGTCCACCGCAGCGTCGAAGTCCGCATCGGCGAAGATGACGTTCGGGTTCTTGCCGCCCAGCTCGAGGGCGACGCGCTTCACGGTCTCCGCCGCCTGCTTGGCGATAATCTTGCCGGTCACCAGGCCACCGGTGAAGGAGACCATATCCACGTCCGGGTGGGTGGACAGTGGGTTGCCGGCAGTAGCGCCAGCGCCGGTGATGAGGTTCGCGACACCGGCCGGTACGCCTGCCTCGGTCAGCACGGTCATGAGCATCATCGCGGTGTGCGGGGTGAGCTCCGCCTGCTTGAGGACGAAGGTATTGCCCGCGGCGAGCGCTGGGGCGACCTTCCACGCCACCTGCAGCAGCGGGTAGTTCCACGGGGTGATCAGACCACACACGCCGACGGGCTCGGTGTCGATGCGAGAGCGGACGTTCGGGTCCCCCGCATCGACCACGCGTCCGGCGGCGTGGCCGGCGAGGGTGCCGAAGTAGTCGAAGGAGTCCGCAATGTCGTCCATATCGGCCTCCGCCTCCGGGAGGCGCTTACCGGTGTCGGCGGCCTCAGCGCGGGCGAATTCGCCCTTATTCTCGCGGATCAAGTCGGCGACCTTGACCAGGATCTTGCCGCGCTCCACGGCAGGAACGGCGCGCCACTCACCTGCATCGAAAGTACGGCGGGCGACCTCGATCGCACGGATCGTGTCCTTCTCGCTCGCCTCGGAGACCATACCGACCTCCGAGCCGTCCGCCGGGTTGATGATAGTGCGGGTCTCGCCGTCAGCGGCGGGCTGCCACTGACCATCGATGAACAGCGACGCCACCGCATCATTGCTGTGAACCCCCTTCAGCAGGGGCGAGTGTGCTGGGTCGAACAGCTTCTCTGTGCTCATTCTGTTTGTCCTTTCCAAGGATCACGTAGGTGATGATCGAATTATTTATCTTCTGCGTCTACCGCAAGGCCCGGGTCGTCAGTCCATGCTCGCACGGGCTCAGCACCGTCGGAGTGGTCAGAGGTACCCGGCAGGTTGCGCTGGATGTGGATGAATTCCAGGTGGCGCTCGTACAGATCCATGATGTTGTCCTTGATCTGTTCCTGCGTATAACCGTAGACGTCGAAGCCCATAGAGCCCATGAGGTCGAAGACCTCCAGGCGGTAATAGACGCTGCCGTCGCTCGTGGAGCGGGTGAACGTCGGGACCGGAAGCTCGACTGGGTAGATCTGGTAACGGAAGCTCTGCTCTTCGTCGAAGGTGACGGTGAGATCCAGCTGCTTGACGTCGATGCCTGGCACCTTCGCGGAGACGAGGGTGGCGTTGAGGCCACGGCTGTTGAACTGCTCGGCGACGTCCTGCAGAGCAGGGCGTGCCGTCTCGGACATGAACTTCTGAGCATCCTTCGCCGCCGGCCAGGTGGACGCGCGGGAGAGACGACGGAGCCAGGCGCCCTTCTCCTTCTCCCCGGAGCTGCGGCCAGACATGGCGGCATGGATGGACACGCTCCGGGCCTCGTTGTGGATCGTCTCCAGCTTCAGGGAGCGGATCAGGCCCAACATGATGAAGTACATGACGATCGCGAATGGCAGACCCATGACGACCGTGGCGTTCTGGACAGTCTCCACGCCGTTGATCTGCAGAAGAACGATAGTGAGTACACCGACCAGCACAGCCCAGAAGATACGAGACCACACAGGGCCATCCTGGCGGGAGTCCGTCACCCGGGAGGTGAAGTTGGACATCACCAGTGCACCGGAGTCCGCCGAGGTGATGTACAGCAGCAGGCCAACCATCGTGGACAGGCCGACCAGGAAGGTCGCCCCCGGGGAGGATGCAAGCAGGTCGTAGAAGCCGCGCTGTGGTTCGGCCACCGCAGCCTCACCAAAGGCCGAATCGCCACCGATGACGCGGCTGAGTGCGGTGTTTCCGAAGAAGCTCATCCAGCCCAGGATGAACAGGAATGGCACAGTCAGGACACCGAACACGAACTGGCGCAGAGTGCGGCCGCGGGAAATGCGGGCCAGGAACAGGCCGACGAACGGCGCCCAGGCGACCCACCAAGCCCAGAAGAACAGGGTCCAGGCGCCCAGCCATTCCTTGGTCTCCTCAGGGGTCTCGCTGAAGGCATAGGTGTCCATGGACATGCTCGGCAGCTGAGTGACGTAGTCACCGACGTTCATGATGAGTGCGTCGAAGAGGAAGGCAGTCTGACCGGAGATCACGATGTAGGCAGCCAACGCGATGGCGAGGATGACGTTGAACTCGGAGAGGCGCTTAATGCCCTTATCCACGCCAGAGACAGCGGACAGGGTGGCCACGCCGACGGCAGCGATGACGAGCGCCATCTGTACGGTCGGGCCCTCCTCCCAACCGAAAAGGAGCTTGAGGCCGTAGTTCAGCTGAACAACGCCGATGCCCAGCGAGGTCGCGATGCCAAAGACGGTGCCCAGCATCGCGGCGATATCGACCGCGTTGCCGACCGGGCCGTGGATCCGCTTACCGATCAGCGGGTACAGGGCGCTGCGGATCGCCAGCGGCATATTGAGTCGGTAAGCGTAGTAGCCAAAGGCCATACCCATCAGGGCGTACATGGCCCAGCCGGTCACGCCGTAGTGGAAAAGCGCGTAGACGACGGCATTCTCCGCCGCCTCGCGCGTCTCCCCTGCCCCGACTGGTGGCGCGTAGTACTGCGTCACCGGCTCGGCAACGGCGAAGAACATGAGGTCCACGCCGATGCCGGCCGCGAAAAGCATCGCCGACCAGGAAAACAGACGATATTCGGGCCGGGCGTGGTCCGGGCCGAGGCGGATTGATCCTGCCCTCGAGAGCGCGACGCCGAGCACGAAAACCACACAGATCGTTGCGGTGAGAATGTAGAACCAGCCGAGGTTATTGGCAATCCACCCGGTGGTGGAGCCCAGGGTGTCGTAGGCGTTATCGGGTGCGATGGTCGCCCAAGCCACGATGATCGCGATCCCCAACGCCGAGAGGAGGAACACCGGCCAGTTCGCCTTGGGTTCCACGATCTCGCCCGGGGTGTACGGCTCGGATTCCCGTTCGTCTCCCTGACCTACGACGACCTCGGGAACGATCTGTGGTTCAGCGGCCACGTCGGCGTTTCCTTCGGTCGTGCCGACCGAGCCCGCAGCGGGCGACGGGCCCTCAGGAGCTCCCTTCCCTTTTACTGAATCTGTGTTCTTCATCCCATCTCCGTTAGCTTTTTGGCGGCCCTTGACTCAAGTCGCTCCGACCCTCCTAGATTAATTCTCCAATAGTTTTGACCCCTTTTATAAAGCGGGTCGACTCATAATGCATAGCAAACTTTTTGCCATTCCCGCACCTGAAGCTGGCAATTCTCTGAAAGCACCCATCACGCAGAGGCGCACCCTAGCTGCATCTTTCAGTGATCTCACAGCCTTTTAGCCGCGCCTGCTAAATCTGTGACTTACGCCATGTTTTTTAATTCAGCCATATTTTCCTGGGTGGCATAGGCCGTTTATTCGCTGGCATACTGGATCGTGCTCAAATATTTTTAATTGCATTTCCGGGGCCGTCGCAATGCCTCAGCAGCTCGTTCCCCTTTGGAACACGGCTCGCAACGGCGTCCCGGTTATGCCTTAGGAAAGGTGAGGTTTCACTCTTGTCGCTCTGGAATAAAATTCGAGCACCCTTCGCCAAAAACGACACGGCGGGCGAGGTCATCGAGGACTCGCACCGCGACGTCGTCATCGTCGGTGGCGGCTCGGCGGGTTCCGTCCTGGCCAACCGCCTGACCGAGGACAAGGACACCAAGGTCATGGTGTTGGAAGCCGGCCGCATGGACTCCTTCTGGGACCTGTTCATCCACATGCCCGCCGCATTCGCCTTCCCCATCGGCAATAAGTTCTACGACTGGGCCTACGAGTCCGAGCCAGAGCCGGAGATGAACGGCCGCCGCATCTACCACGCTCGCGGCAGGGTTCTCGGCGGCTCCGGCTCGGTCAACGGCATGATCTACCAGCGCGGTAACCCGATGGACTATGAGAAGTGGGGCAAGCTGCCGGGCATGGAGAACTGGGATTACGCCCACGTCCTCCCCTACTTCAACAAGCTGGAGACCGCACTGGCAGCCGACCCGAACGACCCGCGCCGTGGCCACGACGGCCCGCTGAAGCTGACCCGCGGCCCGGCCACCAGCCCGCTGTTCCAGGCATTCTTCCGCTCCGTGCAGGAAGCAGGCTACAACCTGACCAACGACGTCAACGGTTACCGCCAGGAGGGCTTCGCACCCTTCGACCGCACCATCTTCCACGGCAAGCGCCACTCCGCCGCTCGCGCGTACCTGCACCCGATCATGAATCGCAAGAACCTGGACATCCGCACCCGGGCGTTCACGACCAAGATTCTCTTCGAGGATGCGCCGGCTGACGGTTCTGCTCCGAAGGCCATCGGCGCAGAGTACACCTGGAAGGGCAAGACCCGCCGCGTGTACGCGGACAAGGTGATCCTGTGCGGTGGCGCCTTCAACACCCCGCAGCTGCTGCAGCTCTCCGGCATCGGTGACAAGGAGCACCTGAGCTCCCTGGGCATCGACGTGCGCAAGCACCTGCCGGGCGTGGGCCAGAACCTGCAGGACCACCTCGAGGTTTACGTCCAGTACAACTGCACCCAGCCGGTCAGCTCCCAGCCGTACTACAAGATGTGGATGCGCCCGATCATCGGCCTGCAGTGGCTGCTGACCCGTCGCGGCCCGGTTGCTAGCTCCCACTTCGAGGCTGGCGGCTTCGCCCGCTCCAATGAGAACGAGGACTACCCGAACCTCATGTTCCACTTCCTCCCGATGGCTATCCGCTACGACGGTAGCCAGCCAGAGGGCGAGCACGGCTTCCAGTTCCACGTCGGCCCGATGTACTCCGATACCTCCGGCCACGTGAAGATCAAGAGCACCGACCCCCACGAGAAGCCAGAGATCCTCTTCAACTACCTGAAGACCGAGCAGGATCGCCGCGAGTGGGTCGAGGCCATTAAGGTCTCCCGCGAGCTGCTGGACACGGACGCGATGCGCGAGTTCACCGACGGAGAGATCTCCCCGGGCGCTGCCGTGCAGACCGACGAGGAGATTCTGGAGTGGGTCCGCAACGACGCCGAGACCGCACTGCACCCGTCCTGCACCGCCAAGATGGGATCCGCCGACGATGAGATGGCCGTCGTGGACCCGGAGAGCATGCAGGTCCACGGCGTGGAGGGGCTGTACGTCGTCGACGCATCGGCCATGCCGATCGTCACCAACGGCAACATCTACTCCCCAGTCCTGATGCTGGCGGAGAAGGCTGCAGACCTGATCCGCGGCCGCAAGCCGGAGGCACCGATCAACGTGCCGTTCTACCAGGCGAAGAAGGACATGCCACTCTACGCTGAGGGCGAGCAGGTCCGCGACCACACGAAGGCCATCGACGGCGCGGACTGGTAATCCTCACCACCGGGCGTGGCCAGCTGCCCGCCCGGTGTCTGCGCGGTTGACAGCCAGTTAGGCTTCGCGGTGAGCGTCGAGCACCTGCTCGTCCGCCGCACTCAGCCCACCCGCCGCTCGGAGCTTCTCGATGAGCTCCGGGCGGCGTTGTTGTGTCCGTAGCAAGGCCTGCTCGCGGCGCCAGCGGTCGACGAGGCCGTGGTTTCCGCTGAAGAGCACCTCCGGCACGTCCAGGCCCCGCCACTGCCGTGGCTTGGTATAACTCGGGCCTTCGAGCAGCCCGTCCTGGAAGCTATCCTCCTCGTGGCTAGCCTGGTTGCCCAGCACACCGGGAATCAGCCGGACGACGGCCTCCGCCATGACGAGGACAGCGACCTCCCCGCCGATGAGCACATAGTCGCCGATGCTGACCTCCTCAACGCGGTAGTTGCGGGCAGCGTCATCAACAACCCGCTGGTCGATCCCCTCGTAGCGACCGCACGCGAAGACGAGGTGCTCCTCCTTGGACCACCGAGCCGCCATCTCCTGCGTGAAGGGCGTACCCGCGGGAGTGGGGACGATGACCACCGGGCCGCGTGACTGAGCCTCGCCGACTGCGCCGTGCCCGGCGTCGCCGTCAAACAACGCTTCTCCCCCACCCGCCGGGGCAGGATCGTCGAGGGGCGCGAGCTTTTTTGTGCGCCAGGGAGGTCTCGAGGTCGCGAGCGGTGGCTGCAGGACCGGTACCCGCGATGACGTCGTCGAGGGCAGGCCCCCAAACGCTGGGCTTCATCACCATGCCGGGACCACCGCCATAGGGGGTGTCATCGACGGACTTATGCCGATCGGTGGCCCACTGCCGCAGGTCGTGAACACCAACCTGGAGTCGGCCGGATTCGATGGCCTTACCCAGCAGCGCGTGGCGCAGCGGGTCGAGGTACTCGGGGAAGATCGTGACAACGTCGAGTCTCATGCCAGCTCCAGCAGCCCTTCCGGTGGGGTGACGACGAGGGCCTCATTGTCGAGATCCACGATGGGCACGATCGCGAGCTTGAAAGGGATGAGGATCGTGCTGCCCGCGGTGGGCAGGTCTGCATCGGCGTCCACTGCGACCTCGAGGGTTGCTCCAGCAGGGCCGTGGCTGACCCCGGTGACCTCACCAATGTCCACCGGCTCGGGCTGCTCCCCCTCGTAGGCGCGGCGATTGGCGGTATCGGCATCCACGGACCCAACGTTGAGCACCCGAAGGCCGATGAGCTCGTGATCGTAGTAGCCGTCGTCGGAGTCATCGTGAAGCGGCGCTGCCATGAAGCGGGCCCCTCGCAGGGACTCGGCCTCGTCGCGGTCCCGGATCTCCTCAAAAGTGACGAGGAGGCGGTTCTGGTGGCGGCGCATCCCCGTGACCGTGAGCTGGCGTTCTTTACCCGTTTGAACGGCGCGAAGCGCCTCGCCAATGGCGAAGCGCTCCGGCACGTGGTCGGTCGACGGATCCACCACGACCTCCCCCTTCACGCCGTGGGGCTTGATGACTCGACCAATCTGCAAATCTGGCATGCAGGCTATTAAATCACTCCCTGCGCCAGCATTGCATCTGCCACCTTGCGGAAGCCCGCAATGTTGGCGCCGATGACGTAATCGCCCTCGGCATCGAACTCGGCAGCCGCACGCTGAGCGGTGCGGAAGATTCGGTGCATGATGTCCCGCAAGCGCTTGTCCGTGTACTCGAAGGACCAGGAGTCACGGGAGGCGTTCTGCTGCATCTCCAGGGCGGAGGTTGCCACGCCACCTGCGTTGGCCGCCTTGCCCGGGCCGAAGTGGATCCCGCGCTTGCGGAAGACGGTGATGGCCTCCGGGGTGCTCGGCATGTTCGCACCCTCTGCCACGTAGCGGCAACCATTGTCGGCCAGGATGACCGCGGACTCGCCATCGAGCTCGTTCTGGGTGGCACATGGCAGAGCGACGTCAGCCTCGACTTCCCAGATATTGCCCTTCTCGTGGAAGGTCACGCCGTCGATGCGCTTGGCATAGTCGGACACGCGGCCGCGCTCAACCTCCTTGACCTGGTGCAGCAGCTCGAGATCCACGCCATCCGGGGTGGAGACGTAGCCGGAAGAGTCAGAGAAGGCCACGACGGTGGCGCCGAGCTCCTGAGCCTTCTCCATCGCGTAGATCGCGACGTTACCGGAGCCGGAGACGATGACGCGGGCGCCGTTGAGGCGTTCCTTTTCGGCCATCATCATTTCCTGGACGAAGTAGACCGCGCCGTAGCCGGTGGCCTCCGTGCGGACCAGGGAACCACCCCAGTTCAGGCCCTTGCCGGTCAGCACGCCGGATTCGTGGCGGTTGTTCATGCGGCGGAACTGGCCAAAGAGGTAGCCGATCTCGCGGCCACCCACGCCGATGTCGCCCGCTGGGACGTCCGTGTCCTTACCGATGTGGCGGTGCAGCTCGGTCATGAAGGACTGGCAGAAGCGCATGATCTCGTGGTCGGAGCGACCCTTCGGGTCGAAGTCGGAGCCGCCCTTGCCGCCGCCGATTGGCAGGCCGGTCAGGGAGTTCTTGAAGATCTGTTCGAAACCGAGGAACTTGATGATGCCCAGGTTCACGGAGGGGTGGAAACGCAGACCGCCCTTGTAAGGACCCAGCACGGAGTTGAACTGCACGCGGAAGCCGCGGTTGACCTGAACCTTGCCGTTGTCGTCGATCCAGGGCACGCGGAAGATGATCTGGCGCTCTGGCTCGCACATGCGCTCGATGAGCCCATCCTGTGCGTAGTGCTCGTCCTTGTGCAGAACATACTTCAGCGACTGCAGAACTTCTGCGACGGCCTGATGGAACTCCGGTTCGCCTGCATTGCGCTTCAGGATCTGTTCGTAGTACTGATTGACGGTCTTATCAACGTCCACCGGTTTCTCCTCTACGGATGCTAAATCTCACGTGATGTACATCATATTCCACTGCGTGATCAGCTCGACCATTGGGGCGGAGCTAGACTGCGCTGGTCACGATGCGCCCGACCCCACAAGAACTTGTTGAACAATAATTATTTAATCGCCCAAGGTTTTGTGAGATCTTGATTACACCACTAGGGACGCTGTTTTCGTCAATCGGAGGGCGGAAACACCCCGCTGGGGGCACCCCTCATCCCGGGTGCCCCCGCAGGCCCACATCCAGATAAAGAACAACGGGGAGCCACCGCGCTTGTGCGCAGCAGCTCCCCGTCGGAAGTAAATCACACCCCAAAGGGGGCAATGATTACTCGGCGGAAGCCTCCTCGGACTCCTCTGCAGCCTCAGCCGCAGCCTTCTCAGCAGCCTCAGCCTCTGCCTTCTCGGCGGCCTCTGCCTCAGCAGCAGCCTTAGCCTCGGCCTCTTCCTTCGCCTTGCGACGCTTCTCGGTGATGGCCTCCGCGGTCGGGCCCTCGGCAGCCTCAGCCAGTGCCTCGTTGAAGATATCCAGCTTGGACTTCTTCTCCGGCTGCGGCTTCACGGTGTTCTCGCCGCCCTCGAGGCCCTTAGCCTTCTGCCAGTCACCGGTCAGCTTCAGCAGTGCCAGTGCGGTGTCGGTCGGCTGAGCGCCAACGCCGATCCAGTACTGAGCACGCTCGGAGTTGATGTCGATGATGGAAGGCTGGTTTGCCGGCTGGTAGATACCCAGATTCTCGATGACGGCACCGCCGCGGCGGGCACGAGCGTCCTGGACGACCACGCGGTACTGCGGGGTGCGGATCTTACCAACGCGCTGAAGCTTGATCTTGACAGCCATGATGTGGCTCCTTTTCTGGTCACTGGGCAGTTCTTGTCGCTTCCCCGTGGTGGGAAACCGGTTCAACCCTTGATGTTTATCCTGCGGGTGACTACCGGCCGACCGTGGTCGGGATCGGTATACCGCAGGGCGTTCGCATGGCATGGCCACAGCACAAGCGCCGTAGCCACAACCCGACCAATAGTAGCCATCTGCGCCGGGAAACCCAAACCCGGCGCTGACACGCCTGGGCTACAGCACTAGGGTGCCTCACCGGCCGGCTCGTTTTCCCGGCCAGCCCGCCACAGGTCCACCAGGCGCAGGCGGCGATCAGCTTCCTGGGCGATCTGCTTATAGCGCCGGACCCAGGCAAAGGTCATCACCGCGATGAGCAGCAGGCCCATGTACCCCAGCAATGGGTAAATCCAACCGATCAGGTTTTTGAAGCCCGCGAAGGAGAGCACGAAGCCCACCGCCACTGTTCCCACGTAGTAACGATAGAAATGCTTCGGTCGGGAGGCGCTCAGCCTGCGGGCCAGCGCGTAAAACATTCCAAGCGCGGTATTGAAAATCATCGCGTAAATGACGACCGCCATGATGTGCCCCAGGATCGGGTGAATATGCACGATGAGGCTCAGCATCGGCAGGTCGTCGTGCCCCACCTCACGGACCGCGAGGAAGAGCGTAATGGTGCTGATAGCCATCATCAGAGAAAGGATCACACCACCCAAGAATCCACCTCGCCCCGCGAGCCTGGGGTTAAACATCTGCCCGCCGATGACGACCGCCATGGATACCGCGACCATCAGGTTGAAGCCCACGTAGTTCACCGCAGCAATAGACCAGTGCGGCAGCGGGGAACCGATGGCCAGCGCGTCAGCATCCAGCTCCGCGAGCGGCGGGTGGTCGACGAAGAAGATCACGTACAGGCTCGCCAGGCCAATGAAACCAAAGATGAAGGGCGTTGCAGCACCGATCATCGTGGTCACCCGGTCGACGTCCAACAGCCCTGCGGCGAGGATCAGCAGCACCATGATGACCCCTCCGATCCAGGTCTCCAGGCCCCACTGCTGGTTCAAGTTGGACCCGGCGCCCGCGAACATGATGAAGCCGGTGGCAAACAGGGTCAGACTCACTCCGATATCGAGCACCCTCGCGAGCACCGGGTGGGAGACTCGGTCGAAGACCTCGCCGTGTTCCTTGGCTTGGAAATAGGAGGCCAGCTGCAGAATGATCAGCGCCATCGAGCACACCACCAGGGCGGACAGTCCCACGCCCCACAGGCCGTCGAGGCCGAAGCCCACGAAGTACTGCATGACCTCCTGGCCGGAAGCGAATCCGGCCCCCACGATCACACCGACGAAGGCGAAAGCGATCTTTAACGTTTCACGAATCACCCGGCCATCATAAGCCGATACCGTGGTCACTATGTGCTTCCGAAACTCCAGCCAGCCCGAGTCGTTCAACTCGCAGCGCCCCCATACGTTGGCCGCGGGTCCGCCGAGGCTCGAATACAACTTCGCCCACCAGCTTCCGGAACTCGCTGCGCCTTACGAGCCTGCTGCCCCACTGCCCGAGGCGCGGATTCTGGTGCTGAATGAGCCCCTGGCTGTGGAACTGGGCCTGGACGTTGCCTGGCTCCGCTCCCCCGCTGGCGTGCAGTTTCTGCTCGGCCGTGGAACTGATTCCGACGCCCGCCCGGTTGCCCAGTTCTACGCCGGCCACCAGTTCGGCAGTTTCAACGCGCTGATGGGCGACGGGCGCGCCGTCCTCCTGGGTGAGCGTCGCGTCCCGGACACCGACGAGCTGGTGGACCTTCACGTCAAGGGGGCAGGCACCACTGTGTACTCGCGCCCCGGCTCCGACGGCAAGGCCCCGCTTTCGGCAGCGTTGCGCGAATTCCTGCTCAGTGAGTTTATGTCTGCCGCGGGTGTCCCAACCGCCCGGAGCCTGGCGGTGCTCACCACCGGCGAACAGCTTCGGCGCCACCGCACGGAACCAGCAGCCGCCGTCGTCCGAGTCGCCACCAGCCACCTCAGGGTCGGGACCTTTCAGGCAGCGCGTATGCGGGATCCGGAGAGCGCCTCGGGCCTATTGGGGCGGGTGGCAGACATGGCGATCCAGCGCCACTTCCCTGAGCTCGCGGAACTCGCGGCGCCGGAGCGCTACCTGGAGCTATACCGTCATGTCTCAGCAGCACAGGCCCGGCTGATCGCACGGTGGATGCGGCTCGGATTCGTCCACGGGGTAATGAACACGGATAACACCGCCATCGGTGGCTTCACGCTGGACTACGGGCCGGCAGCCTTCGTGGATCACTTCGACCCGCAGGCAGTGTTCAGCTCGATCGACACCCACGGCCGCTACGCCTTCGGCAACCAGCCCGCCATTGGGGGCTGGAACCTGGCACGCCTGGCTGAGGCCATGCTGCCGCTATTGACCCCAACGCCAGGCGTGGACTCGGCCGAGGCGAACCGCAGCGCGGTGGCAGAAGCGCAAGAGGTGCTGGATGAGTATTCGGCGATATACACCCGCGCGCTGGATGAGGAATTCGCCGACGCGCTCGGTCTCGACCCGCAGCAGCCTTCCCACCAGCACGTACTGAGCGAGTTCCAGGCGCTGGCCGACGAGCATCAGCTCGATGTGGCGCAGGTCCTGCGCCAGCTCACGGACACCGAGGCCAACCTGGTGGAGATCAGCAGCCAAGCCTGGCATGACACGTGGTCAGCCAGCGGTGGGCTGGACAATAATAGCGCTGCACTGCGCGATGTCGTGGGCTGGTGCGAGCAGTGGGCCAACGCCAACCCCGATAGAATGCTCTTGTCCCGCACCAACCCGGTGTATTACCCCCGCAACGCTCACGTCGAAGAGTCACTAGCATCGGCCCTCGGCGGCGACTACTCCCCCTTCGAGCAGCTGTGGGAAGCCTTGCGCGACCCCTTCACACGCCGCGCGGGCCTCGAGCACTGGGAGAAGCCCACCCCCTCCCCAAGGGGCTTCCGCACTGTGTGCGGCACTTAGCCGCCAGTCGCAAACACTGGCGGCCGCCACCGCCGCGAAGTGGTGACGGGAGGGCGAGGCTACTTCTTGCCTCCGCCGAACATCTTCTCCACGTCGATGCCCTCCATACCCGGGGGCAGCTGATCCTGCAGCGCCTTGAGCTCCTTCATGGAAGGCATTCCGCCTCCCATGCCCGGCATGCCCGGCATTCCAGGCATCCCCGGCATGCCCTGGCGGTTCATGCGCTGCGGGGAACGACGGTTCTTGTTACGGCCCTTCTTCCCCTTGCCCTTGCGGTGGTTCTTCTGCTTCTTCGTCGCAGAACGGCCCCCCGGCATGCCGAACTGACCAGCCATGCGCCCCATCATCTTCTTCGCCTCGAAGAAGCGCTCAACCAGCTGGTTAACCTCGGAGACCTGCACGCCAGAACCGGCGGCAATGCGCTTGCGGCGGGAGGCATTGAGGATCTTCGGGTCATTACGCTCCGCCGGGGTCATGCCTCGGATGATGGCCTGAATGCGGTCCAGCTGCTTCTCATCGACCATGTCCGCGATCTGGGACATCTGGGAACCACCAGGCAGCATCTTCAGGATATTGCCGAGCGGACCCATCTTGCGGATCATCATCATTTGCTCGAGGAAGTCCTCCAGCGTCAGCTCGCCGGATGCCATGCGCTCGGCAGAGCTCATGGCCTTCTCCTGGTCGACGACCTGCTCGGCCTGCTCGATCAGGGTGAGGACGTCACCCATGCCCAGGATGCGGGAGGCCATGCGGTCCGGGTGGAAGACGTCGAAGTCCTCGAGCTTCTCACCCGTGGAGGCGAACAGAATCGGCTTGCCGGTGACCTCACGAATGGACAGTGCGGCACCACCACGGGCGTCGCCGTCCAGCTTGGTCAAGACCACACCAGTGAAGTCAACGCCGTCGCGGAAGGCCTCGGCCGTCGTCACGGCGTCCTGACCAGTCATGGCGTCGATGACGAAGAGCACCTCGTCGGGCTCGACGGCGTCGCGGATATTGCGCGCCTGCGTCATCAGCGTCTCATCGATACCGAGGCGGCCTGCGGTATCGATGATGACGATGTCGTGCTGGGTGCGGTAAGCCTCCTCAATACCCTTCTCGGCGACCTCAACCGGGTCTCCCGTGGAGGTCCCCATTTCGTGGTCGTGAGATTCCAGGCTGGTGCCCGGATCCGGGGCAAAGGTGGTCACACCTGCGCGCTCACCGACGATCTGCAGCTGCTGCACCGCGCCCGGGCGCTGGAGGTCACAGGCCACCAGCATCGGGGTGTGGCCCTGCTTGGAAAGGTAGCGGGCGAGTTTACCGGCCAGGGTGGTCTTACCCGCACCCTGCAGACCGGCGAGCATGATGACGGTCGGCGGGTGCTTGGCCAGGGTCAGGCGGCGCGTCTCGCCACCAAGGATCTCCTTGAGCTCCTCGTCGACGATCTTGATGACCTGCTGGGCCGGGTTCAGTGCTTCGGAGACGATGACGCCGTTGGCCCGCTCCTTGATGCGCTTGATGAAGGCGCGCACGACGGGCAGGGAGACGTCCGCCTCGAGCAGCGCGAGGCGGATTTCGCGTGCGGTGGTGTTGATGTCCTGCTCAGTGAGGCGGCCCTTGCCACGCAGGCCTTTAAGCGCACCTGATAGCCGGTCTGAAAGTGACTCAAACACGTTCTCGTGTCTCCCTTAATACGATCGCTGAAACGTCTCAACGCCCAGCCGGGGCGAACAACGTTAAGTAGTTATCCCTGCCACCTTAGCGCGGCGGGGGCGTTGTCCGGCAACGACCGGGCGTGTGAGAGTCAGTTACGGGGGCTACTCCCGCTGCGCGACCGCCTCATCAGCGACGGTGTGATAGGCCCGTTCGCGGTGGTGCGTCACGTCGATGCCCGCGTTCTCCTCCTCGGCGCTAATTCGCCAGCCGAGGGTGTGCTTGAGAAGCAGCGCGATCACCGCGGTCAGAACAGCACCAAAGACTGCGGCAATGACGGCGATGAGCACCTGAACCACGAGCAGCTTGGCGCCGTCCACTCCTCCACCGGTCAGAAGTCCGCGGCCGGAGGCAAACAGGCCTGGGGCGATGGTCCCCCACAGCCCCGCGGCCAAGTGCAGACCAACGACGTCCAGGGAATCGTCGAAGCCGAGGCGGTACTTCAGCGAGATGCTATAAGAAGCCAGTACGCCGCCGACGACACCGGCGAGCATCGAGGTCAGCGGGGACATGTCCCCAGCCCCCGGAGTGATGACGACCAGGCCGGCGACCACGCCGGAAGCCGTCCCCAGGGAGGTGACGTAGCCCGTTCGGATCCGTTCGCTGACCATCCATCCCAGCATCGCGGCACAGACCGCAACACAGGTGTTCAAGCAGACCAGTGCCGCGCTGCCATCGGCTGCCATAGCGGAGCCACCATTGAAACCGAACCAACCAAACCACAGCAGTGCTGCACCCAGCATCACCAGTGGCAGGTTGTGCGGGGTATCGGGCTCCTTCATGAAACTCTGGGACTTGCCGATGATGAGTGCCAGAACGAGACCAGCCACGCCGGCGTTGATGTGAATGACCGTGCCGCCTGCAAAGTCGATGGGCGCGATATTGGCGACCGCCTCGGCGCCTTCCATATGGGTTCCGAAGAGCCACGCGGACAGGCTGTTGGCCCCCTCGCCGAGGAGTCCACCACCCCAGACCATGTGCGCCATCGGCGCGTAAACCAGAACGACCCATACTGCGGTGAAGATCAGCCAGGTGTGGATCTTCACCCTATTGGCCAGCGAGCCGGAGATGATCGCGGTGGCGATCATGGCAAAAGTCATCTGAAACAGGACGTTGACGGCGTTCGGCATGCCGTCGGCGTCGATGAGAGGATTCCCGGAGGCGTCGAAAATACTGTGGGCGAGACCGAAGAACTCGGTCAGTTGATCGTGATTACAGAAAATAAATTTATCACTATGCGACAGCGCAAAAACAGAGAAAAATACGAAAAAAAAGCGGCGGAACCCATGGTTAGGTTCCGCCGCTCAAACCCCAAAAAAACTGAGGCTGAAAAGCTCTTTTTATCCCAGGAGCGCGTCCACGAAGCTCTCCACCTCAAATGGTGCGAGGTCATCTGCGCCCTCGCCGAGGCCGACGAGTTTCACCGGAACGCCGAGCTCCTCCTGCACCTGGAAGACGATGCCACCCTTGGCGGTGCCGTCCAGCTTGGTCAGCACCACGCCGGTGATGTCCACGACGTCGCGGAAGACGCGGGCCTGCATCAGGCCGTTCTGCCCCACCGTGGCATCCAGCACAAGCAGCACCTCGTCCACGCGGGCGCGCTTTTCCACGACACGCTTGACCTTGCCCAGCTGGTCCATCAGCCCGACGGACGTGTGCAGTCGGCCTGCGGTATCCACGAGGACGACGTCCGCCTGCTCGTCCATTCCCTGGCTCACCGAGTCGAAAGCCACGGACGCCGGATCTGCGCCCTCCTTGCCTCGGACGGTGCGCGCGCCTACCCGGTTGCCCCAGGTCTCCAGCTGGTCGGCAGCGGCTGCACGGAAGGTGTCTGCGGCGCCCAGCACGACGTGCTTGCCCATGCCGACGAGCACGCGAGACAGCTTGCCGGTGGTGGTGGTCTTGCCGGTGCCGTTGACACCAACAACCATGATCACACCCGGCTTGCCCTTATAAGGCATTGCCTTGATGGAGCGGTCCAGCTCAGGCTTGCCGGCTTCGATGAGAACCTCGCGCAGCATCGCGCGCGCCTGCTCCTCGCTCTCCACACCCTGGGAGGCGATGCGTTCGCGCAGGGAGTCCACGACCTTCATCGTGGTGTCGGCGCCGAGGTCCGCCATGAGGAGCGTGTCCTCGATTTCTTCCCACGCATCCTCGTCCAGATCGCCTGCGCTGAGAATACCCAGGACGCCGCGACCGATAACGTTCTGGGACTTCGCCATGCGGCCACGCAGCTTGCCGAGGCGACCCTCGACTGGCGCGATCTCCTGGGTGCGGGCAGCTTCCTGCTTCTCGGCCGGGGTGGCGCCGTCCGCAACCTCATCTACAGACCCGTTTTCTGCGGTGTCCGCAGCGGCGGCGTCGGCCTTCTCGGCCTCCTTCTCCGCTGCAGCTTCCTCCGGGGCCGCAGCTGGAGGGGCCGGGACGTCAACCGGCGCCGTGGTCTCCCGTTTTTCGGCTGGCTCTGCCTCGACCGGCTTCTCGCTGCCAGCCTGCTCCCCCTGCGGGTCTTCGGCTGCCTTCTCGGCGTCCGGCTCCCCCTGCTCTGCAGCAGGGACTGCCAACTCAGCGGGCGCTGCTGGCTCGGCCGGCTTCTCTTCCTCGGCGGCGGCGGGCGAGGTCTCGTCGGCGTCGGCCTTCTCAGCCGCAGGCTGCTCTGGCTCAGCCTTCGCCGGTGCCGGCTTCTCGGAAGCCTCCGCAGGAGCTTCCCCGTGTGGCTGGGCTTCCTTTTCCTTCTCGAAAGGAGCCGGGACGCTCACCCCGCCGATATCCATCGTCGGGCGGCCTGCCTCCTCCGAGGTCGGAGCTGGGGACTCCCCGCCAGAGGTGAAGTTAAAACCACCCTTGGCCTGGTAGTCGCCCGAGGACGGCTTCTTCTCGATCTCCGGAGACTTCTCGAAGGAGATCTGCTTGGACTTGTTGCGGCGCAGGCCCAGGACGACGACGATCGCCACGATGGCGGCCAGCACCACCAGGCCAATGAGTACCCAGATGAAAACGTTCATAATCCCTAGTCTTTCAGATTTGGCCCGAACACACCGAGAACCATCGCATCAGCGAGGACCACATCGCCGGTCACGAGGTCTGGAACCAGCTGAGCCATCTTCGCCCAGCCCTCATAGGCCTGCGGCAGCTTGCCCAGGGTCGGCAGGTGGCCGTGTGCGTGCATGCGCGTGGCCAGCGCGAAGACCATGGAGATCACTGGCGCCAGTGCCCAGCGGTTCTGCGGATCATCGGTATCCACCCCGTCGAGGCGTTCGAAGCGCACCCGAGCGGAGAGGTATAGCTGGCGATTCGCCGACTTGATCCGGCGCAACACCGCCACCGCCGTCGTCATCAACGTCGGATCACCGAGAAGTTCGGAGAGCGCCGCACGGTGGGTGAAGGTATCGAAGACGGCGATGAGTCGGCTGTTCTCGTCCGAAATCGCCCCCGGGACCAGACCGGCGTCGCCGAAGAACATGGCGAGCACTGCCTTCTGCTGATCCTCGTTCATGTGCGCGATCTGGACGGTGGTGGCGTCGATGCAGGAGTTGTCCAGGGAACGGTCGTGCCCCGTCTCCAGGGTCTTGACGGCCCCCTCGCCGGCGGTGGCTGCCAGCTGCTTCTTCAATGCCTTGATGCTCGGCAGCTGCTCGGAGTCTTCCTCATCAAGGCGCGCGATCGCACCAAGGATGTCCAAGGCGTGGATCCATGGGGTGCCGATCTCGTCCCGCTTCTGCTCCGCGGGGCTCATCAGCTCCTCCTGGGTGACGTCGAAGGAGGAGTGCACCAGACCCGAGGCAATGAACTGCGCAGGCCGGTCCGCAGTGGCGACCAGCGACCGGCCCATCGCGTGCACCGAAGCGCGCGCATCGTGGGTGAGCGCCTCGCGCACCCGCTGGCTAAGAGCCGGTGGCACCTGGGCACGCTTCTGCAGCCAGCCGGCCTGCACGTCCCACAGGGTCGGCAGAATTTCCGGGTCGGACGGGGCCTGCTCGGCCTCCCCGACGAGGAAAGCCGACAGGTGCGACCACGGGGTGTCCTCCCCTCGCCCGAAGTAGCCTTCGGCCTCGACGGTCTGTGCACGCTCGCCCGGGCCAGAGGGCGGCCGGAGGAAGGAGAAACGATCCGGGGCAAAGAGCTGAACAGCGAGCGGACCGGCGTCCTGCAGTTCGGCGGGGAGCTCGACAGGCTCACCCGTGGCACCGATGGTGACGGTACGGGCGGGCTGCCACGGCGCCGTCACAGGCCACACCCACGCGCTCCAGCAACCGAGGTCGGGGGTCGTGTCATCCGCACCCGTATCGAAGACGAGTGCGCCGTCGGCGTAGGACACGTTCCAGGTTGGTGCCGGAACGATATTCGCCAGTCGGACGGAAACACGGCGGCGAGCGACGGAGTCGATGAACTCCAGCTCGAAGCTGCCCTGTGAGAGCACAGCGAGGGAGGACGCCGCGGCAGCGAGCTCCGCGGACCAGGTGATGTTGTCCTCCGTCTCCAGCTTCAGCGTGCGCACCGGGGCACCGTGGCGGTCGCGGATGACGAGGCTAGGACGCTCGAGCGGCTGGTCCAGGGGGCTGCCGGGGCGGACGCGGAACTTGGTGTCCTGGTCCAGCCAGGAGGAGCTGGTGCGCACGGCCTCCGTACGCCACATCGGCTCCTCGCCACGCAGCGTGAGCTGGTAGCGCAGTCGTGGTGGGTGCACGACGACCGGTAGCGCGTCGCCCGCATCGGTTTCCACGACCGTCGTGACGTACTTCTGATCGGGACCCACGGTGGTCTTCACCCGGCGGGAAAAGGGCTTTTCACCGGCAAGCAGCTTCACCGTCGTCGGGCTGAGTCCCCCGCGCTGCGGCAGCCGGGTCAGCGCGGAAGGTCCATCGATCTCTACCTCGGTGCCAAGCCCCTCGACTAGGGCGTACTCGTGGCGGAAGGACTCGTTGCGCGGACCGCGCAGCCGCACCAGGTACTCGCCCGCCCATGGGCTGTCATAGGCCTCCGGGTCGAAGACTTCGAAGGACCCACCCTCGGGCGGAACCTCCAAAGGCTCCTCATCGGCGACCGTGTCGCCGTACTCGCCGGGGCCCGCGTAGGCACCGATGGTCAAGAACCAGGTCTCCACCGCGCCCGACTGGGTCGGCGGGAACTCGACAAGCAGAGACTCGGAAAGGATCGGCCGGCCGGACTGGGTGCGCACCCCCGGGACGGGCTCCCCCGGTTCGATGAATCGCACGCGCTGGCGCGGGTCGACGGCGCGCACGCTCCCGATTGACGGGCGGCGCTCGCCCGGGCGCTCAAGGTGCAGTGAGAGGGCAGCCGAGAGATCCAGCAGGCGAATTGCCCAGCCCTCCCAGGCCTTGACCTCGTGCTCCTCGAGTACCGGGATCTCCTGATCGCTCACCGGATCCACCGCGCGGGCATCCGAGGGGCAGACCACCCATACCGCGGCGTGGTGCAGGGTGGCCATCTCCGTCAGGTCCCCACCGCGCTCGGTGAAGATCAGGCTGGGGTCCTCAGTGCTAACCATGGGGATCTGCCACTGCTCGCGGGAGGCCACGTTGCGTACCCAAATCTCACGCAGGGGTCGTCGCACCGGGATGTCGAAAATCTCGCTGGTTTTCGCACCCGGGCGGTCCGCCTTGCTGGTGATGAATGCCGACGGGCTGCCGTCGAAATCTAGGCGCCAACGCACCTCATCAAGGTTGGTGAAGTGGCTATCTGCCAGCTCCTGCTCCGGCAGGCGCAGCAGCACCCGGCGACGCAGTACGTCGAGGCGCAGCCGCGGCCGGTCCTCAGCGTGGGCCACGCCCACCGTGTAGCGGCGATCCACAGTGCCGATGGGGCGCTCCCTCAGCTCGGCTGCAATCTCCTCGGCGACCAGCGGAAAGACGGAGTTCTTCTGCAACGCGCGGTGCCACTGGCCCGCTTCTGCCCCCTGGTGCACCACCCGGACGACCGGCTCAATCAGCTTTTGAGCTAGCTCGGGGGAGGTTGCGCACAGCGGCCCCAGCTGGAGACGCTGCGTCGCCAACTCTGCGACAACCGCCGCCGCTTCCTCGCTCAGGTCCTCGGCTGCCTCTCCCGACATGCGACGGGTGTCGATCAGCTCGATGAGCTCCGGTGTCCAGTCGCTGGCGATGCCCACGTGTCCGAAGAGCCGCCCCAGCTCGCCATCCGGACCACCAGCGAGGTCATCCATCGGGTCAAGCCCAGCAGCCTGCAGGATCTCCGCGAAGTGCCCTTCGATGAGCGCCACTCGATCCTCGGTGGCCTCCAGCCCAAGCCCGGCCCAGAACTCGGAGGCCACCTGGGGAACTTCGTTGAGCTTCGCGGCTCGCGAGATCAGCACTGCGGCGGTCAGCGCCGGACAGGTCTGCAGCAGCGCGGCATCGTCCGCGCCGGCAGTGATTTGGCGGCCCAAGAAGGTTCCGTAGAAGCGGGTGAGCCGTTCGAGCTCATCTCCGGTGATGTCCAGCTCCACAAAAAGCTGGATGTCCTTGAGTTTCGTCGCGAGTTCCGCCTCGGCGCTGGAGGCCCAGGCGAGGAGAGTGTCATTCAGGTCTGCAATCGGGCTGGTAGTCACGTCCGCCAATCCTAGCCTTTACCCGGCTAGCAATTCCGCACGCCCCAGCCCGTTCCCCCTGTGTGCGGGCTGGCCTGGGCTAACCGGCTTCCAGTGGCTTCATACGCTGCGAAATAACGCGCGTCACGCCGTCCCCACGCATGGTCACACCGTAGAGGACATTGGCCACATCCATCGTCGGCTTCTGGTGCGTGATCACGATCAGCTGGGAGTCCTTACGCAACTCTTCGAACAGCGCGATCAGGCGTCGCAGGTTGACGTCGTCCAACGCAGCTTCGACCTCATCCATGACGTAGAACGGGCTGGGGCGAGCACGGAAGATGGCGACGAGTAGTGCCAGCGCGGTCAGCGACTTCTCACCGCCGGAAAGCAGGCTCAGGCGCTTGACCTTCTTGCCCGGCGGGCGAGCTTCCACCTCGATACCGGTGGTGAGCATGTCCTCCGGGTCGGTCAGCACCAGTCGGCCGGACCCACCCGGGAAGAGGGTCTCGAAGACCTTGGGGAACTGCTCCTCCACGTCGTGCCAGGCTTCCACGAAGAGGGTGAGGATGGTGTTGTCCACGTCCTTGATCACCCCGTTGAGGTCCTCGCGGGCGCGTTCGACATCGTCGAGCTGGCTGGCGAGGAAGGAATAGCGTTCCTCCAGCGCTTTATACTCCTCCAGCGCCAGTGGGTTGACCTTGCCGAGGGAGTTCAAGTCTTTCTCCGCCTGCTTGAGCTCCTTACGCGCTGTGGCCTGATCGAAGTCCTCCGGGAGCTCGACGGCCAGCAGCTGT
Organism: Corynebacterium urealyticum DSM 7109; assembly: GCF_000069945.1. Classification (NCBI taxonomy): domain Bacteria; kingdom Bacillati; phylum Actinomycetota; class Actinomycetes; order Mycobacteriales; family Corynebacteriaceae; genus Corynebacterium; species Corynebacterium urealyticum. Next base: position 948,375 of record NC_010545.1, on the reverse strand, counting down.
TCGGACGTCATGGTGAGCTGCTCCATCGCAGATTCCGCGGCCTGCTCGAGCTTGAGCTGTGCCTGGTTGCGCTTCAGCTCCGCCTCGTGCGCCCGCTGGGTGACCGCCCCGAGCTGACTGTTGTACTTATTGACCTCTGCCTTTTGCTGGCGCATGCGTTCCTGCCATTGGCGGTGTGCCTGCTCGGTCAGGGTGCGGGACTCCTGGGCACGATGGAGTGCATCGGTGATGCGCTGGCCGACCCGTTCGGCCTGTTCCTGCACGATGAGCGCTGCCTGGCGCTTGGCTTCGCGGCGCGCCCGTGCGATCTCGTGCTGTTTGCGGGAGGCCTCTTCCTGGCGGGCCTGGCGCCGCAGGTTGTCCGCCTTGCCGCGGGTGGCGGCGGCGCGTTCCTCAGCCGTTCGCAGCTGCAGGCGTGCATCCATCTCCATGGCTTTCGCCTGCGTGAGTTCTTGAGCCGTCCGGTCACGCTGCGCGGTGGAAGGTTCCTCTTGTTCTTCGGGCTCTTGCACTCGCGAGAGTCGGTCGCGTACCTCGGCGAGTTCCTCATCAGCCTGGCGGGCCCTCTCCTCGGCCTGGTTGCGTTGAACGGTGGCGCGCTCGAGGCTACGGCGTGCGGATTCCTCCGCGTTCTCTGCCGCCTTGAAGCGGTGTTGGGCCGCTTGGACGCGTGCCCGTTGCTCCTGGACGGCGGCCTTGGCGCTGCTGGCTGCGGCGCGTCGTTCCGCGGTGGTTTCGAGCGCGGCGTCGAGGCTCGCTTTCAGGTCAGCGAGCTGTTCTTTCTTCTCGGCGACGTCCGCGCCAGCCTGGTCGATCTTCGCAGCAAGCTCCACCGCGGGCGTTGCTCCCCCGCGACCCGCCGCGAACCAACCGGGCCCGAAGAGGCTGCCGGCCTTGGTCACTGCCCTCAGCCTGGTGTCGGCGGCTACGAGGCGGCGGGCCTCAGCGGCGTCTGCCACAGCGACGACGTCGACGAGCAACGCATTCAACGCGGCGGCAACCTCCTGGCTGGGTTCGATCACGTCCAGCAGCCACTGCCCTGCGGGCAAGGCCGCATCAAGGCGCCAGCCGGCCTTCTCCTTGGTTTCGGATCCAGCCTCGATGACGAGGGCGCGGCCCTCATCGCTGCCCTCGAGTGCGCTGAGGATCGCCTCGTCTGAGGCTGTAACGACCCCGGTGGGAGCGATCGCGCCCAGGACGGCAGCCGCCGCGGCAGACCAGTCGCCAGTGACGGTGAGGTTTTCGGCCAGGGTGCTCACCGCATGGCCTTGTTCTTCGGCGGCGGATGTCGCGCGGGCAGCACCGTCGGTGGGGCGCAGCCGCTCCTGCCAGCCGGTGATGGTGGCCTCCAGACCCGCAATCTCGCGCTCCAGCGCGCGTTCCTGGTTGCGCAGCTCCTCTGCGCGCTGCTCAACGGTCTGGACCTCGCGGGCGAGCTGCTCTGCGGTTGCGCGGAGTTCCTCTCCCCCACCCTCGATATCTGCTAGTTCGTCGGCGGCTTCCGCGAGCTCCTCACTGAGGTTCTCCAGCTCCTCAGTGTGCTCGCCCACGGCCTCTTCACTGCGCTCCACCTCGGCCTGTGCGTTAGCCAACCGCTCGCTGGCTGCCTCCTGGCGGGAGAGCAGACGCACCACGCCTTCGCGCCGGTCCGCGATGGCCCGGACTTGGGCGAGGTGCTCGTTCTCCGCCTGCCGGGCGGCGTCCTGGGCCTCAGCAACGGTCTCCCGGATTCCTTCGAGCTTTTCCTGGGCGATCTCGACGGCCTCGTCGAGCTCCTCCTGCTCAGCATCCGCCCGCTCGGCTCGCTCCAGCAGATGGGCGGGGTCGGGTCCCAGCCAGGCGGTCTCTTCGCTGGCCTGAGCGCGATCGGCCGCGATGCGCAGAGAGGCGGAGTTCTTCTCCGCGACCGCCGAAAGCCGGTACCAGAGGGTGCGGGCCGACTCCGCGTCCTCCAGCGCGGTGCGCAGCTCTTCCTCCACCTCGGCGAGCTCACCGGAGTGCTCTTCAAGCTGCTCGGTGAGGTATTCGCGCTCCTCGATGAGTCGCTCGGTCTCGGCATTGGCCTCGTGGAGGTTCTCCGACAGAGTGCGGACGTGATGGGCCGCCAGGACGGTGCGACGGTCCCGGATGGTGGCCTGCACGGTGGACGCCCGCTGTGCGGCGTCGGCTTGCCGGGCTAGTGGCCCCAGCTGGCGGTGCAGCTCATCGGTGAGGTCCTGGAGGCGGTCCAGGTTGGCCTGCATACCGACCAGCTTGCGCTGTGCCTTCTCCTTGCGGCGCCGGTGCTTCAGCACACCCGCGGCCTCCTCGATGAAGGCGCGGCGCTCCTCAGGCTTGGACTCCAGGATTTGGGAGAGCCTTCCCTGACCGACGATGACATGCATCTCGCGGCCGATACCCGAGTCGCTCAGCAGCTCCTGGATATCCATGAGCCGGGCCTTGGCGCCGTTGATCTCGTATTCGCTGGCCCCGTCGCGGAACATGCGGCGGGTGACCGCGACCTCGGAGTACTCGATCGGCAGCTTGCCGTCGGAGTTGTCGATGACGAGGGTAACCTCCGCCCGCCCCAGCGGTTTGCGGTCACCGGCGCCGGCGAAGATGACGTCCTCCATCTTGCCGCCGCGCAGGGTCTTCGCCCCCTGCTCCCCCATCACCCATGCCAGGGCGTCGACGACATTGGACTTCCCCGAGCCGTTGGGGCCGACGACAGCGCAGATCCCCGGCTCGAGTTTCAGGGTCGTCGAGGACGCAAAGGACTTGAATCCTTTGAGGGTCAACGACTTTAAGTGCATGCGGCTATCTTATCGTTGCGCGAGGACAAGCTCTAAGCACAGGCTCGCGCGTTAGCGGCGCTCGAAACCGACCGCGCCCTTGGGCTCGCCCCACAACTCGACGACCGTGGTGACCTGCCCCGGGCGCTGCGGGTTCGTCAACGCGCCGGGCTGGAGCCGGTCAAGCAACTCTTCGGCCAGGTGTCGTGCCCCCTCCGCGACAACGAGCACCCGACCGTCCGGGTAATTCGTGGCCGAGCCGGTCAGCCCCAGGGCCTTGGCCTGGCCGGCGACCCACCAGCGAAAGCCCACGCCCTGGACCCGGCCGTGGCACCAGGCGGTGAGGCGGACCTGTGGTTGCTCAGTCACTTCCGTTTCTCCTTAGCTCGCCGTATTCCGGGCGCAGTCTTCTCGTCGCTTTTAGGTGAACTCACGCAGGGAGCGGCGCTCGAGCCAACCGCGGCGGGTCGCCGAGTCGGAACCGTCCCAGACCTCGACGTTCTTCGCCTCCGGCAGCATATCCCGGTGGAAGACCGGATCCAGACCCTTCTTGCGCTGATCGTTGAAGTTCTTCAGCAGCTTGAAGACGATGCCACCCAGCGGGACGATCGCGATGATGTTGATGATCGCCATGGTGCCGGCCATCGTGTCTCCCAGCGCCCACACCAGCGGCAGGGAGCCGAAGGCTCCGAAGAAGACGAAAGCGATCACGCCGAGGCGGAAGATCGTCATGACCTTCTTCGATTCGGACAGGTACTCGATATTGGCCTGGGCCAGGTAGACGTTGCCGATGACCGAGGAGAAAGCCAGGAAGAAGAGGATGAAGGTGATGAAGTGCGCACCCCACGAGCCAACCGAATCGGCGAGCGCGGTCTGGGTCAGGGAGACGCCCTGGATGTCGTCGCGGCCGTAGGTCACGGCGGGGCCCAGCAGCACCACGAAAGCGGTGATGGTACAGACAACGAGGGTGTCGAAATATACGCCGAGGGTCTGGACGAGGCCCTGCTTGACAGGGTGGGAGACGGTCGCGGTCGCGGCCGCGTTCGGCGCGGAGCCCTGGCCTGCCTCGTTGGAGAACAGGCCGCGACGCATGCCGATGCCGAAGGCCATGCCGATGCCCGCGCCCGCGACCTGCTTAATACCGAGTGCGTGGCCCACGATGAGCCCGACCATGCCCGGCACCTCGCTGAGGTTCATAAGCACGACGATGAGACCCACGATGATGTAGGCCACGGCCATCAACGGCACGATGATCTGCGTCACGCTGGCGATGCGGGTCACGCCGCCGAAAATAACCAGGGCGGTGAGGGAGGCAACGGCGACCGCGACGATCAGCTTGAGGGTCGTGGAATCGCTGTTGAGGGAGACTCCCACCGCGTCGACGATGGAGTTCGTCTGAATCGCGTTGTAGACGAAGCCATAGGTGAAGGAGAGCGCCACGGCGAAGATAACGGCGAGCGGCTTCCAGCCCAGGCCGCGCGTCATGTAGAAGGCCGGGCCACCGTGGTAGTGGCCGTTGATGTCGCGGGACTTCCACAGCTGAGCCAGCGTGGACTCCACGAAGGCGGTCGCGCCGCCGACGATGGCGATCATCCACATCCAGAAGACCGCGCCCGGCCCACCGATAGAGATCGCCAGCGCCACGCCGGCAATGTTGCCGGTTCCCACGCGAGAGGCGGCAGAAATCGTGAAAGCCTTGAACGCCGAAATACCGACGCGCTCGCCGTCCTGGATCTCATTGCCCCGCTCATCACGGGCAACCGGCGGCTTCTCCGCGACTGCTTTCAGCATCGTGGGCAGCATGCGGACCTGGACGAAGAGAGTCCGCAAGCCGAAGTAGATGCCCGCGGCGATCAACAGCCACGGGATGATGTTCCAGATGACACCATTGATCGAGCCATCAACGAGCTCAGTAAGTTTTTCCATAGGGACATTGTAGAACTCCACCACCCATTCTTGGAATAGCCTGCCCGTAACCCAGCCCCGTTCTGAACGCTAGCTGGACTGGCACTGCGGGCAGAAGTGTGAGGATCGGTTCGTCCACTGCACCCGAACGATCGGCTCCCCACAGCGGGGGCATGGCTTCCCGGCCCTGCCGTAGGCATTGAGCGAGCGGGCGAAGTAGCCGCTGGCTCCGTTGACGTTGACGTAGAGCGAATCAAAACTGGTGCCGCCCTGGGCCAGCGCCCGGCGCATCACCGCCCCGGCCTGCTCCAATACGGCCACGGCGTCGCGTTGGCGCATGCCCCGGGTACGGCGGCTGGGAGCTACGCCCGCGGCCCACAGCGCCTCGTCGGCGTAAATATTTCCAATCCCCGAGACCAGTGTTTGATCCAGGATCGCACGCTTCACATCGGTCTTCTTCGCCCTGAGGCGCCGGGCCACGACCGCCGGGTCGAAGACCGCCTCGAAGGGATCGGGGGCGATGTGCGCAACCGGAACCGGCACCCCCGTAAAGCCCCCGTGCGGGTCTGCCACGACGGGCGTGACCTGCCACTGACCAAAGGTGCGCTGATCCACGAAACTCAGCACCAGGTCCTTCTCCCCCACGTCGACCCGCGCAGAAATTCGGACGTGCGTGGTGGGCAGAGCCGGATCCGAAGCCTCATGGATCAGCATCTGCCCGCTCATCCCGAGGTGGACGAACAGCGCACGGCCATTATTCAGCACGAGCCACATGTACTTTCCCCGGCGCTCAATGGACTGGATGCGGGCACCGTCCAGAAGCGCGACGAGCTCCGCAGCCCCGCCAGGCTGGGCGCGAACGGCGCGGGGATGACGGACGTCGACGTCGTGGATGACCCCATCGCTGAGATGTTCTTCCAGCCCGCGACGGACGACCTCCACCTCAGGCAGCTCAGGCACGTTTGCTGAGTTCCTCCACCATAGCGCGAGCCGCTTGGTGTTCCGCTTCCTTCTTCGTGCGCCCCTGGCCGCGGGTGCGCTCCTTGCCATCCAGCTTGAGCGTGGCGAAGAAGGCCTTGTCGTGCTCCGGCCCGGAGGAGGTGACCTCATACTCCGGCATCGGCAGATCGTGTTCGCGCAGGCGTTCCTGCACGGTGGTCTTCCAGTCCATGGTCAGCCCCACGGTCGGGGCCTTATCGATCATGGACTTAAACAGCCGCAACACCGTCGCCTTCGCAACCGCGAAGCCGTGCTCCAGGTAGATCGCGCCAAGGATTGCCTCGACGGTGTCCGCGAGGATGGAATCTTTATCCTGCCCATCGGTCTTCATCTCTCCGCGGCCGAGCAGGATGTACTCCCCCAGCCCGAGGTTGCGGGCCAGCCCCGCGAGCGCATACATATTCACCACGCCCGCGCGCATCTTGGAGATATCGGACTCGCTGCGCTGCGGGAACTGCGTGTACAGCTGCTCGGCGACCGAGAGTCCGAGCACGGCGTCGCCGAGGAACTCGAGGCGCTCGTTGTTCGGCACGTTGTCATTCTCGTGTGCGAAGGAACGGTGGGTCAGCGCCAGCCGCAGCATCTCGTCGGAGAGCTCGATCCCCCATGCCTCCAGCAGCGGGGCGTGGTCGTGCTTGGAATATGCGGCGCGAAGTGCCGCCTCGCCGGTGAGCCTACGCTTGCGAGCCATCGTCACCCCCGGCCAGTTGGGACTTGATTGCGGACAGGCCGGCCCAGCGCGGGTCGACCTTCTCCTCTTCCGCTTCCTCCTCGGAGATGCCGTCCGGCTCCGGGACATTGGTCTCGCATTCGAGTCCGTAATCAGCGCAGACGGGGTTGAATGGCGCGTTGAGCCCGGCTTCGTTGAGCACGGTCTGCGTCAGGTCGATGCGTTCGTCCTCAACCAGCGGTGGCAGCTCTTCGGCGTCCTCCTCGGAGTCCTCGTCCTCGGTGGTGATGAAATCCGCCGAGGTGCCGAAGACCTGGTCGACCTTGATGCTGAGGTCCGTTGTGAAGTGGCGGAGGCAGCGACCGCATTCGACGGTGGCCGGCCCGCTGACCGTTCCCTGGGCCATGATGGCTTCACCCAGGTTGGTGAGGATCAAATCGATATCGACGCTGGTGCCGGGGGTAATTCCGAACATTTCCCCGCCGAGGTTATGCGGGGTTTCACCGGTGGTGTGAATGTGCTCCGGGCCACCTTGTTGGCCGAGGATGTCCTGAACATCGAGGATGAAGGGGTTGCTCATACCCCTTTTGTACCCGCTCTAGGCTCCCCGCCGCCATTTGGGACGACGTCCCGCTCGCTTCACCCCAGGCGGGCAGCTCGGCGCTTAGCTCTCGTAGCTGTGGTCCCCGTAGTTGGAGTCGCTGCGCAGTCCGGAGACGCCAGCCCCCTTGCGTAGGGCGGCGCGGTCGCGGCCCACGCTGCGCAGGGTGGCGGAGAGGGACTCCTCAAACTCCGCGAGAGTGGAATCCACGTAGCGGTCGCACTCGTTGCGCAGGCGGTCGGAATCCGCGTGGGCGGACTGCACGATGCGCTGGGCTTCCGCCTCGGCGTTGCGGACAACCTCGGATTCGGAGACAAGGCGCTGCTGCTCGGCAATACCCTCGTCCACGGAGCGCTGGTAGGAATCATTACCTGCCTTAATGAGGCGGTCCGATTCCGCGGCGGCGCGGGAGGTGACGTGGTCGTATTCGTTGCGAGCCTCGGTAACCAGGCGGTCGGCCTCATCCTCAGCCTGGGCGACCGTGGTGGTGGCACGCTCTTCGGCGTCGCGCACCATCGCCTCCGCGCGTGCGTGGGCCTCCTCAAGAATCCGGTCGCGCTCCGCCTCAGCGTCGGCGACCATGCCGTCGGCGCGATCCTCAGCATCGTGGAGAATCTTGTCGCGGTGATCAAGGACGTCCTGAGCGTCGTCCATCTCGATAGGAATGGCGTTACGCATCTCGTCGAGGATGTCGAGCACCTCGCGGCGCGGCACCATGCAATTGGATGTCATGGGCACGCTATAAGCCTGCTCCACCATGTGCTGGAGATCGTCCATGCCTTGGAAGGTTTTGTACATGCTCACCACTATTCCATGTTCCAGGGAATCACCCGCGGAGAAACACACCGGTCACAGGAATTAACAATTTTTTCTTTCGCTGTGGCCGGTGCGGAGAGGCCGTCTAGGATTCGGCGAACTTCGCCTTCACAGCCTCGGCTACCGGCTCCGGCAGCAGCCCAGAAACATCCCCGCCGTACTTCGCGACTTCCTTACAGAGGGTGGAGGACACGTAACCGTACTCCGGGCTCGTGAGCAAGAAGTAGGTATCCGCCCCCGAGAGCCGCTGGTTCATCTGAGCCATCGGCAGCTCATACTCGTAATCCAGAGAGCTGCGCAGCCCCTTGACCAGCGCGGAGATGTTGTTATCGGTGAGGTAGTCCACCAACAGGCGGTCCCACGTGTCGATCCGAATATTCTTCGGGCGCCGCTCCTCCGGCAGATCCGCGATGGCTGCCTCGATGAGTGCCACCCGCTCCTGCTCGTTGAACAGCCCATTCTTATTGGGGTTATAGGTCACCAACACGATGACCTCATCCCACTGGGCCGCAGCGCGCGTGAAGATATCGAGGTGACCATTCGTCACCGGGTCAAAAGATCCTGGGCAGACTACTCGCATGGTGTCTAAGTGTAGCGCCGGCCACCTCGCCGGGCACCCGGCGCTCCCCTTCCGCGATACACGCGGCGTTAGCCCCGCCAGATCGCCATATCGAAGCGCGCGATGCCAAAGGTGCGCTTCTTCACCTTCTGCCCCGTCGGCTCGAATCCTTCAGGCCATGCCGTCTCCGGGCTCTTGCTGTTTCTTTCGATGACGACGACGGCATCCTGCGCGAGCGCCGGGATCAGTGCTGCCAGCATGTCTGCCACCGCGTCGTCGGCCAGTTCATAGGGTGGGTCGGCAAGCACCATTGTGTAGTGCTGCCTCGGCGCGGTCGCCAGGAAGGTCATGGCTTTGGCGTGAACCACGTGGGTGTTCGGATGCCCCACCGTCGCAATAGTCCCCTTGATGGTGCTCACAGCCCCGTCGAGGGCCTCCACGAGCGTGACCTCTGCCGCGCCCCGGGAGGCGGCCTCGAGCCCCAACGCCCCAGAGCCGGCGTAAAGGTCGAGGACGACCTCCCCCGTCAGCCCGAAGCGGGCCTCGAGGGAGGAAAACAGCCCTTCCCGGGCCCGGTCGGAGGTCGGCCGGGTGACCTGCTTGGGAATCTTGATGCTGCGGCCTCCCGCCTGTCCGGCGATGATGCGGCTCATTAGTCCTTCCTGCTCCTATTCCTCTACGCGCCTGGCGCCTACCCGACTATCACGATTGCTGGCTCCGAGAGCCTAGCCGCGCTGGATATACTCCTGGTCTTCCAACTCGATGTCCGCCACGAGCCTCCGGGCTAGTTCTTCCTGCTTTTCCACCAACTCCCGGGCATAGTCCTTCGCCCGCATAATGATTTCGCCATCGCTGGCGAGGTTCAGTAGGCGCGCACGCCGGGAACCGGCCCCGGACTGGTCATCGCCGAGGATATCTCCCTCGGTTCGCTGTTCGAGGTCCAGTTCGGCCAGCGCGAAGCCATCGGTCGTCGCGGCGACCGACTCAAGTCTGTCATAGCTGGCTGACCCCGGCAGCGCGGTGGTGTGCAGCATGCACCAGCCGTCGGCCGAGCCCCGGCCGATGCGGCCACGCAGCTGGTGCAGCTGAGAAACGCCGAAATTCTCGGCATCGATGATCACCATCACCGTCGCGTTCGGGACGTCAACCCCGACCTCGATAACGGTGGTGGCAACCAGCACGTCCGTCCGTCCCTCCGCGAAGCCCGCCATCGCGGCCGCCTTCTCCTCGGGAGCCATCTTGCCGTGCAGCACATCCACCGTGCAGTGTGCCAACGGGCCCGACGCCAGCTTCTCCGCCCACGCCAGCACCCCGTCCTCGCCCTCGATGCGCGGCACGACGACGAAAGCCTGGTGCCCGGCGGCGACGTCCTCGGAAATTCGCTGCCACATGCGATCGACCCACGCGCGGCGACCGGCCTGGACGACGGCGGTGCGCACCTCACCACGACCGCTTGGCAGCCCCGGAAGGAAGATCGGTTCGAGGTCGCCGAACATCGTCATCGCAACGCTGCGAGGAATCGGTGTGGCCGTCATGACGAGCATGTGCGGAGTCTTCCCGGCCGCGGCCTTGTTCTTCAGATAATCGCGCTGCCGCACCCCGAAGCGGTGCTGCTCATCGACGACAACGAGCCCCAGGTTGAAAAACTCCACCGAATCCTGGATAAGCGCGTGCGTTCCCACCACGATATGCGCCTGGCCGCTGATGATGTCCAGTAGCGACCGGTGGCGCACGTCCGAACTCTGGCTGCCCGTGAGCACCGTAATGGTGATCGGCAGCCCCTCAACCAGACGCGTGAGGGTCTGCGCGTGCTGCACCGCCAGCACCTCCGTCGGGGCGATGAACGCGCACTGCAGGCCAGCATCCGCGGCCGCCACCATCGCCAGTGCGGCGATCAAGGTCTTCCCGCTACCGACGTCGCCTTGCAGCATGAGGTTTGCGGGTTCTGAGGAATCCAGTGCCTCGGCAACCCGGTCCCACGCCGACTTCTGTCCCTCACTCAGCCGGTAGGGCAGGCTGTGGATGAAGGCTGCCAGCAGCTCGGAGTGCAGCGCATCCACTCGAGGCGAGGTGCGCCGCGTGGCGTCCGCTGCCCGTAGCGCCATGATCAGCTGCAGCTCGAGAGCCTCATTGAACTTCAGGCGTTCGATCGCAGCGCCGGGACCCTCCTCCGGTGGCTGGTGAATGCCGCGCAGGGCGGCGTCGAAACGGATCAGCGGCGCGCCGTCCACCCCGGTCGGCCACGCAGGCACCGAATCGGATGCCTCCCCGCCGACCACATCTCCGCTCGTCCCTGGCGCGGTGGGGTCCGGCAGCATCTCCGGGATCGTCTCGCCCCCTGGGGTCGGCGCGAGCGGCCCCCGAAGGATCTGGTCCACCACGCCGATCAGCTCCGCGGTCGAGGTACCCCGCTTGCGCGGATAACCAGGCAAATAAGGCATGCGCAGCAGCTCCTGCGCCGCCTCCTGGCTGCCCGCGATCGTCACGATCGTCTTCAGCGAGCCATAGGCCCCGAAGCGTGCACTGAGGCCCGGGTCGATCGTCGCATAACTGGGATTCTTCAGCTGCCACTGATTGCGGAACGTATCCAGTTTGCCGTGCAGCAGCAGGATCGCGCCGGGCTGGATCACCCCCAGGTGCATCTTCGGGTTACCGAAGAGCGCGGACTCCATCTGCACGCTACCGTCAGTAAAGCGGAAGCGGATGAAGGTTCGGGGCCCGCGACCCGAAAAATTTTCCTTCTGCTCGACTCCCAGAATCTGGGCCACGCAGGTGTACATTTCGCCGGGCACGAGCATGTCCAGCTGGTCCGATGTACCCAGCCTGGCGTAGCGCGTCGGGAAGGTCAGCAGTACGTCCTGAAGGGTTGACAGTCCCGGCTTATCTGCCAGGCTCTTCGCCCGGTCGGGGGTGGTCGCCGTCGTGAGCGGGCGGGTGTCCTGCCAGCCAAGCATCTACTCGACACCCACCTGGACCGCAGCGCCCAAGCCTCGCGCGTGATGCTCATGGAACTCCACGCCGGTGTACTGCTCGCGGGCGCGCTGCACGAAGGCCTCCACAGCATCGGCCACAGTGGGATCGGAGGTGATGAAGGTGACGAGTTCGCCACCACCTGCCAACAGGTCAGCCACGGTCTGCGGCAGCTGCTCGGGCGGGCCTTGCCACCAACGTTGGGACACGCTGGCGTCCAGCATGTCCGCCGTGTTGTCCTCCCAGTCGTTCGTCGGATCGAACACCGCGAGCGCAGCCAGGCCCCCAACAAGGGAGTCGGTGTCGATGATGTGGAGCTGCCGGCCGTGCCCTTCCCGCTGGGCTACCTCCAGGATGGCAGCGGGGTCCGCCCCGTTAGTGAGCACGGCGATCTCACCGGCGGGCAGCTGCTCCAGCGCGGCGCGGGTCTGCTCCTCGCTGGCCGCCGGGTCGAGGCTGACGGCCCCCACGGCCGCGAAGATATCTTGCTCATCGTCCGCGCCAGAATCACCCACCGCTTCTTTCGCGCCCTCGTTGTGTCCAGGCACCAAGGCGATGATGGGCCGGGATGCCCGGCGCGCCGCGGTTGGGTGCTTCCCGGGCTCGCTGGGCAGCACTTCAATCCGCAGCTCGGTCACTTTCCCCAGCCCGAAGGCCTGTTCGAGCAGCGGGCCGGCCTCGAGCGTGTGAACGTGCACCTTCGCCTGCTGCTCGGACACGGGGGCGATAACGATTGAGTCGCCATGCGCGGCGAGTACCTCGCACAGCGGGTCGACGTCGCCGTGGAAGAAGAAGAGCAACTCCAGCTTGGCGGCCACACCGTGAGAATAGGCGTGGCTGCCGGCTGCACCATCAACTCCGGGCCCCTCGTGCCCTGCTGCGCTGGGCCCCGTCAACGTCGTCCCTTCTGACCCACCGCTTAAGACGTCCTTGAGTGCTTCGAGCATGAGGATGAACCCTGCCCCGCCGGCATCGTAGACGCCGGCCTCGGCGAGAACCTCGAGCTGGTTGGGGGTATCGAAGAGCGCCTCGCGGGCAGCGTCGAGGGACGCGTCGACGATCTCGCTCATACCGTGACCAGCCTCATGGGAGGTACTCGCACCGTTGGCGGCCTGGCGCAGGACGGTGAGAATCGTGCCCTCCACTGGTGCGGCGATGGTGGACTCGGCAAAGCCCACGGCGTCCTGGAGCATCCGAACCAACGCGGCCGCGTCGATCGGTCCCTGGGCGGAGGCATCCGCGAGCGCGCGGAAGACCTGGCTCAGCACCATTCCGGAGTTCCCCCGTGCGCCCTTGACCGCACCCGTGGCCAACAGCGCGGTGATGGCTGGGAGGTTCGCGTCGGTGGCGTCCTCCGGTTCCGGCAGCGTGCCCCCGCTAATCGCCGACTGGAGTTCCTCGCAGGCGGCGCGGACGGTGTGGGCCATGTTCGACCCGGTGTCGGAGTCCGCGATGGGGAACACGTTGATGCGATTGATTTCCGCCTGAGATTCCTCGAGCAGTGTTGCAGCCCGCCGCACCCAATGGGTGACGGCGAGCGCGGAAATCGTTTCGGACATGCCTGCCAGCTTAACGGTCGAGGTTCCAATCCACGGGATCGGCACCCTGGGCCCGCAGGATTTCATTGGCCCGGCTGAAGGGGCGGGAGCCGAAGAACCCGCGGTAAGCAGAGAGCGGTGATGGGTGCGGGGACATGATGCAACGCTTAGCCCCGATGATTCCTGCCAACTGCTGGGCCTGTTTGCCCCAGAGGATCGCGCAGAAGTGCTCGTTGGTGGCGACCTGGCGGACCGCGGCCTCGGTGATGGCTTCCCAGCCCAGGCCCCGGTGGCTATTCGCCTGGCCCGCGAGCACGGTGAGCACCCGGTTGAGTAGCAGCACCCCCTCGTCCAGCCAGGGGCTTAAGTCCGCTGTGGTGGGCCGGGGCAAGCCCAGGTCCTCGGTGTACTCCGTGAAGATATTCTGCAGGGACTTCGGGATCTGCTGGCCTTCGGAGGAGAAGGCAAGTCCCACCGCGTGCCCCGGCGTGGGATATGGGTCCTGGCCCACGATGAGGCACTTCACCTCGGCAGGGTCGACCTCAAAGGCCCGCAGGATGTATTCCTCCGGTGGGAGGACCTGTTGGCCCGGCGCGTGGGCCGCCTGTGCCTTGTGCAGGGTTTCCTCCAACCCCGGCAGCTGCCAATTGGGGTGCACGTAGATCATGGTGGGCCTCCTAGCAGGTGTCGTGGGTGGCTTAGAGCGAGGACCAGCCCGCGGTGTAGGCCGGGGTGGCGCGATCGATGGTGACCTTTGGTCCCGAACCGGTTTGCGAGCTCGTGCTTCCGATGCGCCGGAAGCCGGTGGGGATGCGAGCTGCGGTGGTGGCCAGCAGGCTGTGGTCTTCGCCGCCGCTTAAGACCCACTTCCACGGGTCTTCCTGCAGTACGTCTGCCGCGTGCTGGAGCATTTCGTCGGGGGCGATGCTCTCTTTGTCGATGTCGAGGCTGACCCCGGAGGACGTCGCGATGTGGTTGAGGTCGGAGATCAGTCCGTCGGAGTTATCAGTCATGCTTGCGACCCCGGCAGCCCGGGCGACGGTTCCCTGCCCCGCAACCAGGGTAGGTGCGCAGTGCCAGGCGGCCAGTTCTTGCAGGATCTCGTCATCCGGGATCGCTGCCCTGCTGCCGTAGTGGCGGAGGATGTCCAGCCCCGCCGCGGAGTGTCCAAGCTTTCCGTGCACGATGACCTGCTGCCCCGGCGCGGCGCGGTTGACCCGCAGGGCGGGTGCGGGGCCGGTGAGCTCGCCCAGTGCGGTGATGGAGATGAGCAGTTCCTTGCCCTGCACGATGTCCCCACCCACCAATTCGGCGGCCCAGGGCTCGGCGGTGGCCTCAATCCCCTCGGCGAGTTCGCTGACCCAACTCAGCGGGGTCTCGCCCGGGATCGCGAGCCCGAGCAGGGTGGCGGTGGGGCGCGCACCCATGGCCTGGATGTCGGCGAAATTTTGGGTGATGGCTTTTACTCCGACCTCGTAGGCCGTGGAGTATTCGGGCCGGAAGTGGCGCCCGAGGACGAGGATGTCGGTGCAGCTGACGTGGCGTGAGTTCGGCGCGGTGGGCCGCAGGATCGCCGCATCGTCGCCATTGAGCTCACTCGGGGCCGCACGCCGGATCGCCTGGATGGTGGCTGCCTCCCCCACCTCGCGCACCGTGGGCCCGGTGTATCGGGACATCCGCCCGCCTCCTTATAAGATGAGTGCCTATGAGCACACAGCGTAATCCACAGGGTGCATCCCCGGCCGCTTCACAGGGCCCGAATACGGGGACCGAGGCCCGGGGCCGTGGAGCGGGGGCTCCCCGTTCACTCGTCACGATCAGTCTGATCCTAGCTCTCGTCTTCACCGTCGCGGTGTTGGGGGGAGCCAAAATTCTTTCGGATCGGCAGAAATATTCTGACGTCTCGGTTGGTGCTGTTGATGCGCCGGATGCTAAGGCCTCGGAGTGCTCCCAGCTGGTGGAGAAGGCTCCGGAGAAGGCCGGTAAGTTTCGGAAGGTGGGCATTCTGGATCCGGTTCCAGACGGCACCGTTGCTTACCGCGACACCAACGGCACCCAGCTGACCGTCCGTTGCGGTGTGACGATGCCGGATCAGTACACCGTCATCAGCCCGGTGTCCGCTGCTGAGGGGGCGAGCTGGTTCATCGCCCAGGACGCCACCCCGGGTTCCACCCTGGCCACCTGGTACTCCGTGTCTGGCGAGCCGACCGTTGCGGTGACGTCCGAGGCGGACGGCGGCCTCATCAAAGACGCGGTGGCGGAGATCTCCCCCGTTCTCGGCGAGGTCGCATCCTCTCAATCCCCCGTGACCCCGGCTGCCCTGCCGCTGGCCGACGAGCCGGTAGCCAAGGACCGCAACGAGCAGACCTGCCGTTCCTTCGACGAGGCCCTGCCTGCGGAGATCGCCGGCTTCCGCCGCCTGAGTAGCGAGGAGCTGGGCGAGCTAATGGAGAATAACGCGAAGGCCGTTGGTGGCGAGGATGCGCTGCGGAATCCACAGCTTACGGATCTTATTGAGCAGGCCAATCGCGCCGCGAAGGATTCTCTGGTTGTCTACCAGCCCGAGGAGGAAGGCAACGAGCCGGTCGTGGTCCGGTGTGGTGTTGCCTTCCCGGAGTCCTACGAGCGCGGCGAGCGGCTTTCTCAGATCGACGACGTTCCGTGGTTCGACGCCCCTGCCCTCGCGCAGGGTTCGACGATCGGCCACTGGTACGCGATTGGCCACGAGGAGGTCGTCGCCGTCGCGATGCCGCAGTTCAGCAGCGGCGATGTGCTGCCCACGGTGACGAAGGCGATCACCGAGAGCATGTCGAAGCGCGCCGAGCGCTCCTAGCGCGCGGCGAACCCCGCCCCGGGGACTTCCTGGGGCGCCGGACAGGCCAAACGCCCGCCACGGTGACCGTGGCGGGCGTTTCTGTTGTCGTGAACGAGGCTTCTAGTGGCGACGCGCCCCGGAGACGAGGGTGGTCAGCAAGTCGGCGTAGCTCACCCCGTCGGCCAGGAACATCTGCGGGTACATGCTGATCGGGGTGAATCCGGGCATGGTGTTGATCTCGTTGAGGACCGGTCCAGCATCGGTGACGAAGAAGTCCACCCGGGCCAGGCCGGTGCAGCCTAGGGCCCGATAGGTCTCGATCGCGAGCTGCTGCACCCGGCGCGTCGTTTCCTCGTCGAGCGGGGCGGGAATGGTGGCGCTGACGGTGTCGTCGAGGTACTTGGCGTCGAAGCCATAGAAGCCTTCCTCGCCGGCGTCGGTGCCCTCCAGCATGGCCGGAGAGGAAGCGACCAGGGTGCCGTCCTCGCGTTCCAGCACGCCGCACTCGACTTCGGGACCGGTGATCATGGCCTCGATGATGACCTTGGGGTCGTGGGAGGCGGCCTCCTCAATGGCAGCGGGCAGGTCCCGCCAGCTGTCTACCTTCGAGATGCCGATGGAGGAACCACCCCGCGCGGGCTTAACGAAGACCGGTAGGCCGAGCAGCTCGCGCTCGTGGTCGGTGAGCTCGGTACGGCCGTGGAGGACGACCTCCGGGCCGGTCGGGATGCCCGCTTCGCGGGCGATCTTCTTGGTGAACTCCTTGTCCATGCCTGCGGCGGAAGCCAGCACCCCGTTGCCGACGTAGCGGGCGCCCAGCAGGTCGAAGAGACCCTGGATGGTGCCGTCCTCACCGTTGGCGCCGTGGAGGACGGGGAAAATGACGTCCGCGGTGGCGAAGACGTCCCCGGCGCGGTCACCGGTGACGAAACGGAATTCGGTGGCCTCACCGGCGGCGCCGAGCATGGGCTGGATGTGCTCGCCGTGGTCGGCGACGGTGGGCAGCTCGCGGCCGGAAGCGCGCAGCTGCGCGGTATCCGTAGCCCCCGGCACCCAGGCTCCCCCGTTCGTGATGCCGACGGGGACAACCGTGAACCGCTCTGGGTCCAGGTTGTCGATGATTGCGCCCGCGGAGATGCAGGACACGGAGTGCTCGGTCGATTGGCCACCGTAAACAACGGCGACGGTGAGTTTTTCAGCTGCAGTCACAGCGCTAACCCTACCCGCTTGCGCCTGCGAATCGCGGAAGCCCACCACGGGGACGGCGCGCCCCTGTCACTCAGGCTTGCGGGTGCGCCCCAGCAGCTGGTTGATGATCTCCTTCGGGCTGGCGTCCTCGTAGCAGACCTGCACCACCGCATCCGTGATCGGCATTTCCACCCCGGCCTTTCGGGCCAGCGCCTGGACGGACCGGCAGCTGACCACGCCCTCGGCGACCTGGCCCTTGGTGGCTTCGGCAGCAGCCTCCAGGCCTGCGCCCTCGCCGAGGCGCTGACCGAAGCTGCGGTTTCGGGATAGTGGCGAGGTACACGTCGCGACCAGGTCGCCCATGCCCGCGAGCCCGGCCATGGTGCGCGCATCCGCGCCGAGCTGGAGGGCCAGCCTGGTGGTCTCGGCAAGTCCGCGGGTAATGACTGTGGCATTGGTATTTGCCCCGAAGCCGCAGCCCGCGGCGATACCCGCGGCGAGCGCGATGACGTTCTTGGATGTGCCGGCAACCTCGGCCCCCAGGACGTCCTGGCTGGTGTAGGGGCGGAAATACGGCGCGGCGACGGCGGACTGGACGAAGCGGGCGCGCTCGTCGTCCTCGCAGGCGATGAGGGTGGCAGCGGGCTGGCCCTGGGCAACCTCCTTGGCGAGGTTCGGGCCGGTGAGCACGGCGACCCGGTCGCTTCCGACTCCCGCGACATCAGCGATGACCTGGCTCATCCGCATCCCGGTCTCGTACTCGATGCCCTTAGCCAGACTGATGATCGTGGCATTCGGCTCAATGTGCTCCCGCCAGCTGCTCAAGTTACTGCGCAGCGTCTGGGAGGGCACACCGAGCACGACGATCTCGGCACCGTGAAGCGCGGCGGCGGGGTCCGTCGTCGCAGAAAGGCCCTCTGGCAGGTCTACGTCCCCGAGGTAGGCGCTATTGCGGTGATTGTCGTTGACGTCGTCGGCGACCTCATCGCGGCGAGCCCACAGGGTGACGGGGTTGCCGGAGTCGGCGAAAACCTTCGCCACGGTCGTTCCCCACGAACCAGCCCCCATCACTGCTACCTGCACCATCGTGCGAACACCGCCTAAAATCTATATCCCGAATGCCTACGTATCTGATCCTGCATGGCCTCGTATAGGATCACTGTTGTTAAGTCAGCTTCCCAATTCTAGTCCCCGGACGGGAGGATTTTCCGCGTGATCACGAACAACGGCGACGGCGACCTATCCACATCCCTGGCGAAGTCCATCAATGGGCGTGGCCACGTGGCGCGAATCGGCTCCCGCCCCACCGAGGAGTTCGAGCACCCGACGTTCGCTGCGGGCGCGGTGCTGTGGCGCCGTAACGAACAGGGAGAGCTGGAGATCGCAGTGGAACACCGCCCCCGGTACAACGATTGGACGCTGCCGAAGGGCAAGGTCGACCCGGGTGAGAACCTCGCGGGCACCGCGTTCCGGGAGATCCTGGAGGAGACTGGCTACCGCGTGGAGCTCGGCTGGTTGCTGGGCTACGTCCACTACCCCGTCCGCAAGCGCACGAAGGTGGTTTATTACTGGACCGCAGAGGCCGTGGACGGTTACTTCGAGGGCAACGATGATGTGGACGACGAGGTCGACGAGCTGCGCTGGTTGTCGCCGAAGAAGGCGCGCAAGTCGCTGACCTACCCGCTCGACCAGCAGGTTTTGGACGCGGCTTTGGAGCTGCTGGCTCTGGGGGCGAACCGTCGGGTCCTACTGACGCGCCACGCCCGTGCGTTGCCGCGGCGGACCTGGAGCGGTGATGACGACAAGCGCATTCTGGACAAGCGCGGGCGCCGCCAGTCCGAGATGCTCGTCTCCCAGCTGGGGGCTTATGGGCCATCGGCGGTGTTCTCGGCTCGCCCGGACCGCTGCTTCGACACGGTCTCCCCGCTCTCCCAGGCTTTCGACCTGCCACTGACGGTGTCGTCGACCTTCGCTGACGACCAGGTTGTGGTGGACGTCCCGGCGGCTGCTGCTGCGCTGAAGGCGACGGTTGGGCAGCGCAAGGTCTCCGCGGTGTGCTCCCAGGGCGCGGCGATCCCGGCGATGTTGGAGCACCTCTTTTCCGAGAGCGGCATCGAGGTCGAGGACGTGCGAGTGAAGAAGGGCAGCGTATGGGTGCTGCACTTCAAGGATGATCAGCTGCTGGGTGCGGACTACCTGGCCAGCGCGTTGCCGGTGAAGTAGTCCGGCCGGCCGCCACTGCCTCGCGCCGGTGGTCTGTCGCCTACAACGGCGAGACCCCGCCCCTCGATCGGCTCTGTGGCCGACTGGGGCGGGGTCTTTTTAGTTTTGCTGCCGCTTAGTCCGCGGTGCGGGCTGGCAGCGTCTTCGGCTTAAAGCTCGGGCGACCGGCCTCGAATTCGGAGATAGCTTCCTCGTTGCGCAGGGTCAGGCCGATATCGTCCAGCCCTTCCATCAGGCGCCAGCGGGTGTAGTCGTCTACCTCGATGTTGAAGGTGTGGCTACCCAGGGTCGCGGTGCGATCCTCGAGGTTCACCGTCATCTCGATGCCGGGATTCTGCTCGATGAGCTTCCACATCAGCTCGATGTCGGACTGCTCGACGTTCGCGGCCAGCAGGCCGGCCTTGCTGGAGTTGCCCTTGAAAATATCCGCGAAGCGGGAGGAGAGGACAACCCGGAAACCGTAGTCCATGAGTGCCCAGACTGCGTGCTCACGGGAGGAACCGGTGCCGAAATCCGGGCCCGCGACCAGCACGGAGGCGTTCTTAAACGCATCCTGGTTGAGGACGAAGTCCGGGCTTTGACGCCAGCCTGCGAACAGGCCGTCTTCGAAGCCGGTGCGGGTGACGCGCTTCAGGTATACGGCGGGGATGATCTGGTCGGTGTCGACGTTGGAGCGCATCAGTGGCGCGGCGACACCGGTGTGGGTGTGGAACTTTTCCATGGTGTGGCTTCCTTCGTGGGTTCCGTGGGTGAACTTGTGGGTGACGTGTTCGCGCTTAGAGGTCGGCGGGGCTTGCGAAGGTGCCCTGGACGGCGGTGGCCGCTGCGACCTGCGGGGAGACCAGGTGGGTGCGACCACCCTTACCCTGGCGGCCCT
Source organism: Corynebacterium urealyticum DSM 7109 (assembly GCF_000069945.1). Taxonomy (NCBI): domain Bacteria; kingdom Bacillati; phylum Actinomycetota; class Actinomycetes; order Mycobacteriales; family Corynebacteriaceae; genus Corynebacterium; species Corynebacterium urealyticum. Next base: position 928,443 of record NC_010545.1, on the reverse strand, counting down.
CGAAGTTTCGGTTGGAAGTCGAGGCGGAGCGCTGGCCGGGGGTCAGCTGGTCCGGGTTCATGCCCAGGCACATGGAGCAGCCTGCGGTGCGCCACTCAGCGCCCGCGGCGAGGAAGATCTTGTCCAGGCCCTCCTGCTCCGCCTGCTGCTTGACTCGCGTGGACGACGGGACGACGAGCATCTGAACGCTATCGGCGACCTTCCGGCCGTCCAGCACCTCGGCGGCGGCGCGCAGGTCCTCGATGCGGGCGTTGGTGCAGGACCCCAGGAAGACCACATCCACCGGGATGTCCCGCAGCGGGGTGCCTGGGGTCAGGTCCATGTACTCCAGGGCGCTCTCGGCGGCGGCGCGGTCGGTGTCGTTGGTGAAGTCCTCCGGTGCAGGCACGGTCGCGCCCAGCGGCAGGCCCTGGCCCGGGTTGGTTCCCCAGGTGATAAACGGGGTGAGGCTGGAGCCGTCAATGTGGACGACCGTGTCGAACTCCGCGCCCTCATCGGTGCGCAGAGACTTCCAATACTCGACCGCATCCTCCCAGTCCTGGCCCTGCGGGGCGTGCGGGCGACCCTCGAGGTAGTCGAAGGTGGTCTGGTCGGGAGCAACCATGCCGGCCCGGGCACCGGCCTCGATGGACATGTTGCAGATGGTCATGCGGGCTTCCATCGACAGCTTCTCGATGGCCTCGCCGCGATATTCAATGATGTGGCCCTGGCCGCCGCCGGTGCCGATCTTCGCGATGATGGCGAGGATCAGATCCTTGGCGGAGCCCCCCGGCTGCAGCTCGCCACTGACCTCGATGGCCATGGTCTTGAAGGGCTTCAGTGGCAGGGTCTGGGTGGCCAGCACGTGCTCGACCTCGGAGGTGCCGATGCCCATGGCGATGGAGCCGAAGGCACCGTGAGTGGAGGTATGCGAGTCGCCGCAGACCACCGTCATTCCCGGCTGGGTCAGGCCGAGCTGTGGGCCGACGGTATGGACGATGCCCTGATCGATGTCGCCCATCGAGTGCAGGCGGATGCCAAACTCTTCGGCGTTCTTGCGCAGGGTCGAGACCTGCAGGCGAGAAGTCTGGTCCTCGATGTCCAGCAGGTTGCCGCCAACGACGCCGGTCGTGGGGACGTTGTGGTCCTCGGTTGCGATGGTCAGGTCGGGACGCCGGACGGGACGACCGGCCTGGCGCAGTCCGTCGAAGGCCTGCGGTGAGGTGACCTCGTGGACGAGGTGGAGGTCGATGTACAGCAGGTCCGGGTCGCCGTCCGATCCACTGGCGACGAGGTGGTCGCGCCAGACCTTCTCGGCGAGCGTCAGCGGCTTTTCTGTTGCGCCGCGGGTGGTATTAGTTGTGGTGTTCACTACGCTCTCCTCATTTCCAGAATCTTGCGAACCTCGGGAGTCATCCGAAAAGTTCGCCAGTTCCACTTGATGGAATGTATAGTATCAAATCATGGGATATACATCGGAGCGAAACACCAACTCGGCACCACAGCCACCCCAGTTGGGGGTCGACCCCGGACACGCGCAGTCCGCCGCCGAGAAACCGGACATCCCGGCGATCAGCGGCATCCAGGTCCTCGACCGCGCGGTCTACATCCTCTCCATCATCGCTGCCCGCCCGCACAACCTCTCGGAGGTCTGTGAGGAAACCGGCCTGCCACGGGCAACCGCCCACCGAATCTCCGTGGCGCTGGAGAAGCACCGGCTGATTGAACGCCAGGCTGACGGCCAGTGGACAGCCGGCCCCGCACTCGCCGAGCTCGCCCCACGCACCAGCCCGCGACTGGAGGAAGCAGCCGAGCACCTACTCCCGAAGCTCGTGGAGCAGACCAAGGAATCCGTCCAGGTCTACCAGCTCTCCGGCTTCGAGCGGCTCTGCGTGGCCAACGCGGAACCTGCCACCGGACTTCGCGACACAGTTCCTCGGAACACCAGAATGACACTCAACGCCGGCTCCGCCGCCCGCATCCTGGTTGCCTGGGCGCCCATCTCGCTACAGCAGGCGGTGCTCCCCACCGCCGCGTATAGTGCCGCGGAGCTGGAACGCGTACGTCAGACCCAGATCTCCGAATCCGTCGCAGAACGCGATGCCAGCTTGGCCTCTGCCTCCGTCCCGATCTTCGACTCGACCGGCACGATGGTGGCTGCACTATCCGTCTCCGGGCCTGTCGCCCGCATGGGCGACTCCCCCGCCGAGAAGTTCGGGGACGCGCTGCGGCAGACAGCAAAAGAGATCGAGATTCACCTCTAGCGCTTTTGGGGGTCTACGATCATCGTCAGAACATGATAGTTTTGACCAGAAAGTTCGCCCCATGTCCAGCTCACCAGGCACCGGCAGTGCTGCTGTAAGCACAGGCGCTGCAGCGCCTCGCCGTTCCCCCGTCAAAGAGTTCACCTTCCGTGCGGTGCTCCTCGGCGGCATCATCACGCTCGTCTTCACAGCGGCCAACGTCTACCTCGGACTGCGCGTCGGCCTGACGTTCGCCACCTCGATCCCCGCGGCCGTGATCTCCATGGCTATTCTGCGCAATTTCCAGGATCACACCATCCAGGAAAACAACATCGTGCAGACCATCGCATCGGCGGCAGGCACACTTTCGGCGATCATCTTCGTCCTCCCCGGCCTGATCATGGTCGGCTGGTGGCAGGGCTTCCCCTATTGGACCACCGCCGCCGTGGTTGCCATCGGCGGCATCCTCGGCGTGACCTTCTCCATCCCGCTGCGCAGGGCGCTCGTCACGGGCTCAGACCTTCCCTTCCCCGAGGGGGTAGCTGCCGCCGAGGTACTCAAGGTCGGCGACACCCAGAACGAGGACTCCGCTGAGGAAAACAAGACGGGGCTGCGTCTGATCATCCTTGGCGCCATCGCATCTGCGGTGATGTCCATCATCTCCGCCATGAAGCTCGCAGCCTCCTCGGTATCCTCCTACTTCCGCCTCGGCCCTGGCGCCACGATGATGGGCGGCTCGCTCTCCCTCGCCCTGATCGGCGTCGGTCACCTCGTCGGTATGTCCGTCGGTGCCGCCATGATTGTTGGCTTGGTCATCTCCTACGGGGTCCTCATGCCGCTGCGCACGTCGGGTCTCATTTCGGCCGAGGGCGATATCTCCGAGATTGTCACGACCACCTTCTCTTCCGAAGTTCGCTTCATCGGCGCAGGAACCATGGCCATCGCCGCGGTATGGACCCTCCTGAAGATCATCGGCCCCATCATCCGTGGCATCAAGGAGGCTCTCGCCTCCTCTCGTGCCCGCCACGATGGCCAGGCTGTGGACCTCACCGAGAGGGACATCCCGTTCCCCATCGTCGCCGGGGTCACGCTGGCATCGATGCTGCCGGTAGGCCTGCTCCTGTGGCTCTTCGTGAAGGACACCACCATCACGCACCACATGACCGGCCTGATCGCCCTGTCGATTATCTACACCCTCCTGGTGGGGCTCATCGTCGCGTCGATCTGTGGCTACATGGCAGGACTCATCGGATCCTCGAACTCCCCCATCTCCGGCGTCGGCATCATCGTCGTGTTGTCGGCTGCCTTGCTGATCAAGGTCGTCGTGGGTGGGGAGGCCGACTCCACTGCCCTCGTCGCCTACACCCTGTTCACTGCTTCGGTAGTCTTCGGCATCGCGACGATTTCCAATGACAACCTCCAGGACCTCAAGACCGGCCAGCTGGTCGACGCCACCCCATGGAAGCAACAGGTGGCCCTCATCTTCGGTGTCATCTTCGGTTCCGCGATCATCCCGCCAATCATGGAGCTCATGCGCAAGGGCTTCGGCTTCGCTGGCGCACCGGGCGCCGGCCCCGACGCCCTCGCAGCGCCTCAGGCTGCACTGCTGAGTTCCGTCGCCGAGGGCATCTTCGGCGACTCCCTGGATTGGGGGCTCATCGGCCTGGGCGCGGCCATCGGTGTTGTGGTGATCGTCATCAACGAGGTGCTGAGCAAGTCCTCCCGCTACTCCCTGCCACCACTCGCGGTTGGCATGGGAATGTACCTTCCGGCATCTCTCACGCTGATCATCCCTATCGGCGCAGCCCTGGGGTACGTCTACAACAAGTGGGCTGACAAGCAGGCTAATCCGCAGCGCAGCAAGCGCATGGGTGTCCTCATGGCCACCGGCCTGATCGTGGGCGAGTCCCTCTTCGGAGTCATCAACGCCGGCATCATCGCGGCAACCTCCAACGGCGATGCCCTGGCCGTCGTCGGCGAGAGCTTCGCAGGCCCAGCGCAGTGGATCGGCATCATCGCCTTCGTCGGACTCTCCGCCTTGGTCTACTCCCGCCTCAAGAAGGTTGACCAGACACAGGCTTAAAGTCCCACCCCCATAAACCCTTCTGCCCCGCTGCTATGCAGCGGGGCAGAAGTTTTAGAAGCAGTGTCCTCCGGGGATCACGGAGCTAAAGCACAGAAATGCAAAAACCTCCGGCCACGTGACTGTGGTGGGAGGTTTTTCTTGGTACCCCGTACGGGATTTGAACCCGTGTTACCGCCGTGAGAGGGCGGCGTCCTAGGCCGCTAGACGAACGGGGCGCATAGGACGCACAAAGCTAGCTCTTTACCGGCGGGCCGGTGAAGTAGCAACCAGCTCTATGATCGAGAACAAAGCCTACAGGCAATAGTTGCAACTCTCCTAATCCGCTGGTCAATGCCGGGTTTTAGGAAGTTTTCGCGTTAGCATGAAGGCACCAGTTTCACCGATGTGCCGAGGATGCCAATGACCCGTTCCGAGAATGACAGCCCCGACCCGCTCGTGATGCCGGCCGGTGGCGGCGCGGGCCGGCAGGCGATTTCTCCGGAAGTGTACTCAGTCGAGGTTGCCAGCGCGCATCGTTTCCCCGGCCCGAAAGCATGGGGCATGATCGCCAAGCGCCTCTACGCGGAGTTTTTCTACCGGGGCCTTCCCGATAAAGGCGCGACGCTGAGCTTCTACTCCATCTTCACCGCGATCCCCACACTCATGGCCTTCTACGCGATCGTGATGCTGGTGCTCGACCAGAATCGCGATCAGGTCCTGGGAGTGACGGGCGAATTCATCAACCGCAATATCCCGGCAGACTTCGCGACCCAGGCGTCGAACATCATTGAAGCGATCATCGGCACCACGCAACGCTCCCTGATAACGCTGATTATCGCCGTCCTCTTCGCGCTCTTCTCCTCCTCGGCCTACGTTCGCGCCTTCTCCCGCAGCGCGAATGCGCTCTACGGCCGCGAGGAAGGCCGGTCGATCCTGCGGACCTGGCTCGTGATGTGGGGCTTAACCATCGCCCTGGTGGCGGGGCTTGTCCTCATCGCGGCGGGGTTCTTCCTGCGCGAGGATCTCCTCTCCCCCTTCTTCACCCATATCGCGGATCCGCTGGGGCTAGCGGGCTTGCGCACCTTCATGCTCGACTACTTCCTGCCCTTGTGGACATTGCTACGGTGGCCGGTGATCTTCGGGCTTTCCCAGATGCTCATCGCACTGCTGTATCACGTCGCCCCGAACGTCAAGCAGGGGCGTTTTCGCCTGTTCACGGCGGGCTCTGTCAGCGCGCTGGTTGTGCTCACGCTGCTCGGCGTGGGCTTCCGGACTTACCTGAATAACTTCCTACACGTCGGCATGTACGGGGCTCTTGGCGGCATCATCGGCGGATTCTTCTGCCTCTTCATGGCCAATAACGTGCTACTCCTCGGCCTGCAGCTGGACGCCGAGCTCGCGCGCGCCCGGGAGCTCGCAGCCGGCTACGACTCCACCGAGCTCATCCTTGCCCCGCCCCGAGCCTCAGGTGCCGCGGATGGTGAAGAGCAGCTCGCCGAAACGCTTCAGGCTGAGGCCGAACACTTCCAACGTCGCGTACGGAGCGCAAAGGACGACTAAGGGGGCGGCCTTCACTGTTCCCATCGCCCCCGGACACGTACTCTTGATCGCCCCACACCCTAGGGACCTATTCCCCATCTGGGTCCTCGCCCCTATGCACGAACATCGGGCATGGGATTTCCGCAGAATAAAGAAAACAGCCCCACCGGGAAACCAGTGAGGCTGTTAATTTGTACCCCGTACGGGATTTGAACCCGTGTTACCGCCGTGAGAGGGCGGCGTCCTAGGCCGCTAGACGAACGGGGCATTAGGACGCGAGAGAAACCAAAAAGTTAATCTTCGCTGCTGGCCTACCAGGACTCGAACCTAGAATGACGGTACCAGAAACCGTAGTGTTGCCAATTACACCATAGGCCAATCGTTAACACTGCGAGCATCTCCTTCTTGAGGAGCCCTGCGCTGTGCAACGATGACTACTATAGCCAGAAGTCATCGTTACACACAAATTGGCTGGTCGTCGCCTATTTTTAACGCTTAGTTCGCAGGCTGTTCAGCCTGGAAGGGAGTCTGCTCCAGCCCAGCGCGCAGGCGGACCAGCGTGGAGTCCTTGCCCAGCAGCTCCATGGACTCGAACAGCGGCGGGGACACGGCCTGGCCACAGATCGCCACACGCAGCGCGCCATAAGCAACGCGCGGTTTGAGCTCCATCTGCTCGATCAGTCGGGTGGACAGGGCCTGTTCGATCGGCTCGGTGCGGAAGTCCTCCTCCGCGATGGCCTCGAGCTCCTCGATCGCGGCCTCCAGTGGCTCCTTCGCTGCCTCCTTGAGGTTCTTGCGCGCCGCCTTCGGCTCCAGTTCCAGATCCTCGTCCTTGGTCAGCAGGAAGCGCAGGAGGCCGTCGGCGTCCCCCAGCACCTTTATGCGGGTCTGCACCAGCTCGGCGGCGAAAGCGAACTTGTCTGCCGGGTAGTCCGCCGGCCAGCCCTTGAACTCCTCCAGGTAGGTACGCAGGCGCTGCGTGAAGTCCGCCAGATCCAGCATGCGGATGTGGTCGGCGTTGATGGCCTCCATCTTCTTGTGATCGAAGCGTGCCGGATTCGGCTTCACATCGGCAATGTCGAAGTTCTCGATCAGCTGGGCCATCGTGAAGATGTCCTCGTCGGCGGACAGCGACCAGCCGAGCAGCGAAAGGTAGTTGAGCATGCCCTCCGGGATCACACCGGCGTCGCGGTGATTAAAGAGGTTCGACTCCGGGTCGCGCTTACTCAGCTTGCGGTTGCCCTCCCCCGTGACGAACGGCAGGTGCGCGAAGGTCGGCACTTCCTTGGCCACACCGATGCGGATCAATGCCTCGTAGAGCGCGATCTGGCGAGGGGTCGACGGCAGCAGGTCCTCACCGCGCAGCACGTGGGTGATGCCCATCAGTGCATCATCCAGCGGATTGACGAGGGTATACAGCGGCTGCCCATTGGAGCGGGCGACGACGAAGTCAGGCATCGTCTTGCCGTCGACGTCCATCTCCCCGCGGACCAGGTCGGTCCACGTGTAGCGGCGGTCGTGGTCCATCTTCAGGCGCCAGACCGGCTTGCGGCCCTCCGCTTCGAACGCGGCGATCTGCTCCTCGGTGAGGTCGCGGTCGTAGTTGTCGTAACCCAGCTTCGGGTCCCGACCGGCAGCCTTGTGGCGCTCCTCAACCTCCTCCGGGGTGGAGTACGCCGGGTAGACCTCGCCGGCGGCCTTCAGCTTTTCCAGCACCTCGGCGTAGATATCCATACGCTGGGACTGGCGGTAGGGCTCGTGCGGGCCCCCGGTCTCGATCCCCTCGTCCCAGTCGAGGCCAAGCCACTTCAAGGAGTCGATGATGGCCTGATAGGACTCTTCAGTATCACGCTGAGCATCCGTATCCTCGATGCGGAAGATCAGCTTCCCACCAGTGTGGCGGGCATAAGCCCAGTTAAACAGCGCGGTGCGCACCATGCCGACGTGCGGGGTGCCGGTGGGCGATGGACAAAAACGTACGCGAACTTCACTCATGGGCACTTATCCTACCCGCGCTGGATTGCAGGAAGATCGAGCGCCGGGGCTGAACCACAGGATCCGCCCTGGGAGCGCAAAACCCCGGGCTGTGCATCGCACAACCCGGGGCGAGCACGGGTCATTGTCCCGCGCATGGCAGATGGATTACTTGAAGAAGTTCCAGGACTCCTGCGCTGCATCTGGGTTGCTCGGGTACCAGGTGTGGCCGCCACCTTCGACCTTCTTCACCACGGTCGATACTGCGCAGCCCTGGTAGCGGTAGGTCGTGATGTTGCCCTTCGTGGAAGCACTCGGAGCCTTAGACACATCACACTTATTCCGGGCAGCGAACTGGCGGTGCACCTGGTTGATTGAGAGGTAGCTAGCGCCGTGACGGGAACCGCCGTTGTAGTTCACGATGGCATCGCCCGTGCCGTGGATGATCATCGTCGGCACCGAGGCATTCACGCAGTTGCTCACCGTCGGGGTGTAGTACGCGCCGGACACGCCGACGACACCCTTGACCAGGTCGGGAGCCGCGCAGCCCAGACCGAGGGCCATGCCACCACCGTTGGACAGCCCAGTGGCGTACACGCGATTGCGGTCCGCCTTGCCTTCGCTGGCCAGGGTGCTGACGATCTGGCGGAAGAAAGCCACGTCGGCGCTGCGGGTGGTGTTGGTGGCGTACGGAGCCCCACCCCATGCCGGGTAGGTCTCACCCTTGAAAGTGCTGCGCACCGGCTCCGGGTACACGATGATCGCGGAGTCACCGGCTGCGGTGTTCTCCAGGCCGGCGTAGCTGCGGGCCTTGTTCGCGTCGTGCTGCCAGCCGCCGAACATGAACACGACCGGCAGGTTGCTGCGCAGACCGGATTTCGGCATCTTGACGAGAGCCTTGCGGGTCTTACCGTTGACGGTGAAGCTCCGCTCGCTCAGACGGGTGTCAGTGCTCGGCGCGGTACCCGCGCCGCCTCCGCCACCATTTTGCAGGCCGCCGACGATGCCGTTGATGATGCCAGCGAGGTCCTCCAGGTCCCCTGCCGAAGAGCTGAGGCTGCCCATCGAGGACTGCGCTTGGGCTTCGGGGGACCCCTGAGGCACGAAGGAGAGGGAAAGAGCTGCTGCAGCAGCGAGGGCTCCGGTCAGGCCTCGACGAAAGATTCCGCGGGGCTTTCCGGACTGGTTGATCTGCTGCTCAGCGCGCTCACCGGCGCGCTGGGACGGGCGAGGGAGAAAGTTCATGCGGCAAATGTACTCTATGCTCCCCGGGAAACCTAGCTGGACCGGAAATTTGCCCTTCAGGTGGCCATGGAAAGCCTCGCGGGGGCGGTCGGTAAACTGGCGGGCATGGATTCAGACAAAAGGCCGGTGACCGCTCCGGACTTTTTGCTGTCGCGACCGCACCACAGCATTCGGACTCAGGGGCGTAAGGCCACGTTCCCGGACCCTTTCGAGGCCAGCACGGCCCTGCGTGAGGGCACCGCTGAGCTGCTGGTGGGAGCGATTCCTTTCAATACTGGATTCCGTGCCGCGCTCATGGAACCGGAGAAGGTCGTCACCTTCGACGGCCCGCTCGAGCCACCCGCATATTTCCGCGGGCGCGAGGCTGCCGAGTCTCTTGAAGCCGTCGAGGTCACCGTCGCGACCACGAAGGAAGAACATCAGGCCCGGGTCGCCGCGGCGATTCAGACGATCCGCCGAACCAGCCTGGAGAAGGTGGTTTTGGCCCGCGTGGCGGACGTGTACTTCGCGGATACCATCGACCCGCTGCTCGTCGCTGCCCGCTTCATCGATCTCTCCGCCAACCGCGACGGCTACGCCGTGGATCTGTCCGCGACCGGGCGCAAGGAGGACCAGGGGGCGATGTTCGCGGGCTCCTCCCCCGAGATGTTGGTCTCCCGGAAGGGCAGGACGGTCCGAGCTTTCCCGCTGGCGGGTTCAGCGCCGCGCACAGGCGTTGCAGAACGCGATGATGCGACCGCCGAAGAGCTGCGCTCCAGCGAGAAGAACCTCGTCGAACACGCTCTGGTGGTGGAGCACTACCGCAGGATCCTGGAGCCGCTGTGCTCGGAACTCGACATCCCTACCGAGCCCCTGATTCACGAGACCACCGAGATGATTCACCTGGGAACCCCGATCGTTGGCACCCTGGCTGACGCGGCGTACTCCGCCCTCGACCTGGCCCTGATGCTGCACCCGACCCCAGCGATCGGCGGCACCCCCACCGATGAGGCGGTAGGGATCATCGAGTCCGTGGAGGAGCCCCGCGAGTTCTATGCCGGCGCCGTGGGCTGGTGCGACGCTGACGGCGACGGCGAGTGGATGGTCGCCATCCGTTGTGCCTGCGTGGAGGGGGATTCTGCCCGCGTGTGGGCCGGCGGCGGGATCGTTGCCGACTCCGACCCCCACGAGGAGGCGGAGGAAACCACCGCCAAGCTGCAAACCGCGCTGCGGGCGCTCAATGTCCCGGCCGCCATGCGCGACGTCTAACCCCCCTGCCCTCGCGGCGGGGTCGTGCGTGATGGTCACGCACTCCCCCGCCTAACCGCGCCCCGGGACACCAACTACATACCGTTCTAGCCAGCGCCTCCGGGGCTCCACCCCCGGTGCGGCGGACCTCCCCCGAGGTCGCCGACTCCGCACTTTTTAGTACGCCTGAACCGGGTTGGCCAGCGTTCCCAGGCCCGGGATTTCCACCGCAATGCGGTCACCCGGCACCATCTCCGCGGTACCGGCCGGGGAACCCGTGCAGATCACATCGCCCGGGAGCAGGGTGAACGCGGAGGATACCCACTCGACGATCTCCGGAATGTCCTTGATCATCTGGTTAGAGTTCGAGTCCTGCTTGGTCTCGGTCTTCCCGTCGTGGGTCAGGTGCGCCTTGATGGGCAGGCTGTCGATGTCGATGCCGTCGACGTTCGTCTCGATCCACGGGCCCAGCGGGCAGAAGCTGTCCAGGCCCTTGGCCCGAGACCACTGGCCGTCGGCGAACTGCAGGTCGCGGGAGCTGACGTCGTTGACGATGGTGAAGCCCAGGACGACGTCCTTCCAGTTGTTGCGGTTGACGTCCTTGCATGGTCGCCCGATGACGATGGCGAGCTCTCCCTCGAACTCCACACGGGTGGCCCACTCCGGGATGCGGATCGGGGCTTCGGGACCGACGACGGCTGTCGGGGGCTTCAGGAAGATGGTCGGTGGGAGGTGCTCCGCGCCCTGCTTGAAGACCTCCTTGACGTGGTCGGCATAGTTGCGACCCACGGCAACGATCTTGCTGGGAAGGATCGGCGCGAGCAGCCGAACCTCCTCGATCGGCCACGACTTGCCGGTGAACTCCGGCTCGCCGAATGGGTGATTAGCGATTTCGCGGCAGGTGGCGCCGGTGCCGTCCGGCTGGCCACCCTCAAGCACCGCGAATGTCATTCCTTCTGGGTGAGCAATTCGGGCGATACGCATAGGTACCAACCCTACCTGGCTGTGCGTTCGATGATGTCGCTTAGGGTACTTGTTATCGAAAGATTATTTCTTTCGTATTTCAGCATCGCGAGCAGCAGCTCCCCACAAGCCAGCGCATCGCTGAGCGCGTTATGGGAACCGTAGTGCGGCAGCCCGTAGCGTTCCCGCACGCGAGGCAGCCGCAGGTCCTCACCCCGGGGGTAGGTCGCCATGCGCTCAAAATACCGGCGTTCGATGGCGAAGGTGTCGATGACCGACACGGAAAGGCCTGAGCCGAAATGTTGCCGGCACGCTTGACCTAAGAACTGGGTCTCGATGGGCGAAAAGTGTACGACCATCGCCCGGCCCCGTAGCGCCAACAGCAGCCTGCTCAACACGTCGCGCAGGGGCTCCCCTGCCTCAATGTCTGTGTGGGTGATGCCATGAATCTTTGCCGATTCCATACCGGCGGGCACGCGCTCCACAACCTCGGGCTCGTGATGAATCACCGCGTAGTCCGCTTCGGCTGGAAAGATGCGTCCGCCAGTCATGGGCACCCAACCGATGGAGAGAATGAGATCCTTCTTCGGATCAAGGCCCGTGGTTTCGACGTCCACGGCGAGCAGCTGGGCCTCTCCGATGGGCTGGTCCTCCTTGGCGCGGGGAACGTCGTAGTACTCCGCCAGGGCGCCCGTCGCCTTGCGGGTCCGCCAGGAGGTCCCCAGCCAGGGAGCTTGCCACCACTTCGCCATCGCTGCTCCTTTAATAATCCTCTCGCTCGTTGCTGCACTACACGCTGCGCACGGGGAAACGCACCGAGAGCCCCGATTGGGCCTTCTTGATGATCTGGAAGGCATCCCGCAGGTGCTCTCGTTCCATCTTCTTTAGCTCCCCCGGGTCGACCCGGTAGTCCGGCGCCTCCCCTGCCGCGTCCTGCTTCGCCTGGTGGTGAAGGCTGATGGAAGACAGGAAATCGAAGGCATCGGTAAGGTCGGCCGCGGCCGACCGGCTGAGCGACTCCCCCGCCGCGGCGGCGAGCCGGGACCGCGTTGAAAGCTCGTGACTGCCGCTCAGAATCGCGTGCAGGCGTGCGATCTGCACGACGGCCGCCAGCCCGCCTTTCTTGATGTCCAGGGTATGCGCGTGCTCGCCACGGCGTCCCAGGATCAGGCCACGGAAGACCCCGAGCGGGGGTTCCCGACGCACCGCGAGCGCGGCGAGGTGCGCGTGCAGCCGGGGCGCTTGCTTGGCCGCAGCAGTCGCGTAGGCATGGATCTCGTCGACCATCTCCTCCCCACCCCCGACCGCTCGCATGTCGAAGAAGGTCTGTGCGTGCAGCAGGGCCTCGGGCTCGGGGGCGGTAATCCAGTGGTGGAAGGTCGCCCGCCATTGGCTGACCGTCATCCGCCACTGCGGGTTGGAGGCCATCATGTCGCCGGGACACAGCGACTGCCCGGCGGTGGCCAGGCCCTGGCAGACGAACTCACCGAGGCGTCGGAAGTACTCGCCGTGTTCCTCGGGCTGGTACTCGTCAGAGATAACCAGTGCGTTGTCTTGATCGCTGGCTGTCCCCATCTCGCGGCGCCCCTGGGAGCCCAGGACGGCAAAGGCGAAAGGCACGGGGGCTGGCCCCAGTTTCTCTTCAGCGAGCGTGAGCAGCCGTCTGGTCAGTGCGTCGGTGGACACGGTGAGCAGCCGCTGGGCTTCCTCGGAGCTCGCCCCACGCTCCAAGAAGCGGATGGCCACGGATTTGGCGGAGCGATAGGTCTCGGCCAGCTCCTCTGGCGTGCTCTGGCGCGCGAGCTGGCCGGAAAGGTAAAGCGGGTCGGATTGCATGAGGCGCATAATGTCGGCCGCGGCGATGATGCCCGCGACCCTGCCGTCGTCGACGACCGGGATGTGGTGGATCCCGCGCTCCGCCATGAGCAGCATGGCTTCGAATACGAGCGCGTCTGGCCCCAGGGAGATGGGATTAGCGGTCATGGCTTCGGAAACCGGCGAGTCCCCGCTGATCTCCGCGGCGACGGAGCGGCGCATGTCTCGGTCGGTGATGATGCCGCGCAGCTCGCGGTCGTCGATGACCAGAAGCGAGCTGACGTTGAACTCGCCCATGCGGATCGCGGCGTCCCGCAGTGTGGTCTGTGAGCTTGTCGCGGCGGGGTCGGTGATGGCAAAAGCCCCCAGCGGGGTGCGGAGCACCTCAGAGCTGGTGTTGCTGCGGGTCTGGTCCGCGGCGAGCCGGATGCGCTCGGACAGGCTGGAGAAGTAGCGCAAAAAGTCCGCGAATTCCTCCGCGAGCGGGGCGAAGGTCTCCCGTGAGATGTAGATGATGAGGCTGTCCTCCACCGCCTCCATCTGATACTGGGATTCAGGCTCGCCGACGAGCGTGGAATAGCCGAAGGTCTGCCCGGCGTCTCGGCGGTCGAGGAGAATGCCGTCCTCGTCGATGACGTCCACCGCCCCGGAGCGAATCACGCCGAGTTCGTCGTTGACCTCCCCGTGGCGGATCAGGACCTCGCCTTTGCGGGCGTAGCCAATCTGAGTTCCCGCGGTGAGCGAGTTCAGAGCGGATTCGGGCAGCCGGGAGAAGGGTTCGTGGGCTGCGAGGAAGCTTCGGATCTCCTCGACTTCGACGCTGACTGGCGCATTCATGGCCTCAACCTACCCATTCGGCCCTAGGTTTGGGAGCCAAACCACCGAAGTGCTCCTGGCTGACGTTCCCCAAGACATGACTAAGCCCGGGCTTTCCACGCGGAAAGCCCGGGCGGGAGCAGCTGGACCCAGCGTAGGGCTAAGCCTGGACCGCAGCGGCGATACGGTCGCCGACCTCGGTAGTGCGGATCGGGGAACCATCCCGACCAGCGGCCTCGTCCAGCACGGCCTTCTCGATCTTTTCGGCGTTGGCCTCATCACCCAGGTGGCGCAGCATCAAGGCCACGGAGAGGATCGCGGCACACGGATCAGCAATCCCCTGCCCGGCAATGTCCGGGGCCGAACCGTGCACGGGCTCGAACATGGAAGGGTTGTTGTGGGTCGGGTCGATATTGCCTGAGGCGGCCAGGCCAATGCCGCCGGTCACCGCACCCGCCAGGTCGGTCAGGATGTCGCCGAAGAGGTTATCGGTGACGATGACGTCGTAGCGGGATGGGTCGGTGACCATGTAGATGGTCGCGGCATCGATGTGGTTGTAGTCCACCTCGACGTCCGGGAATTCCTTCCCGATCGTCTCGATGGCACGCTGCCACAGGCCACCGGCATTGACGAGAACATTGGTCTTGTGGACCCAGGTCAACTTCTTGCGGCGCTCCTGGGCGCGGCGGAAGGCGTCGCGGACGACGCGCTCGACGCCGAACCAGGTGTTCTGGCTGACCTCGCTGGCAACCTCGTGGTCGGTGCCTTCGCGCAGGGTGCCGCCGTTGCCGCAGTAGAGCCCCTCGGTACCTTCGCGGACGACCACGAAGTCGATCTCGCCGGCATTCTTCAGCGGGGAGCTCGCCCCCGGGTAGAGCTTGGAGGGGCGCAGGTTGACCGCGTGGTCGAGCTTGAAGCGCAGTGGCAGCAGAAGGCCGCGCTCCAGCACGCCGGCCGGGACGGTGCGCGGGTCGCCGATTGCGCCCAGCAGGATCGCGTCGTGCTGCTTGAGGCTTTCCAGGTCAGCGTCGGTCAACGTCTCGCCATTACGCAGGTAGCGCCGGGCGCCGAGGTCGTATTCCGTCGTTTCGACGTCGTCGCGCACCGCCTTGAGGACCTTCAAAGCCTCCGCGGTGACCTCAACGCCAATACCGTCACCATCAATAACCGCGAGTTTCATAGAATGAACCCCTTCATCTCACCATTTGGACATTGAGAGTGTATCACCTCACAGCTTAGGGCTAAAAGAATCTCTATCGTTGGGGCGGAAATTCGCTCCCCCGCCCCGGAGACGCGGCGCAGTTTTGTTAGCTTGAGGGCATGAGCGACCTCCATAACATCCGCCCCTACCCGGGCGGTTCTGCTGATAACCACCACGCCGACGGGGTGGAGTCCACCGCCCTGACGATGAGCGGACTGAGCAAAAGCTTCGGCGACACCCGCGCCGTCGATAACCTCAACCTTCGCATCCCCCGGGGCAGCATGTACGGCGTCGTCGGACCCAACGGTGCCGGAAAGACCACCGCACTGACCATCGCGACCGGGCTGCTGGAGCCCACCAGCGGCAACGCCTGGATCTGCGGCATCCCGATGTGGGATCACGCCTCTGCCGAGCAGGTCATGGCATCGAAGCAGCGCTTCGGGCTGTTGGCGGATGGGCTGCCCATCTTCGACCGGCTCACCGCCCGGGAATACCTCGACTACTTGGGCCACCTGCGCGGAATGGACCCGCAGGTCATCGAGCAGCGCACCGAGGAGCTCCTGGAGGCGATGGACCTCACCGGCGCAGAGGGTAGGTACATCGTGGACTTCTCCGCGGGCATGACTAAGAAGATCCTGCTCGCCGGGGCCATGCTACACGGCCCAGAAGTACTGATCCTGGACGAGCCATTCGAGGCCGTCGACCCGGTCTCCGGGCAGGTCATTCGGGACATCCTGCGCCGCTACGTCGCGGCCGGCGGCACCGTCGTCATGAGTTCGCACGTCATGGAGTTGGTCGAAGGCCTGTGCGACCACGTGGCCATCATCGCCGACGGTCGGGTGCTGCGCGCCGGCACCATCGACGAGGTCCGCCAGGGTCAACCCCTCAACGAGGTCTTCGTCTCCCTCGTGGGCGGTCGCAGCCTTTCGCAGGGCTCCTTCAGCTGGCTCGGTACTCAAGGAGACGCCCAGTGAGCCTCGCCCCAAGCCAACAGGCCGCCCCCGCGCGTGCCAAAAAGTCACTGACCAGGCACCTGATCCGGCTCCACCTGACGATGTGGCGCAGGAGCTTCAAGAAAGACTGGGTCCTGATTTTCAACGCCGTCTTCATGGCCTTCTTTGGGCTCCTCGGTGCCATCGGGCTCGGCGCGTTCAGCTACGCAATGCTCACGCAAGAGCATGAGGCGCGCCTGCTGCCGCTGACCATGAGCACTGGCGCGCTCATCTACCTGCTGATTGTGTTCGTGTGGCCCAGCCCGGAGAACCATCTGACGCCGCAGAAGTTTGCCACACTGCCGGTCACCGAGCGACAGCTCTTCCCCGGCCTAACCTGCGCGGCGCTCCTGCAGTCCCGCGCCCTGCTATCCATCGCCTGCTCGCTGATCATGGCCGGCTTCGGTGTGGCCGGAATCCAGGCAAGCGCTCCCCCACAGTCCAGCCTGCTCTCCGCGCTCTGGGTTATTGCCTGCCTCGCGCAGGGCATCGTCGCCGTACTCCTGGGCGAGGCCCTAGGCTCGCTCAGCTCGGCGATGGCCAGCCGCGTGTGGTCGGAGCGGCTGGGTTACGTCTTTTCTTTCCTCTTTCTCGTGGGCATCATGGGGATGAACTTCACCGCCAACGGCATCCAGAACCTGGATAAGCTGCTGGAACTGGGCACGGTCTTTAGCTGGACGCCGTTTGGCGCAGCGGCAGGTGCCGCAGCCTCTGCCATCGCGGGCAACGCCGGCGCGGCGATCGCCCAGGGCCTCATTGCCGCCGCGACCATTCTTGGCTGCCTCTGGCTCTGGCGCACCGCCCTGCGCTTCGAGCTAACCCACCCGATCCGCAGTAGTTCTGATCAAGCCACGAAGCACACCGGTGGGGTCATGCTGCGATGGGCCTCAGCTGGCCCGCGCGGCGCGGTCTATTCCCGCACGCTGCGGTACTGGCGGCGCGATGTGCGCTACTCCTATCAGGCCATAGTGTTTATTCTCATCGGTGCGATGTTCCTCGCCGTCGGCGCACTCCAAGGCACGGGGGTGCAGTGGTATGCGCCCTTCATCGTCGCCCAGGGCGTGCTGATGGTCAATGGCAATGACTTCGGCCTGGATGGTCCCTCTAATTGGGTGAACATGGTCTCCGGGGTGCGTCCGAAGGATCTTATCGCCGGCCGCCTGCTGGCTTCTCTGACGGTCATCGGCCCCATTTTTCTCGTCGTCGTGATCAGCCTTGGGGCCATCGAGGACTTCCGCCCGCTGTGGGTGGGTATCAGCGTGCTCGCTGCGTGTTCCCTGGTGCAGTCTCTGGGACTTGGCCCGGCTTTCGCGCTGCGCTTCCCCTTCCCCAGTGCCGCGCCGGGCACGAGCCCGATGAAAAACCGCTCCGGCACGTCCAGCAACGCGTTCATTCTCTCCATCGTCGGCCTGCTTGGACTCTTTATACCGCTGATCCCCGGAGCAGCGCTGCTGATCATCGACCTCCACGATGCTGGATCCTGGGCGGATGCCACCCGGCTCACCGCCATTGGCATCGGGGTACAACTCCTGATCAGTGGCACCATCGGGATCCTTGGCTACCGCTGGGCGGTGAAGAACACCTCCCAACGCTGGCCCAAGGCCTTCGCGAAGGTCCGCAACTGGGTCTAGGCCCTGACAGAAGTCACGGCTCATCAGCTCAATACCGAGCGAACTGAACTCGGCGCCGGAAAAAGAAAAGCAGGGCAGTGAAACCGCTGCCCTGCTCACTTTTGCGTATGCGCTTTAGCAGCACACCCACTTGCCGTCGATGAATGCGTGGCGATGCCCATCGTGGACATAGTCAACGTGGTCGCCGTGCGGAATAGCCACGTGCCCGCAGCTTGGACCGTGCTCGTGCTCGTGATCCTCGTGAGCCACCTGCTCCTCGGCCTCGCACTCCACCCACTGGCCATCGAGCTCGCGGTGGATGTGACCATCGTGGACATAGTCCGTGTGGTCCTCGTGGGGAACGGCAACGTGACCGCACCCCGGGCCGTGCTGGTGCTCGTGATCTGCGTGAACTTCGTGCTTCGCCAGCGCCATGGCTGTCCTCCTTCATCTATCGGGTGTTCCAATTGGAACCCCTACTCCCTTATTGACAATAAACAGCCCCTTATTGATTGTTGAACTGCTCCCCATTAGTTGGACTGAGAAAATCAGTTCCTAACTAGTGGGGAGTATTTCTTTGAGAGCACGAAGTTCTCTAAACCAGCGACAGCGTGAGCAGCTCGTTGAATTGTTTGAACAGGGCCTGAGCTACACCGCGGCAGCAAATCGGCTTGGTGTTCCTCGTTATCCAGTGCGAAGGCTTAAACGTCGATTCACGCTGCATGGCAAGCTATGTCTTGTGGAGAAACCAATCAAGCAGCAGTATTCCTTCGAGGTGAAGAAGGAGATCGTTGACCGCTTCAACGCTGGGGAGTCCAAGATGGAGCTTGCCCGTGAATTCGGCCTATCTTCAGACCAGCTTGTCTCCGGTTGGGTACGTGCCTGGCGCAAAGACGGCGACGAGGCGCTGCGCCCCAAGCCGAAGGGCAGGCCCAAAGGTTCGGCTGCACCGAAACGCCTCACACAAGAGGAGCAGCTTCGTCGCCAGGTTGCGCGGCTGGAAGCGGAAAACGCGTACCTAAAAAAAATTGCGGGACTTGAGGAACCAGCGACGAGGTTAAAGGTCGAGGCTATCGTCATCCTCAAGTCGGCCCACCGTTTAGAAGACTTGCTGGTTGTGGCAGGTCTTGCCCGGTCAACGTTTTTCTACCACCAGAAACGACTCGCCCCACCGGATAAACATGCCGGGCTCAAGCAGGCGATCCGGGACAGTTTCCAGCGCAACAAACACCGCTACGGCTACCGGCGGGTACTGCTCGACCTTCGTAACCAGGGCTGGGTGGTCAACCATAAGCTGGTCTACAAGCTCATGAACCAGCTGGGGCTTAAGTCCAAGGTCAGGGTGAAAAAGTACAACTCGTACAAAGGCACTGCCAGCCACATCGCAACCAACGTGCTCGACCGATGTTTCACCCCGGAGGCACAAAACAGGGTGTGGGCAAGTGATGTTACGGAGTTTCGGGTTGCTGGCACCAAGGTCTACTTGTCGCCGATCATGGATCTCTATGATCGTTCGGTCGTGTCGTACAGCGTGTCTACTTCACCGAGCACGGCGTTGACATCGCAGTCGTTGCGCAATGCCATTGAGCAACAATCACCAGGTCAAGGCTTGCTTGTGCACACAGATCAAGGGTTCCAATACCAGCATTCCAGCTGGCGTGACCTGATCAAAAGCATCGGTGGTGTGCAGTCAATGTCCAGGAAAGGCAACTGCTACGACAATGCCGTCATGGAAAACTTCTTCGGGCACCTGAAAACGGAGATGTACCACGGTGAAACATTCACCAGCCTGGAGGCGTTCTACCACGCGATCGATGACTACATTGACTGGTACAACAACGAACGCATCCAACAACGACTCAAGGGCCTGACCCCGATGCAATATCGGAATCAGACCCTTGAACCCCTAACCGCTTAGAATTAAACCAGTCCAACTTTCGGGGGCTAGTTCATTGTCAATAAGGGGCTGTTTATTTCGTTTACCCAGCTCAAAGCCAGGGCACCGTTTTCATTAGGGGATTCTTAGAAGGCAACCTGGAAGGCGTTCTCAGCGGAGAGCTCCGCGTTAACAGCCTCCAGCTCATCCTCGGTCAGCACACGGTCGATGCGCAGCACGAGGGTTGCGGTGCCATCCTCGGTATTCGGAGACAGAGCCGCCGCAGCGATGTTCACGCCCTGCTTGCCCAGCAGGGTGCCGATACGGCCCAGCGCACCAGTCTGGTCCGCGTAGACCAGGAAGAGGTTGGTGCCCTCGGCCCGGAGATCCAGGCCGCGGTCGTTGATGCGGACAATCTTGTCGACGCGCTCCAGGCCGGTCAGCGCACCAGCGACGGTGGCCGAAGAGCCGTCAGTGGCGACAACCTTGACCTCCAGCACGCTGCGGTGGGTCACGGACTCGTCCTGGGACTTCACCTCGAGAGCCACGCCGCGCTGCTCAGCGATGGACGGGGCATTAACGAAGGTAACCTGCTCATCCAGCACGCCGGAGAAGGTGCCGCGCAGGGCAGCCAGACCGAGTGCGTCGATGGACTCGCTGGAGAGCTCACCGCGGGCGGTCACGACCACGGACGCCGGAGCACCGTCCAGCAGCTTGGAGGCAACCGCGCCCAGCTTCGTGGCCAGGTTCAGCCACAGAGCAACCTCCTCGGAGACCTTGCCGCCGGAGACATTGACGGCATCCGGGACAAAGTCGCCAGCCAGCGCCTTGAGGACGGAGGCAGCGACGTCGGTGCCTGCGCGGTCCTGCGCCTCAACGGTGGATGCACCCAGGTGCGGGGTTACAACGACCTCGTCGAGTTCGAACAGCGGGGAATCCGTGCACGGCTCGGAAGCGTAGACGTCGAAGCCTGCGCCACGGATGTGGCCGGACTTGATGGCATCGGCGAGAGCCTGCTCATCGACGAGGCCGCCGCGGGCAGCGTTGATGATGATCTGCCCCTTCTTAGACTTCGCCAGGAGGTCAGCGTCGAACATACCGCTGGTTTCCGGGGTCTTCGGCAGGTGGATCGTCACGAAGTCCGAACGGCCCATGAGCTCCTCGAGCTCAACGAGCTCCACGCCGAGCTGAGCGGCGCGGGCGGGGTTGGCGTAGGGGTCGTAGGCGATGATCTCAGTCTCGAAAGCCGCGAGGCGCTGGGCGAACAGCTGGCCGATGTGGCCGAAGCCCACGATGCCGACGGTCTTGCCGAGGATCTCCACTCCCTTGAAGGAGGAGCGCTTCCACTCGCCATCACGGAGGGTCTTGTCGGCTGCCGGGATCTGGCGGGCAGTAGACAGCAGCAGGCTGATGGCGTGCTCGCAGGCGGAGTGGATGTTCGAGGTCGGCGCGTTGGCGACCATGACGCCGCGCTCGGTCGCGGTCTCGATGTCCACGTTGTCAAGTCCGACGCCGGCGCGACCGACGATCTTCAGATTCTTGGCAGCCTCGAGCACTTCCTTATCCACCGTGGTGGCGGAGCGCACGAGCAGGGCGTCGGCATCGACGACGGCGTCAAGGAGTTCTGGCCGGTTCGGGCCGTCCACCCAACGGACCTCGACGGAATCGCCGAGTGCATCGACGGTGGACTGAGAGAGCTTATCTGCGATTAGTACAACCGGGCGGTTGGTGGTGCTCAAGGGAATTCTCCTGAAAAATTTTCACTTCCCCAGCGGGTGAAACGACCGCGTCACCCGAGGGGGCCCACGCCTGACCGTGTATGGCGCATGACCACACAATCATATCCTTTGGCGTTGGCGTGTGTGTCGTAGGCCACCCTTAAAAATCCCCCCGCTGGGCGGTAGTTTTGCATCCCCTGGGAACCACTCCCCCGCCGATCCCTTCACCGGCGAGCCCGAATCCTGGATTCGCCCAGATCATCTGCCCCTCACCCAATAGGCACGAGCTCCAGTAACCAGCCGAACCATGTCGCGGCTGTTCACTCTCGCCCACTCACGTCGACCTCACTGCACCCCCTTGCAGCGGCGACCAACGTGAGTTGATCTGAGCCCCACCCCTGGTCCGCAACCCCGCGGACACCCAGGAATCGGGCTTGCCGGAAAGGTAGCCAGCCTAGCCCCGCCGTCGCGGTGCATCATGCTGACAAAACTAACGTAGGAAATTTGCTGAGCATTCGTTTCACCTTTTGCGTATTTGCCAAAAACTTTTCCCCGTACTACCCCCTTCTTGTTCTATAGATTCCGCCGCTGCCAGCCCTTTTAGGATTTTTTTAGTACCCCCCGTTGGCTGCAACTCAGCGGGCAGGTGGCGCGCGATTCACGCTCTGCGAGAATGATTCTCCGTGAATGCCTCCGCCCCTACCGCGCACTCTGATCCGCAGCTACCGCCCCGACAGATCTGTCCCCCGCCCGGGCTCGGTCCGGTTACAGCGCTGGCCGCTGCGGGCATGGTTCTCATCGCAGTGATGGGGTGGCTGCTGCATGACTCCACCTTCGACCTAGCCGCGACCCAGGTGGCGAATCGCACGTTCACGGGCACGACACGCCAGTTTTTTGACGCTCTGTATGCGGCCCTCCTCGGCCGCAACCTCCCGATCGTGCTGATCGTCGGCCTCGTGGTGATCGGCCTGATATCGCGCCGGATACTGCGGCCCTTGATCGCCGCGTTGACGATCGCCAGCACCTGGGCACTGGTGTTCATTCCGAAGGCTCTGGTCGGCAGACCGCGGCCGGACTGGGATTTCCTGGCGCACCCACCGCACAGCCTGCCCAGCGATATGAGCTTTCCCAGTGGCCACACGACGTTTATCGCCGTCATGGTGGCGGTCAGCCTCATCGCAACGTATCGCGGTCTCGATCCGAGTCTTTCCCGTTCGGCGGTGGGATGGAAGGGGCTCAGCATCGTCGCCGCGGTCGGCTGCGCTGCCATCGCACTCATCGTGGCCACCGTGATGGCCCGTGGCGTGCATTTCGCTAGCGACGCTGCCGGGGCCATTATCTTCTCTTTCACCCTGGCTCCACTGGTGTGGGTGCTATGGGAAAACCTCGCATTTCGCCTTCTTTTTCGTGGGTTCTCAGGCCCCCGCGGCGGGGAGTCCCCTGTGGCATGATTGGTGCCATGACTCACTCGCGACGCCGCCCCACCGCCCCGCTTCTAGCCCTCATGGGTATCGCGTGCGCCGGAGCAGCGCCTTGGGCTTTCGCCGAAGCCGCTGCTGCGGAACAGCCGGTGGCCCACAGCATCGTGCAGGCTCAGGCAGCACCGGCTGTGCCCTACACGAAGGTGGACGTCCAGGTCGCTGACGACTCCGGCGTGCTGGGTGATGCCGCGCGCCAGGGAATGATCGACCAGACCGCGAAGATTGATTTCCCTGACTCCGTCCAGAAGGTCGTCTACGTTCTCATTCCGGGCAGCAGCGATAACTTCAACGACGACGTCCTCAACTGGGCGGGTCGAAACATGCCGGAGCTCGTCCCCGACGGCACCGGCAAAGGCGCCGCATGGGAAAACGGCACGCTGATTCTGGGTGTGGGTACCAGCACCCGGACCAACGGCGTGTACTGCGGCAACGATGTCTGCCAGGACCTGGATATCTTCGAAGGTCCCCACCTGGACGCCTCCCTGGAGGCGATGAAGGATAGCTTCCGCCGCGGTAATTTCGCCAACGGCCTCGTCGAGGGAGCCAAGGTCGCGGCGGATACCGAGCTGGGCGCGCGACTGGCCGAGGAGCAGGCTCGCGAGAACCGCAACACCGCTATCGGCTTCGGCGTGGTTGGCGTGGGCGCTGCGGGTGTGGGGGCGGCCGCCTGGCAGCGCCGGAAGAAGAAGCTGACGGCCACCGCGAAGCAGCAGTTCTACGAACTTTCCACCCACTATTCCGAGCTTTCTCAGCGCCTGGATGCCCTGGATATCCGCGCCAACTCGCTGAGCTCCCCGCTGGCAAATGCCGAGCTGCGTTCGCAGTGGACGACGATCCGCGACGAGTTTTTGAATCTCAATCACCGGGTGGGAGCCCTCAACCTGACGCTCACGAGCGATGACAAGGAGTTCTACGCTAAGCACAAGCAGGTCGCGAGCGCGCACGAAACTCTCGAGTCGATGAGCAATGCCGAAGACAACATCAACCTGATGTTCGAGCTGGAAAACGGCGATCAGATCAAGCGCGAGCGAGAGCTGCGCTCCATCAAGCAGGATCTCTCCGAAGCCCTGTTCGAGGTGCGCAACCGGGAGGCGATCCGCCAGCTTAAGAATGTCGAGGCGCAAGTCGAGGAGCTGATGCGAGACCTACAGGCCCCGGACTTCATGGACCGGTTGGCCCGCATCGTCAGCGACCAGGCGCACGCGCTGGAGCTGGCCTCCCGCGATATGAAGCACCTGGATCGCGAAGCCCACCGCGACGAGCGCCCCTCCCTCACCGACCGCGACTGGCGCCCCGGTTATGTGTACTCCAACTGGGTGCCCTATTACCTGCTGGCCTCCTGGCACAGCGCGGATACGCGGGCCGCCGAGTCTTCCTCCAGCAGCAGCGGGGGCATTGCGAATACCAGCTTCAGCAGTGGCTTCTCCGGCGGTGGCGGCTCCTCCAGCTGGTAAGAGAGGACATCCCCTCCGGCTAGCCCCGCACTAGCAGACGTTGCGTGGCCCCTCGTGCTCAACGTGGCTCGGGCGCTCCACCTGGATCGTCGAGTGGGCGATCCCCCGCTCTTGTAGGGCCTCCTGGGCCACACACAACACCGCAGCAGGGTCGCGGTCTTCCGGAACGACCAGGTGCACCGAGGCGAGCGCGCTCGTCCCGTCGAGCGACCACAGGTGCAGGTCGTGAACATCCATCACACCGTCCACCTCGCGGAGAAGCGCGTCGATCTCGGCAGGATCGTAGCCGGGTGGGGCCTGCTCCAGCAGGATCCGCAGCGTGTGCATCATCAGCTGCCAGGCGCGCGGCAGCACGAGTGCCGCGATGACGAGGGAGGCAATGACGTCCGCGTACTGCCAGCCGGTCGCGATAATGACGCCACCAGCGATCAGGACGGCGACGGAGCCCAACATGTCCGCCAACACGTGCAGGAAGGCACCCTGGACGTTCACGGAGTTGTCCCGCTGGCTGTGCAGGATCCATGCGGAGACCGCGTTCGCGATGAGACCGATCAGCGCGATGATCATCATGGGGCCGGCGAGGATCTCGACGGGCTCGCGTAGGCGGCGGATGGCCTCCACCACGATCCAGACGGAGATGCCCAGCACGGTGACCGCGTTGACGAGTGCGGCTAGCACCTCCACGCGCCGGTAGCCAAAAGTCGCCTGCGCATTTGAGGCCCGGCGCCCGATGAGGATGGCGATCACAGCGATGATGATCCCCGCTGCGTCGGAGAGCATGTGCATCGCGTCGGCCAGCAGCGCGACGGAGCCGGTGACCAGCCCACCGATGAGCTCGGCGAAGAAGATCGTTCCGGTCACCACGAGCGCGATGAGCAGTGCGCGCAGCGGGGCATCGGTTGGGGCGTGGGAGTGAGAATGCCCGTGCGCATCGGAATGGGAGTGAGAATGCGAAGAACCGTGGCGGTGCGGATCGGCACCACCACGGTTCTGTGGGCGCTCGGGGGCTGCGTCAATGTCAATGTGCTCGCTCATGCCCTCAAGCATAGCGAGCGCCCCCCTTATTGACAACTTATTGAAAATAGTCGGGAGGCGCGGTCGCGGGGCTATACCCCGCGGGATAACGAGACCTTAGGCGGTCTCGTTCAGCGGGTTCTTCACCCAGCTCATCAGGTCGCGCAGCTTCTCGCCAGTCTTCTCGATCTCGTGATCGTTGTAGCTAGCGCGCAATTCCTCGAGCTCCTTGTTGCCGCCCTCAACGTTGGCGACGAGACGCTTGGTGAAGGTGCCATCCTGAATATCGGACAGGATGCCCTTCATGCGCTCCTTGGTATCAGCGTCGATGACGCGTGGGCCGGAGATGTAGCCACCGAACTCCGCGGTGTCAGAGACGGAGTAGTTCATGTTCTTGATGCCGCCCTCGAAGATGAGGTCGACGATCAGCTTCAGCTCGTGCAGGCACTCGAAGTAAGCCATCTCCGGCTCGTAGCCGGCCTCAACCAGAACCTCGAAGCCGGTCTTGATGAGCTCCTCAGTGCCACCACACAGGACGGCCTGCTCACCGAAGAGGTCAGTGACGGTCTCTGCCTCGAAGGTGGTCGGGATGACGCCCGCGCGGCCGCCGCCGATTGCCGCAGCGTAGGACAGAGCCAGGTCGCGGCCGTTACCCTTCGGGTCCTGCTCGACGGCGATCAGGCACGGAACGCCCTTACCGTCGACGTACTGACGGCGCACCAGGTGACCCGGCCCCTTCGGTGCGACCATGCCGATGGTGATGTTGTCCTCCGGCTTGATCATGCCGAAGTGGATGTTCAGGCCGTGACCGAAGAACAGGGCGTCGCCATCCTTCAGGTTCGGAGCGATGTCGTTTTCGTAGATCTGCGCCTGGGAGGTATCCGGAGCGAGCAGCATGATGACGTCGGCCCACTCGCTGGCCTCAGCGTTGTTCAGAACCTTGAAGCCGGCCTCTTCAGCCTTCTCGCGGGACTTGGAGCCCTCGCGCAGGCCGATGGCAACCTCTACGCCGGACTCGCGGAGGTTCTGCGCATGAGCGTGCCCCTGGGAGCCGTAGCCAATGATCGCAACCTTGCGACCCTGGATGATCGACAGGTCAGCGTCGTCGTCGTAAAAAACATCAATTGCCATGAGGTTTCAACCTTTCTCGCCAGCCGCGTCTGCCCGCGGCTCGCTATCGATGAGCATGTTTAGATTATAACAGAAATTTCACTCTTTGAGATGAAATTTACCATTCTATGAAATTTTACTGGGGGCGGGTGCCCCCAAATTAACGGCTCGGAGCCATCGACCGTGGGCCGCGGGACATCGCAGTGACGGAGGACTCGATGAGCTCGCGGATCCCGAAGGGCTCCAGAACATCCAGCAGCGCCTGCAGCTTGGACGGGGTGCCCGTCGCCTCGATAATCAGCGAGTCCGGGCTGACGTCCACAACGTGGGCACGGAAGAGCTTCGCAGCCTCGACAACCTGGGTGCGGTTGCTATTCCCGGCAGCGACCTTAACCAGCAGCAGACCGCGCTGCACAGTGGTTTCCGGATCCTGACGCGACACCTTGAGCACCGGAACCAGCTTGTTGAGCTGCTTCGTAATCTGCTCGACAACAATCTCCTCGCCCTCGACGACGAGGGTGATGCGATTGACGCCGTCGATCTCAGTGCGGCCCGAGCTAATGGAGACGATATTGAACGCACGCCGGGTGAACATTCCGGAGATGCGGGAGATGATGCCGTCCTCGTCCTGAGCCAGGACCGACAGAGTGTGAAGGTTGGACATTAGTTCTGTTCCCCTTCCTGGGCGTCGATGTTGTCGACTTCGGAGTCCTGGAATTCCTGCATGGTCTCGTGGATCTCGGCCGGGGTCTCCGCTGCCGATTCCTCGTCGTCGAAGAGTGGGCGCAGATTACGTGCGTACTGCACCTCGTCATTGGAGGTACCCGCCGGAACCATCGGCCAGACCTGGGCGTCCTCCCCGACGATGAAGTCGATCACGACGGGGCGGTCATTAATTTCGCGAGCCTTCTTAATGGTCGGGAGGACATCCTCCTCCTTCTCCACGCGGAAGGCGGCGCAGCCCATGGACTCTGCAAGCTGCAGGAAGTCCGGGAGGTAGGTCTCCTTAGGCTTAAGGTTGGTGTGAGAGTAGTGCCCGTCGTAGAACAGGGTCTGCCACTGGCGCACCATGCCGAGGTTGCCGTTGTTGATCAGCGCGATCTTGATTGGGAAACCCTCGACAGCACAGGTCACGAGCTCCTGGTTCGTCATCTGGAAGCAACCATCGCCGTCGATGGCCCAGACTTCCTTGTCCGGAGCGCCGGCCTTGGCACCCATGGCCGCCGGCACCGCGTAGCCCATGGTGCCGAGGCCACCAGAGTTCAGCCAGGTGCGCGGGTGCTCGAAGTCGAGGAACTGCGCGGACCACATCTGGTGCTGGCCGACACCAGCGCAGTAAATCGCGTCGGGACCAACCTCCTTGGACAGGGTCTCAATGACGAACTGCGGGGCCATCTTCTCGTTCGGGGTGTGCTCGTAGCCGCGCGGGAAGTGCTCCTGCATCTCCCCCAGGTACTCACGCCACTCGGTGGTGTCCGGACGAGACAGACCGTGGGTATCGATCGCCTTGTGTAGCGCCGTGAGGACCTCCTTGGCGTCACCGACGATCGGCACGTGGACCTCGCGAATCTTGCCGATTTCCGCGGGGTCGATGTCCGCATGGATAACCTTGGCGTTCGGGGCGAAACTTTCCAGCTTGCCTGTCACACGGTCGTCGAAGCGGGTACCGATAGCGATGAGCAGGTCGGAGCGCTGCAGAGCCGCCACAGCTGGCACGGAACCGTGCATACCCGGCATGCCCATGTGCAGCTCGTGAGACTCCGGGAAAGCACCGAGCGCCATCAGGGTGGTGACCACCGGGATGTCATTGGCCTCGGCGAAGGTGCGCAGCTCCTTGTGAGCCTCGGACTTAATGACACCGCCGCCGATGTAGAGCACCGGGCGCTTGGCCTCACTAATGAGGCGCACGGCCTCCTCAACCTGACGACCGTGGGGCGTAGTGACCGGGTGGTAGCCCGGCAGGTCGAACTGAGGTGGCCAGACGAAGTCCAGCTCGGCGTTCTGCACATCCTTCGGCACATCAACCAGCACCGCACCCGGGCGCCCGGTGGATGCCAGGTGGAACGCCTCCGCCATCGCCGCAGGAATATCCTCTGGTCGGGTCACCATGAAGTTGTGCTTCGTAATCGGCATGGTCACGCCCCGAATATCGGCCTCCTGGAAGGCATCGGTGCCCAGCAGCCCCTTGCCCACCTGACCGGTGATCGCCACGAGTGGCACGGAATCCATGTTGGCATCGGCGATCGGAGTGACCAGGTTCGTCGCGCCCGGACCGGAGGTAGCGATACACACGCCAACCTCACCGGTGACCTGGGCATAACCCGTGGCGGCATGGCCGGCCCCCTGCTCGTGACGCACGAGAACGTGGCGGAGCTTTTCGGAGCCATACAGGGCCTCATACAGCGGGAGGACGGCGCCACCTGGGAGGCCGAAGACCACGCCGGTCCCCAGCTCTTCAAGGGAACGCACAATCGCCTCTGCGCCATTAATGCGCTCGGGCTTACTGGCCTGCGCGACGCCGCGGCTGGCCGCAGCGACCGTGGCTGGCGTGGGCTGTGAGCGTGAAGTGTTGTTCACGGTTTCAATCGCTCCTTGCTCGGCACGCGAGATTGTTACTCGCTTCTACTTCATCGGGGACAAAAACAAGAACACTGCAGCCTGCCGCATTTCCCCGAAACTCGGTGACTGGCCGGCTGAGCATTGTGATGATACTAACAATATGAACCCCGGATGGCAAATGTCGCGACCTGCATGTTCCCAATGGTTGAAATGTTTATTCCCATAGAGTGACTGACCACGTGCGGTTCCCCACGCCCGAAAACTATCCCTGATACGCAGCAAACGCGCCCCCTTTCCGCGGCCAAGATGCTGCTTGAATTATCAGCAGAGACCCGGCGAGGTCACAGGCTGCCTTACTAGGGTTGTTCGCTATGCAAGCATCGACTTATTTCCTCACGCATTACGCGATCAAGGCCTGGGAGTGGCTCATCCATCCCGGCTTGCCGCTGGCTGCACTTGCGGTCTTGGCGGTTCTGGTCCCGAGGGTCGGCAGACTGTGTGTCCGCGTCGTCGCCCAGCGGCTGGATGCTGATGAGGAGTCCACGAAATCCACGCTCGCCCTCGCCGGCGCGCTGGTGTACCTCGTCGAAGCGGTGGTCTACTTCATCATCGCCATCCGTGCGCTGACTCTGCTCGGCGTACCAGCAGCCTCAGCCGCCGTGCCTGCCACCGTCGTGTCCGCCGCGATTGGTTTCGGCGCTCAGAACATCATCGGGGATTTCCTCTCCGGTGTCTTCATCATCACCGAGCGCCAGTTTGGCGTCGGCGATTATGTGAGCTTCGAAGGCACAAATAATGCGGTGGAGGGCACCGTCGTCGCACTGACCCTGCGCGCCACGAAGCTGCGCACCGCCAGCGGTGAGATGGTGACCGTCCCCAACGGCAAGGTCGGCGCGATCACCAACTTTTCCCAGGACTGGTCGCGTGCTTTTGTCGAAATCGACATCCCGCTGCGTCCCGGCGAAAACATCAACCAGCTGGTAGAGCACGTCGAGCAGGCGACGAAGCGCGCCGTCTCCTCCCCTGATATCAAGCCGAATGTGACCGGCGGTGTGGACGTCATGCCCGCCGTCGCCGTCGTCCAACCCCAGGCAGCCGGTCAACCGTGGGCCGTAACCTTCCGCGTCACCGTCGACGTCATCCCGGCGAAGCAGTGGGCCGTTGAGCGCGCCATCCGCTCTGCCATTCTGAATACCTTCTGGGATCGCATGGAAACCGCTCCCGCCTCGCTCTTCAACTCTGCGCACTCCCCCGAGCCTTCCACCCCACGCAACACGGTGTCGGGCGAGGCCCCGAACGCGGAAGTGGAGGATTCCACCCCCACGACCGTGTTCGCCACCCGGCAGGAACCAAGCACTTCTTCGCAGGGCGCATCCCGTGTCGGTGTCCACAGCACGGATACGTCTCGTCCGTCCGATGACGATGATTCCGGCACCCCACTGGACCCGGCGGAGGAGGTCGCGATCGTCCGATCCAAGGACGATGGCCCTGGGTCCGCCTCCGATGGCGCGCTCATCGTCGGCACCGAGGACGACATCGACGAAGACCTCGATTCTGGGGTATTCAAGCGCTATGACTACAGCTCGCGTTTCCAGCGCTGGCTGACCTTCGGTGGCCGAACACGGGTCTCCACGACGCTCCTGTTCATCGCGCTCGCAGTCCTGGGGCTGCTTGCCGCAGCGTCCTCAAACCCGGACGACGGTCGCGCCGGCGTGCTCAACCCCGCGTACTGGAGCGACCGCCCGGCGAAGACCAGCGAACCGACTGAAACTCCTGCATCGGAGCCGGCGCAGCCCGCAACCCAGGATTCCTCGGAGCAAGAGGGGCAGCAACCGCAGCAAACTGGCCAGGCGGAGACCCCCGAGCCCCAATCCACGCAGGAACCGAACGCCAACAACTCACAGCGCGAACCGCAGAATCGGGCGCCGCAGTCGCAGCAGCAGAACCAGAATCAGAATCAGCAACCTGACGGGAATCGCGGTGCCGCGGCTCCGGCGACCACTGGCGCTGATTCCGGGACTGCCACGGGAGACTCCGGTGGGGACACCGGGGGCTTCTAGCACGATCCCCCTCCGGCCTCACGGCGAAGAAAAAGGGATTTAAGCCCCACCCCGCGCACCTGGTTAAATGGCTCACATGAGCGCCCAGGACAACAACACCACGAACCGGCCCCGTCCCGACCACAACCACGGTCGGCCGGCGGTGCGCCCCCAGACGTTCCACCCGAGCCGGGAAAACATCCTCGTCGGGTTCGTCATGTTCCTGATTAGCCTCATTTTCACCGGATACAACGTCGCAGCGTTCTTCTGGATTCCCCTGCTCCCGCTGCTTTTCATCGTGTGGGTGATCAAGGCGGGGACCCGCGTGGATGAGCAGGGTATTACGGCCAAGCCACTGATCCGACCATCCAAGACCGTGGCTTGGCAGGACTTCCAGGGCATCCGTTTCAACAAGGCGGGTAAGGCCTACGCAGCCGCAATAGATGACTCTCAATTCTGGCTGCCTGGCATCAGCTTCAACAGCCTCCCCGCCCTCGCAGAGGCCACTGCAGGCCGCATCCCGGACCCTCTCACCCCGGCGCGCCTGGACATTCACAATAAGGTCCAGGTCGTCCACCGCGACGGTTCGGCTGTCCTGATGGACTCCGAGGATTACGCTGAGTACGAGAAGCAGCGTCGCGCGGAGCACGAGGCCGAGGACCCCACGGCCGCCCCAGAGTCTCAGGCGGATTCCGTCGCTTCCCCAGAGAACGCGGATGATCCGGGTACCGGCCGCAACTCCGAGCGCGCTCGCGATAACTAAAGAACACAACGCCGGCTTCGCCTCCCCCGCTGTCGGGGACCGTACGGGGCCGGAAAGCCACTTTCACCCATAGAGATATTGAAGAGAGCACGTCGATCATGACATCTCAGGACAACACCACTTCTTTCGGAGCCTCGATCCCACTGCGTTCCGACGTCACCACACAGGGCCGCAACGCCGCAGGTGCACGTGCGCTGTGGCGCGCGACGGGCATGACGGATGATGACTTCCACAAGCCGATCATCGCCATCGCGAACTCCTATACCCAGTTCGTTCCGGGCCACGTCCACCTCAAGGACGTCGGCGACATCGTCGCTGAGGCCATCGAGGAGGCCGGCGGTGTGGCACGCGAATTCAACACCATCGCGGTCGACGATGGCATCGCGATGGGCCACGCCGGAATGCTCTACTCCCTGCCCTCTCGCGAGATCATCTCCGACAGCGTGGAGTACATGGTTAACGGGCACGCCGCGGACGCGCTGGTGTGCATCTCGAACTGCGACAAGATCACCCCGGGCATGCTGAACGCCGCGATGCGGTTGAACATCCCGGTCGTCTTCGTCTCGGGTGGCCCGATGGAGGCCGGCAAGGCCGTCGCCGTCGACGGCGTGGTCCAGGCCCCGACGGACCTGATCACCGCGATCTCCGCCTCCGCATCCGACAGGGTCGACGCCCAGGGCCTGCTGGACGTCGAGTCCGCAGCGTGCCCGACCTGCGGTTCCTGCTCCGGTATGTTCACCGCCAACTCCATGAACTGCCTCACCGAGGCGCTGGGCCTGTCCCTGCCGGGTAACGGCTCCACCCTGGCGACCCACGAGTACCGCCGCCGTCTGTTCACCCAGGCCGGCCACACCATCGTCGACCTGTGCCGCCGCTACTACGGCGAGGGCGACGAGTCTGTCCTGCCGCGCAATATCGCGACCAAGCACGCCTTCCAGAATGCGATGGCACTGGACATGGCGATGGGTGGCTCCACGAACACCGTGCTGCACATCCTCGCCGCCGCCCAGGAGGGCGAGGTGGACTTCACCCTGCAGGACATCGATGATCTCTCCCGCGAGGTGCCGTGCCTGTCCAAGGTCTCCCCGAACTCTGACTTCCACATGGAGGACGTCCACCGTGCCGGCGGCATCCCCGCGATCCTGGGTGAGCTGTGGCGCGGCGGAAAGCTCAATGAGGATGTCCACACCGTGCATGCGAACAGCCTCTCGGAGTGGTTGGAGGCCTGGGACATCCGCGCGGAGAACCCGAGCGATGCCGCCATCGACCTCTTCCACGCCGCTCCGGGCGGGGCGCGCACCACCGAGGCTTTCTCCACCGAGAACCGCTGGTCTTCGCTGGACACTGATGCCGCTGGTGGCTGCATCCGCGACGTCGAGCACGCCTACACCGCCGACGGCGGCCTGGTCGTGCTGCGCGGCAACCTCGCCGAGGACGGTGCGATCATCAAGGCTGCTGGCATCGACGAGGAACTGTGGCGCTTCGAGGGCAAGGCCCTCGTCGTCGAATCCCAGGAGGACGCGGTGCGCGTGATCCTGGACAAGAAGGTAAAGCCAGGTGACTGCATCGTCGTCCGTTACGAGGGCCCGGCTGGCGGCCCGGGCATGCAGGAGATGCTGCACCCGACCGCCTTCCTGAAGGGCTCCGGCCTGGGGCGCGAATGCGCACTGATCACGGATGGGCGCTTCTCCGGCGGTTCCTCCGGCATCTCGGTCGGCCACATCTCCCCCGAGGCTGCCCACGGCGGGCTGATCGGCCTGGTTGAGGACGGCGACCCGATCCTCATCGACGTCCATGACCGCACGCTGGAGCTGCAGATCTCTGAGGAAGAGATCGCGCGCCGTCGCGAGCAGATGGACGCCTCCGACACCCCGTGGCAGCCCACCACCCGCAAGCGCCGAGTCACCAAGGCCCTGCGCGCCTACGCAGCGATGGCAACCTCAGCCGATAAGGGCGCAGTCCGCGAGGTGAAGTAGCTACCATGACTCACGCCACGTCCGGGTCCCCGGCTCCGCACACTCCGGAGCGCGCGGGTCACGATCCGATGATCCGGGTACGCGATGCGCACCTGCATAACCTGAAGCACATCGACGTCGACCTGCCGCGGGACACCCTCGTGGCGGTCACTGGCGTGTCGGGGTCGGGCAAGTCCAGCCTGGCCTTCGGCACCATCCACGGGGAGGCACAGCGCCGCTATCTGGAGTCCGTCTCCCCCTTCGCCCGCCGTCTCATCGGCGGCGCGGTCAACCCTCGAGTGGGATCGGTCACGGGCCTGCCGCCGACGGTGGCGCTGCAGCAGTCCACCACCCTGGGTGGGGCGCGCTCCTCGGTGGGCACGATCTCGAATATGTCGAATAGTATTCGGCTGCTCTTCTCCCGCTCGGGCAGCTACCCGAACGGCATGCGCGAGCGGCTGGAGTACGGCAGGCTCGATTCGGATGCCTTCTCCCCCAACACCACTGCCGGCATGTGCCCCGAGTGCCAGGGAACCGGCACCGTGCACCGGCCGACAGAAGAGTCGATGGTGCCGGATCCCAGCCTGTCCATCTGGGACGGCGCGATCGCCGCGTGGCCGGGAGCGTGGTTGGGCAAGAACTTCCGGGACATCCTGGGAACCCTCGGCTATCCGCTGGACATCCCATGGCGGGATATTCCGCAAACAGACCGCGACTGGATCCTGTTCACCGATGAGCAGCCGGTGGTGACCGTCCACCCTGTGCGGGATGAAAACGCCGTGAACGGATCGTATAAGGGCAAGTGGCGCTCGGTTGCCACCTACCTCACCGACACCCTGGCGGAGACGGAGTCGGATAAGAACCGCCGCCGGGTGCTTTCCTTCATGCATTCATCGACCTGCCCGACGTGCCAGGGCCGTGGCTTCCAGCCGGATACCTTGCAGGTCACCTACGCCGGTTATGCCATCGACGAGTTTAATGATCTGGCGTTGAAGGATGTTCTTGCTGTGTTGGAGGAACGCCTCCAGTATTTGGCAGGCATCGCCAAGCAGCAGTGGACCGAGCACGACGAGGCCGAGGAGCTGCTGCTGGATCAGGTGCTGCCCACGGTGCGCGCTGCGATCAAGCTGGGGCTGGGGCACTTAAGCCTCTCCCGCCCGGCACGAAGCTTGTCCGCGGGCGAGCACCAACGCCTGCGGCTGGCCTCCCAGCTGAACTCGAGCCTGTTCGGTACGACCTACGTGCTGGACGAGCCCTCAGCGGGTCTGCACGTCGTGGAGCGCAAGGCGGTGTCCGAGCTGCTGCAACGCTTCATCACTGCTGGTAATTCGGTGCTTCTGGTGGAGCACGATATGTCCCTGGTAGCCGGTTGCGATTGGATCGTGGACATCGGCCCCCGCGCTGGCGAGCGCGGCGGGCAGCTGGTGTTCTCCGGCCCTACTGACCAGTTCCGAGCCACCGCCGAGCAGCTGGGTTCCCCCACTGCCGCCGCGTTAACCGAGGACTTTCCCGAGTTGGCAGCCTCCCCGGCCGGCACTGGTCAGTCCATTCACCTCAGCGGCATACACGCGCGCGCCTTCGACGGGGCCGACGTGGACTTCCCGCTGGGGGCGCTGACCGCGGTCACGGGCGTTTCTGGGTCCGGCAAATCCACCCTGGTCATCGGGGTGCTGGCCGATGTGGTGTCCCGCTCGGCCAAGCAGGTGATCGGCGCCGACGAGGTCTCGGACGAAGACCCGGATGCCGAGCTCACGGCCGGTTCGGGCGCCAACGGGGATTTCCGCGTGGAGAGCGCCACGGGGGTCGATAAGATCCGCCGGTTGGTGCACATCACCCAGAAGCCTATCGGGCGCACGGTGCGTTCCACTGTCGCGACCTATACGGGCCTTTTCGATCACGTCCGCAGGCTCTTTGCTGCTACCCCAGAGGCGAAGCAGCGAGGCATGTCGGTCTCCGACTTCTCCTATAACACGACAAAGGGGCGCTGCCCGGAGTGCGATGGCGCGGGCAGCATCGAGGTCGAGCTGGTCTTCCTGCCTGGCACGTACACCACCTGCCCGGCCTGCCACGGCAAGCGCTATAAGCCGGAAATCCTTGAGATTGAGTGGAACGGTCGCAGCATCGCCGACATCTTGGCGCTGACCGTGGACGAGGCACTGGAGGTCTTTGCCGAGGAGCCGAGGATTCTTCGCTCCGTCGAATTTCTGCACGCCCTCGGCCTGGGCTACTTGCGACTGGGGCAGGGCTCCCCGGAGCTCTCTGGCGGCGAGGCGCAGCGCATCAAGCTGGCCTCGGAGATGCAACGCGGATCGGGCCACAAGCACAGCCTCTACCTCTTGGACGAGCCAACAACAGGACTGCATCCGGCGGACGTGGACCTGCTGCTCGCCCAGCTGCGTCGTCTGGTCGACGACGGCGCGACGGTGGTCGTCGTCGAGCACGACCTCCGGGTGGTCGCGCAGGCCGACCACGTTATCGACGTCGGCCCCGGCGCCGGAGACGAGGGCGGACAGATCCTGGCCACCGGGACGCCGGCGGCGGTTGCCCAGCAGGGCGTGCATCCGGATTCGCGCTCGGTGACGGCCCAGGCGCTAGCCGAAAGAGCTGGTTTGAGCTAAACCTGGGAAACTTCCCACTCCCCTCACCATAAGAAAACCCGGGCCCCTGATGGGCCCGGGTTCTGCTTTCGCTGGCGCTTAAACGCGCCGTACCACGAATTTTAGAAAGGGTTGCGACCGCCCGTGAGCAGCCAGAGCGCGGCGAAACCGGCAATGCCGAGGACCGCAAAGATCCAGGAGGAGGCTAGCGGTCGGGTCGCCCAGCTGCGGGAACGGTCCAGCGAGGCCCCACCCGGCCCGGTGAAGATCAGGCTGAGACTGATCAGCGCGTAGAGCACCCACTGGTGGATGACTGGGTTCAGCCCGTAAGGCCACAGCGAGCCCTGATGGCCGGACAGGTGGAAGGTCGCCATGAAGGCCGAGACCACGAAGGCGAGGGCAGCAGCGAACGGCGTGAGCAGGCCCAGGATCAGCAGCCCGCCAGCAATGACCTCGGCGGCAGGGATAGCGACGGCGAGCACCCCAGAGACGCTGAAGAAGCTGAGCCTGCTCTCGAGGGCGCTGATGCCTGGGTCCCCAGCGAAGCCAAAGAGGGTTTGCAAGCCAGAGATCAGCAGCACTGCGCCCGCGACGATGCGCAGGATGGCAAGGCCGAGGGACTGGGTCCCGCGGCGAGTCTCCACTGGTTCGGCGGCGGGAGCGAGCGGCTGACCGTCAGGTCCGTAAGCGAGCTCGCCCTCAGGCTCCACCGGCTGAGCATGTGGATCCCACTGCGCGTCTGCGCCGTAAGCGTCCTGGGGGTAATCATCACCTGGCTGCGCCGGGTAGCCCTGAGCGGCGGTGTCGGCGTCGTTCCGTTGAGCAACAGCGCCTACGGCGTAACCGCCGGCGCCCCCCACTGCCCCGGCTCCGGCAACGCCAGCGCCAAGCGTTGCGGTGTTCGTGCCGGCCTGTGGCTGCGACTGCTGCTGCGCCGCCGTGCCCTGCGAGCCGGTACCCGCAGCAGAGTCAGAGAGGTCAAGCACCTCAGTGCGCTGGTCCTCGGCGACGTCCGGCTGCTCACCAGCCGCATCCTGGTTTTCGGCAGCCAGAGCAGGCTCGGCCGCGGGACCCGCTTCCGGCGCAGCAGCCTCGATGCGCTGCGGACGGGCGCGGCCCACGAGGGCATAAATATCGCGCGAACGGTTCTGTTCGGCAGCGCCTCGCTCCGCCGGGTCTGCCGCGTCAGTCTTCGCCGCCGCGCCCTTGCTGGGGGCCTTAGTGTCCTTCGCCGCGGTACCGGCCTTCTTTGCCTCGGCAGACTGAGCGCCAGCAGCCTTCGCTGCCACTGCCTTCGGAGCATCGCCCTCGGCAGGCTTAGTCTGGGCGGAGGCTGAAGCCGCGGCGTTACCCGGCTTTGCCTCGGACTTGGTCGCAGTCTTCGCCGCGGGGGCAGCCTTTGCAGCCGGCTTCTTATCTGCAGTGGCAGCGGGTTCCTTCACGGTCTTAGCTGCTGGGGCAGAGGGAGCCTTCGGAGCAGCTGGCGCCTTCGAGGCGCCCTTGGCGGCAGGCTCCGGGGTTGCGCCCTCATAATCTGGCACATCGATATCGGCGTACGGTTCCGATGCGCGGTCGTTGCGCCCGAAGGGCGAACCTCCAAGTGCCCCCTTCTGGGGTTTCTTGCCATTATTCGATGCGTCACTCATATCCCCAGCCTAAACGAGTTTCCCCAGGAACAGACCGAACAGACGCGGAGTGTCGGAGATCGCTAAGGCTGCTCACACCAGCAACCGACCACGGGGGAACATCCGAAACGCGCACGTCAGGACGGCCGAATCCCCCAGGCGCTGGTTTTTGGTGACATATCATCCATAATGGAGGAAGACGCACCGCTCATGCCACCAACAGGGCGACCCAAAGGAAAAAGGACAGTGAGGGATAATGGCTTACGTTGAATCGGGCGGCGAATTCGACCGCGACATGAACTACATCGACGACCGCATCGTCAAGGACGTCGAAAACTTCGACCCCAGCAACACCGCTTCAGGCAAAGGTCAGGCCTGGCCGGTGAGGGCCAATACCTACCGACTGATCGCAGCGCGCGCCTGCCCATGGGCGCACCGCGCGGTCATCACCCGGCGCCTGATGGGGCTCGAGGATGTGATCTCGATAGGTCTGGCCGGTCCCACCCACGACTGGAAGTCCTGGACCTTCGACCTCGACGAGGGTTCCATCGACCCCGTGCTGAAGATCGGCAAGCTCCGCGATGCCTATCTCAACCGCTACCGGGATTACCCTCGCGGCATCACTGTGCCGGCCATGGTGGAGGTCGCGTCGAAGTCGGTGGTGAGCAATGATTTCTTCAGCAGCGTCGAGGACCTCGCCACCCAATGGACTGATTATCAACGCCCGGGAGCCCCGGACCTCTACCCGGAGGCGTTGCGCGCAGAGATCGACGAGATCAACGATCGCGTCTTCCGCACCGTCAACAACGGCGTCTACCGCGCGGGGTTCACCGGCTCCCAGGAATCCTATGAAAAGGCGTTCAATGAGCTTTTCGCCACCCTCGACTGGCTGGAGGAACGCCTGAGCACCCGTCGCTACCTCGTCGGCGATCACATCACCTTGGCGGATGTGTACCTCTACCCCACCCTGGTCCGCTTCGACATGGTGTATCACAACCACTTCAAGTGCAATCGCAA
This sequence comes from Corynebacterium urealyticum DSM 7109, assembly GCF_000069945.1. NCBI lineage: Bacteria > Bacillati > Actinomycetota > Actinomycetes > Mycobacteriales > Corynebacteriaceae > Corynebacterium > Corynebacterium urealyticum. The sequence goes on along the minus strand of NC_010545.1, from coordinate 889,566 downwards.
CAAGATCTCGGAGATGCCACACCTGTGGGGCTACCTCCGCGATCTCTTCCAGACGCCGGGCTTCGGTGACAGCACAAACTTCCAGCAGATCAAGGACCATTATTTCCTGGTGCACACGGACATCAACCCCACCGGTGTGGTCCCGGTCGGCCCAAGCCCGGAGATTTTCTACACCGAACACGGTCGCGAGGAGCTCCCGGGCACCCCGTTCGGCGAGGGCACCGCCCCGGGCGCTCCCCAGGGTGAGGACGTGCTAGCCGGTGACGAGGCCGGAGCCTTCGCCTAACCCGGCGCGTCGTTAGTTTCGCTTCGTGCCGATCTTCTCGGCGACGTCCTCCAGCCCCGTGGTGATCTTCGAGCCCGCGGAGGCACCGGTGGTTGCCGGGGAGATCAGCTCCACCCGGGCGCCCAGCTCGGCTATCGCCGGCTGGTCCAGAAGGTCCGCGAAGGCCTCCTTACCCTGTCCGCGGAAGTCTTCGACGAGGATGACGTCCGGAGCAAGCGCGGCGATGCGTTCCGGGTCTGCCGGCGCCGCACCCCGCATGCCCTCGGCCTCGGAGATCAGCTCGCCACCAGCCTCCTTGACAAGACCGCTGGCCATCGTGGACGGCGCCATAATCATCTTCTTACCGCCGCGAGCCATGAGCAGCAGGACGCGGGGCTTGGCCTTTGTGTCCAGTGCGCTCACGATCTCATCGCGTCGCTCGCCGATCTTCGCGCTCAGCTCCTGGGCCTTTTCCTTCTCGCCAGTCAGCTCGCCGAGCACGTTCATGCTCTCCATGAGGCTGTCGATGGAGCTCCAATCGGAGTCCTTGAAGGTGTGAACCTTCACCCCGCTGTTGGCGAGCAGATCCGCAGCCGAACCTTCGGGCCCGTGACGCTCGGTCAGCACGACCAGGTCTGGGTTGAGCGCCAGCACCTGTTCCGGGTCCGCGTGCACCCCATCGGGAAGCGCGGTCTCACCGACCGGCTTGCTGCCAGGCGTCGCCGGGGATGCCACGATGCGTTCGTGATCGACGAGCTCCGCGAGCAGGCTGGTCGCATCGGAGGACAGGGAGGCGATGCGTTGCGGCTTGGTGACCGCCTCTCCGGACTCGGCGGATTCCGCGCTGCGGCTTTCCTCCGAACCCTGCGTCGCCTGCGCGGCGCTGTCGTCCTCGGCCGAGGAGCAGGACGCGGCGAAGGTGAACAGCGGCAGGGTTAGCGCGACTAGCTGTGATGTCCAGGGACGTTGTTCTGGCCCCCGCCCGTAATGACACCGTGCCGATTCAAGAAGTATCTGTCCAGACCGCTTGCCATTGAAGGCATGTTAGAGTTTGGGGCATGTCGAGTCCCGAATCAGACAGGTCAGGGGTTGTCGGTCACACCGCCAGCCCCTTGAACCACTAGTTACGACGCCCACGATCTGTGTGGGCGTATGTCTGGCGTACCCGGGGCGCTGGCCGTGGTGACAAGAAGAACCATTTCTTGATCTCACACCTCGGAGTACTCGATGCCTTTTGCCCTCTACATGCTTGCCCTGGCGGTCTTCGTCATGGGCACTTCAGAATTCATGCTCGCGGGATTGCTCCCCGCGATCGCGACCGAACTTGACGTCTCGGTCGGCACTGCGGGCCTGCTGACCTCCGCATTCGCAGTCGGTATGGTCGTCGGCGCGCCAGTGATGGCGGCATTCGCTCGCCGTTGGCCACCGCGGCTCACATTGATCGTTTGCCTTCTCGTGTTCGCGGGAAGCCACGTCATCGGAGCGATGACACCAGTGTTCTCTCTCCTGCTCATCACCCGGGTGCTCAGCGCTCTCGCAAACGCAGGATTCCTCGCCGTAGCACTGAGCACGGCCACTACCCTCGTGCCAGCGAACCAGAAGGGGCGTGCACTGTCGATCCTGCTCTCCGGCACGACGATCGCAACCGTCGTGGGCGTCCCCGCCGGGGCACTGCTCGGCACAGCGCTGGGCTGGCGAACGACGTTCTGGGCGATCGCCATCCTCTGTATTCCCGCGGCCGTTGGAGTCATTCGTGGCGTCACGAACAATGTTGGTCGGAGCGAGACTAGCGCGACCTCACCAAGGCTCCGTGTCGAGCTCAGCCAGTTGGCGACGCCGCGGCTCATCCTGGCCATGGCACTCGGAGCGCTGATCAACGGAGGGACCTTTGCGGCATTCACCTTCCTGGCACCCATCGTGACCGAGACCGCGGGCTTGGCCGAAGCGTGGGTGTCCGTCGCGCTGGTGATGTTCGGCATCGGATCGTTCCTTGGCGTCACGATCGCAGGACGACTATCAGATCAACGACCTGGCCTCGTGCTCGCAGTCGGCGGACCGCTATTGCTGACAGGCTGGATCGTGTTGGCAGTGGTCGCATCTCATCCCGTTGCGCTTATCGTCCTCGTCCTCGTTCAGGGATTCCTGTCGTTCGGCGTCGGCAGTACTCTGATCACGCGTGTGCTGTATGCAGCATCGGGTGCGCCAACGATGGGCGGTTCGTACGCAACCGCAGCATTGAATATCGGAGCTGCAGCGGGGCCCGTGCTTGGTGCGCTCGGGCTCGCGACCGGGCTGGGGCTGCTCGCGCCGGTTTGGGTCGCTTCGGTGCTGACAGCGATCGCTCTCGTCATCATGCTTCTCACCAGACGCGCGCTTACGAAGACCGCGGCGGAGGCCAATTGATGACCCATCCGAACGCTCTTCTCACTCCTCGTGCCCGTCTCCGGTTAGCTCGGCTGATTGTCGAAGACGGCTATCCGGCCACGATCGCCGCAAAGATGTTCATGGTCTCCCCGATCACTGCCCGGAAATGGGCAGGCCGCTACCGGGAAGAGGGTGAGTTTGGGATGCAGGATCGCTCCAGCAAGCCGCACCGGATCCCAGGCAGGACGCCCGAGCATGTCAAGAAGAAGATCATCAACCTGCGCTGGCGGCTTCGACTGGGGCCAGCCCAGATCGCTGCGCGACTTGGTCTCTCGACGTCGACTGTTCACGCGGTCCTCGTCCGTTGCCGCGTGAACCGCCTCTCGCATATCGATCGTGTCACTGGCGAGCCATTGCGGCGATATGAGCATCCTCATCCGGGATCGTTGATTCATGTCGATGTCACGAAGTTCGGCAACATCCCCGACGGCGGTGGACATCGTTACGTAGGTCGGCAGCAAGGCGCACGGAACAAGCTCGCGACTCCGGGATTACCACGAGGAAAAGATCACAAGCCGCGCACCGGGACGGCGTTCGTTCACACAGTCATCGACGACCACTCCCGCGTCGCATACGCAGAAATCTGGTCGGATGAGCAGGCGAGCACAGCGGTGGGAGTTCTCGAACGCGCCGTGGCCTGGTTCGCCGAACGAGGCGTGACCGTCGAGCGAGTCCTATCCGACAACGGGTCGGCATACAGATCCCACGCATGGAGGGACTTCTGCGCTCGGCTCGGCATCCGACACAAGCGGACACGCCCCTACCGGCCGCAGACGAACGGGAAGATCGAGCGATTCCACCGCACGCTCGGGGACGGCTGGGCCTATGCCAGGTTTTACGGTTCAGAGGCCGAACGACGCCTGGCGCTGCCCGGCTGGCTCCACTTCTACAACCACCACCGACACCACTCTGCGATTGGCGGCGTACCCTTCGACCGACTCAACAACGTCCCTGGACATCACAACTAGCGCGCGACGCCAGTGCTTAAGGGCAATAGTCATTCTCATCCTTAAAGTCTTTTGTCTTAGGTTTCGGGGCGTAGCCGTTCCGTGCTCCGCCACCGTGGGATTCGGGTTCCGGAAGTCCCCGGATGCAGCGGACGGCCCACCACCACGGGGTGTTACGCGGTGTCAGAGCGGGGTGACTCGCAGGCTCTCCGTCACCGGGTCGGGCCTAATGTCCACAGGGACGTCGTAGATCTCGGATACCCGCTCCGCTGAAAGCACCGCCTCGGGTGGCCCCGTGGCCGCCACGTTCCGCTCTGCCATGAGGACGAGCCGGTCGCAGTACCGCGCCGCCAGGGTCAGGTCGTGCAGGACGACCACCACGGTCTTGCCCTGTTGCGCCTGCTCCTGCAGCAACGTGAGCACGCGCACCTGGTGCTTAAGGTCGAGCGCGCTGGTCGGCTCGTCACACAGCAGGATCGGGGCGTCCTGCGCGATCGCGCGGGCGACATGAACCAGCTGGCGCTCCCCGCCCGAAATCTGATTGACCGATTTCTCCTTCAGATGCTCGATCCCCACCCTCGCCAGCGAGTCTTCCACGATCCGGGCATCGGAATCCGAGAACTGCTGGAAGCGCGACACGTGGGGGTGGCGTCCGAACTGGACGACCTCGGCGACAGAGAAGTCGAAACTCATCGTCGTGTCTTGGGGCACGACCGCCATTCGCCGGGCGCGCTGCCGGTCAGAGGAGCCCGCATCCAGCCAGACGCCACGCAGCAACGTCGATTTTCCGGCGCCGTTGGGGCCGATGATCCCAGTGACCTGCCCGGGTTCGGCCGATACGGGGACATCAGTGAGGATGCCCGGAACGGTGATACGAGCATCAATCATGCGGACCACCCCACCGAGCGGCGTCCGCGCAGCAGCAGCCAGAGGAAAATCGGTGAGCCGATGAAGGCCACGACTGTTCCGGTTTGCAGCGTGACGGGTGCGAAAAGCATGCGGGCGATCGTGTCTGCCGCCAGCAGGAAGGCCGCTCCGGCTAGTGCGGCGGTGGGCAGTAAGACCTTGTGATTCGGGCCGATGAGCAGCCGGATGAGGTGGGGCACCACGAGTCCAACGAACCCAATCACGCCGGACACAGCCACCGCCGACGCGGTGATCAGCGCGGCGAGCGTCAGAGTGAAAACACGGACCCGCCGCACGTTCACACCCGTGGTACGGGCAGCCTGATCCCCCATCAGCAGGATGTTGAGGTCCCGGCTGAAGAACAACAGAATCGCAATACCAAGCACGATCGGCAGGCTGGCGATGGCGACGTGTTCCCAGGTGCGGGCCACAAGATCGCCATTGAGCCAGAAGGCTACGCCGCGAATATCCGAGTCCGAGGGAGCGTTGGCGATCGCTGCCGCGGTGACCGCTCCCAAGAACGCACTCAGCGCGATACCGACGAGTACAAGAGTGGCCGGCCCACCCCCTCGCATCGCCGCGGCCAGCTGCACGATGGCCACGGCCCCCCAGCGCGCCAAGGAAGGCCGAGGCCGGCAGCGCCCAGGCGGCTACCGCACTGAATCCGGTGACGATGGCCAACACCGCCGCAGTCGCCGCCCCGGCAGACACACCAATGATGCCGGGGTCTGCCAGCGGGTTGCGGAAGACTGCCTGCATCACCGTTCCAGCCACAGCCAAAGCGGCTCCCACGAGGGCGGCGATGATTGCGCGGGGCAAACGGATAGTCGCCACGACGTTATAAGCGCTCCCCAGCTCGGGGTCCTGTCTAGCGCGCCCGCCCGCACCGGTGACATGGGCCCAGACACTTGCCAGCACGTCCGGCACCGCAATCGTGACCGGACCGATCGCGAGTGCTGCAATGAATAGGGCTGCCGCCAGGGTCGCCGCGATGGAGATTGCTAGCGCCGGCGAGCTAAGACGACGTTTCTGCACACCGCGAACCTACCCTAATTGATAGCCATTTTCAATATTTTCGCAGGTCGCCGCCCCTCGCCTCCCTTCGCCGCCAAACGGCAGTTAGTGGATTTTGGCTTCCTTCCCTTGCCACGCCTCATCACGCAGCTCCTTCTTACGCACCTTGCCCGTCGAGGTTCGGGGCAGCTCATCGAGAATGACGATATCCCTGGGCACCTTATAGCCCGCCATGTTTACCCGGCAGTGGGCGATAATCGCCTCAGAGATCGCCTCCGGATCATCCCCTCGAGCCTCTGATCGCAGCACCACGTACGCACGCGGCCGCTCACCCCACTTTTCGTCCGGAACCCCAATCACCGCACAATCGGAAACATCTGGGTAACTGACGATGGCCTGCTCAACCTCGATGGTGGAAATGTTCTCACCACCGCTCACCACCACATCCTTGGCCCTATCCAGCAACTGGATATAGCCATCGGGGTGTTTGACGCCCAGATCGCCAGTGTGGAAATACCCACCCCGGAAGGCGATTCGGGTGGCCTCCTCGTCCTCGAAATAGCCGGCCATCACTCCATTGCCGGTCATGACGATCTCGCCCATCGTGGCACCATCGCTAGGCACCTCGACAATCGAATCATCATTCTCATCGGTTTGCTCGATCACCAGCACTTCTTCATTGGTAATCAGAGCAACTCCCTGCCGAGCCTTGAGCACCGCGCGACGCCGGACAGTCATATCCGACCACTCTCGCTGTGGCTCACATACGGTAAACGGCCCATAGGATTCCGTCAGCCCATAAACGTGCGTCACCTCGATACCGAGGTTTTCGCACCGGGTAATGATGGTGGGGCTCGGCGGCGCTCCTGCGGTCACGATCCTGAGGTTCTTCACTCGCCGCTTGTTCTCATCGTCGACCAGCGTAGTGAGCACCGCAGGAGCCCCGCACATGTGAGTGATCCCCTCTTCGGCGATCAAGCGCCACATCTCCGGCCCTCGCACGGCCCGGAGCGTCACCTGGGTTGCCGAGACCGCCATCGCCGCCCAGCCGGTACACCAGCCGGAGCAGTGAAACATGGGCAGCGTCCATAGATAGACGCTGTCGCTAGCGAATTTCTGCGCATTGACCTCGCCGATGGCGTTGAGATACGCCCCGCGGTGCGTATACACAGCACCCTTGGGCCTACCGGTCGTGCCAGAGGTGTAGTTGATCGCGATGGGCTCGTTATCGTCAGCCACACGGTAGCTCAGCCCCTCACCCTCCCGGTGGGATGCGATGAAGTCCGCGAAAGAGGGGAAGCTCCCGGGTTGAGTGCCGTCCAACTCTGGGATCTCCAGCAGCCGCAGCCCATTGGGCAATTCCTCAACCACTCCCGCTAGCAGGTCGGCAGCACCGATGAGGACATGAAACCCAGCGTGGCCTTGAATATAGGCCACCTCGGCAGCCGCGAGCCGGGTGTTGATAGGCACGGTCACTCCCCCAGCAAGCGGCACGGCGAACTGTGCCAGCAGTGCCTCGTAGCTATTAGGGGCAAGCACTCCTACCCGGTCGTGACGCGCCAGCCCATTGGCCCGCAGTGCGCGAGCGAAGGCCTCCGCATCCTCTCGGAACTGCTTAAAGCTGATACGGCGCACTCCATCGATGCAGGCCGTGGCTTCTGGGAAAATATTGGCGCTGCGCTCCAGGAAGCGCAGCGGAGTCAGGGGAACATTCAGACCTTGATACTTAGTTTCCATACCAAACACGCTACATTCTCATCCCCATTCAATGCCCGGAAAAACAAGAAACCTCCGGACCCGATTTCTCTCGGGGCCCGGAGGCTTGTGTGCGAGTAACCGCGCGTCACATTACGCGACCGCAGGCTGCAGGCCTGGCTAGTTCAGCTTCTCGGCGATCAGCTTGTTGACCTGTGCCGGGTCAGCCTTGCCCTTGGTGGCCTTCATCACGGCGCCCACAATCGCACCGGTGACCTTCTTATTACCCGCGCGGTACTTCTCCACGATGTCCGGGTTTGCTGCCAAGGCCTCGTCGACAGCGGCCTCGATCGCGCCGTCGTCGCGGACGACCTCCAGGCCACGATCCTTGACCACCTGGTCAACGTCACCCTCCCCTGCCAGCACGCCGTCCACGGCCTGGCGGGCGAGCTTGGTGGTCAGCTTGCCTTCCTTAACCAGCTCGATGATGCGGGCGACCTGCGCTGGGGTGATGTCGAGCTGCTCGAGCTCCACACCCTGCTCGTTAGCCTTCTGCGCCAGGTAGGCCACCCACCAGCTGCGGGCATCCGCCGGATCCGCGCCAGCCTCGGTGGTCTCAACAATCAGGTCGAGCGCGCCAGCGTTGACGAGGTCACGCATCTCCGCATCCGGCAGGCCCCACTCCTTCTGGATACGGGCGCGACGGATCCACGGCATCTCCGGCAGGGTCGCGCGGATCTCCTCGACCCACTCCTCCGGCGCGAGCACCGGCGGCAGGTCCGGGTCGTTGAAGTAACGGTAGTCCGCCATCGACTCCTTCGGACGGCCCTTCGAGGTGGTGCCATCCTCTTGGTAGTGGCGGGTCTCCTGCTGGATCTCCACGCCGTTGACGAGGCACGCGGCGTGACGCTGCATCTCGAAGCGCACGGCCTGCTCCACGGAGCGCAGGGAGTTGATGTTCTTGGTCTCGGTGCGGGTACCGAACTCCGTGCTGCCCTTCTCGCGCAGGGAGAGGTTCGAGTCCACGCGCATGGAGCCCTGGTCCATGCGCGCGTTGGACACGCCAAGAGCCTTGACCAGGTCGCGCAGCGCGGTGACGTAGGCGCGGGCGATCTCCGGGGCCCGCTCGCCGGCGCCCTCGATTGGCTTCGTGACGATCTCAATCAACGGCACGCCGGCGCGGTTGCAGTCCACCAAGGAGGCCGTCGCACCGTGAATACGGCCGGAGGCGCCACCGAGGTGGGTCAGCTTGCCGGTGTCCTCCTCCATGTGGGCGCGCTCGATCTCGACGCGCCACTCGGTGCCGTCATCAAGGACGACGTCCAGGTAGCCGTCGTAGGCGATCGGCTCGTCGTACTGGCTGATCTGGTAGTTCTTCGGCTGGTCCGGGTAGAAGTAATTCTTGCGCGCGAAACGGGAGTACGGCGCGATCTTGCAGTTGAGCGCAAGTCCGATCTTGATGGCCCACTCCACGCCCTGCTTGTTAACGACCGGCAGTGCGCCCGGCAGACCCAGGCTGCACGGGTCCACGTGGGTATTCGGATCCCCGCCGAAGGCCGCGGTCGAGGTGGAGAACATCTTGGTGTTCGTGGACAGCTCGACGTGGACCTCCATTCCCATCACGGGTTCGAAGCGCTCCAGCACTTCATCGAAATCCATCACATCGTCGGAATAGTCATACAACTGCGCAGTCATGGCGCCCATCTTAGTACCTTTGCCACCGGTCATCTGTAATCGGCTCGGGCGCTTTTAACCCAGCAGGCCCTGAAGGTTTTGGTAGCGGTAGTCGGGCACGGACTTCACCCGCCCGACGGCCTGATCGAAGTCGATAAGATCGATTTTCTCGCCGTGCAGGGCCGCCACTTTTCCGGTCTTGCCTTCGAGCACCGCCTTGGTGGCATTGACTCCACAGCGGGTGGCCAGCACCCGGTCGAAGGCAGTCGGTGTGCCGCCGCGCTGCAGGTGCCCCAGAACGGAGGAGCGCACCTCCACGCCAAGCCGCTTTTCCACGGCTCGGGCCACTTGGTAGCCCATGCCCTGAAGCTTGACGTGCCCGAATTCATCGAGTTCCTCCTCACCATCCCCCTGGCCGTCCAGGTTGCCGCCCTTCGGTTCCGCGCCTTCTGCCACACAGATGATCCCATAGCGCTCGCCCTGCTCGAAGCGCTTCTCCATGCGGGCGCAGACCTCGTCGATATCGAAGGGGAACTCCGGCAGCAGGACGTCGTGGGCACCACCGGCCATGCCTGCGTGCAGGGCGATCCAGCCGGTGTGGCGGCCCATCACCTCAACGATCATGACGCGCTTGTGGGATTCTGCAGTGGTGTGCAGGCGGTCGATGGCCTCGGTGGCCACGGCGACGGCGGAGTCGAAGCCGAAGGTGTAATCCATGCCATCGACGTCGTTATCGATGGTCTGCGGGATGCCCACGACCGGGATGCCGTTATCGTGCAGGAACTGCGCGCCCCGCAGGGTGCCGTCACCACCGATCGGGATCAGCGCGTCGACCTCATGCTCCGCGAGGTTGGCCTTGATCGTGTCGATCTGAGCCTTGAACTTATCGGGGTGGAGCCGGCCGGTACCGAGAATCGTGCCGCCGTAACGAATGATGCGGTCGATGTAGGCGTCGTCATACAGCGGGACCACACGGTTTTCCACCAGCCCCTGGTAGCCATCTTCGAAGCCGATGACCTCAACACCTGCGGCACCCGCGGTGCGCACGACACCACGGATCACTGCGTTCAAGCCGGGGCAATCCCCACCACTGGTCAAAATCGCGATACGCATATCTTCGAGTTCTCCTCCCGAGCTGTGCCACCGGCACGTGTGGTTACGTTGCAGCCTTATGCCAGCAACACTAGTGGCGCGGGCCTGGTCCTGGCTTGGCACTCCCCGAGAGGGCCGTAGCCACGAGCCCGACCAGCAGTGCAGCAGCAATCGGGAGGAAGGACTGGCCGAAGGCATAGGCAAGCTGCTCCCCCGCTGCGTCGCCGTAGTAGCTCAAGCGCACCTGGAGGACAGCTCCCACCACGGCCACGCCGGTGACCGCACCAACCTGGCGGATAGTGTTATACGCCCCCGACCCGGCACCGGCCAGGTGGGGAGGCAAGTCCCGCAGCGTCATCGCAGAATTGGGCGACCAGAAGGCAGCGTTACCCGCCCCCAGCAGCAGCATGGGCACGATGATTGCCCCAGCTGTCCCTCCCGGACGAAGGCAGAAAAACAGCCCGATTATCCCGGCAATCATGAACACGAAGCCGGTGACGGCGATGGGCCGGGCGTCCTTCCGGTCGATGAGCCAACCGATCCAGGGTGACAGCGGCAATGCCAGGACGGACATGGGCAACACATAGGCCACAGCCGTCATCGCGGAGAGTCCGTGGACCTGCTGCAGGTACATCATCAGCGGCAGCATCATGCTCGCGGTGGCAAAGCCCATCGTGAAGATAGCGAGGTTTCCCATCGCGAAGCTGCGGCGGGAAAACAGCGTGGTCGGCAGGACCGGATCCTTACTTTTCGCACCATGGGTGAGCCGGGCCTGTCGGTGGAAAAAGAGCACTCCGATGGCGATACCTACGGCCATCACGACCCAGATCCACCATGCCCAGCCAACGGTCTCGCCCTGCTGAATCGCAAAAATAAGGCAGCTGACCGCGAGCATGGACTGGGCCATTGAGATCCCGTCGATGGGCTTATCGGTGGGTTCGAAGGGCGGCACCCAAGCCACAACCAACACGATGGACAGGATGCCGATCGGCACGTTGACCAGGAAGATCCAATGCCATGAAAGCGTGGAGGTGATAATCCCTCCCAGAATCGGCCCCATCATCGTGGATAGGCCGGCCACGGCTCCCCACACCCCCATGGCTGCGCCCCGCTTCTCCCGCGGAAAGATCCGGTTGATCACCGACATGGTCTGCGGGGTCAGCAGTGCCGCGCCGAGCCCCTGCACCGCCCGGGAGAGCATCAGCCACTCGATCGTCACGGAGTAGCTGCACGCCAGTGAGGACAGTGTGAAGATCACCATGCCCACGATGTAGACGTTCTTCGGCCCGTACCGGTCTCCCAGCCGTCCGGTGACCAGCAGCGGAACGGCGAAAAAGAGCAGATACACCGAGGTCACCCAGATGACCTGGTTATAGGTGGCGCCCAGCTGTGACTGCAGATCCGGCGTGGCAACAGCCACGATCGATTGATCCAGTAGGATCATGAAGAAACCGATGCACAGGGCGGTCAGCGCCCGCCAGGCTGCCTTACTGTTCAGCGGAAGCGTTGGGTACTTATGCGCAGTCACAGGCACCATCTAATCACCTACCCGATCGCACCTCCACGCCAGGCGGGATCGCCAGATCAGTCCCGTCCGGCTCCGGCGGGGACAGTTTTGGAGCAGGGTTCGAGCTCTAGCCCCAGAGCCACGCCACCCGCTGGCGGACCTCCGGCAGCGTGGCACGGAATTCGGGCATGAGGTTGAGCTCCTCCAGCTGTGAGAGCGGCTGCCAGCGAAGGTCCGTGGATTCCTCGGTGAGAATGAAGTCCAGCGGGTGCTCAGCGCGCGCGATGACGGTGCTATACCGCCACTCGGTCACGGTCTCGTCGAGCACCTCCCACCAGAACTTGGCGCCGAGCCCGAAGACCGCACGTCCCCCGTGTTCCGGGTGGTGAATGGGCTGTTCCTGCAGCGCCTGGCGGACATCGCCGTCTCGCTCGATCATGGCGCGCACCGGATCCAGCAAGTGCTCTTCCTCCGGGAGGACGGCTTCGCGGCGCAGCACGTGGTCCAGCTCGACGCGGGAGGTAACTAGCGTGTCCAGGACGGTGACGTCCGCGGGGTCGATCCCGGTCTCCTCCTGAGTCTCACGCATCGCGCCCTGCTCGGGAGACTCGCCGTGGTCGATCGCGCCTCCCGGCAGCGCCCAGGTATCCCCGCGGTTGGTCCACCAGGCACGGTGTTGCATCAGGACGACCGGCTCGGCGGAGTCTTCGGCCGGGGCGCACAGGAACAGCCCGGCTGCCCCCAGGGTCCCCCACCTGCGGGAGCCATCGACGCCAATTGCCCAGCCATCACCCGTAGTAACCATAGGGTCTACTGTACGCCAGCGGCCCCACGCCCAAATCGAATCTGGGGTGTGGGGCCGCTGCCTGCGTGCTTAGTTCGCGGGGCCTTAGTTCTCGCGACCGGCCTCGAAGGCGGAGCCGACGCGGTAGATGCGATCCTCGCCGTGGGCTGGGCCCATCAGCTGCAGGCCCGTCGGCAGCTGGGTATCGCTGCTCAGGCCGCCCGGCAGGGACATGCCGCAGACGCCGGCAAGGTTCAGCGGCAGGGTGAACAGGTCGAAGAGGTACATCTGCAGTGGGTCGTCGACCAGCTCGCCGAGTTTGAACGCGGTGGTTGGGGTCGTCGGCGCGGCGATGATGTCCACCTGCTCGAAGGCCTTGGCGTAGTCCTGCGCGACGAGATTACGCACGCGCTGTGCCTGCAGGTAGTAGGCATCGTAGTAACCGACGGAGAGCGCGTAGGTACCCAGCATGATGCGGCGCTTAACCTCCGGGCCGAAGCCCTCCGCACGGCTCAGGCTCATGACCTCATCGGCGCTGCGGGTGCCGTCGTCGCCGGCGCGCAGGCCGTAACGCATTCCGTCAAAGCGGGCGAGGTTGGAGGAGATCTCGGAGAACTGGATCAGGTAGTAGGCGTTCAGCGCGTGGTCGAAGTTCGGGCAGTCGACCTCGATGAGCTCCGCACCCTGGGACTTCAGCTGCTCCAGGTTGGCCTCGTAGCGCTCACGCACGCCCACCTGCAGGGCCTCTGCCTGCTGGAACTGCTTGACCACACCAACCTTCACGCCCTTGAGGTCGCCGTTTGCACCCTGCTTAGCGGCTGCGACGACATCGGCGATCTCGTGGCGGGAGGACGTGGCGTCATTCTGGTCGAAGCCCGCGATGACCTGGTGCAGGCGAGCGGTGTCCTTGACCGTGCGGGCCGCCGGGCCACCCTGATCCAGGGAGGAAGCGCAGGCGATAAGGCCGTAGCGGGACACGGTGCCGTAGGTCGGCTTCACGCCCACGGTGTTGGTCAGCGCGGCCGGCTGGCGGATGGAACCACCCGTGTCCGTGCCGATAGCCAGCGGAGCCATGCCCGCAGCCAGCGCCGCGGAGGAGCCACCGCCGGAACCACCCGGGGTACGCTCCAGATCCCACGGGTTACGGGTCGGGCCATAAGCGGAGTTCTCGGTGGAGGAGCCCATCGCGAACTCATCCATGTTGGTCTTGCCCAGGATCGGGATGCCAGCGCTGCGCAGACGCAAGGTCAGCGTCGCGTCGTAGGGGCTCATGTAGCCTTCCAGCATCTTCGACCCGGAGGTGGTGGGCGCGTCGGTGGTGACGAAGGCATCCTTCAGCGCGAGCGGCACGCCGGCCAGGCTCGAGGTCGGCGTATCACCCGCGGCGATGGCGGCGTCGACGTTGTGGGCGGCAGCCAGTGCCTCGTCGGCACTGACGTGAATGAAGGCGTTGATCTCCCCATCAACGTCGCTAATGCGGTCCAGGTGAGCCTGGGTCACCTCGACAGAGCTGATTTCCCGCGAGTGAATCTTCTCTGCCAGTTCGGCGGCGGTCCAGGTCGTGAAGTCGGAGTCCGTACGCTCCCCGACCGTCAGGCGCTGAGCTTCAGTCATCAATAATCCTTTGAGCTGTAATCATCTGCGAACGTGGGTTCGCTGCGTGGAGTTGGTGTTGTTATTCCGGCGTGCCAGCCAGGCACAAAGCTAAGGCAGGTTAATCGGCGAGGATCTGTGGAACCTGGAAGCGCTGATCCTGCACTGCCGGTGCCTGGTCCAGGGCCTGCTCGGCGGTCAGCACGGGCATGACGACGTCCTCGCGCATCACGGAGACAGCACCATCGACGTTCTGAGTCGGGTGGCTCAGCGGATCAACGCCCTCGGTATCGACCTTGGAGATCGCGGCGACGTGCTCGATGATGTCGTCGATCTGGTCGGCATAGCTCTGCAGCTCATCTTCCGAGAGCTCCAGGCGCGCCAGCTTGGCCAAGTGGGCAACATTTTCGCGGGAAATTTCAGACATGCCCATAACTCTAGTCAAGCCCTGCCACGTTCACCTAGCATGCCCCGGCCGGAAAAGAACTCCTTAAGTTTTTCGCTCGGATCGCTAGACTTTAGGCATGTCTTATTTGATGCGCGTGCGCGTACCCGATTCGCCCGGCGCCCTCGGCAAAATCGCCCAGGCGCTCGGCAACGTCGACGGCAACATCCAAGGCGTCGACATCGTCGGCTACGACGAGGACGACTCCCTGCCCAACGAGATTGTCGTCGTTGACGACATCGTCGTGGATCTGCCCCACGGCACGTTGCCGGACGTCTTGATCACCGCAGCCCAGGAAGTCGAGGGCGTGTTCGTCGACTCCATCCGCCCGTTCTCCGGCTCGATCGACCGCCGGGGCCAGGTGCAGATGCTGGCCTCCATCGCGGCGCGACGGTCCCGCCCCGCAGAGGCTCTGGAAACGCTGATGGCGGATCTACCGCGTTCCATGTCCGCCGGCTGGGCCATCGTGTTGGACACGGATCCCCGCACCCACCGCATCGCCGCCTCGAGCGCGGCGCCTGAGGACAACGGCCAGGAGCTGGACTCCGCGCCAGTGCTCGAGGCCCGCGTACTCAACACTGAGCAGGAGGACTGGATCCCCGAGCCCTGGGCGGTCATGGACTCCGCCCTCGCTGCCACCCCCATCGAGGGTTCCTCGCTAATCCTCATCGTGGGACGCCCAGGTGGCCCGGACTTCCTGCTCTCCGAGGTCGAGCACCTGCGGCAGCTGGGCAGCATCCTGGGCGCGTTCTTCGCCGGATAATGCAAAAAGCCCCCGCAGCCGGGTGTACCGACCGTCGGGGGCGGGCTCCAACCAGGCAGGCCCCATTGGAGAGGGCCCCGCTGGGAGTAAGCCAGCTCGGGTTGGGCTGCCAGGAGCGGAAGTGGCTTAGGCCTTCAGGAAGAACTGATAAGCTGGACTGGAGCTGACCTCAGTGGCGTGATAGCCCAGCTTCTCCAGGTGCTCGGCGAACTCTGGGTCCCCCTCCACATTCTCGAACGCGGCGAGCACGCGGCCATAGTCCATGCCGATGCTGCGGTAGTGGAAGGCCGACACATTCCACCGGGTTCCCAGCACCTCCAGGAAACGGATGAGGGCACCCGGGTGCTCCGGGAACTCGAAAGCGAACACGCTCTCGGTCACAGCGTGCGGCGGCTGGCCGCCAATCATGTACCGCACATGTTCCTTGGCCACCTCGTCCTCGGAGAGGTCGACCACCCCGTAACCAGCCGCAGCCAAGTCGGTGAGGATGGATTCCCGCTCCTGGTGGCCACCCTTAAGCTGCACACCGACGAAGATCTTCGCTGGTTCGTCGGTCTCCCCCACGCGGTAGCTGAACTCGGTGACCGCGCGGCTACCCAGGACGGTGCAAAAGTCCAGGAACGCGCCCTTAGCCTCGGGGATTGTCACGCCGAACAGGGCCTCGCTGCCCTCACCGAGCTCCGCGCGCTCGGAAACATAGCGCAGGGAGTGGAAGTTGACATTGGCGCCCGAGAGCACGTGGACGAGCGTTTCATCGGTGATCTCGTGCTCGGCGCAGTAGCGCTTGAGGCCTGCCAGCGCCACCGCGCCGGCGGGCTCGGCGATCGCGCGGGTATCGTCGAAGATGTCCTTGATCGCCGCGCTGATCTCGTCGGAGGTGACGGTCACGACGTCATCCAGCCACTCGTTCAGGATGCGGAAGTTCTCATCCCCGATGCGCTTGACCGCCACACCCTCAGCAAACAGGCTGGTGTAGGCCAGGTCCACCGGCTCACCCGCCTTCTTAGCGGCGACGAAGCAGGCGGACTCCTCCGGCTCCACTCCAATGACCTGAATCTTGGGGTTTAGCTGCTTGAGCAGGATCGCCACACCAGCAGCCAGGCCACCGCCCCCGATGGGGACGAAGACGCGGTCGATCTCAGGAACGTCCTGGAAAATCTCCAGGCCGATGGTTCCCTGACCGGCGACGACCGCCTCGTCGTCGAAGGGTGGGACGAAGACCATGCCCTCGGTCTCGGAGAGCTCGATGGCCTTCGTCTTGGCCTCGTCGAAGTTGGCGCCGTGCAGCAGGACACCGCCGCCCAGCCCCTGAACCGCGGCGACCTTGATCTGCGGGGTGATCTCCGGCATCACGATGGTGGTCTGGATACCCAGCTCGCGTCCGGACAGGGCCACCCCTTGTGCGTGGTTACCAGCGGATGCGGCGACTACGCCCCGATTGCGTTCCTCCGGGCTCAGCTGAGCCATGCGGTTGAAAGCGCCGCGAATCTTGAAACTGTGCACTGGCTGCAGGTCCTCGCGCTTGACGAGCACGCGGTTGTTCAGGCGCTTGGACAGCACAGGCATCGCGTCGGTGGGCGTGTGTTTTGCGGCCCGGTAGACGGGCGCTGCGACGATGTCCTTGAGGTAATCGGCTGCGGTGGGCTGTGGTGAGGAAGACATGTTTAGAAATTATAGGCAACCGACCTATTGCAGCGGCCAGCTGGTGTTCACGTTGGCGTCGCGACCCTTCGATCGGAAGTACTCCGCCAAGCTGGACTGCTGCTCGTAGTACCAGGTGGACTGGTTCAACATGAGCTCGTCGGCGCTCATCTGGGTCAGCTCCGGGTGCTCGCGGGCGATTTTCCATGCGACACGGGCCGCTGCGATTGCGTCAGCGGTGGCCTCGTGCGCGTTGTCGAGGGCCACCTCGTAGTGCTCGCAGACCGCCCCCAGTGTGCGCTTGCCCTTGCGATATTGATCGAAGTGGCGGTCCAGCAGCAACGGGTCGATCACTGGGCCGTCCACGGTGAAGCTCGGGTCTTGGCTGCGCAGCACAGTCAGGTCATAGGGCGCATTGAAGACCACGAGAGTCGCGCCTTCCTCCCATCCCTGCCGGATCGCCCGGATGGTCTCCGCCAAAACCTCGTCGTGCGGTTTACCGTGCTCCCGGGCGTATTCGGTCGTGATGCCGTGCACCGCGCTGGCTTGCTCGGGGATCTCGACGCCAGGGTCAGCGAGCAATTCGACGTCTTCCACCTGACTGCCGCGGATGCGCACCATGGCGCTGGTCACGATGCGAGCGGACAGTGGATTGGTGCCAGTGGTCTCTAGGTCGAAGCTCAGCATGTGAGCCGGATTGAAATGCGCTGCGGTCATGATTCTTACTCTAACTGGAGCACCAGACAGGCCAGAGCGCATCCTCGATAGACTTGGATCCCGTGAGCACTCAATACGATTCCGATTCCTCGCCCGCCGCAAGCAATTCCGGGTCCGCCGACCCGGCCCTTGCTGAGCTGGCCCAGCAGTGGCAGTCCCTCGCGGACCAGGTCAGGCACCACCGCGAGGTGTACTACTACGGCAATCCGGAGATCTCCGACGCCGAGTTCGACGCCCTGCTCACCCGCCTGCAGGAGTTCGAGAACTCCCACCCCGAGGCGGTGACCGGCCCTAGCCCCACCACCGAGGTTGCCCCCTCCCCTCCGGAGTCCAGCCCGTTTCGCAACGTGGACCACCAGGAGCCGATGCTCTCGCTGGATAATGTCTTCGACACCGAGCAGCTGAGCTCCTGGCTGGATCGCACCCCGGCCAAGACCTACCTCACCGAGCTGAAGATCGACGGCGCGTCGATCAACCTGCTTTACCGCAACGGTGTCCTGGAACTCGCGCTCACCCGCGGCGACGGCACGACCGGCGAGGACATCACCCACAATGCCCGTACCCTCTCCGATATCCCGGCGCGCCTGCAACCTTCCGAGGACTTCCCAGTGCCGGAGATCGTGGAGATCCGCGGCGAGGTGTTCATCCGCGTCGAGGACTTCGCGAAGATGAACGCCCAGCGCCAGGCGGAGGGGCAGAAAATGTTTGCGAATCCGCGCAATGCCGCGGCCGGCGCGATGCGCCAGAAAGACCCGGCGGAGACCGCACGCCGCCCGCTGCGCCTGATCTGTCACGGCATCGGTGCCCGCGAGGGCTTCACCCCCGCTTCCCAGCACGCGGCCTACGAGGCGCTGGCAGCCTGGGGCCTGCCGGTGAGCCCGTATACCAAACAGGTGCACAGCGCCAAGGAGGTCCTGGAACAGGTCGCCTACTGGGCGGACCACCGCCACGATGCGGATCACGAGATGGACGGCCTCGTCATCAAGGTCGACGACACGGAGTCCCAGCAGCGGCTCGGAACAACCAGCCGCGCCCCGCGCTGGGCGATCGCCTATAAGTATCCGCCGGAAGAGGCCCGCACCCGGCTGCACGACATCCGCCTAGGGATCGGGCGCACCGGCCGGGCGACCCCGTATGCGGTGATGGAGCCGAAGTACGTCGCGGGCTCCACCGTGACCATGGCGACCTTGCACAATCCTTCCGAGGCCCACCGCAAGGGCGTGCGCCTGGGTGATGAGATCATGATCCGCAAGGCCGGGGAGGTCATCCCGGAGGTGCTGGGCCCGGTGGAGGACGCCCGAAATGGTGCGGAGCGCGAGTTCCTCTTCAGCAGCCTGTGCCCGGAGTGCGGCACTCCCCTGGCCCCGGCCCGCGGAGACGATGCGGACTGGCGCTGCCCGAATACCCGCTACTGCCCCGGCCAGCTGCACACCCGCCTGACCTACATCGCCGGCCGCGGGGCCTTCGATATCGACGCGCTCGGCGAGAAGGCCGCCTATGACCTCATCCATTCCGGCGTGCTACCCGACGAGACGGGGCTGTTCTCGTTGACGGAGGAGGATCTGCGCCGCACGGACGCGTATACGACGAAGTCCGGCGCGCTGAATAAGCAGGGCGAGACGTTGTTGACGACGCTCGCGGCGGCCAAGGAGGTCGATCTGTGGCGCGTCATCGTCGCCCTGTCCATCCGGCACGTCGGACCGACAGCGGCGAAGGCCCTGGCCAATCACTACGGTTCCATTCCGGACGTCGCCGCCGCCGATGTGGAGACGATGTCCACCGTCGACGGGGTGGGGCCCATCATCGCCGAATCCGTCCGCGACTGGTTTGCGGTCTCCTGGCACCAGGAGATCGTCGATGCCTGGGCGGCCGCCGGGGTGCGGATGGAGCAGGACGTCACCGAGCAGCCTTCTGCCGACGCGGCCGGGTCCATTCAGGCCGACCTTCTGGCCGGGTTGAGCATCGTTGTCACGGGCACGCTGGAGGACTTCGACCGCAGCAGCGCGAAGGAGGCCATCGAGTCCCGCGGTGGGAAGGCGACCGGCAGCGTGTCCAAGAAGACGGACTATCTGGTCGCCGGGGCCAAGGCCGGCTCGAAGCTCACGAAGGCCGAGGAGCTGGGCATCCCGGTGCTCGACGAAGCCGGGTTCCACAAGCTGCTGAGCGAGGGGCCAGGCAAGGGAGACGCCGAGGAGGACTAGTCCCGGAGCGCTGGGATCAACGCTTCACTCCTACGAACCTGGTCGTTCCTGGCTGTCCTGCTGGGTGAGGCTTAGCCCGCAGCGAGGTTGCGTGCGGCGATCCGTGCGATCGCCGACCAGGTGGCTGCAACGGCCGGGCTCACAGCGACCTTGTCCAGCCCTGGGGTGATCGCGCAGAGGTCAACCTGCTGGACTAGCCGCTCCGCGGGGAAGCTCCATTCCTGCCACAGGCGCTGGACGGCGCCCGCGTACGTGGCGGCACCGTCCTCGTTCGCCGCGGAGCCCTGCGGCTCTGTGGGGCGCGGCACGCAGATGCCGATCCCCTGGCCCGCCCCGACGCTGGACCCAATGGCGTCCTTGAGCTCCGAGGTGGACTGCTCGCCGAAGAGGTGCTCGGCGGCCACACCGACGCGGTCAAAGCCCACCTGCGGGATATCCCGGAAGAGCTCTGGCGGGCATTCGTGCAGCACGGCCCCAACCCCCTCGGGCAGCTGGCCGAGCAGTCGCTGCCACACGCCGAGGATGTGCTCGGGATCCACCGGGGCCAGCCGGTCCCACCGCGTGGCCCCGGCCAGCCCGGCCAGTAGTTTCGGCACGGCGGGCTCGTGGAATCCGATGAACACCTCCGAGCCGGTCGCGCTGGCCAGCCATTCGGCGGTCTCCGCCAACCCAGCGCCCAGCGTGAGGGCGATATCCCGGAAGGCTGGGCGGTCGGCCACGATGGGGTGACCCGCCAGCTCCACGGTGGCGCCAAAGCTCCAGGGCCCGGCAGCGTTCAGCATGATCCGCGGAGCGCGCCGCTCAGCGAGCACCGCGGGCACCAGGTCTCGGAGCTCCGAAAGGTACGACCGGGTCTGGCGGCCGATCAGGCTGCCGCCGTGGCTAATCTCCCATCCCCGCGGGTTCGCCACGAGGTTGAGCTGCGCGAAACCGGCGGTCAGAGCGGTGACGTCCAGGGCGACGTCCTTGACACCGGGCTGGCCTGCAGGCTGGATGCGGGGCAGGGAGATCCCGCCCGGCGCGCCGGTATCCTCATCGACATCGACGCCACGGAGAAGCGCGGCCTCCAGGGCACTGTTCTGGTCCGGATGAGTCGTGGCGAAGGACTCCCACCAGCCGAGACGTGTCATCGCTGGGCGTCCTCGCCCTGTTCGATGGCGTCGGCGTCCACCGCGCCGACGGTGCCGGGTGCGGGTTGTTCCTCAATCGGGGCTCCGAGGGCGGTGGTCGCGCGGATGGTGCCGGAGCCCAGCAGGATGTCCCCGTCCTCGTCGGGGCGATAGACCACGGCGGCCTGGCCACGCGCCACGCCCTCCAGGGGCTGCAACAGCTCCAGCTCCAGGCGCCACGGCAGCTCGTCGGCCTCCTTCACGCGACCCGCCGGGGTGACCGGGGTTGGGTCGTCGACGAGCCGGGCGCGGGCAGGAACCACTCCGCCATGGGCGCGCACCTGCACCTCACAATCGAATTCGCGGCCGTGTACCTCCGGGTCGAGGCGCTTGAGGCGGTCGGCGATGATCCCGCCGACCCGCAGGTCCTCCCGGGTGCCGACGGTCACAGTGCCCGTGTGGGCGTCGATATCCGTGACATAGCGTGGGCGGCCGTCCAGCGTTTCGCGCGGCAGGCCGAGCCCCTTGCGCTGGCCAACGGTGAAGCCGTACACGCCGTCGTGCTCCGCCACCGTCTCCCCGCCGGTGTCCCGCACCAGGCCGGGACGCAGGCCGATCTTCGAGCCCAGGAATGCCTGAGTTCGGCCATCCGGAATGAAGCAGATGTCGTGGCTATCTGGCTTATTGGCGACCCCGAAGCCGGCGTCGGCGGCCTCCTCGCGGATCTCGGGCTTGACGGTGTCCCCGACCGGGAACATGCAGTGTGCCAGCTGTTCGTCGGTGAGCACGCCGAGAACATAAGACTGGTCCTTGTCCGCGTCCACACCCCGGCGCAGCACGCCATCGTGGAGCTGCGCGTAGTGGCCGGTGACCACGGCGTCGAAGCCCAGCGCAATGGAGCGATCCAGCAGAGCCTCAAACTTGATTTTCTCGTTGCAGCGCAGACACGGGTTCGGGGTCTCCCCGATGGCGTAGGAATCCACGAAGTTATCGATAACATCGGCCTTGAAGCGGTCGGAGAAGTCCCAGACATAGAAGGGGATGCCGAGCTTGTCAGCGACCCGGCGGGCATCCGCGGAGTCCTCCAGAGAGCAGCAGCCGCGGGAACCGGCGCGCACGGCCTCCGGGGATTGGGACAGCGCCAGGTGCACGCCGATAACCTCGTGGCCCGCTTCGAGTGCTCGGGCGGCCGCGACCGCCGAATCCACACCACCGCTCATTGCTGCTACTACTCGCATGGGTGGCACCCTACTCGGGTTTGGCGCGCTTAGGCCATTCCGGCGGCTCGAGCCTGCTCGGCGACCCGCGGCAGTAGTTCGGCGATGCGTTCCGCGTCCGCCATCGTGGTCTCGGAGCCGAAGGTCAGCCGCAGGGCACCGCGGGCGACCTCCACGTCCACTCCCATGGCGGCAAGCACGTGGCTGGCGCGGTTCACCCCCGCCGCGCACGCCGACCCCGTGGAAGCATCCACTCCCGCGGCGTCCAGCAGCATGATGAGGCTATCCCCCTCTGCGCCAGGGATGCTCAGATGCAGGTGGCTGGGCAACGAGGGGTCGTGGGTCCACACCCGTGCCCCCTCGATGCCGCTGACGGCCCCCAGTACCCGATCGCGGATGCCCTGTAGCCGCTCGTTTTCCGCAGCCATGTCCCGTTGTGCTGCCGCCAGTGCCGCCGCGGTGCCCACTGCCCCGTGGACGTTGACCGTGCCGGAGCGCAGCCCGCGTTCCTGGTTCCCACCCTTCAGCGGCGAGAGGATCTTCGCATCCCGGCGCGCGAGCAAGACCCCGGTCGAGCGCGGCCCGCCGAACTTGTGCGCGCTCGCTGCAAGGGTTGTGATCCCGAGTCTGTGGAAGTCGATCGGGGCCCGCCCCACTGCCTGCACGGCATCCACGTGCATTGGCACGCCCTTGTCCGTCGCGATCGTGGCGAGTTCGCTGACCGGCTGGATGTTCCCGGTCTCGTTATTCGCCCACATGCAGGTGATCAGTGCCGTCTGCTCTGAGCTTGCGTTTTTTAGGACGCCGATCTGATCGGCCTTTGCGAGATCAACCCTGCCGTTTTCGTCCACCGGCAGCTCAACCCGGCGGTACCCCAGGGGTAGCGGGCCGGTGCACAGCCAGTCGATCGATTCCCCCACCGCCGGGTGCTCGATGCCAGGGGCGATGATGTCGCTGGCAGTCGGGTGCAGCTTCCGGGAGCCGAAGGCCAGCCCCTGCACGGCAATGTTGTCGGCCTCCGTGCCTGAGGCGGTGAAGATCACCTCCACGGGGTCGGCGCCGAGGAGCTCTGCGATCTGCTCGCGAGATTCTTCCAGCAACCGCCGGGCATCCCGGCCGGTGCGATATTGGCCGGCCGGGTTGAGCGCGGATTCCGCCTCCCGCATCGCCTCGGCCGCCTCCGGGCGCAAGGGGCTGGAGGCGGCGTGGTCGGCGTAGATGCGGGGCTGGCTCGTCATGGTGTCTAGTGTGGCATAGCCCCTTGCAGGCTAGGCGAACATCCCCATGCCCCAGCAGATGGCGACCAGCACGATGGAGAAAGCCCACACCAGCGGCAGTGCGCGCTTGAGGTAGTGGCCCATCTGTCCCTCCGCGAGGCCGAGCGCCAGCCACAGAGCCGGCGAGAACGGGGAGACGAAGGTGCCGATGACGTTGCCCACGATGAGTGCTGCGGCAGCCCCCATGCCGCTCACACCGAAGTTGCCAGCGGTCTCCTGAACGATGGGCAGCACCGAAAAGTAGTAAGCGTCGGTGGACGTGAGCAGGTCCAGCGGGACACCGAAGAACGCGACGATGATGTGCAGGTACTGCCCCACACCCTCGGGCATGATCGCGATGAGCTGCAGGGCGATCTCCTCGAGCATGCCGCTGCCATTGAGCACTCCCAGGAACATTGCGGCCGCGATGATCACGCCGGCCATGGAGAGCGCATTTGGTGCGTGCCGGTGGAGCACCCCGGTCTGTGCAGCCTTGTCCTGGCAGTTGACGAGCATGGCCACGGTGGTGGCGATGAGGAATGCCGGGGCCGGCGGCAACAGTCCTGCCAGCAGCACGACCAGCACTGCGAGAATCAGCACGATGTTGATCACCGTCACTGCCCTGCCGCTGCGGAAGGACAGGCCGATCTCCGCCTGCTGCTGGCGCTGATTCTCCGCGAACTCGGTGGCTATCTTTTCGACGTCGATGTCAACCGGGCTTGCGGAGTCCTCCCCGGCACTGACCTGCTGCGCGCTGCGCTTGCGGACCCGACGCAGCTCGAGAATGCCAAGGGCGGCGGCCACTGCGAACACCCCGAGCATCGCGATGCCCTGGGCCGGCAGGAGGTGGATCCAGATATCGTGCGGATCTTGCGCGATGACCGAGCCCGCGCGCCCCACCGGGCCTGCCCACGGCACCATATTCATCACCGATGCCGCCAAGGCGACGATCGTCAACAGGGTGTAGCGGCTCATGTGCATCGCCTTATATAGCGGGAGCAGCGCAGGGATCGTCAGCAGGAAGGTCGTCGAGCCCGAGCCGTCGAGGTGGGCGACCACGCCGATGGCTGCGGTTCCCAGCGTGATGAAGACGGGATTGCCCCTAGTGGCCCTGATCAGCGCTCTAATTACGGGCGTGAACAGCCCGACGTCCTGCATGATCCCGAAGAAGATGATCGCGAAGATGAACATCACGACCACGCTCATGACGGATTTCAACCCGTCGCTGAAGAAGTCGGAGAGTTCCTCGAAGCTATAGCCCAGGATCAACGCGCCGATCGCTGGAATGAGGGCCATGGGCACGATCGGACTCACCTTGCCGCGAATCAGAATTGCGACGGTGAGAAAGATGATGGCGAGCCCAGCGATGGTGAGCCCGAGGGCTGACTGCATGCCCTAAGTCCTTTCCAGTTCGGGGGTGGCGCACCTTCAGCACGCCTATGCTGCACGTCACATTGTGACAGAGATCCCACACTGGAGCACAATCACCCAGCTCACGATCATTCGTGCGCTCGACATGAAAAAGCCGGTGCTCCGCCATGACGGGAAACACCGGCTTTTCTGGCTGCGCTCAGGACAGCTGATTGGATTCGGGAACCTTAGCGGTTCTTGATCTCCTCGGTTGCCTGCGGGGCAACGTTGAAGAGGTCACCAACGATGCCGAAGTCAGCGATCTCGAAGATCGATGCCTCGTCGTCCTTGTTGACCGCAACGATGGTCTTGGAGGTCTGCATACCAGCCTTGTGCTGGATAGCACCGGAAATACCGAGCGCGATGTACAGGTTCGGGGACACGGTGACACCGGTCTGGCCGACCTGGAACTTGCCCGGGTAGTAGTCCGCGTCGACCGCGGCACGGGATGCACCAACAGCAGCGCCGAGCGCGTCAGCCAGCGGCTCGACGACGTCGGTGAAGCCCTCGGAGCCGCCCACGCCACGACCACCGGAGACGACGATCTTCGCCTCAGCCAGGTCCGGACGGTCGCCGGCCTCAGCCGGAGCGAAGCTGGTGATCTTCACAGCGGTCGGGCCAGCACCCGGCAGCTCGACTGCCTGGATCTCACCGGCAGCGTCCTGCGGCTCCGGATCGATGGAGCCGGCCTGCCAGGTGAAGACCGGGGCCACGCCTGCGGCACCGGAGTCAACGATGTACTCGCCACCGAAGACAGGCTTCTTAGCATTGCGCTCGGCGTCGATCTCGGTGATGCCGTAGACCGCACCGGATCCCACGCGAGCAGACACGCGGCCAGCAACCTCGTTGCCGGTAGCGGAAGCAGAGACCAGGACCGGGACCTGCAGGTGAGCCGCGAGCCCGGAGAGGGCGTCGACGGATGGGGTGATGAGCAGGGAGTCAGCCTCGTCGGACTCGGCAGCGTAGATGGTCTCCGCGCCGGCAGCAGCCAGCTCGGACTTCAGGCCCTCAGCGGTGCCCGGCTTGCCAACAACGACGGCGCCGACCTGGCCGAATATGCGACCAGCGGTGATGAGCTCGCGAGTGGTGTTCTGCAGCTCACCTTCAACGTGATCAACCAGTACCAATACGTTGGTCATGGATTTTCCTCTTTCCTAATGTGGCAGGGAATGTCGGGTTATGGAACGTGAAAAGCGGTGAGCTAGATCAGCTTTTCCTTGGCGAGGAACTCGACGAGCTTCTTGCCGCCGTCGCCCTCATCGGTGATCTTTTCACCGGCGGACTTCGGTGGCTTCGGCGTGACGCCAGCGACCGAAGAGGTTGCGTTGCCACCGCCGACGTTCGCCGGATCGACGCCGATATCGGAGAGGCTGAGCTCCTTGATCTCCTTCTTCTTCGCGGCCATGATGCCCTTGAAGACGGCGAAGCGCGGGGTGTTGGACTTCTCCGTGACGGAGACGATGGCCGGGGTCGGCGCCTCGAGGCCGAAGATACCCTCCTCGGTGACGCGCTTACCGGTGACGGTGCCCCCCTCGACAGCCAGCTCCTCCATGTGGGTCAGAGCCGGGATCTGGCGGTACTCGGCCAGCAGGCCCGGGATAGCGCCCGCAACACCATCGGTGGATGCGTTACCAGCGATGATGAGCTCAATGTCCTCGATCTGGTTGAGCGCGTTGCTCAGCGTCCAGGCGGTACCCAGGACGTCGGAGCCCTCGAGGGCCTCGTCGGTGACCAGGATTGCCTCGTCGCAGCCCAGGGACAGTGCCTTGCGCAGCGCCTCGGTCGCGCGGGTCGGACCCACGGAGAGCACGATGACGTTGCGGGAGGAGTCTGCTTCCTTCAGCTGGAGCGCAGCCTCGACCGCGTTCTCGTTGATCTCATCGAGAACAGCGTCGGCGCTGTCACGGTCCAGACGGAAGTCGTCCTCACGGAGCTTGCGCTCGGAGTACGTGTCCGGCACCTGCTTAACCAGAACAACGATGTTCGACATGCGTTGGCCTTTCGTGATTGCGTGTTGGTTTCCAGTTCAGCTTAGCTTGAAAAACGTGAGCTTCGCCACAACACATTAATATTTTTCTAGAACCACCCCACCGCAGGGGCCGGGCGTGTCACCGTCCGTTGTACCCAACGAACACTCCCCGCGCCCGAGCTTTGCGCCAACCGGCAGTGAATTCGCAGAATTAGTGCTTTTCGGGGGCTACCGCGCGGCAAATATAGGCCACCACACCGCTGCTCAACCCGCCCCCGCGCGGCGTCGAATTCCGCTCTCCCAACCGCGCAATGACGACTGTGGCTTCCCCCTTGCCCTTAAGCTTCAGCTTCGCGCGCAGTTGGTCCGGATTGATATCCGCCCCACGCACGAGGATCTCCAGTTTGCCGACTCCTCGTTGCTGCAAAGCCTTGCGCAACTGCTTGACCGGCACGGTATCCAGCACCTCGAAGGCCCGCATGCCCGCCGGGATATGGTTCCCCGTGACATAGGCCAGGTTCGGGTCCACCAGCCACAGCCCCTCCCTCGCCGCGAAGTGGCGCACCAGCCCAGCACGGATGATCGCTGCATCCGGCTCCATGATGTAGCGGCCAGGCTGGCCCGCACGTGCTGCGACGTCCTCCTCCGCAAGCTCGGGCTCCCAGCTCGCCACGATGTCCACGCTCTCGTCCTGGCCACTGGCGCGAATCACCACCGCCCGGCGCGCCAGCCCCTCGTTATCCCGGGCTTCCGGGGACACCAGCCCGGCGGTCAAGGCACAGGCCTCCTTGGCCTGACCATCCACGCTGATGACGTCCACCTGGCCGGCCCAGTCCTCCAGCTCTGCGAAATCCACACCGGGGGCAAGTTTCACCATCAGCTCGTGGCCGGGATAGGCCACCACTAGAGCCCCGACCGGAGGTTGCATGTCCTCGAGCCGGTGGATCCGCCCCGAGGAGTTGCGCCGAGCCGGGTCCGCAAGAATCACCGGGTGCACCCCCGGCTCCCCTTCCCACGACTCGAGGGCATCGGCCACCCGCACCTCGATGTCCGGGCAGTTCTTGCGAGCCATCGCCACCCGAACGGGGTCAATGTCGGAGCCGGTGCACGTTAGCCTCGCCTCCTGCAGCGCCACAAGCTCGGTCCCCACCGAACAGGTGACATCGCGAGCCACCTCCACCCCCAGTGACGCGAGGTGCCGAGCACGGAATCGCGCCACGGCCAGCGGGGTGGACTGCTGGGCGGCATCCTTATCGGTCCACCACCCGGCAGCGAGTTCGCCAGGTAGCTTGGCCGCCGCGATCCGACGGGCTTCCACCAGCTCGCCCACCGCACGGGCGTTGTCACCCCAGGCCTTGCGCAACGTTGCCGTATCGGCGACCACACTACGCTGGCTGAGCTCCAGCTCGCTGCCCTGCGCGATGGCGGCGTCGGCGTCGGTAGAGGACTGGAGCCACTGGAGCTCCTCAAAGCTAAAAGACAACCGCGACCTACTGCAGATAGGAGCCCGGACGGTGCTCAAACGGGTGTTCCGGCAGATCTGCCGGGTCCACCGCGAACTTCATCCCTGGGGCGAAGACACGCTTCGGGCGGCCGTACATCTTGGACTCCATGAGGTAATACTCCGCCATGTACGGCTCGTCGATCGGCTCATTGAGCACGGGGTCCACCGAGAGTCCCGAAGAGAAGTCCATGACCTCATC
Organism: Corynebacterium urealyticum DSM 7109; assembly: GCF_000069945.1. NCBI lineage: Bacteria > Bacillati > Actinomycetota > Actinomycetes > Mycobacteriales > Corynebacteriaceae > Corynebacterium > Corynebacterium urealyticum. The sequence goes on along the minus strand of NC_010545.1, from coordinate 861,234 downwards.
GACGGTGCGGAAGGTGCTCAGCAGCTTCAGCTGCGCCCACGTCGGGGGCATCAGGCTGATCTTCCGGGAACGCCACCCGTCCAGCAGCGTCGACGGGCGGAACCAGCCCGTGGATGTCGCCTCCCGCGTGTCCCCGGTCGTGTCCTGCCCCTCCGGCAGACGGGCGACGAAAAATGCGGTGTCGTAACGGATCGGCTGCCCCTCCGGGGTCACCCAATTCGCCCAGGGACGCAGCAGGTCCGCCCGCAGGATCAGCTTGTGCCGATCCATGAACGTCGAGAACGGGAGCAGGTGATTCTCCAACTCCTGGCGCTCGTGTTGAAAGCGCGTGGTGTCCGCGACGATGTCTCCATCCTCGTTGGAGGCCAGCAGCGTTCCTGCCTCCTCGAAGGTCTCGCGCACCGCGGCGCACACCAGGGCGCGAGCGATCGCAGGGTCCTTGCGCAGACGGTGGGCCCACCAACGAACGTCCGGACCGGACCAGCGCACATCGGGCGAGTCCACCCCATCACCGTCGACGTCGCCGGGCATGTCGCGAGCATCCACACCGCCGCCCGGGAAGACCGTCATCTCCGCGCAGAACGCCATGGTTGACGCGCGCTCCTGCACGTAGACCTCCGGGCCGGATAGCGTGTCACGCAGCAGAATGACTGTGGAGGCATGACGTGGCTCTACCGGACCCAACTGCTCTGCAAATCCCATCTCGAGCCGCACCTCGCTTTCAACCTAAATCGGTACTTTTAAGACTTTATCTAATCCCGCGCCCGGTGGGCCCCACCGCGGCGAAGGCGGCGGGCGAACCAGCGGCCGTCCTCTTGCTTAACCTCAATGGGCTGGTGGTAGGCCTTGGTGAGGTTCTCGCTGGTCATGATGTCGGTCAGCAGCCCCTGAGCCACGATGTGGCCCTCGTCAAGCAGCATCCCGTGGGTGAATCCCGGCGGGATCTCCTCCACGTGGTGGGTGACCAACACGGTCGCCGGGGAGTCCGGGTCCATCGCGATTTGGCTGAGCAGCTCGATCAGATCTTCGCGGCCACCGAGGTCCAGTCCTGCACCCGGCTCGTCGAGCAAGAGTAGCTCCGGGTCGGTCATCAGGGCGCGCGCGATGAGGGTGCGCTTGCGCTCCCCCTCAGACAGCGTGCCCCACGTGCGGTCGGCCAGGTGATAGGCCCCCACGACCTCAAGTGTGTTGACGGCCTGCTCGTAGTCCATCTCGTCGTAGGCCTCCCGCCAGCGTCCCATCACGTCGTAGCCCGCGGAGATGACGATGTCCGACACCACCTCGTCCTCCGGAATGCGGTGAGCCAAGGCGGAGGAGGACATCCCGACGGCGGTGCGGATGTCGCGGACATCGGAGGATCCCAGCCGCTCGCCGATGATGTCCACGGTGCCGGTCGTCGGGAACAGCTGCGCGCTGGCCAGGCGCATCAGCGAGGTCTTCCCAGCACCGTTGGGTCCCAGAATGACCCAGCGCTCGTCGAGCTCAACCTGCCAATCCAGCTCATGCAGGATCTCGTTCCCGCCCCGGCGCAGCGACACGCCACGCATGTCCAGGATCAGGTCCTCCGGCGCCGCCGGCTGGGTTTCCGGGGTGGAAATGACATTGCGTTGCATGGTGGTTCTCGCTACCTCAGGGGCTCGTGGGATCGGATCGGGTTACTCCGGCGGACAATCGCGGTTCTAGAACAGGGCGCTGGCCATGTTCGTTCGTGCCGCGATGACCTCCGGGTCGGCTGCGTCGTAGAGATCGAAGAGCTGCAGCAGCTGCTGTTTTGCGCGGTCTTTCTCCTCGCCCGCAGTGTGACGCATCGCATTGACGAGGATTTCGAAGCCCTGGGCCTTCTCGCCACTCAGGGCGAGCAGCTCAGCAGCGGCTGCCGCAGCGTCGACGTTGCCGGGATCCGCCTCGACCTGCTCCAGTGCCTGCTCCCCTGCCGCTGGGTCCCCGGCACGTTCGGCGAGGATGGCGTTGGCGCGTGCGGCCCGTGCCGTCGCCGCGAGCTCGGGGTCGGTGTTCGGGTCGGCGAGGATGGCGTCGTAGGCGGCGATCGCTTCCTGGGTCTGCCCCTGTTCAATGAGGGAGGCAGCCTCAGCGAGGCGGGAGTCCTGTTCTTCAGCGGCGGCCCCCGAATCCGCAGGCAGGCCCGGCAGCTTACCGTCGACGGCCTGGATCACCGACTCCAGCCACTGCTCCACCTGCTCCTGCGGCTGGGCTCCCTGGAAGGACGTCGCTGGGCGGCCAGCCACCAGGGCAAGCACCGTGGGCACACCGCGAACTCCGAGTGCCTGGGCCATCTCCGGCACCGCATCGGCGTCGATGTAGCGGAATACCCACTTCAGCTGCTCCTGCGGCACATCCGGGATCTCCACCAGGCGGGCGAAGAAGTTCTTCAGCTCCGCGCTGGCCTCGGAGCGGGCACTACCCACCAGGAGGATCACCGGAACCTGGGTGGAGCGGACCACGAGGTCCTGCTCGAAGGATTCCGGGGTGACGTCCGCCGAGCGGGCGACGTAGTCCACGCTCACTCCCGCTTCCGCTGCCTGCTGCGCGTGCCTTTCGCGCTGCACGGCCTGCTGCTTCACCGTGCCCAGGTCAATCGCTCCCGAGACGAAGCGCTGCGGCGCTTGCGGCTGCTGTGGAGCGGATGGCCGCGCCTGCCGGGCGTCGCTTTGTGATTGAGAGGGCTGCTGGGAGGAAGGATCGTGCGGTACAGTCATGCCCTCCATAGTAACGGCTTCCGACCGCGGGGTGACCGCGCCCAATCCCCCGGCCGACTGGGACGCTTCGACCCCATGACCACCGGGGCCTAGAACAGCCGAAACTCCGAATCATCGGTGCCACGCATCGCCGCATAGTCCAAGGTCACGCAGCGAATTCCCCGGTCTTCGGCCAGGGTGCGGGCCTGAGGCTTGATCTCCTGGGCGGCGAAGACACCAGTCACCGGGGCAAGCAGCTCGTCACGGTTGAGCAGCTCGACGTAACGGGTCAGCTGCTCGACTCCGTCGATGTTCCCGCGGCGCTTGATCTCCACAGCGACGGTCGCCCCCGTCGCATCCTTGGTGAGGATGTCCACCGGCCCGATGGGGGTCGGGTACTCACGGCGCACCAGGGAGTAGCCCTCCCCCAGGATCTCGATCTGCTCGGCCAGCAGCTCCTGGAGATGGGCCTCCACGCCGTCCTTCTGCAGCCCCGGGTCTTCGCCGAGGTCAAAGTTCTGGTCGGAGTGCACCGCGAAGAGCTGGATGCGCAGCTGCTCGCCCTTCGGATTCTCGACGACCCACAGGGCCTCGACGTCTTCGTCTTCGAGTTCAGGAAGTGTGAGGAAGGGGTCCTTGCCGTCTGTGGCCTCGGCGAGTGCCTCCGCGCGGCGGTATTCGGTCGTCGTGCAGGGTGGGGTCATCCAGTTCAGGGGCTTATAGGCCCGGTCATCCGCATGAATGGAGACCGCACCGTCCGCCTTCACCATGATCAGGCGATCGGCGCGCGGCAGATGAGCTTCCAGTCGACCGACGTAGTCGACGGCACACGTGGCGATGATGAGACGCATTTTTCCAACGCTACCCCACGCCTGGCAACAACGGGCTATTCATAGGGCGTCGTGGTCAGCACTCCGTGGTGGAGGTACAGGCAGCGGTCGCAGAGCCGGTCGAGCCCAGGGTCAGTGCCTGGCGGATAGCCTTATCGGTGGTGACGCCGTTACCGACCTCGACCTCCTCGCTATTCGTCTTACCCCTTCCCTCCAGACGGCACGGAGGGCAGCTGGTCAGCCCCTTTTTCTTGCACCAACGCAAAAACCTCGCCCGGGTAGCCCCGGTCGGGGTTGGAAAACAAGAATGCTTAAGAAAAGCGCGTCGTGCGCACCCAGCGCTCTGACGGCGCGGACTCCAGCCAAGAGACGAAGGCGTTATCCCCCTGATCGTCGATCGCGATCTCATATTCTTCACCGCGATGGGAAATCTTCATCACGTGACAGTAGCCCTCGATGAAGGGCCTCTCCCTGTCCACGATGTCCCGACGGGACTCCACGGTGGTCGCCAACCGGGTCAGCACGAGATCCGAACCGGGGCGCAGACTGCGCAGCTTGTACAGCCGGGCCGAGGTCCTCGAATACACCAAAACCCCGTGCCGCCAGTGCCTTGCTTCCTCGGCGGGAAGCGCACGCAGCAGCACGGGGTACCCCTCACTCCGCAGGTAGAAGAAGCGCCACAGGAGGACGCCGACTAGCAGCAGAAAAAGAACAATTCCCAAAAGCACAAGAATCGTGGTCAACGTTTCCGCCTCTTCACCGTCGCATCATCCCGCCAACCCGGCGGGCAGGAAAATCAGGAGTGTCTCAAGGCTGCAATACCTTAATCAAAATCTAGCCCCATGCCTGGATATTAACAATTCCCTCCCATCGGCGGGCCACCTTCCCCACTCGGCGTGAGGAAAAACTTCGCCATAGAGGAAAAGCACAAAGGCCACGCCCCGCGGGTCATCCCACGCGACGTGGCCTTTGGCCGGTAGTCCGAAACTTCGGTCTACTTCTCCTTGGAACGCTTCACAGCGCGCAACTCGGACTCTGCGCGAGACTTCTCCTCCTCGGAGGACGCCTCACGTACCCGAGCCTCAGCATCAGCCTGGTCGACCTCGTCGGCCCACACAGCACTATCAGCGAGAACGGTGATCTTCTTGGAGGACACGGACAGGAACCCGCCCTGCACCGCGGCCACCAGCTTCTCACCCTCAGTTGTCCGGATGATCACGACGCCATTCTCGACCAGCTGGCCGAGCAGTGGCTCGTGACCTGGAAGCACGCCGATCTCGCCCTCGGTGGTCTCCGCGATGACGGCCGTTGCGGTGCCCGACCACAACGCCTTCTCCACAGCCACCAATTCAGCGGCAATCTCAGCCATGTGTGCTCCTCTTACTTGTCCGTGAGCTTCTTGTAGGCAGCCTCGACGTCATCCAGACCACCCAGGCCGTTGAAGGCCTGCTCTGGGTAAGCGTCGAACTCACCATCACAGATGCGCTCGAAGGCGTCGATGGTCTCCTCCAGTGGAACGAAGGAACCCGGGATGCCCGTGAACTTCTCTGCGACGAAGAAGTTCTGGCCCAGGAAGCGCTCGATACGACGAGCACGCTGGACGGTGATCTTGTCCTCCTCAGACAGCTCGTCCATACCGAGGATGGCGATGATGTCCTGGAGCTCCTTGTTCTTCTGCAGGATGTTGATCACGCGCTGCGCAACCTCGTAGTGCTTCTCGCCGACGATGCCCGGCTCGAGGATACGAGAGGTGGAGGTCAGCGGGTTCACTGCCGGGTAAATACCCTTGGAAGCGATCGCACGGTCCAGCTCAGTGGTTGCGTCGAGGTGGGCGAAGGTCGTCGCCGGTGCCGGGTCGGTGTAGTCATCGGCCGGCACGTAGACAGCCTGCAGGGAGGTAATGGACTTACCCTTCGTGGAGGTAATGCGCTCCTGCAGAACACCCATCTCGTCAGCCAGGGTCGGCTGGTAACCCACTGCGGACGGCATGCGGCCGAGCAGCGTGGAGACCTCAGAACCTGCCTGGGTGAAACGGAAGATGTTGTCGATGAACAGCAGCACGTCCTGGCCCTGAACATCGCGGAAGTACTCCGCCATGGTCAGACCGGACAGAGCCACGCGCATACGGACTCCCGGCGGCTCATCCATCTGACCGAACACCAGCGCGGTGTCCTGGAGCACGCCCATCTCCTCCATCTCGAGGAAGAGGTCCGTACCCTCACGGGTACGCTCGCCGACGCCGGCGAACACGGAGGTACCGGAGAACTCGCGGGCGATACGGGTAATCATCTCCTGAATCAGGACGGTCTTACCCACACCTGCACCACCGAAGAGGCCAATCTTGCCGCCCTTGACGTAAGGGGTCAGCAGGTCGATGACCTTAACGCCGGTCTCCAGGATCTCGGTCTTACCCTCGAGCTCGTCGAATGCCGGTGGCTCGCGGTGGATGCCCCACTGCTCGCCGTCGCGGCCGAGACCTGGCTCATCCAGGCAGTCGCCCAGGGCGTTGAAGACGTGCCCCTTGACAACATCGCCGACTGGCACAGAGATCGGCTTACCGGTGTCCTTGACCTCTGCACCGCGGACCAGGCCGTCGGTCGGGGCCATGGAGACGGTGCGCACCAGGTTGTCACCCAGGTGCTGTGCGACCTCCAGGGTAATGGTCTTCGCAACTGCCTCGAGGTCAACCTCGACGTGCAGCGCGTTGAATAGTGCTGGCTGCTGCCCACGCGGGAACTCCACGTCGACAACCGGGCCGATCACTCGAACGACGCGGCCGGCAGCAGTCGGTGCAGCAGAGTTCTGCTGCTCCTGAATTGCTGTAGTCATTATTAGTCACTCTCTCCGCTATCGCCGAGCGCAGACGCGCCACCGACGATCTCTGTGATTTCCTGGGTAATCTGCGCCTGGCGAGCCTGGTTTGCGATACGAGACAGGTTCTCCACCAGCTCGCTCGCGTTGTCCGTCGCCGCACTCATAGCGGTACGACGCGCGGCCGACTCGGAGGCTGCTGCTTCGAGCAGCGCGGCGAAGATGCCGCGGGATACGTACTGCGGAAGCAGGTTCGCGAGAAGCGTGTCTGCATCCGGTTCGAAATCCACCTCAGCGGAGACCTGGTCTGCGGAGTCCGACACCATGTCGGAACCCAGCTCCATCTTCTCCTCTTCGACGACAGTCTTGATTGGCAGTAGGCGGTGTGCCTTTGGCACCTGGGAAAGCATCGAGTGGAACTCGGTGTAAACCATGTGGACCTCGTCGAAGCCCGGCACCTGGTCGCCCTCGGCGTTAACGCCGTCAACGACGTCGACAGTGCCCTCCGAACCGGCGAGGAAGCCGCCGATCAGGTGGTTACGCAGGTTCAGGGTTTCGGCGTACACCGGGTCCTGAGAGTGCCCGGTCCACGATCCACTGATGTTTTCGTTGCGGAAGTTGTAGTAGGTCACGCCCTTGCTGCCAAGAACGTACAGCACAACTTCCTTGCCCTCGTCCTCAAGCAGCTTGCGGAGCTCCGCAGTGGTCTTGAAGACGTTGTTGTTGTAGCCACCGCACATGCCACGGTCACTCGAAACCACGAGGATGGCTGCGCGCTTCGGATCCTTCGGCTCCCGGATCATCTTGTGATCCAGGGAGCTGGCGGAAGCCAGACGCTCGATCACCTTGGTGATCTCGTGAGCGTAAGGCTGCGAAGCATCGACGCGAGCCTGAGCCTTCGTGATCCTCGAGGTGGCGATAAGCTCCTGGGCCTTGGTGATCTTCTTGGTCGAGTTCACGGACTTGATACGTGACCTGAGTTCGCGAAGATTAGCCATGCGCTACCGCCTCCCTTCTTGTCCGTAGTTAGTCATGGTGCTTTGTCGATCCCTTTCCGCGGCCTTAAACGGTCTTGCGGGTAACGGTGATCTCGGACTGCTTAACTTCGTCCTGCTCCATGGCGCGAGCCTCTGGCTCCCGGATGATCGGGGTGCCGTCGGTGGTCTGGAAACCACGCTTGAACTCGCTGGTGGACTGCTTCAGCTGCGCCTGGGACTCCTCGGTGAACGGGGTGCCGCCAGCGATCTGGTCGAAGACGCCAGATGCGTTGGAGCGCAGGTGCTCGATCAGCTCAGCCTCGAAGCGACGGACGTCCTCGACTGGAACGTCATCGAACTCGCCCTCGCCGGCCAGCCAGATGGAGATCATCTGGTGCTCGACGGACTGCGGCGCGTGCTCGGTCTGCTTCAGCAGCTCGACGAGGCGCTCACCGCGCTCCAGCTGAGCCTTGGAAGCGTCGTCCAGATCGGATGCGAAGGCAGAGAATGCCTCCAGGTCGCGGTATGCGGCCAGGTCCAGACGCAGGTTACCGGACACCTTCTTCATGCCCTTGGTCTGTGCGTCACCACCGACACGAGAAACGGACACACCAACGTTAATTGCTGGGCGGACACCCTGGTTGAACAGGTCAGACTCAAGGAAGACCTGACCGTCGGTAATGGAAATAACGTTGGTCGGAATGAAGGCAGACACGTCGTTTGCCTTCGTCTCGATGATCGGCAGTGCGGTCAGGGAACCGCCACCCAGCTCGTCGTTCAGCTTTGCAGCACGCTCGAGAAGACGGGAGTGCAGGTAGAACACGTCACCTGGGTATGCCTCGCGGCCCGGCGGGCGGCGCAGCAGCAGGGAAATGGCGCGGTAGGCCTCAGCCTGCTTGGTCAGGTCATCGTAGATGACGAGGACGTGCTTGCCCTGGTACATCCAGTGCTGGCCCAGAGCTGCACCTGCGAACGGTGCGAGCCACTTGAAGCCTGCGGAGTCGGATGCCGGTGCGGCAACGATGGTGGTGTACTCCAGCGCGCCGTGCTCTTCCAGGGTCTGGCGGATCGACGCGATGGTCGAACCCTTCTGACCAATCGCGACGTAGATGCAGCGCACCTGCTTCGATGGGTCGCCGGACTCCCAGTTGTCACGCTGGTTGAGGATGGTGTCGATGCAGACGGAGGTCTTACCCGTCTTACGGTCACCAATGATCAGCTGGCGCTGACCACGGCCAATCGGCGTCATTGCGTCGATAGCCTTGATGCCGGTCTGCATCGGCTCGTTCACTGGCTGACGCATCAGCACGGAAGGAGCCTGCAGCTCGAGTGCGCGCTCCTCCGTGTCGGTGATGTCGCCAAGGCCGTCGATCGGCTCACCCAGTGGGTTGATAACGCGGCCGAGGAAGTTCTCCCCGACCGGAATGGAAAGGACTTCTCCGGTCCGCTTTACCTCGTCGCCCTCTTTAAGGGTCTCGTAGTTACCCAGGACCACGACGCCAACAGAGTCGGTGTCAAGGTTCTGTGCGACGCCAATGACGCCGCCTGGGAACTCGAGCAGCTCGTTAGCCATCACCGATGGCATGCCGCTCACGTTGGCAATGCCGTCGGCTGCCGTCGTGACCACGCCGACCTCCTCGCGGGAGGCCTCCGGGGAGTAGCTCGAGGTGTAGTTCGCAATCGCGCTACGGATCTCATCGGAGGAGATCGTCAGCTCCGCCATGTTTTTCCTGCTCTCGGTTTCGTGTTCCAGCAATTCGTGTTCTCGCTTGGTCGGTCGTTATGCGAGGGAACGACGCATGCGCTCCAGCTTGCCAGCTGTGCTTCCGTCGATCACTTCGTCGCCGACCCGGACTACGGCACCGCCGAGGAGGCTGGAGTCAACCTCAGTGTGAACCGCAATCTTGCGACCATAAATCTTGTGCAACTTCTCGGAGAGGCTTGCCTTCTGCTCCTCGGACAGCGGGCCGGCGCTGGTAACACGCGCAACCTCGTAGCCGTTGAGAGAAGCTGCCTCCTGGCACAGGTCATCCAGCAGATCGACCGGCGCCTTGCGGGCGCGACCGACTGCCTGCAGGGCCAGAGCTTCAGTCACCGAGGAAACCTTGCCGTAGAGAACCTTCGCGAGAAGGTCACGGCGGTCGTCCACAGCTGCTGCTCGATCGGAGAGCAGAAGCTCGAGCTCGGACTCACGCTCGAGGATGCGGGCGAGGGAGAACAGCTCCTCCTCGACGCGCTCGAGCTGACCCTGAGCCTCAGCCGAACGAAGAAGTGCTCGGCGGCCGAGACGTTCCAGGCCAGTCCGGAAGTCCTGCGAGTTTGACCAGTTTTGGGATACCGCAGCGGACACGATCTCTTCAGTAGAGGCCGTGACCTTGCCGGACAGCAGGGTCTTGACGAGTTCGACACGCTGTTCCGGGGTTGCAGCGGCGTCGACCATTGCGACGCGCAGGCTGCGCTCCTGATCCAGGACGTCGACGACATCGAAAAGCTCGGTGCCGGTCGTTGCTCCGTTGCCTACTGCGTTATCAGACTCCTTTAGACCCTGGTCCAAGGTCTTGATGAGTCGCTCAAATGCCTCGCGGCTCGCTGCGTGCATACCGATCACTTCCCAGCGGTGCCGACGTTGTCCAGCCCGGCGAGGAAGTTGTCGATGGTGCCCGAACGCTTGACGTCATCGTTCAGCTGCTCGCCCAGCAGGCGCTCAGCCAGGTTGATGGAGTTCTCCCCCATCTCCTTGCGAAGGTCAGCAACGACGGAAGCGCGGTTGGCCTCCAGCTGCTTGTTACCAGCCTCAACGATGCGGTTGGACTCCTCGGTTGCCTGCGTCTTCATGTCAGCGATGATCTTCTGCCCCTGGGAGCGAGCATCATCACGGATCTGAGCCGCTTCGGTGCGTGCCTCTGCGAGCTGCTTGTTGTACTTCTCGAGGGCTTCCTGAGCCTCAGCCTTAGCAGCCTCGGCACGCTGAATGCCACCCTCGATTTTGTCCTCACGCTGAGTCAGCACTTCCTGGAACTTCGGAAGGACAACCTTCGCGAAGACAAACAGGATGACGGCAAACGGGATAATGGACCAGACGATGTCATAAAGCGGTGGAATGAGCGGGTTAATCGGCTCTTCCAACGGCAGCGTCTCAGCTGCCAAGAAAAAGGTGTTCGTCATAGTCTCCAGCTTTCGCTTTAGTGCGTTGTTCTTGAAAGTCCTAAGTTTTTAAAACTTTTTCTCACGATCGGTGCCGGTTCGCTAGCTCCCCACGGGGAGGAGCCTTCGAGCCCGAGTAATCCCCGACCGCTTCTTGAGCGGACTGACTTAGAACAGGAAGCCGGCGACGAAACCAATCAGGGCCAGGGCCTCAGCGAACGCGATACCCAGGAACATGGTGGTGCGCAGCTGGCCAGCCATCTCCGGCTGACGTGCCATAGCCTCAGCGGTCTTGCCTGCGACGTTACCCACACCGATTGCAGAACCGATTGCTGCGAGGCCGTAGCCGATGGTGCCGAAGCCCTCGAACTTGGTGACAGTGTCCTGAGCCAGGAAGAGGATGTCGTTCATTTGGTTTCCATTACCTTTCTGGTGACCGATCTTCCCGCTTGTTGCGGGTGGTTTGTTGCGATCGGTTCAGTTGTTCAGATTTCAGAGTTACTAACCGGGGTTAGTGTGCGTCCGCGTGTAAGCTCAGCTCGATGTACACAGCCGTCAGCAGGGCAAAGATGTATGCCTGCAGGAAGACGATCATGAGCTCGAAGAGCGAGAATGCGATCGCGAAGACCATCGTGCCGCCAGCCACCAGCGACCAGCCGTTCAGCTGCCAGAAGAAGAAGTTCGTGGCACTGAAAAGCATGACGAGGATGATGTGACCGGCCAGCATGTTGGCCATAAGACGAATGGTCAGGGTTACCGGACGGAGGATGAAGGTCGAGAAGAATTCGATCGGTACAACAATGAAGTGGATGAAGGTCGGCAGGCCAGGGATGACCAGCGAGGACTTCATGTACTTACCGAACCCGTAACGCTTCACACCCGCGTAGATAAACACCACATATGCCACAAGCGCCAGTACCAGCGGAAGGCCGACACGGGCGCTTGGGGAGATGTTCAGGAACGGGATGAGGGTCGGCAGGTTCGCAGCCACGACAGTGAAGAAGATTGCCGCAATCACCGGCAGGAACCGGCGACCTTCCTTCTTGCCTAGAATTTCCTCCGCGATGTGGATCCGCACGAAGTCCAGAGCGATTTCGCCAACGTTCTGGATGCCGCGGGGAACCAGCTTCGGCTTGCGCATAGCGATCAGGAAGAAGATCACCACGATGGCGATCATCAGGATACGCACGAGCATGAGACGGTCGAGGGCGAAGATATCGCCCGCGAAACCGGTCAGCCACAGCTGGTTTGGATCCACCTGCCCCGGGAAGAATTCGTGCTCCAATGAAGGGGGATGAAACTCACCCTTCATTGCCAAGGTTGTTACACTCAGCGTTCTCTCCCGTGATTGGGCCGCGTGAACTTTTAGAAAAGTTAGGCGGTGCGATGGAGGTCTATTTCTTAGTATTACCTCTCCCCCCAGGACTCCGTCGCACGTCCATAGGGGTGGGTCGGTGCCGAATTACGCTGCCTTGGTAGCAAAACGCCCAGCAGCCCAGTTGGCCCGCTACGACTCTACCAGGAACCCCCCAAGAAACCATAAGCGAAACCCCGCAGGATGTGATCACATTCACCTGCGGGGTTTCGCTCTTTCCCGTTGGGCCGGATTACCGTTCCGAACAGCCCTCTTACAGTGCTTGCCGACGGCTGGATCCGAGGCCTATTTTTCTGGGATATACATCAGCTTCGTGCGGGTAATTGCCATGATCTCCGAGCCGAGCATCGCAACAAGCACCAGAATGATAGTCACCCCGAGTGCGGTGTTGTCATAGAAGGTTTTGTCCTTAATCACGATCAACACAACCAGCAGCAGCGCCGCCTTGAGAAGCCAGGAACCCAGCACGGCTCCCAGGGTGACCTGCGGGGAGGAATTGGCAGTCACCAACACCACGCCGATGGTCATCAGCAAGAAGCCGCCACCAATCGCCGCGCCGATGAGCGCACCATAGATTCCCGGAAGGTCGCGCGTCGCACCCCACAGGGCCAGGGAGAACACCGTGACAGCAGCCAGCGCGATGAGACCACCCCGGGCTGCACGGAGCAGCGGACGGCGGGAGTCACCGACGTCCGGGTCGTCCTCAACGGGAGGCAGCGGGGACTGCGCAGCTAAAGGGTCGCTTACCCCGGGCTGGTCTGGCTGACGGTCATGGTGACCTGCAAAATCTTCACTCACGTCGGATTACTCTATCTTCCACTTCCCCAGATTTCCACAATGGGATCGCCGTGCTCACCACGGCCACGAGCAGCAGCACTCCGACCAAGATGGCGGTTAAGTTCGTCGGCAAGACCGTGGAGCCCACCGCGCTGAACGCCGCCACCCCAACCCAGGTATAAAGCACCAGCACCACCTGCTTTTGGGTGTGCCCCAACCGCAGCAACCGGTGATGCAGGTGCTTCTTATCCGGAGCGAACGGGCTCTTGCCGGCTGCCACGCGTCGCACCACGGCGAGCACAAGATCCAGCAGCGGGATGAACAGCGCGGCCAACACCACGATCACCGGCGACAACAGCGCGAACATGTCCGCCACACCATAGAGCGACAAGTTAATGCGCCCGGAGGCCGAGACGCACGCGGCCGAGAGCAGCGTGCCGATGAGCATCGAGCCAGAGTCCCCCATGAAAATCCGCGCCGGTGAAAAATTGTGCGGCAAAAAGCCCATGCACACTCCGGCCAGCACGGCCGAGATGATCGCCGGCGGATACGCGGATACTGCCCCACCCTGATCGTGCAGGATTGTCAGCGAGTAAATCAGGATAGTTCCCGCTGCGATCAGGCCCAGTCCAGCAGCCAGCCCGTCCAAGCCGTCGACGAAGTTCATCGCGTTGATAATCGTCACCGTGAGCAGGACGGTCAAGATTGTGGACTGGACTTGGTCGAGGATCAGGGTGGTTCCGTCACCACCCGGCCAGTAGATCAAATACCAGCTCAACCCCAGCAGGCTCATCAGCGTCGCGCCCACGACCTGCCCACCGAGCTTGACCCACCAGGCGATGTCCCGCAGGTCGTCGAGAATACCGACGATGACGATCACGAAGGCTGAAGCCAGCACCGCCGTCATATCAGGAGTCACCGGCGGGAAGCCCCGATTCAAGGCGGGTAGTTGAGCTGCGGCGACGATCGCGAAAACCACGCCGGTAAACATCCCCACCCCACCCAAGCGGGGCGTGGGAACCGTGTGCACGTCGCGCTCCCGTGGCATCGCCATGGTGCCGTAGCGGACCATGAGATAACGGACGCCACCGGTGGTCAGGAAGGTCACGGTGCAGCCGACCAGCAGCACGAGCGCCAGCTCGCGCAGCGGCACGCCGGCACCGGCCACCGGCGTGAGTCCCTGAGCCACAAGCATCCCGCTAGCCCACCTTTAGGACTTCGAGCGCAGCTCGCTGGCTGGCATCTGAAGCACCTCGCCGATCTGCTCGGCGCTGATCGCGCCCTCGCGCAGGATGCGTGGGCGGTGGCCAGCCAGGTCAACGATCGTCGATGGCTCCCCGATGGTCGCCTCCCCGCCGTCCAGGTACACCGCCACGGAGTCCCCGAGCTGATCCTCGGCCATTGCCACGGTGGTGGCTGGCGGCTGGCCGGAGACATTCGCGCTGGAGACAGCCATCGGCCCCGTGCGTTGCAGCAGGTCGATGGCGATCGGGTGGTTCGGCATCCGCAGCATCACGGTGCCACGGGTGTCCCCCAGGTTCCACGGCAGGCTCGGAGCCTGCGGCACGACCAGGGAAAGCCCACCGGGCCAAAACGCCTCGACCAGTCGACGCAGGTGCGCACTGAATTCCGCGACCAGCCCCTCGACGGTCTCCCAAGAACCGATCAGCACGGGCACCGGCATGTCCGGGCCGCGGTGCTTGGCCTGCAGCAGCGCCTCGACGGCGGCGTTATCGAAGGCATCGCAGCCGATGCCATAGAGCGTGTCCGTCGGCATGACGATCAACCGGCCGCCCTTCACCGCGTTCTCCGCTGTAACGATGGCGCCTTCCCGGTCTCCGGGGTTTGTCGCGTCTACTCGCTGGGCCATGTGCTTCCTTCTCCCTTACTTGGGAATTGTGCGATGTTCTCTTCTTCTAGAGTGTAGTGCCCCGCCCAGTGCTGCCCGCGCGGTGGCTGCTATTGGCGTGCCTACTTTGACGCCGCTTGCCCGACGACGAAGCGGTCTCGGCCAGCAAAGTCCTGTTTCTTTTCGACGTCGCTCAGGCCCGCTGCGATGAGGATCTCCCGGGTCTGATCCCCGGTGGCGTCGTCGTGTTCGACGGCGACCGGTGCTCCGGGGGCAGCGGCGCGGACAATCGCGGCGGCGACGTGGGGCATGAGCTCCAGGCCGTCGTCGCCGGAGAACACGGCGATCGCGGGGTCGGCCCCCGTCTCAACGTCCGTTCGGCTTCCGCGGGGAACGTAGGGCGGGTTCGCCACGACGAGCTGGGCGCGACCGGCAAGCCCCAGGGTGTCGAGAACTTCCAGGTCGCGGACGTCGCCCTCCACGAGGCGGACGTCCAGCTGCTCGCCGAGCAGACCTGCCCGGCGGAAATAGGCGAGATTCTCCTGGCCCAACTCCACGGCCGCCGGGTCCAGCTCGATGCCGGTCGCCTCAACCGTGCGCAGCCAGCGGTAGTCGGCGGAGCTAGCCGTAGCCTGCCCGCGGAGGAACTCGGTGAGCTGCGCTGCCAGCGCCAGGCCGATGGTGCCGGGGCCGGCGCACAGATCCACGATCCGCACGATCCCGTCTGCAGGGCGCAGGTCTGGCTCGGCGGCTGCGCGCTCTAGCCAGGAACGGATCCGCCCCAACGCGTACTCGGTGAGTAGCTCGGTTTCCGGTCGCGGGATGAAACCACGGGCATCGCTGAAGAGGTCGTAGCCGAAGAAGGGCGCGGCCCCCACGATGTGTTGCAGAGGCTCGCGGTGTGCCCGGCGAATCACCCAATCGGCGAAGATCGCTGGTTCCGGGTCGCCACCGGCTGAGAAGACCTCGGTCAGCCCGGCCGGGGTGCGCGGCGAGTCTGCGTTGCCCTCCCCGGCCAGGGCGTAGGCCATGAGCCAGCGGGCGTCGTTGAGCGGAGACGCCAGGCCGGCGTCGGAAAACTGCCGCGCAGCGGCGCGCACCGCCTCGCTGACGGTGGCCATTTAGGACTCGGCCTCGAGGCGCTCGATGCGCTCGGCTTCCTTCAGGGCCGCGAAGAGGGACTCCAGGTCCCCGTCCAGCACGGAATCCAGGTTATTGGCCTTGTAACCGATGCGGTGATCGGAGACGCGGGACTCCGGGAAGTTATAGGTGCGGATGCGCTCGGAGCGATCCATGGTGCGGATCTGTGCGGCACGCCCCTCGGCTGCTTCCGCCTCGGCTTCCTCTTCCTTCATCTGCTGTAGGCGCGCAGCCAGCACCTGCATCGCGCGGGCGCGGTTCTGGATCTGGGAGCGTTCCTTCTGACAGGTCACGACCACGCCGGTCGGCAGGTGGGTGATGCGGACTGCGGAGTCGGTGGTGTTCACGCCCTGGCCGCCCTTACCGGAGGAACGGTAGACGTCCACGCGGATGTCCTTCTCGTCGATCTCGACGTCCTCGACTTCGTCCGGCTCCGGGTAGACCAGCACACCGGCGGCGGAAGTCTGGATGCGGCCCTGGGACTCGGTCACAGGCACGCGCTGCACGCGGTGGACGCCGCCCTCGAACTTGAAGTCGGCCCATGCGCCGTCGCGGGAGGGCTGCTTGGAACGGATGGACATGGTCATGTCCTTGACCCCGCCCAGGTCGGTCTCGTTGAGTCCCAGGACCTCGGTGGCGAAGCCGTGGCGCTCCGCGTAGCGCTGGTACATGCGCGCCAACTCGCCAGCGAAGAGGGCTGCCTCCTCGCCACCGGCACCGGACTTGATCTCCATGATGATGTCGTCGCCGTTCTTGGGGTCCCGCGGGGCGAGCAGGTCGGTGAGCTTTTCCTGCAGCTCCTCGATCTCCGCCTCCAGGCGGGTGGCCTCCTCAGCGAACTCCGCATCCTCGCTCGCCATTTCGGCCGCAGCCTCGTGATCCTCCCGCGCGGTGTTCAGCCGCTCGTACGTCTGAATCACCGGCTGGAGCTCCTGGAAGCGCTTGCCGACTCGGCGCGCCGCCTTCGGGTCATTGTGCAGCTCCGGGTCCGCCAGCTGGGCTTCCAGCCCCTGGTACTCCGAGAGGATGTCATCCATCACCGACGGGGTGTGGTCGAGCGCCGAATCCTTGCTCGAGTCTTTGCCTGCCTTGGACATGCTTTTAGTCTCTTCCTAATAGTCCTGGTCCACTGGTCAATGCTAGCCGGTTGGCGTGCAGACTAGTCGTCCTCTTCATCCGCAAGCGGGGCGGAGCTGGCGATCTGAATCATGAAGTCGCGGTTCGTCTTGTTCTTCCGCAGCTGCTTGATCAGCAGATCGATCGCGGCCTGCGGATCCAGGGCGGAGAGGATGCGACGCAGCTTATGCATGACGCGGGCCTCATCCGGGCCGAGCAGCAGCTCGTCCTTACGAGTGCCGGACGGGTTGACGTCCACAGCCGGGAACACGCGACGCTCGGCGATCTTGCGGTCCAGCTTCAGCTCGGCGTTACCCGTGCCCTTGAACTCCTCGAAGATCACCGTGTCACCAGCGGAACCGGTCTCCACCATGGCGGTGGCGATGATGGTCAGGCTGCCACCGTGCTCGATGTTGCGCGCAGCACCCAGGAAGCGCTTCGGCGGGTACAGGGCGTTGGAGTCCACACCACCGGACAGGATGCGCCCGGAGGCCGGCGAGGAGTTGTTGTACGCACGGCCCAGTCGGGTGATGGAGTCCAGCAGGAGAACAACATCCTTGCCCTGCTCGACCAGGCGCTTCGCGCGCTCTACCGCGAGCTCCGCGACGGCGGTGTGCTCCTTCGGCGGGCGGTCGAACGTCGAGGCGATGACCTCGCCGTTGACGCTGCGCTGCATGTCCGTGACCTCCTCCGGCCGCTCGTCGACGAGGACGACCATGAGGTAGCACTCCGGGTTATTGGTGGAGATCGCGTTGGCGATGTCCTGCAGGATGGTGGTCTTACCAGCCTTCGGCGGGGAGACGATGAGCGCGCGCTGCCCCTTACCGATCGGCATGATCAGGTCGATCACGCGGGTGGTCAGCACCTTCGGGGTGGTCTCCAGGCGCAGTCGCTGGTTCGGGTACAGCGGGGTCAGCTTGGAGAAGTCCGGACGCTGCGCTGCCTGCTCCGGAGAAAGGCCGTTGACCGTCTCTACCGAGTGCAGCGGGGTGAACTTCTGGCGGTTGCGGCCGCGCCCACCGCCCTGCTTTGCATTCGGACGGATGGTGCCGACGATGGCGTCACCGTGACGCATACCGTACTTGCGCACCGTGTTGATCGGGACGTACACGTCCGTCGGTCCCGCGTGGTAGCCAGTGGTCCGAATGAAGGCGGTGTTGGCGTCGGCGAAGTCGAGGATGCCTGCGACCGGGGCCTCCTGCGGCTCCGGCTTGTGGTCCTGTTGCTCCTTGCGGTTCTCGCCACCATCCTCATGGTTGCCGCCGTCCCCGTGACCATTGTGGCGGTGCCCGTTGTTGCGGTCGTGGCCACGGTCTCCCCCACGACGGTTGCGACGGTTGCGGCGGTTACGACGCCGGCGTCCCTGGTGGTTATCGCCGCCATCGTTGTGACGGTTGTTGCGACGATCCTCCCGCTCATTGTTGCCCGAGTTCTGCTCCTCCTGCTGGCCGGAGTTGTTCTCTGGCTCCTTGGAGGATGCGTGTCCGTCCTGCTGCTCATCGCGACGGTCGGCCTGCTTGCCTTCTCCGCGCTCGTTGCGCTCGCTGCGCTGCTCAGCCTTCTTCTCGGCCTTCTGTTCGGGCCGGTCGCTTGCTACAGCGCCGCCACCCTTGCCGGCGTTCTCGATGGCTGCCACGAGGTCTCCTTTACGCAGTTTCGACGTTCCCTTAAGCCCCTGGGCCGCTGCAACCTGCCGCAGCTCGGCCAGCTTGAGGGAAGCCAGCCCATTGGCCTGACCCCGCTCGATGATGTCGGACAAGCTCACGAAAGTCCTTTCCGTCGCACAGCACCCTTGGTCGACACCGGCCAGGACTATTGACCAGTGCATCTCACGCGCTGCGCAGAATTTGCATTGATTTCTTGGCCGACGACACACGCCGGCCCAGGTGGCAGCCACTCAACAGATGCGCCAAGCAGGCAACAACCCGGAATTATTCTTGAGTATTAAAGAAATTGCCCTCACACGATCCCGCACGTCTGGCGGACGCCCACTATCTGGGGCCGACCGGGAATCGCGGTGGCGGTGCGGCTGCCACGGGGCCACTAACAACCCGGCCCACGAAGCGGCGCTGGCGATTGAACGCCCCACACCATGGAATCCTCCTTTGGCCCCGGCTGTTCGCACGGTGCCCTCGAAGCAGCTGCAAGTGTAACACCCGGCGATAGCTCACACACTTTTAAACCCCGGCTTGAGTCACGGGTCCTTTTGGCCGGGGCGCATCAATATCGGCCGAGTCGCCGGGTTGGTGAGCTGGTGGCGTCATAAAGAAAAGGAACACCCAACCGCGGGCTAAGGTGGACAGCATGGAATCTACGATGCAGGAACGCCCCTTTTCCGTATCGCAAATCTTGACCTACGGCGCCAATGCGCACCGCAACAGCACGGTGACCACTTACCTGGGAATCGAGCCTGAGGTCGCGACGTTCAAGGAAATCGGGGCGCGTGTGGCCGCGCTCGCCCACGCGCTGGCCGAGGATTTCGGTATCCGCATCGGCGACCGGGTGGCAACCCTGATGGTCAACCGCACCGAGCACCTCGAAGTGCTGCTGGCTGCCCCGTCGATGGGCGCGGTCTTCCAGCCTCTGAACCGGCAGCTCGCCGACGACCAGGTCATCCACGCCATCAACCACGCCGAGGACCGCGTCATCGTGTGCGACGCGGTGGACGCCGACCGCCTGGTCGAAATGCTCCCGCACTGCCCCACCGTGGAGGGGGTGGTCCTCGTCGGGGCCAGCCCCGCGGATATCACCCGAATCCAGGACCGGATCACCCTCACCTTCGCCGAGGCTGACCCCGATCGCCAGGTCCACGTGGCCGACTACGAGTCGCTGCTCGATGAACGGCCCGCGATCTACGACTGGCCGGATCTGCCGGAAACCGCACCGGCAGCACTGTGCTACTCCACCGGCACGGCCGGGGCGCCGAAGGGCGTGGTGTACTCGCATCGCTCCCTGTGGCTGCACTCCTTGGGGCTGCGCACGGCCGATAGCTTCGGCATCCAGAACGACACCCCATTCCTCCTGGGAGTGCCGATCTATCACGTCTTGAGCTGGGGCGTTCCGCTGGCCGCGTTCATGTCCGGCGCACCGATGGTGATGACCGGGCACACCACGGACCCCGAGCACCTCGCCCACGTCATCGAGGACGCCATGCCCCGCCAGGCGCACGGAGCCTCGGCGGTGTGGATGAGCCTGATCGTCCACTACGAGAAGACCCCGCCGCGGCGCATGAGCCTGCAGACGATCTACTCCGGCGGCTCGCAGGTTCCCCCGGCGCTCATCGATGCCTGGGAGGCCCGCTACGGCGTGGACATGATCCACTGCTGGGGAATGACGGAAACCTCGCCGATCGGCACGGTCGCGCACCCGCCCGCCGGTGTTGCCGGCCAAGCACGCGCCGCCTACCGCTACTCCCAGGGTCGCTTCCCCGTGGGGCTGGAATACCGCATCGTCAACGACGCCGGCCGCGCCCTAGAGTCCCACGACCGCAACGCCGGCGAGCTGCAGGTTCGCGGGAATACCGTGGCCGCCAGCTACTACGAGTCCCCCAGCCAGACGGGCGACGGCGCCGCCAGCGTCTTCCGGGGCGAGGCGGTGGACGATGGCTCCAGCCGCTTCACTGTCGACGGCTGGCTGCGCACGGGTGATATCGCCACCGTGACCCAGGACGGTTTCCTCGTCATCCACGACCGGAAGAACGACGTGATCCGCTCGGGTGGCGAGTGGATCTACTCCGCCTCCCTGGAGAATTACCTGCTGGCCTATCCCGGGGTGAACGAGGCGGCGGTCATCGGCATCCCGGACGATAAATGGGGCCAGCGACCCCTGGCCGTCGTCGTCCTGGCCGCGGGCTACGAACCAACGGAGGAGACCGCGACGGATATCCGCAACTCCCTGCTGCCGCAGGTTCCCGCGTGGA
Source organism: Corynebacterium urealyticum DSM 7109 (assembly GCF_000069945.1). Classification (NCBI taxonomy): domain Bacteria; kingdom Bacillati; phylum Actinomycetota; class Actinomycetes; order Mycobacteriales; family Corynebacteriaceae; genus Corynebacterium; species Corynebacterium urealyticum. Next base: position 840,600 of record NC_010545.1, on the reverse strand, counting down.
TGGCCCCGGAGAACTTCTGTTTCGTGGAGAACATCGAGCGCACGAGCGTGGAGAAGTTCGACAAGAAGGAGCTGCGCCGGCTGATGCGCCGTGGCGAGTTGGAGATCATGACCCTGCCGGACCCCGACGAAGAAGCCGAGTTCGGCGAGGACTAGTGGCTGCTACGGGCGTTGACAGTCCCACTAGAATGAGCCCCACGATGACTCACAATTCCTCTGCTCCCCGCCCCCGCCAGCTGGTCGATTCCTTCGGCCGGGTGGCTCGGGATCTGCGGGTCAGCCTCACTGATCGCTGCAACCTGCGCTGCACGTATTGCATGCCGGCTGATGGCCTGGAATGGCTGCCCACGGAGCACTCGTTGAGCGATGCGGAGGTCATTCGCCTGGTGCGCATCGGCGTGGAGACGCTGGGCATCCGGGCGGTTCGTTTCACCGGTGGCGAGCCGCTTCTGCGCAAGTCCCTGGAGGGGCTGGTGGCGGCCACCGCCGAGCTGCGCACAGATGAGGGTGAGGCGCCGGGCATCGCCATCACGACGAATGCGCTCGGTCTGGACAAGCGGGCAGCCGGGCTTAAGGCAGCTGGCTTGAGCCGCATCAATATCTCGCTCGACACCACGGATCCGCAGACCTTCGCGGCGCTCAGCCGGCGGGATCGGCACGAGGATGTCCTCCGCGGCATCGACGCCGCGCTGGCGACCGGTTTGAACCCTGTGAAAATCAACTCGGTCGTCCTCCCCGGCGAAAACGAGGACTCGGCCGCGGATTTGGTGCGCTTCTGCCTGAGAAAGGGTCTGCAGCTACGTTTCATCGAGCAGATGCCGTTGGGACCGCGCGGCCAGTGGACCCGGGAGGGCATGGTGACGGCCGCTGCTCTCCTGGAGCGGTTGGCGACCGAGTTCACCCTCACTCCTGCAGAAGAGCCTCGCGGCTCCGCGCCCGCTGCACTATGGGATATCACCGACGGGGAGTACTCCGGGCAGGTGGGCATCATCGCGAGCGTCACCCACCCCTTCTGCGGGGCGTGCGACCGCACCCGACTGACCACCGACGGGGCGATCCGCTCCTGCCTATTCTCCAAGGCCGCCGACGAGGTCTCCCTACGGGACATGATGCGGCAGGGCGCAAGCGACGAGGAGCTCGCGGATGCGTGGGCCGGTGCGATGGCGCGCAAGAAGCCGGGACACGGCATCGATGATCCCGGCTTCCTCCAACCGGAGCGCACCATGAGCAAGATCGGCGGCTAACGTGGCAGATCTAACTTCCATCGCCCAGCACCGCGCTCGAGTGCTCGCACTGGCCCGGCCGAAAGTCTGCCAGAGTGTACCGCTCGACCGGGCTTATGGCCACGTGCTGGCGGGCGATGCCCGCGCCATACTGGCGAATCCAATCTTCGATAACTCCGCGATGGATGGCTTCGCGCTGCACGCGGCGGATGTCACCGATCCCGGCCCCTGGGTGCTGCCGGTGGCCGGTGATATCCCCGCCGGCGCCCCGCGCATCACGTGCCCTCCCGGCCACGCGGTCCGGGTTATGACGGGTGCCCCGGTGCCACCGGGAGAGGACATCCTCGTCGTTCCTGTGGAACAGACTTCCGTCCCCGCCGGGCCGCAGACCCTGCCCGAGCAAATCACGGTGCGCACGGTGGATGTAAACCGCAGCCACATCCGCCTTGCCGGGGGCAAGCACGCCGCCGGGGTGGTTGTGGCAGCAGCGGGCATGCGGGTGGATGCGGGCACGCTCGCCGCGCTGACCTCGGCGGGGGTTCAGGCCGTGGATGTATATGCCCGGCCCACGGTGGCGGTGATCTCCACCGGGGACGAGCTGGTGCCCTGGCCGGATCTACCGGGTGCCTCCCAGCTGCCGGATTCCAACCTGCCGATGATCGCCGCGCTGGCCGCGGAGCATGGGGCAGCTGAGGTGCGAAGGTTCCACAGTGGGGATCGCGGCAGGGGTTTGGCGGAGCTGCTGGACGAGGCGAGTGCGTGCGACGTGATCGTGACCACCGGCGGGATCAGCGCAGGGGCCTTCGACGTGGTGCGGGAGGTGGTGGCCCCTCGCGAAGGGTCGTGGTTCGGCCCGGTCGCGCAGCGCCCCGGCACCCCACAGGGGGTGGCCTCCTGGGGTGAAGCCACGCTGGTCTGCCTGCCGGGGAACCCCGTGGCGGCTTATGTGTCTTTCCTGCTTTACGTGGCCCCGCTGCTCGCGGTGCTGGGCACGGGTAACCGGGCGGCCCAGGCGTTTCGGCCAATCCGGGCGGTCGCCGGACCTGGATTCGCTGCCCCGCGAAAGGGCCGCTCACTGGTCGTTCCCGTCCGCCTAACCGAGGGGGACGGTGCCCCGGTCGCAGTACCGTTTTCCACTGGCGCTCATAATTCCAGCGACGTCACCGCGCTGACCGGCATCGATGGCTTCACGGTCATCGAGCCCGTTGTCGATGCTGCTGCAGACGGCACGGCGGGGGTCGCAGCCCCAGGCGAAGGGGAACCGTTGCTCGTCTATCTGCTCGGCCGCTGCAACGCCGGGCAGTGGCTCTAGGCATGGTCGAGAATGTCGGCCCCTCACGACGCCAGCGAGCCCACCAGCGTGCGCCCCGGCGCGCGCTCCACCTTGCCGGATGACGTGCTTGCCAACCTTGGCATCGTGGTGTTGGCGGGCGGAAGATCAACCCGCATGGGGGCTGATAAGGCCCAGGTCACAGTGGATGGGCGCAGGCTCATCGACCGGCTGTGGGAGTCCCTCCCCTCCCACTGCCCGCGGGTGGCCGTGGCCCCAAAGAATCTGGGGGTGCCGACGGTCAGCGAAACCCCTCCCTTCGGTGGGCCAGTGGCGGGCATTGCCGCGGGGCTAAAAGAGCTGGATACCGAATGGGTGGCGGTATTGGCCGTCGACGCCCCTGGCTCTGCCGCGCTCCTGCCCCAGCTCGCCGAGGCCATTGGCGCGGCGGACTGCGCGGTGGTGGTCAACGCCGAGGGTTTCAACGAGCCGCTGTGCGCTCTCTGGCGCCGGGCCAGTCTCATCGCGGCAATAGCGGAGACCGGAGCTCGGGAGGTGCCTGCTGGCTCGCTGCTGCGGGCCACTGGGCGGGTTGTGCGGGTGCCGGGAACAGGCGCGGAGCGAGACTTCGACACCCCGGCGCAACTCGCGGAGCTGGGTGACGTCGAACTGGGTGGGACTGGGCTGGGTGATCAAGCCGGGTTCGGCGACGTCGGACGTGAATGACGTCGGACTGAGTCAGGCTGGGGTGGGCTCATCCGCGCAGCCGGGCGCGGCCGACACCGAGCGCCGAATAAGCCCCTATCCCCCGGCGAAGGGTGGCAAGACGTCCACGCGCTGAGCGCCATCAAGCACGAATGCGCGCTCGGCCCGCTGGCCATCGACGAGGAAGGTGCAGCGTTCCAGGATGTCGGCAAGGCTCAACCCAGAGTCCGTGCGACCGGTATGCCGCGCTGCCGCATCGTCGAGCAGCTCGCCGAGGGTGTCGAAGCCCTCACTGGTTTCCTCGCTGACCCCAGTGGCGGCGCGGGCGGCGGCAAAGTAGTGGATACGCATGTGCACCATGCTAGCCCGTTCTTAGGCGCTATCGGATCCAGCCCGAAATGCTGGGCCAGACCGCCAGGATGACCTTCAGACAGTCCCGCATTCCGCCCGAGGACGAGGAGGCGTTGACCACCAATGTGCCGCCCGGCTCCCGGGAGGTCAGCCCGATCACGCCGCGCGACATCGAGGCCTTGGGCGTATTCTTCAGCCCCTCCACGAGTACCTGGGTTTCCACGGTCTCCAGCCGGGTGGAGATGACCTTGAGTGTTTCTTCCGGGGTGAGGTTCCGCGGCCCCAGCCCCGTTCCACCGCAGGTCAGCAGCAATGTCACCCCATCAGCGATGCCTCGTTCGAGCTCTTTCCGGATGGGCTCGGCGCCCTCGGGCACGACGAGCAGGTCGGTGACGCTGAACCCGGCCTCCTGCAGAATCGCCGCTGCGTCCTGCCCGATTGTGTTCTCCCGCTCCCCGCCGGCGATGCGGTCGGAGACGACGACGATCTTCGCGCTCTTGCGGTGGGCCGTATCATCGCGCGAGTCGGCGATCTTGCGCTGGGTCGTATCAGCGCTCTTGCGCTGTGCTGCGTTGTTGTGTTGGTCTGTGCCGCTCATCTGCGCTCCTCAAGTTCTTCTCGACGCCGCCTGCACGAGCCGCAAGAACCAATGCTTTCTGCGGTGTCGCGACGGGCTACCGGGTCCCATTTTAGGGCTACAGTGGAAGGTCGCCTGCGGGGTATAAATCCTCGCGAGCACAAGCCCGCACATTATCCCCCAAGGAGCATGAAGATTGTCCTCGCACCCCGTCGACGCTGCAGGCTCAGCAAGCGCCAGCAAGCGCTATAGCCGCCAGGTCACCCTCATGGGCCCACAGGCCCAGGAGAAGCTGGCTGCCTCGCGGGTCGCAGTGATCGGAGCCGGTGGGCTGGGTTCCCCCGCGCTGCTGTACCTCGCGGCAGCGGGTGTTGGTCGGATCACCCTCATCGACGACGACACCGTGGAGCTCACCAACCTGCACCGCCAGGTGATCCATAGCTCCACCGCCGCCGCGACGGGTGAGTCGAAGGCTCATTCCGCCCGCGCGCGGATGACGGAGCTCAACCCCGATGTCCACATCGATCCGGTCGTCGAGCGACTGACCTGGGAGAACGCGCTGACATTCCTGGAGGGCGCGGACCTCGTCCTCGACGGCACCGATAACTTCGACACCCGGCACGTCGCCAGTCACGCGGCTGCCCGGCTGGGCATCCCGCACGTCTGGGCCTCGATCCTGGGCTATCAAGCGCAGCTATCGGTGTTCTGGGCTGGTCATGGGCCGATCTACGAGGACCTCTTCCCCACCCCGCCCGCGCCGGGTGCAGTGCCCTCCTGCTCGCAGGCGGGTGTCCTGGGCCCGCTGGTGGGCATCGTGGGTTCAGCGATGGCCCTGGAGGCCATCAAGCTCATCACAGGTGTGGGCCGCCCACTGCTCGGCCGGCTCGCTTATTACGACAGCCTGACCGCGAGCTGGGAGGAGATCCCGGTGGCAGCCAACCCGGCGGTGACCGAGCAGGTGCGCACGGGCACGCCCCCGCATGGTCCGGTGGAGGTCACCGAGGTTCCCCCGGGGAGCACGATCATCGACGTGCGAGAGCCCAAAGAGTTCGCGGAATTCCACCTGCCCGGGGCGATCAATGTACCGCTGGCCGAGATCTTGGGCGGCTACACCCCGCCGGAGGTGGAAAACGGGGCGGTCGTGGTCTGCGCGCGCGGGGCTCGTTCCGCCCACGCGGTGGATGCGCTGGAGCGACGCGGCATCACGGGGCTGGCCAGCCTGCGCGGCGGCCTCGCCCGCTTCCGCTAGTTCGCGGTCAGCCGCTTAGGCGTCCTCGACGGTCACCGGCCCGGCTACCGTCAGTTCTTCGACCCGGATGCCACGATCGCGGGCCTCCTGCAGGAGCGCCTCCTCCACCGGCTCGGTGGACAGCACCAGCACGGTCGGACCCGCCCCGGAGAGGAACGCCGGGTAGCCCTGGTTGCGCAGGCGGTTGACCCACTCGGAGGAGATCGGCAGCACCTCGGCGCGGAATGGCTGGTGCATCCGGTCCCGGGTACCCTCCCACAGCAGGCTCGGGTCCTTGGACAGAGCAACGAGCAGCACGCCGGTGCGGGACACGTTGAAGCGGGCGTCCAGGTGCGGAATATCGCTCGGCAACACGCGACGCACAGCCTCGGTGGAGGCGTGGGAATTCGGAATCAGCGCGGTGGCGCGAATATCCGGGTGCACCGTGACCGGGGAGGCGTGGTACGTCGGCTCGGTGCCGTCGACCGGGATGTTCGTCCAGGACACGACAGCGCTGCCGAGGACGGAAGCCGCGACGTTATCCGGGTGCCCCTCGAAGGTCGAGGCGAGCTGGATGATCGTGTCCGTGTCCAGGACATCCCCGGCCAGCGCATTGGCCGCCACCACGCCCGAGACCGCGGCGGCGGCAGAGGAACCCAGGCCACGGGACTGCGGGATGGAGTTATTGCAGCGCACCCGCAGGCCACGGGCGATAACATCCGCCTTCTTCAACCCGGCACGGATCGCGCGGACGACCAGGTGTCGCTCGTCCAGCGGCACCTCGCCCTGCCCCTCGCCGGTGACCTCCACCTCGAGGCCGGAGTCGATGACCTCGACCTCGACATGGTCGTAGATGCTCAAGGCCAGACCCAGCGAGTCGAATCCGGGGCCCAGGTTCGCGGAAGAACCCGGAACCTTGACCCGAACCTTGCGGCCGACGGGGATCTCAGTCGCCATTGCTGTTACTTACCTTCCATACGGATGACGGAGTGGACCTCGCGGACGGCGTCGAGCTCGTTGAGCGTGGCGACCGTCTCCTCCAGGTCCTTCTCGGTGGCGCTGTGGGTCACGACGACGAGGCGGGCGCCCAGGTCGTCCTTGTTCTCCTGGCGCACCGTCTTCAGGGAGACGTTGTGCTTAGAGAAGGCGTTGGAGATCTCGGCGAGCACGCCCACACGATCCTCCACCAGCATGTCAACGTGGTACCGGGTCACGACGTCTCCAAAATCAGCGATCGGAAGGGCGGCGTAGGTGGACTCGCGCGGACCGCGGCCACCGTGGATGATGTTGCGGGCCACGGCGACGACGTCGCCGAGGACGGCGGAGGCGGTCGGGCCACCGCCGGCGCCGTTGCCGTAGAACATCAGGCGACCGGCAGACTCGGCCTCGACGAAGATGGCGTTATAGGACTCGGAGACGCTGGCCAGCGGGTGGGACAGCGGGACGAGCGCCGGGTAGACGCGGGCGGACACACCTGGGGTGCCGTCGGCCTGGGTGACGCGGTCGCACAGGGCGAGCAGCTTGATGGTGCAGCCTGCGGCGCGGGCGGCCTCGATGTCCTGGGTGGTGATGTTACGGATTCCCTCGGTGTGGACGTCCTCGCTGGAGACGCGGGAGTGGAAGGCCAGGGATGCCAGGATCGCAGCCTTGGAGGCTGCATCGTGGCCATCGACGTCCGCGGACGGGTCGGCCTCGGCGTAGCCCAGCTCGGTGGCCTCGGCGAGCATCTCGTCATAGCTGGCCCCACGCTCATACATGGCGTCGAGGATGTAGTTGGTGGTGCCGTTGACGATGCCCATGACGGACTCAATCTTGTCGCCAGCCAGGGATCGCAGCAGCGGGCCGACGACCGGGATGGCCGCGGCGACGGCTGCCTCGAAGAAGAGGTCAGCGCCGGTGGACTCGGCGGCCTCGGAAAGCTCGCCGGAGTGGGCGGCGATGAGGGCCTTGTTCGCCGTGACCACGGACTTGCCGGCCTTCAGGGCCGCGTTGACGACCTGGCGTGGGTAGTCGATGCCGCCGATGACCTCGATGACCAGGTCGATGTCCTCGCGCTGCACCAGGGAGAGCGCGTCGTCCGTCAGCAGCTCGGGGTCGACCCCCTCGCGCGGGCGGGACAGATCGGAGACCGCAACACCGCGGACCTCCAGCGGCCCGCCGATACGGGCCGCGAACTCGTCGGCACGCTCGTTGAGCAGTCGGTAAACCTCAGCACCGACTGTGCCCATGCCCAGCAGTGCAACACCAATAGTGGCGTCGAGTCCTTTACCCGGGCGGATGGTGGGCGCCGATGCGTCAGTCATGAATATTCTCCCAATGTTGTTGTTGGTTTTGCGCTCGCCTTTGGTGGCGTCGGCTAGCCATTCTAGCGAGCGACAGTAGGCCAAGCTGTTATTCGCTTAGGTCAGAGGTTAACCCACATAGACCAAGCTGTCTAGTTTTATGTTTCACGGGTGTGCCCGGCGTTACCGGGGCAGACCTTCCCTAGCCCTCGAGGGCCAAAATATCCTCCAGGCGCTCCCGGCGAATCATCACCCGGTCCTGGCCATCAGCCACGGTAATCACCGGCGGGCGCAGGAACATGTTGTAGCGGGAGGACATCGAGTAGCAGTACGCCCCCGTAGCCGCGATGGCCAACAGGTCGCCCGGCGCGACGTCGTCGGGAACCGGGACATCGTTGATCAGAATGTCGCCGGACTCGCAGTGGGAACCGACGATACGGGTCGGGACGAGCGTGCCGGAGACCTCACGGTTGACCACCCGGACGTCGTACTCCGCCTGATAGAGGGCCGGGCGAATGTTATCGCTCATCCCGCCGTCGACGGAGACGTACCGGCGCACAGTGTGGTCGCTGGTCTCGACGTCCTTGACGGTGCCGACCCGGTAAATGGTCACCATGGCCGGGCCTGCGATCGCGCGCCCCGGCTCGACGTTGACGATCGGGGTCGGCACGCCCGCTTCTTCGGCCGCCTCGGCGACCTTCGCGAGCAGGTTGCGTGCCACGGAGGCCACGTCAAGCGCCTCCTGGTCCGGGGTATACGCGATGCCATAGCCGCCGCCCAGGTCGAGGACGTTGAAATCCGCCCCCGTGGCTTCGTGGGATAGCAGCTGCTTCCACAGGCCCAGCAGGCGCTCGGCGGCGAGCACGAAGCCGTCGGCATCGAAAACCTGGGAGCCGACGTGGCAGTGCAGGCCGCGCAGCACCAGGCCATCAGCGGCGAGGCACTCCTCGGCCGCCTGCTTGGCCTTGCCGGAGGCCAGGGAGAAGCCGAACTTCTGGTCCTCGTGGGAGGTCGCGATGAACTCGTGGGTATCGACGTGCACGCCCGGGGTCACGCGCACCAGGACGTCCTGGGTGGTGCCCAGGTCGCGGGCCACGCGGGACAGTTCGGCGATCTCCTGCAGCGAGTCGATCACGATGAGCTCCACGCCCGCCTCGACGGCGGCACGCAGGAACTCTTCATTCTTGTTATTGCCGTGCACCGTGATGCGCTCGGCCGGGAAGTCGGCGTGCAGGGCGATGCGCAGCTCGCCGAGGCTCGCGACGTCCAGGCTCAGCCCCTCCTCAGCCACCCAGCGGCACACAGCCGTGGAGATGAAGGCCTTGGAGGCGTAGTGCACGCGCTCTCCCCCGCCGAAGGCTTCCGCCATCTCCCGACAGCGGGAGCGGAAGTCGGCCTCGTCCATGACGAAGCTCGGGGTGCCATGTGTGGCGGCGAGCTCGGGCAGGCTCACGCCGCCGATCGCCACCTCCCCGTTCTCTGCCCGGCGCGTGGTGCGTGGGAAGACGTGGGCCGGGATGAGGTTGAATTCCTCGGTGGTGGCGGTGCGCCGGCGCAGTGGTGTGGGTTGTTGTGCTGTGACCGGATCCATACGGGTTTAGCCTTACATCCTCTCTGGGGCGGATACGCCGACCAGGCTCAGTGCGTTCTCCAGCACCTGGCGGGTGGCGGCGGCCAGGGCCAGGCGGGCGTGGAAGACCGGGGCGGCATCCGTGCCGGTGGGTTCGTCGGCCTTCGGCAGCACCTGGCAGGCGTCGTAGAAGCGGTGGAAATCCCCGGCCAGCTTCTCCGCGTAGTGGGCGATGCGGTGCGGTTCGCGCAGCTCAGCGGCCGTGCGGACCACCTTCGGGAACTCGCCGAGGGAACGGATCAGCGTGCCCTCGCGGTCGTGGGTCAGCAGCGAGAGATCGGCGCCGGCAAAGTCCACTCCCTGCTCATCGGCCTTACGCTGCAGGGAGCACAGGCGGGCGTGGGCGTACTGGACGTAGAACACCGGGTTCTCGTTGCTCTGGGAGGCCCACAGGTCCATGTCGATGTCCAGGGAGGAGTCCACCGAGGAGCGGATCAGCGCGTACCGGGCCGCGTCCACGCCGATGGCCTCGACCAGGTCGTCGAGGGTGATGATGGTGCCGGCGCGCTTAGACATGCGCACGGCCTCGCCATCACGGACGAGGTTCACCATCTGGCCGATCATGACCTCCACCTGCTGCGGGTCATAACCCAGCGCTGCGGCGGCTGCCTGCAGGCGGGCGATGTAGCCGTGGTGATCCGCACCCAGCATGTAGATGCACAGGTCGTGGCCGCGGTTGATCTTATCCGCGATGTAGGCGATGTCGCCGGCGATGTAAGCAGCGTTGCCGTCGGACTTGATGACGACGCGGTCCTTATCGTCGCCGAAATCGCTGGAGCGCAGCCACCACGCCCCGTCGGCTTCGTAAAGGTTGCCGTTGGACTTCAGCTCCTCGATGGCCTTGTCCACCGCGCCGGATTCGAAGAGGGAGTTCTCGTGGAAGAAGACGTCGAACTCGGTGCCGAACTGCTTCAGCGTGGTCTTGATGTGGTCGAACATCAGCTCCACGCCCTGGGCGCGGAAGAGCTCCTGGGCGTCCGCGTCGGAGAGCTCGCCCCAGGTCGGGTTCGCCTCGACGACCTGGGCGGCGATGTCCTGGATGTACTGGCCACCGTAGCCGTCTTCCGGGGTGGGCTCATTACGCGCGGCGGCGAGCAGGGACTTCGCGAAGCGGTCGATCTGGCCACCGTGGTCATTGAAGTAGTACTCGCGGGTCACCTCGCCGCCCTGAGCTGCCAGCAGACGACCAAGGGAGTCGCCAACGGCGGCCCAGCGGGTACCACCCAGGTGGATCGGTCCGGTGGGGTTAGCAGAGACGAATTCCAGGTTGATCTTCGTGCCCTTGTAGGCATCTCCGCGGCCGAAATCCTGGCCGGCGGCGAGAATATTCTCGACGATCTTGCCCTGCGCGGCGGCGGCCAGACGGATGTTAATAAAGCCAGGGCCGGCGACGCTGGCCTCGTCGATCTCCGGGCTAGCGGCCAGCTTCTCGGCGAGCCAGGTGCCTAGCTCACGGGGGTTCGTACCGGCCTTCTTGGCGGTCTGCATGGCGACATTGGTGGCGTAGTCGCCGTGCTCTGGGTTGCGCGGGCGCTCGACCGTTGGGTTATCGGGGACGACGGAGGCGTCCAGTCCGCGCTCGGTGAGGACCTCGCGGGCGATGCGTGCAATGAATTCGGAAAGTTCTGCTGGAGTCACGCCTAAAGACTTTATCAGCACGTAATGCGGGTTCGTCGCCCCCATCCGTATGCGCTGGGCACGCTGTTCGGCGGGGTGCTTTTGCCTCCGCTTGCACCCAGGGTGCTAGACTACCGATCTGATGCCTCCGTAGCTCAGGGGATAGAGCACTGGTTTCCGGTACCAGCGGTCGGACGTTCGAATCGTCTCGGGGGCACGTTTTATTGCCCGGGTGGGGCGCGTTCACTGCGCGTTCCACCCGGGCCTTTTTATGCCGCGGGGCTACTCCCCACCACGGCGCAGCTGAACCATGTCCACCTGCTTGGCGCCCACCACGCGGGAGAAGCGCTGCGCATCACAGGTCAGCACGATGATCTGGTGCTGCTCGCCCAGTTGGGACAGCACCACGTTCATGTCCCTGCTGCGCTGCGGGTCGCTGTAACCGAGGCTGTCGTCAATAATGATCGGCACTCCCCCACCCCGGGCCACCAGCGATGCCACCGCGAGCCGGGAAAGCAGGTTGATCTGCTCCCTCGCACCACCGGACAGGGAGGACACGTCGAGGGCCACGCCGTCGTCGATGCGGCGACTCACCTGCAAGTCCTCGTCGAACTCGAACTGGACCCCCGGACCGTAGATGGTGCGAGCAAGGATATGGAAGGCCTCGGACAACGGGCGGGAGTAGCGACCCCGCAGCTCGGCACGAGCCTCATTCATCGTCTCCCACAGAAGCTGGGCGGCCTCCGCCCGGGCAGTGACGGCAGCCAGGGTGCGAGCGGCCCGTTCCGCCCCGGCTGCCGCTTCACGCTTGGCCTCCGCAGCGCCTTCGCGGCCGGCCAACTCGGTGCGCAGGCGGACGAGCTCCTGGCCGCGTTGCGTGGCGTTTTTCTGCAGCACCCCGAGACCCGCCTTCTCACCGTTAAGGAGGCCCTCAAGCTGCTCGGCGGTGGCGGCGGACTCGTATTTCTCCTTCTCCTCATCGCGAATCGCGGCAGCCTCCACCAACGCGCTGTTCTGCACGGCGACGGCCTCCGCCAGCTGCTCGTCGCTGGCCTCTTCGCGCTGCTGCGCCAACTCGTCCTCTGCGGCCGCGAGCTGCTGCGCCTGCTGCGTAGCATTGAGTTCTGCCAGCTTGTGCTCCTGGAGGATCTGCGAGTGCTCCGTCGCATCCTTGGCCTGCTGAGCTGCGGTGTACCGCGCCTCGCTGCGCTCGAGGAACAGTTGTGCTGTTTCCAGATCGACCACGAGCCCCGCAAGCTCGGCTTTGTGTCCTGGGTCCTGCTCCCCCGCAGTCTGGGCCTCAGCGACCTGCGGCTCTGTGTCCTCCGTCGCTTCTCGCGACGAGTCCCGCGTTAACTGGGCGAGCTGTTCTTCCAGCTCGGGTTCAAGGCCGAATTCCTCGGCCCGCTCTGCATTCCCGCCCAGCTCCCGCCAGATATTGGCCGCGGCGCGGGCCCGGTCGGATAGCTTCTCACCTGCGGTGACCAGCTCTCGGCTGGACTGCTCCACACTGAACTGCAGGTCCTGGGAGCTCACGCCCCCGGTGATTCCGCGCAGCTCCAGCTGTGCCTCGTCGCGATCGTTTTCCAGGGCGCGCCGTTGCTGGGCCAGCCGGTGAGCGGCCTCCGTGTCCCCGTCCTCGATGCCGAGGGCCTTCGATGCCTGGGCGACCTGCTCCCGAGCACGGCTCACCGCGGTCTCCGTCTCGCTGGTGTCTCGGGCCGGAGTGACCGCAACGCGGTAGTCCCCGAGTGCGAACTGACGCGGGGAACTCACCAGGGTGCGGTATCCCTCCGCCGTGAGTTCGACATCCTCCTCGCCGTCGCGCACCGTGCCAGCAGGACCGGTGATCTTCACCTCGGTGGCGATTGCCTCCTGCTGCGCGGTCGCCACGGCAAGCTGGGTGTTGGCGCTACTCAGCGCGTCCAGGGCCTGCTGGGTCGCCGGGTTCTCCGCGAGCTTATTCTCCAGCTCCCGCAGCCTACCCACCGTCTTTTCTGCCTCCGCTGCGCGCTCGGCGACGTTCTGGTGGTTCTTCTCCGCCGCTCGGTATTCGGTGCCAGCCTGCGCCCAGGCAACGTAGCCTCGCGCGAATCGCTGCTGCGCGGCAGCGCTGGAATATTCCGCTTTCAGCTTCTGCTGTTCTTCCTCAGCCTTGGCCGCCTTCGTTGCGAGCTCATCGCGCCGCTCTTGTTCCTTCTCGAGCTCGGCTCGCTTGCCAGTCACCGCTTCAACCTGCTTCTTCCGCGCGTCATGGCGGTACTTCGCTAGATCGAGTGCCTGGTGCGCGTTCTTGACCTCGCGTTCGAAGCCCCGAAGCTTTTCCTGTGCCGCCCGGGCGGTCTGCAGCTGTTCCTCGAGTTCCTCGACGGTCCGTTTCGCCTCGGGCAGCTCCGCCGCAGCCTGGCGTTCCTCCTCTTCCAGTTCCGTGATCGCCCGGATCTGCCGCTGTGCTCCGTCATAAGTCTCGGTGGCTTCCACCAAAGCTCGTTCTGCGGCCTCGTGCTCGTCACGGGCCGCCTGCAGCTCACCGTTCCTCTTCACCGCCCCCTTGGCGGTGAAATAGCGATCGTATTCCTTCTCGATCGCCGCGAGCAGCTCCGCGGCCGTGGCATCCACTTCGTGGCCGGTATCGGCATCCGCACTCTGGTCACTCTGCGCCGCCAGAACGGTGCTGAGGGATTGGATTCGGCCAGCGGAGAAAGCCTCCAGGCTCGCGCCCTGCTCCACTGTCAGCGCATCCAACAGGGTGCGATCCACCGTCTCGTTAAGGATCTCCGCAAAACGCTCCTCGGCCTCCCGGTCCACCAGGTTCTCCACGGTGGGTGCCGAGACATCGAGTGTGGCCGCATGTCGGCCAGTGCCAAAGCTCTTCTCAATCCGCAGCCGGTACGGCCCGATGCTCATCTCCGCGGCGACCGTGGGCTTGCCATTGCTGCCCACCGGCTTGAGCGCCATGACCTCCTGCTTGCGGGTTTTGGTATTCACGCTCGTGTTGAGCAGGAGCTTCATGGCCGTGAGCAGGGTCGACTTTCCAGATTCATTGCGCCCGTGAACCACGGTGACCCCGGAATCTGCCAGGTCGAGGTCGACGTGCGGCACCCCCGCGAAGTCATCCAAGGTCAGGCGGTGGATGGTCAGACCGGCTCCGGCATTGTGCTGCTGTGGGTTAGTCATTGTCCTCGTCACCTAGCTTTCCTTGGCCTGCACGCCGGCTGCCAAGCGATAAAGGAGTTTCAGGGCATCCGTGGCCTGATCTCGAGTTCCTTGGGCCTCCCGCTGGTCTTCGGCGACGGCGAGCAGGTTTTCCATCGCGATTTCTGGGTAGCCCCGTAGTTGGAGGGCCCCGCGAAGCTCCGATAGTTCCGGGGACACGTGCAGATCCATCAGCCGGGTTCGCTCGTAGAGCGCGGCGAAGCGGGGACGCTGCTCAGCCAGAGCGGTCTCCAGCCGGATATCCGTCATCAGGTCGATGCTCCCCCGCAGCGCGTACTTGACCACGGTCGATCGCGGTTGCGGCAGGCTGGCCAGCTTCGCCAGGAAGTCCTCGGCGTCCTCTGGGGAGTTAATGTCCTCCGTCATCGCCAGGAAGCGCCACTGCCCAATCTCAACCTGCTCCACGGTGACCGCCGCGGGCTCAGCCGGGTTCTCCGGGTCAATGCCGACATCCACGACCAGCGCCTTGCCCGAGTTGGACTCACCACCGCCGTCGGGCTCCTTGAAATCAGTGACCTCCGGAGCACCGGAGTACCACACCACCCCACGCTCATCGAGAGGCATTGCGGAGTGCGTGTCTCCCAGGGCCACGTAGTCGACGACGCGCTGCTGAGCGAGCTCGCTGAGTCGGGCGACGTCGATCACCGACGGATCCGCGACACTGTCCCGCGACTCCGTGTGCCCGTGGCCCACCGCGATGCGGATTGTGTTCCCGGCCGGCGCCAGGTCGTGAAGCGCCCGGTACACCAGATCCTCGCTGGCCACCTTACTCAGCAACGGCGCTCCGATGATCTCCACGCCCTCGCGCAGCGTCCTCAGGGAAGAATCCTGCAGGACGGTGACCTTCCCGCCGTTGTCTGGAGACAGCTGCTGCAGGCTCGGCTGATGGTAAATGCTCGCAGGGTTAAGCGGATCGTGGTTGCCTGGCAGCAGGTAGATCGGAACCGGGGCATTGCGCAGAACATCGAGGATTCGCGTCCATGTCTTTTCCGCCAGGAGGTTATCGTCGAAAACATCCCCGGCGACGACGATGGCCTCGCATTGCCGGTCGTCAGCGACCGCGAAGAGCTTCTCCACGGCGGCCAGGCGAGCCTCGTCAAAGAGCCGCTGGTTATCCTCGCCGAGAAAGCGCCGACCCATCCCGATCTGCCAATCGGAGGTGTGCAGGAAGCGCACCGAATGCGCGCCCACACCGCCTTCGGTTGGCTGGGAAGACGCCGTTGTCAGCTGTGCATCGCTCATGTTCTTCACCTTGTCACTTCATCCTCGTGCCCGTCACCGGGCGGGCCCACGGGGTGGGGTCGAAACGCCCGGAGTCATCAGTGATCATCTCCAGGCACAGTTCCAGCTCATGCATCGTTTGCAGTTGATCGACACTGGTCCAGCTCAGGCTGCGCAGCGCGCGCATCAGGGCGTCGCGATCCCCGAGCTCCAACCCACTTTCCACGGGTGGCGGCGACCAGCTCACCCGGCGTTCCTCCGAGCCCCAGAACTCCGCCTGGTCGAGCACTTCCGGGGCCTGTTGGGACGCGCTCCTCGAATCTGGCTGGGCTGAATTGCCCTCCTGCTCCCCCACGTGGCCGAGCTGGACGCTGCGCACAGCCTCTGCGGCCTCCACCCCTCGCCACTGCAGGATGGCTGCGGGGTCGTGGTTAAAGGTGCTCGCTAGCTGATAGGCTACGGCGACCGCGTGCTTGCACACCAGCGCCCCATCTGGGCACGTGCAGCCCTCGAAAAGAATCTGGTCGGGCCGCAGCAGCATCGCGGCGAGATCCGTCGGCGGCGCGTCCCCACGCACAATGGTCCGCACGAGCGCGGGGTCAGCGGCGACCTCTGCGGCGATAAAGTCCCTTCTCTTGGCACTCAGCGCAGCAGCCTTGATCACCACCTCGAAGGGCTGCGGCTGGGTGCCGGCGACTATCCCCACCACCGTGTTGGTGCTCAGCTCCATGCTCTGAATGTGGCCATCCCGGTGATACTCCCGGCCGCGCTCCAATCGACCACGGTCGGTAGCGCCAGTGACAGCCTCCAACACCTGGGCCCCAGCCCAGCTCTCCGGCCCCAGCGCGTCCGCGGGCACGGGTGTCTTCACTCGCGGGGTGGCTGTCTCCGCACGGCGGCGGGCCCCGAAATCCGCGAGGATGACGTTGCCGTCCCACGTGGTCCGTGGGGAGTTCCTTCTACTCATCTGCCACCTCCTTCTGACTGGTTATCTGCAGCAGAAACCTTTGTAGCCAAAGATGTAGCATCCGCAGCAGACACGTCCGAGGATTCCCGCAGCTGCCAGAGCTCGGCGAGATCATCATCGTTCAGGCTCGCGATCCATCCCTCGCCCTCTCCCACGACAGTTCCGGCGAGCTCCCGCTTGCCGGTGATGATCTCATGGATGCGTTCGTCGAGGGTGCCCGCCGAGACAAATTTATACACATCGACGTCCTGTTCCTGACCGATGCGATAGGCGCGGTCCGTCGCCTGGTCCTCCACAGCTGGGTTCCACCAGCGGTCAATGTGAATCACCACGGAAGCCCTGGTCAGAGTGATTCCGGTACCCCCGGCGCGCACCGAGAGCAGCATGACGCCCGGCCCGCTATCTCGCTGGAACTGCGCCACCAGCTCCGTGCGGCGGGACCGGCTCACCGCGCCATCGAGCTGCAGCACGGGCATCCCGTACTCGGCCTCGATGGCGGGCGCCAGCATCCGGCCGAAGGAGGGGAACTGCGTGAACAGCAGCACCTTCTTGCCCTCCGCTACGGCCTGGCCGATGAGTTCGACAATCCTTTCGATCTTCGGGGAGCGATGCTTGCCACCGCGCAGGATCCCCGAGCCGTCTCCTGCGAAGTGCGCGGGGTGGTTGCAGATCTGCTTGATCTTCACCAGAGAGGCCAGGATCAGGCCCCGGCGGCTGGCGGACCCCTGCTCCAGCGCTTCCTCGACCTGCGCGATATACGCCTGGTAGAGGCTGGCCTGCTCAGCCGATAGCGGCACGGCTTCCACGTGCTCCCGTTTTTCGGGCAGCGCCACCCCCACGGCGGGATCCGTTTTGAGGCGCCGGAGGATGAAAGGCTCCACGATCCGCTTAAGACGTTCGGTCGCGCCGGCGTCCTGATACCGCTCGATGGGGATCGCCAGGCGGTTCTGAAACGCAGCGGCCGATCCCAGAATCCCCGGATTCGCGAAGTCCATGAGGGCATAGAGGTCGGAAAGCCGGTTTTCGACCGGAGTGCCGGTGAGTGCAATGTGGTGATTGGCGGGAATCCCGCGTACGGCCCGGGACTGTTTTGTCGCGGGATTTTTGATGTTCTGCGCCTCGTCGGCGACCACGCGCTGCCACTGAATCTTCTGATAACGCGCCGGGTTGCGGGCTACTGTCCCGTAGCTGGTGACGACGAGGTCCGCCTGCCGAGCGTGCTCCGGGAACTCGGCGTCGCTGACCTTCCCTGCCCCGTGATCCACCAGCACGGAAAAGCCGTGGATGTGGCGGACGGCCTCGGACTGCCAAGCAGCAAGCACCGAGGTGGGCGCGATCACAAGGGTCGGGCCGGTAGCTTCCTGGCCCGCATCCCGCGCCGATGTCGCTTCTTTCTCCCAAGCAAGCAAGGCCAGCACCTGCAGGGTCTTCCCCAGCCCCATGTCATCGGCCAGAATCACCCCCAGGCCATGTTCTGCCATCCACGCCAACCAGTTCACGCCGCGGCGCTGGTGTTCACGCAATTCGGTCAGCACCGTCGTGGGAAGCTCCACGTGCCTGGCGGGAGCGACCGCGTTCTCACGGTCGAAGAGCTGGCGCACCCAGCCGTCCATATCCACCCGGATGTTGTGGTCCGGGTCATCGTCTCCGCGGGCCTCGGCGGCGGCCTCCGCCTCCAGCAGCTCTGCCAGCGTGACCTTACTGAGCTCCGACGCATCCCTCTCCGCCGCCTCCGTGAGCGCGCTGAGCCACCCGCGAGCCTTGCTCAGCGAGTTCTTGTCCAGGAACACGAACTGCCCATTGACCTGCACGATTTGGCGGGCAGAACTGATGAGCTCCAGCTTGTCCGCCTCGCCAACCGGGGTGCCGTCCACCGAGAGGTTCCATTCGAAGTCCAGGAGCTGGTCCATCCCGAGCTTTCCGGAGCCCGGCCCGGAGCCCACTGCCTGAAACTTAGCTCCCACCTGCGTGGCTTTCGGGGCCCACGCGCGCGGGATCATCACGGGAAAGCCGGCTTCCTGCAGCCGGCTGGCCTTGGTGTCCAGTAGATCCGCCACGTCGTCGAGGTCCACGCTGAAGGCCACCTGGAGATCAAGGGCGGGGTCCCCGGTGTAGGTGGACTCTGGTGGGAGCCAGCGGCCCACGGTTGCCCAGCGATCGACGGAGTCTAGGTGTCTGCCCAAACGGGGCCACACCTTTGCTGCCTGGTGCAGCCGCCGCTGGATCTTGCGCGCCTGATCATCCCCGGTGGTCGCGGTGTTGATCGGTTCGGCCGGCGCCCCATCCGCCGACAGGCCCACTTCCAGCCGCCAGGTGAATTGCTTCGCCGTGTCATCGCCCGCCTGGTTCTGCTCACGTTCCCGGTTGGCAGTGGAGCGGTCTTCTGCCAGGGACGACGCCACCACCGGCGCCCCAACCTCCCGGGCGTCCGCCGGATCCGTGAGCCGGAAAACCAACTGGGTGGCTGCTTCCCTAGCGCTGCTGCGCCATTCATTGAGCGCGGTGACGGTGGCGGGCCCCGCCTTCGCGGTAGCACGCCCGGCGAGGAGGTCGGTGACCAGGGGGCTCTCCAGCTCCTCATATTCCGGGGGCCGGGCCCGATCGGAGATAAGACTCACGGCCATCCAATGTGCCCAGTCATCAGCGGCATCCCCCACCACGTCCCCGTCCCCGTTGCGCGCCAGGACCCCGGGGAGTTGCGCCCGGAACTCGTTGAGCACCGCGGAATGCTCCCCGGCGGTGGCCAATGTGAATCTGGGGTGCCACTGCTGATCCTGCCGCTCCATCCGCACCATGACCCGCCCTGCCTTCACGGCAGCCTCGACGTATTCGAACAGGTCGATAAGGAAGATCACCTCGGGGCTCAACCCGGTGCGAACTTCGGGGTCGGCGGCGATCCGGCGCAGATGTTCCAGCAGGGCCACGGACTGCTCAGGCACCCACGCCGCGGTGGGGATCGCAAGCGTGGTGGGTTTACCGCTCGGCGTGGAGACGAGCACCAGACCCCGGGAGCGCAGCGGTTTGGCGGCCAGCACGGCGCGCAGCTCGTCGGGCCACTGCCCGGCGGGAATGTCCTCGCTACGCATGACGATCTGACGGCCGTCGACCTTTTCGGCCCACAGCTGCACGCCGCCCCCGGCGGGTACGAGTGCGTGCAGCAGAAAAGCAGATCCCATAGTTATAAGGATCTACCATGCCCCGCGGACACACCGAATCGCTGCACGTACGCGACCTAACCCCCTGCCACTAGAGCTCAGGAACACGGCATTTTTTCGGTCTTTTTTCAGGCTTTTAGCAGAAAAGCGTCGAGAATTTTGGCATCATGGCCATGCTCAAGTTTTAAATACTGACTTCGACTAACCATTCGGCCGGCTTTTCATCGGCCCCGGGTGGTCTTTCAGGAAGTCTCCGACCCTACAAAGAAAGAGACATTCTGTATGACAGACCAAGCATGGTTCGTCACAGCCATGGTGATCTACCTGATCGTCATGATGTTCATTGGACTCCTCGGTTATAAGCAGACCGACGAGTACGAGGACTACATGCTGGGCGGCAGAAACCTAAACCCGTTCGTCGCAGCCCTGTCCGCTGGCGCCTCCGACATGTCCGGTTGGCTGCTCATGGGCCTCCCTGCCGCGATCTTCGTATCTGGCTTTTCTGAGCTCTGGGTGGCTATCGGCCTGTTGGCCGGTTGCGCCCTCAACTGGTGGTTCACCGCACCGCGCCTGCGTGCCTACACCGAGGTGGCGGATAACTCCATCACCGTGCCGAGCTTCCTGGAGAACCGTTTCGAGGACAAGTCCCACGTGCTTCGCGTGGTCTCTGGCCTCGTGATTCTGCTGTTCTTCACCTTCTACGTGGCATCCGGCATGGTCGCCGGTGGCCGCTACTTCGAGTCGACGTTCGACTCCTCCTACGCCGTCGGCATTGCTGTTATTGCCGGTGTGACCGTGATCTACACCTTCGTCGGTGGCTTCCTCGCTGTGTCCTACACGGATGCGGTGCAGGGCTGCATCATGTTCATCTCCCTGATCCTGGTGCCGATCTTCGCTGTGCTGCACATGGATGACCCGAGCCAGATCTTCAGCCTCCAGACGGAGAACGCCTACGGCGCCTCCGGCCTGGAGCCGAACCCGAACTGGTTCTCCCTGTTCAACGGCGTGGGCTTCGTGACCATCATCTCCGGTCTCGCCTGGGGCCTGGGCTACTTCGGCCAGCCGCACATCATCGTGCGCTTCATGGCGCTGCGTACCCCGCGCTCCGCACGCAAGGGCATGTTCTACGGCGTGACCTGGATGGGTCTGTCCATGATCGGTACCGTCTTCGTGGCGATCATCGGACCAGCGTTCTTCACCGAGAACCCGAACATCCAGATCGTTGACCAGGTGAATTTCGAGACGATCTTCCTGGACATGGGTCAGATCCTGTTCCACCCGCTGATCGCGGGTCTGGTGCTCACCGCTGTGCTGGCGGCCATCATGTCCACGATTTCCTCCCAGCTGCTGGTGGTCTCCTCTGCACTGATCGAGGACATCTACAAGGGCCTGTTCAACAAGAACGCGTCCGATCGCCTGCTGCAGGTGCTCTCCCGCTTCGCAGTGCTTGCTGTCGCTCTGCTGGCGGTGGTCATCGCGGCCAAGCCGGATTCCGGCGTGCTGAGCCTGGTCGAGTTTGCGTGGGCCGGCTTCGGTTCCGCCTTCGGCCCGGTCATCATCGCCTCCCTGTACTGGCGTCGCCTGAACGCCCCGGGCGCGATCGCTGGTCTGATTGCCGGTGCGGTCGTCAGCTTCCTGTGGGGCGGCCTGGCTAACTTCGGCATCGCCGATAAGCCGTTCGGCCTCTACGAGATGATCCCGGGCGTGCTGGCCAACGTGGTCTTCATGGTCGGTGTGACCCTGATGACCAAGGCACCTTCCGCGAAGGTTCTGGATGAGTTCGACAAGTCCATCGAGCTGAGCAACAAGGCCGATCGCCTCACCGAGAAGGAGTTCGTGGAGGAGGCCGCTAAGTAGCCCCTCCCCTCCCTGCGGAAAATTTTTCCGCAGCCTCGGGAACCAAACGTCGCCTCGCGTTGTCTAAGACAACATGGGGCGACGTTTCTTTTTCTCGCTTATCTTTCTTCTCGCCGTGGCCGGCCTCTTGTTTTTCACGACGTCGGTTCCGGTGCCAACCGGCTGGCTTCCTGGCGGCCGCGTGGTGAATCAACGCTCCCAGGAGCTGGCCCGCCGCGCGCTGGCGCAGGTGGAGGTCGTGCCGCAGCGGGTCCGGGTGGTGGGCTACGACCGCACCCGGTTTCTTCAGGGCTGGGAGCAAAGCATCGCACCCGATGGCAGTTACTGCTCGACCCGTGAGCTGGTCCTGAATCTGAGCTTCCCCACCGAGCCCGACAGCCCCTGCCCGCGGGCCATCGGCGAGGCCGCCGATGAGTACTCCGCTGCACCGGTGCGCCCGCAGGGCGTCGATATCGACCACATTGTCCCGCTCGCCGCGGCCTGGGACTTGGGGGCGCACGCCTGGTCGGCGGAGAAGCGTCATCGCTTCGCCAACGACTGGCATTACAACCTGGCGGTCACCGCCTCGGAAATCAACCGGGAGAAATCCGACGCCACGCTGGAAGCGTGGCTGCCGCCCAATCCGGCTGCCCAGTGCCCCTACGCTGCCCGTTACCTCGTGGTCATCGTTCGCTACGGTCTGGCGATCACGACCGGCGACGCTGCCGTGGCCCGCGAGGTCTGCCAGCTCCCCCGCTGACCGGGGGTTTTGTGACTAGTCAGAAATTTTTTTGACAGAGTAGTTCACATGGATCAATTTATTACTGCTCTCCACGTCATCGCCGCAATCCTCCTCATCGGACCGGTCGCGGTCGCTACCTCGGCATTCGCCCCGACCCTGCGCGCCGCGCAGTCCGGCTCCGCCAAGGCGGTAGGTTCCGTGGCAACCCTGGCTGGCATGACCCGCCGCTACGGCTACATCTCCCTGCTGGTCCCGGTACTGGGCCTGGTCGCATTCATGACCGTGGACGGCGCAATGCAAAACTACGCCTTCCACGCCGCCATCCTGACCTCCCTGGTGGCATGGCTGGTTCTGCTGCTGGCAGTGATCCCGCAGCAGCGGCGCGGCCTGATCTCCGTGGACGGCCTGGACGAATCCGACACCCCGGCTAGCGAGGATGAACTCGCCGCTGTCCAGGGTGACGCTGCTCAGGCCCTGCCCGGTAAGGCTGCAATGTTCGGGGGCATCTTCAACCTGCTGTGGCTGGTCACCGCGATCCTGATGTTCGTCTAGCCCCAGTCACTCCCGCAGCCGCTCACGGGCTGCACGCAAACCACATAGCCGTGGGAGCGAGTCTCGCTCCCACGGCTATGCTTTATTTTCTAGGCTTTGGGCTCCTGAAGGGCTACCCCGCCACGAAAAACCCGGCTGACCTGGGTTCTCCCACGTCAGCCGGGTTCACAGGGGCTGGCTAGTAGCGTCCCCCGCGACGGTTATTACCGCGACCGCCACGGCCCTCGAAACCGCGGTCATCCCGCTGGCGTCCACCGCCACGGCGATCCCCACGGGAGTCCTCAAAGCGGTTGTGGTGCCCACGGCCACGCCCGCGGCCACCTCGGTCGCGGTCCCGGTCAAAACGACCGCCGCCCCGGCGGTCGCCCCGGCCCCGGTCTTCGCGGTAACCACCGCGCCGGTCATCGCGGTCGCGACGGTTGCCACGGTGAGAGCCCGGTCGGCCCTTCGGAGCGCCCGGATCCGGCTCGATATTGATCAGCTGGCCGGACACGCGGGTCTGGTCGAGAGCCTCAAAGACCTGCTTCGGCAGGTCCGCCGGCAGCTCCACCAGGGAGTGCTCAGAGAAGATGCTGATGCGGCCGAAATCGCGGGAGTTCAGGCCGCCCTCGTTGGCCAGGGCACCCACGATCGCGCCCGGGCGCACGCGCTGGCGGTGGCCGACGGAAAGCCGGTAGACCTCCATCTCGTTGCCGTTGCGGTCCGTGAACCGCGGTGCTGGCTTGTTGAAGCGCTCCTCGAAGGAGCGGTAGGCGCCGCCACCACGACGATCAGCATCGCCGTAGCGGTCATCGCTGCGCCGCTTGTGTTCTCGGCGCGGCGCCTCCTCCATGAGAAACTTCTCCCCACCCTGGGCACCGGCCGCAAGTGCCGCGGCGATGTCTTCCAGGGTGACCCCGTTGGCTTCCGCGTAGGTGGTCACCAGGTCGCGGAACACGGAGACCTGCGGATCCTCGAGATTCTTGGTCAGCTCGCGGTTGAACTTCGCCTTGCGGGCCTCGTTGACCTGGTCAACGCTCGGCAGCTCGATCTCGTTGAGGCGGGACTTCGTCGCGCGCTCGATGGACTTCAGCATCCGGCGCTCGCGCGGGGTCACGAACAGCACGGCGCGACCGGAACGCCCCGCACGTCCGGTGCGGCCGATGCGGTGGACATAGGACTCGGTGTCGCGCGGGATGTCGTAGTTGAACACGTGCGTGATGCGCTCGACGTCAAGGCCACGGGCGGCGACGTCGGTGGCAACCAGGATGTCCAGGCGACCGTCCTTGAGCTGGTCGACGGTGCGCTCGCGCTGTGCCTGGGCAATATCGCCGTTGATGGCGGCAGCCTCGTAGCCCCGGGCGCGCAGGCGCTCCGCGAGTTCCTCGGTGTCGTTCTTGGTGCGGACGAACATGATCATCGCATCGAAGTCGGTGACCTCGAGGATGCGGGTCAGAGCGTCGAGCTTCTCGCGGTGGTGCACGATCAGATAGTCCTGCTCGATGTTCTCCGCGGTGCGCTGGGTGGACTTGACCGTCACTTCCTGCGGCGAGTTGAGGTAGCGCTTGGACAGGTGGCGGATCGCGGACGGCATCGTCGCCGAGAACAGTGCGACCTGCTTATCCTCCGGGGTGTCCTCGAGGATGCGTTCCACGTCCTCCTGGAAGCCCATGTTCAGCATCTCGTCGGCCTCGTCGAGCACCATGAAGCGCAGCTCGGAGATATCGAGGCTGCCCTTCTGCAGGTGGTCGATCACGCGACCCGGGGTGCCGACGACCACGTGCGCGCCACGGCGCAGGCCGGAAAGCTGCGCACCATAGGGCTGGCCGCCGTAGATCGGCAGGATGTTGACCCCGCCCATCTTCTCCGCGAAGTCCTCGAAGGACTCAGCAACCTGCAGGGCCAGCTCACGGGTCGGCGCGAGCACCAGGGCCTGCGGCTTGCGGGACTTCAGGTTCAGTCGGGACAGGATCGGCAGCGCGAAGGCGGCGGTCTTACCGGTACCGGTCTGCGCAAGACCGACCACGTCCTCCCCTGCCATCAGCAGCGGGATGGTCTGTTCCTGGATCGGGGAGGGCTTGGTGAAACCGACGGCACGGACAGCGTCGAAAACCTCCGGCGACAGACCGAGGTCGCCGAAACCGGCGCCGTCGTCGTCCTTGTTTTCCTGCTCGTTGTCCTGCGCGACGACGTCGTCCTGGCTGGACGCGGTCGGGGTGGTGTCGTCGGTGTTGTTGTTTTCTACGGTTTCCGCCTGCTGATCGGCCACAGTGTCCTCTGGGTTCTCGTTCTTGTTCTTCTCGTTGTTGAGATTGTCGGTCTTCCCAGAATCTTCTGCGCCCTCGGCTACAGCGGAGTCACCGGCGGATTCCATCGCGGAATCTTCGGTGTTCTCCCCCAACACATCAGAGATATTCAGCGGCGCGTCGTTGGCCGGCGCCTGCTGCTTCTCTTCCTGCAGATTGTTCTGAGCTACCGAGTAATCGTTATCCACCGGCTTGTTGACGTCGCCGGAGACGCTATCAGTATCACTCATCGCACTTGACAGTACGCTCTGCGCCCGGCAAAAGCCATACCGGCGCCTCCCGGTGGAAGGCAGATCACAGCCTCCCCCGATTGTGGCCGCTGGCAGTGCCGACCCGAATCTTTAGCTCGGAATGTGACGTGGCATACTACGGCTGATATCGATCTGACTTTCGCGGCTTGACGGAATCCGGAGGACAATCCCATGTCGCAACAACCAGCGCCCGAGACCGCCACGGCGGGCGAATCCTCGACGACTGACAGCCACCAGGCCGAGCTGCGGCGCGCGCTGCGCCACAGGCACATCCACTTCATCGCGCTGGGTTCGGCCATCGGCACCGGGCTGTTCTACGGTTCCGCCGGCGCGATCGGCGCGGCGGGCCCCGGCGTGATCTTCGTCTACCTGCTCGGCGGCGCGATCGTCTACTTCATGTTGCGAGCCCTGGGCGAGATGTCCGTGGCCCACCCCGTTGCTGGGTCCTTCGCGGAATACTGCCGCCGCTACCTGGGCGGATGGGCCGGGTACATCACCGGATGGATGTATGCCTTCGAGATGATCATCGTGTGCTTGGCCGACCTCACGGCCGTGGCGCTGTATATGAAGTTCTGGTTCCCGGAGACAGCCTCCTGGGTGTGGGTCGCGGTGGCGCTGATCATCGTGGGGGCGGCGAACCTCGCCTCCGCCCGCTGGTTTGGTGAGCTGGAGTTCTGGTTCACGACGATCAAGGTGACCGCGGTGGTCGCCATGATCCTCGGTGGCGCGGCCATCCTGGTGTTCAACGTGGACACCGGCGGCACCGTCGGCATCTCGAACCTGTGGAACGACGGCGGTCTGTTCCCGAACGGCTTCACCGGCGTGCTGTCCGCCCTCATTCTGGTGCTCTTTGCCTTCGGCGGCACGGAGATCATCGGTGTGACGGCCTCCGAGGCCGAGGACCCGGAGAAGACGATCCCGAAGGCCATCAACACGGTGCCGATGCGCATCCTGCTGTTCTACGTGCTCGCGATCTTCGTCATCGTCGCAGTGATTCCGTGGCGCGAGATCACCGGCGAGCAGTCCCCGTTCGTGCAGATCTTCAGCTCCCTGGGCATCGGCTGGGCCGCCGCCCTGCTGAATGTCGTGGTTCTCTCCGCGGCACTGTCCGCGATCAACTCGGACCTCTACGGTGCCGGCCGCGTGATCCACGGCATGGCGCGACAGAAGCTTGCCCCGAAGATGTTCGCCAAGATTGATCCGCGCAATGGCGTGCCGGTATCCACGATCAGTGCCCTACTCATCGTGCTGGTCATCGGCGTCGTGTTGCAGCTGATCAACCCAACCGCCGAGCGCCTATTCCAGGACATCGCCGCGCTGGCCACCTTCGCCACGATCTTCGTCTGGTTGATGATCCTCATCAGCCACCTGGCCTACCGCAAGCACCTCAACTTCAAGGATGTCGCCCACGCGAACTTCACGGTGCCGCTGTGGCCGCTGGGCCAGTATTTCGCGATCGCCATGATCCTGCTGACCTTCGGCACGATGTTCTGGATGTCGGATTTCCACTCCGCGCTCATCGCGGGTGTGGTGTTCACGGTGGCCATGTCCATCCGCTACTACTTCATCGACCGGAAGAACAAGGCCGAGGCCGCCGCGGTTTAGCCCCGCCCCTGGAAGCAATAAATCCCCGCACCTGTGAACTGCTCCCCATTAGTTGGACTGAGAAATCAGTTACCGACTAGTGGGGAGCAGTTTCCATTGAGAGCACGAAGTTCGCTGAGTAAGCAGCAGCGCGAGCAGTTGGTTGAACTATTTGAGCAAGGCATGGGTTATACAGCCGCTGCCAATGCTCTTGGTGTCTCCAAGTATGCCGCCCGTACGCTGCGTCGTCGGTTTCAGCTGCATGGCAAGCTATGTCTTGTGGAGAAACCAACTAAACAGCAGTACTCGTTCGACATCAAAAAGGAAGTTGTCCAACGCTACCTTGCCGGCGAGACAAGAATGGATCTTGCCCGCGAGTTTGGCCTGTCGTCAGACCAGCTCGTCAAAGATTGGACCAGGAAATGGCGCACAGGCGGCGATGACGCGTTGACACCGAAACCGAAGGGCAGACCCAAAGGCTCGGTCGCACCGAAGCAGCTTACAGAAGAAGACAAGCTTCGCCGTCAGATCGCGCGGTTGGAAGCGGAAAACGCTTACTTAAAAAAAATTGCGGGACTTGAGGAACCAGGGACACGCCTGAAAGTCCAGGCGATTGTCATCCTCAAGTCACAGCATCGTCTGCAATACCTTTTGGATGCGGCAGGCATGCCGAGGTCGACGTTCTTCTACCACCAGAAACGCCTCAACAAGCCGGATAAGCACGCAGCACTCAAAGCCGCGATCCGGGAGTGCTTCGAACGGAACAAGCATCGCTACGGCTATAGGCGAGTCCTACTTGACCTGCGGAACCAAGGCTGGGTGGTCAACCACAAGCTCGTGTACAAACTCATGTGCGAGATGGGGCTTCGAGCCAAGATCCGCCAACGCAGGCCATATGTTTCCTACACTGGGACGATCAGCCACATCGCTGACAACACGCTTGACCGCAGGTTCACCCCAGATAGGCCGAATACCGTCTTTGTCAGCGACGTCACCGAGTTCAGGGTCCAAGGCCGCAAGGTCTACCTGTCACCGGTGATGGACTTGTTCGACCGCTCGATCGTTGCCCACACTGTGGCTACATCACCGTCGACAGCGTTGACCACCGATTCTTTGTCCAAGGCGATCACAGCGTGTGCACCTGAACCCGGGTGGATGATGCACACCGATCAAGGTTTCCAGTACCAGCATTCCTCGTGGCGCAATCTGATCGGCGACAACGGTGGTGTTCAGTCGATGTCGCGTAAAGCCAACTGTTACGACAACGCGGTCATGGAGAACTCCTTCGGGCACTTGAAAACCGAGATGTACCACGGTGAGGTCTTCGACACGGTCGCAGAGTTCAACCAAGCGATCGACGAGTACATCGGGTGGTACAACACCGAACGCGTCCAACAACGACTCAAGGGCCTGACCCCGATGCAATATCGGAATCAGACCCTTGAACCCCTCACCGCCTAGAATTAAACCAGTCCAACTTTCGGGGTCTAGTTCACTGGTGCGGGGATTTTTTATGGGATCTGGCTGTGAGCCCATCCATGGGTCCCAGGGGTCAGCCGCCCGCTACAGGCCTACTTTTCTGCCACGAGCTCCGCGATCGCCCGCGCCGCCCGCTGCCCGGAGCGAATGGCGCCGTCGATGGTGGAGGTCGCGGCGTGAGCACCGGCGACCGCCACTCGACCGTCTAGCAGTTCGGCGGCCGGCTGGGCCTGGATCGCGTGATTCGGCCCGACCAGCGGCAGGGCATCTGGAATATCGTGGCGGGTGACCAGCTCCAGGGCGTCGGGGCTGCAATCGTAAATGCTGGACACATCCCGGCGGACCTCCTGCTCAGTCGGCAGATCGCGGGCAGCGTCGAAGTCACCATTGCTGTACGGGTGGGAGGCCGCTGCGGCAATCAGCTGCGTTCCCGGCGCGTAGGCCGGGGCCACGGAGGTGACCGCGGCGGCCAGGTCGATGCACAGTTCGCCGCTGCCATCCACGGTCACGAGCCGGTCGCTGTGAACCTCATCGGCCACGGTGAACCACCAGGTGCTCTGCCCGCGATGCTCGGGAACTGCGGTGCCGATCAGGTCATGGGCCGCTTGCGCAGAGGTGGCTACGATCGCATGGGAAAAGCGCTCGGTCTTGCCGTTCACTGTTAGCTCCACCCCGCCCGGCTGGACGTCCACGGCAGTGACCTGGGAGTTCAGTTCGACGCGGACGCCGCCCAGCCGCCCCATCGTCGCCGCCAGGTCCCCCATTCCGCGCTCCGGCAAGGCCAGCGTGCCGCGCAACAGGGTGACAAAGACCCACTTCGCGAACTCCGCGGAGGTTTCCCCGCCATGGTCGTAGAGGAAGGCGCGCAGGATCGGGTCGACCGCGTTCTGGCGGACTGGGCCGGTGATGCCAGCCTTATCAAGCGATGCGGAGACCGGCTCGTCGCTGGCGTGTCCGAAGCGGCTGGGTCCACGCAGCTCCAGGGAGGAGCGGTGCATCAGCTCGCTGCGCAGCCAGTTGCGCATGCGCACGAGTTCGCCGAGGCGCAGGGCGGAGCTGAACTCCGAGCGCAGCAGCTTCGGAACCATCGATGGCGCGCGGACGGGATCGATGATCAGCGCGGAACCCGCCGGGGTGACGGTGTTGATCCCTGGCTGGAAGTTCTTGATCTTGAGGGCGGTGTACTCCCCGGGATTCAGGATCTCCTTGACCGCCGGGTACCAGGTATTGAAGAACTGCAGCCCGCGGTCCACGGTGATCTCGCCGTGCTGCTCCGAGCGCACCAACCCGCCCACGCGGTCAGCGGCGTCGAAGAGGGTGCAGCGCACCCCGGACTGGGAGAGCGTGCGGGCCGCTGCGAGGCCGGCCATGCCGGCCCCAATAATGGCTACCTCGGTCACGTACCCCTCCTGCGGTTCTTGCTCAACGCTTCGGTGGCACAGCACGTGCCCGGCACCGTGCCGGGGGCTGTGCCCATCATCACGCTAGCCATGCTAGCCGACGCCCCGGTCGCGTCTGGCCACCCGCCACCCCGCCAGTCGCGGTGAGAGGCAAGCTAGCGTTACTCGCCGTCTTCCGTGACGCCGCCGTCCTCCGCGTCGGCAGCGTCGTCGTCGTCGAATCCACCGTCCTCGAGCTCACCGTCATCGACTTCGACCCATTCGAAGAACGGGTCCTCGGAGCCGTCGTCGAGGGTGACCAGGAGGTCCTCCCAGTCCTCGGCCTGCTGCGAGACATAAGCGAGCACATCGAAGAGCTGGTTGAAGTCTTCAAATACGCCGAGGTCCAGCACCTCCTGGTACTGCGTGCGCAGCTCGTCCAGGGTGGCGTCCAACATATCCAGCTTCGCCGGGTCCTGCTCGTCCTCCTCGTCGACGAGAATCTCCGCGGCGATGTTCTCTGCCAGCTCGAAGACACTATCGGGAAGCACCACGAAATTCACCGCTGCGGTCGGCGTGCCCTGCCCCTCCGAGATCTTCACGGTGACCTTGGAGTTCGCGCTGAGGTTCGCGCGCAGGACGAGGGGGTCGTAATCATCCTGTTCGAACTCGAGGTCCTCGACGCGAGGATCCTGCCCATCGAGCAGCTCGTTGAGCACCGTGATCACCTCGTCGGTGGCCATGTGTCGATTCACTGCCTCGACCGCTGCCTCCGGAGTGAAGACCACCCCGACCAGGGCGGCGTCGAAGTCTTCATCCTCATCGGTGACATCAGCGAGCGCGACGAAGACATTCGCGGCCGACGTACTGACCCCGGCCACGCCTTCAATGAGCTCGAACTGGATCTCCACTTCCGCTGAGACTGGAACGAACAGCGTTCCATCATTGGCTCGGGACTCGATGCCCTCAACGTCGAGGGCCTGGGCGATATTTTCCAAAAATCCCATTGAGGAATCCTCTCTCCGCGGCGCGGTTCGTCTCCTGCGTTGATCTTAACCCGGTTTATTTCTCTCGCGCCGGGGCCGTTTCTCCCTGCTTCTGCTTTTCGACGTCGCCCGCTCTAGTGATGGCTGGCTTATCTGCCTGATGCAGGCGATAGGCTGATGGCTATCGTGTTTGCTTTCCTCCGCGCCGCCCTGAGCGCTCACCGCATGCAGCTGGGTGTCATCACCCTGCTGAGCGTGCTCATGCCCGCCGCGGCCGTGCTGATCCCGCTGTTCGCCGGCCGTGCCATCGACGGAAGCCCCGGCGCGATTGGGCTACTCATCGCGGCGGCCTTCGCCCGCTTGTGCACCCATGGTGCGCGGCGCTTCTTCGCCGGGAAACTCTCGGTCGACGTCCAGCACGACATCCGCATGCGCTGCCTGGCTGCCCTGCAAGGCGCATCACCGGCGGCGATGGGCCAGGTGCGTACCGGCCAAGTGGTCTCCCGGACCATCTCGGATTTGAACCAGATCCAGGGGATGCTGGCGATGCTGCCCATCATGGGCAGCATCCTCGTGGAGGTCGTGCTGATCTTAGGGATCATGTTCTGGCTCTCCTGGCCGCTGGCGGTGTTGCTGAGCATCCAGCTTCCGGTGCTCGCCGCCATCGCCTTCTTTTCCCGCCGTCGGCTCTACGACGCGACGTGGGAGGCGCAGCAGCAGGCCGCGGACGTCGCAAGCCAGGTGGAGGAAACGGTCACCGGCGTGCGCATCGTCAAGGCCTTCGTCCAAGAGCAGCGCGAGCAAAGCAACTTTATGGTCCGGGCACGCAGGCTCTTCGGGATGCGGCTGGACGTCGGGCGGCTCACTGCCCGCTTCCAGCCGGCGTTGGCGGCGGTCCCGCAGATCGCGCTGATCGCCACCGTGGTTGTCGGCGGCCTGCTCGCGATGCGCGGCGCCATCACCATCGGAGAATTCCTCTCGGCCTCCGCCTACGTCACCCTGCTGTCTCGGATGACGCGCATGGGCGCCGGAATGTTGGTGACCGTGCACCTAGCGAATGCCGCGGTCTCCCGCGTGCAGGATATTCTCGCCCTCCCGCAACGGCGGATCCCCGAGCACCCGGCCAAGCTCCCGGATGGTCCCGTCGGGATTCGGGGCACCTTCCGCACCCGGAGCGGCGAGGACGTCGCCGTGGACGTCGCTCCCGGGTCCACCGCGTACATCACGGGCCCTGCGGGTTCGGGAAAGTCGGCGCTGGCGCTGGTCCTGGCTGGACAGTCGGCAGACGCTGACGCCGATTTTTCTGCCTACGCGGGCAACACCGCGGTGCCGCTGGGCGACCTGCCGCCCAAGCAGTGGCCGACGATCGTCTTCGACGAGCCTTTCCTCTACTCCATGTCCATCGCGGAGAACATCCGCATGGGAACTCAGGCGAGCGACGCCGAGGTGGCCGAGGCCGCCCGCGTTGCCTGCGCGGCCGACTTCATCGACGAGCTCGGCGGTTATTCCACCATCGTGGGTGAGCGCGGCCTGACGCTATCGGGTGGGCAACGACAGCGGATCGCCCTGGCACGCGCCGTTCTCCGCGACCCCAGGATCCTGATCCTGGACAGCGCCACCAGCGCAATCGATACCGTCACCGAGCAGAAGATCATCGCCAACCTCCATCAGCGGGCTGGTGAGGGCAACCTGACGATGATCATCGTTGACCACCGCGCAGAGCCCGCGGACACGGGTGCGGCCAACACTGATGGCAGGGATACCAGCGTGATCAGCCTGCCCGCTCCCCCGGCGCGTCCGCTGTGGCCGCGTAGTTGGGAGGAGATCCAGGAGGACGCGAACCGGGATCTCCGCGGTGTCGCCGTTACCCCTGGCGACGACAGGCATGCGCGCCCGGCCGACGCTGCGAGGTCCAGGGAACAGTTGGACGCCGACGCCGCAGCGCTGCGTCGAATCACGCTGGCGCGACAGGAGACGGCGTCTCAGCACCCCGCTCCCACTACCCCACGGTCCGAGGACACGACCCCCGTGCTGCGGCTGCGCACCCTGGTGGGCCTCGTCCCGATCGCGACCGCGATCATCGTGGGGACGCTGCTGCTGGGGCTCGTCGCCGACATTGCACTTCCATCCCTGGTGCGCAAGGCCATCGACCAGGGAATCAGCAGGTCGGATCGCAGCGCACTGTTTTCGCTGGGACTGGGGGCCCTGTTCCTGGTGTGCGTTTCCTGGGCTGCCAATGCGTGGAACACGGTGCTCACCACGCACACCGGCGAGCGTCTGCTTTACGCCCTCCGTGCGCGCAGCTTCGAACACCTTCACCGGCTACCCATGAGCTGGTTCGAGCGCAACGCCTCGGGCCGGGTCATGACCCGGATGACCACGGACATCGACAACCTCTCCAGCTTCCTGCAGACCGGACTTTCCCAGGCCATCGTCTCCACCACGATGCTGTTGGGCGTTCTGGGCATGCTCGTGTGGACAGACCCAGCGCTGGCCGGCATCGCCGCGCTGTTCCTGCCGGTCATCGGAGTGGGCGCGTGGGTCTTTCGCCGTTATTCCTCGCGCCTGTACCGGGCCGCCCGCTCCCAGGTTTCTACGGTCAACGCCCACTTCCAGGAGGCAGTCAATGGGCTCAACACTGCCGCGGCTTACGGCTTCGGACCGGTGCTGGCCGAGCGGATTGGGGAACAATCGCAGCAATATGTTCGGCTGCGTACCCGCGCGCAGGCAGCGGTCAGCATCTTCTTCCCCGGCATCTCCTTCATCACCGAGCTGGCCCAGGCGACGGTCCTCTTTTTCGGTACCGCCCGGGTCGCGGAGGGCACGACGAGCCACGGCGCGCTGGTTGCCTTCAGTTTGTATCTGACCTTCTTCTTCGGACCCGTCCAGCAGCTGTCGCAGATCTTCGATAAATTCCAGCAGGCTGCGGTGAGCTTCGAGCGAATCTCGGAGTTGTTGGCCGTACCTGCCGAGCAGGGCGCAGCCGACGACGATGCCGAGACCAGGTTGGCAGGCAAGGTCACCGCGGTGGACTTCTCTGACGTGCACTTCCGCTACGACGGCGCCGACCAGTCCTCCCTGCGGGGCGCATCCGTCAACTTCCGTGGCGCGACGGCCCTCGTCGGTGCGACTGGCGCCGGGAAGTCGACGATCGCGAAGCTGGTCACCCGGTGGTACCAACCGTCGGCGGGGTCCATCACCGCGGTTTTCGCTTCGGACGGCCCCGACGGGCGGCGCCTCGACCTCCCCCAGCTCCCACTTCGAGCCTGGCGCGCTCGGGTGGGCTATGTCCCTCAGGAAGCGCACTTGTTCCGCGGCACGGTGGCGGAGAACATCGCCTACGGCCGACCGGCGGCGAGCCAGGAGGAGATCACCGCGGCGATTGCTGCCATCGGGGGCACGGAGATTATCGCCGGGATTGAAGGTGGCTTTGCCGGCGAGGTCGGCGAGCGCGGTCGGGGGTTGTCCTCTGCCCAGCAGCAAATCATCGCGTTGGCGCGCGCGGAGCTCATCGACCCAGACGTCATGGTCTTGGATGAAGCGACGGCGAATATCGATCCTGCCGTCGAAGCTGACGTGGTTCGGGCAATCGCACTGGCTACGCGTTCGCGGGTGGCAATCATCATCGCGCACCGGCTCTCCACCGCGGAGATGGCGGACAATATTGCGGTCGTCAGCGCCGGAAAAATTGTTGAACAAGGCCGTCATCAGGAGCTTTTGGAATCCGGCGGGAGCTACGCAAACCTCGTCGCCGCGTCCCGGGAATCTCGCTAGGTCACACGCCGTTTTTCGCCGGTCGGTGACGCGCCACCTGGAAGCGAAATCGCATAGCACATCGTGTAGGCTGTTACAGCGAGACTGAAGTCATGATGAAAAGAGGCGAGGACCTGCTGTGAGCAGCGCGAATTTCGGTCAGAACGAATGGCTGGTCGATCAGATGTACCAGCAGTATAAGAAGGATCCGGAGTCGGTTGACCCCGAATGGCGGAAGTACTTCGAGAAGAACGGCGACACCGCCGGCAGCTCGGCGAGCGCAGATAACGGTGCCGCTACGAGCACCCAGAGCGCTCCTGCCGCCTCCGCTGGCGCCGCCACCACCGCTTCCGGTCGACGCGGTGGCCTACGTGGCGACGCCGACGAGCGTGTCATCGAGGCTTATGACGCCATTCCGAAGCGCGTCGCCCCGCCGGAGCCAAAGCAGCCTGTAGAGCCCCCCGAGGCTGGCGAGCAGGTGCTGCGTGGCACAGCCCGCGCCATCGCTAAGAACATGGACGCCTCGCTGAGCATCCCGACCGCAACCACGGTCCGCGACATGCCAGCGAAGCTCATGTTCGAAAACCGCGCGATCATCAACCAGCAGCTGCTAGCCCGCGGTGGCGGCAAGATCAGCTTTACGCACATCATCGGCTGGGCCCTGATCCGCGCGGTTCAGGCTCACCCGGACATGAACCTGAATTACAAGGTCGTCGATAACAAGCCGACCGTCGTCACCCCGGAGCACATCAACCTGGGCCTGGCGATCGACATGAACAACAAGGACGGCAGCCGTAGCCTGGTCGTGGCAGCGATCAAGGAGACGGAGAAGATGAACTTCTCCGAGTTCGTCGACGCCTACGAGGACATCGTCGCCCGTGCCCGCGTCGGCAAGCTGACGATGGACGACTTCCAGGGCGTGACCATCTCCCTGACCAACCCAGGTGGCATCGGTACCCGCCACTCCGTGCCGCGTCTGACCAACGGCCAGGGCGCGATCATCGGCGTTGGTGCGATGGATTACCCGGCCGAGTTCCAGGGCACGTCCGTCGACCGCCTCGGCGAGATGGGTATCGGCAAGCTCGTCACCATCACCTCGACCTACGACCACCGCATCATCCAGGGTGCGGAGTCCGGCGAGTTCCTGCGGACCATGTCCCGCCTGCTGATCAACGACAGCTTCTGGGACGAGATCTTCCAGGCCATGCACGTCCCGTACGCGCCGATCCGCTGGTCCCAGGATCTGCCGAACACCGGTGTGGACAAGTCCACCCGTGTCGCGCAGCTCATCGAGGCCTACCGCTCCCGCGGTCACCTCATCGCGGACATCGACCCGTTGCACTGGGTCCAGCCGGGTCTGCCAGTGCCGGATCACTCCGACCTGAACATCGAATCTCACGGCCTGACCCTGTGGGATTTCGACCGCACCTTTAACGTTGGTGGCTTCAATGGTCGCGAGACCATGACCCTGCGCGAGGTACTCGACACCCTGCGTAAGGCCTACACCCGCAAAGTCGGCTACGAGTACGCGCACGTCATGGATAAGGACGAGCGCCTGTGGCTGCAGCAGCACGTCGAGGGCGGCCAGCCGAAGTTCTCTTCCGCCGAGCAGAAGTACATCCTGCAGAAGCTGAACTCCGCTGAGGCCTTCGAGAACTTCCTGCAGACCAAGTACATCGGCCAGAAGCGCTTCTCCTTGGAGGGCGCGGAGACGCTGATCCCACTGATGGACGCCGCTATCGACCGCGCTGCCGATTCGAAGCTCAACGAGGTCGTCATCGGCATGGCCCACCGCGGTCGCCTGAACGTACTCGCCAACATCGTGGGCAAGCCTTACTCCCAGATCTTCACCGAGTTCGAGGGCAACATCGACCCGGGCTCCGCCGGCGGTTCCGGTGACGTGAAGTACCACCTGGGCGCTGAGGGCACCTACATCCAGATGTTCGGCGACAACGAGATCGACATCACCCTGACTGCCAACCCGTCCCACCTGGAGGCAGTCAACCCGGTCATGGAAGGTATCTCTCGCGCGAAGCAGGACCTGCTCACCGAGAAGTACGGCGAGGATGCCAAGGGCTCGGTCATGCCGATCCTGCTGCACGGTGACGCGGCCTTCACTGGCCTTGGCATCGTTCAGGAGACGATCAACCTCTCCAAGCTGAACGCTTACTCCGTCGGCGGCACCGTCCACGTCATCGTGAACAACCAGATTGGATTCACGACGACCCCGGACTCCGGCCGTTCGACCTACTACGCCACCGACCTGGCCAAGGGCTTCGATGCTCCGGTCTTCCACGTCAACGGCGACGACCCTGAGGCTGTCGTCTGGGTGGCACAGCTGGCGGTCGATTACCGCAACCGCTTCGGCAAGGATGTCTTCATCGATCTGGTGAGCTACCGCCGTCGCGGCCACAACGAGGCTGACGACCCGTCGATGACTCAGCCGCTGATGTACGACATCATCAACGAGCTGCCGACCTCCCGTGAGCAGTACACCGAGGCTCTCATCGGCCGCGGCGACATCTCCGAAGAGGAGGCCAAGCGCGCTGCACAGGACTTCCACGACCAGCTCGAGACCGTGTTCAACCAGGTCCGCGAGGCTGAGAAGGACGCTCCCCCGGCAGAGCAGACCGGCATCACCGGCTCTCAGAAGCTGCCCCACGGTCTGGACACCTCCATCTCCAAGGACTTGGTTCGCCAGATCGGCGACAAGTTCTACGAGACCCCGGAGTGGTTCAATGCCCACCGTCGCGTGAAGCCACTCATCAAGCGCCGCAAGGAGATGAGCGAGAACGGCAACATCGACTGGGCCTTCGGCGAGCTGCTCGCCCTGGGTTCCCTCGCGGCCGAGGGCAAGCTCATCCGCCTCGTCGGCGAGGACTCCCTGCGCGGTACCTTCACCCAGCGCCACGCGGTCCTCTTCGATAACGAGGACTTCGACCGCTACAGCCCACTGCAGTCCCTCGCCGAGGACACCGGCAATGGCGGCCGCTTCGAGGCCTACAACTCCGCGCTCACCGAGTACGCGGGCCTGGGCTTCGAATACGGCTACTCCGTGGGCAACACGGACGCGCTGACCCTGTGGGAGGCACAGTTCGGCGACTTCGCCAATGGTGGCCAGACCGTCATCGATGAGTACATCTCCTCCGGTGAGGCGAAGTGGGGTCAGAAGTCCAACCTGGTCATGCTCCTGCCGCACGGCTACGAGGGCCAGGGCCCGGACCACTCCTCCGCACGCATCGAGCGTTTCCTGCAGATGTCCGCGGAAGGGTCCTGGACCGTGGCTCAGCCGAGTACCCCGGCGAACTACTTCCACCTGCTGCGTCGCCACGCGCTGGGTTCCCTCACCCGCCCGCTGATCGTCTTCACGCCGAAGTCGATGCTGCGCAACAAGGCTGCAGTGTCCGCTGTTGAGGACTTCACGGATACGAAGAAGTTCACCTCGGTGATCGACGACCCGAACCAGAACGGCGTGAACAAGGACGTCAAGACCGTCCTGATGTGCTCCGGCAAGATCTACTACGAGCTGGAGAAGAAGCGCCAGAAGGATGGCCGCGACGATGTCGCCATCATCCGCCTGGAGATGCTGCACCCGCTGCCGTTCAACCGCATCCGCGACGCTCTGTCCAACTACCCGAACGCGGAGTTCCGCTGGGTGCAGGACGAGCCGGCCAACCAGGGTCCGTGGCCGTTCATCGCGCTGGAGCTGCCTGAGTACCTGCCAGGTATCCAGCTGAAGCGCGTGTCCCGTCGCCCGCAGTCCTCCACCGCAACTGGTGTGGCCAAGGTCCACCAGCTCGAGGAGAAGGCACTGCTCGAGGAGGCCTTCGCCGACTAGTCGGCAGATTGCCCCCATGCTCCCCCAGCCACGTGCTTGGGGGAGCATTTTCTTATGCCTAGAAGGCCTCTTTACGCCGCTGCTTTCCTAGCCGTGCCCTCGCCGCGCCCGCCCCGCGAGGACGCAAGCTCCGACCCCCACGCCTAGTGGACGTATTCTTCGCCCGCTGCGGTCGCACGCAGCTTCTCGGTGGACACCCCTCCGGCGACGTTATTCGCCGCACGCAGTTCATATCGGTCAGGCTGCGGCTTGGCCCACAGGGCAACGATATTCTGTGGCAGAGTATCGTCCTCACAGATCACAGCAGCCCCGGGGTTGGTCGCCGTCAGCTCCGCAGGAAGCGCCGAGAGCATCGTGGAGTGCGTGATATCCCGCCACTTCACACGGTCGGGCTTCTCCTCCGCTGCATACAGCTCCCGTAGCTCCCTGCCTTTCGCCGGATCGAGGGCGTCCAGTAGCTCCCCCACGCAGCCGAAGGTCATGCTGATCTTACCCTCGCGCAGTTGATTAATTCTTTGCCCGGCGGGGATCTGCGTCGTGGAGACCTCTGGGGTGTCTTCGCTGATGTCTTCGAACTGCTCGACGTACTCCTGCGCCAGCGGCTCGACTAGCTCTTCTTCCATGCGTGGCCCGCCATGGGGCCCTGTGCCTGCATCCGGCACCCCGATCACGATCTGGTCCTTATCCGCGCAGGACGTCAGCGGTGCCGCCAGCGCCAGCGCAAGTCCAGCCGCCACCACACTCTTTCTTTTCGGGGTGCGCCCAGCATCGGCGTTGCGCGGAAGAAACACGGCTTGCAGCTCTCCTTGGGGTGGGTCTCACGGCTTTAAGGGTTTGCAGCGAAAATTAGGCTGCGAGGAATGCTCCTCATCCTATCGCGAGCTCCGCGACCCACCGGGCATCGTGGCTGCGTGGACACTCAAGTATTCTTGGTTTCTATGACAGAAACTCGCGTTTATGCAGGCCGGTTGGCCGGAATGATGCTGATGGGCCCCTACGGA
The DNA here is from genome assembly GCF_000069945.1 of Corynebacterium urealyticum DSM 7109. Lineage (NCBI taxonomy): Bacteria > Bacillati > Actinomycetota > Actinomycetes > Mycobacteriales > Corynebacteriaceae > Corynebacterium > Corynebacterium urealyticum. Next base: position 801,473 of record NC_010545.1, on the reverse strand, counting down.
GACTCCATCGGCCGAGTGCGGGATGTTGTGGTCACCATCTACCAGCACCGCAGCCACGTCCTAGGGTTGGTCATCGCCCTGCCCAATAAACGCCAAATCTTTCTTCCGATGCTTCGCGTGGCCAGCATCAACCCCTCAGAGGTGATGGCGACCTCCAGCTCGGTGAACTTAAAGCCCTTCCAGTCTCGCTCCGGCGAGATTAGTATTCAGCACGAGCTGGTTGGCGCCAAGGTGCACACGGACGATCCCGAGCACGCCGAATTGCATGGCCAGGCGCTCGAGATCGTGGATGTGGAGCTGAAGCAGTCCCGGACCAGGGACTGGGAGGTCAGCCGGGTCGCGGTGGCCCAGCGCGGCCGCCTCGGCCGCCTGGGAAAGGTCGCCGTGGTGCCGTTGTCACGCATCCAGGGCCTGAGCGCGAGCGGGACGGGACCTGCGGACAGCAACGCCGAGCTACTGGCGTCCTTCCAAGAAATGCACGCCGCAGACATCGCTATCGCGCTGAACGACCTGCCAGAAGAACAGCAAACCAAGCTAGCCCGGGAGATTCCGAACGAGCGCCTCGCGGATGTCGTCGCCGAGCTACCGGAAGACTCCCGCATCGCGATCCTCAATCAGCTCGGTGTGGAGCGCGCAGCCGAGGTTCTGGAGGAAATGGAGCCGGATGATGCCGCGGATGCGCTCGCCGAGCTTCCGACCGGCACCTCGGACGTGCTCCTCGAACTCATGGACCCCGAGGACTCCGCCCCAGTGCGTCGCCTGATGAGTTTCTCTGCGGACACGGTCGGTGGCGTGATGACCTCCGAGGCAATCATCCTCACCCCACAGGCGACAGTTGCTGAGGCGCTGGCGCACGCCCGCAACCCCGATGTGTCCAGTTCCTTGAGCTCCCTGGTGTTCGTGGTGCGCCCGCCCCAGTCCACCCCCACGGGGCACTACCTAGGCTGCGTGCACCTGCAGAAGCTACTGCGCCACCCGCCAGCCACCCTGGTCAGCGAGCTGATCGACCTCGACCTACCAGCCCTGTCCGTGACAGATAGTCACGAGGCCGCGGCGCGCTTCTTCGCAACGTACAACCTGGTCTGCGCGCCCGTTGTCGATGAGGGCAACCACCTCCTCGGGGTGCTCGCCGTCGACGACCTGTTAGACGCCCTGCTGCCGGAAGATTGGCGCGACCAGGACTGGCGCGTCGACAACGACGCACAGCAGGCGCCACAGACGTCCTTGCAGGAAGGTGACGCAGATGCCTAAGAACTACAATCAGCCCGCCCTCGACACCCCAACCACCGGGGCGCGCCGCTCGCTGTTTTCTCTCAATGGCGACGCTGTAGGCGCGGGCGCAGAGAAGGTGGCTCGCTTCCTGGGCACCGGCAAGTACCTCGCCTGGCAGACCCTCATCGTGGTGGTGTGGATCTGCCTCAACATCGGCGGGATGTGGTGGAACTGGGACCCCTACCCTTTCATCCTGCTCAACCTGGCCTTCTCCACTCAGGCGGCCTACGCAGCGCCTCTGATTCTGCTAGCGCAGAACCGTCAGGACGACCGCGACCGTTTGGCGTTGAACGAGGATCGGCGCCGCGCTGAGGAGACCAAGGCCGACACGGAGTTTCTGGCCCGGGAGCTGGCGGGCGTACGCATCGCGGTGGGCGAAACGGTCACCCGAGACTACCTCCGCCGCGAGCTCGACGAGCTCTCAGAGCTGATGCGCCGCATTGAGGATAAGCTCGAGGATCGCGCCCATGACGAAGACGAGCGCGAGATGGCGGATGGTGCTCGAAGTGCAGGCTCCTCCCCGCGCGGGGAATCCTAGCGAGGCTGCGGCAAGCCGCTTGACGGGAGCCGAGGTTGAATAAAGCGGCGGCCCCCAAGGTACAGTGGCTTATTGGCTTGAGGGTCGGCTTTTGTGACCCAGACCCTCGAAAAACACTTATAGGTAAAGAAGCAGATTTAAGGCGATGCCCATGGTTCAAGAATCTGATATTCGCAACGCATTGTCGAAGGTCGAGGATCCCGAGCTGAACCGCTCGATCACCGAACTCGGCATGGTGAAGTCCATCGAGATCGACGGCGCCGACGTGGCTGTCGAGATCTACCTCACCATCGCAGGATGCCCGATGAAGTCTCACCTCACGGAGGAGACGAGGAAGGCCGCGGAGAGCGTGGCTGGCGTCGAGAACGTCACCGTCACCACCGACGTGATGAGCGACGAGCAGCGCCGCGAAGTGCGCAAGCTGGTCCGTGGCGACGCCGCCGACCCGGTGATCCCGTTCGCACAGCCGGACTCCACGACCCGCGTCTACGCCGTCGCTTCCGGCAAGGGTGGTGTGGGCAAGTCCTCCATCACGGTGAATCTGGCGGTCTCCCTGCAGCGCCGTGGCCTGAAGGTCGGTGTGATCGACGCCGATATTTACGGCCACTCCATCCCGAACATGATGGGCAGCACCGACCGGCCGCACCAGGTCGACGAGATGATCATGCCGCTGCAGGCGCACGGCGTGAAGCTGATCTCCATCGGTCACTTTGTGGGCGACAACTCCCCGGTTGTGTGGCGCGGCCCGATGCTGCACCGCGCGATCCAGCAGTTCCTCGGCGACGTGTTCTGGGGCGATCTGGACATCCTGCTGCTCGACCTGCCACCGGGCACCGGCGACGTGGCGATCTCTGTTGCCCAGCTGGTGCCGAACGCTGAGCTCCTGATCGTGACGACCCCGCAGGCGGCTGCCGCGGAGGTCGCGGAGCGTGCAGGCTCCATCGCGCAGCAGACCCGCCAGCGCATCGGCGGCGTGATCGAGAACATGAGCTGGATGCAGATGCCGGATGGCTCGAAGAACGAGATCTTCGGCTCCGGTGGTGGCCAGCTGGTGGCAGATCGCCTGTCACAGATCGCGGGCACGAAGGTGCCGCTGCTGGGCCAGATCCCGCTGGACCCGAACCTGCGCATTGGCGGCGACCTGGGCAACCCGATCGCTCTTTCGGAGCCGAACTCCGAGGCAGCCCAGGCCTTCGGGGCGATCGCCGATCACCTCGCGCTGCGGCGTTCCTCCCTGGCCGGCAAGTCCCTGGGCCTGGGGGTCACCCGCAAGTAGCTCTGATGCACAGGCTAACGCCCGCTCGCTTGATCCTTCAGCGAGCGGGCGTTTGGCTTGTCACAGGGTCTTGCATAGGCACCTAGGGCGCGCCCATCCCGGGCAGGGGCCAGCCGGCGCTACAGGACGTCGTCCCATACCCCGGCTGCCCGGGATGATGCAGAGCTCTCCCCCGCCGCAAGCTGCTGGGACTGTTGGTTCGTCGTGCGCCCCGAAGCACCGCTCGGTGCTCCCTGGCCGACCGCGGTGCGTGACCCGGCTGCATTGGAGGCGCTCCCTGTGCCCTGGGGCTGGGAATCAGGCAGCGGGGCCTGTGAGGAGGGGCGCTCGGCGCTCGTGTGTCCAGCCGGATTAGTCACCGAGTTCACTGAATCAGCCAACTGGCGGCCGGTGTTCTCCAGGTCGTTGAAGAAGGCATCGTCTCCATCGAAGAGCGCCTTCGTGACGAGACCGCGTGGCCCCATCCGGCGGTACTCGTTGATCTGGCTCAGCGGCTTCTGGAACTCCTTGAATTCAGGGCCGAAGTCCTCATCCAGCTGGCGACGGGCGTCGTTGACGAGATTGCGAAAAGCCAACGCCACCGCGCGGATATCTTTGATCATCCCCGGCAGCCGCTCCGGGCCGATAACAATCAGCCCGATGATCAGGAGCACCAGGATGTTGAACCAACTGATGGAAGAAAACACGCCCCCTACTTTAGCCCACCGGGCAGGCTGGCTTAAGACCTCCTGGCGTCACGAAGCTGGTGAATAAACAGCTCGATTTTCGCCGCCAGTGTGCGCGGGAATCGCCGTCCGGCGATGTCGAAATTCAGCTTCTGCTCAGCGCGGTCTCCCCCACTGCGCGCACCCACACGACCATGCTGGCCAGCAGCGGTCGAACCCGTGGCACGCGTGGTGCGCTCGTCTTGCGCATTCACCTGGGAACCATCCGACTCCTCTGGGATGGCTGCCAGCCGCGACAGCAGTGTCTCGGGCAGCCCCTGCCCATCGTGCTCAGTTGCGTGGCCCGGGCCGGCCTGGTGCGCCATGGCGGTACGCATCGCCTGGGCAACCTCGCGCTGGGACAGCACTTCACGGCGGCAGTCCGCACAGTGCACGAGGTGGATGCGCGCGCGTTCGGCCGCGCGGGGGCTCAGTTCCCCGTCCACGAGGGCAGCGATAGCCTCCGGCCCCAAGTGACCGATTTCCATAGCTCCCACCTTAGGATCCGACGTAGTGCAATTCACCCTGCTTTTCCACGAGCCTAGCCTTCATCTGCGAACGAGCGCGGTGGATCCGGGAGCGCACCGTCCCCAACTTCACGCCAAGAGTGACGGCGATTTCGTCGTAGCTCATGTCCAGCCCATCCCTGAGCACCAGCGCCACACGGTACTCCGGCTGCAGATCGGCCAGCGCCGCTTCCAAGGCAGGATCCAGGTTATTGAGCTCGAATGCAGCCTCAGGCGTGGGTTCCGAGGAAGTGGCCGGTGTCCAGTACTCCGGGTAATCCTCCAGCGCATCCATCCGAATCTTGGATCGGTGGCGCACCATGTCCAGGAAGAGGTTCGTGGTGATGCGGTGCAGCCAGCCCTCAAAGGTGCCGGGACGGTAGTGCTTGAGGCTGCGGAACACCCGCATGAAGGTTTCCTGGGTCAGGTCCTCGGCATCCTGCTGATTGCCGGAAAGCTGATACGCCAGCCGGTAGACGCGATCGGCGTGTTCGGCCACCAGCTCGGACCAGGAGGGCATCTCAGCCTCGCCGGCATCGAATGCGGCAGTGGTGGCTGGGCTCGTCACCAGCCCGTCAACCTGGGGATGGTGGCTGGCGTTCGCGTGAGTCATGTTTGTAGCATGTCACGCCAAGTTCCCTGCGGGATAGTTTCCGACTGGAGAAACGCTGTGAACTTCGGCCGCCACCCCACTTAAGCCACAGTGATTAACAAGCGTTTCTATTTCCTTAAAACCCCGCCCTATCAGGCATGTCTTGAGCCCAAATCAGGGTCCAGTGCCATAGTCTCGACAATCGTGAACTCTGCAAATAATTCCAGCATCAACGCCATCAAGTCCTACGTCGAGCAGACCACCCCTGCCGATGAGGCACTCGCCGCTGCGACCGAAGCGGCACGCGAATTCGGTCTGCTCGTCCCGGACGCCGTGACCGCAGAGCTGCTCCGATTCCTTGCGGCCAACACCGCGGGACGCGCGGCGCTGGGCGGCCACACCCCCACCGGGATCATTATGTCCCCCGCCTGCGGCCTGCTGGGTTCCCACCTCTTCCGCGGTTTCTACGCCGCTGGCGCCAGCCAGGCGCACCTGACCTGCATCGAGCCGGAGGTCCAGCACCAGCAGCTCGCTAAGAATGCCTTCAAGCAGATCGGCGTCGCCAGCAACGGCTTCCGCTTCCTGCCCAGCCGCCCCCTAGACGTCATCGGTCGGCTTGCCTCCACTAGCTACGACCTCGCAATTGCAGAGTGCGCGGTCGAGGACATCGAGGCCACCGTGGCAGCCACCCTTCCTACCCTCCGTTCCGGCGGCGTTCTCCTCTTGTTGGACACGCTGCTGGACGGCACACTCGCCGACGCGGAGCGCACCGATCGCCAGTCCGTCTGCGCGCGCGAGGCCGACGAATACATCACGAGCTTGACCGATGTGACCGCCGCCCGCCTGCCCGTCGGCGCCGGTGCCACGATCATCACGAAGCACTAGCCCCTTCTGCGCCCGGGGCCGCGCTTCTACCCCCCCGGGCTGTGGCCTGTGGGGTAGGCACGTGCTGGGTGAACTCCGCCCGACCTCGCAGGCAATCCGCTGGTATAAACGGGGTCATGGCTAACCCTTCCGCAGAACACACTTCCGCGCCGGTCAACCCGCAGCCTGCAGAGGCTGACGCGGAACTCCCTCACCAAGCCCCAGAGCTTCACATCACCGCCGAACGCGGTGTACTCGAGGCCCCGGCGGGAGCCGTCTTCGCCGATGGCGCGATCCACGTTTTCCACCAGTTCCGCACGAAGCGCAGCAACGGCTCGCGGTGGGCACATGTCACCGCGTCCCACATTCCCTACGACTGGGACATCAACGACGACGTCCTCAAGCCGGAGGGCGAGGAGCTGGACGTCCTCGCGGGTTCCGCTCTCACCCTCTCCGCCGCAGACGGATCTCCGGAGACCGTTGAGCTGATCTTCGTCACCTCCGAGCCACGCGACGCGAACGCCAGTCGGGAGGAGCTGCTTGGCAGCCAGGTCGCGAATGGTCGCCGCGGCGAACGCACCTTCCGAATCCAACGCGCCCAGATTGACGACCTGGCCGCCCTCAACGAGGTCTCCGACGACCCGAAGGCCGTGGCCGCCGGTGTGCGCCGCCTTGGACCCATCGACATCGACGACTCCGCCCACCCGGTCGCCGACCTCGTCACCCCGAGTGTTGTCCCCCTCGGCGAAGGCGGCTGGGGCATGCTGGCCCTGAACCTCGTCAACGACGAGGACGCCGAGATCGTGTGGCTCCTCTCCGAGGATCGCCAACACTGGCGCGTCGCGGGTGCCGTCGAGATTGACGGCGACGTGTCCCTCCCTGCATCCAGACCGTTCGCCCCGCGTCTGGTCAAGATGACCGACCAGGGCGATGGCCACGACTACCACGTCCTCATCCTCACCTACCGTGACGACGGCACCTGGAAGGCGGAGGGCGACGAGGTCACTGGCTATCTCGTCGGACGTATCGACACCCCCTCTGCCGGGAAGGTCACTTTCCAGCCCCAGGGTGAGTTCCGCGTCCTGGACCACGGCCACGACCTGACCCGTCCTCGCATCATCCCGGGCGACACCCCCGCTCTGATCGGCCTGGTGGGCGCCCACCCGGACGCTAGCACCGGCGCGGATTGGGCCAATTGCCTGTCCACGCCGCGCGCCCTCACCCTGCTGGACGGGGCGCTGTACCAGGACATCGTTGGCGCCCCACAGGCCGTGCACTCCTTCTCCGACTTCGGGCTCATCTGGACCGGGCAGCTTGCTCCAGGTGAGGGAAAGGTGGAGCTTAGCGTGCGCAACATGGATGGCGGGGAAATCGCCCTGATCAGCTACACCAAGGATGCTGTTTCCGTCACCCGCGAGGGAGACACCCGCACCGCTTCCCTCGCCGACCCAGAGGCCGACGTGCTCACCGTCTTCATCGACGGCCCGCTGTGCGAGGTCTACGCCGACGGCGGCGCCGCCACGCTGACGAGCAGCATCTCGGCGGCAGTGCCGGTTAGGGACGTGGAGGTCACCGCGACCGGTGGGGCCCGCACCGAAGTGTCGATGGTTACCCTGGGTCGCCAGCTGCAGCGCCTGCACGCGGGCCTAAACTCGGCTGCCGCTCAGGAGCAGATCATCGCGGACTCGGCCCAGGCAGATCGGGATATCGAGTCCGGCGCGATCGACGACTTGCTGGACGTGGACTAGCTCGGAGAGTCTGCCACGGCTTTCTTCGTGAGCAATGCCAAAGCCCGGGCGGGGATGCGTTCCCTGCCCGGGCTTTTACTCTGCTGCGGGGTTGTACTGGCGCACCGCTGCCGAGCGCATATGTCGCAGCGGTATCAGTGGCAGCGGCTGCTAGGGGCTTTTGCCCTTTCCTGCCTGCGTTAGGCCTTCGCGAGTCGGGTGATCTTCGCGCGCGCGGTGACCTTCATCTGCGGCGGCAGGTTCTCAATGCGCTGAGCGAGCACCTTGGAGTGAATGTGGCGCGCAGAGGGGCTCATTCCGATCTGCGCGGCAATGGAATCCTGGTCGAGGGTCATCTCGAACTCCACGGTCTCCGATTCTCCGACCGGGGTGAGGTGGCCGGAGGCCTGCTCGATCATGCGCTCGACCTTGCCCTCCTCGACCTCGATGATCCCCAGCGGCTCGCGCAGCTCGTGCAGGTGGCCGGCGTCTGCCGTGAGAACCACGACCTCCCCTCCCGGCTTCAAGATGCGGGCGAACTCGGCAGCGTTACGCGGAGCGAAGACCACCATGATCGCGTCCACGGACTCGTCCTGGATCGGCAGGCGCGACCAGGCGTCCGCGACGACGGCGCCGATGCGAGAGTGCGCCTTGGCCAGGCGCTTGACCGCCGCGGTGGAAACATCGATACCCACGCCGCGGGAGTTTTCAATCGTGTCCAGCGCATGGCTCAGGTAATAGCCGGTGCCGGCACCGATCTCCACCAGCCCCGGGTGGCTACTAGGCTCGACCCCGGCGTCATCTAGCACGTCCTCCACCTTGTGGGTAACAGCCTCGACGAAGGGGGCGAAGTGGCCTCCGGTGAGGAAGGTTTCGCGGGCGCTGATCATCGCAGCATCATCGCCGGAGTAACGAAGCCCGGCCCCGCCGGCGAGCGTCACGTAGCCCTGGCGGGCGATGTCGTAGCTATGCCCCGAGTCGGACACGAGGGTTCGCCACTGCGCGTCACCAGCCGACAGCGCGGTTCCGTCCACCGGATCCGCCAGCAGATCAATCACATCAGAAAGCACAGTCGCGCTCCTTCATTCAAGCCTCAAGAATTTAATTTATAAGCTATTTGGCTAACCACTGTACAAGCGTGCGGGCACCGAACCCGGTACCGACCGGCGAGACCTCCGCGTAGGTCTGCTCCGCACGCCCCGGTCCAGCGATATCCAGGTGGATCAGGTCGACCCCACGGGTGAACCGGCGGAGGAACATCGATGCGGTGGTAGCACCCGGCCCCTTCGGTGCCTGGCGGACGTCCGCGATCTTCGAATCCACCGCCTGTTCCAGGTACTTCGGCTGCGGTAGCGGCCACCACTGCTCCCCGACCTGGGCACCCCGGCGCGCAAGCTTCAGCGCTACCTGTGGGGTGGGTGCGAACACCGCTCCCGTGCGCAGTCCCAGCGCCAGTTTCGCCGCACCCGTGAGCGTGGCGATGGAGATGATGGCGTTCGGCTCGTACTTCTTGGCCACGTAGCTGATCGCGTCGGCCAGCACCATTCGGCCCTCGGCGTCGGTGTTGGTCACCTCAGAGGTAATGCCGCCGTAGTGTTCGACAACATCGCCCGGCCGGTAAGAGTCCCCGGAGACCATGTTCTCTGCCATCGGAACGATTGCCACGACCTTGCGCGGCACCTGCCCTTCCGCAAGCGCCCGGAAGGCCGCGATGACGCTCGCCCCGCCGGTCATGTCCGTGCGCATGAGGTCCATCCCGGCGGCGGGCTTGATGCTGATACCGCCGGTATCGAAGGTCACTCCCTTTCCCACCATGGCGATGGAGCTGCGGCGCTGCGGCAGGCCGATGCTCTCGGGGTCCCACACCATCTCCACCATCACCGGTGGGCGGGATGATCCGGAGCCTACGGCGATGATGCCGCCGAATCCCTTGCTCCGCAGCCACTCGGCGTCGCGGACTTTCACCTTGACGCCCGGGATGTTCCCTACCAGCTTCTTCGTACGCTTAGCCAGCCATTCTGGGGACTTCACGTTGCTGGGGGCATTAGCCAGATCCCGGGACAAGCAGGTTGCCTTGCCCAGCTGCACACCGTCGCGTACCGCGCGACGCAGCCCCAGGTTCGTGCGATTGTCGATACTGCGGTGCGCTGGGTTGTACCACGCCAGGTGAAGGTTGCGTACTGCACCGGGTCGCTTCTCATTCGTGGTGGAAAACTGGTGACCTCCCACGATCACACCAATAATGAGAGAGCGGAGCTGGCGCGGCTTGATGTTGGCCGGCAGGTGGAGCTGGACGAGGTGGCGCTTGGCGCGCACCGGGTGGCCAGCGACGACTTGGTTCATGTGACGGACGATCTGTGCCCCGTGAGCACGCCAGCCGTCGTCGAGGAAGTCGTTGTGCTCGGAAAAGTCAGATGCCCGCCTGGGTGCATCAGGCAGCCCCACGACCCATTCGACGGGTTCTCCGTTCGCGCTGATCTCGACGCCGCGGGAGTGGTCGCGGTCCGCGTCGAAGCGCACATTCAGCACTTCGGTTCCCTCGACGGGCGCACCGAAGGTGATGTCGGGTACGGCCTGCGGAATCTTGGGAATGGGAGCCACGGTTCTATGCCCTTTCTGCTGCTTGTTGATCGTCCTTATTGTCCCCGGCGGTTGGGGCGGCTTGCTTTCGGTCGTCCGGCCGGACTGGGTCGTCGAGGTGGGTGGCGAGCCGCTCAAGCAGAGCGTCAACCTCGGCTGCGTCGTACCCGCGGAGGGAGCGGGTGAACTTCAGCTGCCGCAGGTTCGCTCCGGTGAGCTCACCGTTCGCTCGGAACTCCGCAGCCTGCCTTTCGGCGGGGTGATCTGCTCGCGGCCCGGCGTACTCCCCCGGACCGAATACCCGCGCCACCAGGTAGACGAGAAGCCCTGCGACGAGTGCCGCGCCGGCAATCGAAAAGATCCAGTACATCCTTGTGGCTTCTCCTAGGGCTGCTCTCGGCGGAGCATCTCCAGCTCCTCCTCAATCCGACCGCGCTCGCGTTCGAGGTCCTCCCGGCGGCGCTTTAGGCTTTCGGTGTGCTTATCGTGCGCACGGTGGCAAAAGTCCATGGCGTCCTCGGGGTCATCCGTGAGGTGAATCAGATCGACGTCCTCCGGCGAAATCATCTTCTCCTCGACGAGCCCTTCCTTAATCCAGTCCACCAACGGGCCCCAGAAGCGCGTCCCGACGAGGATGATCGGGAAGCGTTGGATCTTCTGCGTCTGAACCATCACCAGGGCCTCGAAGAGCTCATCGAGGGTGCCAAAACCGCCCGGCAGGCAGATGAAGGCTTGGGAGTACTTCAGGAACATCGTCTTGCGCACGAAGAAGTAGCGGAAGTTCATGCCCAGCTGGACCCAGTCGTTGAGTCGCTGCTCGTGGGGCAGCTCGATGCCCAGACCAATGGAGAGCCCGCCGGCATCAGCCGCGCCTCGGTTCGCGGCCTCCATCAGGCCTGGTCCTCCACCCGTGATCGTGGCGTAGCCGCTGCGGGCGATCAGCTCACCGATCTGCTGGCCGAGCTTGTAGTACTCGTGGTCTTCCCGGATGCGTGCGGAGCCAAAGACGGTGATCGCCTTAGGGATCTTCGCGAGCGCGCCGAAGCCGTCGACGAACTCGGCTTGGATCCGCATCACTCGCCACGGATCCGTGTGCAGCCAGTCGGTGCTCTCCTGGGGCTGAAGCAAGCGCTGGTCGGTCGTGGAGTCCTTCGGCTCTGAGTCCGGAGCCCCCCGGTACAGCACCGGTCCACGGAAACGAAAATCGGAAAGATTGGCTGAATCGGTGGCCGGGAAGTTGGGGGTGGAGTCTTCAGTAGTCATCGTTATTCATACTAACGGTGTCCCACGACACGCGGGCGCCGCCAATCCCCTGGCGCTGCCCGCATTCCCCCTTAACAGGTGCACTACCCGCCCCCACAGGCCCGGAAGTGGGCAAATAACTGGACTCCGTTGTCTGACGCGCGCGTGAATATGGTCTAATTCTTACATGAATTCCCCCAATACTCAGTCGGCTGCCGACACCACAGCGGCAACCCCAGAGAGCGGCTCCGCCCTCGGCAAGGGGCTTGAAACCCGACACCTCACCATGATGGGCCTCGGCTCGGCCATCGGTGCCGGCCTGTTCCTCGGAACGGGCGTCGGCATCGAGGCCGCCGGCCCTGCTGTCCTATTGTCCTACATCGTCGCCGGCATCATCGTCATCTTCGTGATGCAGATGCTGGGCGAGCTCGCGGCCGCCCGCCCGGCCTCCGGCACCTTCGCCACCTATGGCCGCCTGGCCTTCGGTAACTGGGCGGGTTTCTCGCTGGGTTGGTTGTACTACTTCATGCTCGTGATGGTCATGGGTGCCGAGATCACCGGCGCCGGCGCCATCATGGGAAAGTGGTTCGGCGTGGAGGGCTGGATCCCCGGCCTCGTCGCGGTCGTGTTCTTCACTTTCGTCAACCTCACCGCCGTGCGCGGCTTCGGCGAGTTTGAGTACTGGTTCGCGTTCATCAAGGTCGCGGTCATCATTATCTTCCTCGCCATTGGCCTGGGACTGCTATTCGGTTTCTTCCCGGGCTTCGATAGCCCGGGGCTGTCCCACTTCAGCGACTTTGCGCCGAACGGTGTCTCCGGCATGGCCGCCGGTCTGCTCGCGGTTGCCTTCGCCTTCGGCGGCATTGAGATCGTGACCATCGCAGCCGCCGAGGCCAAGGACCCCACCACCTCCATCGCCTCGGCCGTCCGCGCTGTCATCTGGCGCATCTCGGTCTTCTACCTTGGCTCGGTCTTCCTGATCACCGCACTGCTTCCATTCTCCACCCTGGGTGACGCTGAGACCGCCGCGGAATCCCCGTTCACCCGCGTTCTGGAGCTGGCGAACATCCCGGGTGCGGTGACGCTCATGGAGATCGTCATCGTCCTCGCCCTGCTCTCGGCATGTAACGCCCAGATCTACGCGACCTCCCGCCTCCTGTTCAGCTTCGGCAGCACCGGTTACGCGCCGAAGTTCGTCCGAAAGACGAATTCCAACCAGGTTCCGATCCCGGCGGTGTGGGCGTCCCTATTCTTCGCATTCCTGTCGGTGACCCTGCAGGTCTGGGGTCCGGAGAACCTGATCGGCATCCTGTTCAACGCCGTCGGCGGCTCGCTGCTGGTGATCTGGGTGATGATTGTGCTCTCCGAGATCAAACTGCGCCCGGCCCTCGAGGCCCGCGGCAAGATGCCGGTCCGGATGTGGGGCTACCCCTTCCTGCCGTGGCTTACCGTTGCCCTACTGGTGGGACTCACCGTCCTCATGCTGTGGGATCCTTCTGCCCGAAGCCAGGTCATCACCGTGGCCGTCGCATTCGCTGTGCTCTCCGCACTGGGCTACATCGTGGGCAAGGTGAACCCTGCTGCCCAGGATCACGAGGAGATGACGCTCTAGAACGTCACCGGGGCGCGCCGGCCCCTCCTGGCGCGTCTCCCGTGGTTAGAGAGAAGTGAACGGCCTCGGAAGCACGATCTTGTGCTTCCGAGGCCGTTTTCTTTGTGTCTCTACCGCGCCCTAGCCCAGCTCCGCCAGGCGCCGAGCGACCTTGGCGATCTGCTCATCGCTAGCGGTCAGCCCCACCCGGACGTGCTGCGCTCCAGCGGGGCCATAGAAGTGCCCGGGAGCCACGAGAATGCCGAGTTCCGCGAACCGGTCCACCGTCTCCCAAGCATCTCGCCCTTCAGTAGCCCAGATATAGAGTCCGGCTTCGGAGTGCTCGACGGTGAAGCCCGCAGCGTCCAGCCCGGCGAGCAGGACCTCACGGCGCTCCCGGTAGCGCTGCCGCTGCAGGGTTTCGAAATCATCGGAACTCAGCGCCGCGATCATCGCATGCTGGATCGGCCCCGGCACCATGCCCCCGGCGTGCTTCCGGATCCCGAGAATCTCAGCCATGAGCTGCTGATCCCCCGCGAGCCAGCCCGCACGGTAGCTGGCCATGTTGGAGGTCTTCGACAGCGAGTGCACCGCAATCAGGTTGCGGTGGTCACCATCGCAGACCCGCGGATCGAGGATAGAGACGGGCGCGTCGGCCACCTCGGTGGCCTCCCATCCCAGGCCGAGGTAGCACTCGTCAGAGACAACGATGCAGTCGCGCTGCCGGGCGAAGTCCACGACCTTGCGAAGGTGCTCTACCCCGAGCACTGCGCCGTGCGGGTTGGCCGGCGAGTTGAGGTAAATCAGGGCTGGGGTTTCGGGCCCCAGCTTCAGCAGCGAATCAGCGCGCAGCACCCGGCAGCCCGCGAGTTTGGCGGAGACCTCATAGGTCGGATACGCCAGCTCTGGGATGACCACCAGCGAATCGGCATGGATGCCGAGGTCCATCGGCAGGCTCGCGATCGCCTCTTTGGTGCCGATCACCGGTACCACGGCATCCTCGCTGAGTCCGGTGACCCCGAAGCGTCGGGCCATCGCGGCCACGATGGCTTCCCTGAGTTCAGCGGAACCTTCGGTGGGCGGGTAGCCCGGCTGCCACGCGGCCTCCGCCAGCGCGAGCTGGACGTTCGGGGGGACGTCGTCGACTGGCGTTCCGACGGAGAGGTTAATCATCCCGTCGGGGTGGGCGGCAGCTCGCTGCGTCGCCTCAGCCAGAGTGTCCCAGGGGAACGCAGGAAGCCGCTCGGCGGCGGGGGTGCGAAAAGCTGGTGACCGTCGAGTCACGGGTTCACTCTCCTCATTGAAAAACTCCCGGTGCCCCACCAGAAGCACCGGGAGCCGGGCACGCGGCCGACACTGTGAAGGCCGGCCTTCCAGCCACTTAGGCCTGTGGTGGCAGGGCCGCGATCATCGGGGCGTCGAAGTCCTGCGGGCCAAGCGCCGCAGCACCGCCCGGGGAGCCCAGGTCGTCGAAGAACGCCGCGTTGGCGTCGTTGTACTCTTCCCACTCCTCCGGGATGTCGTCCTCGTAGAAGACGGCCTCGACTGGGCAGACAGGCTCACACGCGCCGCAGTCCACGCACTCATCTGGGTGGATGTACAGCATGCGCTTGCCTTCGTAGATGCAGTCCACTGGGCATTCTTCGACGCAGCTGCGGTCCAGGACGTCGACGCATGGTTGCGCAATCGTGTAGGTCATTATTCTTCCTTATGCACTATCGGGTCTAGCGCTAACGGCTAAGTTCTTATCTTTTTTATTCTGTCACTCGGACGGGTTCAATTCGAATCACGATCGGCCGTGGGGTCGATATACATGACCGGAATCGCGCCACCCAGCAGCCCCGCTGCGAGCAGGCCGAGCGTGGTGATGCTTTGCGGGATCAGGGTATCCCCGCTGGAGCTGAGGGCAGGCCACATCAGCAGCGCGATGAATCCCGCCAGCCAGATCCACGTGGGGATGGCAGCGATTGCTTTATTCGGGGTCCACAGCAGCGCGGTTTTGGTGATGATCCAGTTGAACACTCCCGCGAAGAGGATCGTCCAAGGCAACGGAATACTCACCTCGCCGACGCTGATGCGGCTGCCCAGGTAGAGCACGGAGACGAAGAGTCCGAAGGCAGCCCCAACGCTCAGCCAGGCGATCCCCGCAATCCGTTCGCGGCGGGTGGTGTCGCGGCGCACCTGGCTGCGGTTCGGGTCTCCCCAGTGAGGCTCGCTCCGGCGTGTCTCTTCGGGATTGACGGCACGGTGGTTTTGGCTTGTCGCGTTGTCAGCCATTCTCACCCCGTACCTTCCCGTCGTTACCGTGTTCTTGGGCGGTCCCGTTGCTGGGAACCACGAAGTCAAAGTGTAGCAGACTGATCTGTCTGTTTGTGTTTGGGTCAGCGTTCTTCACCCAGCCCAACTGATAGCCCTCGACGGGGAGGATCGGCTGGCTGATGAGGTTCGACAACGCGAAGAGGTACTCCCCCGTCGGCGTGGTCGTATCCCGGGCTTCGGGGTTGACGTCCGTTCGAGTACCGTCGGCGACCCACAACTGCGTGGCGTGCGCCGCCATCGCCTTCCGCTTGGCCGCGACGTCCTCGGGCGTGCCCTGGACGAAGGCGTCGATAAACTCTTCCGCGACCAGCGCGACGTCGCCGTCCTCGGCCTCGCGCCAGCCCTCAGGGATCTCCACTCCCGTCATCGCAGCATGGAAAGCCCCCGCCGGAGTGACGGCCCACCAGATCTCGTGCGGGGCGGCCTCCTCGCCCGCGTCCACGAGCCGGCGGACTGCTTCGTGGGTCACCCGGTGGGCTCGGATGTGGTCGGGGTGCCCATAGCCGCCGTCGGGGCCGTAGGTGACGAGCACCTCCGGGCGCTCACGGCGGAGCACCGCGAGCAGCTGCTCAACCTGTAGCTCCCAGTTATCCTCCGAGTCCCCGGCGAAGGCGCGGGGGTGCCGGATCGTCGGGGTATCCGCCATCCCGGAATCCCGCCAGCGGCTCGGCCCACCCAGGAACTGCGGTCCCTGATGAACCCCGAGGTGCTCAAGGGCTTGCTGCAGTTCCCCGATGCGGAAACCGCCCAGCAGGTCGGAGTGCTCGGAGGTGAGGTTCTGGTACTTCTCCCCGATCACCTCCCCTTCTTCACCGAGCGTGCAGGTCAGCACGGATGTTTCCGCCCCGACCCGGGAACTCGCGGACACCAATAGGCCGGTAAACAGGGATTCATCGTCCGGGTGGGCGTGAACGAACAACACCCGCTGCGGTGCCGCGTGGGTGGCGTGCTTAGTCATCTGAACTTGGTACCTCCGGTTCTGGGGCCGCCGTCGTCGTCGGTTTCGCTACTTCCTGGCGCGTCCAGCGGGCACCGCCGACGAAAATTCCACTATAGGGGTCGAAAGGCCACTGTTCGACAGGCTTGTCGGAGCCCACGAACTCTGGGTTCGCGGCGTAGTACTGCTCATCTCGCAACAGCGGCAGCAGCACAGACTGGCTCTGCACCAGCGCGTTCACCTGCTCGATCGCTGCGGCAGAATCTTGACCGTCGCGCACCTCGGCGATGGCTTCGTCGATTGCCGGCTCGCAAAGGCCCGTGATGTTCGCCCCAAAGGTTCGCTGCTGGGACGCCTCCACCGGTTCCGTCGACGAGGTGGGCTCCGATCTGCGGGACTCTTGCGACGCACTCTGGCTGGCGGACTCGGTGGAGCGTTCGCTCGGCGCGATGCTGCTCGTCGACTCGTCCGACTTCCCATCCTCGTGCGACGCATTATCCTCGGCTGCCCGCTCCTCAGCCTGACGCAGCACCTCTGGCTGGACGCACGAGAACTGGTTGGCCACGTCCGTGGGAGTATCCGGGGTACGCCCCCACAGCACCGACGCGTCGACCTCCCCTTCGGGGATCATCTTCTCCAGCAAGTTTTCCGAGTCAACAGTCAAAGCCTGGGCGTTGATCCCGTTGCGGCTGAGCTCATCAGCAATCGTGCGGGCTGCGATGGCCGCCTGCTTGTCGTTATTAGGCGCGGCAATGGTGAAGGGGCGCTCGTCGAACAGACCCCGGGCGTCGTCCGGCATCCGCTCCACAGGCTGCTCGCCCCATTCCGGAGGCGTGACAGCCCTCTTTCCGGAGACAATCTGCGCCACAGTGCCAGGCTTGATCGCTGACAATGCCGCGCGACGCACGGCCAGCTCGTTCATCCGCTCCGAATCGAGGTTGAGAGCGAAGTTCAGCTGGACCTTCCGATCCCGCTGCGTGCCACGGACATCCGGCACCTCGCCGAGAGTCAGCGCCGCCAGACCCGCTGGATAGGCGGCATACATCTGCAGCTGCCGCGAGCGCAGCATCTGGGCGCCTGTGTGCACATCCGGGACCGCCCGGAGGATCAGCTTATCGGTGGCGGCAGGGGCTGATCCCCAGTAGCGGTCGTTGCGCTGCAGTTCGATAACACCGCGGCCAGCATCGACCGAGTGAACCCGATAAGCTCCGCCCGAGGCGACCGACTGCTCGTCCATCATCGTGGCGAACTGCTGCCCCTCAGCCCGATAGATATGGCTCGGCAGCAGGTGCCGGAACAACTGCCGCCAACCTTCCTGTGGCTCGCTGAAACGCACGCGAACCTTCGAGCCTCCTCCGGAGACCTTGATCGCGGAGATCTTGCTGTACTGGGCCGCATTCTCCGCAATGCGCTGAGTGCGCAGCTCATCCCAGAGGTACTGGAAATCACTGCCGGAGATCGGGGTACCGTCGGACCACTGTGCGTGCGGACGCAGCGTGTAGGTCACCTCGGTCGGCGCCTCCGGGTTATCGGCATCCACCTTGACCAGGAGATCCTTATTCATCACCCAGCGGTTGCCAACACGGTTGAACGCCGACGGCAGCGTGAGGTCTGCGACCGCCATCGTGGATTGGCCCAGGTTGCCGACGATATGCGGGTTCAGATTGCCGTCGAATTCATCGACGCCGATATTGATCTCCCGCAGCTTCGAATCTGCGGTGTTCTCGTTCTTTTCCTCGTTGGAGTCCTTGGCCTTGGGCTTGGCCGGCTCCTCCACCGTGGGGGCATCGCCGGGGCGAGCCTGGCAGCCGGTCAGCACGAGGCTGAGTGCCACCGGGGTCGCTACGAGGGCAGCAAAAAAAACGCTGACGGGGCTGCCGCTGATTAACTGCCAAGACCAACCTCCGTCAGCGCTGCTGCGCTCAATGACGCCCGTGCGGGTGGCACCCCGCCGCGGGCGAAACGCACCTTACTTGTTACGTGCCTTCTCGCGGGACCGGGCGCGAGCACGCTCGGTTGCGTTGAGAACCAGCTTACGCACGCGAATCACGTCCGGCGCGACCTCGACGCACTCGTCGTAGCCACAAAATTCCATGGCCTCTTCGAGGCTCATCTCGTGGGCCTTCGCCAGGGTCACGGTCGTGTCCGCGGACGCGGCGCGCATGTTCGTCAGCTTCTTTTCCTTGGTGACGTTGACGTCCATATCCTCGTCGCGGTTGTTCGCGCCGACGACGACGCCCTCGTAGACCTCAGCGCCCGGCTCGACGAAGAACTGGCCGCGGTCGGCGAGGTTGATCAGCGCATAGGCGGTGACCTGACCGGTGCGGTCCGCAACCAGGGAGCCCGTTGGGCGACCCTTGATCTCGCCAGCCCAGGGCTGGTAGCCCGCAGAGTAGTGGTTGGCGATGCCGGTGCCGTGGGTCTCGGTCATGAAGACAGTACGGAAACCAATGAGGCCGCGGGCAGGCACGATGAAGTGCATGCGGATCCAGCCGGAGCCGGTGTTGTCCATGGACTCCATCCGACCCTTGCGGGCGGCCATCAGCTGGGTGATGTTGCCCAGGTATTCCTCTGGAGTGTCGATGGTGAGGTTCTCGTAGGGCTCCATGAGCTGCCCGTTCTCGGTGCGGGTCACGACCTGTGGCTTACCGACGGTGAGCTCGAAGCCTTCGCGGCGCATCGTCTCAACAAGGACGGACAGCGCCATCTCACCACGCCCCTGGACCTCCCAGGCGTCGGGGCGCTCGGTCGGCAGCACGCGGAGGGAGACGTTACCGATCAGCTCCTGATCGAGGCGGGCCTTCACCATGCGGGCCGTGAGCTTATCGCCGCCACCACGACCAGCCATCGGGGAGGTATTCACACCGATGGTCATGGAGATCGCAGGCTCATCCACGGCGATGCGTGGCAGCGGATTCGGGTGCTCCGGGTCGGCGAGGGTATCGCCGATCATGATGTCGTCGATGCCAGAAATCGCGGCGATGTCACCGGCGATGACCTCCTGGGCAGGAACGCGGGTCACGCCCACGGTGCGCAGGAGCTCGGCGATCTTGGCGGTCTTGACGTGCTGCTCGCCCTCCTCGTCATAGTGAATCCACGCGACCTGCTGGCCCTTGCGCAGCACACCGGAGTGGACGCGGACCAGGCCGATGCGCCCCAGGAAGGAGCTGGAGTCAAGGTTCGTGACGTGAGCCTGCAGCGGGCCTTCGATGTCAGCAGAAGGCTCCGGGAGGGTGTCGTACAGGACGTCGAAGAGCGGCTGCAGGTCCGGGGAATTCGGGACGTTGCCGTCGCCCGGGTTCTCGGTGGATGCCTTGCCCTCGCGGCCAGAGGTGTAGAGCACGGGCAGCTCCAGGAGGGACTCGGCAGCCTCCATGGCCTCCTCGTCCTCCAGGGTGGAGGCCAGCTCGAGGAGCAGGTCCTGTGCCTCTTCAACAACCTCGTCGATGCGGGCGTCTGGGCGGTCGGTCTTGTTCACGCAAATAATGACCGGCATCTTGGCAGCCAGCGCCTTGCCGAGCACGAAACGGGTCTGTGGCAGTGGCCCCTCGGAGGCGTCGACGAGCAGCACCACGCCGTCCACCATGGACAGGGCGCGCTCGACCTCGCCACCGAAGTCGGCGTGGCCCGGGGTGTCGATCACGTTGATGACGAGGTCGGCGCCGTCCTTACCGAGCCCCTTGCGGCGAATCGCGGTGTTCTTCGCAAGGATCGTGATGCCCTTTTCGCGCTCCAGGTCGCCGGAGTCCATGACACGGTCCTCGACTTCCGCGTGAGGGTCGAAGGCACCAGACTGGCGCAGCATGGCATCGACGAGAGTCGTCTTTCCGTGGTCGACGTGCGCGACGATGGCGACGTTTCGAAACTCGGTATGGGTCACTAGTTCAACGCTTCCTTAAAAATATTGACTATGAGTGATTGGCTACTCCTACGGTGCCAATGTTAGCGTCGCGGTTGACTCCACTATTTTTCCACATGCCTCGAAGTTTTTCTGCATGTGTTATCCCAGCCCGCGCTCGTCACCCCTGCACACTCCCCCGCTTCCAGGGCCAGGCGGCAGCCAGAAAAATTTTATCGTTTTCTCCAACTTTTCACGCCTTGCTGATATTGTGAACCAAACCAAACAATAACCGTGCAAGCGCTGACCACCCGCCGCCCGCGAGGCGGGGATGGGTAACACCAGGCTTGCCCGTCCGAAATATTTCGCAACCAGCACTGGAAGGCACCACCCGGTATGAACGTCAAGGCCACTTCCTCTCGCAAGCGCACATGGGGCCGCCGCGCCGCCACGACCCTCGCCGCGATGGCGCTCGGCGCCACGGCGGTCATCAGCCCTGCTCAGGCAGCTCCTGTCGGCTCCCTCGATCACCTCGGCCGTCCGGCACCGCACATCCTCAACCAGATTGAGCAGTTCGCCAACACCCCTGGCCTGCCGGATAAGGCCAAGTCCGCCCTGGAGTCCGTGGTCGGATTCTTCCGCGGCGATGGAGATAAGGATCCTGGCGTCTACCTGCCAGAGGGTGGCCCGGCATTCACCCAGTTCGCTTTCCCGAGCGTGTCCATGAAGTGCATCGGTGGCAAGGATAAGGCCGTCGGTACCGCCATGGCGGTTCCAGGCCCAGCTGCATTGCCGCTGCCCGGCGTGGCAGCTGGTGAGGTGAACTTCGTCTTCACCGCACTGGGCACGGGACCGGCAGCTAAGAAGCAGGCGATCCCCATGCGCGTCCACTGGGTAAACATCAACAACGGCCGCACTGGCAGCACCGTGCTGGGCAACAACGGCATCAACCCGAAGGGTCCGGGCACCGTCAATGGCGCCGCGAAGACCGGCTCCGGCACGGTTGTCGCTCTGCTCGAGGGTGGCGTGACCACGGTAGAGAAGAACTCCGGCCCGTCCAACTGTGGCTTCAGCCCGACTGTAGCGATGATCAACGTCCGCTAAAACAGTCGCGATGATCCTCACTGGCTAGCAACCCGCCCGTGGCCCCAGGGCCACGGGCGGGTGCCGCCGCGAACGTGCCTAAGCGGCCTCGCCTCCACTTTCCGTGGGGGCTATTTTTGTGAGCACTACCCCCACCGCAGCTCCCAAAACCACACCGACCGCGAGGTTATTCGTGGCCAGGGTCGCCGTGAAGACGCACATCATCACTAGAGAGTGCTGCCAAGGCAACCGCAGCAGCCCCTTGGGACTCACGGTGTACCAGGAGATCGTCTTCAGAGAGACGATGACCATCACCGCGGCCAACGCCGCCATCGGGATGGCGGAGACGGCCTGATGCAGCGAGAGAATGAATAGCAGCAAGAATCCGCCTGCGGCGATCGATGAGAGGCGGGTGCGGGCGCGGGATTCCTCGACGTTGACCATCGTTTGGCCGATCATGCCGCAGCCACCCGTTCCGGCCAGCGCGCCGGCAGCAATGTTGGCCACCCCCTGGCCCCAGCTTTCCCGGGTCTTATTGGAGGAGGTCATGGTCATACCGTCGACCAGCTGACCCGTCATCACCGACTCCACGAGCCCAACAGCAGCGAAGCCCAGCGCATAGGGCAGCACGAGGAAGAAGGTCTCCCAGGTCCATGGGACATCCGGCATGCGCACCTCGGGCAGCCCTCCGGTGAGCCCACCCATGTCCCCCACGTTCGGCACCCGCCAGCCGAGGATCACCACCATCAGGGTCAGAATCGCGATGGCAATGAGAGGTGCAGGGATCGCGGCGGTGATCTTCGGGAAGATCAGAAGAGCGGCGATACCAATCGCGAAGAGCACCCACACCGGCCAGTCTGCGCCGATGATGTGCTCCAGCTGAGCGGTGAGAATCATGATGCCCAGGGCGTTGACGAATCCAGACATCACCTCGGGTGTGATGAAGCGCTGTAGCTTGGCCACACCCAACAGGCCGAAGATCACCTGGATAATTCCGGCCAGCACGACCGTCACGATGAGGTAGTCCGTACCGTGGCTTGCCACCAAGGGTGCGATGACCAGGGCGGTGGCACCGGCAGCGCCGGTAATCATCGCCGGGCGCCCACCCGTGAACGCGATGACGAAGCACAACACCACCGTCGAAAACAGCCCCACCGCGGGGCTCACCCCGGCGAGAATCGCGAAGCTGATGACTTCTGGAATCAACGCAAAGGAGGTGGCCAGGCCGGCCAGCACCTCGGTGCGAAATCTTTGTCGGCTACTGAAGGCTTCGCGGAAGGAGCCCACCACCGACTGGTACGGCGGCCCCTGGGGAACAGTACGTGGCATGCGTTTAAGCATAACGGGCAGCCAATATGTCCCCCAAGACCCCCCTGGGAAGGCCTAGCTACTCCCGGGAGGCGTGTGAACGTCCTGCTGCGTGGCTCCATGCGCAGCGCTCTTCCGGGCTGCGCACAAAAGAAAACCCGCCCCGGGCGCTGTGCGGCGCTCCGGGACGGATCAGTGGGCTACGGCCCGTTGCGGTGTTAACCCAGAATCTGGCGGCCCATCACCATGCGGCAGATCTGGTTGGTGCCCTCGTAGATCTGGGTGATCTTGGCGTCGCGCATCATGCGCTCCACCGGGAAGTCACGGGTGAAGCCGTAACCACCGAGCAGCTGAACCGCGTCAACGGTGACCTCCATCGCGACGTCGGAGGCGAAGGCCTTGGAACCGGCGGCCATCAGGCCCAGTCGCTCCCCACCCTCGGCGACCCCGCGCTCCGCGTTGGACGCTGCGGTGTAGATCATCAGCCGGGCGGCGTCGATCTTCATCTTCATATCCGCAAGCATGAACTGGGTGTTCTGGAAGTCCGCGATGGCCTTCCCAAACTGCTTGCGTTCCTTGACATATGCCACGGCCTGGTCGAATGCGCCCTGGGCGATGCCGAGAGCCTGCGCGCCAATGGTCGGACGGGTGTGGTCCAGGGTTTGCAGGGCGGTCTTGAATCCCGTCCCCTCCTCGCCGATCATGCGGGAAGCCGGCACGCGGCAGTCCTCGAAGTACAGCTCCGCGGTCGGGGAACCCTTGATGCCGAGCTTGTGCTCAAGGCCACCGACGCGGAATCCCGGATCGTCCTTGTGGACCATGAATGCAGAGATGCCCCGGGCCCCTGCCTCCGGATCAGTGACAGCCATGACGGTGTACCAGGAGGAGCGTCCACCGTTAGTGATGAAGCACTTTGAGCCATTAATGACCCACTCATCGCCCTCGCGCACGGCGCGGGTCTTCATCGCAGCAGCGTCGGAGCCAGCCTCGCGCTCGGTCAGCGCGTAGGAAGCAAGCTCACCGTTGGCGATATCCGGCAGCACTTCCTGCTTCAGCTCCTCGGAGCCGTTGAGGATCAGGCCCATCGTGCCGAGCTTGTTCACTGCCGGGATGAGGGAAGACGAGCCACAGACGCGGGCGATCTCCTCGATCACGATCACAGCAGCGAGGGAGTCCGCCCCCTGGCCACCGCACTCCTCCGGAACGTGGATCGCATTGAACCCGGATTCGTTCAGCGCCTTGAGGGCTTCCTCCGGGAAACGCTCATTTTCATCGACATCCTGCGCGTACGGGGCGATGTCGCGCTCCGCGAGTCCGCGGATGGCTTCGCGCAGCTCCTGGTACTCCTCTGGGAGTTTGAATGGTTCGAAGTCCGGGTTGAATCCCATAGGTGGCCTCCACAAATCGTGTTTAGGAACTGTGTTCTAGATAACTATCTGACACTGTAGCGCGCCATGGGATACCGGGACAGCATTGTCACGATTTCACAACTTTTAACCCTTCCGGTTCTCGGTTTTTCCGCAGCTCAGTTACGCTAAAATTCATGATTCAGTCCCAGCCACGCAGCGACGCCAACCCCGTATCCCAGCTAGGCCGCACGGGCACAAGCCCTTTGCTTACCACTACTACGCCGGACGCAACCACCTCCGGCTCCGCAGGCAAGCAAGCCTCCCGGTGGGCCCGGCGCACCGCTGCAGGGCTGGGTGCCGCAGCACTGGCACTGACCGCCGCCTGCAGCGGGGGATCCGACTCCCCCGAGGACGCCAAACCGCAGTCGCTGTCCTCACAGACGGATCGCGAATCCACCGCCACTGTCCCTTCCGAATCCACTGGCCTGGCGGCCGCCGATGACGAGCGCGAGCGCGACGGCCTGTGCGCCACCCCTGACCTGAAGATCGATACGGACAACATGCAGGGTGCGGCCGGCAGCACCCTGCTGGACATCGTATTCACGAACACTGGCGACGAGGAGTGCTCGCTCGAGGGCTACCCCGGGGTCAGCCTCGTGACCGATAACAACGGCACGCAGCTCGGCGCCAGCGCCGATCGCGAGGAGTCCGGCGATTCCGACAAGGTGACCCTCCAGCCGGGAGACCGCGCAACCGCCTCCGTCCGAATCACGAAGGTCGGGGCGCTGGACCCTGAGGAGTGCAGCCCGAAGGCCGCCGACGGGATCCGCGTCTACCCGCCGGAGGAGACCCGCTCCGCCTATATCGAGCTCAAGGGGCTCGAGGGCTGCACCGGGAAGGATAAGTACATGTCCGTGCAGCCAGTGCGCGCAGCCCAGTAGCAGCTGACCAGGGGGTTCCATGGGCGCAGCGAGGTCAGTGCGGTTCGCCACTTTCGCCATCATTCTCGCCGCCACCGCGCTCAGCGCATATCGGGTGGCTGGCCGCACCCTGTACTGGGATGACTTCCTGATCCCCGCCACCTACGGCGCCCCGGAGCAGCTCTCGTTCACGGGGCTGTTCCTCCCCCACGACGGGCACCTCATGCCCGGCGCGATCGCCCTCCAACTAGCGGCCGACCGCATCGCCGCCCTGGAATGGTGGCTGCCGGCCACGCTGATCGTGGTCGGCACCTTTGTGTCTGCTGTGCTGTGGGCTGCCAGTGGGGTCGCTCGAGGTCGCCCGTTGGTGCTCGCCCTGCTGTGTTTCTCCCCATTCCTGGGGGCTGCGCTGGGCTGGTGGTCGGCGGCCATCAACGCGCTGGCCTGGCAAATCGCTTGCGCTGTGGCGTTGTTGCTGCTGCGTCGGACCCGGCCATCGCCTCGCACCCGGCTGGCTCTGCGCGGTGCTGCTGTTGCTGCCGCTGTCTTCGCTGGGCTGCTATTCACGGAGAAGGCTCTCTCGATCCTTCCCCTGCTCACCGCATTGGCGCTGTTCTTCCCGTCCTTCCTCTATCCCCGGTGTCAGGACGACGCGTCGCGACGCATGCGGGTCCTCACCCTTGCGCCTGGGTGGTTGGTCACCGCCGCGTGGGCGGTGCTCTATGTTGCGGTGACGCGGACTGCGCCGTCCACCGGGGAGGCGTCGGGGTCCGTGGTGTGGGGCGCGGTACCGCGGGCGCTGCGGGACGCAGTTCTCCCCGGGGTTCTCGGTGGGCCGTGGAGCTTTGAGCGTTGGGCACCTGGTGGCAGCTTCGCCTCCCCCTCGGCTGCAGTGGGCTGGCTCGCTGCGGTCGGGGCCATCGTACTCGTGGCGGTGTGGCTTTTCCGGCATGGCCAGGGGCCCGTTGGCACTCGGCTGCGGGCCGGCGGGCTGGTACTCTCCTTGGGTTACCTGGCGCTGGTTTTCCTCGCCCTAGCCCTGGCCCGCTCTGGCGCCAACACGGCGGACGTGATCACCGCCTCGCTGCATTATTACGCTGATGCATTCACCGCGGCCGTGTTGCTGTGCACTGCCGCTGCTGTGCAGGCGGAGGCACAGACGCTGCCCGAGCATCAGCTCGCTGAAAACACGCCAGCAACTAATGATGCACCACGGGCAACCACCACGCGCGGACTTAGCACCAAGGGCAAGTCCCAGGCTCCGCGCGCCCGCGACGTTGTCCGGGCGGTCCTCGCCATGGGGTTCATCGCCTCTTCCACCGCCACGACCATCGGCTACCTGGATAGCTGGCACAACGATAAGACCGACGAGTGGCTGCGCACCGTCAAGTCCAGCCTGCGGGCCGCACCCGCCCCGCTTCTGTCCCAGCCCGTCCCCGCCATGATCGCGAACCGCTACGACGGCCCACGGGTGGACATCGCCGAAGTCGCCCGCTCCCTGCCAGATTGGCCCGGCGTGTCAGCTGGGACACCACACCCGACGTTCCTTAATGACGAGGGGAAGCTGGTGGCCGCGGACGTCCTGAAACTCGCGGTCAACGAGCAGCCAGACGGCGCACAGTGCGGGCAGCGGATTCCCTTAAACGAACCGACGCTGGTCAAGCTCAGCGCGCCGCTGAAGTTCGGCGAGTGGACCTGGGTGCTGAACACCACGGCGAGCACCCCCGTCACGCTGCGCATCCTGACCCCCAATGGGCTCGAAAGCTACGAGGATTCCCTGGCCCGCGCGCACCGGGTCGCGGTCCCCGCCGAACTGAACCAGCAGCACGTGCGGGTCTCCGGGGGCGGGAACACGATCGAGGTTCTGGCGGCCCCACAGCAGCGCTCCACCCCCGCGAACGGTAACTATGTGTGCCTGGGAGCAGGCGCGATCGGTCCGCTCCTCCCGGTAGAGCGCTCCGCGCACTAAACTTGAGCCATCTTGGTAATCCGGGCGGGCGCGACTGCGCCCCGCCTCAGAACCGAAAGGCAACAACCGGACTATGGCAGGTGGACTCGCCGCCCTCTTGGATGACGTCGCGCTGATCGCGAAAAAGGCAGCGGCCACGGTGGATGACGTCGCTGCGGCCGCCGGGCGCACGAGCGCGAAGGCGGCGGGCGTGGTTGTCGACGACGCCGCGGTGACCCCAAAGTTCGTTCAGGGCGTGACCCCTGCCCGGGAGCTGCCGATCATCTTCCGCATCGGGCGCGGCTCGCTATTCAACAAGCTCGTGATCATCCTGCCGCTCGCGCTGCTGCTGAGCTGGCTCGCCCCGTGGGCGCTGATGCCCCTGTTGATGGTGGGCGGGTTCTACCTCTCCTTTGAGGGGGCGGAAAAGGTCGCCGAGAAGCTCGGAATCGTCGCGCATCACGACGCCGAGAGCGAAGAGGTCGTCGAGGAGGACGCGCTGGTCAAGCAGGCCACCCTCACGGACTTCATCCTCTCGGCGGAGATCATGGTCATCTCGCTGAACGAGGTGGCCACCGAGCCGTTCTTAAACCGCACCCTCATCCTCATCGTCGTCGCCTTGGCGATCACGCTCGGTGTCTACGGCTTCGTGGGCCTGCTGGTGAAGATCGACGATATCGGGTTGCGGCTCATCGCCACCAACAAGCCCGCGGTCGCCCGTTTCGGCCGGGGCTTGGTCACGGCGATGCCGAAGGTCCTGAACACCATCGCGGTGATCGGCACCTTCGCGATGCTGTGGGTGGGCGGCCACATCCTGCTCTCCGGCTTCGACGAGCTGGGCTGGCATTGGCCACACGAGGTCGCCGCGGCAGCCAGCGACGCAGTGGCCGGTTGGGGTGGTTTCGCCTCCTGGCTCGCGGAAACCCTGTGTAGCCTCGGATTTGGGCTGGTCGCCGGGTTCATCGTGCTTGGCATCGTTGTTGGGTGCAGGGCGATCGCGACGTCGATAAAGAAGAGGTAGGGAAAACATGCTGGATGCAAGAAACGTTGCCCTCGTCCTGGAAGGCGGCGGCATGCGCAATAGCTACACCGCGGCCTGCATCGATCAGCTACTCGCCCATGAGGTGAAGTTCGGCTGGGTCGGCGGGGTGAGCGCAGGTGCCTCGCACACCGTGAACTTCCTCTCCGGCGACCGGCTGCGCGCCCGCGAGAGCTTCATCACCCTTCCTGCCCACCCCACGGCGGGCGGGATGTCGTCCTTCATGCGGGGCAACGGCTACTTCAATTCGGACTTCATCTACGAGCAGGCCGCGCTGCCGAACGCATCGATCCCCTTCGATTTCGAGACCTTCTTCGCGGACGACACCCCCTTTTCGATCAGCGCGTTGCGGGCCGACACGGGAGAAACGGTCTCCTGGGGTCGCGGTGACCAGCACAACGACGGCGACCTGATGAAACAGGTTCGGGCTAGCTCGACGATCCCCGCCCTGATGCCGACGACCATCATCGACGGGGTGCCCTACGTGGACGGTGCGCTGGGTGACACGGGTGGCCTCGTGCTGCCGAATGCGATCGAGGCCGGCTTCGATAAATTCCTCATCCTGGCGACGAAGCCGCGCAACTACACGCGCCCGGCGATGGGGTCTCCACAGCTCGTGCGCCTGTTCAACCGCAAGTACCCGGCGGTGGCGGAGGCTGCATTGACGAGACACGAGCGTTATAACGCGGTGCGGGAGCAAATGACCGAGCTGGAGCGCCAGGGTAAGGCCATGATCTTCTACCCGGAGAACATGATGGTCACCAGCACCGAGCGCAAGGTACGCGCGCTGCGGCGAAATTACGCGCTGGGGATGCAGCAGACGATGCGGGAGCTCCCCCGGTGGTTGGAGTTCCTGCGGGACTAGTCCGCTGCGCAGAAATGGCCTGAAGAACCCGGGGCTGACCGCCGAGCCTCAGCTTTCCGAAGCCCAGCATAACCGCAGTTCAGATAGGCTATCCTTGCTAGCTAAACGCGCATTAATAGGCGAATATGTGCGTATGCTTAAAAATTTCCAACGCTACTGGCTGGTCTACCTCGCGCTGGTAGTCCTGGCCACGACGGGCGCGCTCCGGCTGATGGAGCAGCCAGTCGCCGCACAGTGGCTCGCCTCAGTATTCATCGTGGCGGTCATCCTCTGGGTAGGTGCGGACATGATCCGCGACCTGCTGCGCGGGCACACCGGCCTGGATATCCTCGCCGTCGTGTCGATGACGGCCACCTTGCTGGTCGGTGAGTACGTCGCGGGCCTGATCATCGTCCTCATGATCACCGGGGGCGAGGCCTTGGAGGATTACGCGCAGGCCCGCGCGGAGCGCAACCTCACGAATCTTCTCAACCGCGCCCCGCAGCACGCACTCCGCCTGCTCTCGGCGGATTCCGACGAGGTCGAGAAGATCGCGGTGTCGGACATCGCGATCGGGGACGTCATCCTGGTCCGCCCAGCCGAGCAGATCCCGGTGGACGGCACGCTGCTTTCCGAACACGCCAGCGTGGACGAGTCCGCGCTGACCGGCGAGCCCCTCAGCGTCGATAAGCACACCGGCGACGAGGTGATGTCTGGCTCCCTGGCTGGCCAGGCGGCCCTTCGTCTGCGGGCGGATCGGGTGGCCGCGGATTCTCAATACCAACGGATCATCGACCTGGTGGCCACGGCCCGCGAGGAAAAGG
This sequence comes from Corynebacterium urealyticum DSM 7109, assembly GCF_000069945.1. Classification (NCBI taxonomy): domain Bacteria; kingdom Bacillati; phylum Actinomycetota; class Actinomycetes; order Mycobacteriales; family Corynebacteriaceae; genus Corynebacterium; species Corynebacterium urealyticum. The sequence continues at coordinate 772,172 of NC_010545.1, read as the reverse complement.
CCCCGGTCGTGCGCATCGCCGACCGTTTCGCGCTCCCATTCACGGTCTTCGCCGTTCTCCTCGCCGCGGTGGCGGCGTTCGTCGCTCAGGACGCCACCCGCTTCGCCGAGGTGCTCGTGCTGGCCACCCCGTGTCCGCTGATCATCGCAGCCCCCGTGGCCTTCCTGGGTGGGCTGTCGCGCGCCTCTGAGCGGGGCATGGTGGTCAAAGGCGGTGGCGTGCTGGAACAGCTCGCCACGGTGCGCTCCGCCGCTTTCGACAAGACCGGCACCCTCACGTCGGGCCGGCCGCAACTGGAGCACATCGATACCAGCAATGGCTGGCAGGAGGACGAGGTTCTGGCTCTCGCCGCGGCAGCGGAGCGCGGTTCCACCCACGCGCTCGCCGAGGGGATCATGCAGGCCGCCGAGGCCCGTGGGGTCACCGTCCCCACTGCCACGGATTTCGAAGAAATCGCCACGAATGGTGTGGCTGCCGAGGTCGGTCGGCACCAGGTCCGGGTCGGCAAGCTGAGCTTCATCCAGCAGACCGACCCGGCTGCGCATGCGGCGGAGGTGCTATCCGGGGAGACGGTCGCCTATGTCGCGGTCGACGGCCAGTTCGCTGGATCACTGCACATGGCCGACCAGGTACGCCCGGAAGCGGGTGCGTTGATTCGCTGGCTACGCAACCAGGGTGTCGGCAAGCTCGCGATCCTCACCGGGGACGCGGAACCGACGGCAAATGCCGTGGCCGAAAAACTGGGAATCAACGAGGTCCACGCCGGGCTGCTGCCGAAGGACAAAGTGGAGCTGGCGGGCAACCTCGCTCCCCACCCGACGATGATGGTCGGCGACGGCATCAATGACGCCCCGGTGCTCGCCGCGGCAGACATCGGCATCGCCCTGGGCGTGCGGGGAACGACGGCGGCCGGCGAGGCCGCGGACGCCGTCATTCTGAAGGACAGCCTCGCTCCCCTGGCCGAGGCGATCGAGATCGCTCGGCACACGCTGCGGACCGCCAAGACCTCGATCATCATCGGTATCACGCTCTCGGTGGGGCTGATGCTGGTGGCGGCATTCGGGTACATCCCGGCGGTCGCGGGCGCCCTGTTGCAGGAGGTCGTGGACCTCGCGGCGGTCCTGTACGCGCTGCGGGCGCTACAGGCGCCAGTGGCCAATCTCGAGGGTTCCGCGCAGCGCTAGCCACACCGCTCACTCCTCGCCTGCCCTCATGCTGGGGCGCTGCGCACGCTCTGCAGGCTTCTGACCCGGCCGTTACAGTGGGACTCAAAGGGCACCACTGTGGCTGGTCGACCCGGACCGGCAACCAGCCGCAACTGCTTCTTTAAAAAACAGAAACTTAGGTCTGAATTCGAGGAGCGATTGAACCCATGGCTATGACAGTTGGCGAAATGATGGTTACGGCCCTGGCCGAGCACGGGGTCTCCAAGGTCTGGGGCGTGGTGGGTGATGCCCTCAACCCCATCACGGACGCGATCCGGCGCGAGGATCGCATTGACTGGATCGGTGTGCGTCACGAGGAGGCCGGCGCCTTCGCGGCCTCTGCGCAGGCACAGCTCACCGGTGAACTCGGGGTGGTCATGGGCACCGTCGGCCCCGGCGCGATCCACCTGCTCAACGGGCTTTATGATGCTCAGAAGTCCCACGCGCCGGTGCTGGCCATCGTGGGCCAGGTCCCGCAGGCCTCCATCGGGACGAACTTCTTCCAGGAGGTCAACAACGACCGCCTCTTCGACGACGTCTCCGTCTTCACCGCGACGGTCACCACCGCCGAGCAGATGCCCTACCTTTTCGAGCAGGCCGTGAACGCCGCGATCGCGCAGAGCGGCGTGGCAGTGTTGAGCATTCCCGCCGATGTGGGCGGCCTGACTCTGCCCAAGGAGGCCACCATCCCACGCTTCGCGCCAAAGCCCACGGGGTCTACCCCGTCGGCTGATCGGATCGGCGAGGCAGTCAACGCGTTGCAGTCGGCGGAGAAGGTCTCGCTGCTGGTCGGCCGCGGGGCGCAGAACTCCCGTGAGGAGCTACTGGAGCTGGCAGAGATCTTGGACTCCCCGATGGTGCTGACACTTAAGGGCAAGGAGTTCCTGGAGGATGAGAACCCGTGGCAGTTGGGTCAATCAGGGCTGATTGGTAACCCGGCGGCGATTAAGGCCATGGAGGAATCCGACACGATCTTCATGATCGGCACGGACTTCCCCTACCGGGAGTGGATCCCCTCCGGCAAGCAGATGATCCAGCTGGATATCAACGCCAGCCACATCGGCCGCCGCGCCCAGATCGACGTCGCCCTGGTCGGTGACGCCACCGAAAGCCTCCGCCTGCTGATCGGCGCGCTGCGCAGCGCCGGCGTCGAAAAGGATGCGAAGGACTGGGCAGAAGGGCTGCGCGAGCGCTACGAGCGCTGGCTCGACGGGCAGAAGAAGCTAGCCAACCCGCACTTCGATGAAACACTGCTCGGCAAGCTGCGTTCGCTGGGCGATAACCCCAGCAAGCGGATCCGCCCGGAGGGTGTGGCCACCGCGCTGGACGAGGTCTGCGCCGACGATGCGATCTTCACCTCGGATACCGGCATGTCGACGGTGTGGCCCTCCCGGCTGCTGCCAATGCGCGGCACCCGGCGCCTGATCGGCTCCTATAACTTGGGCTCGATGGCCAACGCCCTACCAATGGCGCTGGGCGCGCAGGCGGAGTACCCAGACCGCCAGGTCGTGGCGATGGCAGGCGACGGCGGGCTAATGATGCTGGCAGGCGATCTACGCACCGCGGTGACCTACGATCTGCCGATCACCATCGTGGTGTTCAACAACGCAAAACTCGGAATGGTGAAGCTGGAAATGGAACAGGTTGGCCTACCGGAGTACGGTACTGACTTGGATAATCCAGACTTCGCTGAACTCGGCCGTGCCATGGGCTTGGAGTCGGTGCAGGTCTCCGAGCCAGCGGAACTGGCCGATGCCCTGCGCACTGCTGTGCACTCCTCCAAGCCCTACTTGGTCGAGGTTCTCACCAACCCGGACGAGGTGTCGGTGCCGGGTGAAATCGAGCCCTCCCAGGTTTATGGTTTCGCCCGGGCGAAGGCGCTAGAGCTGCTGCCGGATGTGAATTTCCGGAAGTAGCGGGAAGCACCTTTCGAGGAAAAGTTAAGAATGAGAAGCATCAAAATTGGGTTGGCGCTGGTCGGGCTACTGGTCGGCGCTGGCTTTGCAACCGGCAAGGAAGTTACCCAGTACTTCGTCAGCTTCGGCACGATGGGCGTGTGGGGTGTGCTCGTCGCGGCCATCACCACCGCGGGTGCCGCGATCGTCGCGATGACGGCGGGAAGTTTCTTCCTCGCCGAAGAGCACTCCTCCGTCTTCAACCGCATCTCTCACCCGATCATCTCCAAGGTGATGGATGCGGGAGCAACCGTCACCCAATTCGCCATTGGGTTCATCATGATTGCCGGCGCCGGTGCCGTCGTCGAGCAGCAATGGGGCGTTCAGCCCTGGATCGGCGCATTGAGCCTGACGATCATCATCGCCTTGGTGGGATTGTTGGACGTGGACCGCGTGTCGACGATCATCGGCGGAGCAACGCCCCTCATCGTCGTGGTGATCTTCATCGTCTTCGTGTGGGTGCTGCTGAATAAACCGGACGGCTCTTTCACGGAACTTGCTGCCATCGGAGCACAAAACGAGTCCCCAGTGCGGCCATGGTGGCTCTCCGCACTGAACTACACGGGCATGACGCTAGCCACCGGCATCAGCATGATCCTGGTCATCGGCGGTGATAGTGGCAACATGCAAACCGCGATCCGCGGTGGTCTGCTGGGTGGGCTGATCTACAGCACCATGGTGGTCGTCGAGGTCATCATGCTGTTGCTGGCCGCTCCGCTGGTCCTCGGCTCCGACGTCCCGATCCTGGCGCTGACGACGCACATCGCACCGTGGTTCAGCCACTTCGCCAGTGTGGTCGTGGTGTTCATGGTTTTCAACACAGCCCTGGGCATGTTCTATGCCCTGGGTCGTCGCATGACCGCCAAGAAGCCGGAGGCCTACCGCCCGGTGTATCTGCTGGGTGTGCTGGTCGGTTTCGGAGTGAGCTTCGTGGGCTTCGGCGACCTGGTCTCCGTGGTCTTCCCGATCCTGGGCTGGATTGGCATGGTCATCGTGGGTGCGTTGATCCTGTGGCGTTTCAAGACGGCGAGCCGTATCGAGGCGGAAGGCAAGGCCCGCTCCCGCATCTGGAAGTACGCTACGGCTCCGGCCAAGGCGTCCACCCGCGACCTGCGTCGCATCGCGACGCTCATCCGCGGCACCGCACCGGATAACGAGCGCTTCCGTGAGAAGCTGCAGGATGAGTTGGAGCAGCAGCATGAGGGTGAGGGCGAGTATGAGGACTCCCCGGAGGCCGCCCAGCACCAGGAGATGCTCGACAAGCTCGAGGAATACGACGAACGCTACGCGTCGCAGCAAGCCGCGGCGGCGTCGGATCAGGCCCCTGACGCTGCAGCGAACGCGCCGAAGCAGAGCTAGGACCAGCGCGGGCGCGGCGGCTGCCAGCCCTCGAAGCGCTCCAGGGTCTCGGCCGCGTCCTCGGTGACGATCAGCGAATCGATGTCCGCCGCGCGGATGAAGCCCTCGCTGACCATCGCAGCCAACCCCGTGACCAGCGGCTGCCAGAACCGGGAGTTGCACAGCGCCACCGGCTTGCCGTGAGTGCCGAGCTGGAGGCCGGTCCATACCTCGAAGACCTCATCGAGGGTGCCCACCCCACCCGGTAGCGCGACGAAGCCGTCTGCCAGGTCGGTCATCACCTGCTTGCGCTCGGCCATGGACTCCACCACCAGCAGCGCGGAGAGCCCGGGGTGGGCGATCTCCTCGTCCACCAGGTGCCGCGGCATCACGCCGACCACATGCCCACCGTTTTCTAGGACGCCGTCGGCGATCTCCCCCATCAGCCCGACGTGCCCGCCGCCGTAGACCAAGGTGATGCCCCGGTCCGCCAGCGGCTGGCCGAACTCGCGGGCCTGTGCCACATACTCCTCCCCCGTGCCGGTCTTGGCCCCGGTGAACACGGTCACCGAGTTGATCCTCCTGCCCAGCGCCGGCCCGATGCGCTGAGCCAACAGTGGGGCGAGCTGTTCATCTAGCTCCTCGGGTGTCGTGATGTCCAGCCACCGGGTCTCCGCGATCTCCGCCTGGCCGCCGGCCACCTGCCCCAGCGCCTCGGTGTACGGATGGGTGTAGACGGTGCTGCGCACCTGGAAGCCCTTTTCGTTGGCGGCCTGCGCGCTGAAGATTCCCAGAAAGCTCAGGTCTTCCTCCTTGAGCTCCACGCCGATCTCCTCCGCGGCCTCCCGGGTGGCGGCCTGCGCGCTAGACTCGCCGGCCTCCGGCTTGCCGCCAGGCAGCTGGAAGTAGGGCGAGCCCTCCTTGCGCACGCACAGCACCCGGCCATGCGGGTCCCGGATCACGGTGGCGCTGACGGTGATGACGCTTTCGGGGTCAGTGATGCTCACGGAATCCTCTCGGTGGGGTAGGCCCCGTCCATAGGCCCCGCATCGGGCCCCAGGGAAGGGGGGAAGGGAAAGTTAACGATAACAAGACAAGAAAAGCACCCAGCCGGTCGGCTGGGCGCTTTTCCCTCGTCGCGAAGCGAACTTTTTAGTCGACGTCGTCCGCCTGGGTCTGGTGGACGGTGCCGTGCGCGTGGTGCGGCGGTGCGTAGATGCTGTAGAGCTTCATCGGCTCATCACCAATGTTGATGATGTTGTGCCAGGTCCCCTTCGGAACGATGACTGCCCAGTCGGCGGAGACCTCCTCGGTGAAGGTCACCTCATCCTTGGACGGGCCCATCTCGACGCGGCCGCGGCCGGACTCGAGGCGCAGGAACTGGTCCTCCTTGGTGTGAACCTCGTGTCCGACGTCGCCGCCCACCGGGATGCTCATCACGGTGACCTGGAACTGCTCTCCGGTCCACAGGGCGGTGCGGAAGGTCTCGTTATCGAGGGTTTCCTTCTCGATATCGACGACGAACGGCTTCGGTCCCTGATCGCGTGTCTCTGCCATGTCTACTCCTTGTCCTTGAGATTTTTCGGTTTAGCCGGCTTCGGTTGAGCCAACGTATTTCCGCGGTTAAACGGCTATACCTCAAGTGTAGGCGCGATCATGCAGGCCCGCCGGGTGAGGAGGCAGGCCACTAGGCAAGCCTTAGGACTCGCGGCGGCGCAGCAGCAGCCAGGCACCCGCCGCAGCGAGGACGACGACGCCCGCTCCGATGCCGACGTTGCGGGCCGTGTTCCCGGACTCCTCCGAGGACGCCGCGGCTGCAGGCTCGCTAGAGTCTTCCTTCTTGTCGCCGCCCTTCGCATCACCGCCAATGACCCCGCGGATCCAGTCGGCCTGCTCCGCCACCGGTGCCACAGAGACAGCGGCGTTAGATTTCATCTCCTCCTCCGTCGGGTTCTCCGGGTCCTCGAAGAGACCGGCGGACATGATGCCGGCGACCTTGCCGTCCGCAAAGATCGCACCACCGGAGTCGCCCGGCTGGATGCGCGCACCGTCCTTCAGGGCAACGTCGAGGGCCTTCGGAGCCTCGTAGAGCGCGAGCGGCGAGTCACCGCGGACCTTTGCCTTAGCGGACGGCAGCTTGGTGGAACCACCGGAGCCATCGGAAGACCAGCCGTAAATGTTGACGTCCCCGGTGGGCACCTCATCCGCGACCTCAGCGAAGGTCTCCAGGTTGATCTCCTGCTCAGTGTGGAGCAGGGCGATGTCCCCGCGTGGGGCGGCCTCGTGACGGTCCACCTTGTACACCCGCTGGTCGTCGCCCTGGCCGATGCGCACCGAACCGCCCGGCTTGGCGGCTGCGTCGATGCAGTGGCGGGCGGTGATCACCCAGTGGGGGTCGATGGCGGTGCCGGTGCACACGCCCTCTTCAGGGTCAGAATCATCAACGCGGACGGAGACGACCGGCTTTGCCTCTTCGGTGTCCCCGGCGAAGGTCTTGCTCTCCATGGCACCGGCTGGTGCGATGGCGAGTGCTCCTGCTGCGACCACCCCGGCGGCCACGCTAGCTGCGAACTTCTTCATTTTTATCCTTTCCAAACACCGCGGTGATGCGGCGAAGCAGAGTTTCCAGCGGCCCACGGTCACACACCGCGAGCCACGCATAAGAGATGAGGATGGCGCCGCCCAAGCTGATCCAGAAGCCGAACCACTCCGGTGCCAGCCGATCCGCCGTGAGCACGTGGATGCAGTAGATCGTGAGCGGCATACGGCCCAGCGGTGCGAGCCAGCCGATCCAGCGCTGCAGCAGGCAGCACAACGAGCAGATGCCCACCGACGCCCCGATGCTTCCGATGATGTCGCCCAGTCCACCGGTATGGCCGCCGACGTCGAAAAACTCAGGCAGCATGGTGTACCAGCGAAGCGCGAGGTCCCCGGCGAAGAGCCCCAGGCCGACAACGAGGCCGAGCCAGAGCAGCTTCGGGCTGAGCATGTGCCGCCGGAAGAGCATCCCGGCGATCATCAGCGCTCCCCACGTCAACGGCGAGTAGGGCCAGAAAGCGGGAATAAGCACCGTCGCGGTGGACGCCAGCACCGCCGATCCAAAGGTCAGCACGCAGGCCAGCCACAGGAGGACGGGCGAGCTCCAGCGCGGCGCCCAGGCGAGCAACGCCATGCAGAGTCCGATGGTTCCGAGCACCACGAACACCTGCCCGGTGAACGGGGCGAGCGCGAAGTGCAGAGCAATCAGGCATAGTCCACGCACGATGAGTTGCGCGGGGCGCGCCCGCATGTAACCCATCGACACCCCGGAAATGAAAGCGAAGAGTGCTGCCGGGAAGCCGTAGAACACCTGGACAGCCACGCCATCCAGGTAGGTCAGGTGGGCGACCATCATGCCGCCGAGCGCAACGGCGCGCGCGACGTCGATACCAACGTTTCGGTTCTGCATAGCTGGGACGGTACGCAGGCCGATGTTGCGGGGACGTTAACGCGGGCACAACACCCGTGCCGTTACGATCGATGCCATGACAATCCGCGTTCTCGTCGTCGACGACGAAAGCTACCTCGCCGACGCCATTTGCACCGCACTGAACAGCGCAAACATGCAGGCCACTGCGGTCTACGACGGTGCCACCGCGCGCTCATCGATCGACGATATCCGGCCCGACGTCGTCGTCCTGGACCGCGACCTTCCAGGCATCCACGGCGACGACATCTGCCGCTGGGTGGTCGATACCCACCCGGCGACGAGGGTCATCATGCTGACCGCCTCGGGGGCGCTCGACGACCGCCTGGCTGGGTTCGACCTCGGAGCGGATGATTACCTGCCCAAGCCCTTCGAGGTCCCGGAGCTCATCGCGCGCGTTAATGCGCTAGCCAAGCGCAACCTGCCGGTGCGCGGCGAGGTCTACCGGTGCGGCGACGTGCGGCTGGACACCTTCCGCCGCGAGGTCACCCGGGGTGGAGTGGCGGTGCCCTTGAGCCCGAAGGAGTTTGCCGTGCTGGAGGTCCTCATGGAGGCAGCCGGTGGGGTGATTTCCGCCGAGGATCTGCTCGCGGAGGCGTGGGACGAGAATGCCGATCCCTTCACGAATTCCCCGCGCGTAACGGTCTCCCATCTGCGCAAGAAGCTGGGCGAGCCGCGGATCGTGCATACCGTGGCAGGCGCCGGTTACTACGTGGCGGAGGTGCCGCGATGAAGTTGAGCTTGCGGGCACGGATCACCGTGATGTTCTTAGGCACCGTCCTGGGCGTGGGGTTGGCGCTGATTGGCCTGGTGTACGCCTATTTGAAGCTCACGCCGGTGCCTTTCATGGCCCAGATCCCAACCCCGGATGAGGGGCTGGTCATCGACGGCGCGGTGCCGATTGCCGATGAGGTTCTGCGCCGCGTGCTGGTGGCCTCCCTGACCGTATTGGCGCTGCTCACCGCGGTCGCTGGGGTGATCGGTTGGTTCGTGGCTGGGCTCGTGATTAAGCCGCTTCGGGATTTTGCGCACGACGCCGCGACCGTCACCCGGGGTGACTTGAGTGCCCGCATCAGCCACCAGGGCCCTGATGACGAGGTGGGCGAGTTGGCGGATGCGCTGAACGCGATGCTCGACGAGCTGGCGGATGCCCTCGAGCGGCAACGCCGCTTCGCGTCGAACGCCTCCCACGAGCTGAAGACTCCGATCGCGACGATCCAGACGATGGCTGATGTGGCCCTGGCCAGTGGCGATGCGCAGGTGCTGCGGGACACCTTGGGGCGGGTGCGCGAGGTCAATGCACGGGCCGCCGATACCGTGGCTTCGTTGCTGCAGCTGGCGAACGTGGACGTCCGGGATCGCCAGGAGCTGGATTTGGCCGCGCTATGCCGTGATATCGGTCGTGGGCAGAGCGTGCCGGTGGCGGCGGAAGCGCTCACGGTGGCCGCCTCCCCCACCCTGGTGCGTCAGGCGGTGGAGAACATGGTGCGCAACGGGCTCACCCACGGCGAGGATCCGTCCGTGACGGTGGCACAGGTGGGTCGGAACGCGGAGATCACCGTGGAGTCAGGTGGGCCGCAGCTGGACGCGGCGGAGGTTCGCACGTGGGTGGAGCCCTTCGCCCGGGCGCAGCGGACCTCGGGGGCCGGTCAGGGCCTGGGGCTGGCGATCGTCGATGCAATTGCGAAGGCCCACGGCGGTTCGGTGGAACTGACTCCGCGGGCTGAAGGTGGGCTCGCCGTGACGCTGCGGCTGCCTGCTTAGGAAGGTTAAGAGAACTTCCACCAGCAGCTGCCACTGCTAAAGTGCTTTCCATGACCTCAGCAAATAATGCGTTGAGCTTCGTCGTCGATAGCGACGGCAAGGGCCTTCTACTTCTCGGTGAGGAAGCCGACTTTGCTACGCCACAGTCCGGCAATCGCCTTGAGTTCGGCAACGTCACTTCTCAGGCCCTCATCCATGCAACTGAAATCGTGGGATCAGTCATGGGGCGGCATGCGGATTCGGGAAGGTACCTCAAGCTCGATAAAGAATCCGCCGAGTTGCTCAAGCATTTCAAGGGAACGGGCCCGATCACTGGTGTAATACGCAAGGGCGATCTGCGCATCGCCGGCAATCCAGGCGAAATCATCAAACATCTGAAATTCGAAAAAACGTCGTTCAAGCCCGGTATGGCAGCAGGTGTCGCTGGTCTGATGACCCAAATCGCGCTTGAAGCAGCGTTAGCTGAGATCAAGAACTATCTCGTCGCCATCGACGAGAAGGTAGATCTGCTCCTGCGCCAGCGCAGGCACGAAGAACTAGCAAAGCTCCGTGGCACTCAACACGCGATCGAAGAAGCGGATGAGCTCTATCGCCGTAGCGGCACTGTGTCGGACACGACGTGGTCAAAGATCAGCCACCTGGGAGGACATCTCAACGAGATCGCAGCATTTGCACTGGAGCAAATCGAGGACACCGTCAACCAGGTACAGGGCAAGAAAGTCAAGATTAAACAGGCGTCCATTCAGCTAGACAAACTCAATAGAGAGCTCCCCGCCTGGCTCGGCATCCTTGCAACAAGCGTGTACTTGCACGACAGCTTGTACGTCCTTGAACTAGCCCGCGTGCGCGATCACGAACCCAGCCATCTCGCTTCCCACCGAGAAGGTATTACTCAAGCGAGAGCCAAGCGGCTGAGCGACATAGCCCAACGCCTGTATACCTTTAAGCAAACCACCCGCTCAGCGGGCGACCTCGACGTTGCGCGCCGCGTACGAGCTCCCCGGAAAACCCCCCAAATTCAACAGAATGCAAACAGCGCGCTCCACCACATCGAGGAGTTGGAGGGCTATCTCGAGCTAGAGAACGCTGCTGTTGGCCGACTGGACCAACAGCCCTGGTTAGATTCGGCTAAGGAGTTCGGCGGAAACACGTGGGAGCGAATCTCCGACACGGGGCAAAAAGCACAGAAGGCTGTTGGCACAGTCACCGAGAATATGACAAAGAAGAAAGCCAAGCCTGGGCCTAGCAAACCCTCGAAAAACGAGGGAGAACGGAAGAGGCCCAAGATTCCTCTCCCCCGCCAAGGCAAACTAAAGGCCGATTAGTACTGCGCGGACCGCCCGGGATAGATTCGTCGGCAACAATCCGTGCAGTTCTGGTTAGTGTGCCTTCCCCGCGAGCGGAAAGCGTTCCACCACCCTCGACGCCAGCTCCTGGGTACGACGTTCGATGTCCTCCCCGGTCCACGCAGAACGGTCAGCCAGCTCCGCGTTTAGAGCGAGACCATTCTTATACCCGATATACCTTCCCTTAGAGTCCTTACGATCGCGCTTCTCGATGAAGGATTTGTTTCCCAGAGTGCTGTTATAAGCCGTGATAGTGAGGTTACCAAGCCGATGCTTGTGCTTTTCCTGCTCTTCAGCAGCTAGGGCGTCGCCACCGAGCATTTCCTGCCACGCGAGCGGCAAATTATCTCCCTGGGGAAGGATGTGCTCAATCGTCCACACGAAACGATTCTTTTCCTGTCGCCACAGGTCAACTCTGGTTTCCCGAGTCATCGCGTCCTCGGCGAGCGTGCTCAGGGCAAATCGGGCGACGTCGGTGTTCTCCTCATAAATAGGGCCAAGGAGGCGTTTATGGAACTCCTCATCCGATGCTGACACCGCATCCAGCTTTTCGCCTATCAGTGCCACCACGGCATCTCCACGTGCGTAACCCAGGTCCCCGATCATCGTCATGAACAGCTTCGCGAGAGCATAGGTCGGCGGGTAGCCGGTCAAATTACGACGAACGAAGAAGCTGGTGAGTAGGTCCGTGACCTTCTCAATGTGAGAGTCGGTCAGCTCCAGCTCCCCCTGCTTAGTAATGAGCCACAGCAGTAATACATAGGACGGCGCGCCTTGGGCTCGCATGAGTCGCCGAAACGCCCTGTCCATCGAGGTTGACTGATCGTTCTCCACTACACAGTTGATACGCCCGTAGACTTTGCTCGCCGCTACGAGAGAATCAACCACACTCATAAGATCCTGTCCCAGTACCTTTTCATAGATCCGGATGAGGTTGGACTTCGTCGCGACATATGCATTCGGCACATCCGGCAGCTCCGACTTGAAAGCGTTGTAGTAGTGCCGCAGAAAACGCTCTTGCGTGGAATAGCTATCGCCAAGGCTGGTTAGCATCTCGTTCCAGTGCTTGAATGCCTGGTCGACGTTCATGACGTGCTTCTTCTCGGACTCAGCCAGGAGGTGGTTCTTGATCAAATCCACCGGGGACAGCGGCATCCCGCGATTGTTGAGGGATTCGAAAAGAACGAAAGCATCAGCGTGGCTGTCAACCTCGATCTTGACAATAACGGCATGAATTGCCGCCTCATACACCCGGAGTGCCGCTTCAGGTTCGGTCACCTCTTCACTCTCAGCGAGTTTCTGGATTGCCGAACGAAAGTGTTGGTAGCACTTCGCTATCTTCCGGCTGGGGTAGTAAGGCTTCCGTTCGCCTTCAACTGGTAGCCCAGCCTCCTCGAGCACCTTGAGGTAGTCAGACAGGTTGTGCCCCTGTTTCTGGGGAGTCACCCGTGTCTGTCCACCACCCTTGAGCACCAATAGCCGCCCTAGATTGGCGACATCGGTTCGAGTGTCTTCGTCGAGCTCGTCGATGTTCTCCTTCAGCACCGAATACACCGCTGCCAACAGGAGCGTCAGCGTCGTGAGACGTTGCTGGCCGTCGACGACCTGGAGAATGTTCTCCGCAAGAGTGTCCGTGGTCTGATCAAGCGTGATGATAGTACCGAGGAAATGCGGACCTTCAGCATCGATGAGATCCTCAAAGAGGTCCTCCCACTGTGGCTTATGCCATGAGTATTCACGCTGATAGGGCGGAACCTTGTACAGCACATTGCCGTTATGGCTGAAAAGATTGTGCACCGGATATTGGTTAGCGGATTTAATCAAAGCTGCGCACCTCTCATCTTCTTTACAACTGTTCCACGACGCCGAGGCAAGTCCCCCGAACTCTTTTCTTAGGCTTTGAGCACGTAGCGCAGGATCTCGACGACCTGGTCGGTGGTGGTGCACCATGCCTGCGCGGCGGCGTCGACCTCCTTGAGCGGGTGGACGATATCGTCGCCATGCAGCGTGACATAAGGCTTGTCCAGTGCCGCGCAGTAGCCCGCGTCGAAGGCGGCGTTCCACTGCTTGTACTGGTCCCCGAAGCGGACGACGACCATGTCGGCCTTCTCGATCAGGGTGCGGGTGCGGATGGAGTTGACCTTCGAGGACTGGTGATCGCGCCAAAAGCCCGCGGGTGCTTCTCCGAGGTGGTCGCCGGCGGCGTCGCTGGCAGGGTGATCGGTCACCGGCGCGGTGAAGACGACGTCGAGCCCGGCGGCCTCCGCGCCGCGCTGGATCTCTTCGCGCCAGTCGGTGTGGATCTCGCCGGACAGGTACACGTTGAAGCTCAAGGCCAACTCTCCTTAGAATTTTGGACGTGGACCTTGAACTTTACGCGTTTATAAGCAGCATTAACTGCCAATTGGATATCTCTGGTCGCGCCCGAGAACGATAGCGTTGCCTTCCGATACTCGGCGACGGACAAGCCCTCCAGCGCGCCCCCAGCAGTGCCGATGCTAGGCAGTTGCGAGGGGCGGTACGTCCACCTCCCTCAGACGGTGAACTGGAAGTCCACGACGTGTCGTTGCAAAGTCACCTTCTCATTCGTGAAGCCGATGTAAGTGTAATCGCTTGGCGCGTAGCATTGGCGACATGCGCATTTACACCGTGGGCCACTCCAACCTCGACTTCGAGGACTTCGCTGAAATGATCAAGGCTGCCGGTGTGGCATCCATCGTGGATGTGCGCAAGCTGCCCGGGTCCAGGAAGTACCCGTGGTTCAACGACGACCACCTTGCCGAACACCTTCCCACATGTGGCATCACTTACAGCAGAAGCGAGGGCCTCACCGGGCGGCGCAACGTGTCCCACTCGGTGCCGTTTGAGGTTAACGGCAACTGGCGTAACCGCAGCTTCCACAATTACGCCGACCATGCGCTCGGCGAGGAGTTCTCGGACGCGCTCTCGCAGCTACGGGCGAACGCCGCCGAAACTCCCACCGCGATCATGTGCTCCGAGGCGGTGTGGTGGCGCTGCCACCGGCGCATCATCGCCGACCACCTCATCGCCCACGGTGACGAGGTTGGCCACATTATGGGCCTGGGTGCAGCCGGGGCGAAGGTGAGCGAGGCAACGCTCAACGACGGCGCAGTCATCGGCAACGATCTCCTCGTGCGCTACCCCGAGCGGGGCTAGCGCGTACACCAGAGGCCAGGGGGTGCGGAAACTCGGACTACGACTCAGTCAGCCACGGGATCCTCCTCGGCCTGACCTCAGGCGCGACCTACGCCTTGCATTCATGGAGCGCCCGCCACCTTATAAGCAGCAGCATCGGAGGCACACCAGCGGACAGCACGCTCAAAGCCGACGCCGCCGTCATGTCCGCCGGCACCCTGTTCAACACCATCCCCACCGGGATAGGCGTGGACGTCAACGTGAAGATCTTGGACAACTTCGCCACCCACCTCGCCCCCGCGTTGGGTTGGCAGCCGAACCACAAAAGCCCAGTTATCGGCTACCCCATCGACTAATCCCTGCAGGTCGCAAGCTCTTCGCTCCAACGTCAGTTCAGTGCGTGTTGAATATTTCAGTGGATACTGTATAGTTCAGCACATGCTGACTATTGCTTCACGCCTCGACGTCATGAACCGGCTCGGCCGGGCCATGGCGGATCCGACGCGCTCCAGAATCCTGATCACCCTACTCGACGGCCCGAGCTACCCGGCCGTGCTTTCGCGCGACCTGGACCTAACCCGCTCGAACGTCTCGAACCACCTGACCTGCTTGCGTGACTGCGGCATCGTCGTCGCCGAGCCGGAGGGCCGCAAGACACGCTACGAAATCGCCGATCCGCACCTCGCGACAGCGCTCAACGCACTCGTGAACGCGACGTTGGCTGTCGACGAAAACGCCCCGTGCATCGACCCTGAGTGCTCGGTGCCCGGCTGCGACGGAAAAGGAGCGGACGCATGAGTTCAGCATGTGGATGCGAACACGAACCAGCCACGGAGATCGAAGATCTCGATCGGCCATGGTGGAAGGACCCCGAGTTGCTACTGCCGATCTTCTCCGGCGTAGCCCTCTGCATAGGTCTGGCGCTGGACTGGTCCGGATTAGAGACACCCGCGACAGTTCTGTTCTGGATCGGCCTGCTGCTAGGGGCGTATACGTTCACGCCCGGCGCTATCCGGAACCTTGCCACGAAGCGCAAGCTCGGCATTGGTTTGCTGATGACGATCAGCGCGGTCGGCGCGGTAATCCTCGGTTACGTCGAAGAGGCGGCGGCGCTAGCGTTCCTGTACTCGATCGCCGAGGCACTGGAAGACAAGGCGATGGAACGGGCCCAGGGCGGGCTGCGGGCACTGTTGAAGTTGGTACCGCAGAGCGCGACGGTGCTGCGCGACGGCACGGCGGTCGAGGTCGCAGCGAAGGACCTCGTGGTTGGCGAGCTGATGCTCGTGCGCCCCGGGGAGCGGATCGCCACGGACGGCATCATTCGGTCTGGGCGCTCCAGCCTTGACACCTCAGCGATCACCGGAGAATCCATTCCGGAGGAGGTTGCGCCCGGCGACGAGGTGCCCGCGGGAGCAATCAACTCCGCCGGCGTGCTGGAGGTCGAGACGACCGCAGCTGGAACGGACAACTCGCTGACCACACTCGTGGACCTGGTCGAGCAGGCGCAGGCGGAAAAGGGCGACCGCGCCCGGATCGCCGACCGGATTGCCCAACCCCTAGTGCCCGGAGTGATGATTTTGGCGGTGCTGGTCGGCGTGATTGGCTCGCTGCTGGGCGACCCCGAGACGTGGATCACCCGCGCGTTGGTGGTCCTGGTCGCAGCGTCGCCGTGCGCGCTGGCAATCTCCGTGCCGCTGACAGTCGTAGCCGCGATTGGCGCGGCCAGCCAGTTCGGCGTGGTCATCAAGTCCGGCGCGGCGTTCGAGCGGCTCGGTGGAATCCGTCACCTGGCGGTGGACAAGACCGGAACCCTTACCCGCAACCAGCCCGAGGTTACCGGCGTGGTTCCGGCAGACGGATTCGATCGGGCTCAGGTGCTTGCTTTCGCGGCGGCAGTTGAGCAGCAATCGACGCACCCCCTCGCTGCGGCGATCGCGGCAGCGGTGCCCGAAGCGCCCGCTGCCCAGGACATCAGCGAGGAAGCCGGACATGGCATCGGCGGCACTGTCGAAGGTCGACGGGTGCTGGTGGGCAGCCCCCGGTGGATCGACGCCGGGCCACTAAAGGCAGACGTTGAGCGCATGGAGTCCGAGGGCCAGACCTGTGTCCTTGTCACCGTCGATGACGCCCTTGCCGGGGCGATCGGGGTCCGCGACGAGCTGCGGCCCGAGGTGCCCGAAGCCGTGCAGACCCTGCACACTAACGATGTGGAAGTAAGCATGCTCACCGGCGACAACACTCGCACCGCCCGGGCGCTGGCTGAAATCGCCGGAATCGACGACGTGCGCGCCGAGCTGCGCCCGGAGGACAAGGCAAGCATCGTCGCCGAACTCTCCTCCAAGACGCCGACGGCGATGATCGGCGACGGCATCAACGACGCGCCGGCACTGGCGGGCGCAACGGTGGGCATTGCGATGGGAGCAACCGGCTCTGACGCCGCGATCGAGTCCGCTGACGTCGCCTTCACTGGCCACGACCTCCGGTTGATCCCGCAGGCGCTGCAGCACGCCCGTCGAGGCAGCAGGATTATTAACCAGAACATCGTGCTGTCTCTGGCCATCATCATCGTGTTGATGCCGCTGGCGATCAGCGGTGTACTGGGCCTGGCCGCTGTCGTGCTGGTACACGAAGTCGCCGAGGTCATCGTGATTTTGAACGGCCTGCGGGCTGCGCAAGCGAAGCGCTGAGACACACCTTCGCCCAGCGCGCTGGCTCTCCAGCGCGGATCTTGAAAGGATCGAGCTGCTCCGGGACCAAGCGTCGTCTGGACGTGCTCGAGCTCGCGCACGCTATCGCAGATGGGGGATGTCCCCGAGATTCGGGACGGAACCGCCGCCGAGAATCCGGCGGCGGCTGCGTCGACGAACGAACGGACCGCGCTTCAACCTACTCCCCCAATAACGCGAAGCGTCATTAACGCCCAGCGTTAGACGTTGAACTTGAAGTCCACGGTATGTCGTTGCAAAGTTACTCCCTCTCGTTAACACCATCAAAGGAGTGTTATCCAATGAAAGCGTTCGGCTTCTTAAGCTTCGGGCATTACGCCTTCGGCAGCTAGTGCGGGCCATCTGCGGAAAAGATCGCCAAGACTCGTCTGGAGATCACCCAGGCTGCGGACGAAATCGGCGTGAACAACGCGTCCTTCCGAGTCCACCACTTCGCGCTGCAGGCCTCCGCCCCGATGCCGCTGCTGTGTGCTATCGCGGCCACCACCAAAATCATCGAGGTGGGCACCGGCGGCATCGACCTGCGCTAGCGCATATCGGGGTTGTAGCGTTTGAGTCATTGACTCCCGCCGTCTACAAGTACCTACACACTTGATCGGTGCTGCACGTTTCAGGATCCGGGTGCGCGGCGTCCTGGCTAAGGTCCGCGATAGTGTCGCGCAGCACGGAGAGCTGCGCGATCTGCTGCTCGATCTCAGCGAGGCGCACGTCAAGCAGGTCGCGCACGTGCTCGCAGGGCGCATGGCCGCCGTCGCGGATGTCGAGGATCTGGCGGATCTGGGCGAGAGTGAGGCCCGCGGCCTGGCCACGGTGGATGAAGTCGATCCGAGCGACCGTCTCGGGCGCGTAGTCGCGGTATCCGGACGGCGTGCGCTCGGTCGGGGGCAGAAGGCCCTGTTCCTCGTAGAAGCGAAGGGTCTTCGCGGTAGTGCCCGCCCTCTCGGCGAGTTCTCCGATCCACATTACTGTCTCCCTCCGTGGCCGCGCTTGACCTTCCCCTGCACTGGAAGGTCCAGTATGGCTGAGACAGAGCAGAAAGCCAAGAGTTGACAGGAGCAGCGATGCCTACGAAGTACGATCTCGCCATCATCGGATCGGGAGGCGGCGCGTTCGCCGCTGCGATCCGCGCCAGCACGCTCGGGAAGTCGGTGGTGATGATCGAGCGCGGGACGCTCGGCGGCACCTGCGTGAACACGGGCTGCGTCCCGTCGAAGACGCTCATTGCCGCGGCCGGCGCGCGGCACGTCGCGGTCGACGCCGCAACCCGGTTCCCCGGGATCGCGACGACGGCGGATCCCGTCGACATGCCCGCGCTGATCGCCGGGAAGCAAGCGTTGGTGGAGTCGCTGCGCGGCGAGAAGTACGCCGACGTCGCCGACTCCTACGGCTGGCAGGTCCTCCGCGGCGACGCCTCGTTCGTGGGCACCCCTGATGCGCCGGTTCTCGATGTTGCCGGATCCGACGGAAGCGTCGAGACCATCGAGGCCCACCACTACCTGGTCGCGACTGGTTCTCGCCCGTGGGCACCGCCGATCGACGGCCTGGAGGAGACCGGATACCTGACCTCGACCATGGCGATGGAGCTGACGGAGGTCCCCGAGTCGCTGCTGGTGCTCGGCGGCGGCTACGTCGCCCTGGAGCAGGCGCAGCTGTTCGCCCGCCTCGGCTCGCAGGTCACGCTGCTCGTGCGGTCCCGGCTCGCGTCGAAGGAGGAGCCGGAGGTGTCGAAGGCGCTCCAGGAGGTGTTCGCCGACGAGGGTATCCGCGTCGTCAGCCGCGCAGTGCCCACCCGGGTCTCCCGCGGCACGGGAGGCGAGGCCGTCGTGACCGCCGCCTTGTCCGGCGGCTCGCAGGAGTTCCGCGCCGACCAGGTCCTGGTCGCCCTCGGACGCCGTCCCGTCACCGATGGCCTGAACCTCGATGCGGTCGGGGTGAATACCGGAGACTCCGGCGAGGTGGTCATCTCCGACCGGTTGCAGTCCTCGAACCCGCGGGTCTGGGCCGCGGGCGACGTGACCGGGCACCCCGAGTTCGTCTACGTCGCCGCCCACCACGGCACCCTCGTCGCCGAGAACGCGTTCGCCGACGCCGACCGGTCCGTCGACTACGCCCGCCTGCCGCGGGTGACGTTCACCGGGCCCGCGATCGGCGCGGTCGGGATGACCGAGAAGGACGTCCTCGCCGCGGGGATCCGCTGCGACTGCCGCGTCCTGCCCCTGCACCACGTGCCCCGCGCCTTGGTGAACCGCGACACCCGCGGGTTCATCAAGATCGTCGTGAACGCCGAGACGAACGAGATCCTCGGCCTGACCGCCGTCGCCAAGGACGCCGGGGAGCTCGCCGCCGCAGGCGTCCACGTGCTCGGCAGGACCGTCGCCGAGGTCGCCAACGCCTGGGCCCCCTACCTGACCATGGCCGAGGGCATCCGGATCGCCGCGAAGGCCTTCACCACCGACCCGTCGCTGCTGTCGTGCTGCGCATGAACGGCAACACAGGCAATCGGGGAGATCTCATCCTGAAGCAGACGATGAGCGCCGATCAGGACCGCGACGAATGGCGCGCAGGTCCCGTCGTCGCTGCAGTGACCGGGCTGCTCTTGCTGGCATGCTGCGCGCTTCCGTCGCTGCTCTGCTGCGGCCTGCCGTTCATCGCGGCGGGCGGAGCACTTGCAGGCGTCGGTGGGCTCCTCGGTAATCCCTGGATCATCGGTGCCGGGACCGCCGTCGTGATGGCCGTCATGGCGGGGATGCTCGTCAGGCTACGGCGGCGGCACCGGCGCCGCAGGTCCGGCTGCTGCGAAAATCCTTCGACGGCTGATCGGAACCGGTAGTTCGAGGGATCCAGCGATCACTGCCACCTACGGAGGCCGCTGAAATCGAAGCCCGACGGGAGAAGGAGGAGCAAAAAACGTTCGAATCAACCGGTGACGAGGATAATACTGAGGCTGGATCCCGGCCGTCGCGACGCGGTCTCCGCTTCCGCCGAGACGAGAAAGGGTTGTGGGCACCTAGGCTGGGCGGCATGAACGACCTGACCATAGCGCCCGGCCCGGGGATCCCCGACGGTGCGGTCATCGCCGCCGATCTCGCGGAGCGTTTCGCGAAATCGTCGACTCCAGGCGGCCAGGGCGTCAACACGACGGACGGCAAAGTCCAGCTTTCCATCGATGTCGCCGAATGCGCATCGCTTACCGACGCCCAGCGTCACCGTATCTCGCGCAACCTCGAGCACCGCCTAGACGGCTCCGTCTTTACCGTGACTGCGTCGACTCAGCGGTCTGTGTTTCGCTCCTGGTCCTCTCGCTTGCACCTGCGACACAGCCTCGTGTCCCCGGGCCGTAGCGTTCGGGGGAGCACAATAGCCCCAGTCCTCATCACGTCCCGGGATCAAAGAGTTCATCGCAGAGGTTAAGCACTACACGTTAAATTTGAACTCGACCACGTTCCGTAGCCGATTAACCTTTAGAGCAGACTCCCTCACCGTCAGTTAGGCCCAGAGCGGAGTGTTGTCCTGCCAACCATTGGGGGCACCCATGTGAGTGATGGGGACAGTCCGCACGGTCGGGAAACTCTTCACAACGGCGGGGAGGAGCCGGCTGCGACCAGCACCCAACCGGTCCGACAAGAACTGCACAAGCGTGAGTTGACCGAACGTGCGGCTCCAATCGGTTGACACCGCATCAAGGTCAGGGTGCCGCCCGATCGCGGGGAGCTTCGGTGCGATCGTGTGGACGCGGTTGAACAGCCGCCCATGATGAGCGCATGTGTTCCGCACCAGGTTGAGCGCCTTGAGCCAGCTCGTCAACTGCGGTGCACTGAGCCCACACGCATTGGAGACGACGTCCTGAACATGGCGGGGAGCGAAGCCATAGAGGTAGGTCAAGCTCCCCCGGTCCAGCAGCTCGGTCGCTGCCCAGACCGGCAGTCGCCCGCCGTACTTCTGATGGTGGTGGGCTAAGAAGTCCTCGCGCGACTGATTCACCTCGACCTCGAACCGCTGAACCCACCTGGAGTGCTGGTCACCGCGTCGCGCCGTGGGGCCGAGCAGCGCACGGATTGCCAACTCGACGGGAACCAACGCTGCGAAAGTGGAGGCGCGAAGACGAGCGTCGAACTCATAGAGGGCGACGACATCACTGAAGCGCGTGCCGTCGTAGAAGTCATCTTGGCGACCGGTGGGCGCCTGCTTCCGAAACGGGTACCAGTAGCCACTCAATCGGTAGTAGTTCACGCGTCGGAGGGTGGCTGCGGCTGACTCCCGGTCCCCCATGTCCATGCCACGACCCGCGAGGATCTCCACCTGCCGGGCGTACGTCTTGTACGCCTTGACGCCCTCGCCCACGAACACGGGTTAAACGACAAAATGTGTGTCTGACTCCGGCGTGTCGCGGGGTTAGATGTGGCCTTTTTGGATGCCGATTGAGTGTGTGTAGTCGGTGTCGATAGCGTTGTCGTAGAGGGCTGGTCGTCCAGTTTCGTGGTCGGCTTGGTTCTCGTTGTGGGTCAGGGTGGATACTTTGGCGAGTTGGTCCTGGCCCCAGTTGGACTGCCTGGCGATCTCAACAGGGTCGTCAGGCAGTTCCGTTTGCAGATACAGCCACCAATCCAGCATCCGGCGTTGGTGTTCACCGGATCTGCCGCGGTGGGTGCGGGCAAGCAGTTTCAACTGGGCGTTGATGCCGCCTTCCAGGCTGTTGGTGGTGGATTTGATCCGGCTGACATCGAGGACACCGTCAGGTGGGTCGAGATAGACAAATAACAGCTGGTTGCGCCACAGGTGGTTGAGACTGTTGTAGGCCTTGCGGGTGCGTTCATGCGTCCATGACCAGGTGCGTTGCCGTGTCGCCGGGTCGGTTGTGAACGTTTTCTGGTTCATCCAGTCGCGGTAGATAGTGCCGTATTCGTGCAGTTGCGCACCCCACGCGGCCGCCTCGTCAAGAGCGGTGATCTTCGTAAGGTTGAGCGCAAGCTGGTAAATCGCTCGTCCTGCATCGGTGCGGGGGCGTGAGGTGGTGTGCCGACGCACCACGCGTTGGGCGTGAACGAGGCAGCGCTGCACTTTCGTTGCAGGCCAGCATGTCTTGATTGCGCTGGCAGCGCCTTGGCCGCCGTCGATGACAGCGATCAGGGGCGCGGGGATACGTTCGAGGAGCCTTTGGTAGTCGCGGGTGGTCTCACGTGTGCACCAGTGCCAAGCGATGACGTGATCCAAGGTGGCGGCAACAATCAAGCATCCGCCGGCGGTGTAGGTGCCGTCAAGAAAGACCTGGTCGTAGACCCGGCCTTCGTGCCCGATCGTGGGATCGGGGACATCAACTAGCCAGAAGTGTTCAAACCGGCGTTGCAGGGTACGCGGATGACACCCTGCTTCGGCGGCAGCGGTTTCCAAGCTCGCACCGGTTGTGAGGTGGGTGATAAATGCTGCGAAGGCTGCTGAGTTGGTGATATCGGGGCGCTGCTTGGTGGTGGAAGCGCCGCAGATTTTGCACCGCCACCGGGTGCGGTTGGCGGAGGTCTTACCGTTGCGTTTCATCTCGCCGCCGCAGTGGCAGCGTGGTCTGTTCTTCGGCATTGATCAATGCCAACACCAGCTCCTACCACACGCTGCTGTCACACCCGGTATTTCGCCGCCCCGGGGCGGATATATGCTCTAGGAGCATATACTTTCCGGATTACCCCTGATCAACCCAAACAAATCGACGAATCCGGACACACATTTTGTCGTTTAACCCACGAACACCACCAGAAAAAATGAGGACCGGCCCTGGACCTACCGAAGTAGGCGGAACCGGTCTTAGTGACTACGACCCTATGCGAGCCGTCGGCCACTCGCAACTATGAGTTCCCGCTCAGCCGTTGACCACCAAGCCGGTCAGTCGCTACGGGCGCCCCGGTCGGAGGACTCGACCGCGTCGAACCAAGCGTACGGGTGCCCCTCAGCGAGGACAGCCGGCAGCAGTGGGCGCCCGAGGCGCCCAGCACTGCCACTGGCCCGTAGCGCCGGATCACGGCAAGCGCCCGAGCCCTAGCCTCGAGATTTCACGCGTGGGGGCGGGCGGGCGCGTGCCGTGACGGAGAAAGGTGCTCCTGACCTGGGATGATGCGACTTGTCTAGAGAACACATCGTCACCCAGAAGGAGCACCTTTCAGGTGAAGCACTCTACCCGTTCCTACCCGCGAGTCCACGTGGACACAGCACGTTCGGGCGCGGTCGCCCAGGCCGGTGGGGTGCTGCTGACCCGCGCCGCCGAGGCCACCGGTCTGACCGCCTCGCTCAGGGCCGAGTTGAGCACCTGGCGCAAGCCGTCGGCGGTGCACGACCCGGGCAAGATCACCAGTGATCTCGCGCTGTCGTTGGCGCTGGGTGGGGACTGCCTGGCCGACCTGGGTCTCCTGCGCGCCGCGCCCGGCGTGTACGGCAACGTCGCCTCCGAGGCCACGGTCTCCCGGACCCTGGGGGCTCTGGCCGCTGACGCGGACACCGCGGTCCGGGCCATCAACCGGGCCCGCGCATCAGCTCGCCAGCGCGCCTGGGCGATGGCCGGTGATGCCGCCCCTGGTCACGGTGCCACCGCGGCGGACCCGTTGGTCATCGACGTCGACGCCACCATCGTGATCGCGCACAGCGAGAAGGAGCAGGCCGCCGGCACCCACAAGCGGACGTTCGGGTTCCACCCGCTGCTGGCGTTCCTCGACCACGGCCCGGACGGCACCGGAGAACCGTTGGCGATCCTGCTGCGCCCGGGCAACGCCGGGTCCAACACCGCCACCGACCACATCACCATCGCGCGTGACGCGCAGGCCCAGCTGCCCGGTGTCAACCCGTCCCGCCCGGGGAAGAAGGTCTTGATCCGTGCCGACGGCGCCGGTGGCACCAAGGACTTCACCACCTGGGCTCACCGTCGCGGCGTGCAGTACTCGGTCGGGTTCACCCTGCCCGGGCACACCCCCGACTTACTGGCCAAGATTCCCCAGGACGTGTGGGCCCCGGCGTACGACACCGAGGGCAGGGTCCGTCCCGGCGCGGACGTGGCCGAGCTCACCGGGCTGCTCACGCTGACCGGGTGGCCACCCGGGATGCGGGTCATCGCCCGCCGCGAACGGCCCCATCCCGGCGCCCAGCTGCGCTTCGAGGACGTCGACGGGTACCGCATCACCGCGTTCGCGACCAACACCGTCCGTGGCCAGCTGGCCGACCTCGAGCTGCGCCACCGCCGACGTGCCCGGGCCGAGGACCGGATCCGGATCGCCAAGGACACCGGCCTTGCCAACCTGCCCCTGCACGGCTTCGACCAGAACCGGATCTGGTGCCAGCTCGTGCTGATGGCCCTGGAGATGACCGCCTGGACCCAGCTGCTCGCCTTCACCGGCCACGCCGCCCGACGGTGGGAACCCAAGCGGCTACGACACCGCGTCTTCACCATCCCCGCGGCCCTGGCCCGCACCGGCCGCCGGGTCCGCCTGCACCTCAAGGCCGACGCCGCGTACGCCCAGCTCGTCCTGCCCCGACCAGCCCGCACCATCCCTCGGCACATGGAACCCGACGCCCCCGGGCGCCCTCCGGGCCCCTATCGTACCTGACTGCCAGAATCAGCCCCCGACGGTCACCGTGACACCCGTCTGCACCAGCTGACGGCCTTCGATGAAACATCGAGGCTAGACTCGGCGACACTGTCCGGGAGAACGTCAGGTGACCGCGGGCACCCGCTTCATGAAGCCAACGACACCGAGGTGACCACCATGACGCTCTATACGACCAACGAATGGAAGGGCTACGGGAAGCAGAACTACTACTGGAACTAGTACAGGCTCGAGGGCGACAGGGTTGTGAAGTGCAAGTGCCACCGACAGAAGTTCTTCGACGGCGACGAAAGCGCTTGGGACAGAAGCGAGAACGCAGAGGATTCCTGGGAGCTCGATGACCCGAGCATGCCGGACTGGCTCAAGCAGTACCTCTGAGCGCCCCGCCGACTGATGTCTCTAGAGGGGCCAAAGCGCAGGCCAGTACATGCGGCGTCGCGTAGCTGAGCAACCTCTGCCCTAGTCTTAAGTGGTGCCCTCAGCCCCCCGTCGTGCAGCGATCTATCTGCGTATATCTCAGGACCGGGAGGGCCCACGCCTCGGTGTAGATCGGCACCGCGAAGACGCCGAGGCACTCATCGCCGCCAGGCGCTGGTCACTCGTGGAGATCTACGAGGAAAACGACATCTCAGGCAAGGGCCACAAGAGGCGGCCTGCCTTCGAGCGCCTCCTCACTGACTTCGAACACGGACTGATCGACGTCGTCGTAGCGCAGGAGTGGCCCCGCCTGGAGCGCAACCGCTCGGATGGCGTGCGGGTCATCGAAGCAGCTCAGCGACACCATGTACTGCTGACCTTCGCCAAGGGCTCCGACATCGATTGCACGACGGCTGCAGGGCGGCTGTCCGCGGACATCTTCTCGGCCATCGCTCGCAACGAGATCGAGGTCAAGGCCGAGCGGCAGTCGCGGGCACAGCGCCAGCGCGAACAACAGGGCAGGCCTCCCAAGGGCGTTCGACCTCTCGGCTTCACCACGAACGGTGACGTGATCGAGCACGAGGCTGAAGCGGTCAGGAAGATCTACGCATCCTTCGCTTCGGGGGCCTCGCTGCGCGCGATCGCCGCTGCCCTGTCTGGCGCCGATGGCGAGGACGTTCCCGAGGTGCCGACGCTCCCCCGCCACAACCGGGCCCTGACGCTCGAGCGCAACGAGCGTCGGGCCAACGAGGGCCTGCATACCCGCCCAGTACCCGACGACGGCCCGTGGGCGCCTTCGACCGTTTTGGGAATCTTGCGCAACCCGCGCTACGCCGGGTACAGCACCTACACGCCGAAGGAGACGCTCGCGAATGGCGATCGCCGCCGGTCGTGGCGTGCCCAGATCGTGCGTGATGAGCACGGCGAGCCAGTCCTCGGCCTCTGGGATCGGATCGTGGACGTCAACGTCTGGGAGGCCGTGCAGGACAGGCTCGATGACCCGGGCAGAGTCACCAATCGAGTCGGCACCGACCGCAAGCACCTTGGCTCCGGCCTCTACCTGTGCGGGGTCTGCGACAAGCCGGTCAAGGCCCACGGGCAAAGGTATCGCTGCGCTGGCCATGTCGTGCGCGCACGTGAGCAGGTCGATGCCTTCGTCGTCGAGATCATTCGACGGAGGCTTGGGCTTCCCGATCTTCAGGACCTCCTCCCCCATGCCGACGAACCGCGGCTGCGCGAGATCAAGGACGAGATCAACGAGCACCGCGCCAAGATCCGCAGAGCGCAGCGCGACTACGACGACGAGCTGATCGAGGGCCTCGACCTCAAGCGGGTTCGGGACCGCGTGAACGCCGCCATCGACACCTTGGAGGTTGAGAGGCTTCGCCTCTCTCTTGGACGCAATGCACACGGCGTCGTCAGTTCCAAGGACCCCGTCGCAGCCTTCGACAACGGCGACTTGGCGACACGGCGTAGCACCATCGAAGTCCTGTGCGAGGTGCGCCTGCATCACCATCCGCGAGGCCGGAAGACGTTCAATCCGGACACAGTAACCATCTCTTGGCGGTGACCTACGAGTCGAGTCATAAGACAACTGACATCCCGACTCGCTACCCAAGTGGACGCCGATTAGCGCTACAATTGTGAGTGACCGACAACGGGGGGCGTGACGCTCCGTAGAGTTGAGATTTCTGGACACCTCCTAGCCACGCCACTTACGGAGAAGCTAATGACCGTCAGCCAGATCGAAGTCGATGCATTGGTCTCGTACTGCCGGAGCAACCTCGGTGAAAAGGACCTGTGGATCACTCCGGAGGGGTACCCGAACAGCCTCGCGCTGTGCATCATCGACTCGATCTACTCGACGGGATCGCACTACACGTCAGTCGTGAACGTCATCAACCGATACCGGGCCGCGCATGGACAACGCGACGGCGCCGCAGGCCTGCTGGAGTCGATCTCCGCGGCCGGTGGTGCTCGAGCTTGGGCGAACTCCATCGCGGACAACTTGAAGCCGGCTCACACGAAACCGGGGGCTCCCCTCAAAGCCGAGGTCATCGAACAGGCGGCTGCGCTCCTGCTCAAGCACGGCATTGACACGGTCGAGGACTTGGTCCTGGCGGTCGAGACCAGCCCTGAGGGCAACCCAGTCCACGACGCCTGGAAGAAACTGCCCAGCCAAAGATCCGGGGTGACGTACTCGTACCTGCTGCTGCTCGCTGGGCTGCCGTCTGTGAAACCGGACCGCATGGTCCTGCGGTTCCTGGAACGGGCACTGGGAACCGGCGTGCCGATGACCACCGACCGTGCATTTGAGCTGGTCATGTCCGCGGCTGACACGCTTGATGTCAGCCCGCGGACCTTGGATCACGTCATCTGGCGCGCAGCATCTGGCCGAGAACTGACGCTGTAATACCGGAGTTGGTACCCGATCGACCTTTCGGTCGGCGCCTGACCCGGATGCCGCGCTCAGCGCCCAACGAGTCGTTCGGTTGAGTGGTCGTATACGAAATTGACGATGTCTCCCGAGATAATCAGGTCGATCGCTTGGTCGATCACGCTGAGGGGGGGCGACGTACCACTCGGACGGGTCGTAACTTCGACCCTTGCGGCCAGCTTGGGTGAGGTCGAGTCGGACGTCGGCGAAGACGCGGTGCAGGAGGTTCTCCAGCGCCGAAGCCCTGAGGTCGTAGGTCCGGTAGTCGGCCACGACCTCGACCGGGGCCATGAGGTAGGTCGGCGACGTCTCCGCATGCCCACGTATTGAACGATGACGCGATTCCGTCTGGTGGCCACCCAACCACGCGATCCCTACCTGGATGCAGGCCTCCCAGGCGACCTCACCTCGATACGCCGCGCCCAGAAAAGATCATCCGACCAACCAGGCGGCATTCCCATGGCTACGAGTGGAACGCCCGGGTGCTCATCGATCAACGCCTTCAGCCGCTGTGCCCAGCTGCTTCCCGGGGACAGCGTCGACAGCAGGGACTGGAGCGCCACCAGGACGGGGTACAGCCGCGCCCGTCGCGCCGGACTGTGTGCAATCGCAGTAGGATCGGCCAGCCACGTCACCAACGGCGACGTGGGCAGCGCCGGGGATACGCCCAGGACGGCGTTCCACAACCGACCATGGTGGGCGCAGATGTTCCGGACACGCACGAAGGTCCGCATCCAGGACACGAGCAGTGGCTCATTGATTCCCAGAGACTTGGCGATCGCCGTCCGATCCGCGCGCCGCTTCAAGTTGCCGATCAGGCGCTCCACCTGCCCCAAGGTGAGACGCTCCATGACAATCCATGAGGGCGGGAGTTCGGGCGTGCCGTACGTCATCAGATAGTGCTCCAGTGCAGATCGATGCATCAGCGCACCATCCGTTTGCTCGGGCTTGGCGAGCAGCTGGCGAGCACAGTCATCGTGGACCGTTGTCACGAAGTCTCGATGCCTCCGCACATCCCGAAAGTGGGTCGGGTCCGCATACCAGAAGGCCCCGTGAGCCTGCGCCATGTGATCGGTCAATGCAGACCGCACCGCCACTTCCACGCGCTCCACGGCATCGAGCACCAGCAACCGGAGCTTGCGGTCGAAGACATAGAGATCCAGGACGTCATCGAAACCCACGCCCGACCGAAAGTCATCCGACCCTGCACGTTGGAAAGGGATCATGTAGGGCGACAGTCGGTAGTAGCCGATGCTCCGCACGTATCGCTCCGCACGCCCAACGTCGGGGATGACGAGACCACGATCCTGCATGCGCGCCACGAGATCAGCATGGCCAAGTGGAGGCTTGTCGTAGACGCCGACGCCCCGCTGACGAGGGACTCGGCTGCCCATCCGCTCTCCTCTGGGTAGAAAAATCCCCCAAGTGCGCTTCCATGGAGAGGCGTGGGGGATCTAGTAGCCCTAGGCTAGCACGTGCCGCGGGGGCGGTTCACCAGTACGCAGAGAGTCACTCCGATCAGACGCGACCTGATGTTGAACCGGAACTCGAGGCTCCTCCTTCCGACCCAACATTTGCCCCTGACCAGCGATTTTACACATTAAACCGGAACTCGACGACGTCGCCGTCGACCATGACGTACTCCTTGCCCTCCTGGCGGACCTTGCCCGCCGCACGGGCCTCGGCCATAGAGCCCAGCTCATCGAGGTCCTTGAAGCTGACGATCTCCGCCTTAATGAAGCCGCGCTCGAAGTCAGAGTGGATCACGCCGGCGGCCTTCGGTGCGGTATCGCCCTGGTGGATCGTCCAGGCGCGGGCCTCCTTCGGGCCAGCGGTCAGGTAGGTCTGCAGGCCGAGGGTCTCAAAACCAGCCTTGGCAAGGGTCTGCAGGCCTGGCTCGTTCTGACCAACCGCGGCGAGCAGCTCCGCGGCGTCCTCCTCGTCCAGCTCCAGTAGGTCGGTCTCACTCTGGGCGTCCAGGAAGACGGCCTCGGCCGGGGCGACCAGCTTGCGCAGCTCGTCCTTCTTCGCGTCATCCGTGAGGACGTCCTCATCAGAGTTGAACACGTAGAGGAAAGGCTTGGCGGTCATCAGGTGCAGCTCGCGGAGCAGATCCAGATCGACCTCACCACTCTTCGAGGCGGCGAAGAGCGTGCGGTCGTCCTCGAGGACGGCCTGAGCCTTCTTGACCTCCTCGACGGTGCCGGCGACGTCCTTATCCTTGCGCGCTTCCTTCTCGAGGCGCGGCAGGGCCTTCTCCAGGGTCTGCAGGTCGGCGAGGATCAGCTCGGTGTTGATGACCGAGATGTCGCTGGCCGGGTCGACGCGGCCGTCGACGTGGATGACGTTGTCATCGGTGAAAGCGCGCACCACCTGGCAGATCGCATCGGCCTCGCGGATATTAGCCAGGAAGGCGTTACCCATGCCCTCGCCCTCGGATGCGCCCTTCACGATGCCAGCGATGTCCACGAAGGTAACGGTGGCCGGGAGGATGCGCTCAGAGCCGTAGATCTCCGCCAGGCGATCCAGGCGCGGGTCCGGCAACTCCACCAGGCCCTCGTTCGGCTCGATCGTGGCGAAGGGGTAGTTCGCCGCCAGCACGTCGTTGCGGGTCAGCGCGTTAAAAAGGGTGGACTTGCCGACGTTCGGCAGGCCAACGATTCCAAGGGTGAGAGACACTCAACAAGTCCTTACAGATGCGATCGAATATTGCCTTCTAGCTTGCCTGAAGTACTCCCCTTGGTTCAAACGCGCCACCCTACCCAATGTTGATCGAGAAAGTACGTCAAAAATCACTTGGAGTTAGCTGTGTGTTGCTAATATCCCCTTTTCAAGAGCGTGAGGTAGATCACCGGAACCGCCGGTGGCCTCCCGCTACTATCTTTTCGATAGGACGCACCACATCATGAGCTCCACAACGCCCGGTGGCTCCGCGACCTCACCCGGCGCCCCCACCTCTGACTCGCGCTCCCAGGCCCGCGAGACCTTCAACACCCGCCTGGTATTCCTCATGGCGGCGATTGGCTCGGCCGTGGGACTGGGCAACATTTGGCGCTTCCCCTACGTCGCCTACGATTCCGGCGGCGGCGCCTTCCTCATCCCCTATCTGATCGCTCTGTTGACCGCGGGTATTCCGCTGCTGTGGTTCTACTTCAGCATCGGCCACCGTTTCCGCGCCTCCGCACCTCTGGCTTACCGCCGAATGGACCGTCGCGCGGAGCCTATCGGCTGGTTGCAGGTGGGCGTGGCTTTCTTCATCACCATCTACTACGCCGCCATCATCGGCTGGGCCGGCCTCTACGCATGGAAGTCGCTTTCCCTGGGCTGGGGCACGGACACCGAGTCCTACTTCTTCAACGACTTCCTGCAGCTGGATGCCGAGTCCACCCACTCGGGGAAGTTCGTTCTCCCCATTCTGCTGATTATGGTCGCAGTGTGGGTGATCACCACCATCGTGCTGGCAGCAGATGTCAACAAGGGTATCGGTAAGCTCACCACCATCTTCGTGCCCCTGCTGATCGTCCTGTTCCTCTTCATGGTCGTTCGCGCACTATTCCTCGACGGTGCGCTCGATGGCCTGAATGCTTTCTTCACCCCGGACTGGGGCGCACTGACGGACTCGGGCGTGTGGATCGCC
Organism: Corynebacterium urealyticum DSM 7109; assembly: GCF_000069945.1. Lineage (NCBI taxonomy): Bacteria > Bacillati > Actinomycetota > Actinomycetes > Mycobacteriales > Corynebacteriaceae > Corynebacterium > Corynebacterium urealyticum. The sequence continues at coordinate 741,145 of NC_010545.1, read as the reverse complement.
GCCTACGGCCAGATCTTCTTCTCCCTGTCTATCGGCTTCGGAATCATGACCACCTACGCGTCCTACCTGAAGCCACGCACCAACCTGACGAACACCGGCATGGTGACTGCCTTCGCGAACTCCTCCTTCGAGCTGCTGGCCGGTATCGGTGTCTTCGCAGCCCTGGGTTTCATGGCTCACCAGACGCAGACCGACGTCTCTGAGGTTGTCAGCGGTGGCATCGGCCTAGCCTTCGTTGCCTTCCCGACGATCATTAACGAAATGCCTTTCGGTGAGGTCTTTGGCATCCTGTTCTTCGTCTCGCTGTTCATCGCCGGCCTGACCTCTCTGATTTCCCTGATGGAGGTCGTGGTCTCCGCTGTGAAGGACAAGTTCAACCTGGAGCGCAAGACCGCCGCGATCATCATCGGCGCGGTCATGGGCACCATCTCCACCCTGCTGTTCTCCGCGACCACCGGCCTGGTCGCCCTGGACATCATGGACAAGTGGACGAACAACATCGGCATCATCTTCTGCGCCTCGCTGTCCCTCATTCTCACCGCGTGGGTGTTCAAGCGCCGCGTGGAGCTGACGCAGCACCTCAACGCGGTGTCCTCCGTGAAGGTCGGTCCGATCTGGCAGTTCTTCGCCTTCGTCCTGACCCCGATCGTCCTGCTGTACACGATGATCTCGGAGATCCTCGGCCTGATTAAGGAGCCCTACGAGGGCTACGGCACCGCTCAGATCACCACGTATGGCTGGTTAGTGCTTGTGGTCATCGCAATCGCAGCCGTCACCATGACGACCGCTCCGTTCCGCCAGGGAGTCCACGTCAATGGCATCCCGGGCTCGGACTACGGCGTGCCGAAGTTCGGCCGCAAGAAGAACGAACCAAACACCCTGGCCGTAGCCGCACAGGGCTCGGCTGCCACCACGGCCACCCCGAACCCCGCCAAGAAGGGAGACAACTAACATGACCGCAATCGCGCTGATCATGATGGTGCTTTTCATCCTCGTCATCTGGGGTGGCCTCGTCGGATCTGTCATCATGCTGACCAACAGCACCGATGAGGAATCCGGTGAGCTGGGAACTGCCCCAGGCACTCACGACGAGGCGCTCGCCGCCGTGCGGGTGTCCTAGCCCCCTCCTCCGCGTTAAAAACTAACCCCACCGCCAAATCATGATTTGGCGGTGGGGTTAAGCATTGTTTTGACGCACCTTTCAGGCATGATGGATACATGAATTCTTCCAAGGAACCCCGCAACAGTGGCCGTGGCGAGGGCGCGCATCTCCCCGACCACGACGGCGAGCGCGACTTCGCCGACTTCCTCGCTGGTTCTCGACGTGCTGATCACGAGTCCACCCTGCCCCTGCCCGAAGATCAGGGTCGCAGCCGTCGCAGCACGGACAACCAGTCCATGCAGAACGATGAGAGCGGCGCCAAGGGCGTCAACGTCGACGGTGCTGCGCCCGCTATCCCAGAAGGAATGGCGGATAACGAAAGCGATGGCAACGAGCACGCCGACGGCAAGAATAAGCTCGCCGAGAAGTTGAGCGAGAAGTCTCGCGAATTCCACAAGAAGCATCCTCACCTCCACGACGGGTCGCTGGATAAGTACACCAGCCTTGATGAGGCCGAGGATCTCAACCCCGAAGTGCGGGATCGTGCCGAGGTGCTGGGCACCTCCGTGCGCTGGTTCGCGGGCTGGTGCCTGCGCCTGCTGATCATCGCTCTGGCTGCCTTCGTGGCGTCCAAGGCTTTCGGCAAGCTGTGGGTGGGCATCCTGCCGGTTCTGCTGGCGCTCATCGTCTGTACCGTGTTGTGGCCGGTCGTCCGCGTGCTGCGTGAGAAGCTACACTTCCCGAACGCACTGGCGGTCGCCACGACCATCATCGGCTTCTTCGTGCTGATCGCTGGCCTGTTCGCACTGATCATTCCACCGGCGGTGGATCAGTCCCGAGAGCTGGCAAGCCAGGCCAACGCCGGTATTCGCACGATTCAGCGCTGGCTGCAGGGCCCGCCGGTCAATCTCCAGGAGAGCCAGTTCAACGATGCATTGAACCAGGCGACGAGCTGGCTGCAGAACCAGTCGGGACGTATCGCCTCTGAGGTCGCCGCGGGCGCTTCCGCCACCCTGTCAGCACTGATGACGCTGTTCATCATGCTGGTGCTGACTTTCTTCTTCCTCAAGGACGGCGAGAAATTCTTGCCGATGATCCGCCGCATCACCGGTCGCCGTGTCGGTTGGCACCTCACCGAGGCTCTGACCCGTTGCTGGCAGACTCTCGGCGGGTTCATCCGCACCCAGGCGCTGGTCTCCTTCATCGACGCCGTATTTATCGGCGGTGGCCTCTTCCTCATGGGTGTTCCGCTGGCCGGCCCGCTCGCGGTTCTGACCTTCTTCGCGGGCTTCATCCCGATCGTCGGTGCCACGGTCGCCGGTGTTCTCTCGGTCCTGATCGCACTGGTGGGCGTTGGTTTCAAGACCGCGATCTTCACCCTGATCCTGGTGCTGGCTGTTCAGCAGCTGGAGGGCAATGTCCTGTCGCCGTGGCTGCAGGCCAAGGCGATGGACCTCCACCCGGTCATCGTGCTGCTGGCAGTGACGCTGGGTGGCACGCTCTTCGGCATCATCGGCGCGTTCCTGGCGGTGCCGGCTGCCGCAATGATCGCCGTCGTGCTGCGCTACATGGGCGATCTGACGGATCTCGCGACGGGCGAGAAGTCCATGGAGGATATCGAGTTCGCCACCACCGCGGGTTCTCTGTCCGGTGCGCAATCCCAGCGCAAGGCGGAGCAGTGGCTGGAGGGCCAGCGTCATGCGATGAAGGTCACTAAGGAAAAGCTGACGTTCAGCAACCTGCTTAACCCGCTACGCAAGGGCGATAAGTAACATCAATGGCCGTGTCTGATACCTCACCGCATAACTCAAGTTCCCGCTTCCCCGTCTGGTCTCCCCTGCTGGTGATGACCGCGGTGTTGCTCACTGGGCTTGTCATCGGCTGGGGCAGCACAACGTTGCCCACGGGGTATTTCGTGCTCTTCGCCGCCGCCATGGTGGTCTCCACCCTGTTCGTGGAGCCGCGTGGCCTGTTCCTGACGGTGGCCTCGTTCCCACTCTGGTTCGTCGTGGGGACGTTCATCATCGCCCGCATCGCAGCCCCCTCCGGCGGTTCGGCCAAGGCGAAGTTGGCGACGTCCGCCTACCCAATCGTCCAGCATTACCTGTGGCTCGCTGTCACGATGCTGATCTGCGTGCTGATCGCTGCGGTGCGGTGGTGGCTGTACCGGGAGAGCGTCGACCGTGCGCGGGCCAGGGCCACGCAGCGCCGGCGCCGCCAGTCCGACGCCAACCGCTCCAACGAGGAGCTCTCCCAGCGTGCTCGTTCTCGTGCCGCGCACCGGCGTTCGGCTACCAGCGGGAAGAATGTGCCCTTCGACCCGGCGCGATTCCAACAGCGCCGTACTGAGGGCGCCCGCAGCTATAGCCGGGAGGATTTGCGGGCATCCTCCGAGCGCCGTCGTGGTGTCCCGGGCCGGGCTGATGAGCGCTCGGCTCAGCGGTATCGCTCCTCTGGGTCTTCATCCCGATACTCCACTGGCTACCCCTCCCCCGCCGATGGCGAGTCGCGCTTTGGTTCTTCGGATTACGACAACCGCCGCAGCCCCCTGCCGCGGAGCCGAGACACCGGCACCGGGCGGGCATCCGCTGAGGACCGCGACTACTAGCGGGGAGCGGGGCGTCACCTGCGGGATAACCGAATTGGTCCGCGCACAGGGACACGCCAGCTGACACAGCTTTCAGCCTCGATCCCTAGCAAGAGCAAAACCCACCACGACGATGCTCGTGGTGGGTTTTCGCATCAAACCAGGCGGATCATTCCCCTATCCTGGCTTCACTGTACGGGCGTCTAAGCCTTCCGGCCGGCGGTGCGGGACGGGCGCAGCTCGCGTGGCAGGGAGAAGATCAAGTCCTCCGTGGCGGTGGTGACCTCTTCGACGTCGGCGTAGCCCCGCTCGGCGAGCAGCTCGAGCACACCGCGGACGAGGATCTCAGGCACGGAGGCGCCCGAGGTCACTCCGACGTTCTCAACGCCCTCGAACCACTCCGGCTTGACCTGCTCGGCGTAGTCGACGAGGTGGGCATCCTTCGCCCCGTTCTGCAGTGCGACCTCGACGAGGCGCACCGAGTTGGAAGAGTTCTGGGAACCGACGACGATCATCAGGTCAACCTTCGGAGCAATGGCCTTCACCGCGACCTGGCGGTTCTGCGTGGCGTAGCAGATGTCATCGGACGGCGGATCCTGGATGTGCGGGAACTTTTCTCGCAACATCTTCACAGTGCGCATCGTCTCGTCGACGGAGAGGGTGGTCTGAGAGAGCCAGACGAGCTTCTCGTCATCCGCGAACTCCAGCTTGTCGACATCCTCCTGGTCCTCGACAAGGTGGACGACGTCCGGCGCCTCGCCTGCGGTGCCTTCGACCTCCTCGTGACCGTGGTGGCCGATGAGGATGATCTGGTAGCCCTGCTTCGCGAAGCGAGTGACCTCGTGGTGCACCTTGGTGACCAGCGGGCAGGTCGCGTCGAAGGTCTTCAGCTCCAGCTGGCGGGCCTGGTCGCGGACGGCCGGGGACACGCCGTGGGCGGAGAAGACGACGTTGGATCCGCGGGGCACCTCGTCGGCTTCATCGACGAAGATCACGCCGCGTTCCTCGAAGGTCTTGACGACGTGCTTGTTGTGCACGATCTCCTTGCGGACATAAAGCGGCTCGCCATGCTTTTCGAGCGCCTTTTCTACGGTCTCAACGGCACGATCCACGCCGGCGCAGTAGCCGCGCGGTGCGGCGAGGTAAACCTTCTTCTTCCCCGCGGTGTCCGCTGGGGTGGCCGCAGAGGTGTCGTCGTTTGGTCGGGTGTCGGTAGTACCAGGCAGAGTCATGCTCCCCACCTTAGCCCAGCTGCCAAATCAAGGCTTTTCAGCAGTTCCGTCGCAACCGTCCGGGTGGCCTTCAGCAGTGAGCAAGTGTGCGTTGTCTGCGAGGCCTCCCTGGCTTGTCTGCAGCGATCTCTACAATGACTCGCATGAACGCGAACTCACCGGAGCAGCCGTGGCCCGTATCCATGGTCAACCAGAAGATCAAGGGGTGGATCGAACGCCTTGGCTTCTTGTGGGTGGAGGGCCAGATCACGCAGGTCAACATGAAACCGACGTGGAAGCTGTCCTACATCACCCTGCGTGATGTGGAAAAGGACCTCTCCATTCCACTGACCATGAACACCCGCACTCTGCAGAACCTGCCGACCCCGTTGCGTGATGGCGACCGAGTGGTGGTCTACGGCAAACCCGCCTTCTACGCGGGCCGGGGTTCCTTCTCCCTATGGGTGACCCAAGTGCGACAGGTTGGTGTAGGCGAGCTGCTGGCACGCATTGAGCAGTTGAAGCGGGCGCTGAGCGCCGAGGGGCTCTTCGACCCTCGTTTGAAGTCCGCTCCCCCGTTTCTGCCGAAGAAGATCGGGCTGGTGACCGGGCGGGGTTCTGCCGCGGAACGCGACGTGCTGAGTGTCGCCCAGCAGCGGTGGCCAGCCGTGCGCTTCGAAGTGATTAATACCGCGGTGCAGGGCCCGAATACCGTGCCCGAGGTGGTCGCCGCGCTGCAGCGGCTCGAAGCTGACGAGGACGTGGACGTCATCATCGTCGCTCGCGGCGGTGGCTCGGTGGAAGACCTGCTGCCGTTTTCCGAGGAAGCGCTCGTCCGCGCGGTGGCACGGATGCGTACTCCCGTGGTCTCGGCAATTGGGCACGAGCCGGATAATCCAGTGCTTGATCTGGTTGCCGATGTGCGCGCCGCAACACCGACCGATGCGGCGAAGAAGGTGGTTCCGGATGTGCTCGGCGAGCAGCAGGCTATCGCGGAACTGCGCCAACGGGCCGTTGGTGCCCTCCGCAGTTGGGTGCGTTCGGAGCGACGGCAGCTTGAGGGGGTCCGTTCCCGACCAGTGCTGGCTGACCCATTGCTCCCTTTACGCAGGCAGCGGGAGGTCATCGAAGAGGCGGTGGGCCGAAAAGACCGCGCGCTGGGCTTACTCGTTCGCGACATGCGCTCCCGCATCAGCTCGCTGCGCGCCCAGGTCAACGCCTTGGGGCCCTCCCAGACTCTAGCCCGTGGCTATTCGATCATGCAGGTCATCCCCCGAGATGGGTCGGGACCTGCCGTGGTCACCACGGTGGCGGATGTCAGCCCTGGCTCGCAGCTGCGCATCCGGGTGGCGGATGGTTCCGTGACCGCAGCCGCCATGGCGGTCGAGCGAGCCCCCGGCGCGGAGGCTTCCGATACGGCGCGGGATAATGCGGCGACGAAGACCGACGAAGAATAGTTTTTAAAGATCAGTACAAGGAGCACCCATGAGTGAACAGCAGAAGTTTCGCCCAATCGAGGAACTGAACTATGAGCAGGCTCGCGACGAGCTGGTAGAGGTCGTTCGCATCCTCGAGCTTGGCCAGATGAGCCTCGACGAATCGCTGAATTACTGGGAGCGGGGCGAGGAGCTAGCAGCGTACTGCGAGAAGTATCTCGATGGAGCAAGCACGCGCATCGAAAAAGCCCTGGCCGCGCGGGAAAACGCAGGCCAGGGCGGTTCGCCGCAGGGCAATGCGAGCCAGGGCTCTTCAGCACAGGACGGGGCCGGGGCCCAAGCCGGTACTCCGAGCAGCTCTTAGCCTCTTACCGTGCGTCGCTGGATGCTCCGCCGGCAACTCCGGAGTCTGACGCACCATCGCTTGCGGGAGCTCCCCCGGTGGTCTGAGATTCAGCTGCCACCTCCATCGGCTCGGTCTTCGCCGTGATCTCAGCGGCGGTGGCCATGTCCTCGTGGCTGGCCATCCCCTCCAGAATCAAGCGCGTCTCGCCGGCGTCGGCGACCCAAATTGGGCGGGCGTCCTCCCCCTTGTAGACGTGCCAGGTCAGCCCGCCGGCTTCCTCGGTCCCCGCGGCCTCGCGGAAGTGCTGATCCGGCTGGGTTGCCGCCTTAAAGTCCGCAGATGTCTGGCGCAGCGAGATGTATCGCTCTCCGTCGATCACCCAACCCACCAGCGGCGCCGGCTCGGCCCCAACCTGGGATCGGCGAGCGGAGTTCGGCACCCACCCCTCTGGCATCTTGGGTTCCCGCAGCGGGAAACTCATACCCCGAGCCTCCAAGGTCAGGAAGGAATGGGCGTCCACCTCACGAACCGGGCCAGACTTATCCGGCCCGCCTGGGTTGAAAGAACACAGGCCGGTAAAACCCACCGTGAAGAACGTCACGAGGAGGAGGACACCCAGGGTCAGCAGGATGTCCTTCGTGGACTGAAATAGACGGGGCTTTTCGATACGCACGCCGGTCATTATCCCAAAAGCAGGGGGAATTGGTAATTCCCCACCCTCACGAGCAATCAAGGGTGCGACCCCAGTTAGGGCAGTCCCCACGTCGCTGCCGACCTCTGTGTGTGGAGAGATATAAAATGAGTGCCGTACAGGGCTGCACTCTGCCGAAACGAGAAAACCGTGGTGGAGTCGATCAGCACGCTCAGCCCGCACGATTCAATCGAGTGAAAGAGTTGGTTTAACACCATGTCCGCCGATAATTCCAGCGCCACCCCGCAGTCGACCAAGCAGGCCCCAGATCGCAACCTCGCCATGGAGCTCGTGCGCGTGACGGAGGCTGCTGCTCTCGCATCCGGAAAGTGGGTCGGTCGCGGCCAGAAGGAGTCCGGCGACGGCGCCGCTGTGGACGCGATGCGCATGATGATCAACTCCGTCGCGATGGACGGCGTCGTCGTCATCGGTGAGGGTGAGAAGGACGAAGCGCCGATGCTGTTCAACGGCGAGTCCGTCGGCACGGGCAAGGGTCCAGCGGTGGACATCGCCGTCGACCCGGTGGACGGCACCACCCTGATGGCAGAGGGCCGCCCGAACGCGATCTCCGTTATCGCGGCTGCCGAGCGCGGCAGCATGTACGACCCATCCGCCGTGTTCTACATGAAGAAGATCGCCGTCGGCCCGGAGGCTAAGGGCCTGATCGAGCTGGACGCACCGGCATCCCACAACATCCAGGTCGTCGCCAAGGCCAAGGGCATCGCCCCTGAGGAGGTCACCGTCGTGGTTCTGGACCGCCCACGCCACCACGACCTGATCCGCGAGATCCGCGAGGCCGGCGCGAAGGTCCGACTGATCGGTGACGGCGATGTCGCCGGCGCGGTCGCCGCTGCCCAGGACTACTCCACCAACTCCGTGGACATCATGATGGGTATCGGTGGCACCCCGGAGGGTGTCATCACCGCCGCCGCGATGAAGTGCATGGGTGGCGAGATCCTGGGGCAGCTGTGGCCAAAGGACGACGCCGAGCGCGAGAAGGCCATCGACGCCGGCCACGACCTGTCCAAGATCCTCACCACCGACGACCTGGTGAACTCCGAGCACTGCTACTTCGTCGCCACCGGCGTGACCGACGGTGACATGCTGCGCGGCGTGTCTTACCGCAACCGCTCCGCGGTGACCCGTTCCCTGGTCATGCGCTCGAAGTCCGGCACGATCCGCTTCCTGGAGTCCCAGCACCAGCTGGGCAAGCTGCAGGAGTACTCGGTGCTCGACTACATCTAAAGCGAACGCCAAGCGCTCCCCGCTCGCATGAAAACCGCCGCGCAACCCGCTTGCCGCAAAGCTCGGTAGAATGTTCTGTGGCATGGGGAGCGCCTGGAGCTCCCCGCCCCAGCTGGGGCGCGCGATAATCCGAACTATTAATTCTTCAGAAAAGAAGGTAGCGATTATGACCGATCAAGAGTTCCGCATCGAACACGACACGATGGGCGAGGTTAAGGTCCCGGCGAAGGCCCTGTGGCGCGCCCAGACCCAGCGCGCAGTGGAGAACTTCCCAATCTCCGGCCGCCCGCTGGAGAGCGCACAGATCCGCGCGATGGGCCTGCTGAAGGCAGCCTGCGCCAAGGTCAACATCGAGCGTGGCCTGCTCCCGGAGGAGAAGGGCCAGGCCATCGTCGACGCCGCCCTGCGTATCGCCGATAACGAGTTCGACGCCGAGTTCCCGATCGACGTCTTCCAGACCGGCTCCGGTACCTCCTCGAACATGAACACCAACGAGGTCATCGCATCCCTGGCTAAGCAGGCGGGCGTCGAGGTCCACCCGAACGACGACGTCAACATGGGCCAGTCCTCCAACGACACCTTCCCGACCGCCACCCACGTCGCCACCACCGAGGCTGCCGTCAAGGACCTCATTCCGGCCCTGGAGAAGCTTGAGGCTTCCCTCCTGAACAAGGCCAAGGAGTACAAGAACGTCGTGAAGTCCGGCCGCACCCACCTGATGGACGCGGTTCCGGTCACCTTGGGCCAGGAGTTTGGCGGTTACGCCCGCCAGATCGAGCTCGGCATCGAGCGCGTGAAGGCTACCCTGCCGCGTGTCGGCGAGCTGCCGATCGGCGGCACCGCAACCGGCACCGGCCTGAACACCCCGGCTGACTTCGGCGCGAAGGTCACCGAGGAGCTCAAGAACCTCACCGGCCTAGACGTCCTGAAGGAGGCCGAGGATCACTTCGAGGCTCAGGCCAACCGCGACGGTCTGGTCGAGATGTCCGGCGCGCTGCGCAGCGTCGCCGTCTCCTTCTACAAGATCGCCAACGACATCCGCCTGATGGGCTCCGGCCCACTGACCGGCCTGGGTGAGCTGCACCTGCCGGACCTGCAGCCGGGCTCCTCCATCATGCCGGGCAAGGTCAACCCGGTTCTGTGTGAGACTGCAACCCAGGTCTCCGCGCAGGTCATCGGCAACGACGCCGCGATCGCTTTCGGTGGCACCCAGGGTCAGTTCGAGCTGAATGTCTTCATCCCGATGATGGCCCGCAACGTGCTCGAGTCCATCAAGCTGCTGGCGAACACCGCAACCGTCTTCGCCGAGCGCCTCGTCGATGGTCTTGAGGCCAACGAGGAGCACATGAAGCTGGAGGCTGAGAAGTCCCCATCCATCGTGACCCCGCTGAACTCCGCGATCGGTTACGAGAACGCAGCTAAGGTCGCGAAGACCGCGCTGGCTGAGGGTAAGACCATCCGCCAGACCGTCATCGACCTGGGCTTCGTCCCGGAGAAGCTCTCTGAGGAGGAGCTCGACAAGCGCCTCGACGTGCTGGCTATGGCCAACACCGACCGCGATCGCTTCTAAAGAGCATTCCACCGCGATGAACTGGCATTAGAGCAGTTCACGCGCCGCGTCGCCGGCCGGGCTACGGATCACCGTGGCCCGGCCGGTTTTCTTGTGCGCAATGTACGGCCGAAGTATCGGCCATCTCACACATTTTTGCATTGCATGCAATAGTGCACCGAGTGTAATCTTTTTTAGGTGACACAGCACCAAGATTCCGAATATTCGCCCGACCACAGCGGTCCGCCGACTGGGCGGCGTGAGCGAAACCGACTCCAAACCACCCTCGCCATTGAGGATGTAGCTACCCGCCTCTTTCTCGAGCACGGCGTGGATGCGGTGACCGTGGAGCAGATTTGCGAAGGCGCGGGCATTAGCCGCCGGAGCTTTTTCAATTACTTCGAGTCCAAGGATCAGCTGCTGAGCGGCCCTTCAGCCAGCGTCATCACCCCGGCCCTACTCGCAGAGATCACCGAATTGCCTGCCGAAGAGGGGCTTCCCTTCCCGGCGCGGGTGGTGGAGCTGGTCGGCCGAGCGCATATCGAGGTCAGGGAACGGCGCCACTCCCGTTCGATCGATCCAGCGCTCTCCCGAGAGATCACCCGGCGCCGCGCTGTACTGCTACGCACCTCCCCCGAGCTGCTCTACGCCCGCCATCACTCGCTCGATTTGGCTAAAGAGAGGCTCCAAAAGGCCATTATTGCCAATCTGACCGAGCACCCCGCCAATCGATGCTTGCGGGATCTAGCACTCGAGCAGGAAGCGCTTCTGCTGGTCAACATGGTGACCTCCACAGTGTGGTCTGCGCTGGCCCTGGCACATAGTTCTGGTAGCGGCATCGCCGATGCCGAGGTTTTCGATGCCGCTACCCACGCTCTCGGCACGCTCCATGCTGGTTTCGACCGGCTGAGCTTTGAGTAGCAAGCCTGAAGGCGGGGACGTGGCGTCCTCAACTGGAAAACATTTCGACAATCACCCCCAACAGTAAGAAAAAGTTCATGACAGAATCTGATCCTGCCTCCACGACGGAGGACTACCGCAAGCAAAATAACGTCCCGCTGGTCTTCGCCTCGCTGATGATCGGCATGCTCATGTCCTCGCTGGGACAGATGATCTTCGCCACCGCGCTGCCGACGCTGGTCGGCGAGCTGGGCGGGGCGGACAAGATGAGCTGGGTCATCACCGCATTTTTGGTGATGATGACCATTGGCATGCCGATCTACGGCAAGCTCGGCGATCAGCTCGGGCGCAAGCCGCTGTATCTGTTCGCGATTGCGGTTTTCCTGCTCGGCTCGATTATCGGCGCGAATGCGCAGTCCATGGGCATGATGATCCTCGCCCGCGCGGTGCAGGGCGTGGGCGGCGGCGGCCTGATGGTTCTCTCGCAGGCGATCATCGCCGACGTAGTCCCGGCTCGCGAGCGTGGCAAGTACATGGGGCTCATGGGCGCAGTCTTTGGCCTATCGAGTGTGCTCGGCCCGCTGCTGGGTGGATTCTTTACCGACGGCCCAGGCTGGCGGTGGGCGCTGTGGTTCAACGTGCCGCTGGCGGTCATCGCCTTCACTCTTTCGGCGTTCGCGCTGAAGCTGCCGCGGCGCGGAGAGCGTGCACCTTTCGACTGGTTCGGCTCCCTGCTGTTGGCTGCTGCAACGAGCACGTTGATCCTGGCGTTGACGTGGGGCGGCCGGGATTACGGCTGGACCGACCCGGTCATCTTGGGGCTGCTGGGTACCACCATCGTGGCCACCGCATTGTTCCTGGTGGTTGAACCACGGGTGTCGAACCCGGTGCTGCCGACGAATCTCTTTGGGGTGCGCAACTTCGCGCTGACCACGATCTCCAGCATCATCGTTGGTGTGGCGATGTTCGGCGCCATGGCTTATCTGCCGACGTATATCCAGATGATTCATGGCCTGTCCCCCACTGCTGCGGGCCTCATGATGATCCCGATGATGGCCGGGATGCTCATCTCCTCGACGACGTCGGGCCGCTACATCTCCAGCACAGGCAAGTACAAGTACTTCCCCATTGTGGGGCTGGGGATCGCGACGGTCGCGTTGGTGATGGTGGGACGGCTGACCCCGGATTCCTCCATGAAGTACCTCGGGCTATGCCTCGCGGTGTTTGGTGCGGGGTTGGGCTTGACGGTGCCGATCTTGACGCTGGTGGTGCAGAACACCTTCCCCATCAAGATTGTTGGTACCGCGACGGCGGCGAATAACTTCTTCCGTCAGATCGGCGGTTCGGTGGGTGCCGCGGTGGTGGGCAGTTTGTTCAGCCACCGGGCCGGTGAGTTTATGTCGCAGCGGCTGCCGGAGGCGCTGGCTGCGATGGGGCCTGAGGCGGCGCCGTACGCGGAGAAGTTCACCCACGGCGGTCAGCACAGTTTGACGCCACATGCGGTGCACGAGCTGCCGACTCCGGTGCGGGATGCTGTGGTGGGCGCGTATAACGATGCGCTGGTGCCGGTGTTGGGATGGTTGGCGCCGGCGATGCTGGTGGCGGGGTTAGTGCTGGTCTTTATTCGGCCCCAGCGCCTCAGCGAGACGCTATCCTAGCGAAGCGGCTCAGCTGGGCGCGACATCAAACCCAGCGCCTCAGCGAGACGCTATCCTAGCGAAGCGGCTCAGCTGGGCGCGACATCAAACCCAGCGCCTCAGCTGGGGCGGGGGAATTATTCGCCGTTGCGGGCGGGCCCTTCTTCGAGGACGAGTTCGTAGACCTGGTTATCGCGCCAGACGTCCTTCTTGGGCCCGTAGCTCATCTTCGCCATGGAGTGGAACGTCCCGACGAGCTCAAAGCCACGGGAGACGTGCAGGCGCACGGAGCCTTCGTTCTCCGGGAAGATGTGGGAGTGGATGGACCAGCGACCTGCCTTGGTGGCCTCGGCGATGAGGGTGTCGAGGAGCTTGCCGCCTACGCCGCGCCCCTTGGCGTCGCTGGACATGTAGATCGAGTCTTCGATCACGCCGTGGAAGACTTCGCGCTGGCTCGCTGGGGATGCTGCGATCCAGCCGAGGATCTTGCCGGTGGTTTCGTCCTCGGCGATGAAGGTCAGCTCCAGTAGGCGGGCTGCCCGGAAGTCTTCCCATTCGGGGGCTTCAGCCTCGAAGGTGGCCTCGCCGGTATTCATTCCTTCTTGCAAGATGGCGCGCACTTCCGGGTAGTCTTCTTCACGGAGGTTGCGGATGATGACGCTATCTTCTGCGCGCTTCGGGCTTTCGACGTCCTGGATCTTCTGCTCGGATCCGCCCGTCGTCTCTGGAGTGTTCTTACCCACGGTCGTCATGGCACAGATTCTGCCTTAGTGCCGGCGACCTTTCCAACTTCTCTTTCCGCTTTTCTTGCGCGCACCTGCGGGTCCGCGGGATCGTCGTGAGGCACTTGTCGACGACGTCGCGTTTCTTTGCGCTCGACCAGCGCGTTTCTGTTCCGCGCCGCTGAGTTCCCCTCGGCTGCTTCCGGCCTTTCGGCCGCGGCAGATGCCGACGAATTCCTGTATTTCCTCGGCGTCCCGTTCTTTCAGCCATACGACGGCGACGACGGTTGTGCCGGGCAGCTCCGGCACGGGTGCGGTGCCCTCCGCCTCGCTGCTCCCCGCCGCGCTATCGGCTGAGCCTGCTTCCGGATCTTCGCCTCGTGGGGTCGGGAGCAGGAGCTCGCGGTTGACCACTCCCCTGACTCTTAGGGCCCGTAGGAGGGGGCGGGGCGCGACGGCGATGCCGACGTTGGCTGCGACAACTCCCAGCATCTCGCGGAGTTGAGGCAGATCGTCGATGCCGTCGGCGGGCGTGGTGTACATGAACATCTCGTCGGAGAGTTCGGCCCACTTGACTCGGTCAAGCACCTCGATCGGGTGTTCCTTGGGGGCGGCCACACCCATTTGTTCCTCGTAGAGGGTCACGGCGTGGAATTTTTCCTTCGGCACACCACCCTGGCCGAGGCGGACGATCGCAACGTCTGCTTCTCCATTGGTGATGTATGCCAGCGGGGCGTCCGTAGCGGCGCCAGCACTTCGCCAACCGGGGACGCGGTCGTCGAAGCGAGCGAACCACTTGTCCGGGTTGATGCCGGGACTAAAGACGACGCGGAGGTATCGCGGGGCGAGCTGTGCCATGGAAACATCCTATCGCGAGGCCCCACGGGTACTTAAGGAACTTAAGGAGCGGGCTGTCGCGAGGCGGGGTTAGCGAGTACTTGGCTCTAGGATGGGTGGCGGAAAAGTTGAGCATGCGGGCGCTGCGTCTGGCGGCGCGCGGACGAGAGAATCATCGGCTCGGCACAGAATGTCTGAGCGTTCAGGAGAAGCAATGACAGATAAGAAGGTCTCCAAGGGGCCAAAGATGAAGCCAATGACGGCGGCGAAGAAGTTGGGGATCTATCTCCCGGCCGCCCCGGAGGACTTCCAGAACACCCCGCTGGCTCACGAGGAGTTCGTCGAGCTGCAGCAGAACCCGCCAGAATGGCTGCAGCAGCTGCGCCTCGAGGGTCCCCACCCACGCCCGGAAGTGGCACGGAAGCTGGGCGTTACGATCACTGCGCTGCGCAAGAATGAGCTGGATAAGCCGCTGACCACCGCTGAGATCAAGGAGCTGCTGGAGAATCAGCCAGAGTGGTTGCGAGAGGCTCGGAAGTCGCTGGCGGAAAATCGCCCAGGCGGTAAGAACTAGCTCGTCCCCGCTGGGGGCATGAAGATTTGAGAGAGACCTCAGGCGGGGCTTAAGCATCACAGTGCTTAAGCCCCGCCTGAGTTTTTGGTACCCGTGCGACGACACCGGGTGTACCCCATTGACCGCCGTGGGTGACTAGGCCACGGCAGCTTTTCAACCCATCGCTTTCCGTCGCGCCGTGACAAGTTGCCCGGCAAGGCGAGAAGAGGGTCCTTCCCGAGCGGCGTGGCGGAAAACGACTATCCACTACTGGCGCACCTCGTGAGATGATCCCCCGTGGGCGCTAACTTGAGGTTAGCATTACCTAAGTTCGCACACAAGGGTTTAAAAAATATTTCTTCATAAATAGGTGACTGAGGCCACAAAGCGTTACTATGAACATAAGCATTAAGAGTTCTGGGTCACAGTGCGAACTGTGCCGGCTCTTTCACCGAACATCCCCCGACTTCCGGAGAGGACAACATGAAGAACTACCTTCCGCGCACCCTGTTCAACGAAGAGCACGAGATGTTCCGCGAGGCCGTCCGTGGCTTCGTGGAGACCGAAATCCGCCCGAACGTGGAGCGCTGGCACGACCAGGGCTACGTCGACCGCGAGATGTTCAAGAAGGCCGGCGACATGGGCCTGCTGGGCATGGAGGTCGACGAGCAGTGGGGCGGCGGCGGAATGAATGACTACCGCTTCAACGCCGTGCTGACCGAGGAGCTTGCCAAGGCAGACTCCGGCTCCATCATCGTGGGCATCCAGACCATCAACGACCTGGTCATCCCATACCTGCAGCGCTTCGCCAACGACGAGCAGAAGGAGCGCTTCCTCAAGCCGCTGTGCTCCGGTGAGAAGATCGCCGCGATCGCCATGACCGAGCCGGAGGCCGGCGCCGACCTGGCTGGCATCCGCACCCTGGCCCGCGACAACGGCGACGGCTCCTTCACCGTCAATGGTGCGAAGACCTTCATCTCCAACGGTGTTCAGGCAGACTTCACCATCATCGTCGCCATCACCGATCCGGAGAAGGGCCGCGCCGGCATCTCCCTGCTCATCGTCGAGGACGGCATGGAGGGCTACACCAAGACCGGCCCGCTGAAGAAGGTCGGCCTGAAGTCCCAGGACACCGCCGAGCTCTCCTTCGAGAACGTCCAGGTCCCGGCCGAGAACCTGCTGGGCGAGCGCGGCGCTGGCTTTGGCTACCTGCGCCACAACCTGGCTCAGGAGCGCCTGTCCATCGCCGTGGGCTCTGTCGCGACCTCCCGTCGCGCCTTCGACCTGGTGTACCAGCACTCCCAGGACCGCAAGACCTTCGGCAACCGTCTGGTCGACCACCAGGCCTACCGCTGGGAGCTGGCCAAGATGGTCCAGGGCCTGCAGGCTGCACAGTCCTTCGTCGATGCCTGCATCGAGGCCAAGGTCAAGGGCGAGCTGGACGAGACCACCGCTGCGATGGCGAAATACCACACCACCGAGCTGCAGATCGAGGTCGTGAACCAGGCACTGCAGATGCACGGCGGCTACGGCTTCATGATGGAGTACCCGATCGCTACCCACTACCTGGACTCTCGCGTCCAGCCAATCTACGGTGGCCCGAACGAGATCATGCTGGAGATCATCTCCCGCAAGCTGGCTAAGGGCGAGTAAGCCACTCCCCCTGTTTCTCACCCGGTGGGCGCAGCTTGAGCGCCCCGCCCGGTGAGCAACACAACAAAGAACCCGATGGTGGAAACCATCGGGTTCTTTCGGCTTTGAGTCACGACTGCGACTACTTCACCTCGATACCGGCCTCACGCAGTTCGGCGAGGGTCGCTTCCTCCCCCGCTGCTGACACCGGCGCGCACAGACGCGGGATCACATTGACGTCGAAGCCCTCGGCCTTCGCATCCAGCGCGGTGGCGCGCACGCAGAAGTCGGTCGCGATACCAACCACGGTCACCTGACCAATGCGGCGGGAACGCAGCCATTCCGCGAGGAGTACCTTCGGACGGGCCTCTTCGGCAGCAGCGCTCTTCGCTTCCGCGACCGCAAGAGAGTCCGCGAGGTGGCCTTCAAAGCCCGAGTAGGCGGGCTCGTACTCACCCTTATGGAACCACGCCTCGACCTGATCGGTCGCAAGCGCCGGGTGCGACTGTGCGCCGGTGGTTCCGGCAACGCAGTGCACCGGCCAGGTGTCCTGGTAATCCGGCTCCGTACCCTCCGGGGCGAAATGCCCGGCTGGGTCGATGTGCCAATCCTTCGTCCCCAAGATGACGTCATAACGGTGCAGGCCGGCGATGTGCTTGCTGATCGCTTCGGCGGCCTGCGCGCCACGTTCGGTAGCCAGGCTGCCGTCGACGAAGTCATTCTGCACGTCAACGATGATCAGCGCGTGCCCCGCCCCAGAGGGCTGGGATGCGGCTCCGGCCCCACCGCCCTGCGGATTCACAGCGGACTGAGCCATTCTTAGACCAGCTTCCAGTCCTCGAGGCCCTCGTACAGCGGGAAGTCCTCGGCAACCTTGGAGACACGAGCACGCAGAGCCTCGACGTCGGCGTTCTTACCCTGTGCCAGCGCGGTGCCGATGACGTCCGCGACCTCGGTGAAGGCAGCGGTGTCCAGGCCGCGGGAAGCCAGGGCCGGGGTACCGATGCGCAGGCCGGAGGTGACCATCGGCGGGCGTGGGTCGAAAGGAACGGCGTTTCGGTTGACGGTGATGCCAACCTCGTGCAGCAGATCCTCAGCCTGCTGGCCATCCAGCTCGGAGTGACGCAGATCAGCCAGCACCAGGTGGACGTCGGTGCCGCCGGTGAGCACCTCGACGCCAGCACCCTTGGTGTCAGCAGCGGACAGGCGCTCGGCCAGGATCTTCGCGCCCTCGAGGGTGCGGGCCTGGCGGTCACGGAACTCCTCGGTCTGGGCCACCTTCATGGCAACGGCCTTCGCGGCAACGGCGTGCATCAGCGGGCCGCCCTGCTGGCCTGGGAAGACTGCGGAGTTGAGCTTCTTCGCCCACTCCTGCTTCGCCAGGATCAGGCCGGAACGCGGGCCGCCGAGGGTCTTGTGGACGGTGGTGGACACGACGTCAGCGTGCGGGACCGGGGACGGGTGCAGACCAGCAGCGACCAGACCTGCGAAGTGGGCCATATCGACCCACAGCTTCGCGCCGACCTCGTCCGCGATGGAGCGGAAGGCAGCGAAGTCCTGGTGGCGCGGGTAGGCGGACCAACCGGCGATGATGACGGTCGGCTTCTCCTTGAGGGCCTGCTCGCGGACCTTATCCATGTCGATGCGCATGGTCTCCGGGTCCACCTCGTAGGCGATGGCCTCGTAGAGCTTGCCGGAGAAGTTCAGGTGCATGCCGTGGGTCAGGTGACCACCGTGAGCCAGGGACAGGCCCAGGATCTTATCCCGTGGGCTCGCCAGCGCCATAAGGACGGCGGCGTTAGCCTGCGCACCAGCGTGCGGCTGCACGTTGGCGAACTCTGCGCCGAAGACCTGCTTCGCGCGGTCGCGGGCCAGGTCCTCGATGACGTCGACGTGCTCGCAGCCGCCGTAGTAACGGCGTCCCGGGTAACCCTCGGCGTACTTGTTGGTCAGGACGGAGCCCTGCGCCTGCAGCACTGCACGCGGCACAAAGTTCTCACTCGCGATCATTTCGAGAGTGTTGCGCTGGCGGGCCAGCTCACCGTCGATCGCGCGGGCGACATCCGGGTCGAGTTCGGCCAGCGGCACGTTGTGCTGGATGGTCTGTGGAGAATCGGACATAAGTTTCCGTCGGCCTTCCTTCAAAAAGGTGTATACCGCCAAGAATGCAGACCGATTCTTGGGGGTAGAAGGTGTTGTTGCGTTGCGCCCCACATCTTAGCGTCTGCCCCGGACGCAGGTCACAGCGCACCTAACACATTTGGGTTATCTCCCCCCACACAGGCACAATGAGGCCATGAATCGTACGCCCCAGCGCGCCTCCGCGGACGCGACTGAATCGCCCTTTATCGAACTCAAAAGGAGCCAGTGGCGCGAACTCCGCAAGTCCATGCCCCAGGTCTTGAGCGAATCGGAGCTCGACCAGCTGCGCGGCATCGGCGACGAGATTGACTTGGACGAGGTCAGCGAGGTCTACCTGCCGCTGTCCCGCCTCATTAACCTGCGGGTCGAGGCCCAGCGCAGCCTGAATCAGGCCACCGAGACCTTCATCGGCGAACCGATGCCTCCCACGCCGTACATCATCGGTGTGTCCGGCTCCGTGGCCGTCGGGAAGTCCACCACCGCGCGTGTGCTCCAGGTGCTGCTGCAGCGTTGGGACTCCAGCCCCCGGGTGGACCTGATCACCACGGACGGGTTCCTCTTCCCCACCGCCGAGCTGGAACGCCGTCGTCTGCTGCACCGCAAGGGCTTTCCCGAGTCTTATGATCAGCAAGCGCTGCTGAATTTTGTGACCAAGGTGAAATCAGGCGCCCGCAACGTCAAGGCACCGGTCTACTCGCACGAGGCCTACGACCGAATTGCCGGTGAGTTCGAGGTCGTTGACCAGCCGGACATCCTCATCGTCGAGGGCCTCAACGTGCTGCAGACCGGCCCCACCCTCATGGTCAGCGATCTCTTCGACTTCTCCGTGTACGTCGACGCCCGGGTTGAAGACATTGAGGACTGGTACATCTCCCGATTCCTGCGTCTGAAAAACACCGCCTTCAAGGACCCGGAAGCGCACTTCCACCACCTCGCGGGATTGAGCGACGAACAGGCCGCCCAGGTGGCCCGGGAGATCTGGCAGACAGTGAACCTGCCCAACCTCATGGAGAACATCTTGCCGACCCGGATCCGCGCCAGCCTGGTGATGCGCAAGGGTGCAGATCACCTCGTCGACCGGGTGCGGATGCGCAAGATTTAGCCCCGCCCTCCCACAGCTGACGCTGCCACCAGGCCGCCCATGGCGGCTCAGAGCAACCAGTACAGCACTGGCCTAAAGCCCGAAGCGGCGGTGACGCTGGGAGTATTCCCGCAGCGCTCGGAGGAAGTCTACCCGCCGGAACGCCGGCCAGTAGGTGTCCGTAAACCAAATCTCGGAGTAGGCCGACTGCCACAGCAGAAAGCCAGAGAGCCGCTGCTCCCCCGACGTCCGGATCACCAGGTCCGGGTCTGGCTGCCCCTTGGTGTACATGTGATTGCCCAGGGAATCGACGGTAATTTTCTCGGCGATCTTTTCCGCCGGCGTGCCGTCCGCAGCGAGTTCCGCGACGGTGTCTCGCACCGCGTCGACGATCTCCTGCCGTCCGCCGTAGCCGACCGCGACGTTGACGCACACGCCCGTGTTATTGGCGGTGAGCTTCTCGTTGCGTTCCAGTCGCTCCCGCAGCTGCTGTGGCAGCAGCTCGAGGTGCCCCACGGAGCGCACTCGGAAGCCAGCTTTCGCCTGCCCAAGCTCGTCGGCGACGTCCCCAATGATTTTGATCAGCAGCTCGAGTTCCTCCGGCTCACGCTTGAGGTTCTCGGTGCTGAGCAGGTACACGGTCACCGAAGCGATGCCCATCTCGTCGCACCAATTGCACATCTCGGCGATTTTACGAGCGCCCACGCGGTGCCCATGAGAGACGTCGGTGAAGCCGTTCTCCCTGGCCCAGCGTCGGTTGCCGTCGGCCATGATGGCGATGTGAGCCGGTCGCGGCAGATCCCGAAGAGAGCGGGCCAGCCGCGCCTCATAGGCGGGGTAAAGCAGGCTGGCGAGCCTCTTCAGCGGCTCGGTTCGCCCAATCGCTGCCGCGAGCTTTGGTAGACGCACGATTGTTAATCCTCTCGCTTAGCGTGCAGGATTCTCGTCTTCGCCTTCATCTTCCTGGGCCTTCGCGCGCTCTGCGTCGATCGCGTCTGGCCCCGTGAGCTGCCCGGAGGCCGGCTCGAAACGAGCATCAGTCTGCGGCACCTCGGTGCGAGCAAACATCACCCCGCCCTTCGCGTACTCCTCGTAACCGCTCTCTTCCATAGCCTTGTTGAGCCGCTCCTCATCGAACACGTCGATGCCGTGCTGCTCGGCGAAGGCGCGGCGTCGCTCCAAACGGCGCAGCCTGCGGTTCATCCCGAATCCGATGACGATGACCACAAAAAGCAGCCCGAGGATGACGAACAGCCCGACCGGTGAGGCCTTGCCGAATTCCTCGCCGCGTGGGCCCGTATTCGGGGTTGGCCCCTGGGCAATAACGGTGGTCGTGTACGCCGCCCCAGCGGTCACCAGATCCGCTGCTGGCAGAGCAGGGGTCGAAAGAGCTGCGAACATGTCATCCATTCCCTTCGACGGCGGTCAAGCCGTGTGTGAGTGCCGGGCTAAAAATTCTATAGCGAAAATCCTACTGCTCGGGGCGCACCGACACCTCTGGCGGCTGGCTCTGGCTGAGCTCATCGGCGCTGTCTACCGGCGGCAGGCCCGCGGTGAGTTCTCTCTCTGGCAGTGTAGTGGCTACCCGGGTCTTCGCTAATTCGAACTCCTCCGTGGGCCACGTCTCGCGCTGCACATCCACATCCACGCCGAAGAACGGCCCGTCCGGATCGATCTGGGTGGCATGTGAGGTCAGCGCGGCATCGCGACGTTCGAACCAATCCGCGGCGTTCACGCGGGTGGTTACGCGGGGATAGACGTCCTGCTTCGCGCGCCAGAAGGCCAGCTGGGTCATCGTGCGCTGGTACTCGCGCAGGGTCATCTCACCGTTAGCCTGCCGCTGTGCCACCGCCTCGGCGAGCATGTTGAAACGGGTCACCACGAATCCGTGTGTGTAATACAACTTCAGCGGCGCCCAAGCCTCGCCCAGATCGGGTCGATACTCGGGGTCTCCGGCCAGCTCCCAGGCGCGCATAGACACCGCATGGACCATCAGGTGATCCGGGTGCGGGTAGCCACCGTTTTCGTCATAGGTAATGATCACGTGCGGCTGGAATTCGCGGATCTGCGCAACCACGTCGCCGGCCACCTCGTCGACGTCCTGCAGCGCAAAGCAGCCTTCTGGGAGATCCTCCCGCTTTCCAGATTCCGGCAGGCCGGAATCAACATAGCCCAGCCAGCGGTGCTCCACCCCCAAGATCTCCGCGGCGCGGGCCATTTCTTCCCTTCGCACAGCCGCTAGATTCTCGTGCACCTCGGGGCGGTCCATCCTGGGGTTGAGGATGCTGCCCTCTTCGCCGCCCGTGCAGGTCAGCACGCGGACACGGTGGCCTTCGTCAATATAGCGAGCCATCGTCGCCGCACCCTTGCTGGATTCATCATCCGGATGGGCGTGAATCGCCAGCACGCGGTAGCCACCCTGGGCACCGCTCGTCGTCGAATCAGTCATACTTCCATATTGTTCCACGCCCGATGAAGAGAAGTCACACGGCACCTCCCCACCGCAGCAACGGGTCGGCTGGGGAGAGAAAATCTGCTTTTACGGGCGCATTGCCTAGAATGTAAACCACCATGACCTCTGATGCTTCCCCTTCGGTTCCCAACTCCCGCCCGGGTAATACGCACATGCCCGCGGACGATGCCTTGAAGGCCCGCTACGGCGCTGAGCGCAACCGCCCCTTTGCCGGCAAGGTACTGGTCATTGCGTTGGTTGTTCTCATCGCTGGGGCGATGGCCTATGCGGTCAACCAGTTCATGAATGCGTCCTCTGCGGACGTCACCGCAGTCGAGTCCGGCGGTTCCGTGGTGTCCGACAACCGGCTGAACATGCGCGTCGACGTCACCCGGGAAGATCCATCCAAGCCGGCTTATTGCGTCGTCACCGCGATGGACTACGACAAGAACGAGGTCGGCCGCCGCGAGTTCTACATCCCGGCCGGTGGGCCAGTAACGTCCCGACACTCGGTGGATATCAACACCCGCGTGCAGGGCTACGCCGGGAAGATCTACGGCTGTTCTTCGATCATCCCCTCCCACCTGAAGCAGTAGCCCACCAAAAAGCGGGCCACCAACGACGCGTCCACTGAAGTTTTCGTGTCTATTCGGTGCTAGAATACGCCCGGACAAGCGAGAACCGGCAGGCGTCGGCGAAACCGTGGGACATTTCCTGCAAAGCTATCGCCGCCCACGGCACTACCGCCGGGGACGGTGCGTGGACCGTGATTGCCCGGATCAGCTGAAAATTACTGAAATAATTTCCAAGGAGGATGGCGCAGATGGCAGACAATCAGACCACCTGGCTCACCCAAGAATCCTACGACCGACTCAACGCGGAGCTGTTCGCCCTGAAGGAGAACCGCCCGGTCCTGGCCGCCGAAATCAATGAGCGCCGCGAAGAGGGTGACCTCAAGGAGAACGGCGGCTACCACGCCGCCCGCGAGCAGCAGGGCCAGGAAGAGGCCCGCATCGCCTACCTCGAGGAGCTGCTTGACAACGCCACCATCGGTGAGGCTCCACAGGAGTCCGGCGTCGCCCTGGTCGGCACCGTCGTGCACGTCTACTACGACGACGATGAGGAAGACAAGGAGACCTTCCTGATCGGTACCCGTGGCCTGGAGTCCTCCAACCCGGAGCTGGAGACTTACTCCACCGATGCCCCACTGGGCGCAGCACTGGTCGGCGCGAAGGTCGGCGAGACCCGTGAGTACGAGACCCCGACCGGCGACACGGTCCGGGTGACCCTCGTGGAGGCAGAGCCGTATAACCCGGATCTGGACATCCCGCGCGCAATGCAGAAGTAGTTCTGGCGCGGCACTGCCCCACTCTGGCAACGCGAAAACCCTCGGCCCGTTAAATTCCAGGGCCGAGGGTTTCTTTGTGCCTAGTTGTCACGGACAGAGTCTGCTGGCGGTGTTAACGCTCCGGGTGCTCCGGCGAGCGCTCATCAGCAGCGGGTGACGCGGTGTCTATGGACTCCGCCGGCGCGTCCGCTGCGCTATCTTCCTGGTCCGCCCACCGCTTGGTTTCGTGGTCGTAGGCGATCTCTTCGCCCTCCTCATCCACGCGCTGGTACCAGTCGGTGACGTTCTCAGAGGAGGAGTCGAAGTGGGCGCCCGCTCCCCTGCCCTCCGGCGCAGAAGCGACGCTGAGTTCGAAGTCATCGCCGTGCTCTTCCAGGCCACGAACCACCGCATTTTCCACCGCGGTGCTGGCGTAGTCTTTACGGATCGCTGCAGGGTCGGTGCGGAGATCCTTGAGGAAGGCCACGGTCATCACCAGCAGGACAATCGAGAACGGCAGCGCAATAAGGATCGTGAGGTTCTGCAGCGCGGTCAGCGCGGTTTCCCCGCCGGCCAGCAGCATCACCGTGGCAATCCCCATCATGCATGCACCCCAGAACACGACGACCAGCTTGTTCGGCGCAGGGTTGCCCTGGGAGGACATGGTTCCCATCACCACAGACGCCGAGTCCGCGGAGGTGACGAAGAAGATCGTGAGCACCGTGATCAGCAGGAACGGGGTGATCGCGTTCAGGGGCAACTGGTCGAAGAGCGCGAAGAGGACCTGCTCGGAATTCGCGGAGCCGTCGAACATCTCGCGGCCCTCCCGGCTGAAGGTGATGGAGGCACCACCAAAGATGCTGAAGGCCAGGACCAGGATGGCGGTCGGGCCGGCGATCGTTGCGAGCGCGAATTCACGGATGGTGCGGCCACGGGAAATCCGGGCGATGAACATGCCAACGAACGGGGTCCAGGCGATCCACCAAGCCCAGTAGAATGCCGTCCACGCGCCCTGGAACTCAAGGGTCTCCTGGCCCCAGGACAGGGACTTGCCCATCATCGGCAGCAGCTGATCGATATAGGTCGCAACTCCGGATGGCACCAGGTTCAGCAGAAAGAGGCTCGGACCAAAGAGAAATACGAAGGCCACGAGCAGCAGCGTCAGCGCGATGTTGATATTCGACAGGTAGCGGATGCCCCGCGCTACGCCGGAGACCGCGCTGATGATGAAAGCAACTCCGAGCACACCGATGATGGCGATCACCGCATTATTGGCCAATGGGCCTGCCCCGGAAATGATCTCCACACCCTGGGCGATCTGTAAGGCAGATAGCCCGAGTGTGGCGGCGGTGCCGAAGAGGGTGGCGACGATCGCCATCATGTCGATCACCCTGCCCGCGATCCCCTCATTCGGCTGAGTACCCAGCAGTGGCCGGAACACGGAGCTCAGCAGCGAGGGGCGCCCGCGGCGATAGGTAGAATAGGCCAGTGCGCCGCCCACCAGCGCATAGAGACCCCAGATGGATAGTCCCCAGTGGAAGTGGGACTGGGCCAACGCCTGGTGCAGGGCCGCCGGGGTTTCCGCGGCTACGGTCTCCGGCGGCGGCGAGAGGTAGTAGGCCAGGGGCTCGGAGGGACCGAAGAAGAACACGCCCACGCCAATGCCGGCGCCAAACATCATCGCGATCCAGGAGTATCGGGAGAACTCCGGCTCCTCATCGTCCCGGCCCAGTGGGATCTGGCCATAACGGGAGAACGCCAGGTAGAGCATGACGATGATCCCCATACTCATGACGAGGTTGAGCAGCCACGCGGCATTGTTCATAGCCCAGTCGTACGCGGCGGCCGACGCAGTGGACACCGACTCTGGGGAGGCGATTCCCCAGGCGATAAACGCCACGATGAGGGTGGCGGTGACGAAGAAGACGATGCGGTCCAGCGCGAAGCTCTTGTTTTGGTCTTCGACGCTCAAGCCCGGGACCAACCCGGGGTGCAGGTCGTGCGGATACAAGCCGACTTGGGAACTTCTTCCGGCCTTGAGCAGCTCTGCCGCGGGTTGGGCCTTAGTGGGACGGGGGTTTTCGCCGAGACTCATCGGCGCTCCTTGCTAGCTGGGTCGGCACTTCTGCGCCCAGCTGTTTTACAGTCTGTTGACCTGATCACGCTACCAAGATCTAGAGACACGCGGGGGCGGCGCGGGAAAGTGCCCCTCCCCGGGGGCATGAAAAAGCCCCTGGGGTTGATCCCCAAGGGCAGAGTTTTTCGATGGGCCAGCCCGCGTCATACGCCCTGGCCCTGTGCTGCTAGCGCTAGTCCCTATTGATGTAAGACAGCAGGCGCAGGATCTCGGTGTAGAGCCAGACCAGGGTCACGGCCAAGCCGAGGGCCACGCCCCAGGCCATCTTGGACGGCGCACCGGCGCGGACGAGGCGGTCGGCGGCGTCGAAGTCCTGCAGGAAGCTCAGCGCTGCCAGGCCGATGCACAGCAGGGAGAAGATCCAGGACAGCGGGGAGCCGTCGCGCAGCGGGCCAGCGCCACCGGTGAACAGGCCGATGAGCATGCTGCCCAGCGCCAGCACCAGTACACCGATCAGTGCGGCGACCATGAACTTCGTGAACTTCGGGGTCACGCGGATCGCACCCGTCTTGTAGACGAAGAGCATGCCGGCGAACACGCCGATGGTGCCCAGGATCGCCTGGCTAATCATGGCGCCAGCGTTGGTGTCCCCCACCGCCATGCCGGTGAGCATGTAGCTAAAGCCACCGACGAACAGTCCCTCGAAGCCTGCGTAAAGCAGGGTGACGACCGGGGAGCCGTACTTCTTCGCGAAGGCGGAGACCAGCACGGTGATGAGGCCACCGATAGCGCCAACCACGGTGAGGATCGAGCCCGTTGCCGGATTCGTGCCGAAGATAAAGTAGTTCGCCGCAGCCAGTACGACGATGACGGCCAGCGTGATGCCGGTCTTAGCCACCACGTCGTCCACGGTAATCGGGCGGTCGGCCGGGCCGGCCTGGCCGTAATTCGCGGCGTCCTGCAGCCCGTCCTGGTAGGTCGCGGTGGCAGCGGCACCACGGGCGCTGGTGGCGAACTGGCCGTAGCCGCTGCCCTGCTGTCCGCTGCCCTGCTGTCCGTAACCGGGCTGACCATAGCCCTGGGCCTGCTGGCCCTGGCGGTTCTGGCCGGTCAGCTCAGCCATAAATGGATTAGATTTCTTCACCTGAAAGCCTCAACTTTCGATTCTTCGTCAAAACTCGTTCTTGCTGCCATGCACACACCCAAGCGGTGCGTCTACACGACCCGATCGGAGACCGGGATTCATGTCGGGCGATGTCCCGGCACTGCTGGGGCGCGCCACGACGCTGGTAGTCGGTTAAAAATTCCTACTTCACAATGTACCAACGCAGGTGACGCGTTTTTAGTTCCCGACGCTGCGGATTTTCTTTCTCAACCCCCCGCATAGGTTCCTCGACAAAGGTATATTTCCACCCATGACTGCTTTGCGATTCCCCAAGCGACTGTCCCTCGGCGCACTCCCGACAGACTTTCAGGAGGCGCTGCGCGGGCTGTCCGCCAATAAGCTGCCCGCCGATGGCTCCAAGCCCGAGAAGACGATCGACGTCGAGGTTTCCTTTACCGCGGAGCACCTCGGCTGGGTCGGTTCCGGCGATGAGGAGGACGTCCACCGTGCCGTGGGCGCCGCCCGTCAGGCACAGCGTTCCTGGGCTCACGTCCCCTTCTCCGAGCGCAAGGCCATCCTCCTGCGTTTCCACGACGCCGTCCTGAAGAACCGCGAGCTGCTGATGGACATGGTGCAGCTGGAGACCGGCAAGAACCGCGCCTCCGCCTTCGACGAGGTCATGGACGTCGCGAATAATTCCCGTTACTACGCCAATAACGCGGAGAAGATCCTGAGCCCGAAGCGCCGCCGCTCCGCGGTTCCGGTGCTCGCCAAGTCCCGCCAGCACTTCCAGGCGGTGGGCGTGGTCGGCCAGATTTCGCCATGGAACTACCCACTGACCCTGGGCATCTCCGACGCCCTTCCTGCGCTCATCGCAGGCAATGCGGTGGTCGCGAAACCGGACTCCGCGACCCCGTTTACCTCCCTGCTGGTGTTCGGCCTGCTCTTCGAGGCCGGCCTGCCACGCGATCTCGTCCAGTTGGTCACCGGCTCCGGCCGGGTCGTAGGCAGCGAGATCGCCAATACCTGCGACTTCCTGATGTTCACCGGGTCTACCGCCACCGGCAAGATTCTTGGGGCTACCGCGGGCTCCCGCCTGATCGGTTTCTCCGCGGAGCTGGGTGGCAAGAACCCTCTGATCGTCGCGGCGGATGCGAAAATGGATTACACGGTCCGAGGCGTCGTCGATGCCTGCTACTCCAACTCGGGCCAGCTGTGCGTGTCCATTGAGCGGGTGTACGTTGAGCGACCTGTCTACGAGGAGTTCAGCACCAAGTTCGCCGACGCCGTGCGCGCCATGACGCTCGGCCCCGGCTTCGACTGGGAGGTGGCGATGGGTTCGCTGGCCTCCCAACAGCAGCTGGATACGGTCGCCAGCTACGTGGATGACGCTGTCGCCAAGGGCGCGCGAGTTCTCGCGGGCGGCAAGGCTCGCCCGGACCTGGGCCCCTACTTCTACGAGCCCACCGTTCTCGCGGATGTCCCTGCCGACGCGAAGCTGCGCACCGAGGAGGTCTTCGGTCCAGTCGTCTTCGTCGAAGTCGTCGACGACCTGGTGGCTGCGGTCAATGCCGCCAACGACACCGTCTATGGTCTCAACGCCTCCGTCTTCGCCAGCCCCGAAACCGGGCACCGCATCGCCCCGCAGATCCGAGCAGGTTCCGTCTCCATCAACGACGGCTACACGGCCGCATGGTCGGCCATCGACAACACCAGTGGCGGCATGAAGGACTCCGGCATGGGCGGCCGCCACGGCGCGGCCGGGCTGCTGAAGTACACCGATAGCCAGAACATCACCGAACAGCGGTGGATGTCGATGCGTGGCCCGGAGAGCCTGGGCGCGAAGGCCTACGCGCGCATCATGAGCAGCGCACTGCTGGCCGGCAAGAAGCTGCGCATGCTGCCCTAATTTCGCCGCACACACGCGCGCCGACCCTCCCCGACGGGATTCTTTCCCCGGGGAGGGTTTCTTGATGGAGCACCAGCTCCCCAAGAAGCATTCGCGGCATTATCAGCAGCGGTTCCACGCCCTTACTTGACGACCGGGCGCACGCTCACGGTCTCCAGGCAGGCCTCAGGTCCCATCTCCGCGGCCAGCCGCACCGCGGCGGCGATGTCCTCCGCGCGGACATAGACACCCGGGTCATAGTTGGCGTTCCCCGCTTGGGCCTGCAGCTCGCGCTGCATATCCGAGTCCACCTTCCCGGGGTGGACGGAGCTCACCCGCACCTTCCCCCGCTCCTCCTCACGCAGGGCGTCCGTGATCGCCTTGAGCGCGAACTTCGAGGCCGCATAGGGCCCGTAGCCAGGGCCGGAATTGTGCCCCGCCCCGGAGTTGATGGCGATCACCATGCCTTGTGCCTCACGCAGCGCCGGCAGTAGCAACCGCGTGAGCTCGGCGACGGCGATGACGTTGACGTCGAGCACCTCCCGCCACATCTGAAACGGTGCCTCGGCGATGGGTGCATGCCCCGTCACGCCCGCGGAGTGCACCAGCAGGTCGAGACGCTGCGGGGCGACGTCGGAAGAAAAGACCTCCCCCAACGCCGCCGGATCGGACAGGTCCGCGGCGATCACCTGGGCGTCCGGGAAAGCCTCCCGCAGGTTTCGCGCGGAAGTCTCCGACGAGCAGCACAGAATGAGCCGGTGATCGCGGGAAAGGTCATCGGCGATCGCCCGGCCAATGCCGCGGGACGCTCCGGTAATCAGCGCCAGCGGCCAGTTGCTCCTGCCGGTGGTGGAATGGTCCTGGTCCAAAGCTGCGTTATCCATGCTCACCATGCTAATAAGCAGCCTGCGAGCTGCACCATCCCCGTCAAGCTGAGCAAAGCCACCGGAGCCGCTAAACTTGAGGTTATGAGCTTTGGAATGAACAACGCTCTCGGGCTGCGCGCGCCCAAGGGCAACATCGACCTCAAGTCATTCAACCCTCGCGAAACCCCGGGGGTGAGGGGCAAAGGCGAGAAGTTCGAGAAGCGGGTCAACAAGGCCTATAAGAAGATCGCCGAAGAGCTGCGCGCCGAGCAGGCCAAGCTCTACGCGAACGGTGCCAGCGACGAGCAGGTCGGCAGCATCCTCATCATCCTGCAGGGCGTGGACGCCTCCGGTAAGAGCGGTGCCACCAACGCCATCTTGCAGGCCGTGTCCCCGCAGGGCGTGAACGTCGCCACCTTCGCCGAACCAGTCGAGTCGATCGACGACACCGACAACCGCGACTTCCTTGCCCGCATCCGCCGCGAGTTGCCAGGTAACGGCGAGATCGCGATCTTCGACCGCTCCTACTACGAGGATGTTCTGGTCTCCCGCGTGGAGGGGCTCAGCGACGTCGAGGAAATCGACCGCCGCTACGACGCCATCCGTCGCTTCGAGAAGCAGCTCGAGGCCGACGGCACCCGCGTCATCAAAATCTTGCTGCACATCTCCCCGCAGTTCCAGACCAAAAACTTCCTCTCCCGCCTGCGCAACCCGGCGCAGCGCTGGCGCTACTCCCCCAGCGATCTCAGCGTGCAGAAGAAGTGGGATGAATACCACGAGGCCTACGCCCGGGCCATCGAGAAGACCAACGACGTCGCCCCGTGGTACATCATTCCTAGTGATACGCAGGACTACGCCCGCCTGGTCGTGCGCTACCTGCTGCTCAACGAGCTGCGGAACATGAAGCTGGAGTGGCCAGAGGTGGACTTCAACCTCGAGAAGCAGCTGAAGAAGGTCGAGAAGGCCGCCGTCAAGGCCGAAGAAAAGGCTGCCAAGGAAGACGAGAAGGCAGCAAAGAACGACTAGTGGCGGCGGCGCATAGCCACCGGCACCAATAACGAAGCCAGGCGGGAGAAATGCTCTCCGGCCTAGCTTTTGTTTTGTGCCCCCAGTCGGACTCGAACCGACACTGCGCGGATTTTAAGTCCGCTGCCTCTGCCAATTGGGCTATAGGGGCTAGTGCCCGCGCGCACTACCGCGCGCGGATTTTAGGCACCGTTGCGGCGCATAACTTTTGCCAACATACCATCGAGGATGTCTTTCTCACTGATCGTGATCTCCTCGACGCCGAGGGCCATGAAGCGGCTGGCTACCGCGTCGATGACCACCGCGCCACCGCCAACGACGTCCGCGCGGCCGGGGTGCATGGGACCGCA
Organism: Corynebacterium urealyticum DSM 7109; assembly: GCF_000069945.1. Lineage (NCBI taxonomy): Bacteria > Bacillati > Actinomycetota > Actinomycetes > Mycobacteriales > Corynebacteriaceae > Corynebacterium > Corynebacterium urealyticum. Next base: position 710,383 of record NC_010545.1, on the reverse strand, counting down.
CTCGAGTCGCTGGTCGACGGTCTTATCCCGCAGGTCGATGGCAGTATTCCGGAACGTGCGCAGCGGCAGTCGGCTCAAGTGGATCTTCTCCGGCTGGTAGCTATCCACCCCCTGGGTGATCGCGCTGAGGGTGGTCATGGTCCCGGCCACGCCCACCAGGCGAGTCACGCCAGTGAGGTCAACGTGCTCCTCCACCTCTCGGAGCTGCTCGGCGACGAAGTCCTCCGCCGCGGCGATTTCCTCCGCGGTCGGCGGATTGCTGTGCAGGTAGCGCTCAGTGAGCCGCACGCAGCCCATGTTCGCGGAGTAGGCCTCGACGGTCCCGGTGTCCGCGACGGCGCCGTCGGCGTCGACGTCGTGGACGACGAACTCGGTGGAGCCGCCGCCCAAGTCGATGACGCAGATGCGCTCCGAGGTTCCGGACGGCAGGTCGGCCACTGCCCCGGCGAAGCTCAGCTCGGCCTCCTGTTCGCCGCTGATGACCTCAGCCTGCCGGCCATCGACGATGCGGCCCAGGTGGCGGGCGGTGATGGCGAAGAACTCATCGCGGTTCTTCGCATCACGGGTAGCGCTCGTCGCCCCCATCATTACGTCCTCGACGTGGTGCTCCACCATGCGCTGGGCGTAGGTGGCCAGGGCGTCGTCGACGCGTTGGAGGGCCTCTGGCGCGAAGCCCCCGGTAGCGTCCACCCCCTGGCCGAGCCGGACGATGATGTTATCCCGGTTAAGCTCTGTCAGGGTGCCGTCCGCCGCCCGCTCGGAGATGAGCAGGCGGATGGAATTCGTTCCGCAGTCGATCGCGGCGAAGCGGCGTGGGGCGTCGGGCTGAGCCATGCGTCTAGCTCCTCTGGTCTCGTTCGCGCTCGGGCAGGAACATACCGGTGTTCTCCGCACCCTCCACGGTCGTGGCCTGGACGAGGGAGATGCCCAGTTCCTCGGAGGTCGGCCAATCGGCCGGGATCGCGGTGCCGGACAAGCTCGGGTCGTGTTCCACGGCCAGAGCCACGGTCTCGGTCCCGAGCCGGAGGCGTTCCGGCCCCTCGGCCAGCGCATAGGCCATGAGAACGTGCAGGCACTTCACCCGATCGGGCATGCCGCCGCCCGAGAACTCGGTGCCGAGGTCCTCCATTGCGTTGCGAGTGGCCAGGTAGTGTTCGTGGGCAGCCTGATAGTCCCGCTGCAGGCCCTCATCAGTGCTGAGACGTTCCTGCATTGTCTTCATGACGCCGGCGACCTCCAAGCGGCTGGCCTCTGCGGTCAGGCGGGGGTCGGTGAGGTAGTACAGCGTCGGGAACGGGGTGCCGTCCGGCAGCCTGGGGTGGGTCTTCACGACGGCGGGCTGGCCGTCCGGGGTTCGGTAGCTGACCTCCACCGCGCCGCGCGGCTCTCGGCCGAGCTGGGCGGCCATGATATCCAGGTCTTCACGACTGACCGTCATTCATTCTCCTCTTGAAAAAGCCCGCGGGCCTGGGTTTTCCCAAGCTCTTCCGCGGGGTGTGCCGTCTCCGGCGATTATGGCTGGTTGTCGGGCAGAATCGGAAGTTTCATATCGCCGCTTGGCTGCACGCCACCCTCGGGGCTGCCGCCGGAGTCCTGCTCCTCGCTCTGCCCGGCAGGAGCGCTGCCAGCATCGCCCGGCGCTGCCTCGCCAGGTTCGACCGCCACGGAATCCCACAGCTTCTTAAACCACGGGCTGTTCTCGTATTCCTGCTCCGACGGGCTCTTTCCTGCCCCGGGGGCGTCCTCCCCTGCAGCGCCGGTGATTTTCGGCGAGATGATGCGGTAGGCGGACTCGCCGGGCTCGATGACGCCGAGTCGGATGCGCGCCTGTTCCTTGAGGTAGTCCTCGTTCTCGAAACGGTTGAGTTCCGCCTGGAGCTCTGCCTTGTGGCGTTCCTGCTCCTGGATGGTGCTCTGCAGCTGGGCAAGCTCCGTGCGCTGCTCGTAGTAGTTACGCAGCGGGGTGGCCAGGGACAGGGCCATGAGACCGACCACCAGGATCACGACGATCGCGGCACCGGGGCTCATTCGGGACGGCAGGGCGACGAATCGGCGAGCCACGCGTTGAGGCGCTTGCCGCATCCGACGACGCCGGGCCTGATTGCGCTCCATAGAGCGGGCCTGTGGCAGGCGCTGGCCCGTAGAATCCGCGTTCGCCCCACCACGCTGGTCACTGCCAGCGGGGCGGGGCGAATTATCGCGGGAGGGGTGGGTCATAACGGGCTATTCTAGTCCGCTCGTCCTAGTTCTTGAAGCGCGGGAAAGCGGAGCGGCCGGCGTAGACTGCTGCGCCCTCCAGGTAGCGCTCGATGCGGAGCAGCTGGTTGTACTTCGCCACGCGCTCGGAGCGGGCCGGGGCACCGGTCTTGATCTGGCCGCAGTTCAGGGCGACCGCCAGGTCGGCGATGGTGGTGTCCTCGGTCTCGCCGGAGCGGTGGGACATCATGGTGCGGTAGCCGTTGCGGTGTGCCAGTTCTACGGCGTCGAAGGTCTCGGAAAGGGTACCGATCTGGTTCACCTTGACCAGCAGGGCGTTGGCCGCGCCACGGTCGATGCCCTCCTGCAGGCGGGACGGGTTGGTGACGAAGAGGTCGTCGCCAACGATCTGGATCTTGTCGCCGAGCTTCTCGGTGAGGGTGACATAGCCCTCCCAGTCGTCCTCGTCCAGCGGATCCTCGATGGAGACAATCGGGTACTGCTCGACCAGGTCAGCGTAAACCTCAACCATCTCGGCGGAGCTGTGCTTACCGCCCTCGAAGTTGTACACACCGTCCTCGTAGAACTCAGAGGAGGCGACGTCCAGCGCCAGGGCGACGTCCTCGCCCAGGGTGTAGCCAGCCTTCTCGATAGCCTCGACGATGAGGTCCAGGGCCGCCTTGGTGGACTCGACGGACGGAGCGAAGCCGCCCTCGTCACCCAGGCCAGTGGACAGGCCCTTGGCCTTAATGACGTCCTTGAGGCTGTGGTAAACCTCGGCACCGACCTGCAGCGCCTCGGCGAAGGTCTCCGCGCCGATCGGTGCGATCATGAACTCCTGGACGTCCACGCCGGAGTCCGCGTGTGCGCCACCGTTCAGGATGTTCATCATCGGAACCGGCAGGACGTGGCCGTTCGGACCACCGACGTAGCGGAAGAGCTCCAGGCCAGCAGAGTCAGCGGCCGCGTGGGCTACGGCCATGGAGACGCCGAGCAGGGCGTTGGCGCCCAGACGGGACTTGTTCTCGGTGCCATCGAGCTCCAGCAGGGTCTGGTCGATGAGGCGCTGGTCGTCAGCCTCCAGGCCAGCCAGGGCGTCATCGATCTCGGTGTTGACGAAATCGACAGCCTTGGCAACGCCCTTGCCCAGGTAGCGATCTCCGCCGTCGCGCAGCTCGTGCGCCTCGTGCACGCCGGTGGACGCGCCCGAAGGCACGGCGGCACGGCCCATCGAACCGTCGTCGAGGATGACCTCGACCTCGACGGTGGGGTTACCGCGGGAGTCCATGATCTCCAGCGCGCTGACGTTAAGGATTCCGGCCATCTGTGTCTGCCTCCTAGGCACATTCGACGTTGCTTTGACCACTGGCGTGGACGGGCTGAGCCGGGCACCTTCGCACCGGCCCCGGACCCGAAAGCCAGGAACTATTCTAGCCGCCTCTATTTTGCCATGCGCCCGCCACCGGACCGCCGATCGACCCACGCGGTCGCCCCCGAGCCAAGTTCTGCCACAATGGGGCCATGAATCAGATCGTAGATGCTGTGAATAAAGTGTCCCCCACCACCGAGAGGGTCATGAACGATTCGGTGACCTTCTCCCCTCGTCGCTGGAAGTCCGGCTGGCCGTTCCACCTGCGCCACGTCCCGCCCTTCCGGGATGACGCCACCGCCTCCATCACGCGTGCAGAAGTGTTTCGCTTCGCGGAGGGCGCTGTCGCCTCCGGCTACGCCCGGGAGCGGGTCATCGACTTCATCGGTGCCGCCTTCGCCTACGGGGCGGGCCAGTCCCAGGCGGTGCTGCCGCTGCAGCAGTTCCTGCGCAACAAGGCCAAGGCCGCCAGCCTGCTCAAGACGATCCCGGCCCTGGAGTCCAAGGAACCGGCAGCGCAGTACGAGGCGCTGACGAGCATCGGCCTGCCGGCGAAGTTCGCCTCCTACGTCGCCTACTTCCTGGCCGGTCCGCAGGCGGCTGGCGAGGATAAGCCGCTCGTGATCTGCTCCAATCGCGCGAAGATCGCAGGCCTGGAGAAGGATTCCGACTGGTCCGCCGCGGACTACGGCACCTACCTCGCCGCGATCCGCGAGGCTCGCGACAGCGTCGACCCGGAGCTGCCGCTCGACGCCGTCGAATGGGCTATGCGCGAGTCGGTGCGCTAAACCGCGCCCCTGGGCCAGCCCCTAACAGCGCGCTAAATGACGCTGGCGGACTGGCCCAGCGCGTAATTCGCCGCGGCGTCACGGACGTCGCGGACGTACTGATCCGACTGGTTATAGGAGCGGATCGCCTGCGTCCACCCCTCCGGGGTGCTCAGGTCACGGCCGAAGTCACACAACAGGCGGGCAGCAGCGGCGGCTGCATCATCGATGTTCTGCGGATCCGCCACCCCATCGCCGTTGGCGTCCACGCCGTAATGCTTCCAGGTCTCGGGGATGAACTGCATCGGCCCCATCGCGCGGTCGAATTCCTTATCCCCGTCGAGCTCGCCGCCGTCCGTGTCCTCGATGCGGGCGAACTTCTCCCCGTTGAGCTGGGGGCCGAAGATCTTCGGATCCGCGGTTCCCTGATCATTGAGCTTCGTGCCACGCAGGGTCCAGCCGGCATAGGAGCCGTGCTTGGTTTCCACAAAGCCCAGGCCAGCGAGGGTATTCCAGCTCAGCTTGCACTCCGGTTTGGTTTGGCGAGCGATGTTCTCTGCATTCCCGTAGGCAATCAGCGCTTGGTAGGGAATGTTCGTCTCCGACACCTGACCCCGCGCCCAGCGGGCCAGCTGGTTCGCGGTGCGCCCCGGCTGATGAATATCAATGGTCGGTGCAGGTGCCGCGGCGGCGGGCGGGACGTCGTCCGGAATGGGAAGGCGATTGGCCTTGATCGGTGAGTTTCCGGTGAAGGCAGCCACCAGAAAGCCGACCAGGGCGATGATGCTCAGCAGGGCGACCACGACGACGCCGCAGCCCATCACAGCGCACCCGGAGCGGCGACGGCGTGGGACCGAGGCCGCGGGCTCGTAGCGGTTGTGATTCACAGGACTTCCTTCCCGCTGGCGCGCTGAAAAGCGCCCTTGCGGCGTGCGTTGGGCATGGGCAAAGAATGATACCGGCGGTGGCGGGCTACGCGGGCCGGATACACCGAACCGCGGATAACTGCGCGGCGGGCAGGGACACCACCGAACCGGATCGCGTACCGGACACGATACTGAATTCAGCGAGCGCTTCGAAAGGCCGGGGGTCGACGCGGATGTGAACCCCCGGGGTCACGCCACTGCCCTCCAGGTGACGGAGCAGGTCAGGGTCAGAGTCGGAGACCCGCTCGACGCAAAGCACATCGCCGGCTGCCGCCTCGGAGAGGGGGAAAGATTCGGTTTCGGGGAGCTGACCCGCCGCGTTCGGGATCGGGTCACCGTGTGGGTCCCGGTCTGGGTAGCCCATCAGCTCGTCGATGCGGGCGAGGAATTTCTCGCTGACGGCGTGCTCGAGTTCTTCGGCCTCATCGTGGACCTCGTCGAGGGAATAGCCCAGCTCGCGGCAGAGGTAGGTTTCGATCAGCCGGTGACGGCGCACCATCTGAATCGCGAGCTCATGACCCAAATCCGTCAGGGAAACGGGCGCGTAGGGGCGGTGGTTGACCAGCCCCTGGGTGGCCAACCGCTTCACAGCCTCGGAAGCGGTGGAGTTCTGTTGGCCGACCTTGGCAGCAAGCTGGGTCAGCCCCACCCCGGTGCCGCTCCACTCCTGAACGTCAAAGATCGCCTTGAGGTAGTCCTGCGAGCGGGAAGGGAGATCGGAAAGGCGCACGGCGAAGGCTCTAGCGTCCCATGCGGTCGAGCTGCTGGCGGAAGTTCTGAACCGCCTTGAGCAGGCGGTCCTCTGCCCCGCCTGGCTCGTCGAGTTCGAGGCCGACCATCGGGTAACGGATATCCGTCGGAATGTCTGCGTCCCGCAGGCCACGCTCGCGGGCCTCGCGGATGATCTCATCGGCTGCGGACAGCGCAGAGGTATGGCGCGGTTGAGCAGGCTGGGCGGTTGCGGCCCGCTGGGCGACTGGGGCTGGCTGACCCGCCCGCTGCGGCTGTGCCTGAGCCTCCTGCGTCGGCTGCGCCTTGGCGCCCTGCGTGGCCTGGGCCCTATGAGCGGCCGGGCTGCCCTGCTTCGCCGAAGCCCCCTGGCCAGCGTTGCCGGCCTGCTCAGTGGTTTGCGCACCCAGCGGGCCACGCTGCGACTGACCAGCCTGCTGCTTCAGCTCGGCCTTCCGATCCAGGTAATCGCGGAAGGCCGGGCCATGCGCCTCGCGCTTGCGCTGCTCCTGCGCTTCCTTACCAGCACGCCACAGCTCGTTTTGCTCCTGAATACCCACCGCGCGCTCGACGTCCTCGAAGAGGTACGGTGCACGATCACGCAGCTTCGCCACGAACGAGCCAGCCACATGCCCGATGTCGAAGGCACCACGGCGGTTCGCAATCTCCGCGTGGAAGAGGACCTGCAGCAGCACGTCCGAAAGCTCCTCGCAGAGGTCCTGCTCAGCCCACTCAGGCACCTCGCCATCACCATCGGCCTTGTCTTCGGAGCCCACGGCGGCGAGAACATCCCGCAGCTCGATGGTGCTCGCCAGCTCCTCAGTCTCCTCCCGCAAGAAGGGCACAAGGTCGGCGTGGGTCATGGACTGCTCCCACTTGCCCTGGCGCAGCGCGCGAGCCATCAGCGCCACGGCGTCCTCAATCTCGTCCATGACAGATTCAGGCACCTCGGTGCGCGCAGTGCGGCGACTACCCGCCACGGCGGCCGTGTGCTCGTCGGCGGAAAGAACCTCGCCCTCAACGAAGCCCTCGCCGCTATAGGCAGCCGAGGCCGCCGCGTCGGCGGCGTAGTCTTCATCCCCCTGCTGGGCGCTCGGCTGGTGGTACAGATGCGCAGACTGCTGATATGCGTCGTCCACGGCATCGGCGTACTGCTGATAAGACTCCAGCGCCTCCGCCGGGTCCTGCTCCCCCATCCCAGACATCGCCTGGCCAATTGCCTCTGCGGAGGGCAGCGCGGGTGTGTGCGCCGGGGCGAGCTCGCCGGAATCCCGCGGCCCGATCTCCCGATCTGGGGAGAGGTGCACCAGCAGGCTCGGAGCAGCCAATAGCTCGTCGCCCTCCTCGATCCGTTCGATGACCAGGTCGTTTCGCAGATCGGTGGTGACGAGAATGTCGGACTCGTACACCGTGTGGCCGCCGAGGTCGCCGATGACCCAGCGGATGCGGATCGGCACCTCCTCCGTATAGGAAACCTTGCCACTGAGCAGGGTCACGGCGTCGACGGGAATCATCGAGGGGAATCGAGGATCGAGGAGTACGACTGTCATGGGGCTAAAGTTTACGCTAGTGACTCGGAAGTTTTCGCACCGAGGGGCTAACGCGTCGGGGCGCTACCTCCGCTGATGTCCCGTTCCGGGATGCCAGCCAGCTGGGTGAGAGCATTCGCACACCACTGGGCCAACGGCACATCCCGCAGCGCGACCGCCCGCATCCCCGCACCCTCCTTCGGCGCCGGAATAACCACGACCTTAGTGGTCGCCCGGTACGTCGCCCCCGGGAATAGACGCTTCAATCGCACCTGGCCGGAGTCCTGCAAATCGATGGGGCTGAAGCTGATGCGAGAGCCCGTCGCCACGACCTCCGAGACCCCCAGGTCACGGCAAACCAACCGCAGTCGGGACAGCACCGCGAGGTTAGTCACCTGGGCCGGCGGCTCGCCGTAGCGGTCCCGGAACTCGGTGAGCACCTCCTCAATCTGGTCCTCATCCTGCGCTTCGGCAAGCTTGCGGTAGGCCTCCAGTCGGAGTCGCTCGGAGGCCACGTAGGTCACCGGGATGTGAGCATCCACCGGCAGGTCAATACGAATCTCCTTCTTCTCCTCCTCGCGCCCGTCCACCGGCTTGCCGTCCGCCATCGCACGGAAGGCCTCCACTGCCTCACCGACAAGCCGGACGTAGAGGTCGAAGCCCACCCCCGCAATGTGCCCCGACTGCTCGGCGCCCAACACGTTGCCGGCGCCACGCATCTCGAGGTCCTTCATCGCGACGGCCATACCCGCGCCGAGCTCGTTGTTCTGCGCGATGGTGGACAGTCGGTCGTAGGAGGTCTCGGTGAGAACCTCGCCCTTCGGATAGAGGAAGTAGGCATAGGCCCGCTCCCGGGACCGACCCACGCGCCCGCGCAGCTGGTGCAACTGGGATAGGCCCATGTGGTGGGCGTTCTCCACGATCAGGGTGTTGGCATTCGAGATGTCCAAGCCGGTCTCCACGATGGTGGTGCACACCAGGATGTCGAACTCCCGGTTCCAGAAGCCCTCCACGGTGGTTTCCAGCTGTTCCTCGCTCATCTGCCCGTGGGCGACCACGACCCGGGCTTCGGGCACAAGGCTGCGGATGTGCTCCGCCGCCTTCTCGATGGATTTCACCCGGTTGTGGATGTAGAACACCTGACCGTCACGCAGCAGCTCGCGGCGGATCGCGGCAGCGACGTGCTTGTCCTCCTGGGCACCGACGTAGGTCAGCACCGGATGACGGTCCTGCGGCGGGGTAAGGATGGTCGACATTTCGCGGATGCCGGCCATGGACATCTCCAGCGTGCGCGGGATCGGAGTAGCGGACATGGTCAGGACGTCCACGTGGGTGCGCAAGGACTTGATGTGCTCCTTGTGCTCCACGCCAAAGCGCTGCTCCTCGTCGACGATGATGAGCCCCAGGTTTTTCCAGGTCACGCCGGTCTGCAGCAGGCGGTGGGTGCCCACGACGATGTCGATGGTGCCCTCGGCCAGCCCCTTGAGGATCTCCTTGGACTGCGCAGGGGTAGTGAAACGGCTCAGCTCCGCGATGCGCGTCGGGAAGTCCTGCATCCGGTCCCGGAAGGTCTTCATGTGCTGTTGCGCGAGCAGCGTCGTTGGGACGAGAACGGCGACCTGCTTGCCGGATTGGACGGCCTTGAAGGCGGCGCGCACCGCGACCTCCGTCTTGCCGTAGCCCACATCACCCACGATGACGCGGTCCATCGGCACCGGCTTTTCCATGTCGGACTTCACGGCCTCGATGGCGTTGAACTGGTCCTCGGTCTCGGTGAAGGGGAAAGCTTCCTCCATCTCCCGCTGCCACGGGCTATCCGGAGCGAAGGCGTAGCCCGGCGCGGCTTGGCGCTGGGCGTAGAGCTGCACGAGCTCCCCGGCGATTTCCCGGACGGCCTTGCGGGCCTTGCGCTTGGTGTTCTTCCAGTCCGCACCACCCATCTTGGATAGGGCCGGCTTCTCCCCACCGACGTAGCGGGACAGCAGGTCGAGCTGGTCCATGGGGACGTAAAGCTGGTCGCCTGGTCCACCCCGCTTGCTGGGTGCGTATTCGAGGACGAGGTATTCGCGACGGGAGGCGTCCGCACCCTTGCCGACGGTGCGCTCGGTCATCTTCACAAACTTGCCGATGCCGTGAGAATCGTGGACCACCAGGTCGCCGGGCTCCAGGGCCAGCGGATCCACGCGGTTGCGGCGCTTGGCTGGCTTGCGCTTACCGGTCGCCGCCGCCTCCACGCGGTTGCCGGTGACGTCCGTTTCGGTCAGGAACAGCAGGCTGGGGTGCTCTCCCCCCGCCATCGGGAAGACGAGGCCCTCGTGGGCGACCGCGTGGTAGATGCTGACCTTCTTCGGCGCCGGCTCCTGGTCCGGGGTCGCCTTGGATGCGGCCTGACGGCCGATGCCGCGCTGGCCGCGCAGGTCCACCCCCACGGCCTCTGCGGCGATGCCTGCCTCGTGGAAGCGGCGCAGCATGCGGGCAGCGACGGTGGATGTTGGGGCGGCGAAGGCAACCCGACCGCCGGCCTCCACGCGGGTGCGGATATCGGCCATCATGTGCTCGATGGCCTCCATCTCGCCGCGGGGCTGGGGCGCGGCATCGTAGTCGAGAAGGAGGGCGTCGCCGTCGAAGCCCTCGTCGGAGTCCAGCATGCCGAGCGGGGACAGTGTCCACCACGGCCGGTCCAATGCCGTCTGGGCATGTCGGGCAGCGGCGACGGACACGTAGGCCACGCCGTCAGCGGGAGCGTTCGCCCCCATGGCCGCGGCCTCCCAGCCGGCCTCGAGGAATTGCTCGCCGGTCTCCTTCAGGTCTGCGGCGCGGCGCTCGACAGCGGCCGGGGCAAGCACGATGGTGTGCGTACCCTCCGGCAGGAATTCCGGCAGGAGCTTCAGCTCACCGTCGTGGAGGCTCGGGATCAGTGCCTCCATGCCGGGCACGACGATCTTCTCGCTGATCTTGTGGTACACATCCGCCAGCTCAGCATGGCTGGCGTGTTCTTTAGCCAGCTGCCCGGCGCGGGTGGCCACGGAGTCGGTGATGAGCAGCTCGCGGGCTGGGTAGACGGTGACCTCGTCGAGCTCCACCCCGGGGATGGTGCGCTGATCGCCGACGCTGAAGGGGCGGATGTCGGAGACCTCGTCGCCCCAGAATTCCACGCGCACGGGCAGCTCTCCCGTGGCCGGGAAGACGTCGAGAATGCCACCGCGCACCGCGAAGTGCCCGCGCTTGGCGACCACGTCCACCGCGGAGTAACCGCGCTCCACCAGCTCGTGCTGGATCTGTTCGAAATCCACCTCCTGATCGACGGCGAAGTGGACGGGAGTTACGGCACCGAGGCTGTCCTGGATGGGCTGCACCAACGTGCGCACTGGCGCGACAACCACCCGAATATGGGTATCGGACTCCCCCAGCTCGCCGGCGGTCTGCCGGTGTAGGCGGCGGAGCACCTTCATCCGCTGGGAGACGGTCTCCACGTTCGGGGAGATCCGCTCGTGCGGCAGGGTCTCCCAGGCGGGCATGAGCTCCACCTCGTCGCCCAGCATGGCCTTGAGCTGCTCGGTGAGATCCTCGGCCTGCCGGGCGGTCGCCGTGATCACCAACACCGGAGCGTGCTGGGCAATGGTGCCGACGGCGAAGGGCCACACCGCGTCGGGGCCCTGGATCGCCAACTGCGCGGCACCGACATGGGTGACCAGGCCCTTGAGCTTCGAGTCGCGCGCGGCGGCCCGCAGCACACCCGACAGCGCGGGAGCCGCGTGCCCCTTATTCCCTGGTGCGGACGTATTTTGGCTTGCCGATGGGCGGACCGTGGTACTCATAGCGCCCCAGTGTAGCCGTGGGGGCAGACACCCCCGCGCCTAGCCTGCACCGTCCCGTTGCCGTGGCGCTTCGGTGATTTTCCACCCGCCGTGTGGCATGGGGTAGGGTGTTAAGCCGTTAGCGTCATCCTGCGGGATCTTCGACGACTAGCGTTTTCCCCCATGGTGTAATTGGCAACACTGCGGTTTTTGGTACCGTCATTCTAGGTTCGAGTCCTGGTGGGGGAGCATGACGAGCGAAGACCAACAAGCTCAGGCCCCTACTCACTCCGAGCAGGGGCCTTTTTTCGACGCGCCTGTCCCACAAGCTGATCGGTAAGCCACCGAAGTCTGATCTCCCGAACGTGGAGCACAACGGCCTGCGCTTCTCCACGGCCTTTGGTTTCCAAAACATCGGCGACCAGATCATGAGCGCGAAGACGACGCTGCCGTGGTTGCTGCAGATGCTGGCCGCGCCCACCTGGATCGCGCCGCTATTGGTGCCGATCCGCGAGGCCGGCTCGATGTTGCCGCAGGCCGGGCTCCGCCCGTGGGTCCAGGCCCGCTCCCGTCGATTGCCGATCCTGCTGCTGGGCACGCTGGGTCAGGCGCTGGGCTGCATCATCGCGATGTGTGCAGCCCTGTTCACCTCCGGCACGACCGCTGGCCTGCTCATCCTCTTCGGCCTCGCGCTGCTCGCCGCCGCCCGTTCGCTGGTGTCGCTGACGAGTAAGGACATCCAGGGCCGCACGATGCCGAAGGGGTACCGCGGCCGGGTCACTGGTTTCGCAACGACGCTCGCAGGTGCGGTGACCATCGTGGTGGGACTGGTCATCGCCGCTCTGCGCGACAACCTGAGCCCCGGCACCTTTGGCGTGCTTTTTGCGGCCGGAGCGGGCGCGTGGGTGGTGAGTTTCCTGCTCTTCAGAAAGATCCAGGAGCCGCCAGTGGACGAGGGGGATCTCGCTGAGCCGCCGCACTCCGTTACCGAGATGAATCGCGCCATCTGGGACGACGTGTGGGGCCTGATGCGTGACGACAAGCCCTTCCGAAACTTTGTGTTGGTCCGCTCCCTCATGCTGGCCTCCGCCCTCTCCCCCACTTTTCTTGTCACTCTGCAGGGACGGGCGGGCTCGAGCGTGACCGGCCTGGGCCTGTTCGTCGTCGCCGCAGGCCTTGCCTCGCTGACCGCCGGCCGGGTGACCGGTGCCTTGTCGGATAAATCTTCGAAGAACACTCTTTCGGGCGGCGCGCTGTTCGCCGTCGTTCTGCTGCTGATCACCATCGGCCTGGCCCTGGTCTGGGAGGACGCCCTGTACTGGTGGCTGCCCGTCGCCTTCTTCGGCATTTCGGTGGCGCACGCGGCGATCCGGGTCTCCCGGTCGACCTATGTGGTGGACATGGCTGAGGGCGATCAGCGCACCCGCTATGTCTCGGTCTCCAACACGCTGATGGGCATCATCCTGCTGCTCATCGGTGCGCTGACCGCGCTGTTGAGCCTCATGGGAACCCTCTGGGCACTCGGCGCTTTGGCCGCGGTCGGCGCGCTGGGTTCCCTGCTTGCGGCGAAGCTGCCTGAGGTTTCCGCCCGCCAGGGTTAGACCCCGCCTACTCGGGACGCGACACAGCCCGTGGCCCGCAAAGCTTTGTCCGGCACGGCAGTTATGCTGGTGTACGACCAAGACCGTCCACACCCGATTTTCAAGGAGGGGCTGCCGCCGTGTCGCGCACTCCGAACAGGAACCAAGCCACCGACCAGCCAACGGAGACCCAGACCACGGGAGCTGGTGGGACTTCTGCGGGCTCGGATCTGGCCGTCGTCATCCTCGCTGCGGGCGCCGGCACGCGCATGAAGTCGGCCACGCCGAAGACCCTGCACGCCATCGGCGGACGTACGCTGCTGGCCCACAGCCTTCACGCCGCGGCGGGGGCGCAGCCAAGCAACATGGTGGCCGTGATCGGGCACGGCCGCGAGCAGGTCGGCCCGGCCTGCGAACAGGTGGCTAAAGACCTGGGCCGTGAGATCCACCTGGCCGTCCAGGAGGAGCAGAACGGCACCGGGCACGCTGTGCAGTGCGCGATGAACGAACTGGCGGACTTCCACGGCACCGTCATCGTCACTAACGCCGACGTCCCGCTGCTGACGGGGGAGACGATCACCGCGCTCTACCGTTCCCACACTGAGGTGCCGACCGCGGTGACGGTGCTCTCCGTCGAGCAGGCTAACCCCACCGGTTATGGCCGCATCGTGCGTTCCGACTACGGCGACGTCATGCAGATCGTCGAGGAAAAGGACGCCACCGAGGAACAGCGCGCGATCACCGAGGTCAACTCCGGTGTCTTCGCCTTCGACGCCGAGATCCTGCGCGATGCGCTGAGCCGCCTGAACACGAATAACGCGCAGGGCGAGCTCTACCTCACCGATGTTCTCTCCATCGCACGGGCCGACGGCCACCCGGTGCGCGCGCACACCGCCAACGATCCCGCGGAGCTCGCGGGCGTGAACGACCGAGTCCAGCTGGCCCGCGCCGGCGAGGAGCTCAACCGCCGCGTGCTGGAGCGCACGATGCGCGGCGGGGCGACGATCGTGGACCCGCACAGCACCCGCATCGACGTGGACGTCCAGGTTGGCCAGGACGTCACGATCCTGCCGGGTACCCAGCTGCTGGGTCGCACCCGGATTGCGGATAACGCCACCCTGGGCCCGGATACGACCCTGCAGGACACCACCGTTGGCGAGGGCGCATCCGTGGTGCGCACTCACGCCCTGAGCTCCTCCATCGGCGCCCGCGCCACCGTTGGCCCGTTCACCTACCTGCGCCCGGGCACGGAACTCGGTGAGGAGGGCAAGCTGGGTGGCTTCGTCGAAACCAAGAACGCGACCATCGGGCGTGGCTCGAAGGTGCCGCACCTGACCTATGTGGGTGATGCCACCATCGGCGAGTACAGCAACATCGGGGCATCCAGCGTCTTCGTCAACTACGACGGGGTGAATAAGCACCACACCACGATCGGCTCGCACGTGCGCACCGGCTCGGACACGATGTTCATCGCGCCGGTCACCGTCGGCGATGGCGCCTATTCCGGGGCCGGAACCGTCATCAAGGAGGACGTCCCCGCCGGCGCTCTGGCCGTCTCCGGTGGTCAGCAGCGAAACATTGAGGGCTGGGTGGTCAAGCGCCGCCCCGGCACCCCGGCGGCGGAGGCCGCGCAACGCGCCGCTAGCGACGCTGCTATCCCGCAGCCCGAAGGCGAGACCCCGGAGCAGGGGCAGTAGACCTAGCCCTCGTTGGTTCTTTAAACCCAGGGCAATTATCATCAGTTCATGTAAAGCTGGTCACTGCGGCGAGCGGGTGGCGCCCTCAAAGATCCTGCGCAAGGGTCGACGGGCGGCAACGTACCGGCGAACACAAGAAAACAAATCCTCGGGAAGGCTGATCTGTGTCCACCACTCACTGGATCGACAACCAAAAGAACCTCATGCTGTTTTCGGGTCGTGCGCACCCGGAGCTGGGTGAGGCAGTAGCCCGCGAGCTTGGTGTCGAGCTGACTCCGACCACGGCGCGCAACTTCGCCAACGGCGAGATCTTCGTGCGCTTCGAGGAGTCCGTCCGTGGCTCCGACGCTTTCGTCCTGCAGTCCCACCCGCAGCCGCTGAATGACTGGCTGATGGAGCAGCTGCTGATGATCGACGCCCTGAAGCGTGGCTCGGCGAAGCGGATCACGGCGATCCTCCCGTTCTACCCTTACGCCCGCCAGGACAAGAAGCACCGCGGCCGCGAGCCAATCTCCGCTCGCCTGGTCGCTGACCTGTTCAAGGCCGCTGGCGCGGACCGCCTGGTCTCTGTGGATCTGCACACCGACCAGATCCAGGGCTTCTTCGATGGTCCGGTCGACCACATGCACGCGCTGCCGATCCTGACCAAGCACATCCAGGAGAACTACAACCTGGACAACATCGTGGTCGTCTCCCCGGATGCTGGCCGCGTGAAGGAGTCCGAGAAGTGGGCCAACCAGCTGGGCGGCGCCCCGCTGGCCTTCATCCACAAGACCCGCGACATCGACGTGGCTAATAAGGTCACCTCCAACCGCGTGGTCGGCGACGTCGAGGGCCGCACCTGCGTGCTACTGGACGACATGATCGACACCGGTGGCACCATCGCTGGCGCTGTCCAGGTGCTGAAGAACGCCGGTGCGGGCGACGTCATCATCGCCACGACCCACGGTGTCTTCTCCGGCCCGGCCCGCGAGCGCCTCAGCGAGTGCGGCGCCCGTGAGATCATCACCACCGACACCCTGCCGCAGAGCACCGAGGGCTGGGATAACCTCACGGTTCTCTCCGTGGCCCCGCTGGTGGCAAAGACGATCCACGAGATCTTCGAGAACGGCTCGGTGACCACTCTCTTCGAGTAGTCCCCTGCGCCTGCCTGCGCCCTACACCCCCCGTTTCCGCCCGCCTGTGGGCGGAAACGGGGGTGTTTTGCTGTTGCAGGGCGGGTTTAGCAGGACCCCGAGCGACCTCTCAGCTAATCTTTAGCTTCGATCACGTTCCTTATGCCGGGCGGCCCCTGCCCCTCCCGGCATGCAGTGGAGGTTTCTATGCGCCGCTCCGCCATCCTCGCCGTCCTGGTCGCCGGTCTGCTCGCCCTGAGCAGTTGCTCCAGCATCCAATCCGATGACGACGCATCTGGCCCGCCGACGGTGACGGTGACCACCACGAAGCCGGGCAAGGCCCCGAAGCCGACGGGAGGCAAGGGCTCCGGGAAGTCCGGAGACCGCGCCGCAGGCGAGGAGCCAAGGAAGCACAGCGCCCGCGGCTACACGGAGATACCTAGGGAGAAGTTCCTCATCGGAGACGGCCGACAGGCAGTCTTGTACGTGAAGAACCTGAATGTTCTGTGCATTGACCTGAGCCGAAAAGAAGACGACGGAACTACCGCACAGTTCAGCTGCAGCAACCTGGAGGGTCAGTTACACGGAACATGGGATGTCCCAGCCGAGGAGGTCGACCCGATGCCCCAAAACTCAATGGCCTTGGACTACGGCCCCACTGGATACGCGTGGCAAGGGCGAGCAACCCTCGCCTCTCTCGGCGGATCCCTCACGGAGGAGCCGAGGGAACTCGCTCCCGGAGAGAAAACCACTTTTGGCACCGTGACCTGCAAAAATGATGATGGCGAGCTCGAGTGCGAAGCCAGTGAAAAAACCGGAGTGAAAAAGGGTGGCGGTCGACACTGGATGCGTATCACTAAGAAGCACGTGTACATCGATGGACAGAAGGAGCCCCTCGGTGGCTCGTGCGTCCCGCTCGAGGATCAACACGGGATGTACATCAAGGCAACCGTGAGTCGCGGGGGCAATAACTGCGAGACCATGCAGAAAACCCTTCAGGAGTTCATCGACAGCGGCTACCGGCGTCGTGCACCAGAAAAGCTCAGCACCGGATATAGCTGTGCACTGGGATATCCGAGGCTTGGTGGAAAGGTCCAAGGCTACTGCGTGGATCGAAGCTGGGGTCAGTACCGCGAGTTCACCCTCACCTTCGAGGATTAAATCCCTCCGATACCCCACAAGCGAAAACCACGCCGCGACCTGCCCCGAATCCCTCCCCGGAGGGGTTTGCGCCCACCACCTTCCAGCTTGTAAGATGTCGGTTGATCTCGGCGAGGGCTGGCTCTTAAACAAGCTGGCCGTTATCGGCGCGATGAACTACCCGGCCATGCGGCTTCCTTGTATTCGAGGGGCTTCACGTGGGCGGGGTGGACACCCGCCGCGAGAAACCGCGGCTTTTTTCTTTTCCGGTTAACGATCCCGGGCGAAGAGAAAAGCAGTGGCAACCGCAATATTTACACTTCAACTTCTTAACTCTAAGGAGCACTCATGGCTGAATTGACTCGTATCGAAGGCGTTCTGCGCACCGAGTTCGGTAAGGGCGCATCCCGTCGCCTGCGTCGCGACGGCCGGATCCCACTGGTTGTCTACGGCAACGAGCTGGACCCGGTCCACGTCCACGTCGATACCCTGGACCTGCACGCACTGGTCCGTAACGAGGGCGTCAACGCCGTGTTCGAGCTGAACATCGACGGCGAGGACAACCTGGTGATGGTCAAGGCCATCGACCAGAACGTCCTGACCCTGGACATCGACCACGCTGACCTGCTGAACGTCAAGCGCGGCGAGCGCGTCGAGGTCGAGGTTCCGGTCATCCACGAGGGCCTCCCGGCACCGGGTGCAATGGTTGTTCAGGACGTCGACGTCCTGCTGCTCGAGGTGGACGTCCTCGACATTCCGGAAGAGATCGTCCTGGACATCAACGGCCTGGAGATCGGCGAGCAGATCCTGGCGAAGGACGTCAAGATGCCGTCCAACGCTGTCCTGGTTTCCGACGCCGAGGAGCTCGTCATCAACATCGTCGAGCCGGAGGAGGAAGAGCTGCCTGAGGACGACGAGGCTGCTGCCGAGGGCGAGGACGCTGCTGCCGGCGAAGAGGCCGAGGCACCGGCAGAGTCCGAGGACTAATCCCCTCCCCTGCACGCCGACCGCTGAGTGCGAGCTCACGGCCGGGGTCGCAACTTTCACCCGCTGCGCCGGGCACGAGGTATGAACCATACCTTGCACCCCAGCGCGGCGGGTCTTTCTATGGAAGGATTCCAACTGTGTGTGGAAAGCTGAAGAACTCCTCCCCCAAGAGAACCCCGAAGTCGGCTGGCAGCGCGGATGCCCCGTGGCTCGTCGTTGGGCTCGGTAACCCGGGCGCCCAGTACGAGACCACGCGCCACAACATCGGCTACCTGGCGGTGGACGAGCTGCTGGATGATCTCACGCCCATGCCGGGCACGCTGAGTGCCCACAAGCGCACCAACTCGCTGATCTGCCAGACGAAGATCGACGGGCGGTCCGTCATCATCGCCCGGGCCCGCAGCTACATGAACCTCTCCGGTGGGGCGATCGGGGCGTTGGCGAAGTTCTTCAAGATCCCGGCCGAGCACGTGATCGTGATCCACGATGAGTTGGACCTCGACCCAGCGGCCGTGCGCATCAAGGTCGGCGGCGGGGAGAACGGCCACAATGGGCTGAAGTCCACCACCCAGGCGCTGGGCACCCGGGACTATGTGCGCATCCGGATGGGGATCGGCCGGCCCCCGGGGCGCATGGACCCGGCGAGTTTCGTGCTCAAACCCTTCAGCAAACAAGAGCTCGAATGGCTGCCACTATCCCTGGGGGACGCGGCGGACGCGGTGCGGCTCACCGTGAGCCGTGGGGTGGCGATCGCCCAGAATGAGATCCACGGGCGTAGCCGCTAGCAGGCAGACGTGAAAGGGCCCGCGACCACTATTCGGTCGCGGGCCCTCAGCTCGCTATGGGGCATAGCACAGCCCCGGGAGTGCTCCTTAGTCCAGGGCGTCCAGTGCGGTGCGGGCAGGCACCACGATGTGCTGGGCGCCGGCCAGCTGCTCGATGATGCGGACCACCTGGCAGGAGTAACCGAACTCATTGTCGTACCAGACGTAGAGCACCAGGTTCTTGCCAGCAGCGATCGTCGCGCGACCGTCGACGACACCAGCGTGGGTGGAGCCGACGAAGTCGGTGGAGACGACCTCCGGGGAGTCGATGTAGTCCACCTGTGGGCGCAGCTCGGAGACGAGCGAGACGTCGCGCAGGTAGTTGTTGACCTCGTCCTTGGTGACCTCGCGGGACATGCTGAGGTTCAGCACGGCCATGGAGACATCCGGGGTCGGGACGCGGATGGCGTTACCGGTCAGCTTGCCCTCGAACTCCGGCAGGGCCTTGGAGACGGCCTTGGCAGCGCCGGTCTCGGTGAGCACCATGTTCAGGGTTGCGGCACGGCCGCGGCGCTCGCCCTTGTGGAAGTTGTCGATGAGGTTCTGGTCATTGGTGAAGGCGTGGACGGTCTCGACGTGGCCGTGGTCCACACCCCACTTGTCATTGACGACCTTCAGCACCGGGGTGATGCCGTTGGTGGTGCAGGACGCGGCGGAGAGGATGCGGTCGTCCTCGGCGTCCAGGTCGACGTCGGTGTGGTTGATACCGAAGACGAGGTTCTTGATGTCGCCCTTGCCCGGTGCGGTGAGCAGCGCGCGTGCAACACCCTTGGCCTGCAGGTGCTGGCCCAGGCCCTCGCGGTCGCGCCACACACCGGTGTTGTCGACGACGATGGCGTTGTCGATGCCGTACTGGGTGTAGTCGATCTCGCCCGGCTTGTTGGCGTAGATGACCTGGATCGGGGTGCCGTTGGCCCAGATGACGTTGTTCTCCTCGTCGACCCAGATGGTGCCGTCGAAGCTGCCGTGGACGGAGTCGCGGCGCAGCAGGGAGGCACGCTTCTGCAGGTCGTCCTCGGAGTTCTTACGGACGACGATGGCGCGCAGGCGCGGGCCGGCCTTCTCGGAGCTCTGGGCGAGCAGGATGCGGGCCAGGAGGCGACCGATGCGGCCGAATCCGTAGAGGACGACGTCGGTGGTCGGGGTGTCACCGCGAGTACCGATGACGTCGGCGAACTGCTCCTTGAGGAACTCGTCGATGGCTGCGGTGTCCCCGAAGTCACCCCCCTTGTCCTCGAATGCGGTAGCCAGGGCACCAAGGTCTGCGGCGACGGTATTCAGGTCGAGCTCTGCGATGCGCTCGAGGATCGGCATGGTGTGCGCGATCGGCAGGTCGTTGTTGGTGATGCGACGTGCGAAGCGGTGCTGCTTCAGAATGTCGGTCTCAGCAACGTTGATGAGCTGGCGACCGAAGATGGACGTCACGACGTTCTTTTCGCGGCGGAGCTGCCCGAGCAGCGGGATCATCTTTTCCGCCAGGGCGACGCGCTCGTTCCAATCAGCTTGCTGCTTGTCGATGGACGCAGAAGCGGACATGAGACCTCCAAAAATTAAAGGGGTAACGATTAACCACCCTAAACCCTAATTGTCTTGGGGTTGAAAGTGGGATTCCACCCCTAGTGTTGCCCCTTTTTCTCGCTCCGTCTCCCCCAGGCCCGGCTCGACGACCCGCTTCCCCGGCGCGTTAGGAGTACTTCTTCGCCACTGCATTCTTGCGCAGCCTCAACAGCGTTAACGCAGGCCAGAGGATATCCACGGCAAGCACGACGGCGGCACATACCCAGCCTGCGGCCCGCAGTGTGCCCACCATCCCTGCGTACTCCGCGAGTTCAGGGACAGCCGGTGTGATTACGCCCACGTTCACCACAATGAGGCCGATAAGCGTCAGCAACGCGATCCCTCGCTGCAACCTCGCCATGCACGCAATGAGCTCCGGACCACGGGGCTGCCCAGGTGCCGAGGGGTCATAAAAGCTCAGCCAGTAGGAGACAACGAAGGCCACCAGCGCGAGCAGCGCCGCGAAAAGCGGGGTGCGGTAGACCTGCCCCAGTTCCCGGCCACTGTGTACATCGGTGTTCCACCACAGCACCACCCCGGCGGCGACCACCACACCGTAGGCGAAGATAAACAACCAGCCCGCGGTCTTCGGGTACACCAGCTGGTCAAAGGAGCGGGGCACGGTGCCGGGCTGCTGCTGATAGTGGGCGTACTGCTGGCGGGCTGATTCCGAGGCCGATGCCGTGTCCGCGAAGTCCGCGTCCTCGTCGCCGATCTCCCACCATCGCGAGAGCCGTCGCTCCTGCCGGATAGCCCGGCGTCCCCTCACCCAGAACCACAATCCTGCGCAGATCTGGATCCCGGGCAGCACCACACAGCCCCACAGCACCAGGCGGTGCGCCCCCTGCCCGAGCGCGACCAGCACCGCGATGGCGAACAGCAGCAGCACTCGCGTATTGGCCTTCTTGAAGTCAGACTTCGCGGCCAAGACAACGGGGTTGAGGCGCTTGATTCGAGGGATGCGCACGCCCAACATCCTGTCCTCCGAGGAGAGCACCAGCATGGAGCGCAGGGTCGCCCAAATCAGGATCATCAGCACGATCCCAAGTACTGCGGGCACGACCGTATCGATCGCGACGTGCTGGGGGTCAGTGCTGGACATGGTGTGAAAGTTTAGCCGACTGGCCCCGCCCCCTGCCCAGCGGCTGGAGGGATTCGGGCTGGGGCTTGTGGGGCGCTACCCTGGGTACTCATGAACGCCCACGCTGCTGCTGAAGCAACCCGACGCCGTACCTTCGCTGTCATCGCCCACCCGGACGCCGGTAAGTCCACCCTCACCGAGGCACTGGCGCTGCATGCCCACGTCATTCAGGAGGCCGGCGCGGTGCACGGCAAGGCTGGACGCAAGTCCACCGTCTCGGACTGGATGGAGATGGAGAAGGACCGCGGAATCTCGATCGGCTCCTCGGCACTGCAGTTCGACTACGCACCGGAGGGGCACGAGGGCGAGCCCTACGTCATCAACCTGGTGGATACCCCGGGGCACGCGGACTTCTCGGAGGACACCTACCGCGTGCTCTCCGCTGTGGACGCCGCAGTGATGCTCGTGGACGGCGGCAAGGGCCTGGAGCCCCAGACTCTGAAGCTGTTCCGGGTGTGCAAGGCCCGTGGGCTGCCCATCGTCACGGTGATTAACAAGTGGGACCGGGTGGGCCGGGACGCCTTGGACCTGGTGGAGGAGATTGTCAGCGAGATCGACCTCCAGCCCACCCCACTGTTCTGGCCAGTCGGCGAGGCTGGGGACTTCCGGGGACTCGCCCGCATCGACGAAGACGGCAACGCGGAGGAGTACATCCACTTCACCCGCACCGCCGGTGGTTCCACGATCGCCCCGGAGGAGCACTACACCCCGGATGAAGCCGCCGACCGTGAGGGGGATGTGTGGGAGACGGCCGTCGAGGAGGCCGAGCTGCTGGCTGCCGACGGCGCACTGCACGATCAGGAGCTCTTCCTGCAGTGCGTGACCTCGCCGGTGATCTTCGCCTCCGCGATGCTGAACTTCGGTGTGCACCAGATCCTGGACACCCTGTGCGCGCTCGCCCCATCCCCCGCCGGCCGGGCATCCGACGAGAAGACGCTGGCCGCCCAGTCCGGCGCCTCCGCCGCGGTGCAGGAGTTCCGCGATACCGGAGATGATTTCTCCGGCGTGGTGTTCAAGGTGCAGGCCGGCATGGACGCCCACCACCGCGACCGCCTGGCGTTCATGCGGATCATCTCCGGCGAGTTTGAGCGTGGCATGCAGGTCACCCACGCCCAGTCGGGCCGCAGCTTCTCCTCCAAGCACGCGCTGACCATGTTTGGCCGGACCCGCGAGACGGTGGAAAACGCCTATCCGGGCGACATCATCGGCCTGGTCAACGCGGGCGCGCTGGCCCCGGGCGACACGATCTACACCGGCAAGAAGGTGCAGTTCCCACCGATGCCGCAGTTCGCCCCGGAGCACTTCCAGACGCTGCGCGCGAAGTCCCTGGGCAAGTACAAGCAGTTCCGCAAGGCGTTGGAGCAGCTGGAGTCCGAGGGCGTTGTTCAGATCTTGCGCAACGACCTGCGCGGCGACGCTGCCCCGGTGATGGCCGCGGTGGGCCCGATGCAGTTCGAGGTGATGCAGGGGCGCATGGCCGCGGAGTACAACGTGGAGACCGTCACCGAGCCGGTGCCGTATTCGGTGGCCCGCCGCACGGATGAGGCCTCCGCCCCACAATTGGGACGCCAGCGTGGCGTGGAGATCTTCACCCGCGGCGATGGCGAGCTGATCGCCCTGTTCGGCGATAAGTGGAAGCTGGCCTTCATTGAGAAGGAGTTCCCGGATCTGACCCTGGAGACGCTGGTCGCAGACTAGCCTCGGCCTGGTGTGCATGGGCACGAGAGCAAGGCGCCGCCCAGCCGGTACCACGAACGGCCCCGCTGCTTTCCTGCAGCGGGGCCGTTGACGTCCTCAAAGAAGATTTTTACAGCAGCAGCGAGGCGCCGAAAAGAATGAGGACGGCGGCAACCAGGTAGCCGGCAGCCTTGGCCATCGCGGCTTTGCGTTCGCGCATAGCTGCCATCGCCGAGCCGAACGCACCGTTCGGGTAGGCCCGCACGAGGCCGACGAACACGGCGCTCAAGGCAGGGAGGCTGAGCGCCAGGCTGGCGTAGAAAATCAGCCCGACGTAGCGCAAGACCGCAGAATAGTCCCCGGCGGAGAGGTAAGCCAGGCCGGTGAAGAAGGGCGCTGAGGTTGCGGATTGGATCACGCCGAGCAGAAAGCCCAGGCCGAAGGTCGCGGCGGACGGGGTAGTCAGCGGTCCTACCATCCGGTTGAGCAGCTGGGACTGCTCGGCGCCTGGTTTGCTGCGCAGCGTCAGCACAAGGGTGAGAACACCGATAGCGATGAGCACGATGGCGAAGACCGGGGACTCCAGCGCGCGGGTCACCGCGTCGCCGAGCCCGTCGAACGCCAGCATGGTCACCACAGAAAGAACAAGCACGCCGAGCCAGTCCCCGCCCACCACAAGCGCGGCGATGCGCCGATAGGGCGCGGCGGGCGGCAGCATCACGCCGAGGGCGACGATGACTCCGATGAGCAGCGCGTTGAGCGAATCAACTAGCGCGAAGGAAACGGCATGCAGCATGACGCCCTAGGCTACTAGCACTTCGTCACCGCTACCCCATCGGCGGGTTTTAGGACTTCTTGGAGCCCTTGCCCTTGGGCTCTTCATCGACCTCGAGCTTGGCGGCGTAGTCCGGTACGTAGCGGAATTCCTCGCGCGGCGGGCGCTGGTAGTTGGACTCGGAGACCGGTCGCTCCGGGATCTCCGGCAGCTCGCGCTCAATGTGGTGGTACGGGATGGAATCCAGCAGGTGGGCGATGACGTTCACGCGGGAACGCTTCTTGTCCTCGCTCTCCACCGTGTACCACGGGGCAGATGGGATGTCCGTGTGGACGAACATGGCGTCCTTCGCGCGGGAGTAGTCCTCCCAGCGGGTGATGGACTGCAGGTCCATGGGGGAAAGCTTCCAGCGACGCAGCGGATCCTCGAGGCGAGAGGTGAAGCGCGCGTACTGCTCCTCGTCGGAGACAGAGAACCAGTACTTACGCAGGATGATGCCGTCCTCGACGAGCAGACGCTCGAAGATCGGGGCCTGGTGCAGGAAGCGGCGGTACTCGTCGGTGGTGCAGAAGCCCATGACGCGTTCCACGCCAGCGCGGTTGTACCAGGAGCGGTCGAAGATCACGATCTCACCGGCGGTGGGGAGCTTCTCAACGTAGCGCTGGAAGTACCACTGGCCCTTCTCGCGCTCGGTCGGCGCCGGCAGCGCCTCGACGCGGCAGGAGCGCGGGTTAAGGTACTGGGTGATGCGCTTGATAGCCGATCCCTTACCAGCGGCATCGCGCCCCTCCATGACGATGACGACACGGGCTCCGGTCTCGACGACCCACTGCTGCATCTCTACGAGCTCAGCCTGCAGGCGCTTGAGCTCCTTTTCATAAGCCTTCTTCTTCAGCTTCTTCGGGTGAGGGTTGTGCGGTCCCTGAAAGGTTATGGCATTGTTCATAGTTAATAGAATACTGGGAACAAGCTGATAACGTGCATTCTCAGGTGGCGCCTCGCCGTGATTTTGAACACCCGTTAGAACCCCTATGGCCGAACGTCCCTGACCGATGCACTCACCACCCCATCACTGGCACGCACGGCCCCTACAGCCCTACGAGCCACCCCCGCCACGGCGTAGCAGACAATGAAAGTTTCCTTATTCCATAGGGCAGCTACATATTCGGCTATCATTGATGAACAGAATTTCACGTAGTTTTGCACCAGACAGGGAAAATCCCTATAAGGTTTGCCCCGCACATAAGGGCAAGAAGCTAGTCATTTAGGTGGTTCGAGTTGAGCACAGTACAGAACAGCTCACGCACTCCCCTCGGCGGGGGCTCGGAGGGCCAGCGGCCGCTGGTCGTCGATGGCGCTGCGAAGAAGCTACGCACCTTGCGGGACCGGAAGAAGGCGGATACCCGTGACGCCCTCGCCCGTGCGGCGGCCGAGCTCATGCTCGAAGAGGGCTCCGACGGCGCCAGCATCCGGGCGATCACCCGGCGCGCCCGGGTGTCCTCCCGCACCTTCCACAACTACTTCCCCAACCGTGACGCGGCGTTCTTGTACTTCATCGAGACCTACGTGCACCAGATCGCCGGGTGGATCGATCGGACCGAGCCGGGACTGACCCCGGTACAGCTGCTACGCCAGATCACTCACGAGATTATGACCTCGGGGGAGAACCCGCTACCCGCGATCAACCTCGCGTCCTCCCTTGGCGAGCACATGACGGTGCAGATGGACCGCGAGGGCACGGGCGTGCTGCTCGAGCTTTTCGGCAGCCTGACCCACGCGGTGCACCGCTACTGCGATGGCTCGCTCAGCCTCGTCGAGATCCACCTGCTCATCAACGCGGTGACCGCGATGGTCAATGCCGCCACCGAGATCGCCAACAACCCGGGCTACGCCGGCGAAGAGGCGCTCGAGGACATCCTCAACACCGGCTTCAACCGCCTCGAGCGCGGTTTCGGCGCTAACTAAGCCGGGTTAGGACTCCAGCATCTCTCGCCACACGGCTGGGTCCACTTCGCCGGCATCCGCCGGCTCGAAGTGAGGCGACTGGTCCTTATCCACCAGCACCGCCCGAATGCCCTCCGGGAAATTGGGGTCGCGGCGCAGGGCAGCCCCAACCGCGAACTCGTTGCGCAACGCGGTGGCCAGGTCTGTGTGGCGGGCATGCCGCATGATCTCCGTGATCGCCACCAAGCTGGTCGGGTTCGCTTTCTTCACCGCCGCGCGCACGTCTTCGAGGAACTTCTCCCCCGCCTCATCTGGGGCGCTGGCCGCAGCTAGCGCCTTGTCGATCTCCAGCCAGGTCTCCCCACCGAAAATCTCGCTGATCAGCTGTGCATTCGCGAGGAGAGTAGAGGGCTCACCCACCGCGCCACCGGCCAAGGCCGTGGCCGGTTCCTGAGCATCCTCCCGGAGTGCCCGATCCAGGCCCTTCGCCCCCACCGCGTCGCCGAAGGCCTGCGGATCGGGCGCGAAGTGCGTGGCCAGCCCCGTGGCCAGCAGATCGGCGCTATTCATCCGCCAGCCGGTGGTGCCGAGGAACACAGCCAACGCCCCCGCCTCCGGGAGCTGCTCCGCGTACCCCTCCGGGGGCGTGAGATTGTTCAGGCGGTGGGTCATGCCGACGTCCGGAACGAAAGCGATCGCCGCCTCCGGCATCGCAGCCATCACCTTGGGTCCGACGACGCGATGGGAGCCGTGGGCGGAGATCCCGAAGCCGCCACCCATCACCACGCCCTGCCAGACGGCGACGATAGGCTTTGGGTAGGTAGCCAGGCGGCGGTTCAGCCCGTACTCCTCCGTAAAGAACTCGTCCCCGGACTGGTGGAAGCCGGCGGCGTCCTCCTCGGCCACGGATCGGACATCGCCCCCGGCGCAGAACGCCCGCTCGCTGCTGGAACGGATGAGGACCTGCTCGACGGCCGCGTCGTCCAACCAGGCATCCACGGCCTCACGGATCCCCGTGATCATCTCCGGATTGAGGGAGTTCAGCGCCTTTGGACGGTTGAGCTCGATGATGCCCGTCCGTCCTTCAACCACTGTGGAAATAAACTGCGTCACGATACCCACCCTTAGTTGATCGTTTTTTCGCTAGATATAGCTGTGGCGACGGGCCGGGTTTCCCGGCGCGCCGCCACGATAATTTTAGTCGACCTGGAACTCCGCCATGCGATCCCACTCAGTCTTGCCCGGGATCAGCGTGTTGATGATCTGCGGGGTCTCCTTGAGGATCTTCGGGAACAGTTCCGTGGCCTTTTTGAAGTGCTCGGAGTTCACGTGTGCCTCCGCGGCATCGTCCTCGAAAGCCTCGATGAGGATGTACTCGCTCGGGTCATCCGTGTTGCGGAACCAGTCGAACCAGAGGCAGCCCGGCTCCTTGCGGGTAGCCTCGGTGAACTCCGCGACGTGCTCGCGGAAGTTCTCCACGTACTCGTCCAGGGGCTTGAATCGAACATTAATGAGAATCATAATTTCGACGGTACTTGCCCACCTGCGGGTTCGCTATTTCTGCTGGTCAGGGGCGTACCACTAGTGCCACTGGTGCCGTGGTTATGGTCGCTATCGCACCGCGTGCGGGATTTTTGCGGGATTTTAGGCACGAAAGATCCTCCCCGCACTGGGCGCGATAAGGGTCTTTTGGGCGAACTACTGATTCAAGACGGCCTTAGTCCATGTCTTGGGCGCCCCCGTTTTCTCTTCCAGGCCGATGCACGAGGTAATGCAATGAAGTCAGTTAACCCCGGTCAATCTCATCGATCGACAGTAGAAGCATTATCTTCATCTCCTATTTCCTCGATTACCTGTAACCTAACCCCTAGTCATGCGACGGTAATTACTCTCACGCGGACACATGATCGCCCATATGGGTACCTAAAGATGTATTTGATGGGCAGGAAACTACACATTACGATTCCGGTGTGGATATCAAGCAGTGGCTGTCAGAAGCCGCCAAGCGCCCCATCTACGACCAAGACATCGCAAATGTTTTGGGCGTAACGCGCAAAACGGCCAACAAGCGGCTGAACGCTCAACTCGATGCAGGTGACCTCATCACAATCTGCCGCGCCCTCGACGTGAACCCCGTCATCGCTCTGGTGGAACTCGATTACATCACCCACGCAGAAGTTACGAACTACCTCGACTCTGACGGCGCCCTAGTCGCCACGGCTGAACCGGGTTATCTTGCACTAGAACTAGCTCGGAAGCTGAACCCCGCTACTCACGCCCCTCTCATCGACGAGCTAGAAGCGCGCAGCGCCACCCCGCACCTCCACGCCGTGGCGGATTTCAGCCCCGACGAAGACGCGCTACGCAACCCTCACCACGACGACCCCTTCGATACCCCATAAGGCAGCACCCATGACCAACCAAAAACACAACCCGGGCTACCCACCAACGACCCACAACCCGGGCTACCCACCATCGGCCCACCTCAGCCCGGCCACCGGAAACTCGTCGACAATGAGAATCCTTACGGCCGTCCTGCTCGCACTCCTCGCCCTCGCTGTAGCCACGGCCCTCAGCCTCTACTACGTCAAAACGAAGTCAGACGATCTCGATCTCGAACGCGCCAAAGCGGCCTGCATCGAAGATGTCGAAAAGCGCGCCAAGTACCCAGGTGGCGTTACCTTCCCCGACGACGGCCCCAAGCCGGCCACCGCCAACGACTGGCTAGACAGTCCCCGAACCTACACCGCAGAAGGCGTTGTGGACTTCCCCAACGGCTTTGGGACCCCCGTGCGGATGGAGTACGCGTGCACCGCTGACATTTACTCCGACGGAGAGGTCGAAAGCAGCAGCGCTCAAGTCTGGAAACAGTACTAACACGCCCCACCCCCGGGCACGGCCACGGCGAAGGAACGGTGAATGAACACCCCCACCTGCCCCTGACCTCCATGACCACGCCCGCGAACTTGGTTTACGCCTCGTACGCCACACGGGCGGGGCGAAGGGCTACTACCACCACAAGCCCCGCACGATCAGCACCAGACGCGGCATGAGTATCACCCAATATCGGTCCACGCTCGCCCACGAGCTGGGGCACGCGTACTACGGCGACGAGCCGACTGGCAACGGACACTACGACCAAGGACAAGAAGCCCGCACCGACGAGTACGCCGCCCGCCTGCTGATCCCCCGCGCGACCTTCGCTACGGCGTACCGGGGTGCTAAGGCGACCAGCAAGAACTCGCCGACGAACTCGCAGTCACCCAGCACCTACTCGCCGTCTACATGCGCCAAGCACTAACCCACTAGGAAGAAAAACCATGAAGGCCCGCATCATCCCAGCAATCCTCGCCGTCCCCCTCCTCATCGCAGGCTGCAGCTCCGAAGAACACAACATCGCCGACCCCCTCCCCATCACTTGCTACTCACACCTCCCCTGCGAGGGCGAACTCAAGATAGAAACCATCACCCTCGGCGGCTCCTGCGACTACGGGATGAAGGACTACGACCCTCGCACCATCAAACCCGGAAACAGCCTGCTTCAGATCAAGGGGCACTTCACACTTGACACCGCCGAAAACGGGTGGACGATGCTGGACGACCCCGCCACCATCAACAGAGACAGGGACACCGAGCCTCCAGCACAGGCCAACGTCTGCGACGACGCAGACTCCGGCTACGAGGACTGGAGCAGCACACTCGACGAGGGACACAGCATGAAGGTATACGGCTCCTGGGAAGTCGCCGAGAATACCGACTATGTCTACCTACTCGGGCAGAAAATCAAGGTCGAAGACATCAAACCTCTGGGAGAGGAACTTAAGAGTTCGACCCCTAGAGGCCTAGAAACCCCTGCGCCACAGCCAGAAGCTCCGGCACCGCAGCCGGAAGACGTAGGGCCACTGAACACGGAAAAGTTCGTGCCTAAGGGCGAAGTACCTATGTCCACCACCGGCAACATCGAGCACGACGCGACCGCAAATTTCTGGAAATGTATTCAGGCTGGTGGCACTGAAGAATCATGCCTCCAGTAGTGTTCCGCTTCCTCGCCACGAAAGCTCCCATTAGGGAAACCCGAAGATCAAGCAGGCCATTGGCGCGATGTTCTGCTTGGTACGGATGATTGAATCCCAGTGGGGAGAAGGTACTGATGACCGAGGAAGAGGGCGAGCGCCCGCAGGTGGCTAGGCGTTTTCGCGGCGCTCGGCGGCCTCCAGCCACTCCATTTCCAGCTCCTCGTGCTCATCGTTGGCGGCCTGCAGCGCCTCGTTGAGCTCGGCGAGCTTTTCGTGGTCCATGGCCTCGGCTGCCGCGGCCATCTCCTCTTCAAGCCCCGTGATCTTTTCGGCCAGCTTCGCCATCTTCCGCTCCGCGGCGTTCATCTGCTTCCGCAGCTCGCGGTCTTCCTGGGCACTCAGGCCGCTAGATTCCTTCTTTTCTGCTTTCTCGACGTCGCCGCCCTGGCCACCCAGGTTCATGGAGTTTTCATCCGTGCCGTCGGCCTTGGCTTGCTCGGCGCGCAGCGTGAGGTACTGCTCGATGCCGCCGGGGAGGTTTGTCAGCTCCCCATCGCCGAAGAGCGCCCAGGTGGAGTCGCAGAGCCGTTCAATGAGGTAGCGGTCGTGGGAGATGACCACGAGGGTGCCAGCCCAGTTGTCCAGCAGCGTCTCCAGTTCCTGGAGGGTGTCGATGTCCAGGTCGTTGGTGGGCTCGTCGAGCAGCAGTACGTTGGGTTCGCTCATGAGCACTCGGGTCAGCTGCAGACGGCGGCGCTCACCACCGGAGAGGTCCTTCACCGGCGTGCGCTGCCGCTTCGGGCTGAAGCCCAGCCGCTCGGCCAGCTGGGAGGCCGAGATCTCCTTCTCCCCGATCGTCACGTAGCTCGCCACGTCCGTGACGGTGTCCAGCAGACGGCGCTCCGGGTCCAGATCGTCGAGCTCCTGCCGGAGCCAACCGATGCGCACGGTCTTGCCCTCGATGCGCTTGCCTGAGTCCAGCGGGTAGTCGCCCGCCAGCGTGCGCAGCAGAGTGGTCTTGCCAGAGCCGTTGACCCCCACCAGGCCGATGCGCTCACCGGGCCCCAGACGCCACGTGAGGTGCTCGATGAGGCGCCGACCGTCCGGCGTGCTGATGCTGGCATCCTCCAGGTCGATGACCTTCTTACCCTGCCGGCGGACGGCGAAGCTCATCAGCTCCACGCTGTCGCGCAGCGGCGGGACGTCCGCGATGATGGCCTCGGCGGCCTCGATGCGGTAGCGCGGCTTGGATGTACGGGCCGGTGCCCCGCGTCGCAGCCAGGCGAGCTCCCGGCGGGCGAGGTTCTGGCGGCGCTGCTCGGCTGCGTTGGCCTGGCGGGTGCGCTCGGCTCGGGCGAAGGTCCAGTCGTTGTAGCCGCCCTCGTAAACGTCCACCTTCCCGTCGTGGACCTCCCAGGTGTAGGTGGCGACGGTGTCGAGGAACCAACGGTCGTGGGTGACGACGAGCAGCGCGGTATTGCGGGACAGGATGTGCTCGGCTAGCCACTGGACTCCCTCGACGTCGAGGTGGTTGGTGGGCTCATCAAGGATGAGCAGGTCGAGGTCCTGAACCAGGGCGGCGGCCAGGCCGGTGCGGCGGCGTTCACCACCGGAAAGCTGCGAGACCGGGGTATCCAGGCCGAGCTCCACGATGCCCAGGCCGTGCAGCACGCGGCGCACCTTGGGCTGGGAGGCCCACTCGTAGGTCTCCATGCCCAGCGGGTCGAGGACAGCCTGCCCGACTGTCAGGTCCTTCTTCTCCGGGTCGGTGAGGCACTCTCGAAGAACATCCTGGGTGACCATGGCCAGGCGCAGGTCGTTGTTGTGGGACACCCGCCCCGCGTCGGCGGGGACCTGCTTGGAGATCACCTTCAGGAGGGTGGACTTACCGCCACCGTTGAGGCCCACGACGCCGATGCGGTCGCCCTCGTTGATCCCGAGGCTGACCTTGTCCAGCAGGGTTTTCAGGCCATAGGACTTCTCGACGTTTTCCAGGTTGATGAGGTTCACCACGGTGGGTTTTCGCTCTCCTTTAATTTCTTCACATTCACGACGGGGTTGCCGCAGCGCTGTGTTTTCTTGTGCTTCTTCCAGGCTAGCTGCGGACCACGCGCGCCCCCGGCGCGGGCGAACTAGTCACGACCGTTGCGCTGGCCTTGCCCGCCACGGACACGGCGGTGGCGACCTCCACGGCGCTGGCCTCGTCCTCGCACAGCATGGCGATGGATGGCCCGGAACCGGAGACGATGGCCGCGAGCGCGCCGGCCTCCTTGGCCACCGCCAGCGTTTGCCGCAGGCTGGGCAGCAGGCTGATCGCCGGGGCCTGCAGGTCATTGACCAGCAGCGGGGCGAGCTGATGGGGGTCGCCGGTCACCAGCGCGCGCATCAACTCCTCGATGCCTTGGGCGCGGATATCTGGCCGGTTGCCGGTGCGGGCGGCCTCCCGCTGGCGGTCCAGTTGCGCGAAGACCTGCGGGGTGGACAGCCCGCGCTTGTCGGTGGCAATCGCCCAGTGATACGGCCCCTGGGACATGATGCTGATCAGCTCGTCCCCGCGGGCGGTCCCGAGCGCGGTGCCGCCGAGCACGCAGAAGGGCACGTCGGCGCCCAGGGTGGCGGCGATCTGCAGTAACTCCGCCTGGCTGGGCGCCACAGCCTTGCGCGGGGTGGGATATGGCAGGGGCTGGCGGCCGAAGTAGAACTCCACGGCGGCGACGAGGGCTGCGGCAGCGTCCGCGGAACCACCGGCCATCCCGCCGGCCACGGGCACGTTCTTATCGATGTGGATGCTCACCAACGGCGCGCGGGTCGCCGGGTCGGCCGCGGGGTCCTCCAAGAGCCCTGCGCGCTCGCACCACAGGTCACGGACGAGCTCGACGGCCCGCCAGGCGAGGTTGCTGGGGTCGCGCGGCACGAGGTGGGCATCCGGTCCCGCGACGGTGAGCTCAGGTTCTGCTCCGCGCGGAACCGCGGTGAGGGTCACGGTCTCCGTGAGACTTACGGCTTGGAAGATGGTTTCCAGTTCGTGGTACCCGTCCGGCCGGACGTCGCCGACCCCTAGGTGGAGGTTGATCTTGCCGTGCGCGGTGGCGGCCACGCTGATGCGCGGGGTGTCCCCGCGCTCGTCACCGGGGTGCTGCGTGCTCACTGCTCGCCCTCCTTCCTCGCGAGGCTAGCCAGGGCAAGCGCCAAAAATTCCTCAGCACCGAGCTTCTCCCCCCGCTGCTTCGGGTCGATACCTGCCGCTCGCAGTACGTCCTCGGCCTGCTGGCCGCCACCGAAGTGGCCGGAGAGGGCGGCACGCAGGGTCTTACGACGCTGCAGAAAGGCTGCGTCGGCCAGAGCGAAGGTCTCCCCGCGCACGACCTCCTCAGCGAATCCGGAGGAAGCGACCGCCTCGGCCCACGGGGCAGCCGGCTTGTCGCCCACGCCCCAGCGGTCGATGCGCACCAGCCCGGAGTCCACCTTTGGCGCGGGCCAGAAGACGTTCTTGCCGATCGTCGCGGCACGGAAGGTATCGCCGAAGTAGCGAGCCTTCACGCTGGGCACCCCGTAAATCTTGCTGCCCGGCTTGGCCGCCAGCCGGTCCGCGACCTCCAGCTGCACCATCACGAGCACCCGACTGATCGTGGGAAACTGCTCCAGCAGGTGTAGCAGCACCGGGACGGAGACGTTATAGGGCAGGTTCGCCACCAGCGCGGTGGGTGCGGCCAGCCCCTGTTCAGCCCAGTCCGCAGCGGTGACTTTCAGGGCGTCGCGGAGGATGAGGTGGAGTTTGTCGGCGACGGGGGCGGCGTGCTCGGCGACGGTGCGCGGCAGACGTCCTGCCAACAGCGGGTCGATCTCGATCGCGGTAACCTCCCCCACCGCGCCGAGCAACGCTAGCGTCAGGGAGCCCAGCCCGGGGCCAACTTCGATCACGTGGTCCTGCGGGCCGACATCTGCGGCGTGCAGGATCTTGCGGACCGTGTTGGGGTCGTGCACGAAGTTCTGGCCGAGCTTCTTAGTGGGGTTGACCCCCAGCTCCTCGGCGAGCTGGCGGATCTCCACCGGCCCGAGCAGCGATACTCCCCCGTCTAACTCCGGGGCATCCTGGGCACGCACGTCATCATTCACGCCTTCGAATATAAACGACCGGCAGCGTAGCGAGCGAAAATGCTTCCCCGCTACGACTGCCGGTGAGTTTTGTGTTTTGCCGCCGGTGGGCTTTAGCGCAGACCCATCTTCGCGGTGCAGGCGGGCCATGCGCCCCAGCCCTGCGCGGCCTGGACACGCTCTGCCACGGCGATCTGCTGCTCGCGGGTGGCCATGTGGGCTGCCGGAGCGTATTCGGTGCCACCGAAGCCCGCCCAGGTGGATGGGGTGAACTGCAGGCCGCCAGAGAAGCCGTTGCCAGTGTTGATAGACCAGTTACCGGTGGACTCACACTGTGCGAGCTCGTCCCAAACGGAGCCGTTCGCGACAGCCGGGGCATCCGGGCCGGCCGGCTTCTTCGGCTTGGTGCCAACCTTGACCACGGCTTCAACCGGGGCCTCGAGCTCTTCGCGCTCCAGGACCTTGCGGTCGGTGACCTTGCCGTTGTGGCGGGTGACCAGCAGCTTGACTCGCTCCTTGCCGTCCTTGCCCTCCTTGACGACCTTGCGCTCGCCCTCCGGCAGGTTGGCGTCCTCGATCTCGCGCTCCGGTGCAGCGACGGTGCGCTCGAAGGTGTGATCCTTCTTGGAGACGCGGACGACATCGATATGCATGCCCTCGCGCAGCGGGGTATCCGCAGACGGGGTGACGATGTCGTCCTCGCCCAGCGGGGTGCCGCGCAGCTCGAAGATGTCACCGACGGTGCGGGCGGGCAGCTTCATGCGGCCCTGCTTGCCGCCGTCGTTCAGGGTGAAGTACTTGGACGTGGTGACATCCAGATCCATGCCCTCAGCCGGGATCTTGGTGTTCATACCGGCAGAGAGGGAGCCGGTAGCGATCTCGTCGTACTTGCCGACCTGGCGCAGCATCTCCTCGACGGTGACGGAGGTGGTGTCGACGTTCTCGCGCTTGCCGTCGATGATGAGGGCAACCTGCTTCGCGGAGCGCACCTTAATGGTGTCGTTATTGGAGACAGACTCGGACGGTGCCGGGCTGACCAGGTCCTTGGGGTTGACCTCGACGCCGTTCTTCTCCAGGATGTCGCCGACGTTGCCGGTGACGGAGCTAGCCTCGATGATTTCGCCGTTGACGTCCAGCGTGATGTTCTTGTGTGCCGCAGCAGCAACGCCACCGCCGACAACCAGGGTCGCCAGCATGCCGCCGGTGGCCAGGCGCAGTGGCGTGGAGTTGGTGTTGTTGATGCGGTGCAGGCTGGACTTCTTCTTAGGAGACACTCGAAACCTCTCGTTATTCCCGTGATCGCTCCGACCCCCTGGCGGGGCTGAACTTTTATCACAATACGATAACGATGAGATTAAATCCAGAAGAATCCCTAGACGTGCGCAAAATCACCCTCAGTCGGGGAATGCGCGCTTTAACAGCAATAACAACTCGTCACATGCGCAACGGCAGCCTGATTGCGCACCAGGGTAAACGGCGCCGCACGCGCCTGCGATCCCCCGGGCCGCACAAAAATATAACGGCGCTTGGCTCGCCCTTAACCCTGGAGCCCAAAGACCCGGTTGGCATTCGCCCATGCGAGTTCCACGAACTCCGCCGGCGACTGGCCGCGCGCTTCAGCGAGCACTCGGGCCGTGTATCCCACGAACCCCGGCTCGTTGCACGCCCCTCGGAAGGGCTCGGGGGTCATATAGGGAGCATCCGTTTCCACAAGGATCTGGTCGGCCGGGGCCAGGCGCGCAGCCTCCCGCAGTTCATCATTGCGCTTGAAAGTCGCGTTGCCCGCGAAAGAGAGCACATAGCCACGGTCGATGGCCTCGCGTGCCACCTCCAGCGGGGAGGAAAAGCAGTGCAGGATGACGTCGTTGGGCTGCGGGGCGTCCGCGAGAATGCGCATCAGGTCCTCGTCGGCTTCGCGGTTGTGGATCATTAGTGGCTTGCCAGAGTTGACCGCGAGGTCGATGTGCCAGCGCAGCGCGGCTTCCTGCACCTCGAGGGAAGGCGTGGACTCGTCGTGCTTGATCCAGTACGCGTCCAGGCCGGTCTCCCCGATCGCCACACAACGGTCATTGGCCGCCATGTCGGTGAGCCGAGCCTTGGCCGCCTCATCCAGCTCGTCGGCGCGGGTGGGATGGATCGCGCAGGCGGCCCAGACGTTGTCGAACTGCTGCGCTGCTTCCAGCGCCAGCTCGGTCTCGGCCAGCCCATCACCGACGGTGCAGATCCGCTCAACCCCGGCCTGCCCGGCGCGGGCGACCAGCTCTGCGGTGGCAGCACGGCGATCCTGCCCTTCCTGCGCCCCCTTGGCAATGGTGGAGGCCAGGTGGGTGTGGGAATCGAAGAGAGCTCCGATGCTCTCCGGCAGGACAGGCGTGGGGCGTTTCTTCTTAGACATGGTCCCCACGCTACCGGGTGACTAGTCCTTGACGACCGGTGCCCACTCCGGGCCGGTCTCCGCCAGCTCCGGGTCCAGCTTCTGGAACAGCGGCTTCGGCTTGCTCAGCGCGGTGCCCGGGGCAAGCTCGGTGCGCTGCCAGATAGCCTTCTGCTCGGTGTAGTTACCCATGATGACCGGGTAGCTACTCCCCTCCTCCGGCAGGCCAACTCCGACCGGGGTGTAGGGGGACTCATCCTTGACTTCGACGATCTCCGGCTGGGCCGCCCAGATGCCCTCGCCACCGAGAGTCTCGAAGACCTTCTGCGCGGAGAAGGGCAGGTATGGGGTCATCAGTGTGTTGACGTCAGAGACAACCTGCAGGGCGACGTACAAGACGGTGGCCAGGCGCTCGCGCTGGGTTTCGTCCTTCGCCAGTTTCCACGGCTCCTGGGCTGCGATGTACTGGTTGGCCCGCGCTGCGATGCGCATGGCCTCGGTCATGCCGGCCTTGAACTTGGAGAGCTGCAGTGCGTCGCCGACCACGGTGTAGGCCTGCTTCGCCTCGTCGAGCAGCGCCTGGTCTTCGGCGGTGAATTCGCCAGGCTGCGGGATCTCACCGAAGTTCTTGTGCGCCATGGAGGCCGTGCGGTTGACGAGGTTGCCCCACTCGTTGGCCAGCTCGGAGTTGATGCGGCGGACGAACTCGTCCCAGGTGAAGTCCGTGTCCGTGTTCTCGGGGCCAGCGACGGCGATGAAGTAGCGAAGCGCGTCGGGGCCGAATTCCTTGAGGAAGTCGCGGACGTAAATCACGACCCCCTTGGAGGAGGAGAACTTGGAGCCGGACATGGTCAGGAATTCGGAGGAGACGACCTCGGTGGGCAGGTTCAGCTCGCCCAGTTCGCCCTGCTCGCCGCCCTTGCTTCCCTTGCCGGCGTAGCCAAGCATTTCACCTGGCCAGATCTGGGAGTGGAAGGTGATGTTGTCCTTGCCCATGAAGTAGTAGGACACTGCCTCTGGGTCGTTCCACCACTTGCGCCAGGCCTCCGGGTCGCCGGTACGCCAGGCCCACTCAATGGATGCGGAGAGGTAGCCGACGACCGCGTCGAACCAGACGTAGAGCTTCTTGGCGTTATTGTCCTGCCAGCCCTCGATGGGGACGGGCACACCCCAGTCGATATCGCGGCTCATCGCGCGTGGACGGATGTCCTTCAGCAGGTTCAGGGAGAACTTCAGGACGTTCGGACGCCAGTCGTTGCGCCCCTTCAGCCACTCCTCCAGTGCCTCGGCCAAAGCGGGCAGGTCGAGCATGAAGTGCTCGGTGTCCACGAATTCTGGGGTCTCGCCGTTGATCTTGGAGCGCGGGTCGATCAGATCGGCCGGGTCCAGCTGGTTGCCGCAGTTATCGCACTGGTCGCCGCGGGCGTCGGTAGCGCCACACAGCGGGCAGGTGCCCTCGATGTATCGGTCCGGCAGAGTGCGACCGGTCGACGGGCTCACGGCGCCACGGGTGGTCTGCTTCAGCATGTATCCGTTCTCATTGAGCCCGCGGAACAGCTCCTGCACAATCGCGTAGTGGTTGCGGGTGGTGGTGCGGGTGAACAGATCGTAGGACAAGCCCAGGCCCACGAGGTCCTCGACGATGATGCGGTTGTAGCGGTCGGCGAGCTCGCGGACCGTGGTGTTTTCCTTATCCGCCTGCACCAGCAGCGGGGTGCCGTGCTCATCCGTGCCGGAGACCATCAGCACGTCGTTGCCGATCATTCGCTGATAACGGGCAAAAACGTCGGACGGGACGCCGAAGCCGGCGACGTGGCCGATGTGGCGGGGGCCGTTGGCATAGGGCCAGGCAACAGAGGTGAGTACGCGCTTTGACATGCCTTAAACCC
Organism: Corynebacterium urealyticum DSM 7109; assembly: GCF_000069945.1. Lineage (NCBI taxonomy): Bacteria > Bacillati > Actinomycetota > Actinomycetes > Mycobacteriales > Corynebacteriaceae > Corynebacterium > Corynebacterium urealyticum. The sequence goes on along the minus strand of NC_010545.1, from coordinate 672,259 downwards.
TATTAGATCCGTGCCTGCTGCGCGAACAAAGCCCCACCTCCCGGGGCTAGTTCCGACCGGGTAGGTGGGGCTGGGTTCTACGAGGGACCGCGGGGGCGCTTAGCTGCGCCCGTCGCCGTTCTCGTCATTGCGGTTATTGATGTAGTCAGCAACGTCCTCGGCGTCGACGACCTCAACGACCTTGTCGCCGTCGTAGACACTCATCGTCTCCAGACCGTCGAGGTCCTCGGCGACGTAGCTGTGTGCATCGGAGGAGTCCTCGACCGCGGCCTCGGCCTCTGCCGTGGCCGGAGCGTCCGGTACTGCGGCTGCCGTCGCGGCGGCGCCCTCTTCGCGGCGGTTCTTCATGCGGAGGGCTCGCTTCACGAGCTCGCGGTTTTCGCGTTCCCGGTATTCGCGGGCCACGCGCAGCACCATCTTCCGCTGGTTCTTCTGGTCCAGGTAGAGCGGGTCGTCTCCCAGGGCCTTCACCACGGCGAACATCAGGGCGATGATGATGAGCACGAATGGGGAGGCCGCGATAATCGTGATGCTCTGCAGGTTATCGAGCGAGTCCGCATCGCCGGTGGTCAGCATGATCACCGCGATGGCGCAGGTGAGAACACCCCACAGGACGGTGACGATCGGGGATGCAACGAGGCGGCCACGCTGGGACATGCTGCCCATCACCGTGGAGGCGGAGTCCGCCGAGGTGATGAAGAAGGTAGCCAGCAGCAGCATCGCGATGATGGACACGCCCGCACCGAATGGGTACTCGTGCAGCAGGTTGAACAGCATCTTGGTGGCATCACCGTCGCCCCAAATGGACTTGCCGGTCTCCTCGAGGTGGATGGCGGTACCGCCGAAGATGGAGAACCACAGGATCGTCACGGAGGTCGGGACGAGCAGGATCACCATGATGAACTCGCGAACGGTGCGGCCGCGAGAAATACGGGCCAGGAACATACCCACGAACGGGGACCAAGAGACCCACCATGCCCAGTAGAAGATGGTCCAGGCAGACAGCCAGTCACCGGCGTCCTCGGAGGACTGGGCGGTGCGAGAGGCCATGGCGAAGAAGTCCTGCAGGTAGCTACCCAGGGTCGTCGGGACCATGTTCATGATGACGACGGTCGGGCCGACGATGAGAACAAACAGGGCAATGATCGAGGCCAGCACCATGTTCGTATTCGAGATCCACTGAATCCCCTTGCCCACGCCGGAAGCGGCGGAGATCAGGAAGGCGATGCCGAGCACGATGATGATGCCGACGATCAGGGCGTTGCCGGGGCTATCGACCCAGTTGACAATCTCCATGCCGGAGGAAATCTGGCGGGCACCGATACCCAGGGAGGCGGCGGTACCGAAGACAGTAGCGAAGATGGCCAGGATGTCGATGAGCTTACCGAGCCAGCCCTCGGCCAGGCGGTGGCCGATCAGCGGGATGAACGCGGAGCTCAGCAGCTGCTTACGGCCCAGTCGGAAGGTGCCGTAGGCGATAGCCAGGCCGACGATGGCGTACAACGACCACGGGTGGAGGCCCCAGTGGAAGAGCGTGGACGCGAAGGCTTCGCCCACGTTGCCCTCCGCGCGCCCCGGCACGCCGTCGCGGAAGAAGGTCAGCGGCTCAGTGGTTCCGTAGAACATCAGGCCAATACCCATACCGGCGGCGAACATCATCGCGACCCAGGAGAATGTTGAGAACTCCGGCTGCTCACCGTCCTTGCCGAGCTTGATGTGGCCGAACTTCGAGAAAGCCACGAAAAGCACGAAGAAGACGAACACGGTCGAGGCCAGAACGAACAGCCAGCCCCAGTCAACCACGACGTAGTCCAGCGCCTGGCTGGCGAAGTTGGCGAAGGATTCGGAGCCCACGAGCCCCCAGGCCACCACGGCGAGGACGAGCGCGGCGGCGGGGCCGGTGACGACCCAGTCGATGCCTGCGTGCTCGTCCTTGGCCGCGGCGCTATCCGCGGGCTCACTCAGCCGCGCGGCGTCTTGGGCCTCTTGCGGCGAGATGCTTCCTTCCTTCAACTGATCAAGGGTGTTTTCAGATTTGCTCATTGTCCCACTGTGCGTGGGATTTTTGCGTTTCGCTAGTTTTCGGTGCCGCAATGGGGTTCGCAACGGGCTCACAGCGGTTTTCTAGGTGGCTGCCAGAATCGCTATAGCGCTGTTCAGGGCACCCCTCCCCGCCGATGGATAACAATTTGATAACAACTTCGCTTCGACGCGCAGGTTGTGGCCTATTTTTCCGCCCGTGCCGCTAATACAGCCTCGTAAACGTCCCGCTTTCCGAGACCATGGGAGGCGGCAACCTCCCCGGCGGCGGCCTTCAGCCGCTGCCCCTGTGAGACCAATTCCTCGACCTCGCCCACAACGTCTTCGGGCGCCACCTCCGCCACGGCCGCGGTCGCCTCAATCACGACGGTGATCTCCCCCTTCACCCCAGCCGCTGCCCACTCGGCGAGCTCCGCAAGCGTGCCCGCCTTGACCTCCTCGAAGGTCTTGGTGAGCTCCCGGCACACCGCCGCCGCACGCTCCGCACCCAGTACCTCGGCGGCAATCCCCAGCGTGGAGGCCAACCGATGGGGTGATTCGAAGAAACAGACGGCCTCGTCTCCGCTGCGGGCCGCGTCGAAGAATTGGCGGCGCTGGCCGTCCTTTCTCGGCGCAAAACCCAGGAAGCGGAAGTGACCAACGCCGATCCCCGAGAGCGCCAGTGCCGTCGGAACCGCGGACGGGCCCGGAAGGCAGGTCACCGGGACGCCACGCCGGTGGGCTGCGACGACCGCGGGAAAGCCCGGGTCCGACACGGAGGGCATGCCCGCGTCCGTGATCACGAGCACCCGCTGGCCGGTGGCTGCGGCATCGACGAGCTCCTCGGCGCGGTGTTCCTCGTTGTGATCGAAATTTGAGAGCACCTTGCCGCGGATGCTGAGCCCCAGCGCGTCGGCGAGCGCCCGGCTGCGGCGGGTGTCCTCCGCCGCGATGACGTCTGCGGTGGCCAGGGCGTGGAGCAGCCGGATCGACGCATCCTGCGGGTTACCCAGGGGCGTGGCCGCGAGGATGATGCCGCCGCCCGGTAGCGGCGGATTGGCGCAGGCCTGTTCCCATAGGCGGCCGAAGTCCGGTGCTGGGGCGTCAATGGTGTGGGAATGCGTAGGTGCGGAGCTCATGCCACCAGCATGGCACCGCTTAAACCAAAATCCACATCGGATAAGCTTTCCCTGTGACAATGAAGACCTCCCCGGCGCCAGCAGCCGGTTCAGCCGAACCCCGCGTGGCCCAGCCGAATCAGCGGCAAAACCAACGCCGCTGGGCGATCATCCAGGCCCTCCTGGCTGCATTCGCTGCCCTCCTTCGGCTGGTTAATCTGGGCTCCCCCACCGACGGCGGCACCCCGGTCTTCGACGAAAAGCACTACGTCCCCCAGGCCTGGCAGATCCTGCGAGGCTGGGACCACCTGGTGCTGGGCGGCATCGAGGATAACCCCGGCTATGGGTTGGTCGTGCACCCGCCGCTGGCCAAGGAAATCATGGCCGCCGGGATGGGGCTCTTCGGCTACACCCCCTTCGGCTGGCGGGTGTGCGCCGCGCTTGCCGGCGTGGCGGTGGTCTGCCTGATCGCGGGCATCGCCCGGCGGATATCCCGCTCGGATTTGGTCGGTCTACTGGCCGGCGTCCTTGCCCTCTCCGATGGCATTCTGCTGCTGACCAGCCGTTCCGGGATGCTGGATCACTTCCAAACGCTCTTCCTGGTGGCCGCCGTGTACTTCCTGGTCCGGGACCACGAGGAGATGGAACGCCGCTACCGGGTGGTGTTCCGCGAGGGGCGAATCGGGGACTTTCCTGCTGGCCCGCGGCTGGGCTTCCGCTGGTGGCGCTTCGCCGCCGGTATCGCGCTCGGCGGCACGCTGGCGATCAAGTGGTCTGGGCTGTACTACATGGCCTTCTTCGGCGTGGTCCTCGTCGCCTTGGATGCGCACCGGCGCTGGCGTTTTGGCGTGCGCCGTCCACTGCTGGGTGCGCTGCTTCGGGACGCCCCGCCGCATTTCTTCGCGGTCGTCATCATCCCGTTGTGCTGCTACCTGCTGTCCTGGCGGGCATGGTTCGGTAGCGAGACCTCCGTCTACCGGCACGCGGTGGAATCCGGCCTCGTCGAGGACGCCACCGCGTTGGCCGAGTCACCGCTGGGCTTCCTTCCGGATTCTTTCCTGAACTTCCTCTACTACCACGTCTCCGTGCTGCGCTTTCACTCGGAGTTGACCAATTCGAATGGTCACATCCACCCGTGGGAGTCGAAGCCGTGGTCGTGGCTGGCCTCCACCCGCGGGCTGATGTACTACAACCCCAGCCACGAGGACGGCACCCGCACCGTAGAGCTATTGGTCGGCACGCCGGCGATCTGGTTCCCCACCGTGGGGGTGCTGGCCTATGGCTGCTACAGACTGGCACGGTTCCGGGACCTAGCGTGGGTCATCCCCGTCGTCGGTTTCGCCGCGGGCTTCCTGCCGTGGCTGCTGAACACCGACCGCCAGATGTACCTCTTCTACGCGCTGAACCTCGCGCCCTTCCTCGTCATCGGACTGGCGCTCGTGTGCGGCCGCGTACTCGGGTGGCGCATGGCGCCCAGCAGCAAGCACCGCCCGGTGGCGTGGCTGCAGGCGCACGCCGGACTGGTGCTGGTCGTTGCGTATGTGGGCTTTGCGGTGTGGAATTTCCTGTTCTTCCTGCCGCTGTACACAGCAATGCCACTGAGCCCAGCCGAGTGGGCAGCCCGCATGTGGCTACCCTCCTGGCACTAGGGGGTCGGCTAGCCGCGACGGTGATCGCCGGGATAGTAGCGGGAGTGGGCCTCAGCATCCACCGCAGAAAAGTTCATCGGCTTGGCTGAGAGCACGTGCCAGGAATCGCGCAGGGGCCTGATCGTGTGGTGCCGGGAAAGCCAGCAGGTGACCAGCGCGATCACCGCGGCGAGGTGAATGGCGAGGCTGCCGATGAGCTCCGGGTCCACCCCAGTGCCACCCGTCAGCCCCATGACGATATCACGGGTGGCGAAGCCTCCGCCGAAGGCCCACATCCCCAGGTAGATCGGCAGCAGCCCGCCGGCAGCTCGCGGCGCCCAGGACGCCCAGGCCAGTCCCGCGCCCAAGGCGAAGCGGCTGATGGCCGCATCGATCATGTATTTCGCGAGCTTCGGGTCCGCGGCCCCCGCCTGCGGCCCCTCCCCCGGTCGGATAGCCTCGTAGAGCTGCGCGGGGTCCGCGGTGCCTGCGGTCGAGCCAGCAAATAGCAGGATCGCCCAGAGGAAGTAGACGACCGCAAGCACCGCTAGCGCAATGCGGGCTCCCAGCAGCGGAAGCTGCCGGCGGCGCATGTCACCGCCAACTTCTGGGATATCCTCAGCCACCTGAAGCACCTTGGCAGCGAGATCCGCGCCTGCCCCTTGGGTCGGCGCGGGCGGGTTAGCCCGCAACCGCAGATCGCGGCCAATCGCAGTCGCCTGTGCGTACCACGCCTGGCACTCCTCACACTGGGCCACGTGGGCGTCCACGATGTCTCCCGGCAGGGCGACCTCCTCGCCGTCTAGCCTCGCCGAGAGCGCTGCCCGAACTTCTGCGCATTCCACAGGACTTATGCTCCCCCAAAATCCGCCCGCTGCCAAGCAGCGAGAGTCGCAGTCCTCTGCACAGGATCACCCGAAGCGGGAAAACGCCCGGTCCAGACTGGCGCGACCGGAGCCGAAGACCACGATCGACAGCAGCCCCGCGCACAGCACCAGCGGTAGTTCGATGCCGTTATCGGCGGCAAAGAGGCCCTGGGACCAGTGGATCAGGTACATCGCGGCGATCATATGCAGGATCAGCAGGCCGGCCATCAGTGGCGCCAGCAGCCCCACGATCAGGAGGGCTCCCCCGATGAGTTCCAGCCCGGTAGCTAACCAGGCAGAGAGTTCAGGCTGCGGGATCCCCTGGTGGGCGAAGTCCGCGATCACCCCGGAGTCGCCCCCGAGCTTCTGCATGAAGAGTTTCTGCCAGCCGTGGGCGATAAAGATGGTGCCCAGCACGGCGCGGATGAGCAGCAATGCGCCGTCGCGGGCGACCGGGTGTTCCAGCATCGTTAATGATCCGCCGTGGTGTGTTCGTACGGCTTAGACCGCGCGGATGTGGGCGCGACCGTGCGGGCCATCCCAGTTGTCCAGGTTCGCGTCCTCGCCCGGGTAGTCGTCGAAGCCGTCGTCGAAGAAGTCTCCACCATTGGCGTAGGCCAGGTTCTCCAGCTCCGGGTCCGCTTCGTCCGTTTCGACGACGATCGCGCCTGGCCGCAGCAGCCGGTCCGGTACACCGAGCTCTGCATCCTCCAGGTTGCGCACGCCCAGGCGGGCCCGGCGCATCCGTGCGAGACGACGGCGGCGCAGCTTAGCCTCCTCGATCGCCTGGCGGCGCAGGTTGAACAGGTACACGCCGGTCAGTGCGGCAGTGACGAGGAAGGCAATCCACAGGCCACCGCCGACGAGGAGGCTAACGATCAGCGCAATCGCGGTCAGGCCAGCCAGCACCCCGAGCACCTGCTTGCGGCGCTGCAGGCGGCGGTTGTACAGCTGCTGGGATGCGACCGGGTCGTAGACGCCACGACCTCGACGGGAAGCGATGAATTCCATGTCCTCCTCGGACAGTTCGAAGCTCTCCTCCTCCGCCTCAGTCAGTGGCGACTCGGCCTCCGCAGCCTCGCCTTCCTCGCGGACCCCTGCATCCACGTGCAGATCCCCGCCGCGGAAGTAGGCAGTCGAGATGGTGCGCAGCGCGGGCTGCTCTTCCGGCTCATTCTCGGTGTCCGCGTCGGCAGTGTCCGCCTCGGCCTCAGCCACGCGCAGGGTCGTCGGCGTGTCCGCACCGGCGTCCTCGTGCTTGTCATCCTCGTGCGCCATCGTGTCTGCTGCGTCGTCGGCCAGCTCCGCGTCGACCGTGACGGATTCAGCGCTCATGGCCGGTGCCTCGGCCGGGACAGTGCGGTGCTGGGCGTCCGCCACGTGCTCCTCGCCGTCCAGCTCCTCAGCATCAGCGTCGACGAGCTCTCCCTCCAGGGTCTCCAGGTTGGTGGTCTCGTCTGCGGTGTGCTCGACGACGTCGGCGTGGTCCTCGTCGACCTCTGCGTCCACCGTTTCCACGCCGTCAGCGATGTCGGCATGCTCGCTGGCACGCTCCTCGTCGCGGGCGTCGACGTCCTCGTCAAAAAGGACGTACTCCGGTTCCGCCTCGACGAAATCGATGTCCGCGTCCACGTCCTCATCTGAGGACATGTAGTGCCCCTCAGCGGGCAGCAGACGGCGCGGACGGCGGGAACGCTTGGCACCGCCTTCGTGCAGGATTCGGGTCTCGGACATGCCCCGCGACGTGCGGCGCACCGGGGACTGCTTGCGCAGCAACAGCGGCGCCATCAGCAGCAGCCATACTGCGAGGATCAACAGAAGGGAGCCGGACACTAATGCTCCTAAAAGCTAGACAGCGGTTTGAACCCCTGGGACTTGCCCAGCGGATGAACCAGCCCCGCCGGAGGATGGCGGCAGGGCCAGCAACAATACCTTCCAAGGTATAGACAACCTGGGCGCTTCGCTTTCTGCCACGCCGCGCGGCGGGCCAAAACGCGGAAGTTTTGCCGCCGCCCTAATCGACCCGAAAACGCCCCTGGGACGCGAGCCGCTGGGTAATGCCGGGGCCGAGCTCTTCGACCGTCTGGGCGACCAGCAGGTGGTCCGTCCACTGCCCATCGATGTGCAGGTTGCGCTCCAGCCGCCCCTCCACCCGGTAACCGGTGTTGTCCAGCACGCGGCGGGACGCGGGGTTGTCCTCCATGACGGTAGCCTCCACCCGGTGCAGGCCGAGCCCTAGCATCGCCAGGTCGGTGCCCAAAGCGACGGCCGCGGTGGCGACCCCGCGCCCCTGCCAGCGGGAATGCACCCAGTAGCCGATCCAGCAGTTACCAATCGTGCCGTATTGCATATTGCCTAGCGTGAGCTGGCCCGCGAACTCGCCGGCCACCTCGATCGCCAAGGACATCGCTATCCCTTGGCGCTCCGCGAACTTGAGCCCGCGGTAAGTCTGGCGCCACATTTTCGGCGAGTGCGCCTCCTCCCACGAGGTCGCCACGGTCGGCTCGACGGGGCGCAAGAGGTGTTCATCGGCGATGCGGAACGCGCGCCACGATGCCCCGTCGGAGCGGCGCAGCTCCCGCAGCCGCACCGGCAATTCCGCGGAGGGCTGGGCGTGTAGGTGCTCGCTGGTCCGATGAACGCCACGTGCGGGGGCTGCGCTCGTGGTAGCCCTTACGGTTGCGTCGGGCACGGCGCCTGGCCGCTGGAGTGCTGGAGGCAACCACACGGTAGGTACGCGCCACCGCGCCCCATTACCCCTGGCCAGGCGCCTATCCAGCTCCACGTCCACCGCTCCCCTGTGAGGTTCCCGCGGCTAGGAGCGGTTCGTCAGGAAGAGGACGTCGACGAACTGACCAGGCGCGACGTGCGTCTCCTCCGCAGGCACGGTAATCAGGCAGTTTGCCTGGCCGTAGCTGCCCAGCAGGTGGGTCGGTTCCCCGCCGCCGACCGCGCCGAGCGGGTCCACGAGAAACTCGCGGGTCTCCCGGTCGCGCATCAGCTGGCCACGGATGAAGCCTCGGCGGCGCGGCGCCGAGTCGATCGCGGCAATGGTGCGGGCCCGCACCACCCGGCGGGTGGCCTGGCGCTGGCCGCGGATAATCTGGATCAGCGGTCGGACCAGCACTTCGAAGGCCACGAGCGCGGCGGAGGGATTGGCAGGCAGCAAGAAGGTCGGCACCTGGTCGGCACCGAGGGTGCCGAAGCCCACGATGGAGCCCGGGTGCATCGCGATGCGGGTGGTTTCCATTGGGCCGAGCTCGCCCAAAATCTGGCGCAGCTGGTCGCTGCCTTCCCCACCGATCGCCCCGGTGATGACGAGCACCTCGCTGCGCATCAGCTGGGCTTCCACGACCTCCTTAATCCGGCGCGGTTCACCCGCGAGGATGCCCATGCGGTGGGCCTCGGCACCCGCCTCCTTAGCGGCGGCGGCGAGCGCATAGGAATTGGCGTCGTGGACCTGCCCCAGACCCGGGTCGCGGTCGATGTCGACGAGCTCGGGGCCGAAGGCGAGCACGCTCAGTCGCGGGCGTGGGTAGACCAGCACCTTGGAGCGGCCGATGGCTGCGAGCAAGCCCACCTGGGCCGCGCCGAGCACTGCGCCCTGCTCGACGACGACGTCGCCCGGCTGGACGTCGGAACCGAGGCGGTGGACGAACTCCCCCGAGTTCACGGTGCGTAGCGGTTCCACGTGGCGGCCGTCGACCTCCACCCAGTCAAGCGGAAGAACAGCATCGGCGAGCGTCGGGATCGGCGCCCCGGCGTGGACGCGCACGGTCTGGCGCGGCTGCAGCCGAACGGGACGGCTCGAACCTGCGGTGACCTCACCGACGACCGGGAGGGTGGGCAGCTCGCCGTCGGCGGGCTCGCGGACGTCCACGGCGCGCACCGCGTAGCCGTCGATGGCGGCCTGGTTGAAGCCGGGTACCGCCCGGTCCCCCTCGATCTGCTCCGCGCAGCGCAGACCGAGCGCCTCAGAAATGGAGATGCGCACCGGTTCCGGCGTGACCGCCGCCGCGGAGATGATCGCTAGCTGTTCCTCAACGCTGCGCATGGGGCTACTCCCCGAGTCGCTGCTCGAGCCACTGCTTCAGGGACTCCCCGTAGGTCTCATCCTCGAGAGCCATGTCCACGCACGCGCGGATGTAGCCGCCTGGGTTGCCGAGGTCGTGGCGCTTGCCCTGGTGGACGACGATGTGCACCGGGTGCCCCTCGGAGATCATCAGCTCGATGGCATCGGTGATCTGGATTTCCCCACCCTTGCCCGGCTTGGTGCGGGACAGGGCCTCGAAGACCTGCCGGTCCAGCAGGTAGCGGCCGGTGGCCGCGAAGTTCGACGGGGCGTCTTCGAGGTCCGGCTTCTCGACCATGCCGTTGACCTTCTTGACCTGCGGGTCATCGGAGTCGGCGGCGATATCGAAGACACCGTACTTGGAGACGTCCTCCTCCGGCACCTCGACTGCGCACAGGACGGAGCCACCATAGCGCTGGCGCACCTCCAGCATGGTCTCCATGACCCCGTAGGGCAGGACGAGGTCGTCTGGCAGCATGACGGCGAAGCATTCCTCATCCTCGGCGAGGTGGGTTTCGGCCAGGCCGATGGCGTGGCCGAGGCCGAGTGGCTCCGGCTGCTCGATGGCTGCCACGTCGATCAGGCCGTCGGTGGCGCGAACCTTCGCGAGCTGGTCCTCCTTACCGCGGGCTTCGAGGGTGGCCTCGAGCTCAGCATCGGTGCGGAAGTGGGCCATGATGCCCTGCTTCTTCGGGGCGGTGATGATCGCCAGCCGTTCCGCACCAGCCTGGGCGGCCTCCTTGGCGATAAGCTCGATACCGGGAGTGTCGACCACGGGGAGCAGTTCCTTGGGCACCGTCTTCGTTGCAGGCAGGAAGCGCGTCCCCAGTCCTGCGGCGGGGACTACAACTGTGCGAAGCTCATTGGATGTCATGAGGTGCATCGTACCGCCCAGCTGGGCCACAATGCTGGACTTACACCCGGTGCGGGCCGGAAAAGATCCGTTGAGAATTCCGGCGCCGCCAACCCACCCGTACAGAGAGCACGAGCAGCGAAGGAGACCATGCCCCATAACCCCGAAGAAACCCGCGCCGCGAAGGCTGCACTGCGCGCTGAGGTTCGCGGCACCCGCAAGCAGGTCCCAGCAACCGAGCGCGCCCGCCGCGACCGGGCCATCCAACGCCATCTGGTGGCAGCCCTGGGACAACAGTTCCCCAACTCCCGGCCGGTAGTGGCCGCTTTCTGCGCGCTGCCGGGTGAGCCAGGAGGGGCGGACCTGCCGGAAGCTCTGCAGGAGGCGGGCTATGAGGTGATTCTGCCGGTGGTTCAGTACAACCCACGCCGGCTGGAATGGCGCACCTTCACGGGCCAAGCTGACCTGGTGGCAAACTCGATGGGGATCCTGGAACCCACGGGCGAGAACCTCGGCGAACTGGTCGATGCGGCGGACGTCGCCATCCTTCCTGCCCTCTCCCTGGGTCCCAAAGGCACCCGGCTGGGCCAGGGCGGCGGGTTCTACGACCGCACGCTCGCAGCCTTCGTACCGGGCGATTCCGCCCTCCCGTCAGAAAGCGAGGAGCCCTCGAGCGCCAACGCCACCCCAACGCATGATGTGAACCCCTTCACAAAACCGCACGTCGACCAACGTTTCCCTGGACCTCGGCTGCAGGCAATCTGGGCTGTCGTCGACCACGCCGAACTGCGAGTCCGCGTTCCCGCCGCCCCACATGACCTCGCCGTATCGGCGGGCATCACACAAAACGGGGTCTATCATTTCTCCAGCTCATCAGTATAATAAACCCAGTCTTTTATACCTTTAAGAAGGGGATTTTTAATGCTATCTGGATTCAAGGAATTCCTGATGCGCGGCAACGTGGTTGAGCTCGCAGTGGCCGTCGTTGTCGGTTCCGCGTTCACCGCAATCGTCACCGCTTTCACTGACAAGATCGTCAACCCGCTGATCGCCGCACTGGGAGGCTCCCCGGAGTTCGGCCTGGGCTTCCACATCCGTGAGGGCAACCCGGCCACCTTCGTCGACTTCGGTGCCGTGATCACCGCCGCGATCAACTTCCTGATTGTCGCAGCCGTCGTTTACTTCATCCTCATCATGCCGATGAACAAGCTGGCTGAGATGAACGCTCGCCGCAAGGGAATCTCCACCGAGGAGGCAGCTGCAACCGAGACCGAGCTGCTGGCCGAGATCCGCGACCTGCTGCAGCAGCAGAACGGCGTTTCCACCAAGAAGGTCGACCCTTCTGTCGTCAACGACGATGACCCGACCGGTCGTCACGCTGAGTAATTCCCGCTAAGAAATTCGCTCAGACGAATGCCAGCTCGACGCCCGTCGAACTAGTTCTCCGCCCGCCCCCAGTGGGGCGGGCGTTGTTCTATCCAGAAGTTTTTATCGAACCCGCCATCGTCGGCCGAGTTCTTTTCTTTATCGACGCCCCGGCCCGTGGCTTTGGGGTCTTTGACCCTCCCGGCGGCGTTCCGGGCACTGCGGGCTTTAGCGAGGCTGGCAAGCCCGCGTGGTGCGCGGCAGGCCATTTAGACGCCGAGCTCGTCGAGCACGTGGTTGACCAGCGGGCCGAGCGTGGCCATGCCGTCGCGGATTGCGCCCCGGCTGCCAGCGATGTTGACGACCACGGTGGACCCGGAGATCCCGGCGAGGCCGCGGGAGAGGGCAGCATCCTTATTATTGGCGGCCAGCCCGGAGCTGCGGATCGCCTCCGCGATGCCCGGGATGCGGCGATCCAGCAACTTGCGGGTGGCCTCGGGGGCGCGGTCACGTGGGCCGAAGCCGGTGCCGCCGATGGTAATGACGAGGTCCGCGCCCCCGACCACCCCAGTTTCGATGGCGTGCCGGATCTCGCTCTTACGCTCAGCGACATCGACCACCGCATCGACGATGAAGCGGTCTTCTGCGAGCAGTTCGGCAACGAGCTCGCCACTGCCGCCCTGGCCAGCGCGGTCCTCCCCGATCAGCACGACAAGCGCGTGGCGGGTGGGCACGGCCTCGGCGGCTGCGCGCTTGGCGGCGGCCTGCGCATCGAGGCTCTGGTCAAGGCTGTGGAGGAAGCTATCGTCTGGCTCCGGAATGGTGGCGTCCAGCCGGTCTAGCTGACTGTGGTCGATGTCGTCCACGATGGGGTTTCGGACACCAATCTCGTGGGCTTCATTCCGGTTTAGCGTCAACGCGTTTGCTCCTTCACGGCGGGTAGGTCGCTTTAACTTTAACGCGGGAGAGAAATTTTAAAACCCCTAATGGGGTTTTATTTTCATCCCTCCCCCGTGTGTGTTTACTCCTGGGTTTCAGCCTCGGTGCCGAGAGTGACGTCGAGTTGCTTTTCCGGTCCGCGTCCCCCAGGCAAGACGGTGAGTTTCACGGTGTCCCCAACCTCGTGAGAACGGATGGCGGCGATGAGCCCCACACCAGTGTCGATGAGTCGATCGTCGACCTTGCGTACCACGTCCCCCTTCTTCAAGCCGGCCTTGTCAGCCGGGCTTCCGGAGTTGACCTCCATGACCTCGGCGCCGATGAAGTTGCTGGCGGTGTTGATCTGCGCGCCGATCATCGGATGGACGGCCTTGCCGTTATCAATCAGCTGCTTGGCGATACGCACCGCCTGGTTGGAAGGGATAGCGAAGCCCAGTCCGATAGAACCGGAGGTGCCCCCTCCGCCCAGGGTGGCGATGACCGTCGGGATGCCCACGAGTTCGCCCTTAAGATTCACGAGCGCACCACCGGAGTTGCCGGGGTTGATAGCTGCATCGGTCTGGATGGCGTCGATGAGGGAACCCTCGCCACCATCCTCGCCGGCTGCCTGCACAGGGCGGTCCTTGGCAGACACAATGCCGGAGGTCACGGTGGAGTTCAGGCCCAGCGGAGAGCCGATGGCGGCGACCGTCTCGCCGACATTGATGGCGTTGGAGTCCCCCATCGCCATGGGCTGCAGGTTATCGGCGCCCTCCGCCTTGATGACGGCGATATCGGTCTGCGGGTCAGCGGCGATGAACTTGGCTGGGAGCACGCGGCCGTCAGCGGTGATGACCTGCATCTTCGCGCCACCCTGGGCGGCAGCACCAACGACGTGATTATTCGTGAGAATCATGCCGTCGTTGGTGAAGATGGATCCGGAGCCCTCCTCCCCGCCACGGGCGCTTTGCACCTGGATCTGCACCACCGAGCGGGTGACCTTGTTCGCGACCTGGGCGATGGATCCTGATTCCTCGAGCCTGCTCGTGCTGGTGTCCTCATTGCCGGTGGGCGCGGAGTCGAGAGTGTTGACAGAGCGGGTGCTCGAATTGCCCTGCATGGAGGTCAGGGCGAAGGTCGTGCCGGATGCGAGAACTACTGCCCCCACCATGAGGGCGGCCACTGCTCCGGTGGACCAGCGCTTCTTCTCCTTCGGAGGGGCGGTGAGGGTGCCCTCCCCAGACTCGCCCGGCCCTGCCTGGGGCGGGTAGCCCGGCTCGTGCGGTAGCGCCTGCTGGTGATGCGGCGCCTGCATGCCCTGGTGACTCTGAAACTGGTGCGGCTGGGTATGGCTGGTATTCGACTGATCCCACTGGGCAGGCTGGTTGTCTTGAGTATCGCCCGCCCATCCCCCGTGGTCGTACTGCGCTCCAGCCTCACCACGGCCGGTGTGGCCATTGTGTCCGAATGGCCCAAAATCCGACGCCTTCGGGTAGCGCTCTCCCCCGCTACCGCTGGCGCCGTTGCCGCCGATACCGTTACCGCTATTCAGATTTTCACCATTTTTTTCCATAGGAACCATCCTCCACTTCCCTTATAAAAAATCCTGGGACGCAGCCCTATTTTTCGCTGGGAGTTCCACGGCGGGCCGGCAATACCACCCGCATCAGCGCGCCACCGTCGTCGGACTCATCGACGATGATCGCCCCGCCGTGATTTACCACGGCCTGCTTAACGATGGAGAGTCCCAGGCCAGAGCCCTGCATCGAGCGAGAATTGATCGAACGGTAGAAGCGGTCAAAGACCTTCTTCCGATCCGCGGCGGGGATACCCGGCCCGGAGTCCGCGACTCGGATCTCCACGGCCTCCTCTTCCCCATCGCTTGCCGGTGTCCCAGCAGTAAGCCCCGACGCTGCCGGCGGGATGGGTTGCATCCAGACGCGCACGCTGGCCCCTTGCGGTGACCACTTGGCTGCGTTGTCCAGCAGGTTCAACAGCGCCCGTTTCAGGCTGAGCGGATCCCCCTGGGTGACCCAGGGTTCGGCGTGAATTTCGAAGGTAACGTCCGGGCGACGCCGCTGAACCTTCGCCACACCGACGCGCAGGCATTCATTGAGATCAACCTCCTCGTCGCTGAGAACGGGACCATCCTCACGGGCGAGGTCCACCAGGTCCTTAATCAGGGCGCTCATCTCGTCCAACTGGCTCAGCACATCACGTTCGAGGTCTTGGCGGTCAGCCTCCGTGATGCCTGGGGAATTCTCGCGCGTCGCGAGCAGCAATAGTTCGATATTGGTCCGCAGGGATGTCAGCGGTGTCTTGAGCTCGTGTGAAGCGTCTGCAACGAGCTCCTTCTGCTTTTCCCGGGAGGTCTGGAGGGCCAGCATCATGTTGTTGAAGGACGTGGTGAGGGTGCCGACCTCGTCATGAGAGAAAACGACGAGCTGGCGGAGCTCGCCCGTCTCCGTCACTCGGTCCGTGGCTCGCCGTAGTCGGTCGATGGGCCGCAGCCCGGCGCTAACCACAGCGGCGACCAGCACGATCGCGCCGAGCGCCCCGCAGATCCCGATCATCGTCAAAATGAGGGCAAGCGATTCCAACGCCTTTTTCGTCGCCGAGGTATCAGAAACGAGGACGACGACGCGGCCGTCAGGTGCCGCGACCGCGAAATAACGCTCGTCATCATCGGAGCGGTAAGAATGTGGGCGCGCGCCCCGGATCACCGCGATCTCGGCATCCTCCAGGACGGGCTCAAACTTCGTAACGGGAGCGGCAACACCGGTATAGATCTCCGGCACGACCATCAAACTGAGCGTGTTGGAGATCCGCTCGAAGGCCGGCTGATAGTTCTCCCCCGGAACACCACCTGGAACCTTCTCGGGGGGCATCTCGATGATGCTTTGAGCCTGGGATCGCAAAAGGCTATCGCTGGTTCGCCACAGGATCTGGGACACCGTCGCGTAGGCAGCGAAGGTCACGGTGGCGATCGAAAAAATAATGACCAAGGAGGTCAGGACGGTCAGCCGTTGTTTGATGCTGCCCAAGGTGCCGTCCAGAAAGCGACGCCACCGGGGAAGGTTGGTCAGCTCGGCGACGTGCTCGTGGTTGAGGATAATGCCGTGGTCGCCGACCTCACCCGCAGTTCGCTCCCCCGTCGCCGGGTGGGAGGCACGGCCCCGGGGGTCCGAGGAGAGCCTCCGCAAACTCATGGTGCGGTCTCGCGCAGAACGTAACCCACGCCGCGCACCGTCTGGATCAGACGCGGCTCGCCGTCGGCCTCGGTCTTTCGACGCAGGTAGCCGATGTAAACCTCCAAAGCATTGCCCGAAGTCGGGAAGTCATAGCCCCACACGTCCTCGAGGATCGTCGTGCGAGAGAGCACCTTGCGTGGATTGCGCAGCAGGAGCTCCAGCAAGGCGAACTCGGTGCGGGTCAGGCTAATCTGGCGGCCCCCACGAGTAACGTCGCGGGTCGCAGGGTCCAGTTCAAGGTCCTCGAACTTCAGGATCTCAATCTGCTGGGTGTCCACCGCCGCCGGTCGCGCGGCACGCCGGACAAGGGAGCGGGTGCGAGCCAGGAGCTCCTCGAGCGCAAAGGGCTTGGTGAGGTAATCGTCCGCGCCCGCATCCAGCCCGGCCACGCGCTCCGAGACGGAGTCGCGGGCAGTGAGCAGCAGAATGGGGGTGTCCTCACCCTGGGAACGCAGCTCGCGGCACACCTCAAGCCCGTCGAGCTTCGGCATCATGACGTCGAGAATCACCATGTCGGGACGCTCAGACTGGACCTTAGCCAGCGCTTCCTCCCCGTCTGCGGCGAGCACGATGGAGTAACCGTTGAAAATCAGGGAACGCCGGAGCGATTCGCGAACAGCGGGGTCGTCGTCCACAACGAGAATCTTCATATAGCTATTGTGCCTTCCCGGCGTGACTTTGTGTTAAAGCTCAGCACCTATTTAGGTTACTCGCACCCATAGGTCAGGTATTTTCTACACCTCGGCTGCAAGTTGCGCGTGCCTCTCGGATGTGACGGTGATAGCAAAAACGCCCGCACCTGGAGCGCAGGTACGGGCGTTGAACCGGCTAGCCGGCTGACCGGAATTAATCCAGGTCGATCAGGCCGAGCTGAGCAGCCTTCACCAGACGGCGAGGGATCTGCACCTCCTGGCCGTTGATCTTCTGAGTCTGAAGTTCGACGTTATCCGCCTTCCACTGGGAGCGGCGGGCGCGGGTGTTGGCGCGGGACTTCTTAAACTTTGGTACTGCCATTTTCTTCTACCCTCCTCGAGCCTTACTGGGTCTTCTTCTTGCGGCGAGCCATGCCACCGTAGCGGCGCTGGAACTTCTCGACGCGACCTGCGGTGTCCATGACGCGCTGTGCGCCGGTCCAGAACGGGTGGGACTCGCTGGTGATGTCGACGACGATCAGCGGGTACTCGTTGCCATCCTCCCACTCGACCGTACGGTCGGAGGTGGCGGTGGAGCGGGTCAGGAACTGCTTACCGGTAGCAGAATCCTTGAATACCACTGGGTGGTAATCCGGGTGGATATCCTTCTTCATACTTCTTCCCTTAGGTTGATCACATCGGGTCGGTCCCGAGCGCATGAGCGCGGGTCGTGCCCGAGTCGGGGCGAAACATTGTCTTCACGTTCGAGATGCCACGATGGCAGCACGTACGACCGCAAAAGTCTATCGCATGTCGACCGATGGACATAATTGACCAACCACTCCTCAAGGGCCGGCCCCAACTGGGCAAGATTAGGAGCTTCGCCACCTGAGCTGTATAATCGTCCTCTGCTGTTGTCTATGTAAACGTCATCACCGTGCATGCAGCGCATTTCGTGCTTCCCAGCGGACTGTCTACCCACCGGGGAGCCTGCATTTTTCGTTGTGTAATGCATGGTGGAAGGAGAAAACCCATGTCGGCATATTGCCAGGTGACGGGCCGCAAGCCGGGTTTCGGCAAGCAGGTTTCCCACTCTCACCGACACACGAGCCGCCGCTGGAACCCGAATGTTCAGCGTCGCAAGTTCTACCTGCCTTCTGAGGGCCGCACGATCACGTTGACGGTCTCTCCGAAGGGCCTGAAGACCATTGACCGTGATGGCATCGAGTCTGTCGTTGCCAAGATTCGCGCTCGTGGGGAGAAGATCTAAAATGGCTCGTAACGATATTCGTCCAATCATCAAGCTCAAGTCCACGGCTGGCACCGGTTACACCTATGTCACCCGTAAGAACAAGCGCAACAACCCGGATCGCATCACTCTGAAGAAGTACGACCCGGTTGCCCGCAAGCACGTCGAATTCCGCGAGGAGCGATAATCTATGGCTAAGAAGTCCATGATCGCGAAGAACGAGCAGCGCAAGGAAATCGTCGCCCGCTATGCGGAGCGTCGCGCTGAGCTCAAGAAGATCATCAAGAACCCGAACACCAGCGACGAGGATCGCATCGAGGCGCAGTTCGAGCTGAACCGTCAGCCGCGCGACGCCTCCCCTGTTCGCGTCCGCAACCGTGACGCCGCCGACGGTCGCCCACGTGGCTACCTCCGCAAGTTCGGCCTGTCCCGTGTCCGCGTCCGCGAGATGGCTCACCGCGGTGAGCTGCCGGGCGTTCGTAAGTCCAGCTGGTAATTAGGGAGGCTCTTTAAATGAAGCGCAACAACATGAAGCGGGCGCGGATGGAGCAGTCCCGCCGCCCCAAGAAGAACCCGCTCAAGGCCGAAGGCATCGAGCAGGTTGACTACAAGAACTACGCTCTCCTGCGTAAGTTCATCTCCGACCGTGGCAAGATCCGCTCTCGCCGCGTCACGGGCCTGACCCCGCAGCAGCAGCGTGAGGTTGCTACCGCGATCAAGAACGCCCGCGAGATGGCTCTCCTGCCTTTCAACAGCCGTTAAGAACCGGCAGGTAGACGTTACGTAGACAAAGAAGACCCGCCCAGGCTTTATGCCGGGGCGGGTCTTCTTCTATTTTTTACGCTCCGCGTGCCACCACCCCGCGGGGGAAGACCGCCTGCAGACAAGCAATCCCCCGGATGACAGCCGGTGCGGGCGGGCCTAGCGCTTGCGGTAGAGGGCCTTGCGCCAGTACTTCGGCTCGGAGGTCACCAGCACTCCGAGGTTGCGGAAGATGCCCTCGTCCACCGAGCCCAAGATCGTGGTGGTGTGGACGTCGCAGCCCGCAAGGTTCTTCAGCTGCTTCAGCGCGGCCCGCGCGTCCTCAGACTCGGCGGCGGAGACCGAGAGCGCGATGAGAACTTCGTCGGTGTGCAGGCGCGGGTTCTGGGAGCCCAGGTGATCGACCTTGAGCGTCTGGATGGGCTCAATGGACTTCGGCGAGAGCAGGTGGATGTCGTCATCCAGGCCCGCGAGGTGCTTCAACGCATTGAGCAACATCGCCGCGGAGCAGCCCAGCAGCTCGCTGGTCTTGCCGGTGATAATGGTGCCATCCGCTAGCTCCAAGGCGCTGCCTGGCTCCCCGGTGCGCTCCTCCACCTCGTTGGCCGCAGCAACGACCCGGCGGTCCTTGGTGCTCGCGCCCACCTTGCTCATCACGATCGCCACACGGGAGGACACGGTATCGTCCGTGTCTTCGCGGCGTTCGTCGACGAGCGCCTTGTAGTAGCGGCGCACGATCTCCTGCTTCGCGGCCTCGCGGCACAGCTCGTCGTCTGAGATGCAGTGGCCGACCATGTTCACGCCCATGTCCGTCGGCGACTGGTACGGCGAGTGCCCGTAGAGCTTCTCCAGCAGGGTCTTCAGGAGCGGGAAGACCTCGACGTCGCGGTTGTAGCTGGTCACCTGCTTGCCATAGGCCTGCAGGTGGAAGGGGTCGATGACGTTGATGTCGTCCAGGTCCGCGGTCGCGGCCTCGTAGGCGAGGTTGACCGGGTGCTCCAGCGGGAGGTTCCAGATCGGGAAGGTCTCGAACTTCGCGTAGCCGGCGGGGACCCCGCGGCGGAACTCGTGATAGACCTGCGAGAGGCAGGTGGCAAGCTTGCCGGAACCCGGTCCCGGCGCGGTAACGACGACGAGGTCGCGGGAGGTTTCCACGTAGTCGTTCAGCCCGAAGCCACCGTCGGAGACCACGAGCTCGGTGTTCGTCGGGTAACCGGGGATCACCCGGTGGCGGGCGACGTTAAGGCCGAGGCGCTCCAGGCGCTCGGCGAAGGCGACAGCCATGTGGTTGCTGTCCTCCAGCTGGGTCAGCACCACGTTATTCACCCGGAAACCGCGGTCACGGAAGACATCGACAAGGCGGAGTGCGTCCTCCTCGTAGGGGATGGAAAGGTCGGCGCGGACCTTGCCCCGCTCCAGGTCGCGGGCGTTGAGGCAAACGACGATCTCGACGTCTTCCTTGATGTTCTCCAGCATCGCGATCTTGTTATCTGGCGTAAAGCCGGGCAAGACGCGGGAGGCGTGGTAGTCGTCAAAAAGCTTGCCGCCCATTTCGAGGTAGAGCTTCCCACCGATCTGCTCGCGCCGCTCGTTGATGTGCTCAGACTGGAGCTGGATGTACTTATCGCGGTCGAAACCGATGCCGTGGGTCATGGGCGTAGCTTATTCCTTTCAAAGCATCAGCAGCGCTGGTCGCTCCCGCTCGGGGCGTCATCGTGCGCTACTTTTTACGCCTTTTCACTCTAGACCCGTGGGAACCCGAGCGTAAACTCCCTGGGTCTCCCCGAGTCTTCGTGCACTTCCGGCAGGCGCAATCGTGCACTTCGGATAGCGCGTAACTATATTCGTGGGAAATGCCCCTCGTGCACGCACCAAGGCAGGGGCTGCGCGAAAAACGAGAGGCCCTGTGATGACGAACCCCTATAACAACAATCACAACGATTCGGGGACCCCAGACGACGGTGGCTACGGCGGCTCGACTCCGAATAACGGATACAGCGGAGCTACTCCTGGCGGCGAGGCGCACGCTAGCGGGTACAACCAGCCGACCGTTGGGGACGCATTCAACGATTCCCCGAGCAGCCAGGGTTACGGGACGGCTAGCCTCGGCGTGCCCATGGGCGATGAGCGCTCCGCGGCCGCGGGCGGTTTCCCCAGCATGCCGGACTACGAGTCCTCGGCGGGTGCCGCGCCCTTGGCGCCATCGCGTCCTGGGCCGTGGATTCGGCTGCTGAGCCTCATCATCGACGGAATCGTGGTCAACGTTGCCAGCGCACCAGCGTTTCTGCTGCTCTCCTCCCCGCAGGAGGTTATTGATTGGTTGTTTAATGTCTCCGAAGGCATCGATGCCGAGATGCCGATGGGTATTGGGATCGCCTCGCTGCTCTCCTTCGTCCTGTGGTTCGTCTACCGAGCGGCGATGGAGTCCAGCGGCATGAAGGGCTCACTGGGCAAGCTGGCCACGGGCCAGCGCGTGGTGAACTTCGAAGGCGGGCAGCTTAGTTTTGGCCAGTCCCTGAAGCGCAATAGCTTCTACCTCATCCAAGGCCTGCTGAGCATCCTGCCCTTCCTCGGATTCATCTACATGATCGTCTACGGCGTGGGGATCTCCCGCGATCCGTACAACCAGTCCCACACCGATAAGTGGGCCAAGGCCTACGTGGTGAAGGCCCTCTAGGCACCACTCCCCCTCCGGACTCCCCGCCGTGGCAGCAGCCCGGCGGGGTTTCTTGTGTCCACTCACCATCTGCTGACCCGGCTCCCACTGGGTTGGCCGCACCCCTGGCGGTTGAGCCGAGTCGGGCGGGTGGTTCAATGGGAGCCATGCTCAATGTGCTCACCGGCTTCGGCGTCGTCGTCCTCATCATCGGACTCGGCTACGTCATTGGCCACAAGCAGCTACTGGGGCCCAAGGCGCTCTATCCGCTGAACATGTACGTGTTCTGGATCGCCCTGCCCGCCACGTTGCTGCGTTTCATGAGCCATGCGGACCTGGGGCAGATCTTCGGCCCGAACCTCGCGGTCGTGGCGATCAGTAGCTTGCTGACCGGGTTCACCAGCTTCGCACTCTTCTATTGGATTGCCCGGCGAACCGCCAAGGAGTCCCTCATCGGGATGCTGGCGGCCAGCTACTGTAACGGCTCGAACCTGGGTATCCCGTTGGCTACCTACCTGCTGGACGACCCGACGCTGACGCTGCCGGTGATCCTTTTCCAGGTAGGTCTCTACGCCCCCACCGCGGTGCTGCTGCTGGATATCGCCGAGGAACGTGGCTCGGGCGCGCAGTCCGGTGCTTCGCGTACCCGGCTCGCACCGGCGGTGGCCTCGGCGCTGTTTAAGTCTCCCCTGCTGATCTCGGCTTTTGCCGGCATGATCCTGGCCTGGATGAACACCCGCTTCGGCTTCGAACTGCCGGCGCTGATCGCGGACCCAATCGACCTGATCGCGCAGTCCATGGTGGCCGTGGCGCTGGTGGTCTTCGGCATGTCCATGGCCGAGGTGAAGGTCCTGCAGCCGGGGATTAGCCCGCGTAAGTCGGTGCTGGTGGCATCCCTTCTGAAGACGGTGCTGCACCCCACGCTCGCGTTCCTGGTCGGCACGTTGATCTTCGGCGCGAGCGGGGAGCTGTTGCTGGCGATGGTGCTGATGGGGGCACTGCCGACGGGGCAGAACGTGTTCACCTATGCGCAGCGCTTCCAGACCCAGCAGGTGTTGGCCCGGGACACCGGCGTGGTGTCCACGGCGATTTCCCTGCCGATCATGGCAGGGATCGTGCTCTTCCTGGGTTAGCTGGGTCGGGTTCCCCTCCCCTGGGCTCGCCGAAGCCAGCCCAGCTCCCTAAGGCGTTACTTCCAGATCAGCAGCGCATCGCCCTGGCCGCCGCCACCGCACAGGGAGACGGCTGCCTTACCGCTGCCGCGGCGGTTGAGCTCGTGGGCCGCGGTGACGAGGACACGGGCCCCGGAGCAACCGATCGGGTGGCCCAGGGAGATGCCGCCACCGTGGATGTTGGTCTTCTCCAGCGGGTAGTCCAGGTCCTTCAGGGACTGGGCGACAACCGCGCCGAAGGCCTCGTTGATCTCCAGGAAGTCCAGGTCCCCGGTCGTCCAACCGGCCTTGGCCAGGGCGGCCGCCACTGCCTGGGAGGGCTGGGACAACAGCGAGGTATCAGGGCCTGCGGTCTGCCCGGCCGCGCCGATGGTGGCGAGGATATTCCAGCCATTGGCTTCGGCGTTCTCGCGGGTGGTGAGCACCACAGCTGCCGCGCCGTCGGAGATCTGGGAGGAGGAACCGGCGGTGATGGTGCCCTCCTTGCGGAATGCCGGGCGCAGCTTGGCCAGGCCCTCCTCGGTGGTGCCAGGGCGCACGCCCTCATCCTGGGAGACGGTAATGGTCTCCTTGCGGGTGGCGACCTCGATGGGGACGATCTCGTTTTCGAAGGTGCCCTCGGCGATCGCGCGCTCGGCACGCTGGTGGGACAGGGCGGCGATGTGGTCCTGCTCCTCACGGTTCAGGCCGGCGGCCTCGGCGTTCGCATCGGTCTCCACACCCATGGCGGTGCCCTGGACCGGGTCGGTGAGCCCATCGCGCTCGAGGGCGTCGTCCAGCTTTAGGCCGCCGAAGCCCTTGCCGGCGCGCACGCCTGCGGCGAGGTGCGGGGCGTTGGACATGGACTCCTGACCACCGGCGACGACCACGGTGGCGTCCCCGGCCTTGATCATGCGTGCGGCGCTGATGACGGCGTCCAGACCGGAGAGGCAGACCTTGTTGATGGTCATGGCTGGGACGTGCATCCCCAGTCCCGCGGCGACGGCTGCCTGCTTGGCGGGGTTCTGCCCGGCGGCGGCCTGCACGACCTGGCCCATGAGGACGTAGTCCACCGGCTCAGTGCCCACGCCGGACCTCTCGAGCACTGCGGAGATGGTGGCGGCGCCGAGGTCGACGGCGGTCTTGCGGGACAGCGCGCCAAGCAGGCGGCCTTGCGGGGTGCGGGCGGCGCCGACGATGACGACGTCCTGTGGCTGCGGGTTCAGTGGCATGGGTTAAAAACCTCCCGTTGTCGGCTGGGCGAGCTATTTATGGTGTGATCATCATCTCATATTCGGCCCCACCGCGTCTGGTTCCAAAAAGATAGAAAGAGGCCGGGCAGCGTTTCTGCTGCTCGGCCTCTCACTGTGCGCTCATGCGCTCGGGGTTAGTGCGAGAAGTGACGCTCCCCGGTGAGGTACATCGTCACGCCGGCCTTCGTGGCGGCTTCGATGACCTCGGCGTCGCGGACGGAACCACCCGGCTGGACCACAGCGCGCACGCCGGCGTTGGCGAGCACCTCGAAGCCATCAGCGAATGGGAAGAATGCATCGGACGCGGCGACCGCACCCTTGGCGCGCTCCGCACCGTCGGACAGGGTGTTGGCACGCTCGACGGCGAGCTTCGCGGCGTCCACGCGGTTGACCTGGCCCATGCCCACGCCCACGGTGGCGCCGTCGGCGGCAAGAAGGATGGCGTTGGACTTCACGGCACGCACGGAACGCCACGCGAACTCCAGCTCGGCGAGGGTGGCCTCGTCGGCCGGCTCGCCGGCAGCCAGGGTCCAATTGGCCGGGGCGTCGCCGTTGGCGTCGATGACGTCGCGCTCCTGCAGCAGCAGCCCACCGGAGATCGCGCGAGACTCAATGGCAGCCCGGGTCGGGGCGGCGGCCTTGAGGATGCGGATGTTCTTCTTCTGGCTCAGGATCTCAACCGCGCCATCCTCGTAATCCGGGGCGACGATGACCTCGGTGAAGATCTCCGCAACCTGCTTGGCCATCTCCACGCTGACCGGGCGGTTGACGGCGATGACGCCGCCGAAGGCGGACATCGGGTCACAGGCGTGCGCGGCGCGGTGAGCGGCAGCGATGGACTCCTCGGACACAGCGATGCCACACGGGTTGGCGTGCTTGATGATCGCGACGGCCGGGCGCTCGTGGTCCCAGGCGGCGCGCCACGCGGCGTCGGCGTCCGTGTAGTTGTTGTAGGACATCTCCTTGCCGTGGAACTGCTCTGCCTGCGCCAGGCCAGGCTCCTCGCCCGGCGCGGTGTAGACCGCGGCCTTCTGGTGCGGGTTCTCGCCGTAGCGCAGGTCGTGGGCCTTCTCATAGGAGGCGCCGGACCAGG
This sequence comes from Corynebacterium urealyticum DSM 7109, assembly GCF_000069945.1. NCBI lineage: Bacteria > Bacillati > Actinomycetota > Actinomycetes > Mycobacteriales > Corynebacteriaceae > Corynebacterium > Corynebacterium urealyticum. The sequence goes on along the minus strand of NC_010545.1, from coordinate 647,373 downwards.
TCGGGAACTGCTCGTCATCCTTGCCAACCTGGGCGGTCAGCCAGCTGGCTACCGCGACATCGTAGGAGGCGGTGTGCTGGAAGGCCTTCATGGCCAGCTCGGTGCGCTGCGCGAGGGTGAAGCCTCCCTCCTTCGCAGCAGCAACGACCTCGTCGTAGCTGGTCGGGTCCACGACGACGCCGACGGAGGCGTGGTTCTTCGCGGCGGCGCGCACCATCGACGGGCCGCCGATGTCGATCTGCTCGATGACCTCGTCATAGGAGGCCCTGGAGGCGACGGTCTGGGTGAACGGGTAGAGGTTCACGACCACCAGCTCGAAGGGCTCAATCTCCAGCTCCTTGAGCTGGTCAAGGTGGTCCTGCTTGCGGGTGTCGGCGAGGATGCCGGAGTGCACGCGCGGGTGCAGGGTCTTCACGCGGCCCTCGAGGACCTCGGGGAAGCCGGTGAGCTGTTCCACCTCGATGACGGGCACGCCGGCATCAGCGATCTTCTTGGCGGTCGAGCCGGTGGAGACAATCTCCACCCCTGCGGCGTGCAAGCCCTGCGCGAGCTCCTCCAGGCCGGTCTTGTCGTACACGCTGACCAGGGCGCGGCGGATGGGCTTGCGCTCGCCGGTTGCCTGCGCTGGGTTCTTAGAATTCGAAAGTTCAGTCATTGCTGCTGATCTGGGCCTTTCGTCCCTCGATGGTGAGTCCGTTTCCTGCGATCTCGTGCAGGACCTGCACGATCAAACGCCGCTCCACGTGCTTAATTTTTTCGTGCAACGATTCCACTTTATCGCTTGGGTGCACGTTTACCGCTTCCTGTGCCACGATCGGGCCGGAATCAACCCCGGCGTCCACCACGTGCACGGTCGAGCCGGTGACTTTCACGCCGTATTCGATCGCATCCACGACCGCCTGTGCGCCCGGGAAGGAGGGCAGCAGCGCGGGGTGGGTGTTGATGATGCGGCCCGGGAAGCGTTCCACGACGTCCGCGCCGATGATGCGCATAAACCCGGCGGAAACGATGAGGTCGGCGTCCCAGCTTTCCAGCGCCGCAATGAGGTCACGGTTCCACTGCCCACGGTCGGTGACCTTGGGGATGTATTCCACCTTGAAGGTGGGCAGGCCCGCCTTCTCGGCTCGCTCGAGCGCGGCGCAATCGCGGTCCGCCCCGATGGCGAGCAGCTCGACCTTCGCCGAGTCCAGGTTGTCGATGAGGGCTTGGACGAGCGTGCCAGAGCCGGAGGCCAGCGCGACGATGCGCAGCGGTCGGCCCTGGGGTGCGGGCAGTGTGGTGTGAAAATTCTGACTCATTAGTTCTCCTCGTTCTCCTCGATCTCGCTGTTCTCGCCGTCGGCGTCGGTCTGGTCTTCGAGGTCCGCGTTGTCGGTCTCATCGTTTTCTTCGTCTTCTTCGGCGGCGACGGTCTCGGCCTCGCCCTCAGCGTTCTCAGCGACGTCATCCGCGGCAGCGTCCACGTTGTTGGAGGCGGCGTCTTCGTCCTCAGCGTCATCCGCGGCGACGTCCCCGTCGTCGGCATCTTCGTTTTCGACGTCCTGATCATCGGCGATGTCGGTTGCGGCAACATCTCCGTCATCGGAGGCGTCCTCGCCGTCGTAGTCAGCGTCATCGTCCTCGTACTCGGCGTCTTCGCGCTCGGCGTCCTCGGCAGAAGCGACCTCGTCGGCCGGGACGGCCTCGGTCACCGTGGCACCGGCGCGGGCAAGGAACCACATCAGCACCGTAGCGGGCAGCAGCAACCAGCCACCCGCCTCCACGGCGGCGAGCCACGGCAGCGGCCCGGTGATGCCGACGGTGCCCAGCACTCCGCGTGCCAACCACGCACCAATGAAGGCAAACACCAAGGCAGCGACGCCAGCTCCCAGGCCCGTGAAGACCGGGGACTCCACGTAGCTGCGCTGACGCACGAAGCGGTAGACGGTGGCCACGGCGACGATCGCCGGGATCGCCAGCAGGAACGGCCCACCCGGGATGGGGGCATTTGGGGCGGCGGCCAGGATCGGCAGCGGGGGCAGCTCCACGTTGGTGATATTGAACAGGCTAAATAGACCAAAGCCGAGGTTGTACTCCCCGCCCAGTAAGACGGCTGCCGCCCCGATGACGATGTTCGGCAGGTAGAGCAGTGCCAGGAGGGTCATCCCCACGCCTGGCCAGAAGCCCGGCGCGATCTCATAAGCCGCCCTGGCGGCGGACCAGTTGCCGATCAGGGCGATCACGACGCCCAGGAGGCCGGCGACACACATCCAGCCCAGGAAGTTCCGACCCAGGCGGACGGACTCCACGGGCCAGGTCGGCCAGTGGCGGCGCATCAGCAGGGCCCGCCAGATGCGCCCCCGCATCCCGATAGCCACGGCCAGCCCGTTAACGAGGAAGGTGTTCAACAGCGCCCGCCCCAGGTGGGGCGCCTGGACGTCGAAGACACGACCTGCATCCAGGAGCATGAGCCAAGCGATAAAGGTCAGCACCATCGGCAGACCAATACCGAGAGCGGCGAAGACCCTTAAGCCCCGGACGCTGACCTTATCCCCCAGCGCCTTCGTGATGCGGCGGGAGTGGCCGAGGATCACGGCAATCGCGGGGAGCAGTGGGACGAATCCCAGCTCCACACCCTGCATTTTCAGCGGGGCGGCGTTCGCCACCATCCAGACGCTGGCGAGGACGCTGGGCACCATCGAGAATTTCGCACCAATTCCCACGATCACTGCGAAGGTCAGGGCGATCGCGATCGTGACCCCGTGGTTGGCCAGCAGGGAGGGAAGGAAACGCTTGATATGGGGGCGCCACAACGCCCAACGGTGCTTCAGCCCCGCCCCCCTTCCCGGCTGCTGTCGCTGGCCCGTGCGTGGGACGGTACGCTCGCCGCGTTCCGAACGGTGGAAACGGTCCTGAGAGCTTTGACCTGCCGCGGAGCGCCCGGCCGGAGCGGCCTGAATAGACGACGGACGTGCCGGCGGGCGCCGGTGGGGGCCGGCCGGGCGGCGTCCTGCCTGGCGGGCAGCACTGCGGCGCGGTCTGGAACGGGGGTTGTCGGCTTGTCTACTCACAGTGTCTATTGTGCCTGCCGCTGCCCGCGCTGTGACATTCACGGCACTTTCCGGCGTTTCCGGGCGAAGACAGGGTGAACCTCGCGTGACTGTTGCCCTGGTCGAATCCAGAGAAGGGGCATGAGCCAGGAATATCGGCGGAAAAAATGTGACTTTCCCCACCCTTTTGGGTGTATTCCGCGAAAACGACGACCAAAATGCGCCACATCATCCCGCAAAAATGCACCCTGATCTGCACTTTCAATCCACCTCCCCACCATTCCCCCGTTAACCACACCAGCCACAGCGTTCACTCATTGTTATATTCCCGCAATATTGGTTGAAAGATACGGAAGGAAACAATAGAGTAACTCTCGTTCATAACGATCTGGTTACGAAAAACCAGCGAGTAGATCACAGTCTCCAGAGCTTGAAAGGGCAAGGAACGTGCAGAAGACCTCCAGCACCCGGCGCGTTGGGCAGCACCGCAAGGTAGATAACAGCGCCAAGCGCCGTCTCGCATTGGTCGCCGTTGCAACGGGTGCCGTATCCACGGCTGGCGCTGCAGGCGCAACCGCTGGCGCTCAGCAGGCAAACTCCGCTACCCCAGCTGATGGCTCCATCGAGCTGGCGGCTGACTCCTCCTTCCTGGCCCAGGAGGCCGAGGGCAGCTCCGCAGCTGATGCGCCGCGCATCCTGGAGGTCCCGCAGCTGCAGGAGACCACCGCCGACCTGTCCGCACAGCTCTCCTCCGCTCTGGAGTTCGCGAAGCAGCGCGCTGCCGCTGACGCCGCATCCCGCGCCCCACAGGCTGCTAAGCCTGCCGAGGGGTCCTTCACCTCCGGTTTCGGTGCTCGCTGGGGCACCAACCACAACGGCGTGGACATCGCTAACGCCATCGGCACCGCGATCCTCGCAGTCAAGGACGGCACCGTCATCGACGCAGGCCCGGCTTCCGGTTTCGGCAACTGGGTGCGCATCAAGCACGACAATGGTGACATCACCGTCTACGGCCACATCGCCACCATCGACGTCTCCGTCGGTGACCGCGTGACCGCCGGCCAGAAGATCGCCGGCATGGGCAACGAGGGCTTCTCCACCGGCTCGCACCTGCACTTCGAGATCCACCCGAACGGCTCCGGCCCGATCGACCCGGTGCCGTGGCTGCGGAACCTCGGCATCGAGCTCTAGGCCGTCGCTAAAACGACAACAGCTCCCACCCTGCACGGGTGGGAGCTGTTGTTCTTATAACGACCGCACTGGGTTTGTTAAAGCGCACGATCTAGGGGCGGTACCGCCCCTGCCCTAGAGCTTCTCCATCGGCACGCCGCCGAAGAGCATGAGCCGCACGGTGCCACGGCTGCCGAAGTCAATCATGACGGTGGTGTGGCTGCCCACCCCATCGACGCTCTTGACGGTGCCAAGGCCGTACTTGTCGTGGTTAACCCGGTCACCCACGGCCAGCTCCAGGGGCTTGCCGCTGCGGTCGGTGGGCTTCTTCTTAGCCTTCGCTGCCGCGCCCTTACCCGCAGCTTTGCCCGGACGGAAACCGGTGGAGTTGCCGCCGGACGCGCCACCAGAGCCGCTGCCCGCGGAGCTAAAGCCTGATCCCGCACGGCCTGCACCGTAGGTCCGCCCGCCATCGAAACCGCCACTCCGGCTGCCGTAGCTGCCAGAACCACCGGAGCCCCATCCCCCGGAGCGACCCCAGCCTCCCGAGTAGCCAGAGCCGCCGCCGAAGCTTGAGCCATCGGCATAGCCGCCACTGCCCCACGAGCCGGACCAATCCGGCTCCTCGCGGAGCCACTCCACCAGTTCCTCCGGCACCTCGGAGAGGAAGCGCGAGGGAGGGTTGTTCACGGGCGCACCCCAGCCGGAACGGGTGATCGCGCGGCAGATGTAGAGCTTTTCCTTCGCGCGGGTAATGCCCACGTAGGCCAGGCGGCGTTCCTCGGCGAGCTCCGTCGGGTCGCTCAGCGCACGCATGTGCGGGAACTGGCCGTCCTCCCAGCCGGTGAGGAAGACGACCGGAAACTCCAGCCCCTTGGCGGTGTGCAAGGTCATCAGCGTGATCTGGCCTGCGCCCTCCTCAGGGATCTGGTCGGCATCAGCGACCAGGCTGACCCGTTCCAGGAAGGCCTGCACGCTGCCCAGCGGGGCCTCGCCCTCGTCCAGCATCGCGTCGGCGACGTCCTGTGTGAGCTGCACCTCGGGCTGCACCGCCTTCCCGGCGGGCATCTCCTCGTAGGCCTTCTGGTGGGCCGCCTCCTGGCTGAACTCGTGGCCCACGCTGATCAACTCGTTGACGTTATCCAGCCTGGTCTGATCCTGCGGATCATTAGACTTCTCCAGCTCGGCCCGGTAGCCGCTCTGCTCCACGATGGCGGCGATGATCGCGCCCAGGTCCGGCAGGCCCAGCGGACTGCCGTCGGAGGCGCGCAGTTCCGCGTCCTCGACCGTCTTTCGCAAGCCGTCCATCATGCTGAGGAAGCCCGCGATGGCGTTGCGACCACGCCCGCCGAGCCGGGCGACCTTGTCCTCAGCGGCGTCGCGCAGCCCCTGCGCGAAGCTCACGCCCTGCGCTTCGGCGTGGACGGTGACCTGCGCGAGCGCCCGGTCGCCGATGCCTCGCCGCGGGGTGTTGATGATGCGGCGCAGCGCGACCGTGTCCTCCGGGTTATCGAGCACCTTGAGGTAGGAAACGATGTCGCGGATCTCCTTGCGCTCGTAAAAGCGGGTGCCGCCCACCACCTTGTACGGCAGCCCGGAGCGCATGAGCACGTCCTCCAACGCGCGGGAGGCGTTGTTGGTGCGGTACATGATGGAGATGTCCCCGTAGGCCACCCCTTCGTCGACGAGCCGGTCGATCTCGCCTGCGATGAAGCGGGCCTCGTCGTGCTCGTTATCCGCCACGTAACCGGCGATCTTCTCGCCCTGACCGAGGTCGGTCCACAGCTTCTTGGGTCGCCGCTCGGTATTGCGGTCGATCACGGCGTTCGCCGCGGAGAGAATGGTCTGCGTGGAGCGGTAGTTCTGCTCCAGAAGGATGGTGTGGGCGTTCGGGTAGTCGCGCTCGAATTCCTCGATATTGCGGATCGTCGCGCCACGGAAGGCGTAGATGGACTGGTCTGCATCACCCACTACGGCGAGTTCGCCACCACCGCTTCCCTCCTCGCCGACGAGGGTGGAGACCAGCACATATTGCGCGTGGTTGGTGTCCTGGTACTCGTCGACGAGCACGTGGCGGAAGCGGCGGCGGTAGTGTTCGGCGACCTGCGGGTTATTGCGCAGGATGCCGACGACCTCGCCGATCAGGTCGTCGAAGTCCACGGCGTTCGCCGCCCGCAGGCGCTTTTGGTAATCCGCGTACAGCGAAGCAACGGTCTGCTTGTGGAAGTTGCTGTCCGCGTCCGCCTCGGCCTTCGCAGCAGTAGGCCCGACGAGCTCGTTCTTCCAGTTGCTGATCGTGGAGAGCACGCCGCGGGGCGCGAACTCCTTGACGTCCAGGTTGTGGTCCTTGATGACCATGGTGATCAGGCGCTTGGAGTCATCCGAGTCATAGATCGTGAAGTTGGTGTTCAGCCCCGCCACGAGGTGGGCGTTGCTGCGCAGGATGCGCACGCACATGGAGTGGAAGGTGGATACCCACATCCGCTCAGCGGCGGGACCAACGAGGTCCGCAACGCGCTCGCGCATCTCCGCCGCAGCCTTATTGGTGAAGGTGATAGCGAGGATCTGCCAGGGCGCAACACCGGTGGACAGCAGCCAGGCGATGCGGCGGGTCAGCACGCTGGTTTTCCCGGATCCCGCGCCCGCGACGATGAGCAGCGGGCTGCCGGTGTGCTGCACGGCTTCCTTCTGCTGCGGGTTTAACCCGGCCAGCAGTTGCTCACGGTTGTCCGGCGCGTGGCGGCGGTCGAAGGGACTTCCCGCTGCCATTTCACCACGTCGGTTCCCGCCGCTTGCGGTTCCCAGGAAGTCGTCGACGCCCCCGGTGTGCTGTGCCTGCGAAAATTGTGCCTGCCCCGGCTGTGACTGGTTCGGCACCTGCTGGCCCATCGATTGCGCAGGGGCATGTTCGTCCTGCGTACTCGGCTGGGCCGCAGCCTCGTTCATGAGCGCGACCAGCTCTTCGTAACCCGCGGGTGGGGCGTCCTCCGGGGGCGGGGCTGGGTCGAACCCTGGGTCGAACCCAGAGTCGAACTCAGCGTCGAATTGCGGTTCCGGCAGCGGCACTTCCTCTGCCTGTTCTGCCTCCGGTCCGCTCGCACCGGTTGCTGGCTGCTCGCCGGCAGGGCTGGCCGTCTGGTCCGCCGGACGTGCGGCACCAGGGCTCATGGGAAAGAGACCATCTTGCTCATCAGGAGTGTTCATCGCCTACCAGGCTAGTAGATACCCCAGACACGGCTGCGCGACGTACAATCAAAGCTATGACTAGCGAAGATGGCGCAACGATGAACCCTGGCATCGGGGAGGGGCCGGAGGTTCCGGCTAAGGGCTTCGAGGTGCGCATGCCCTCCGGTACCGATGATCCGCTCTCCGATGAGGAGATTCAGAAGTATCGCCAGGAGATCAACCGGATGGATCGGACGATCATTGATGCGATCCACCGCCGTTCCGCCGTCTCGAAGGCCATCGGCAAGACTCGCCTGGGCTCCGGCGGTACTCGCCTGGTCTATACCCGCGAGGTGGCGATCATTAACCAGTTCCGTGAGGAGTTCGGCTCCGAGGGCGTGGAGATCGCCAAGGCGCTGCTGCAGCTCGGCCGTGGTCGGCTGGGCTAACCCCCTCAATCTTTAGACCCTGCGCACCCTACCCCAACGCGCAGCTGCCCCCGACGATGTGTCGTCGGGGGCAGCTTTATGACCGAGGGTTCTGCGCTCGCGCTTGGGCGTCAGGGGCGTTGCTGTGCGCCGGCACGCCAGTGCTGCGCACTAGCGTTTTCCGCTCACGCTATCCGTTAGGGCAGGCGGAAGCCCGCGCCGGAACCGCCGAGCGCGTTCATGTCCGCTGCGATGGCATCCCAGGTGGTGGACACTGCCGGGGAGTGCAGCGGGCCCTGCAGCGGGGTGGTGCAGCTCGGCAGCGGCTGGAAGCCACCGTTGAGGATGCCGACCAGGCGACCACCCGCGTAGACGGGTGCGCCGGAGTCCCCGAGGGAGGCGCAGATGTGGCTCACGAAGGTCTGGCCAAGATGCCCCAGCACCGGCCCACACTTGGTGCCGGTGGCCACACCGGTCTTGCAGGCTGCATTCGGCACAGCAGGCGCCGGGCCACCGCTACGGTTCAGCGCCACGCGACCGTAGTTCCGGGTCAGCTGCACGTCGGGGCGCAGGCGGATGACGGAGTAGTCCAGGTTGCCGAACTTCACGACCTTGCCGATCACACCGGCCTCGGGGGCGTCGAGGGAGCGCACCGGGCTCCCCGGCACGCCACAGTGAGCGGCGGTGATTCCCACCTTGTTGCCCGCGGCATCAATACCCGTCACAGAGAGGGTGCAGATGCTGTCGCCCACCATGATCGGGGTGGATGGCCCCAGCAGAGCGCGGGGCTTGATGCGCTGCTGGGCAGCCGGCGCGGTGGGCGAGGTGAAGTAGTGCCCCGGCACACGGTGTGGGCCTGGCTGGCCGGTGGCCGTGAGCGCTGCGTCGAGGGAGCCCATCGGGTTGGCCGCCGCCTGCCCGGCCGTGCCGACGCCCAGCCCGGCAGCGATGCCGAGGCTGGCGAGCAGACCCGCAGCACCTCGCAGGATGCGCCCGCGCAGGGTGCGGTGGTGGCGGGCATGGGTCCGGGTGGTGCGCTGCATGGCGTGTTCCTTATGTGACAGGTGGGGCTCGATTCCCTCTAACCATAGCGCCCGCACCAGACACCGCCTACGCCAACGCGCATGGCAGTCCTGGCGCTACCCCCCCAACACCACCCCACCCCAAAGTTCAATACATTGAACTTGGTGATTCATTGAACTGAACACTATTCTTGGCTGTCATGAGTATTAGCGTCCAGAACTTGAGCGTGAGCTACGGCGCGAACACCGCGATTCGGAACATCAGCTTCACCCTCGACTCCCCCGGCATGCACGGCATCATCGGCCCCAATGGCTCGGGCAAATCCACCCTCATGAAGGCGATGCTTCAGATCCTGGACAAACACAACGTCCACGGCACAAGCACCACCGGCACCCCTGCCGACTACCCCGTCACCCTCGACGGCAAGGCCCCCGCCGAGCAGCGCCGCGCAATCGCGTATATCGAGCAGCGCTCTGACCTCGACCGCAACTTCCCCACCAGCGTCTTCGACACCGTCCTGATGGGCACTTACCCGCGACTGGGGCTCTTCCACCGCCCCGGCAAGACCGAACGCGAAGCAGCCACCCAGGCTCTCAAGGACGTCGACATGTGGGACTTCCGCCACCGCCACATCAGCGAACTCTCGGGCGGACAGTTCCAGCGCGTCCTCTTTGCCCGCGCCATCGTCCAGGACGCGGAGTACATCTTCCTGGACGAGCCCTTCGTCGGCATCGACGTCCCCAGCGAGAAGACGATCGTGACCCTGCTGCGGCAGATGGCGGACGCGGGCAAGCACGTCGTCGTCGTGCACCACGACATGAACACGGTGCGCGACTACTACGACGACCTCATCGTCCTCAACGGCGAGCTCGTCGCGGCGGGTCCCACCGAGGAGGTCTTCGTCCCCGACGTGCTGCAGAAGGCCTTCGGCGCGCTCGTCATCCGCGAGCCGTCAGCACCAGCCCACCCCACGCCACGGCAGGCAGCTCTTCAGGAGGAGACAGCATGATCGCGGAGTTCCTCGACTCACTACTCAGCCACGGCTACCTGCAAAAAAGCGCTGATCACCTCGGTGATCGTGGGCGTGGCCTGCGGCATCGTCGGCAGCTTCATCGTGCTGCGCGGCATGGCCCTGATCGGTGATGCCATCTCGCACGCCGTATTACCGGGGGTCGCGGCCTCCTACCTGCTCGGCACGAACCTCTTCCTCGGGGCGGTGGTCGCGGGCCTACTCGCCACACTGGCGATCGGGCTGATCAGCGAACGCTCCACGGTGAAGAATGATTCGGCGATCGGCATCGTCTTTTCCACCTTCTTCGCGATCGGCGTGCTGCTCATGGCGAAAGCGCAGACGGCGACGGATCTGACGGAGATCCTCTTCGGCAACGTCCTGACCGTTCAGGACGCCGACCGCAACCTCTCGATCGGCATCGCCGCTGCCGTGCTGATTCTCACGCTGGTCTTTTACAAGGAGCTCAAGCTCAGCACCTTCGACCCCATGATGGCCCAGTCGGCTGGCGTGCCCGTGCGGGCAATCCACTACGGGCTGATGGTGGTGCTCACGCTGGTGACGGTCATTTCCCTGCAGACGGTGGGCGTGATCCTGGTGGTCTCCCTGCTGATCACTCCGGCGTCGGCGGCGTACCTGCTGACGAACCGGCTGGGAGTGATGATCGGGCTTTCGGTGGCGATCTCGGCGCTCAGCTCCGTAGTGGGGCTGTTCCTGAGCTATAGCTACAACGTGTCCTCCGGTGTCACGATCGTGCTGACCGCCAGCGCGCTGTTCCTGCTGGCTTTCCTCTTCGCGCCAGGCAAGGGCCTGGTCGCTCGCTCGCTGGGCAATAAGCCACTGGCCGCGCTGTTGGCCCTCCTGGTGGGCGGTGCCCTCGTGTTCGGGGCCGTGACCTTCTCGACGGAGGAGAAGGCAGACGGTGAGCAGCTGAACGTCGTCACCACCTTCACGCTGCTGGCGGACCTGGTGGAGGAGATCGGCGGCGAGGCGGTGAACGTCCATAACCTCGTGCCGACCGGCACGGACCCGCACGACTACGACCCCCTGCCCGCGGACCTGGATGCGACGAGCGAGGCCGACCTGCTGTTCTACAACGGGCTCAACCTCGAGGGCGGCGAGCACGGCTGGCTCGCGAAACTGAAGAACACCGCGGGCCTGGACGATTCCCAGATGGTCGAGACCACCAAGGGCGTGGAACCGAAGTACCTCAAGGACGAAAAGGGCAATCAGGAGATCAACCCGCACGCCTTCCTGGACCCGACCGTCGGCATCGCGATGGCCGAGAACGTGACCGCGGCGCTGGCGGAGGCTCTGCCCGAGCGCGCCGATCAGATCGAGGAGAAGGGCGCGGAGTACAAGGCCATGCTGGAGAGCATCGACGCCGACTACCGCGAGCAGATCGGTGCGCTGCCGAAGGAGGATCGTGTGCTCGTGGCCAGCGAACACGCCTTCCAATACATGGTCGACACCTATGACATGGAGCAGCTGTATATCTGGCAGATCGACACGGATGAAAACGGCTCCCCCGCGCAGATCGGACACCTCGTGCGCCAGCTGAAGGACAAGCGCCCGAAGCACCTGTTCGTGGAGTCGAACGTGGATACGCGCCCCATGAAGACCGTCTCGAAGGAAGCCGGGATTCCGATCTTCGCCGAGCCGCTGCACTCCGATGAGCTCGGCAAGCCAGGCACGGTCGCCGGGACTTACGAGGATTTCCTGCGCAGCAACTTGAAAACCATGATCGCGGGGCTGAAGCGCTAAAACGCGAATGCGCGAGGCCCACATGCGTTGGGCTTCCCCGGTCGCATTCCCCCCTGATTTTCTTGCAGCAGGGTGGGTGGCGGGCCGCCCGCGGGCTTATTATTTGATGCATGGCTGAAACTATCCCCGAGCAGAGGCAGCGGATTCTGCCCTCTCGCGCTCACCTGCCGTACGGGCTGGTGCTCGCCGCCTGGTGGAGCGCATGCCTGCTGCTGATCGCGGGCGGGGCGATCGTCGGCGCCCGGTTGGTGGAAAAGCTCGCGGTGGTTGTGGCGCCGCTGGCCATCGCGGTGCTGTTTTCCGCGATGCTCACCCCGGTCGTCAATTTTCTCGACGTCAAGCTGCGCCTCCCCCGCTCCCTGGCATCTTTGCTGACGGTTCTGGGGCTGATCGGGCTCATCTCGGCGGGCATAACGCTGTTCACGACCCAGCTGATCTCTGGGGTGCCGGCGATGCGGGATTCCGCCCGTCAGGGCGTGAATCAGATCGTTGATTGGCTGGAGAACGGCCCGTTTAAGCTCACGCAGGCGAAGCTCTCCGAGATGGTTAGCCACGTGCAGGGCGCGCTGTCCGAGAACTCCAAAACCATCGCGGACGGCGCGGTGCGCACCGGCACAACGGCGGTGAACTCGGGGGCTGCCCTGCTGATCTTCCTGATCACCCTGTTCTTCTTCCTCTACGAGGGCCGGCGCATCTGGCTGTGGCTGGTATCCCTGGCGCCCCAGGCATCGCAGGTGCCAATGGATGAGGCTTTCCGCCGCGGTTGGGTCTCGCTCGGGACGTTCGCCCACGTCCAGGTGCTGGTCGCCGCGTTGAACGCGGTCTCGGTGGGTATTGGCTGCTGGGTGATGAAGGTGCCGTTCGCGATTCCGATTTCGGTGCTGGTCTTCATCGCCTCCTTCGTCCCGATCGTGGGCGCGCTGATTTCCGGTGCGGTGCCTGCTCTGATCGGCCTGGTGGACCAGGGCGTGTTCACCGCGATCGTCATGGTGATCATCGTGACGGCGGTGCACCAGATTGAGACCCACGTGCTGCAGCCCTTCCTGATGGGGCACGCTGTGGCGCTGCACCCGCTCGCGGTAATCGTGGTGGTGGCCGCGGGCACGTACCTCTTCGGCCTGGCGGGCGCGGTGTTCGCGGTGCCGGTGGCCGCACTGGTGAACTCGGTGGTGCGCTATCTGCGCGGCAATGACATGTTCCCGGCACTCGGCGAGGCCTATGAGCTTCGGAAACCTGGAACCACGAGGGGGCTGACCGACCCGAAGGGCGAGGCTGCCGCCGACGAGCCTGTGGCTGGCGATGCCACGAAAGATGCCGAGGCCGCGAAAGATGCCGAGTCCGCTGTTTCAACCAACAGCACCGACCCCCGCGAGTAGCGCCTTCTCCTCCCCACTAGCGCGTCCCTCCCCAGCCCAGCTGGGCACAAAAAATCCCCCATCCGGTCAGTACGTGCTCACCGGATGGGGGATTATTGCTGGAGCTAGTAGCGCTCCGGCTCCTCGCCGAGCTGGAAGCGCCGGCCGGAGATCTCCTCAGGGGTGATCTCCACGTAGTTGTACTTCAGGGTCGGCAGCCACGGCTTCAGCGGCAGCTCGTCGGCCTCCTGGATCTCGTCCGTCCTCTGCAGGATGCGAGCGCGTCCCTTGACGATGACGGACCATGCCTTGTCCTCGGTGTGATCATCGGCTTCGAAGAGCACCCGCTCGTTGATGGACACGGTAAACAGCTTGGAGCCCTCCGCGGTGCGGAAGTAGATCTTCCCCTCGTTCACCACGTAGTTCAACGGGTAGATGTCGAAGTCATCCTTGATGCGAACAACCAGGCGACCGAGCTGCTGGTCACCCATCAGCTCCAGGGCCTCGTCTTCCTTCAGGATCTCAATGGGGTTCTCAAAATCAGCCATACTTCCATTCTGGCACTGTTTGCTTTTTCGTGTCGTGCCGGAGTTTTACCCCTCGGGCCCGGTGATCAGCATCAAGGTCACCGTGGCTGGTCCGTTGACCGCGCGCAGCTCGTGGGAGACGTTCGCCACCACAGAGACCGCGGTGCCTGGCTTGATGAGAAGTGTCTCTCCGCCAACGTCGAACTCGACCTCACCGGTCTGGCCAAGCACCATGATCGGTGCCGGTGCGTGGTGGTCCGCCATGACGTCCCCCTTTCGGAAGGCAATGCGGACGACGGACGCGTGCCCAAGCTTTTCCTGGATGCGAACCTCAGGGACGGCACGGCCTTCCCCCTCTTCCTGGCTGTGTTCTGCGTCCAGCTGGGTGAGGTACGTCCAGCCTTCGCCGGCGGAGTTATACGGCTGCTTCGTGGAAGTATCTTTATTCGCGCTCATGACCCCATGCTCCCACAAAATTCCAACCCCGGGGATGACGAAGTCCCCCTCACTGTTTCCAGTGAACCCCCCCCGATGCGAGCAGCCACTTCTTCCCAGAGTGCTCCGGCACCGCCCAACGCGTGCGCTGGCTTATTTTCGCGGGTAGCACAGGCACCCACAAGCCCCAGTCAAGAGCGCGAAAAAGCAACGGCTACCGCGATAATGCCGAGCGGGATAAGCAAGATAAAGAGGTTATTTATGGGCAGCGCCTGCCCTGCCGCGACTTCTTCCCACGCATAAAGCGCCGTCGAACCAAAACCAAGGAGCAGCATCACGCACCCCACCCCGGCCCAAGCCACGACGGTGCCCCTCACTGGAGCCCTGCGCGACCGCAAGAAATGGTACCCACCCAGAGCAGCAACCCACACTGTTGTCAGCGACGCCCCCACCGCCATAATGAGCGCATCTGTGACACTCCACGCCGAATTCGGGTCATTGATAATGAAACTGATCAGCACCGTGAGCACCGGGATGCCCACAGCACCTGCGAGCAACCTTCCAAGAGTTGTTTTAGCGCCCATAGTGAAAGGTTAACAGCCGACACTGAATCATACGGACATGACGAAGGCCCCCTCACCGTTTCCAGTGAGGGGGCCTTGCTCTTAGTAGCGGGGGCAGGATTCGAACCTACGACCTCTGGGTTCTCACCCTCAAGTTCGAGCCACCTGCAGTTATTACCCTTTTACCTGCTGATTAGAGAGGTATAAGCATACTGGGCCTTACTGCGCCTTACCGCGGATTACCGACTCTTAAGTCCCGTTTTGAGTCCCACTTTCTTCACCGAGATTCAAGGCTCCCCGCATAGCGTCGACATCAGTCCAATCCGTGTAGTTGCGCGCGTTCACGTCGACGTCATGCCCGAAGTAGGCTGCACGCACCTGGGCGGGCACCCCTCGCGCGATGGCCCGGTTATTGAGCACCGTGCGCCAGTCATGGGATCTCATTAAAGCGATGTGGTCGTCCTGGACCTGCGCGCCGACATCTTTAAACAGAGCCGCTGACGCTTTCACGGCGTTGTCGGTGCGCCAGTGCGCCTGCTTGTCTCCTGGCGAAGGGATCAGTGGGTCGGCCGTTCCTAGTCCGTCGAGCCGGTTTAACCAAAACTTTTCGACACGCTTGTCCAGGAACGGGATAGAACGGCCTCTGTGCGTTTTGGATTGCTCAGATGTAATGCTGATAGCGATCTGCCCATTAGCGACTTTTACAGAATGCCTCGTCACTGCCAGTGCCTCGGAGATGCGAAGTCCCGTCCCCGCTTGCAGTAGTGCCAGCGCGACCACGTTGTCATGTTTTGCGATGGAGCTTGCTCGTCTGTCCGTGCCCGGTGGTAACGGTCTGGCGGTATCGCGTGCAATGAGATGGTCTACAACGGCGTCGTATTGGGCGTTCGTCAGGGCGTGACCACCTTGTGGTTTATTGCCCTTCTTGACCTCGCCGAGGTCGATGCTGATTCCGCGTAACGGGTTGTGGTCGATAACACCCTCGCGGATGAGCTGATCCAGAATGTACTTGCTCACGACGGTGCGGGCCTGCCGTGCAGATTCCGACCCGTTTGCGGTGGCGATGGCCTGCAATGCGTGTTCGAGAGTTCGGAATTTCACAGCTTCGCCAATGGCGTGTTTTCCTAGCTGTGCTTCGGCCTGCTTTAATGCGAGCTCATACCGGGCGCGCGTGTTCGGTCGCAGACGTGCCGCCCGGATGGCCGGCTTAGAGACGTCGGTAATGAACGCCGAGAAGTTCTTGCTCTTATCCCAATTGGTCGACGTCGAGTTGAGCTTGCTATCCCGCTTCTCGACGGCAATTCGCCGGAATTCCCCCTTTGTCCTTGCCCGGATTGTCGGGCGGTAAGTCGTTCCGTCCCATAGTCGGACCGTGATTTTCGCTTCGTATGGACCTCGCGGCGGTAAAGCATCAACGACGCGGTCGATGGAATCTTCCCCAAGGCTTAGTTTCGTTCTGGCGGCACGTATTTGCTGGCCGCCTGTTTGTGAGGGCCGTCTTTGACGGTGGCGAGTACGCCTGAATCTGCCCCGCAGATTCAGGGGGCCGACACCGGAGAAGCGTGACCCTTACAAACAGACTGTGGCCCTGGCTGCATCAGCAGTCGGGGCCACCCTGCCACAGTAAGCACGATAAGTAGGAGGTGGATATGCGAGACAAGTTCTCGACATATTCGCGTACAACCGTGCGCCTCGATAAGGATTTAGACCGATTTGTCGAGGAGGTCGTACGGGTCGTAGGGGTGCAAAAGGCCGTCGTGTTCCGGGAAGCTCTCTATGTCCTCGCGGAGGAGGAGAGCGTGCTGACGCAAAAGCGTTTGGCCCCGGACACGCTGCGCCGCCTGGACGAGATGAACGACCAACTGCGGCGGATTGGCGTCAATCTAAACCAGTTGGCTCGCCGCGCGAATATCGACGGCGTGGCCCCCGTGTCTGAGGCTGTAGAAAGCATTGGCTCCGAGGTTTCTTCTCTTCGCAAAGAGGTGAAGGACTTTGTCCACAATCAAGATTAACTACAGCCAGAATATCCGCGCGGCAACGGTCTACGCCGTCTATGGAACGGCAGACAATGCCCGCAAGGGTGAGGTGCGAGCCGATGCTTTATGCACGGTTCAACCTAACGCTGAATCGTTTTCTCCGGAGGCTACGGCTGGCCGTTGGTCGGGTGTGGACTTCATGGAAGCCAGTGTGGAAGAAATGGAGCGATGTGCTCCGGCTCAGCGCACTGACGAAGCAATTATTTATATCCAATCGTGGGCTAAAGACGAGCTGGATAAGGATAACCCGGCCGATGTAGCTCGGGCTAATGCGGCTGGCTCAGAGCTGGCGATGCGGCTGACGCAGGGCACGGGAGTTCCGTTTACCGTGGCTACGCACACCGACAGTAAAAGCGACTGTGTCCACAACCATACCGTCTTTGCCAACCACGATACGCAGACAAAGAAGGCTGCACCTCGGGATATGCGCAACTGGTACAAGCTGCGCAATATCAACGACGAGCTGATGCGCGATTTGGGGATGCGTGTCCTGGAGCGAGAGCCGGAAATATCGCTGCTTCCTGCTGAGCGCAGGGCACGCAAGGAGGGCAAGTCCACAGACTCGACGGGCCTGGGCGTGGATGAGCTGACCGCAGCCACGTGGGCTGATTTTGCCCGCAAGCGCATGGATGAGCTGTGCGCGGATAAACAGGTGGCAGATGCTGACGACCCACTGGCGAAGGCAGTAGAGATTGCTGGCAAATACAACCTGTCTCTAAAAGTGCAGCCCAACTCAAAAACCGAGGGTGAGTCGCTAACCGTGGCCCTGGTCGACGACGACGGCGAGGATGCCTACTTCACGAACACCACGAAGGCCGGACGTACTCGAAAGCGTAAAGCAGCTAAAGCTGGCTCAAAATTGGGCCGCAGCTACTCGCTAGAGGGTGTGACCGAACGCGTTAACGAGGCCCAATCAGCCCTTCTTGCG
The DNA here is from genome assembly GCF_000069945.1 of Corynebacterium urealyticum DSM 7109. Taxonomy (NCBI): domain Bacteria; kingdom Bacillati; phylum Actinomycetota; class Actinomycetes; order Mycobacteriales; family Corynebacteriaceae; genus Corynebacterium; species Corynebacterium urealyticum. The sequence goes on along the minus strand of NC_010545.1, from coordinate 629,942 downwards.
CGGCAGCTTGCAGCACTTCAAGCCAATTCAACCGATGACGACCTGGAGGCGAAATACGGCTCCAGCCTTCTCGATGACGAGGAGGAAGAAAACTATAACAACCAGGAGGTATTCAATCATGGTGTCAGTGACCGAGATGACGAAGCTAGCCCAAGCAGCGGCGAAAGGCAAGATGGACAGCGTCTTGAAGGTTCTCAGCCCACGCCTGGACAAGGCGGAGAAGGCTATCAAGACGCTGCAGGAGAAACTGAAGAGTCTGCCGGAGAATACAGGGGACATTCTCAGTTCTCTGCCCAGCGACTTCTCGACGAGGTTGACGCAAGCGGAAAGCGAATTAAGGAACGTAAAAAGCAATCTCGCCGCAAACAAGAACTACGTGAGCAGCAGTCACTTCCAAGTAACGATGATGGAAGTGCAGCAGATGATCACCGGGCTGATAAGGAACATCGAGGATCTGCCCAACGGCCTGGAGGGGGTAAAAGGGTACCTAATCGAGATAAGCGAGCAGATGTCGCGTCTGACAAGGATGCAACAGCTGGTACTCAAAGCAGCCGAAAGCCCCATCCATCTCGACAAGGATTCCAGCCAAGCAGTAGCCCAGAGCCTGAACGCTCAGATGACTTCGAGCCTGACTTCTAGCCTGGAACCGCTGGTAGAAGTAGCTGTATCTGAGGCAATGTCGAAAGAGTCCGAAAGCCTGCACAAGGCAGCAGAAGCATCTAAGAAGGCTCGCAGCGCCCTGCTCCAGGAGAAGGAGTCCAACGAAAAGCTGCTGGAGAAGATACGTGCAGAGCGCAAAAAGTACAACGACGACATGGAAAAGTCGAACACGAACTTTATTAAGGCCTGCATGTCTGCCTCGTGGATTGCAGCCAGTGTTCTCTTCGTTGCTATCGCACTCGTTGCTGTCGGAGCCTTGGGGAACGGGCTGCTAAGTATGCTCGGCATACCCGACGGCGTGTCTGCCTTGTGGGGTCACGTCCAGGAGGCCAACGGCATCGGCCCAACACTGGGCTGGTTGGCGTTAACACTTATCGTCATAGGGGTTCTTATAGCGCTTATGACCTGGATGTTGTCCCAGGCTGCGCCGGGTATTGCTCACTTAGTCGAGGAATACCGTCGCAATCACCCGAGGAAAGAAACGAACCACTAACTAGAACACGTGCACCGTAAAAAGTAAAAATCCCCACAACACAGCGTAGCGGTTAACCGCTACGCTTCTTTTATGCTCTTCCTATGCCCCAACTTTGCAACAGCACCAATAAACTGGCGCCCCGGTTATAAGTTGGGGCGCCAAGTCGATGTGCTCGAGTCGGGGGATGTTAGTGGCCGGTGCCAAGCCGGCCAGACAGGCGGTTCAGCCGGTCCTGACTGGGACCGTCGAGCCCGATAATGGACACGGTTTTACCCTTGTCCTGGAATTTCTGGGTGATCGAATCGAGGGTGGCCACCGTGGAGGCGTCCCAGATCTCGGCCATCATCATGTCGATGATGATGTGGTCGGCTTCATCGGTGTAGTCGAACTGGTAGACCAGGTCATTGCTTGATGCCCAGAACAGCTGTCCGGAGACCCGGTAGGTGCGAATATCGATCGTGCCGTCGCGGTCCACGTCGAGCTCGCGAACCATCTCGATCCGAACCAAGTGGGCCACCCGGCGGGCGAACATGATCATCGCGGTGACCACACCCAGGACCACACCAATCGCCAGGTTGTGGGTGGCTAGGGTGGCAATAATCGTCACGGCCATGACGATGGTTTCGCTCACCGGCATGAGTTTGAGTGTGCGTGGGTGCACGGAATGCCAGTTCACGGTGCCGACCGAGACCATGATCATGATCGCGACCAGGGCGGCCATGGGGATCATTCCGACGATATCGCCTAGTGCCAGGACGAGGATGAGCAGGAAGACACCCGAGAGCAGGGTGGATAGTCGGGTGCGTGCGCCGGATTCGCGGACGTTGATCATGGTCTGGCCGATCATCGCGCAGCCACCCATGCCGCCGAAGAAGCCGGAGGTGATGTTCGCGACACCCTGGCCCCAGCTTTCGCGGGTCTTATCGGAGTGGGTGTCGGTGATGTCGTCGACGAGCTTGGCGGTCATCAACGATTCCATGAGACCGACCACGGCCATGGCCAGGGCGTAGGGGGCGATGATCTGGAGGGTTTCCAGCGTGAGGGGCACGTTCGGGATGAATAGTTCCGGCAGGGACTCAGGCATCTGGCCCATGTCCGAGACCGTCGGGACGGTGAAGCCGGCAACAATGGCCAGGCCGGTCACCACGATGATCGTGATCAGCGGGGCCGGGATCACCCCGGTGACCTTCGGCCAGAAGATCATGATCAACACGCCCAGGCCCACCAGGGGGTAGACCATCCAGGGCACGTCGATCAGGTGCTCGAGCTGGGCGGTGAAGATCATGATTCCCAGTGCGTTGACGAAGCCGAGCATCACCGACCTAGGGATAAACCGCTGGAGTTTCGCCACCCCCAGCAAAGCCATCACGATCTGGATGACGCCGGCCAGCAGGACGGTGGCGATGAAATAATCCATCCCGTAATCACGCGCCACAGGAGCAATGACTAGGGCGATCGCACCGGTAGCACCGGTGATCATCGCCGGGCGGCCACCGGTGAAGGCGATCGCGATCGACATGACCACCGAGGAGAACAAGCCGACGGCTGGGTCGACACCGGCGAGGATGGAAAAGGCGATCGCCTCAGGGATCAGCGCGAGTGCGACGGCTAGGCCGGCCAGGACCTCCTTGCGGAGGCGGGTGAGTGAGGAGAACGCGTAGCGGAAGGATGCGACGACTCCGTTGGGGGCGTCGGTGCCCTCCGGATCAGATTGGGGGCGCGGAGCCACCGTGCTAGTTTCAGTCATAGATGTCCAATCTTTGAGGGGATAGTTAACTGGGCGAACGCCCGAAAGGAATCCAACCCTCTAGTAGCTTTAGGGTTGGTGATGGTGGTTATGGTAGCGGGAGTTTTGCTCAACCGCCAACCCAGGCACAGGAACCCGTGGGCAACATCACCGTGAAGGAGAACAGGCAATGCAAAACAGTAATTTCAAGATCGGCGAGGTCGTTGACCAGACGGGGTTGTCGATTCCCACCTTGCGTCATTATGACAACGTCGGCCTGATTAGCCCATCGGGGCGTAGCCCTGGTGGGTTCAGGCTTTATAGTGAGGCTGATGTACGTCGTGTTTTGCTGGTGCGACGGATGAAACCGCTGGGGTTTACTCTGGATCAGATGCGGGAATTCCTGGAAGCTGCGGAGATTCTTCATAGTTCGGATGGCGTGCAGGACAGTGATCCCGCACAGCAGGCACGGAGTAATGCCAAGGCCACCCTTGCCGACATTCGTGAGGAGACGCGCACCCGCTACGAAAAGCTACGCAAGCAAATTGCCTACGCTGAGGAATTCCTCGATCTGGTCAACACCCTGGCATCCTAAACTGCCCCCATCCTTCGCAGGGAGAAAAAGACCATCCTATTGGATGTGCTCTGTCGAGTCGCGTTCCAGATGAAGTGGACGAACGCCCGCGGCCTCTCCGGAGTGGATGGCGATAGTGCAGAGGACTTCTGAAATCCGTGCAGACGACTCCTCAAAACGACACAGTCATCCAAGGTCACAAAATCGAAAATTGTCACTTAACCCCATCACTTCCAAACCGGCTTAAGTGACAAAATGCCATCGCTAAAGTCCCGATTTGAGTCCCAGGAGGGTTAAAGGACAAAAGGGGACGCGGACATTTTGTTGGACAGTTTCGGGTCACGCTACATGAAGTTTTCGGTAGGCGGTGATACTCACACCGCCTAGACTGGTTTTGATCCGGTGGTTGTTATAGAACTCGATGTATCGCGCGATGGCTTCTTCGAGCTCTTTGGTGGTTTGCCAAACCTTGCCGTAGTACATCTCATTTTTCATACGGCCGAAAAATCCTTCACACGCTGCGTTATCTGGGCTGCAACCCTTTTTAGACATTGAGCTGACAATCCCGTATTTAGCGGTCAAACTGCGCCAGGTGCTACCGCGGTAATGTGCACCCCGGTCAGAATGAAGCACCAGGGAACCATCTGCTTCTGGCTGCTCCGCTTCAATGGCAGCAAGCAGGGTTTCCTGCGCCAACTCCATAGTGGGGTGCACGCTTGTTTTCGCGGCGACGACCTTGCCGTCAAAACAGTCGATTATGGCAGAGAGGTACACGCGACTATCGTGAGCTGCAAAAACACTGATGTCAGTTAGCCACAACTTGTTTGGGCTGTCAGCGTGAAAATTACGGTTCACCAAGTTGTCCGGAGCTGGTGAAATTTCTCCCTGATAGCTGGAGTACCTCCACTTGCGTTTCGGAAAGCGGGGCACGATTCCTTCTTCGCGCATGAGGCGACGAACAACCTTCTCGCTGATGATGATCCCACGATGACGCAACTCCCACCACATGCGTCGATAGCCGTACGTGTTGTCCGACTGCGCGTCGATGGCATGGAGTATGTCACGGATATGCTCGTGCTTATCGGGCCGGCTGCGTTGTTGAAGGTGGTAGTAAAAACTCGATTGTGCAAGGCCGATAGAGGCGAGCAGCATCGGCAAGGGGAAGTCAGGGCGTAGCGCGTCAACCACTGCGGTCTTTTGTCTATTACTGAGCTGACCTGGGATGACGCTGACGTCTTTTTTTACAAGCTCCAGCTCCTTTTCCAATACAGCTTTCTCGACCAGCAGCTTGGCCATCTGTTCTTTCAGTTCAGATGGATCATCCGGCAAAGATTTTTCAAGGGCTGCTCGGGTGGGGATGCGAGCACGTTCTTCTCGTTCCTTTTTCGACATCAGCCCCCATTGTCCCTCTTCACGATGGCGTTGTGTCCAAGAATAGACGCTCATTTTTGACCTCAGCCCACATTCTTGAGCGATGTCAGCTGGGCTCCAGCCGGCGTTGAAAAGTTCGACAGCACGAAGCTTGACCTCAAACGGGTAACGCGTCAAGGTTTTCGCCTGCTTACGCGGTCTACCTGGAGTGGTGGGTTCACGCAACCATTTGTACAGCGTCCATCTCCCCGGATACCCCAGCTGCCGGGTCGTCTTCGTCACCGACTGAGTGCGCTTATAAACCTCAATCGCTCTGCGACGCTGCTGATCTGTGTACGAACGGTTCATAAGTGGAATCCTCCAAGATCCCGTCCGCATCCCCAAATGTGTGTCCGGATTCGTCGATTTGTTTGGGTTGATCAGGGGTAATCCGGAAAGTATATGCTCCTAGAGCATATATCCGCCCCGGGGCGGCGAAATACCGGGTGTGACAGCAGCGTGTGGTAGGAGCTGGTGTTGGCATTGATCAATGCCGAAGAACAGACCACGCTGCCACTGCGGCGGGGAGATGAAACGCAACGGTAAGACCTCCGCCAACCGCACCCGGTGGCGGTGCAAAATCTGCGGCGCTTCCACCACCAAGCAGCGCCCCGATATCACCAACTCAGCAGCCTTCGCAGCATTTATCACCCACCTCACAACCGGTGCGAGCTTGGAAACCGCTGCCGCCGAAGCAGGGTGTCATCCGCGTACCCTGCAACGCCGGTTTGAACACTTCTGGCTAGTTGATGTCCCCGATCCCACGATCGGGCACGAAGGCCGGGTCTACGACCAGGTCTTTCTTGACGGCACCTACACCGCCGGCGGATGCTTGATTGTTGCCGCCACCTTGGATCACGTCATCGCTTGGCACTGGTGCACACGTGAGACCACCCGCGACTACCAAAGGCTCCTCGAACGTATCCCCGCGCCCCTGATCGCTGTCATCGACGGCGGCCAAGGCGCTGCCAGCGCAATCAAGACATGCTGGCCTGCAACGAAAGTGCAGCGCTGCCTCGTTCACGCCCAACGCGTGGTGCGTCGGCACACCACCTCACGCCCCCGCACCGATGCAGGACGAGCGATTTACCAGCTCGCGCTCAACCTCACGAAGATCACCGCTCTTGACGAGGCAGCCGAGTGGGGTGCACAACTGCACGAATACGGCACTATCTACCGCGACTGGATGAACCAGAAAACGTTCACAACCGACCCAGCGACACGGCAACACACCTGGTCATGGACGCATGAACGCACCCGCAAGGCCTACAACAGCCTCAACCACCTATGGCGCAACCAGCTGTTATTTGTCTATCTCGACCCACCTGACGGTGTCCTCGATGTCAGCCGGATCAAATCCACCACCAACAGCCTGGAAGGCGGCATCAACGCCCAGTTGAAACTGCTTGCCCGCACCCACCGCGGCAGATCCGGTGAACACCAACGCCGGATGCTGGATTGGTGGCTGTACCTGCAAACGGAACTGCCTGACGGCCCCGTTGAGATCGCCAGGCAGTCCAACTGGGGCCAGGACCAACTCGCCAAAGTATCCACCCTGACCCACAACGAGAACCAAGCCGACCACGAAACTGGACGACCAGCCCTCTACGACAACGCTATCGACACCGACTACACACACTCAATCGGCATCCAAAAAGGCCACATCTAACCCCGCGACACGCCGGAGTCAGACACACATTTTGTCGTTTAACCCGAATCCGCCGGCCTTAAGAGAAATAACTAAAGCCCCTACCAGTGTTTCTCCTGGTAGGGGCTTGGAAGTTGGTAGCGGGGGCAGGATTCGAACCTACGACCTCTGGGTTATGAGCCCAGCGAGCTACCGAGCTGCTCCACCCCGCGACGCTTGCGAGTACAGACTCAACCAATTCCTTGGCTGACCTCTGTCTGCAACATCGACTAGCCTAACAAGGCTTCATAGAAAAGCAAAATCGCCCGCTGGCCTGCGCTCTTCCATCGAGCGCCGCGACCAACGGGCGATCAGGGGGCTAGCTACTGGGCGGCCATGCGGTCACCCAGCTGGGGATCCCATCCTAGGGCTCCCAGCCCGCCCCTACTGCTGGGACTGCAGCTCGCGGACTGCCTTGTCCAGCTCGTCGAGGGCCTTGCCGAACTCCTCGAAGGAGCCGGACTGGCGGGTGCGGTTGACCTTGTCCATCGCATCCCGGACCTTGTCAGCAGCGTCGCCCTGTGGCAGCTGACCGGCCGCCCCGGAGCCCTGCTCCTGGTCCTTATCCTCGCCCTTACCGGACTCGCCTTCGTCCTTCTTATCGCCCTTGCCTGGGGCCACGACGCTGCCGTCGACCTCTTCCAGGTCCGTGGCCGCTGCCGGGTCGATGCCCACCTGCTGCAGCGCCTCGGCGATCGTCGGAGCGTAACCGACCTGTCCGTTATAGGACACCAGGACACGCAGCAGCTTCGGGAACGCGGACTCCTGGTCCTTGCGCTTGGAGTACACCGGCTCCACGTAGAGAACCTGACCGTCGCCGACGGGCAGGGTCAACAGGTTGCCGTTAATGACGTCATTCGACCCCTCCAGGAGGGTGCGCTCGCGGGCGACCTCGTCGGAGGACATCATCGTGTCCTGCGCCTGCTTCGGACCCTGGGTCTGCGTCTGGGTCGGCAGCACGCGCACGTGGATCTTGCCATAGTTCTCCGGATCAGAGGAGACGGTCATGTGCGCGGCCAGGAACTCACGACGCAGGCCACGGAACGGGGTGATTAGCTGGAAGCTCGGCTTACCGGTCTCCGGATCGGCGGCGACCACGTAGTACGGCGGCTGCGCCAGCTCGCCCTTGTTCTCCTTGGCCGTCGGGTCGGACGGCACGGACCAGAAGGCGTCGTTCTGGAAGAACACGCCCGGGTCGCTGACGTGGTAGCGGGCGATGAGCTCGCGCTGCACCTTGAACATGTCACCTGGGTAGCGCAGGTGCTGCATCAGCTCGTCGCTGATTTCGGACTTCGGCTTCACGACGTCCGGGAACGCGCCGCGCCAGGCCTTCAGGACGGGGTCCTTCTCGTCGAATTCGTAGAGCTCGACGGTGCCGTCGTACGCATCGACGGTGGCCTTGACGGAGTTACGGATGTAGCTGACCTTGTCGGTGACCAGCTGCTCACGGCGGACACCATCGGGGTTGGTCGTGTCCGTCGTGGTCTCCGTCAGGCTGGTGCGCTCGGAGTAGGGCAGGTCCGTCAGGGTGGTGTATCCGTCCACGACCCACTTGATGCGGCCGTCGATGACGGTCGGGTAGGTCTTCGAATCCGTGGTCAGCCACGGCGCCACCTTGTGCACACGCTCGCGGGGGTCGCGGTTGTACAGGATGCGGGAATTCTCGCCGATGCGGTCGGTGAGCAGCAGGTTCATCGACTCGAAGTGCGCGGCGTACATCAGGCGGTTGAATGGATTATTGACGTCCACCCCGCCCTTACCGGTGTAGGTGTAGTTGCTGTCCTCGGTGTCGTACTCCAGCGGGTTGCCGCCGGAACGGCCGACGATGGCGTAGTCCGAGTTCGGCGTCGGGTTGGAGGCGATCAGCGGGCCGAAGTAGATACGCGGCTGCTTCAGATCCAGCTCCAGCTCGCCACCCTGGCGGCCCCGCTCCAGGGACTGCAGGTCGGCGACGGTGTAGACCGGGTAGCCACCGCGGGCGGAACCGACGTCGCGGGCCACCTCGTCGACCTTGCGGGCCGGGGCGGCGATGAAGCCGTTGCCGTGGGTGTAGACGGTGTGGCGGTTGATCCAGTCCTGCTGGTTGCCTTCCAGGGTATTGGGGTTCAGCTCACGAGCTGCGACGACAAAGTCACGCATCTTGCCATCAACCTCGTAGCGGTCCACGGCGAGTTCATCGGAGAAGCCGTAGAAGTTACGCAGCTGCTGTTGCTGGGTGAACGTCGGGGACAGAACCTGCGGGTCGAGAAGACGGATGTTGGAGAGAGTGACGTCGTCCTGGGCGATGGAGCGCTCCGCCTTCTTGCCGCCCTGCTTGGTGCCCCAGTTGCGCTCGTAGGTGACATTATCGTCCCCGAGGCCGTAGGCGTGGCGGGTGGCGTCGATGTTGCGGGCGATGTACTCGCGCTCCTTCTCCGCGCGGTTCGGCGCGACGGAGAACTGCTCCAGGATCGCTGGCCAGGCCACGCCGGCGACAAGCGAGGTCAGCAGCATCAGGGCCACGGCGAGCGCCGGGATGCGCAGGTCCTTCATCACGATGGTGAGGAAGAACAAGGCAGCGACGAAGATGGCGACGACGAGCAGGACGATCTTCGCGGGCAGGACGGCGTTGATATCCGTGTAGGAGCCACCAGTGAAGGTGTCGTGCTGGCGGTTGAGCAGGTCGTAGCGGTCGAACCAGTAGCCCACGGCCTTCACGATCATCCAAATGCCAGCGATGATCGCCAGCTGACGGCGGGCCGCCGGAGCAACCTTCGCCTTCTCCCCCACCCGCGGGTTACCGGTGGTGATGGAGCCCAGCAGGTAGTGACCGATGCCGTTGACGAAGAACGCGATGATGAGGATGAAGCTGAGCATCCCCAGGATGAGGTTCAGCATCGGCAGGTTAAAGGCGTAGAAACTTAGGTCCTTGCCGAACTGCGGATCCTCCACCCCGAAGGAAGAGGAGTTCCAGAACAGCATCGCGCGGCGCCAGTTGCCCTGCGCGACCAGGCCGACGACGATGCCCGCCAGGATCGGCAGCCACACCAGCATGGGGCGGACGGTTTGACGGATTGCCGGGCGGTTCGCAGCCAGTGGCGAGGCTGAGCCGAGCGACTCGAGGCTAGTCGGCCCCTTGCGGTAGGCGGCAAAGGCTGCCAGCCAGACGATCACCCCCGCAACCAGGCCGAAGATCAGGAATAGGATCACGCGGGTGATGATCACGCCGAAGAATACGCCCTGATATTCCAGGTCACGGAACCACTGCCAGTCCGTGTACGCGCCAACCACGATGGGCACCAAGAAGAACGCCACGCCCAGCGCCATGACCAGGCCGGCGATAATCTTGGAACGGCGCGAGGGCGTGAAGTTTGCAGATGAGGCGCCAGATGGAGGCTGTGCCGACATACTCAAGGGTTCACTACTTCCTACGCAGGATCAGATCTAACTGTCCAGAATACGTAGTAAAACTTTTCTCGCGAAATGGGTTTTTGCCCCTACCGCTGTTGGCTGCCGCCGCCCCGCGGACGGCGGGTTAAAATCGCGGCCATGAACCTCAACGATGACCGCATCTTGAACGCCGCCCTCATGGAAGCCGTGGATTTCATCCAGGCCGAAGGTTGGGACCGTCCCGCTACCCTGTTCGCTCTCGTTCCGACGGAGCTGGTCGCCGACGCCCTGGAGCTCACCGAGGCCCGCAACCCGCTCTCCCTGATCGTGCAGGACGACCTGCCGGAGCACATTCGCCCCGGATCGGAGGAGCTGGGCGAGTTCGTCGCCTCCATCCGCTGGCCTTCGCAGGTGGTGGGTGCGATCCTGGCCCAGGAGATCTCCTTCCTGGACTCCTCCCTGGGCGAGGACGCTGCCCCGCAGCAGGCCCGACTGTTCAGCGGCATCTTGGACGCAGGCGCCCGGGACGGCGCCGCGGCCGCCGGCGATGGTTCCGAACGCACGTTGCTGCAGTTGCGCCCGACCGAGGAAGAACTCGCGGCTGACCCCTTCGGCCAGGACCGCGTAGAGCTGCGGGGCGGGGAGGATATTGCGCCGGGCGTGATCGCCGCGCTGCGCGCCACCTTCGTGGACTAGCGGGTTCGCTAGGGCTTAGCTAGGCTTTGCTGCCCCTAGCTGCAGGTGTCAAAGCCGCCGCCGGAGCGAATGCCCTCGAGGTCCTTGACCGCATCCTCGAGGGAGTCGACTTTCACCAGCTTCGGCCCGGCGTCCTCCACGGTGAGCGCCTCGGCACAGTTACCGGCGGGCACCAGGAAATACTCGGCCCCGGCATCCGCGGCGGCGCGGATCTTGTGGGTGATCCCGCCGATGGCACCGACCTGGCCGGCAGCATCGATGGAGCCGGTGCCCGCGACGAACGCGCCGCCCGTCAGATCTTGCGGGGTTAGCTTGTCCACGACGGCGAGGGAGAACATCAGCCCCGCGGAAGGTCCGCCGACGTCCTGCAGGTTATAGCGCACGCGGATCTCACCCGCAGGCTGGGACACGGAGGTCACGCCCAGGAACGCGGAGCCCTGCCCGGCCCGCTGGAGGTGCTTCGGCGGCTCCCCGAGCGTGACGGTCACCGTTTCCTCCTTGCCCTGCCGTTCCACGAGGACGTCGATCTCGTCGCCCGGCGCGTGCTCGCCGACCACGCGGGCGAGTTCATCGGGCGTTGTGATGGGGCGCCCACCGACCTCGCGGATGACGTCGTTGACCTTGATTTTCCCCGCTGCCGGTGCGTCGTCCAGCACGTCGATGACGGCGGTTTCCAGCGGCTTGTTGAGGTAGTTCATCGCCGCGGTGGTGGCGTTCGACTCCGAGGCGGCAAAAGCAGCCTGATTCTGCTGCTGGACTTCCTCGGGCGACTTATTCGCGGGGAAGATCTGGCCGATCGGCACGAGGGTGTCGTCTGTGGTCAGCCACCGGGCGAGCGCCTGGCCCAGGGTGAGCTTGGTGTGCACGGAGACGGTGGTCATGTTGAGGTGACCGGCGGGCTTACTGGTCTCCGCACCGGTGACCTCGACGACCTGCTTGCCGCCCTCCTCGCCGAGGGTGTTGAAGGTCGGGCCCTTGCCCTCTGCTGCGTAGGGAACCGTCAGGTCGATATCGGTGCCCGGGATGCTCGGCAGGCCAAGCAGGGTCACCAGGACGACTACCGGGGCGGCGCCCAGCGCGATCGTTCGGTTGCGACGGTTCCAGATTTTCATCGTTCATACCCTACCTGCTCGTGGGGCTCGTGTTGTTAAGGCGAGGCCGGGGGGTGGCTACGGGCCGACGTCCTTAATCAGGAAGAGTGACGGGTCGCGGCGGTGGCGCCGTTCGCTCACAGCACACGGAATGGGCAGATTTTGGTGGGGCGCTGTCCGCTGCGATCAGTAAGGTTGTTGGCATGAGTAATTTCGGCTTCGGCATGCACCCCAACAACAACGGTGGCAACGGCGACGACAACGGCCGCGACGATGATGACCACAAGGATGGTCAGAACGGCGGTGACGGTCGTGGCGGCCAGGGCGACGGTCGAGGTAATAATCCTTTCGAATTCATCTTTGGTGGCCCGGGCGGCTCGGGTGGTTCTGGGCAGTCGAATCCCTTCGGCGGTGGCTTCGGTGGTGGGAACCTCGGCGATCTGTTGAACCAGTTCGGCTCGATGTTCAGCGGCTTTGGTGCGGATCTGAACAGCACGGGTGCCGATGATGCCGTGAACTATTCGATGGTGGAGCGCACCGCTCGCCAGCACATCCGCAGCAAGCAGCAGGCCGGCCAGGGCGGGCAGAACCCGTTCGGCGGTTTGTTCTTCGGCTTCGGGGCTGGCCCACAGCGGGGCTCGGAGTCCAGTGCGCCGAGCCAGTCGGATTCCCAGGCCGTGGCTGAGTCCGTTCGTCTGGCGGAGCTGTGGCTGGACGGGGCGACGACGCTGCCTGCGGGCGCGACCGGTTCCGTCGCCTTCGGCCCGGAGCAGTGGCTGGAGGAGACGCTGGAGACCTGGAAGCGGATCTTCACCCCGCTGGCGGAGAAGCTCGGCGAGGCCGCGATGGGTGAGATCCCGGAGGAGATGCGGGATCAGATGGGTCCGCTGGCCGGCATCATGCGCCAGGTCAATGCGATGAACTTCTCCATGCAGTTGGGCCACACGCTGGGCGAGCTGGCGACGGGTGTCAGCCACTCCACACAGTGGGGAATGCCACTGGCAGGGGGAAACGTGGCGGCTGTGGCGACCGCGCAGCTGGAGTCCATGGCCGAGAAGCTGGGCACGGATAAGCGGGAGGCGCTGATTTACCTGGCGACCCGCGAGGCCGCACACCACCGCCTGTTCAAGCACGTGCCGTGGCTGGCCGAGCGCCTCATCCTGGATGTTGAGGAGTTCGCCCGCGGGCTGGCGCTGGATACCTCCGCCATGGAGGAGGCGATGCGGGAGCTCGACCCGGAATCGATGAATGATCCGGCGAAGATGCAGGAGATGATGGCTCAGATGCAGGGCCAGGACCTCTCCCCCAAGGTCGTGTCCGCCAATGCGCACGCCCGCGAGCGGCTGGAGACCAGCCTGAGCCTCGTGGAGGGCTGGGTGGATTACGTGGTCGGCCAGGCGCTGGCAGACCGGATGCCGAATGCACCGATCCTCACCGCGGCATGGTCCTCCTACCGCAACACCGAGTCCCCGGAGATGGAGGCCCTGAGCAAGACGGTGGGTATTTCCCTGCTCGCGCCACGTGCCAACGATGCCGCTGGTCTGTGGCACAAGCTGGACGAGGCCGTGGGCGCGGAGAAGCGCGACGGCATCTGGGATCACCCGGACCTGCTGCCGACGGCGAAGGACCTCGACAACCCGGCTGGGTTTATCGGCAAGGTAGCTTTCGACGGCGAGGAGGAGGACTTCGACCCGATCAGCGAGATCGAGAAGCTGGAGGCGGAGTTGAACCGCCAGGGCGGGCCGCGCGAGGAGCGCACCAACCGCCGCCGTCCAGAGCAGGATGACAAGCGGGATCAGACCCCGGAGTCGAAGGACGACGAGGACGACGCTGGAAAGAGCGACGGCGACGACAACGGCAACGGCGAGCGCTAGATTCTGGGGACGGGGGGCGTCGGGAACGGGGGACCGTCGTGAACGGGGGCGTCGAACGTCGTCGTCGGCGCCGCGCCTAGAGCTGTGACTCCGGGCCGTCGCCGGGGCATCCCCAGCGCTGATAGGCCTCGAGGTACCCGCGGGCCCGCTCGAGCTGCGGGGTGTGGCGAGCCCATTCCCAAAAGTCTGGGCCGTGGTTGGGGATCCACGTGTGCACCAGTTCGTGGATGACCACGGAGTTCAGCACGTAGTCCGGCACCTGCTTGAGCCGGTGGGAGATACGAATCCGCCCGGTGCTGGGGGTGCAGCTGCCCCAGCGGGTCGTCATGTTCTCCACCCAGGTGATGGAGGTCCACTCCGCCCGGCCGCCCAGGTACTTATCATTGAGCGCCTCGGCCAGGGCCTGGAGCTGCTCGTCGCTGCGTTTGTGGTTCGTGGCCCGGGTGGCTTTCTTCTCCAGCCGGGTGATCAGCCCCTCCCCCGCTGCCACCAGCCGCTCCAGCCCCATCGCGGCCGGGGCGAGCAGCACGACCTTGGTGCCTTCCCAACGGGCGGTGATGGTTTTCTTCCGCCGCGCCGAAAGCCGCACCTCCACCGGGCGGGTCGGGGTTGATAGCCGCGCGGCGGCCTGCTGGGCCTTGCGTTGCGTGGCGGTGGGCTGGGCGCTGTTCATGACAGGCCATGTTAGCTGCCTGGTGGTGTGGGAAAACCTTCGCGTGGCGCCGCCGCTGCGCCCGCGGGGTGTACGCGATGTGCCTGCGGGGTTTCGCGCTTTGCCCACGCCACGGCGCCTGCGTGGCTACAATTCTGCGCAGATACAGCACACGGGCGGCAGGGGGTCGCCCGGGCGCGGATGGGGCCGCGCCGAGGGGAGCTGCCACACCGAGGGGGAATAATGGCGCACGCGACCGCCGAGAAGACCAGGTCACAGGGGCTACACACTGCGGTTTCTACCGCGCGCCCCAGTCCACCCGCGCGGATGGTTCTTCGACCCGGCACGGCGGTGCTGATGCGGCCGGACCGCAGCATCCAGTTCGGTATCCACCCCGGCAACGCGGTGGTCCTTCCGGTGCCACCCTCCGTGGATCCCGGCCAGGTGCTGCAGGTAATGATGCAAGCCCGCGCGGGCATGACCGCCGAGGATCTCACCGCCACCCTGGGGTACTGCGGCTTCACCGCCATGGAGGCGGCTTCCATCGCGGAAGAACTCACGCGGGCCGGAGTGCTGGTCGTAACCGAGGAGCAGGCCATCCCGCTGCTGCGCTTCGGCAAGCCCTCCCTGGCGCTCGCCGATGCCCTTTTCACCCATGGCGTGAAGGTGGACTGGTTGGAGGCGCCACGCACCACCAGCGACGCCCGGGCTGGACAGGTCATCACCAGCCAGGGCCGCACCGCCCGAAAGGACGTGCTGATCCTACCGGGTGGGCTCTTCCCGCCGCCGGATGTGCAGTTCTGGCTGCACGAAAAGCTCATTCCCCACTACCCCACCGGGGTGATCGACGGGTGCCTCACCTTCGGCCCGCTGATCATCCCCGGGCGCACCGCGTGCTTGAGCTGCATCGACCAGGCCTACCTGGAACGCGACGCGCTGTGGCGCAGCACCCGGGCGCAGGCCACCGCCCGGCCGGTCAGCTACACCACCGCGGAACACGGCCTGCTGGCGGAGATCACCACCCAGATCATTCGGGAGCACATCATCCCGTGGCGCGACGCCGGCTCGGATCCGGCCGCGATCCCGCCCCTACTCACCCGGCGCCAGTTCTTCGACACCGCAGGTTTCGCTATCCAGCCTGAGGAGGTGCGGCGCGAACCGGAGTGCGTGCTCTGCCGCATGGCCGAGGCTGGCCTTGGTCTCGACCCGACCCGCTAGGCCCCCGTGTGCTCGCGCACCAACGCCACTATCCTGAGGCGTAGTTCGCGGTGATGGCGAGGACGTCCTCCCCGAACTGCTCGATCTTCATCGGCCCCACCCCCGGGACCTGAATGAGCTCCGCTGGGCTGGCGGGCATGCGCTGCGCGATGGCCAGCAGCGTGGCATCCGTGAACACCACGTACGCCGGCACGCCCATGGACTTCGCGGTCTCCAGCCGCCACTCGCGCAGCTCCCCGATGACCACCTGGTCGGTTTCCAGCGAGTGCTGCCCGCAGCGGCCGAGGATCTTCGCCTCCGGAGTGGACAGGGGCGTGCCACAGACGGCGCAGGCGTTCTTCGGGGCGCCCGTTTTCCGACGACGTCGCGCCTGGTCCAGATCGATGGCCAGTTCGCCGTCGTCCTCGTCCTCCCACGGCACCAGGTCGTCGAGGAAGCGGGTGCGCACGCGGGATTGTTTGCCGCCCTCCTGCCGGGCGAGGGCCCACGAGAGGTGAAGGTGCTCTCGGGCGCGGGTCACGCCGACGTAGAGCAGGCGGCGCTCCTCCTCGATCGCGTCGGCGGCACCTGCGCCCTTGAGTGCGTGGTGGATCGGGAACATGCCCTCGTAGAGGCCGACGAGGAAGACGGCGTCCCACTCCAGGCCCTTGGCCATGTGCACGCTGACCAGGGTCACGCCCTGCACCTTCGGCGGGTTCTTGGAGCGCACCCGCTCCTGCAGCATGCCGATGACCCCGAGGTAGCTGATCTGTGGGTTCGCGGTGAGGATCTCCTCGATCAGCTCCACCAAGGCGTTGAGGGACTGCCAGCGCTGGCGCTCCTGCGCACCGCTGGGCTCGGCGGCGGTGAGGCCCACCGGGGCGAGTGCAGCCTTTGCTGCGTTGAGGATCTCCTCCCGGGTCTCCGGTCCGGTGCCCTCTGCTCCAGCAGCACTGCCTGGCTCACCGGCCGGCTGGCCACCGAAGTTCCGCGCGCTCTTTGCCAGCGAACCCAGGCCCTGCCGGATCTCGGCGCGAGAGAAGAAGCCCTCCCCGCCCTTGACCTGGTACGGGATCCCGGCTTCCTCCAGGGCGTACTCGAGTGCACCGGCCTGAGCGTTAATGCGGTACAGCACCGCGATCTCCGCGGGCTGCACGCCCTGTTTGATCAGCTGGGCGATCTTCTCCGCCACCCCCTTGGCCTCTGCGACCTCATCGGGGTACTCCACGAACTCCGGCTCCGGGCCGTCGGGGCGCTGGCCCTCCAGCTTCAGCCGGGTCCCGGCGGCCCGGCCCTTGGCCTTGCCGATCACCTCGTTGGCTAGCTCCACGACCTGCGGAGTGGAACGGTAGTCCCGGTGTAGGCGCACGGTCGTGGCCTCGGGGAACTTCGTGGTGAAGTCCAGCAGGTAGCTGGGGCTGGCTCCGTTGAAGGAGTAAATGGTCTGGTTGGCGTCGCCCACGACGGTGAGGTCGTCGCGCTCGCCGAGCCAGGCATCAAGCAGGCGTTGCTGCAGCGGAGTGACGTCCTGATACTCGTCGACCACGAAGGTGCGGTACTGGGAGCGGAACTCCTCGGCGATACCGACGTTGGACTCGATGGCGGCGGCCATATTCAGCAACAGGTCGTCGAAGTCCAGCAGCATGCCCTCGGGCGTGGCCTTGAGCTGCTCGTAGTTCTTAAACACCTTGATGAACTGCTCGGGGCTCACGGGGCAGTCGCGGCGCTCCGGCACCATGACCTTCGGGTAGTCCTCCGCGACGACGAGGGAGGATTTGCACCACTCCACCTCGCCGATCAGGTCCTTGAGCAGCGTAGTGGTGGGCTCCAGGCCAGCACCTCGGGCGGCACGGGACATGAGCGGGAACTTGGAGTCCACGAGCTTCCACGGCAGGTCGCCGGCGTATTTCGGCCAGAAGTATCCGAGCTGGCGCATGGCGGAGGCGTGGAAGGTGCGGGCTTGGACGCGCGCGACGTTCATCATCGCGAGGCGTTCCCGCATCTCGGAGGCAGCCCGGGAAGTGAAGGTCACGGCCAGCACCTGGTCGGGGTTGACGAAGCCGCCATCCACGAGGTGGGCGATGCGGTGGGTGATGGTGCGGGTCTTGCCGGTGCCCGCTCCCGCGATGATCGCGACCGGCCCGCGGGGGGCGGTTGCTGCGCGTAGTTGTTCCGGATCCAGGTGGTCCCTGGTCTCCAATTACTCTCCCTCCTCGAGGTTGCCCATGCCGCGGACGTAGAGGATGCGGTCTCCCGGTTCGACGGTCTCGGCTTCGGCGGAGTCGATGCGGTACAGCGCGCCGGAGCGGACGATGCCAAGCACGATGTCCTCCAGCACGCGCGGGTTGCCGCCGACCTCTTCTTCCTTGGCGGGGCGTTCGGCGATGGAGAAGCCCTCGTCCGGGGAGAGCAGGTCCTCCATCATTTCAGTCACGGATGGGGTGACGGTCGCCAGACCCATGAGGCGGCCGGCGGTCTCACTTGACACCACCACGGAGTCCGCGCCGGACTGGCGCAGCAAGTGGGAGTTATCGGATTCACGCACGCTGGCGATGATGGTGGCCGAAGGCGCGATCTCTCGGACAGAGAGGGTGACCAGCACGGCGGTGTCGTCCTGGTTCGGGGCGACGACGACGGCCCGGGCGCGGTTCACACCGGCGAGTTTCAGCACGTCGGAGCGGGTCGCCGAGCCGTGGACGGTGACCAGACCCTGGGCGTTGGCGAGGTCGAGTGCTTCCCGGTCGAGGTCCACGACCACGATCTGGGATGGGGAGACGCCGTCGGCGAGGAGGGCTGCCACGGCAGACCGGCCCTTCGTGCCGTAGCCGATGACGATGGTGTGGTTGCGCATTCTTTTCCTCCAGCGGCGGATCATGAAGGTTTGGCGGGATTCCTTCGTCAGCACGGTCAGCGTCGTGCCGACCAGCAGGGCGAGGAAGACGATTCTTAAGGGGGTGACGATCAGGGCCGTGATGAGGCGTTCCTGCTGGCTGACCGGGGTGACGTCGCCGTATCCGGTGGTCGACAGGGTGATCGTTGAGTAGTACACCGCGTCGATGAAGGTTTCGATGCCGGTGTATCCCGCCCTGCCCCGGTAGGTCAGCAGCGCCACCCCGAGGATGAGGCCGAGGGCGTAGAGCATGCGGCGGCCGATGAGCCTCCAGGGGCTGCGGTATTCCTCCTCCGGCAGGCGGAGGATGTTGAGCAGCGCGTGCGGCGGGAGACCGTCAAGTTCGCCTTCCGTCTGGAAGCGTTCCCGCATTCTAAACCGCATGACTTCCTATCCTCAGATGGGTTTCGTGGGGTGGGTTCGTGCCCTGCCCCAGCAGTTATTGGACGCCCGGCCCGTGGGTCGGCCCGCCCCCGCCCCGAGGCTCGGGGCGGGTTGTCGTGAACCATCAAATCCTAGGGCTTAGGACTTGTTCAAGCCTAGCCGGGCGATGAGTTCTTCTTCGTTCGGCAAGTCTTGCACGTAGTGGGTGTGCTGGGTGCGCACATAGAAGAACGCGGTGCGCACGTTATCCACCGGCACCTCCACACCCAGCTGGCGGCTCAGGATTTTCGCCCAGGCCAGCCGGTAGGCGGCCAGCTGGAGCTCGGCATTCTTCATATCCCGGCCGGTCGGCATCTGCCCAGTCTTCCAGTCGACGACGAGCCATCCCGCGGCGGGGTCCTCGCCTTCGTGGAAGACGGCATCCATCCGGCCGTTGAAGACGAATCCGCCGATGTTAACCAGGTAGGAGCCCTCAACCGACTCCGGGGTGCGCTGCGCCCACTCGGAGCCAAGGAACTTGTTTTTCAATTCCTCGAGCTGCGGGTCCTGGAGGGTGGCGTCGGAGGCGCCAGGCATTTCGTCCTCGTCGAAGAGCATGGCTTGGTTGTAGTGCTGCTCCACCCAGTTGTGGAAGGCCGTTCCGCGCTTGGCGTAGGGCTGGGGCTGCATCGGGATGGGGCGACGACGCCGCCGTGCGAACTGTTCCGGGTCCTGGTTCATCGCGACCGCTTGGGTTGCGGTGAGCATCGGGTCGAGTGGGACCTCCACGGCGGTGAGGGTGCGCTGCTGGTGCTCTTGGATCAGCAGGCGGGTTTCCTCGTCCCATTGGCGGGTCAGCATGTCCTGGCTGGCGGCAGATTCAGTGGCGGAGTCACCGGTGGTTGCCGCGCCGATCGCGTCAATGACCATGCCCGCTCCGTCGGCAGCACCAGGTCTGCTGGCCAGTGGCGCGGGCTGCGGCCAGCTGGCCTGCTCGCCGTCGGCTTCGGCACGGCGACGCTCAAGCGCATAGTCCTCGCGCGCGATGAGCTGCTCTGGCGTGGGATAGAAGTAGTGGTCGATCTCGGTGGCGTTGCCCTTCTCCACCCTCGCGGCATCTGACTTACTTGGCTTGCGCCCCAGGTCGGACCAGGTGTGCACACTCGCCCCTGCCAGGGGCGCACGGGAATCGGTGATGCGGTTGCGCAGCAGCACCAGGTTCAGCGAGGGGTCCACGGCGGTAACGCCGGAACTATACGCGGAGCCACTCACCAGCAGCACACGTTCGGTGCGGGTGATTCCCACGTAGAACAGCCTCTCGCTCTCCTGGGCCTCCTTGGCTTGCAGCTGAACTTCGAAAGCATCAGCAGCCTTGGTGAGGTCCGCGCTCTTCTCGGCGTGGCTAGCGTCATAGAGCGGGTAGCCGCCCGGTTGGCCTTCGTTCTCAGCGTCGCCGCGCAGACTGGAGGGGATGCGCTCGGCCTTATGAAGCCATTCTTCAAGCCTGACGCCTGGGGTTTCGGCGTCGAAGAAGTTCTTGCGGTGCGCATAAGGTACGGCAACGATGTCCCACTCCAGCCCCTTGGAGCGGTGGACGGTGAGGATCTGGACGGTATCGGTTTTCGCCTCGACCTCGCCGGGTTCCAGGCCGGAGTCGTGCTCGTGGGCAGCGCGCAGGTAATCCACCAGGATCGACGCGTTGGAGCCACCGAGCTGGGAGAAGCTCTGGACGATGTCCGCGAACTCGTCGAGGTGGCTGGTGCCGATCGAGTCATCCGGGTTGCGGTGCCAGCGGGTGAGCACCTCGGTGCGGATGCCGATCATGTCCTCGATGTCCGCGATGAGGTCCGGCAGTGGCTTGGTGAGGCAGTTGCGGCGCAGGTGGCCGAGCTCGCGGGAGAGTTCGGCGATGGCTCGCGCACCCCGCGGGCTCATCCCTTGCTCTTCGGCATCCGCGAAGTCCGCGATGGCGTCGGCCAAACCAACGGTGGCGTCCGCGGGGTTGGGGATCGCTTCGAGGAGTTGCTCACGTAGCGGGGATTCGAGGCTCTTCAGCTCCTCGTAGGCGGGATTGTGGATCCACGGGTCCTCTCCCCCGGCGCTGGTCGTGTCCTGATTGACCTCTCCTGGGTCGGTGTCCCCCTTGGCGCGGCGCTGGAGCTGCTGAGCGCGGCGGGCGAGGATCTGCAGGTCCCGAGCCCCGAGGTTGAAGCGCGGGCCGGTGAGCAAGCGGAGCATCGCGGGGTCATCCTCCGGGTCGACGAGGGCGCGCAGGGTGGCGTAGACATCCGCGACCTCGGGGATGTCCAGCAACCCCGCCCCACCAGTGAGTTCCACCGGCACGCCCTTGGCGCGCAGGAGCTCGAAGATCGGTAAGGCTTCTTTGTTCTTCCGCACGAGCACGGCCGCACTGAAGGGGTCAACCTTCTCCCCCGATACGGCGGCGGCCTCCTTGCGCTTCTTGAAGCTCTCCCAGCGCTGTTGCAGCTGGTCGGTGAGCCATTCGAGTTCCTGGTCCTCTTCGTCGAAGAAGGCCACCTGGATTTCTCCATCCTCGGCTCCCGCGCGGGGCTTCAGCTCGGAGACGGTGCGGTTCTCACCCAGAGTGCGGGAGGAGACGACGTTTGCGAGTTCCAACACGGAGGCAGGGTTACGCCAAGAGGTGGTTAGCTCGAACTTTTGGGCGGGTTCCCCGCGGAAAGGGAAGTCGGTTTCGAAGTTCCCGAGGTTGGAGGAGGTCGCCCCGCGGAAGCCATAGATCGCCTGCATGGGGTCGCCCACGGCGGTGACGGCGAGTTCGTCGTCCTGCCCATCCCCGAAAAGGGAGCGCAGCAGCACGCGCTGAGCGTGCGAGGTGTCCTGGTACTCGTCCAACATGACCACGCGGAAGCGTTCGCGCTGGGACTGGCCGACGATCGCATGCTCGGAGGCGAGCTTGGCGGCGAGGGTCATTTGCTGGCCGAAGGTGCGCACATCGAGTTCCTGGAGGCGTTCCCAGTACTTCTTAACCCAGGGCAGCAGGTCGAGGCGCTCCTGGTTGGCGTCGCGGAGCTTGTAGGCGGCCTTGGAAAGCGGCTTGCCCACGCCGTGTTCGACCTGCTGGATGGTATCGATCAGCGCTTCGGTTTCGCCACGGACGTCCTTAAGTTCTGCGAGGTGGTTATCCATCTCATCGGAGAGCCTGTGGATGAAATCGATCACGGTGACCATCGAGCGTGAGGTTTGCATCTCGCGGTCGTGATCAAGGAGCAGCTGACGGGTGATCATCCATTTTTCGGCGTCGCTGATGATCCGCCCGCTGGGTTCCACGGGGGCAAGCAACCCGTACTCCCCGACGATGTTGCCGGCGTAGGAGTCGTAGGTGGAGACCGCGGGCGAGATGTTGCGCAGCGCTTCGTGGCGCGGGTCGTCGGCTGGCAGCTGCTCGCGGAAGCCACTGCGGGCCAGCGTTTCCAGCCGGCCCCGGATACGCTGGCCAAGCTCGTTGGCGGCCTTGCGGGTGAAGGTCAGGCCCAGGACGTGTTCGGGCAGGACGTAGCCGTTGGCGACGAGCCAGACCACGCGCGCGGCCATCGTTTCGGTCTTGCCGGCGCCGGCACCAGCGACGACGATGTAACTGCCCTGCGGTGGCGCGCTGATGACTGCCGACTGTTGCGGGGTAGGTGGGTAGGGTTGTTTGAGCCACCGGGTGGCGAGTTCCTCGGGGCTGATGATTCCGCCGGCTGGTTCCTGCATTGCTGCCTTTCGCTGCTGTGCGCTGTGCGGGGTCGGGTGCTGGGCGTTGTGTGTGCTCTCGGAGCGTGGCTGCTGCGGGCTCATGAGCTCACCACGGTTTTCCCGGCGTCCTTGGCCGGGCAGATCAGGTGGTAGCTGCAGTACTTGCACTGTGCATCGCCTGGGGTGGCTATCTGTACGGGCTCGCTGATTTGCTCGGCGGCGGCGAGCAGGTTCTGCCTCGTCTCGGCGAGCTGCTCGGGAGAGAAGTCCGGCTGACTGGACTTCTTGAGCTTCCCTTCGCTGGTGGCGGGATAGATCAGGTGAGCACCGTATGGTTGCTTGCCGCGATTCACATGCACGAGGAATTGATAGGCGCCGAGCTGGCGGCTGGCCTGGGCTTCGGCCGCAGTTTTGGGGGTTTTCCCGGTCTTGAAGTCGTAGACAACCACCCGGCCGTCCGCATCGGTGGCCATGAGGTCAATTCGGCCGCGGAGAAAGACCTCCTCCCCAGTGGGCAGGGTTCCCAGGGTGGTGTCGAGCTGCTGCTCGACCTCCCATTCCGTCCCCTCGGTTTGTGTGCACGTCTCCGTAATCCAGCTGTGGAGGTTCGCGATGCCCTGCTCCCAGCGTTCGAGTGCTGCGTTGACTTCGAATGCTGGTCCCACAACGGCCCATTTCAGTGCGGTGCGCGCGGCGTATTGGGCGTCTTCCAGGCTGAGGTCTTGTTGGACGATGGCCTGGGCGATGGCGTGGACGACGGTACCCACCCGCATGGGGTTGGTTTCCTCCTGCGCCCCGCGGTTGTCGTCGAAGAAGGTTTTGAGCGCGCAGTTATCGATATTGTCCAGCTTGGAGGGGCTCAAGGACACCCCTCCCCGCCGGTCGGTGACCCGCTCCATGGTGGTGGGTTCAGCCATGCCCCACCAGTCGACAGGGTGGCTGCCGAAGATCCCGGCCTCAGCCATCGCGGCGAGGTTGCGTGCGGCGGCAACCCGGCGGTGGTGCCGCTGGGTGGGGTCGGTAACCACGTCGCGCAGTTCGGCGATGAGTGGCTCGAGAGCGAGCACTCGTGGTAGGGCGCTGAGCTGTTCCGCTGGGCTCAGCTGGTCCGATGAACTCAGCTGCTCGGCCGGGCTGGCCTGCACTGCAGGCCCTCCCTGCTGCGCGGAGTCCCCCAGTTCCAGGCCCAGCCCAAGCTCCCCCTGCACGGGCTCGCCCGGCGTGGCCTCCTGACCCACCGGATCTTCCTGCTCAATCTGGTCCACGGTTCCCAGCGGCACAGCTGCTCCCGGCGCGTCGGTGATCTCCTCCACGAAGCGGGAGGGCACGCCGTTTTCCACGCTGGCGTTGTCGATACAGGTCACCAGGGTGCTTCGAGTAGCCCGCGAGATAGCGACGAGGAAGAGCCTCCGCTCCTCATGGACAGCACTCGCCACCCGCGAGACCCGCGTGCCGGGCTCAATCCCCCGGTCCAGCAGATCAACGAGTTCCAGCTGGCCGAAGAGCCCGCCCACGGTGGGCCCGGCGGGCCAGCTGCCTTCCTGCACGCGGGTGACGACCACGGTGTGCCACTGGCGTCCCACGGCGGCGTGGGCGGGCAGGATCTCCACGGCGTTGCTGGCGACCCCGCGCTCACGGCCACCGGTGGGCAGCTCCTGGGCGCGGACTTCCTCGCAGAAGGTGCGGATCGAGGCGTTGGGGTGGCGTTCGACGAAGTCCCCGGCCATGTCGAAGAGCATCATCACCGAGTCGAGATCCTGGTCCGCCTGCGAGCCGAAGGTCCCGCCGCGCAGGGCCCGTTCCTGCAGGCGGGTGTCCAGCCCGGTGGCCTTCCAGATCTCCCAGAGCACCATCTCCACGGATTGTCCCGCCCGTTGTGCCTCCCTGCCCGCGGTGAGGACGTCGCTCATGTCCTGCAGGATCTGCAGCTCGCGGTTGTTGAAGCCCGCGGTCCACTCGGCGGCGTCCTCCGCGCTGGCGGTGCCGTTGAGCAGGGTGCTGAGTGCGTCGCTGGACTGGAATGGCAGGCCCGCGGTGTTCTCCGGCACCGGCTTGCCCTGCAGGCGTTGGCGGGCCAGCGCCTGGGCCAGCACGCGCTCGAGGCGGCGCACCATGATCGGGTCGGCGCCACCGACCATGGATTCCATGAGTACCCGCACCTCGGAGTTCTCCAACGGCCGGTAGGTGGCCTCCAGTGCGGTGAGCAGCAGCCGGATCAGGGGCTGTTCCGCGAGGATGATGGAGGTCTGATCGACCCGCACCGGTACCCCGTGGGTGAGCAGGGCTCGCCGGATGGGTGCGATCTCCCCGACCGAGCGCACGATGACAGCCATGTCCTGCCAGGCCACACCGTCGCGGACGTGGGCGCGGCGCAGGGCATCGGTGATGTGCAGCCGCTCGGCGGTCCCGGAGTTCGCGCGCAGCACTCGGATCGGCTGGTTCCGTTCTCCCCCGGCACCAGACGTGGCCCCAGCGCGGCCTGCATCCGGCGCGACCAACTCCCCTGCCGTTGCCTCAGCTTCCTGGGCCGCCTCAGCGCCCTCAGCCACGCGCAGCGGGATGCGGGTGTCCACGTGCGGTAGGTGCCCGGTCAGGGCATTGATGGCACGTGCGGTGGGAGCTCCAAAGCGTTGGGATCCGCTCAGGACCACACGGTGATTCTCGTCGGCGGCGTATTTGCTGAGTAGCTCCTCATCGGCCCCGCGGAAGTGGAATACACACTGGTCGGGGTCGCCGGCGAGCACCACCCGCGTTTCAGGAGTGAAAAACTGCTCCAGGAACTCGGCAGCCGCCGGATCCAAATTGTGGGCATCATCGATGAGGATCAGCCGCAGCTTCTCCCGCCACCGGTCGAGCTGTGCCCGCCCCGGACCATCGGCCATCTCTTGCAGCGTGGTGTGCAGCAGTTCGGAGGCGTTCAGGCTGATGGACTGGGCCAGCCGCCTCGTCTGGCGGTACTCGTCGAGGAACTGCCCTGCCCCCACCCACATCGGTTGGTCGTACTTCTCCCCCAGCGCGGTGAGCTCGCCCGGCCCCACCCCGCGCTCCTCGGCGCGCAGCAGCAAATCGCGTAGCTGGCGGGCGAAACCCACATACCCCAGCGCTGGTCTGATGTGCTTCGGCCAGGCTCCCGCACCGTCCTCCACATGCCCGGCCAGCAGCAGCCGCACATCCGCATCGTGCTCGGCACCGGTGAGCAACCGCGGTGCTTCCCGGTCGCTGGCCAGCAGCATGCTGCGCAGCGCAGCGAAAGCCCACGAGTGCACGGAACGCACCGGCGTGCGCGTCGCCGCGAAGCTGCTCATGCTTGCCAGCCTGGCCACCAGCTGGGTGTTCACGGCCGTGGCGGCGTCCTTGGTGGGGGTGACCACCATGACCTCCTCCGCCGAACCACCCGCGGCGAGGAAGTGGACCAGCGTGTCGACGAGCAGGCTCGTCTTGCCTGTCCCCGGTCCGCCCAGGACGGTCCACGGCGCGGAGCTATCGATGCGCTCATCGCCGGTGACGATGGCCCCGGCAAGCCCGTCCCACTCGTGGCCTTCCTCCCCCACCCGGCGCGGCGGCTGCAGCACGACCTTCGCCGCCTCGCGAGCCCCCAGGCGGTCCTCCGGCGTGCTCGGGGAGGCCACGGCGGTCGGCTGTTGATTCTTGGCTGTGTCCGTCATGCCATCAGTATGGCACCCGGTGCAGACACGCCCCGCCGATTCCTTCGGCGGTGTTCGATTTTCCTACTCTCGCCCCTGCTCAGGCTACTTTTCGGCATCCTCGGCGCCACGCTCGCCGGCACCCTCACCTGCCTCGACGGCCCCCTCACCGGCCTCGTCGCTGTCCTGGTCCCCCGCTGTGTCATTCACCGATTCCTCGGCGTCGTGCCCAACGTGCTCCCCGTTTTCTTCCGCAGCCTCGCCGCTTTCCTCCCGCTCCTGCTGCACCTCGTTGTGTTGCTCGCGCGCGGCGATGACGTCCGCGGTGCGCGACAGGCCCGGCCATGCCTCCGGCCGGGAGTTGGGCAGCATGGCGTGCAGCGCGAGCCGGTAGAGCACCGCGCGCAAGGCGAGCTGCATAAAGTCCGGGATGTGGGCCCAGCGATCCAGCAGGGCGTCGTCCCCGTTGCCCCAGGCCATCGCGTCGACGACGAGCAGCGCGACCGACCAACCCGTGGGGTGCCACGCGGGCACCAGGTCGGTGATCGCGGGGTCGGCCGCGCCGTCGAAGATCATGCAACCAATGACGTCGCCGTGGACCAGCTGGTCTTCCGCCGTGATCTCGGTGCGCAGTGCGGTGATTTCCACGGCCTTGGCCAAGGCTTCGGCGATGTCGTTCCGGGGCACGGCGGTGGCGTCCATGGCCGGGGCGATCCATTCCTGGGGCTGCTCAG
Source organism: Corynebacterium urealyticum DSM 7109 (assembly GCF_000069945.1). Classification (NCBI taxonomy): domain Bacteria; kingdom Bacillati; phylum Actinomycetota; class Actinomycetes; order Mycobacteriales; family Corynebacteriaceae; genus Corynebacterium; species Corynebacterium urealyticum. The sequence goes on along the minus strand of NC_010545.1, from coordinate 603,183 downwards.
CGAAGGCGGAGGCATCCGCGGCGGCGAAGATCTCCGTCTGCCCCCACGTGCCCGTGAGCTCCGGGGGCGCCAGGAACTCCGGTCGCGGCAGGCCGCGAAGGGATTCGTTAATACGCAGTGCGGCGGCGGCCATCTCGTCGAAGCGGGGCGCGCGGTGCCCGGAAAGGAAAGTCCGTGCCCGCCACCCGGAGACCGTGTACCGGCCATCGGTGGAGAGCATGGGGCGCGATACGCCCACCCCGGCGGGCCGCATCTTCGCGGTGGTCTTGGCGATCCAGGAGGCGCGCATCGGCTCCTCCGCCAGGGAGATCACCGCGCGGTCGCAGCGCCAGCCATATGACCACGGCCGGTCCAGCTGGACGGGGTTGTCCACGTGCGCGTGGAAGCCGTTGAGGATGTGGGCCGGCGGTGGGGTTTCCAGCGTGCCGGCAGAGCGGGATTCATTCACGGCGAGTCACCTCTTATTGTTCTTCCGCAACCGGGTAGGGCCACGGGTTCGCACGGCAGGTGGAGTCGCTTTCCCCGTAGATGTCCTCGTTGCTGATCTCCCGGAGCACGCGGTTATCCACGCTCAAGGTCTGCTGCATCATGATCGGAGCGAGCTGCCCGTCCTTCGGGCAGGGCTGGTGGGCGGCGAAGCCGATGCCGTGGCCGACCTCGTGGTTGATGACGTACTGCCGGTAGGCCCCGAGGTCCCCCTGGAACGGGATCGCGCCTCGAATCCAGCGGGATTCATTGATGACGACCCGGTTGCCGTCGGAGTAGAAGCAGCTGGTCTCCAGCTTGAAGGTGTTGCCGCAGACCTCGTGGGTGTGGTCCTGGGAGGCCAGCTGGATCCGCAGGTCGGGTTCTTGACCCTCCGGCAGTTCACCGGCGGCGACGTGCTGGAAGGCGAACTTCCCGCGCCCGGTCCAGCCGCGTGGGTCGGAAAGGATCGCGTCCACCGTCGTGGCGAAGGCGTCGTCCCCGCCGAAGGCGGCGGTGTTGATCGTGTCCTCGATCTCGACGGTGTAGGTGAAGAGTTTCCCGTCGCCGACCTTCGGGCCCGGGGCGCCGACGGTGCGGAAGTTGCCGCTGCTGTTCTCGGTCACCGGTCCGCCGGGCGGGAGCTGCCCGGTCGGCAGGTCGCCGTGGCCCGAGCCGGGGACGGGGCCGGCCGCGCCGTCGGCGGGGTCGTCGCTGTTGTTGGTGGCTGTCACGTCGGTGGCGGCGTCCTCCCCTGCCCCGCGGAGGGCGTCGACGAGGACGAGCAGACTGACCAGCACGAGCACCGCGACGATCCCGATGCGGACGCGGGGGTCGCTGAAGTTGAGCCAGTGAGCCCCCTGCCCCTGAGATCGTCGGTCGATCCGGGGCGGGGTGCGGGCATGGTCGGGTTCGGGCAGAGCGAATTCCTCGCGGCGCGCACGCCGGTGACGCGGCCCTTCTTGCGTGTTCTCGCTACCCGTGCCCTGGGGGTTATTCACCTCGCTCAACCTCTATCTGCCCTTCAAATGGATCAGATGAAGCCCACGGAGCGCGGCTTCTCGGCGCCGACCTGGATGTAGGCGATCTGCTCGCGCAGCAGGACGGTCTTGGTGCCGCGGGCGTCCTCGACCACGGTGGTGGTGGCGGTGCCGTCGGTCAGGAAGTTCTGCAGCTCCTCGACGAGTTCTGCCTGCTTGACCTCGTTCTTATCGAGGTCGATGGCGAGCTCGCGCTGGGAGTTAATGAAGCCGATCTTCAGTTGCATGCTTGTCGATCTCCGTCCGTTGGTTCTTGAAAGATCTGGCGCACTCGTCGGTGCGCTAATGTGACCATCATAGTACTGCCTTGTTTTAGGGAGGTTCCGACCGTGCCAGCGCCCCATCTCCCCTCCGATGATCACTCGGGGGCAACCCCCGGGCCCACGTTCCGTTCCTTGGGGGTGGCAGCCGAAATCGCCGAGGCTTTGGAGCAGGCGGGGATGCCCACGGCGTTTGCGATCCAGGAGCTGACCCTACCGATCGCGTTGCGGGGCGATGATCTGATCGGTCAGGCTCGCACGGGGATGGGCAAGACCTTGGGTTTCGGCGTGCCGTTGTTGGACCGGATTTTCGACGACGCCGGCATCACCGAACTCGATGGCAGCGTTCGCGGCCTCGTGGTGGTCCCCACCCGTGAGCTGTGCCTGCAGGTGGCTGAGGACCTCACGCTGGCCACGGCGAACCTCGTGATTCCGGCGAACGACCACCGGGTGACGGTCACACCAATCTATGGCGGGGTGGGCTTCAACCAGCAGATCCGGGCGCTGAGCCGGGGCACGGACGTGGTGGTGGGCACACCGGGCCGCCTGTTGGATCTGCACCGCCGCGGTGAGCTGGAGCTGTCCGGGGTGGAGGTTCTGGTGCTGGACGAGGCCGATGAGATGCTGGATCAGGGCTTCCTGGACGATATTCGGCAGATCATGTCGCTGACCAGCCCGGACCGGCAGACTATGCTGTTTTCCGCGACGATGCCAGGGCCGGTCCTGAGCCTGTCGCGGGAGTTCATGAAGCAACCGGTGATGATCCAGGCGGACTCCACGGCTGCGGCGGATACGCACGAGCGGGTCACCCAGATCGCGTTCCAGTCCCACAAGCTGGACCGGATGTCCACGCTCTCCCGGATTCTGCAGAGCCCGGGCCGGGGCCGGACGATCGTGTTCACCCCGACGAAGCGGCAGGCCGCGATGGTCGCTGAGGACCTGGCCGCCTGGGGCTTTAGGGTCGGCGCGGTGCATGGCGATATGCGCCAGGCGGACCGCGAACAGTCCCTGCAGCTGTTCCGGGATGGTGCGGTGGACGTCATGGTCGCCACGGACGTAGCTGCCCGCGGCATCGACGTCACGGATGTCACCCATGTGGTCAACTACCAGGTCCCGGAGGACGAGCGGACGTATGTGCACCGGATTGGCCGCACGGCGCGCGCTGGTAAGGACGGCACCGCGATCACGCTGGTCGGTTGGGATGAGGTGCCCCGGTGGGATCACATCAGCGAGGCGTTGGGCTTGGGCCTGCAGGACCCGCCGCAGTGGTTCTCACAGTCCCCTGAGCTGCTAGATGTGCTGGGGCTACCCACGGACGGGGAGCTGAGCGACCGAGTGGGGCCGAATCGTCGGGTTGCTGGTTCGGCGGCGGCGACGGCCCCGGCTCGGCGTTCCCGCGGTGGTCGCGGTGAGCGCGGCGCAGGGGCTGGCTCGCGTGGCCATAGGGTTGCTTCGCGTGGCCACGTGTCTCGTAGCCACGGTCCGAGCGCGCAGGGCCGAAGCCGTAGCGAGCGCGGTCGGGGTGGGCGCTCGCGCGGCGGGAACGGCGGGGCAAAGAACTAATGGCGCCTCACTCCCCCGCCCAGACCACATCAACGCAGCGCCGCTGGCCCCGCCCGGAGCGGGCCTCGCGCAAGGATTACCTCGCGGTGGGCGCAATCATTCTTTTCCTCGTGGTGGTGCTGGTCACTAGCTGGTGGGGATCGGACGCGCGCCGGGTGGACCGCACCCAGGCCGCCACTCTATCCGCCCCGGCGGCGGCTGAGGCCGCCCCGACAACACTCCGGGAGCTGTGGCGGGGAACGTCCCCGCAGACGGTTGCCCCGATCCTACTTTCCGGTGGTGTGCTCACCGCCGAGGACGATGTGCTGTCCATGCATGATCTCCGCTCGGGCGAGGTGGCGTGGACCTACGACCGCGGGCTGCCACTGTGCGATGTGACTTTTAGTAACGAGCGGATCGTCGCGATCTACCGTGGCTCGAAGGGCTGCGGGGATGTGGTGAGCCTGGCTGCGAGCACTGGCGACTACGCCCACACCCGTTCGGCGTTGGCGCAGGATGCCGCCACGGCGCTGCGTTCGAATGACTCCACGGGCATCGTGTCCCCGCACCGGGTGGAGCTGTGGCGCAGCGACCTGGTGCGCACCACGGAAGTGGGCCGCCAGGAAACACCGGTGAAGAAGGAGGAGCAGCGCTACGCGGACTGCCCGTTTACTTCTGCCCTGACCCGCACCGAGCTGCTGGCGACAACCCAGCACTGCGAGGGTGAGGACAAGATCCTGCTGCGGTTGCTCAAGACGAAGCCGGAGCGCTCGGATGTGCCGGAGGAGCTCCACAGCTTTTATGTCCCCCGGGATGGCCAGTTGGTGGCGATCGCGCAGCACCATGCGGCGGTGTACGCGCCAACGGGGGCGAGTGGTGATGGGAAGCCGGAGCTGATCGTGGCCAGCGATTCCGGCGAGGTCAACCACTACCCGATGCCCGCCACCCCGGCGCTTGCTGGCACTGCTCAGGACACCCCGGTGCTGCCGGTCACGGCGGATCTGCCGCACAACATGACGTGGTGGACAGGTGATGCTGTGGTGGGTTTTCACCCCACAAGCCTGGCCCCGGAGTTCACGGTGCGCGGCGCCTTGGGTGCCGGCGCAAATATGGCCGACCGTCTGCTGGTTCCGGTCGAGGGCGGCGTCCAGGTCTTCGACACGAAGCACAAGAAGAAGGAGCGGACAATTCCGGTCCGCCGGGATGGCCTAGTAGCTGGCTCGCCAGTACACCTGCGGGTCAGTGGTGGCTTTGTGGTCGAGCAGCGCGGTAACGAGGTCGTCGTACTCGGTTCTTAGTCGCGGTAGTGGTCCATCGTCCACCAGTTGATCGCGGTGGGGTTGAACAGCAGCGCGAGCCCAAGAATCAGGACCAGCGTGGTGGGAACGGCCAGTTCGGGACGGCCGGACCGGAACATGTAATAAGCCACCGGAACCAGGCAGATCTGCAGCATGACCACCGGGCCGCGACCCCAGGAGCGTCCCCGATAGAGGAAGTAGCCGCAGACGGCGACGGCCCCGAAGATGAAGAAGAACCACAGGGCGGTGCCGTAGCCGCTGATTTTTGCGGTGGGGTCGTGGAAGCCTTGGGCTTCGCGGACGACGAGAAAGATGCCGAAGGCGATGCCGATGAGGCCCTGGATCAGGCCGTAGAGGCCGGCGTATTGGATGACGGTGGGCGGCTTGGAGTAGTTCTTCGGGGAGCTCATGCCGATGAGTCTAGCCTTAGCGAGCTCGCTTCCCATTTCTGGCCACTCTGCTCTCATGGAAGGCCCCACGAAGCCTCGGCGAGGAACCGGCCGGTCCGCCCAGCAAGGGCGTGACTACCTAGCACTGAGGCACACCTACGTCACTCGGAGCCATTACCCAAATCGAAACAGTGTGAGCTTGGTTACATTTACTGGGTTAACTCTAGGCAACCTGGGAAATACATGCCATACTCCTTGATGTAACCGCGAAGGCGGTGGGGGAACAACAGCCTGCCCACGTTTATGTTGTGGTCCTTTGGTCATGCCATAGCGCGGGTATTGCAGTGCCACTTTCCTGGCGCTCATGTTCATTCCGCACCGCCCGACCAGCCCTTACCCCGCGATTCTTCGCACCCCAGCGTTGCACTAAGGCTCCGCGAGGCCATGTTCGCCCCTTCCCCGGGGCACCAACGACGACACCATCGGCCCCGCACACAGACCGCTCACAGGTGGCCGACGCCAGCAACCATCGGGACGCTCCAAAGGATCGCAGTTAACCGCCCGTTAACCTTTCTGCCGGTTCCCCGCCGGCAGAGACCTCCGCCAGGCCACCCCCGTGGCATGCCGGACCGCTACGACCGCCCGATAGGCATGAAAGGACTTGATCATGGATTGGCGCCACAAGGCTGTCTGCCGCCAGGAAGACCCCGAGCTGTTTTTCCCAGTTGGTAACTCCGGACCGGCTCTCGCCCAGACTGCGAAGGCGAAGCTGGTGTGCAACCGTTGCCCGGTGACCACGGATTGCCTCACGTGGGCAATCAGCTCCGGCCAGGACGCCGGCGTGTGGGGTGGCATGTCTGAGGACGAGCGTCGCGTGCTGAAGCGCCGCAACAACCGCGCTCGCACCCGCGCCCGCGCGAACGCTTAATAGTTCCCGCTGCCCCTGATTTCCGCTGCCCACTGCTGGGCGGATAGACTATAGCGGTTAAATAATTTCATTGCCCGATCGCTGCGCCGGCTACTCCCCTGGGAACGCTGGTGCACATGCTTTAAGGAGAATTCATGAGCAAGCGTGGCCGTAAGCGCAAGGACCGTCGCAAGAACAAGGCGAACCACGGCAAGCGCCCAAACGCATAATGCCAATCACCCCACGCTGGGGTGTCGCCGAACGGGCCCGGGAGTTTTCTCCCGGGCCCGTTTTTCTTTCCCTAATCCCTGTCAGGCGGCCCCGCCGGCACCCCCTCCGACTGAACTTTAAACCCGCCCCGGGCTGCGCCCCCTCTGTGCCGGATGCCTAATCCGGGGAGTTCTTGCTACCCGCGGGAGGTTCGGTAGACCACCCTCAGCTGGGTGGTGATGCGGCTACGCAGCTCCACTGGGGCGGCTTGGGCGCAGCGAACTCGCAGTAGTTGACGGATTTCGCGTTCCACGCCGAGTTTCTCCACGCAACTGGGGCAGTTATCGAGGTGCTCCTGCAGCTGCGCCCGCAGGTTTTCGTCACATCCGCCATCGACATATTCGTAGAGGACGTCCACGAGGTCCCGGCATTCGATGTCGCGCCGAGGGGTGCCTGCATTCGGCTCAACGTTGTCATTCATTGTGCTTCTCGCCTATCCCTTCGCCTTGTTTTCTTCTTCGACGCCGATGCCGTGTTCCGCGGCGACGTCCTTCAGTTTCTTGCGCAGCGCCTTCCGGCCCCGGTGGAGGCGGCTCATGACGGTGCCGATGGGGACGTCGAGGATCTCCGCGATCTCCTTATAGGCGAAGCCTTCGACATCGGCGTAGTAGACCACCATGCGGTAATCCTCGCTAATGTCCATCAGCGCGTCGATGATGCGCTGGTCGGGGATCCGCTTGAGCGCCTCGACTTCCGCGGAGGCGAGGCCGTCCGGGGTATGGGACATCGCGTCGGCCTGCTGCCAGTCGGTCATGTCCTCCGCGGAGGATTCATAGGGTCGGCGCTGCTGCTTGCGGTACTCGTTGATGTAGGTGTTCGTGAGAATGCGGTACAGCCAGGCTTTGAGGTTGGTGCCAGGCTTGAAGGACCGGAAGGCTTGGAAGGCCTTGATGTACGCATCCTGCACGAGGTCCTGCGCATCGGCGGGGTTGCGGGTCATTCGCAATGCCGCGCCGTAGAGCTGGTCCAGCAGCGACAGCGCGTCGCTTTCGAAGCGGGCGAGCAGCTCCTCGTCGGGCTCCTCGGTGCGCAGCGTGGCGGCGCGCTGGGGGGTGGGGGAACTCATGTTCTCCTCTCTGCTGGGTCAATGGCGTCAACGTGGTGTGGAACCATTCTATTCCCCAGCGCGACTGGCACTCCGCGACGGCCCAACCCTTAACTCCCCCTTTAAGGACCCCTAAGCCCGCACTCCAGGCCCCACATCGCTTAGCGTGGCGAAGAACACGCCGCACGCTGCGCTTTTAAAGCTTTTTCTGCACGATCCCCATTGTTTACTCACCCTGAGGAGAGTATAATTCTTGCTGTATTCTAAGGATATTTGCATCTCAAGCGAATCCTCGCTGCAGGCGCTGATTTTTCCTTAGACGGCCCCGATTCTGCTGTTCCGCGTGTTGGAAGCACCGGGGCACCATCGTTTTCCAAGGAAGGACCGAGGAATGAACTCCTCTCAGAACAGGGTTTCGCGGCGGCGTGCACGCACTGGCGTTGCCGCACTGTCCGCCATCACTCTCGCGCTGGGTTCGCTCAGCATCTTCTCTCACAGCGACCTCACCCCCGAGGCCACCGCTGCCACGCTGAGCGGCGGTATCCGCGACAAGTCCGGCGCAGTGGAGAAGGACGCCCAGAAGGCTTCCGACCTGCCGGCCGGGTCGTGTGTTGTTTACGAAAGCACTCCGAACGGCAGTCAGGCGGGTTTCACCTGGCGCACCTCAGAGCCAGGTGCGGACAGCCCCGACAAGACCCTGTGGGGTCTGAGCCTTGCCTTCGACAACTCGAAGGATCGCACGTTTGCCGATTGGTATTTCAGCAATTCGGGTCTTCTTGGTGGCGTCTTGAATGCCGGCACGGTGCCCTCCATGAATGTCGGTCAGACCTTCCTTGGCGAGAACGTTACCCACAAGGCCGACGAGAGCATCGTCATTAATGGTGCCGGCCGCCAGCGAAACTTGAATCTCTATGCGGATCTCACCGATGCGGAGGTCAAGCAGTTCGCACAAGCTGGCGCCAATAGCCCCGTGCGCTACGCCTGGCAGAGTCACTACACGAAGGACAACCCTAACGGCCTGAAAGCCACGCAAGGTAACAATGCCGGATTCAGTGCTGTTGTCAATCCATGGCCGAGCGAGAACATCGAATGTAACCCGATCACGGTCTCGTGGGAGTCTTTCGAGAAGCACGTGATCGTCCCTGGTGAGGAAACCAAGGTCGGTAAGATCAACGTTCCTGCTGTGAAGGGCAAGGGCACGGACGACTCGATGTCCCGCATGGTCGTGGAGGCCTACGACGGCAACGGCAAGTTCATCGGCACCACAGACCCGGCAGCGTCTGGCGGTACGCAGAACCTGCGTATCGACGAAGCGACCGGCGAGGTCTTCTTCACCTGGCCTGAGTACCGCGGTACCGACCTGGCAACTGACAAGAACGTGAACTTCTCCGTTCTGGCGAAGCCACGTAGCGTCGAGCAGCTCCAGGCTGCTAATGACAACAACAACCCTGATGGCGAAGGCAAGACCTTCGACAGCTCCAACTCGCTGACCCGCTACAACAAGGCGAACGTCATCGACTCGAAAGCGTTCTCCCTGGATGACACGGAGTACCACTCCCCGCAGTACGACAAGAAGGATGCTTCGATCATCTCGGGCGTGGATAGCGAAACCGGCCCGATTGCGACCGAGCCGCAGAAGGTCACCTTCACCCAGGTCCCGGACTTAATCAAGGAGCTGGAGAAGAAGAAGGGTGACGGCGGCTACGAGGCCAAGGTCACTCTGGACGAGAAGTACGTCTACGAGGGCTGGTCTGTCGACATCGACGATGACTACAACGTCACCGTCACCGCTCCAGAGAACCCGAAGCCGGGCACCTTCGCTCGCCCCGTGATCACGGTGGAGTACTCCAACGGTTCCACTGACAAGCTGGAACTCTTCGTGGTTGTTGACCCGAACAACACCCAGGTCACCGACCTGGTGCGTCCGGGTCTGACCAAGGGCCGCGTCGGTGATGATCTCACCTCTCAGATCACCACCAAGTCCATCATGAAGGGCCACTCCCCAGTCGCCCCGGCGAAGTTTGAGATCGACGAGTCCACTGTCCCTGAGGGTTGGACCGTCACGGTCGATGAGACCGGCAAGGTCACCGCGAAGGCGGACGACACCGTCGCGCCGGGCAGCATCATCACCCCGAAGGTGAAGGCCACCTACCCCGACCAGACCACGGACGAGATCGAGGTCCAGTTCCAGGCGATCGTGGATATCAAGATCCCTGACTACGACACGGTGGCTGGTCAGCCGAATGCGAGCGTCAGCCTGACTCCTGAGCTCCCGGAGCGCGGCTTGAGCGGCAACACGACCGATGAGGCCCCGAAGCGCTACACCTTCCCGGACGGTAAGACCGAATACACCCACACGGATGACAGCGGCACGTGGACCGTCCAGATTGACGAGAACACTGGTGAAATCACCACGACCATCCCACGGACCGCGCCTGAGGGCTACATCCTGAACGTCCCGGTTCTCGCGTACTACGACAACGCTGACAAGCCGCAAGAGGTGAAGGGCACCGTCGTCGTCCTCAAGGGCGACATCAAGGCTAACTACAACGTCCAGGTCACTGCTCCTGGACAGGAAGCCAAGCACCAGGTTGAGGACGCGCCTGACGGCTCGACCTTCTCCTTCGGAAACAAGAATGGCAAGCCAGTCTTGACCCAGGATGTCAACGGATGGAAGTACACCATTGACCCGAAGACCGGTGAAGTTTCTTCCACCCCGCCAGCCGATGCGAAGCCGGGTGACAAGAACACCATCACTGTAACCGTTAACGCCCCGGGTGGTCGGACCACCCAGACACCGGTGACCACCGTTGTGAAGCTGACTAACAGTTGGGAAGCTGAGCCGTCCTATCCTGTGCAGACTGTGTACCCGGGCGAAACCGCAACGCTGCCAGTTGCACTGGAGAAGCCGGACAACGTTAACGTCGCGAAGGAAAACCCCTACAAGTTGGGTGATGTTCCTGCCGGTTGGAACGTCAGCATTGACGACAATGGCCAGATCACCGCAACCGCACCCGCGGATGCGAAGCCAGGCGATCAGGTCAAGATCCCGGTTACTGTGACCTACGAGGACGGCTCCACCGATATCGCTTACGCAGTAGTGAACGTTGTTGATGTTCCGACGCGTGAGGTTCCGTTCAAGGTCGAGTACAAGTACGACGACACCATCCCTGCCGGCGAGCACAAGGTTGAGACCAAGGGTGAGCCGGGCGCCGAGAAGATGACCAAGGACGGTACCTGGGAGCAGACTAAGGCTCCGGTCAACGAGGTCGTTGTCATCGGCACCAAGGTGGCTGAAAGCGAAAGCGCAGAGACTGTAACTTGGACGGTTCCGATTCCGTATCCGACCGAGGTTCGTGAGAACCCGGAGCTGGCACCTGGTGAAACCAGGGTTGTTCAGGAAGGTGAGAACGGTGAGAAGACCTTTACTGCTAAGTTCACCGCGAAGGGCGACAAGGCTGAGGTAACTGAGGAGAAGACCACCAAGGAACCTGTCACTCGCATCGTTGAGTACGGTCCTGGTTTGGCTCCATCAGAATTGGTGACCAAGACTGAAAAGCCAATTCCGTTCGAGACCGAAATTGTCTTCGACGACACCCTGGAAAAGGGCACGCAGGTCGTCGATCAGGAAGGTGAGCTCGGAACTGAGGTCGAGACTTCGACTCAGAAGATTGTGGACGGCAAGCCGTCTGGCGATCCGACCGTGACCACTGAGCGCACCAAGGAGCCGGTCAAGCAGATCATCCGCGTTGGTACCAAGTCCGAAGGTACTTACACCAGTGAGTACGAAAAGGACGTGCCGTTCGAGACCGAGGTAATCTTCGATGAGACGATGGAAGCCGGAACGCAGGAGACTGTTCAGGAAGGCAAGCTCGGTAAGGACAAGGTCACGACGACCCTGACCATCGAGAACTCGAAGGTTGTGGGTAGCAAGACCGAAACTCAGCGTGTGAACGATCCGGTCAAGAAGATCATCAAGGTCGGCACCAAGGGCAAGCCTGCTTCCACACAGATCGAGTGGACTGAGAAGACTCCGTTCGAGACCGAGATTCGTGTGAACCCGGATCTGAAGCCTGGCGAAACCAAGGTTGTCCAGGAAGGTAAGCAGGGCGAGGTCAAGCACACCGTCAAGGTCAACGCCGAAAACGGTGAGATCACCACGGAGGACACCTCCCAGAAGATCAGCGACCCGGTGAAGCAGATCATCGAGGTTGGTCCGGCCAAGAACCAGACCGAGCTCACCGATAAGCACACCGAGAAGACCCCGTACGACACCATCATCGAGTACGACCCGAACCTCGAGGTCGGTCAGGTTGTCGAGGACCAGGCCGGTGCCTTCGGCGAGAAGGAAATCACCAAGACCTGGAAGCTCGAAAACGGCAAGCCAGTCGGTGACCCGGAGACCTCCGAGAAGGTCGTGAAGGATCCGCAACCGCGCAAGCTGCGCGTTGGCACCAAGTGCAAGTGCGAGGCTCCGACCGAGCCGTCTGAGCCGAGCGAGCCAACGGACCCGACGGAGCCGACCGAGCCGTCTGAGCCGAGCGAGCCAACGGATCCAACGGAGCCGACCGAGCCGACCGACCCGACGGACCCGACCGATCCGTCCGAGCCGACGGACCCAACCGACCCGACGGACCCGACCGAGCCGACCGAGCCGACCGACCCGACCGAGCCAACGGACCCGACGGAGCCGACCGAGCCGTCTGAGCCGAGCGAGCCAACGGATCCAACGGAGCCAACCAACCCAACGGATCCGACGGACCCGACCGATCCGTCCGAGCCGTCCGAGCCGACGGACCCGACCAAGCCGACCAAGCCGTCCGAGCCGACCAAGCCGTCCGAGCCGACCGAGCCGACCAAGCCGTCCGACCCGACGAAGCCGAGCGAGCCGACGAAGCCAAGCGAGCCGGGTAAGCCGACGGACACCAGCAAGCCGACCACGCCGGCTGAACCAGGCAAGCCGGGTGAGCCGAGCAAGCCAGGCGACAAGAAGCCAGGTGAGCCAAGCAAGCCAGGCGATAAGCAGCCAGGCGAGCCGAGCAAGCCAGGTGAGTCCGAGAAGCCGAGCGAGCAGCCAGCTGCTCCGGGCAACTCGGGTGGCAGCTCCGGTAGCTCCGGCAGCTCTGCCCAGCAGGGCAGCCAGCCAGAGCAGGCCGAGTCCAGCAGCCAGTCCGCACTGGCACGCACCGGCGCAAGCATCGCCATGCCGGCCGGGATCGCAGCACTGCTGATCCTCATCGGCACCGCGCTGATGACTCTGCGCAAGCGCCTGTACTAAACAGCGCACCCAGGGTCAGCGTTGAGGCCAGTCAGCCTCAACACTGACCCGGCATAGAAGCGGCGGGAGCCGCGGGGACCACCCCGCGCCCCGCCGCTTCCGCATTCCCACCCCACAAGAAACGCACTACCTAAGCCACCACACGGCTGCAACCCCACCCCAGCGGCACGGATACGCCCTGCCCCCTACACCCCCGTTCCCCCTCCTGCCTCGCGCCGCAGCTTCCGGGCAGGCGAGCCCCGTCCTCACCCCACTCTCAAGCCCCGCGCGTCGAGCTACCGGCCGATCAAATGCGGCCCGTTATTGGCCACGTTGCCGACCGCCTTATCCGCCTTCTCGCTCACCAGGCCACCCAACCCGTGCTGAGGAGGTGCCGCAGCGATCGCGCGCAGCATTACCTCGTCCCCCTCGAGCCAGCACCGCACCTCGTCGTCCCCGCCTCCCGGACCTCCCACATCGCCCGCATCACCAGCGTCGCTCCCCTCGCCCGGCACCAGCACCCGTGGCATCCGGTGATGCAGCCACTCCAGCTCCGGGGTAGCTGCCGTCGTCACCATCGTCGCGTACACCACCCCATCCACGGCCTTGCACAGCCCCGCAATAAAAATCGGCTCCCCACCGGCGTGCGTGAACCAGGGCTGCTTCCGCCGGTCCCCCGGCGCGGGATCCTCATCGGCGGTCCACTCGTACCAGCCATCCATGATGAACACGCACGGCTCTGAGCCCGCGAACGTCGGCTTGTCGAAGGCCGTCTCCCCGCGGGCGTTAAAGACCGTATTCGGCGGATAGCCCCACACCGCCGGCCCGAGGGTCGGCACCCCACGAAACGGCCGCAGCACCGGCACCGTATGGGTGGGCGCAATGTTGTAGTTCTCCCGCGGCCCCTCCCCGACCATCGCGACCCGCTGCTGCCCGGTCCGGCGCCGCACGGCGCCCACGAGCTGCTCGGGCGTGCTGAAAAGGACATAACGGCCACACATGGGACCCATTATCCCCAAAAAAATGAGAGACTAGAGCCATGTCGACTAGCACCCACCCCGCCTGGCCCGCCCCCACCGCACATGGCCCCGTCACCGCGACGGTGCCCGTCCCCGGTTCCAAGTCCATCACCAACCGCGCGCTCGTCCTCGCAGCGCTCGCCGACGGGCCGGCCACCATCACCAACACCCTCATCAGCCGCGACACGGAGCTCATGCTCGACGCGCTGCGCACCCTCGGGGTGGGTGTAGAAATCCTAAGCTCCGAGGGGGCGGCTGCCACCGTGCGGATCACCCCGCCCGTCCAGTTCACCGGCGGGCACGTCGACTGCGGGCTGGCGGGCACCGTCATGCGCTTCGTCCCACCCATCGCGGCACTAGCCACCGCCCCCGTCAGCTTCGACGGCGACCCCCAGGCACGCCGCCGCCCCATGGACCAGACTCTGGACTCCATCCGCGGCCTGGGTGCCGGCATCGGCGAGGGCACGGACGCCACCGAGCCGAGCTCGGACACCGCTAGCCTGCCCTTCACCGTCCTGCCCGCCGCGAGCAACACGGAGCAGGGCTCCGCAGGGTCTACCACCCCAACCGGCGGCGAGGTTCGCATCGACGCCTCCGGCTCCAGCCAGTTCGTCTCCGGGCTGCTGCTGGTCGGTGCCCGCTTCGCCGACGGCGTGCGCATCGTCCACACCGGTCAGTCCGTGCCCAGCAAGCCCCACATCGACATGACGATCGACATGCTCGCCGAGGCGGGCGTCGTCGTCGAAACGGGTACGGAAGAAGCCACCGGCAACCCGACCTGGACCGTCCAGCCCGGACCAATCAAGGCTGTGGACTGGGTGATCGAACCGGACCTCTCCAACGCGACCCCGTTCCTCGCCGCGGGCGCACTGACCCAGGGCGCGGTCAGCGTCCCGCACTGGCCTGCCACGACCACCCAGCCAGGCGACCAGATCCGCCCCATCCTGGAAGCCATGGGCGCGACCGTCACCCTGAACGAGGGCACCCTGACAGCCAGCGCCGCCGGCCCACTGCAGGGCGTGGACTGGGACATGGGCGACATCGGTGAACTCACCCCCACCGTCGCAGCGCTGGCAGCCCTGGCCACCACCGAGACCCGCCTGCGGGGCATCGCGCACTTGCGGGGGCACGAGACCGACCGCCTCCACGCCCTGGCCGCGGAGATCAACGCGCTGGGCGGGAACGTCGCCGAAACCGAGGACGGCCTGCACATCACCCCGGTCCCCCTGGCCGGTGCCCGCTGGCGCTCCTACGCCGACCACCGGATGGCCACCGCCGGCGCCATCATCGGCCTGCTCGTCCCCGGCGTAGAGGTCGAGGACGTCGCCACCACCGCCAAGACCATGCCCGGCTTCGAGCACATGTGGGCCCGGATGCTCGGCGGCACCGACGCCAACGCTGCCAGCGGCGCCGGGGAGGCCTAGCCGATGGCGCGCTACCAGTGGGATGAATCCGACGTCCGCGTGCGCCCCAATCGTCGCGGCTCCCGCCCCCGCACCAAGCAACGCCCCAAGCACAAGGATGCCAAGTGGGGCATGGTGATCTCCCGCGACCGGGGCCGCTGGGGCGTGGTCCTGGATGAGACCGGCGTGGAGGTCACCTGCATGCTCGCCCGGGAGATGGGGCGCACCCCCATCGTCGTGGGCGACCGCGTCGGCGTGGTGGGTGATACCTCCGGGCGTAAAGACACGCTGGCCCGCATCGTCCGCCAGGCAGAGCGCCACACCGTGCTGCGCCGCACCGCGGACGACACTGACCCCTACGAGCGCATCGTCGTCGCGAATGCGAAGAACCTGCTGATCGTCACCGCCGTCGCCGACCCGCCACCCCGGGCCGGATTCGTGGAGCGCGCGCTGATCGCCGCCTTCGTCGGTGGTCTGCAGCCCGTGCTGTGCCTGACGAAGACCGACCTGGCCGACCCGGAGGCCTTCGCCGCCGAGTTCCGGGAGCTCGACGTGCCCGTCCACTACACCGGCACCAGCAACGACCTCGCCGAGCTCACCGAGGTCATCACCGGCGAGGTCTCCGCCCTGATCGGCCACTCCGGCGTGGGTAAGTCCACGATGGTCAACCGGCTGGTGCCGGACGCCGACCGGGAAACCGGGGACGTCTCCGGGGTCGGCAAGGGCCGCCACACCTCCACCCAGTCCGTCGCCCTGCCCCTGCCTGGTGGCGGCTGGATCATCGACACCCCCGGCATCCGCAGCTTCGGGCTGGCCCACGTGGACCCGGACACCGTGGTGCAGGTCTTCGACGACCTCCGGGAAGTCGTGCAGGACTGCCCCCGCGGCTGCACGCACCTCGGCCCACCAGCGGACCCGGAGTGCGCGCTCGACACCCTGGAGGGCGCCTCCGGGCGCCGGGCCGCCGCGGTACGCCGCCTGCTGACCGCCCTGCGCAGCAACAACGAGTGGGAGCTTCCCTTCGAGACGGAATAGCCCAGAGAAGGTCAACAGAAGGAACAAGCCCGCGCACGCTGCCTCAATGGCGGCGCACGCGGGCTCTGGCTTGTCGAATAGCGTCCGTAGCCCCCGCTACATCAGATCGACGAGCACCCCCAGCTCCTTGCTGTCGTACCAGCTCATGAGGTTATCCTCGCAGTCCCCCAGCGCGAGCTCCGCGTCCTCATCCCCCAGATCCGCATCATCGATGCACTCCTTGGCCCGCTGCGTGGCGGCTTCCGCATCCTCGTCATCCGTGTGGATCGCGCGCAGCTGCTTCAGCTCCAGCTGAGCAGGGTCCACGCGCAGCACGGAATCCCCGCCAGTCGGATCGGCGGTGAGGTTGGCGTCCGGAATATCCGCAGCCAAGACGACCCGGCGGTTCGGGAAGGCCTCCTCGGCACCGGAGGCGTCCTCCGTCGCCAACAGCCGCAAGGACGCACGCGCGGCGTCCAGGAAGGCCGTGTACTCCAGCTCCTCGTCGTCCCCGGAGGTGTAGAAATCACGTACCGCCTGGGTCAGCCCGAACACCACCCCGGAGCGGATCGGCAGCACACTATCGCGGGCGAAATCCGCGAGCATCGAGTGGGTCGCCGGGATGAAGACGCGCATCCTAGAACTCACCCTCCAGCTCGAAGATGTTCTGCACCTCGACGATCATCCGGTCGAACTGCTGGTAGTACATGCCGATCATGCCGGCCTCCACCGCACCCTTGACGTTGATGATCGAATCATCCACCAGCACCAGGTCATTCACCGGCAGCTCCAGGCGGCTCGCGACCTCCTGGAAGATCTTCTCGTCCGGCTTCTCGACGCCAACCTCGCCGGAGAGGACGACGGTGTCCACGTAGCCGTCCTTCTCCCACTGACGGATCGGATCAGAGGAGGCATCATCCGGCGCGTTGGAGACGATGGCCACGGCCAGGCCCTCCTCGCGGACAGCGCTCAGCAGCTTGCGCCAACGGCGGCGGTCTTCTTCGGCTCCATCGAGCACACCATTATGGTCAACAACTAGTCCTCGCATGCCCTATATTCTGCCATTTTCCGGCACGGGCGCGCAGCCCTCGGCTACGCTGAGGTCCACAGTCTGCGTGCATCGGGGGGATGCGCGGGACACAGCGTGGGGACGAGGGGGAAAGATGACGAGCCCAACACTGACTAAACCGGGGAGCACGCCCGCGAAAAAGCCGAAGAAGATCCCGCCGCTGGCGTCCAGACCGAAGCCGGGATACAACTACCTGCGCGTCCCCGCGGGGCTGCAGGCGGAGGGGCCAGCGGCCCGCTTTCTCACCACAGCACCTGTAGCTCCAGTGGCTAGGCCGGGTGCGGCAGAGTCTAGGAAACCCCACCGGGAACCGGGAGCTCTGCCGGCAAACGCCGCGGCGTCGCCGTCGTCGCCGGTCAGCAACCCGCAGAGCACCCCGCACAACACCGTGGACTTAGGCACCCTGAGCCGCTGGATCGTCCTGTGGCTGGAGGCGCGGGAAGGCCGCCGCGCACCGATGAGCCTGCGCCGCGGCCCCTACTCCCCGGCCGTCATCGAGGACCTCCGCCGAGCTAGCCACCCCGCCACCGGCGGCGCGCGCCTGCTGCGGGTCCACGCCCAGAAAACCCGCTTTGGGCAGATCCGCTTCTCCGCCTCAGCGTTCTACGACGGCCGCGTGCGCGCCATCGCGGGTTTCCTCGACGACGGCGAAGGCCGGCACGGTACCCGTTCCCCGCAACGTTCGCGGGGCGAGCTCCGTGCCGGCCTGTGGCGGGTGGAACACATCCACCTGATCTAGTTAGCCACCGATGGTGTGCTCCGGCTTGGCGTTCTCGTCGCCGTGGCCCTCAGCCGGGTCCTCCACCTGGAAGGCGCCCGCCTGGGCGAGCTGGGTGCGCACCAGGAAGAGCTGACGGATCGTCTCCTCGCGGATGCCCTCCTTCATGCGGTTGAACATGTCGCCACCCTCGCGCTGGTACTCCACCAGCGGGTCGCGCTGCGCCATCGCGCGCAGGCCGATGCCCTCCTTGAGGTAATCCATCTCGTAGAGATGCTCGCGCCACTTCTGGTCCACGACGTTCAGCAGCACGCCGCGCTCCATGCCGCGCATCTGCTCCTCGCCACCCATCTCGATGACGGCGTCCTCCAGCTTGTCGTACTGCGCGTTCGCATCCTTCAGCACGGCCTCCAGCAGCTGGGAGGAGCTCAGCTCGCCCGGCTTGCCGTACTCGCTGCCGGAGATCAGGGACTCGTAGCTCATGGTCGGGCCGTACAGGGACTGCAGCGCCTGCCACAGCTCGTCCAGGTCCCAGTCCTCCACGTAGCCCTCGGCGGTCGCCGCGTTGACGTACGCGGTGATCGTGTCCTCGAGCATCCCGCGGATCTGACGCTGCACGTCCTCGCCTTCGAGGATCTGGCGGCGCTCAGCATAGATCACCTTGCGCTGCTCGTTCATGACCTCGTCGTACTTCAGGACGTTCTTACGCATCTCCAGGTTCGCGGCCTCCACCTGGGACTGCGCGCCCTTGATGGCGTTGGTGACCATCTTCGAGTCGATCGCCTCGTGATCCGGGATGTTCAGGCGAGTCATCATCGCCTCCATCGACTGGCCCACGAAGCGGGTGATCAGGTCATCGCGCATGGAGAGGTAGAAGCGAGTCTCGCCCGGGTCACCCTGACGCGCGGAACGACCACGCAGCTGGTTATCGATACGGCGGGACTCGTGGCGCTCAGTGCCCAGCACGTAGAGGCCACCGGCCTCGCGGACCTCCTCAGCCTGCTGCTTGGACTGCTCGCGGGCCTTGTCGATCTCCTCGTCCCAGGCCTCCTGGTAGGCCTCCGGGTCCTCCACCGGGTCGAAGCCGCGCTCGCGCAGATCCTGGTCGGCGATGATGTCCGGGTTACCGCCCAGCACGATGTCCGTACCGCGGCCGGCCATGTTCGTCGCGACGGTCACCGCGCCCGGCAGACCAGCGCGGGCGACGATCTCCGCCTCCTGCTCGTGGTACTTCGCGTTCAGCACGTTGTGCTTAATGCCGCGGCGCTGCAGCAGCTTCGACAGGTACTCGGAACGCTCCACGGAGGTGGTACCGACCAGCACCGGCTGGCCCTTCTCCACGCGCTCGGCGATGTCCTCGGCGGCTGCCTCGAACTTCGCCTCCTGCGTCTTGTAGATCAGGTCCACGTTATCGACGCGCTGGTTCTCGCGGTTCGTCGGGATCGGGGCAACATCCAGCTTGTAGGTCTGCTTCAGCTCGGCCGCCTCGGTCTCCGCGGTACCGGTCATGCCGGACAGCTTGTCGTAGAGGCGGAAGTAGTTCTGCAGGGTGATCGTCGCGAGAGTCTGGTTCTCGTTCTTGATCTCCACGTTCTCCTTGGCCTCGATGGCCTGGTGGATGCCCTCGTTGTAGCGGCGCCCGTCCAGAATGCGGCCGGTGAACTCGTCGACGATCATGACCTCGCCGTTGCGGACGATGTAGTCCTTATCCCGGATGAACAGCTCCTTAGCCTTGATGGCGTTGTTCAGGTAGCTGACCAGCTGGGAGTGCTCCGGGGCGTAGAGGTTATCGATGCCAAGCTGGTTCTCGACGAACTCGACACCCTCCTCCTTCACGCCGATGGTCTTCTTCCGCTCGTCGACCTCGTAGTGGATGTCGCGGGTCAGGCGCGGCGCGATGCGCGCGAACGCGGTGAACCACTGGGAGGAGCCCTCCACCGGGCCGGAGATGATCAGCGGGGTACGGGCCTCGTCGATAAGGATGGAGTCGATCTCGTCGACGATGGCGTAGTGGTGGCCGCGCTGCACCAGGTCGTCGAGGGAGTGCGCCATGTTGTCGCGCAGGTAGTCGAAGCCGAACTCGTTGTTCGTGCCGTAGGTGATGTCCGCGTTATAAGCCTCGCGACGCTCCGCCGGGCGCTTCTCGGACAGGATCACGTTGGTGCTCAGCCCCAGGAAGTGGTGGACACGTCCCATCCACTCGGAGTCACGCTTCGCCAGGTAGTCGTTCACTGTGACGACGTGCACGCCCTTGCCCTCGAGGGCGTTGAGGTAAGCGGGAAGCACACAGGTCAGGGTCTTACCCTCACCGGTCTTCATCTCCGCCACGTAACCGAAGTGCAACGCGGCACCGCCCATGACCTGCACCTTGTAGTGCTTCTGGCCGAGCACGCGCCAGGAGGCCTCACGGGCGGTGGCGAAGGCCTCGAGCAGGATGTCGTCGAGCTTCTCGCCGTCCTCGAGACGCTTCTTGAACTCGTCCGTCTTCGCCCGGAGATCCTCGTCGCTGAGTGCCGAGTACTCGTCCTCTAGCTCGAGAACCTGATCGGCAATCTTGTCGAGCCGCTTGACGGCGCGACCCTCGCCCCAGCGCAAAATCTTGGATAGTCCTAGCACGACCTGCTCGTCCTTTTCTACGTTTTCTACGTCTCGTACGTTCGTTGTCTAGCTTCGACGCATGATCAGCCCATCATTCTACTCTGTTCGATGGGGCTGACGGCAACACATAAAAACTCGGGGCGGCCACACGGCTCTAGGCTTCGTGGCCACCCCGAGTTCAGGAGTTATCCGCTAGTTGTTTTCCGGCTTCAGCGTGATGAGGCCGTAGTCGAAAGCGTGGCGGCGGTACACCACGGAAGGCTGCGAGTTCTCCTCGTTGACGAAGAGGTAGAAGTCGTGGCCCACCAGCTCCATCTCGCTGAGCGCTTCGTCGACGCTCATCGGCTTCGCGGAGTGGGTCTTGGAGCGCACGACCTGACCCGGCTGGAACTGATCCTCGTACGGATCGACGTCGTACTTGCCCGGCTTCTCCTCCTGGTGCGGCTTTGCCTCCTCAACCAGGGCTGCGGTTGCCTCGCCCATGCCGACCGGCGCGCGGTGGCCGGACTTCGGGGTCTTGCGGCGCACCTTCACCTTGCGCAGGGAGCGCTCCATGCGGGCCAGTGCGACCTCGAGCGCGGCGTAGAAGGAGTCCTCCTTCGCCTCGGCGCGGGCGATGTGGCCCTTGCCGGACGCGGTGATCTGGATGCGGTCGGACTCATCCGCGCGGCGTGGGTTGTTCTCGTGCTTGAGCTCCACGTGGAAGTACGTCAGGGTCGGGTCCAGGCGCTCGATCTTGGCCAACTTCGTGTTGACGCGCTCCGCGAAGTGCTCTGGCACCGTGACATTGCGACCGGTGATCTCAACCTGAGCGTTCGGCACAGCCTGCTCCTCAGCCTGGAAATCAGCCTTCTTGTTGTCGGTCGACATGCTCACCCTCCTGGTTCTTTCGCTTCAGACCAGCGACGGAATTACCGCTGGCTGGTAACGAATGCTTCACCCGCAACTATACCGATCGGCTGCCCCCGCTGCAGCGGATTATCAACCCCCCGATGGAGCTTTTCGGCTACGCGTGGCAGACCGTCAGCGCCGCCCGGACGGGCACGCCTCGGGCCGCCAGGGCGAGCGCCAGCTGGGCGATCGTCGCCCCGGTCGTGCAGACGTCATCGAGGATCAGCACCTCCCCTCCCGCACGGCTGAATTCCGCCAGTTTTTCGACGTCACCTCGGCGCAGCCGGAGGTTCGCCGCCAGGGAGGCCCGCCGCTGCAGCCTGCTCAAACCCACCGCGTCCGGGGCGTGGTCGTCCAGCTCGGCGATTGCCACCACCTGTATCCCCGGCTGCGTGCGCGCCAGCTGACGGGCGGCGGCCGTGACGATATCCCCGCCCCGGGCCTTCGCCGCAGCCCGGCGCGTGGGTGCTGGGACAACGGCGACGGGACGCAGCCCTGGGTGCGGCAGCTCTCCCCCTGCCGCGAGGTACTCCACCGCACCGGCCCACACCCGGCCGATCACCTTCGCGGCGGGTGCCCGCATGTGATCCTTGGCCGCGAGCACAATCGCCCGGTGCGCCCCGCCGTAGGGACCGCAGGCGAACACCGGAACGCTCAGCACCTGCGGATCGATCCGCTGCGGGGCCACTGTGAGCTCGAGGGCGCAGTCCGCGCACAACGCCGAGCCGGCGAGCTTCCCCGCAGCCGCTGCGAGCCGCCCGCAGCACATGCAGTCGTTACGCAGCAGCAGGTCCGCCGCTGCCTCGGCCCAGCCCCCAGCAAACATATAGCCCCCTTAAGACCCCGCGTACTCCCCCTTGTTGTACCCCAGCGCCGCCTCAGAGTTCTGGGTTTTTATTGCCAAAGGCTCTCGGGCGGGACGCCCGCGATCGCAGCTCGCTAGTGGGGAACCACCGGGATCGCGCGTTGCCCCTCCAGCCCCGGCACCTCGCGCCAGTACTTTGGGTCAGAATCATCGCGGTTCAGCATCACCAGAGCCCGGCCATCCGTGGCGTACAACGCTTGTGGCGTGGACGCCACCGCCACCACCGGGGCCGCGATGTTGCGCGCAGACTCCTGCCGGGCCATCGACCCATCCACCGCCAGGTGCCACACCGGGGCGTCGTTGGCTCGGGTGCCAACCAGCAGGGTGCCATCGTGCTGCCAGCCCACGGAGACAGCGGTGTCTCCCAGCTGGTAGCCGATCTCCTCCAGTTCACCCAGGCGCACCCCGCCGCGCTCGCGGTCGTGCAGCACCGCGACGTACACCTTGCCGTCGATCAGCAGGGCGGCGCGCACGCCATCGCGGGAGACCCGGAACATGCTGATCCGGGCGTCCGGGCCCAGGCGTTCCACCGATTCGGCGTCCACGGGCTCCTCCACGAGGTTTCCGGTACGCCCAGAGTTCACAAAGCGCTTGATGTCCTGTCCATCGGCCACCGTGTACAGGGCGTGGGCGTCCCCGCTCCACGACGGGCGGGTCAGGGACTTCGCTTCCAGCACCTCCTGTGGTGCTCCCTCCGATTTGCCCACCAGCAGGCGGCGCGGACGGTCGCCCATCCCCGCGACCGCTGCAAACATGTTTTCCTGGTAGGAGACCGCTAGCGACTCGATGTAGTTCGACGCCAACCAGCCGCCCATCGGCACTGCGCCGACGTTGGACTCGCTGAGCTCGCGCACCTGGCCACCGGAGACCGCACGCAGCGTCGCCGCAGCGCTGGCACGCGGGTCAAACTCAGAGACGTCGTTGACCCGCCACGTCTCCCCGATCTCCTCGGAGAGCAGGGTGCCATCTGCAATCAGCCGGTACGGGCCGCGCACGTCCGCCCCCGCCAACGTCCACACGACCTGGGCTCCCAGCAGCCGGCGAGCTTCGGGGTTCAGCCCGGTCAGGCCGGTGAACTCCACCTCGAACTCGCCATCCTCGGTTCGCTGGGTACGCACCGTCGCCGTTGGTGGGACCAGCGAGTTCACCGCATCGCCCAGCAACGAGTTCGGCCCATTGTTCAGCAGCGAAACCAGCGAGGCCCCAGTGGACTGCTGGCGGGTGTACACCCACCGCCGGTCGGGCACCAGCATCGAACCACGCGGGTTAACGAAGTACAGGTCCCGGGCCTCATAGGCGGAGAAGAAGTCCGCGCGGTCCAGCACCACCGCATCTCGCAGGTTGGAAATCCGCCACTGGCCCCGCTCCTGCACCATCTCGTAGGTTGTTTCATACCCCGTGAACTCCGGGGTAAACACTCCCCCTGGGGAGAGCGTGCCCAGCACATTGCCGCGCACCCGGTAGGTGACCTTGCCGTCGCGCACCGCGCCATCGGAGTTGATGAAAACACGGTCCAACACCTTCGTCTTGCGTTCCGGGTGCCACTGGTCCGCCCGCTCGGCGGTGAGGAACTTCCGGGCCGCCGCGTAATCGCTGACCGGATGGGCACTCGCCGCAAAGAAGTCACGCAACAGCAGGTCGGAGGGCTGGTTGTCCTTCGGCTCGACGACGTCCTCCACGTCCGGGGCGGGCGAATAGGAACTAATCACCTCCGGGGCGGAATCCCCGGGCAACGTCGTGCATCCAGTGGCCACGAGAGTTCCGCTGGCCACCAGCGCGGTGCCGATCAGTTTGAGCTTCCTCACGATTCCTCCCCTTCCGGTCGCTGGGCGTCATCACCGCTGATCAGCCCCGGCGCGTGGTCCGTCGCCTGCTCACCAGGTTGATCCGCCGATGTTCCGAGAGCAGGAGCCTCGTTCGCCCCAGTGGCCTGGGTGTCGGAGTCTTCGGATTGCTCGGCCCGACGCACATCCTCCTGCGGCTCTTCGTGCGCTGGCTCGTCTGCGTCGTGTTCGATCGCCGCTGTCACGACCAGCGGCAGCGGCGAGGTCCCTACCGCTGAGCCCGCCTTACGCGGCACGGTCAGACGGAAGCAAGAGCCCACCCCGGGCTCGCCAATGGCGTCCAGCACACCGCCGTGCAGCTTGGCATCTTCCCTGGCGATCGCCAGGCCCAGGCCCGTGCCACCCGTGCGGCGTTCGCGGGATGGATCCGAGCGCCAGAAGCGGTTAAACACCATCTCTTCCTCGCCCGGGTTCAATCCCACCCCGTGGTCTGTGACGGTGATCGCCACATTGCGCTCCGTGGCTGCCAAGGCCACCTCCACCGGGTGTCCCTCAGAGTGGTCCACCGCGTTGGCCAGCAGGTTGCGCAGGATGCGCTCCACTCGACGAGAATCCACCTCGGCGGTGACTGGCTCCTCCGGCAGGTCAAGTCGGAACTCCACGCCCAGGTCCTCGGCAAGGCCGCGGACCTGCGCCAACGCGGAGTGGACGACACCGCGCATATCGATTTTCTCCGCCGAGAGGTTCGCCTGGCCCGCATCGTGGCGCGAAATCTCCAGCAGGTCGCCGAGCAGCATCTCGAACCGATCGAGCTCGTTGTCCATCAGCTCGGCCGCACGCGCGGTCATCGGGTCGAGGTTCTCTGCGTTGTCCTTGATGAGGTCTGCGGCCATGCGCACGGTCGTCAGTGGGGTGCGAAGCTCGTGGGAGACATCCGACGTGAACTGGCGCTGCAGGGACCCGAATTCCTCCAGGTTGCGGATCTGCGCGGACAGGGACTCGGCCATCTCGTTGAAGGAGATGGACAGGCGCGCGACCTCGTCTTGGCCTTCCACGACCATGCGCTCGCGCAGGTGGCCGGCTGCGAAGCGCTCGGCGATGCGGGAGGCGGAACGAACCGGGACGGTCAACTGCTGGGCGAAGACCCACGCGATGACGACTAGGAGAACCAGCAGCACGATCGCGCCGGCCAACAGGAGGCCGCGCATCAGGTTCAGGGTGGTTTCCTCCGCATCCAGCGGCAGCACGAGGTACAGCTCGATGCCGGAGACGTCGCTGGCCACGGGCGTGCCGATGACCAAGGCCTTAAAAGTCTGCGTGCCCTCAGTCATCGTCGTGTACTGGTAAGCGACCTGCCCTTGCTGCACGAAGTTGCGCAGCTTCGGCGGGATCACCGCCTCCTGCGGCACCCGGACTTCATCCCCCGCGGAGGAGCTCGCCATCAGCACCGGCTCGTAGACCGCGGAACTGGACTTCGCGGTGGACCCGGAGTCCGCCAGTACCGCCCGTGCGGCACTGAGCCGCACGGGCAGCGGGTTAGAGGTATCCGTGGCGGCGATCTGCTCCTCCACGGTCGCACGGGCCCGGTGGATCTCCTCGGTTGCCGAGGAGTACTTCGCATCCAACAGCTGTTGGTTCAAAAAGCCGATGAGCACGAAGCCCAGTGCCACGATGACCAGCACCGAGGAGAGGAACACCGAGCCAATCACACGCACCTGGATCGAGGTGCGCCACTTGAACAGCAGGCGGTACCACAGGCTTTTCGCCGTGGCGGCGGGGTGCCGCAGCGCGGAGCGCCACGTGGGCTTTTCCGGGCCCGACGCCGGCGCGGCGTCAAGCTCCAGCGAAGAATGCACCGCACCGGGGTCGGACGCACCGGGCGCTGCCGCACTGGACCCCGCCGCGGCAGCCTCTCCAGCCGCCTCTGCGGGCTGGGTGCCCTCCCCAGCGGACGCCGCCGCCAGGGTGCTCTCCCCCGGCTGCGCTATACGGTCCCCTCCCATACTTGGGGCCGAGCCGCCCCCGTCCGCGCGCACTGACGAGCCGGCCGGGCGGTGCGACTCGGTATCAGCCAGCGCATCGGGCTCGGCCGGGCCATTCGGCGGGACGGGGGTGGGCATCAGCTACTCGCCCGACTTATAGCCGATACCGCGGACGGTCAGCACCACCTGCGGATCATCTGGGTCGCGCTCCACCTTGGAGCGCAGGCGCTGAACGTGAACGTTCACCAGGCGGGTGTCGCCGGACTTGCGGTAACCCCAGACCTTCTCCAGCAGCTCCTCGCGACTGAACACCTGCCCCGGCCGGGAGGCCAGGGTGGTCAGCAGGTCGAACTCGATCGGGGTCAGGTTGATGACCTCCCCGCCCCGGGTGACCTCATGGCCAGCCGTGTCGATCTCTACCTCTCCCACGCGAATGGTGGTGGACTCATCGGCCTCCTCCGGGCTGCGACGCAGCCGAGCCCGCACGCGGGCGATGAGCTCCTTCGGCTTGAAAGGCTTGGTGATGTAGTCATCCGCGCCGGACTCCAGGCCGAGCACGACGTCCACTGTGTCCGTACGGGCGGTGAGCATCACGATCGGCACCGTGGAGAACTCGCGCACCGTGCGGCAGACGTCGATCCCGCTCATTCCGGGCAGCATGACGTCCAGCAGGATCAGGTCGGGATCATGCTCCTGGGCTGCGGTGACGGCGTCGTTGCCGTCGCCGACCACGACTGTGTCGAAACCTTCGGTCTGCAGCACGATGGTGAGCATCTCCGAGATCGCCGGATCGTCGTCGACCACCAGAATCTTGGGTGTCATGAGCGCAGTGCTTCCTTCACTTTTCTTGAGTTTAAAGTCTTTAGTTCTTTGTACTATGTCGGGCAGACACGCCCGTGGCGTTTAGTGCTCCAGCTCCCGGTATTCGCCCTCGATCCGGTCGGCGAGCTGACTGGCCCGCTCGGACACGCCTCCGGCCTCGGAGGCCACGACCTGCCACGGGCCCAGCCACTCGGCGGAAGCCAGGCTGTGGTAGGCCTCGAGGGTGCGCTGCTGCAGTCCGCCGTCGGACTCGTAGGCATCGCGGGTGCGGGCGGCGTCCTGCTGTTCCCGGGATTTCGCCCGCTCGCCGGCGACCTCCGCGCTGGCGTCCACCAGCACCTGCAGGTCCGGCACCGGGGAACCGAGGTCATCGACCTCCAGACTGCGAACCCACTCAACCACCGGGTGCTGGGCCGGTTCCAGAGGCTCAGCCCCGCCCGTCGCTTCCTCAGCCAGCCTGGCCGCGGAGTACGCCGCATTGGAGGCCACGAAGCGGTCCATCAGCACGATGTAGCCATCGGCGTCCAGGTCCTCGAGCTGCTCTGCGACCTCCGCACGGTCCAGGGCGAAGAGGGTGGCCATGCCGTGGATCGAGTCGATGAGATCCCCCATCTGGCCGGTCAGTGCCCGCTGTGCGAGCTGGGCGTGCACGGAGTCCTCGTAACGGGGGAAGCTCACCCGCGCGACGGGCAGCTCCCTGGCCAGCAGTTCGGCCTCCAGCGCGGTGACCAGGGTGTTCTTCCCTGCTCCGTCGATGCCCTCAAAAGCGATGATCATGGGTTCTTCTCGGTCTCTACTTTCCTACCGTTCCCCGCCCCAGCAACGGGCGGGGACGTGCCTTTAGTAGCGGTAGTGCTCCGGCTTGTACGGGCCCTCGACGTCCACGCCGATGTACTCCGCCTGTTCCTTGGTCAGCTTCGTGAGCTTGCCGCCGAGCGCCTCGACGTGGATGCGGGCGACCTTCTCGTCCAGGATCTTCGGCAGGCGGTAGACCTCGTTGCTGTACTGATCGGTGTTCTTGAACAGCTCGATCTGCGCGATGGTCTGGTCTGCGAAGGAGGTGGACATGACGAAGGACGGGTGGCCGGTGGCGTTACCCAGGTTCAGCAGGCGCCCCTCGGAGAGGACGATGATGCTGATCTGCTCGCCCTCGGCGTTCGGGAAGCTGAACTCGTCGACCTGCGGTTTGATGTTCACGCGGGTGACGTCGTCGCGGTGCAGGAGGCTGGCCATGTCGATCTCGTTGTCGAAGTGGCCGATGTTGCCCAGGACGGCGTGGTCCTTCATCTTCTGCATCTGCTCGAAGGTGATGATGCCCAGGTTGCCCGTCGCGGTGATGACGATGTCCGCCGCACCGATGGCGTCGTCGACGGTGACGACCGGGAAGCCGTCCATCAGCGCCTGCAGCGCGTTGATTGGGTCCGCCTCGGTGACGACGACGCGCGCGCCCTGGCCAGCGAAGGCCTCGGCGCAGCCCTTGCCGACGTCGCCGTAACCGCAGACCAGGACGGACTTGCCGCCGACGAGCATGTCGGTGGCGCGGTTGATGCCGTCCAGGAGGCTGTGGCGGGTGCCGTACTTGTTATCGAACTTGGACTTGGTGACCGCGTCGTTGACGTTCATCGCCGGGAACGGGAGGATGCCCTGCTCGGCGAAGTGGTACAGGCGGTGCACGCCGGTGGTGGTCTCCTCGGTGACACCCTTAATCTGGTCGGCGTTATTGGTCCAGAAGGTGTTATCGCGCTGGAAGACGCGGTTCAGCATGCCCAGGAACTCGCCGTATTCATCGGAGTCGCCCTCGCCCGGCTCCGGCACCAGGCCGGCCTGCTCGAACTCCTTGCCCTTGATGACGGCCATGGTGGCGTCGCCGCCGTCGTCCAGGATCATGTTCGGGTAAACGGCCTCACCGTTGGCGTCGGTGCCCCAGGTGAAGATCTGCTCGAGGCACCACCAGTACTCGGCCAGGGACTCGCCCTTCCAGGCGAAGACGGGCACGCCCGCAGGCTGCTCCGGGGTGCCGTCACCCACGACGATGGCCGCTGCGGCCTCGTCCTGCGTGGAGAAGATGTTGCAGGAAGCCCAGCGAACCTCCGCGCCCAGGGCGGTGAGGGTCTCGATAAGGACGGCGGTCTGGACCGTCATGTGGATGGAACCGGCGATGCGAGCGCCGGCCAGGGGCTGCTCGTCGGCGTACTCGCGGCGCAACTCCATCAGGCCCGGCATCTCGTGTTCCGCCAGGCGGATCTGGTGGCGGCCGGACTCAGCGAGACTGAGGTCGCGGATCTTGAATTCGAGGTCTCCGATGCTGTCTGGAGTCAGGGTTGCCATATTCGAATACTCTCCTTGGGGTGCCGAATGCTTTAACTTGCCCAAGTCTAGCCGTCTCGCCCGACACGGTGCCGCCCTGGGCACGGGTGAGGTGGGAAATAATCTCGCGTTGGGGGTGGCGTGAGCTGCCGAAATCAGATAGCGTAATGAAAACGTTATAAATGGTGTCGATCGGCCCCTGCACAAACACACTGCACGGTCACGCGACATAAACACGCAACCGAAGATGACGAAGGAGGATAGCGCCGTGACTAACACGGACGAGCCACGCTCTGGTTCCAAGGGCATCCTCAGCTTCGTCGCTGCCGGTTTGACCCTCGCTGTGGGTATCACCGCCTGGACCTGGAATTCCGCGGTGTCCAACACCGCGGCCGACCCGGACGAAATGAGCACCGCTGCGACGAGCCAGCTCGCTAGCGATCAGGCCTCCCGGTCCACCGCCACAAGCTCCAGCTCGAAGGCCACCCGTTCCACCTCCTCCCCCGCACCGGAGCAGGATGGGGGCAGCAACGGAGCTCCGGCAGATCCGACCGAGAAGATCGATGCGCTCGCCCGTGGCGGCAACCTCGCCCCGCTGGGTAATGACCCGCTGCTGCCGCCGGACACCTGGCGGGGCGGCTACCAGGCGCCTTCCCCGCAGCAGACGATCGTGGAGGACGCAGAGCCCACCGACTCGTCCGTACCGTCCCAGAACAGCCTTCCGAACCAATCGCAGATTCCGGACATCAAGCTCCCGCCCCTGCCCACCGAGTGGCCATCCACGCTGCCGGGCGTTCCTGGGAAGCCT
Organism: Corynebacterium urealyticum DSM 7109; assembly: GCF_000069945.1. Classification (NCBI taxonomy): domain Bacteria; kingdom Bacillati; phylum Actinomycetota; class Actinomycetes; order Mycobacteriales; family Corynebacteriaceae; genus Corynebacterium; species Corynebacterium urealyticum. The sequence continues at coordinate 573,430 of NC_010545.1, read as the reverse complement.
CCGACTACCAACAATCCGAAGCCGTCCAATCCGACGACTCCGAAGCCAAGCGTGCCGGACGATAAGCCCACGAAGCCGGGCGGCGGCGAGGTCGACCCAGGCCAGCAGCCGGATCGTCCGAACGCAGGCTCGAGCGACAGTGGCCAGGGCGGTACGCCCGCCCCGTCCACGAAGCCGGGTAACGGCACCAAGGCCGACGGCGAGGGAGCAGAGAAGAAGGGCGACTCCCAGCCTGAGGTGGCCCCCACCCCCGATCCAAAGCCCCGCCCACAGCGCTAAAGCGCAGGAGCGGTTTCCTTCCCCGCTCCCTTCACGCGGGATCCTTTCGCGAGCGCGGTTTTAACTCTGCGCGGCTGAACAACACCGTCGCGGCGAGATTAGTCGAGCGCGGCGGCGTCGCCAACGGTCACGATAAAGGCGGTGGCGTCGAACTCAGACTCCCGGGCCCCCTCACCGCGAGCAGTAACGGACACGCGGCCGTCGGCGGCTCCCACCCACACGGCGGAACCGGAGGCGACGGGCAGCTCCTGCGTCGCTGACGTCACCGTTACTTCACCGCCAGCGGCCAGAACCACCGCGGGCTCCTCGATCACCATGCTGGCCCCCGGTCGCAGCGTGCGCACCCGGAAGTCCGCCACCGGGGTGCGGTACTCAGCCGTCGCCTGGTCGCCGTCAGCGAAAACCTCGCAGCGCGGCTCGGCAAGAGGCGAGGCGTCCAAGATATTGAGCAGCTCGGCGACATCCATGTGCTTGGCGGTCAGGCCGCCGCGCAGCACGTTATTGGAGTTCGCCATGACCTCCACGCCCATGCCCTTCAGGTAGGCGTGCAGCTGGCCGGCGGCAAGGAACACCGCCTCCCCGGGGCGCAGGGACACGCGATTGAGCAGCAGGGCGACCAGGATGCCCGGGTCGGAAGGGTAATCACGCTGCAGCTCCACCACCGTGCGGGCCGCCTCGCCCAAGATGCCCGGCTCCCCGCGCAGCGGTTCGCAGCGCTGAAGCAGGGCGGCGACGCGCCCCTCAGCATCGGCGGGCGAGAGGCTCAGCCACTCGCCCAGCACCTCGCGCAGGGCAGCCGACTCGGTGACCCGAGCCGCACTACCTTCCGCCCCCGGCAGGGTGGCCGCGAGCGCCTCGCACTGCGGGGCCAGCTCCGGCACGTCCAGTTCGCGCAGCAGCTCCACGGTCTGCGCCACTGGCCGGAAGCCAGCGAGCGCGTGGAACTCCGTCAGCGCGACGAGCAGCTCCGGTTTATGGTTCTTATCCTGGTAATTACGCGTCGGATCACCAGCCGGCAGCCCGGCGGCATTCTCCGCGGCGAACCCGGCCTCGGCCTGCGCCTTGGAGGGGTGCGCCTGGATGCTCAGCGCCTTATCGGCGGCCAGCAGCTTCACCAGGAAGGGCAGCTCAGCCAGGTCCGGTCCCAGCTGGCCCGCCGGGTCCTGGCTAATAGCCTCGGCCAGGTCGTGGGGCAGCCCCGATCCTGCACCGGAAGGGCCCGCAAGAATTTCGCTGGGACCGCCCGGGTGCGCGCCAAACCACGCTTCCGCCTCGCGTTCCGGGGTCGGCGAAGGGCGCCCCATGACTCCTGCAAGGAGTTCAGTGGAGCCCCACTCGAAAGAGTGGATGTTGCCCTTCAGTAGATACACTTTCCTCAGCCTTCAACGCTCGTCGACCGCTTACCGCTGCGGGGTCGGCCATTCAACTAGCCGGCTATTCTAGCCTCTCACCCGCCCGCCGGCGGTAATCCGCGGGGCGCGCCCGCGGCGTTTCCGCAGCTAGCCACGGATGTGACGCAGGGCCTCCTCGACGATCGCGTCCACTTCTTCCTGGGTCGCCGCCTCGGCGTTGAGGCGCAGCAGTGGCTCGGTGTTCGACGCGCGCACGTTGAACCACGCACCGCCGGTCAGCTCGACGGTCACGCCGTCCATGTCGTCGCTGCTCTCCGTGCGATCCGCGAAGGCCTCCACGACCGCCTTGGTGCTGGCGGCCTGATCCGCGACCTCGGAGTTGATCTCGCCGGAGGCGATGTAGCGCTCGTACTTGCCCTTCAGCTCGGAGAGCGGCTTATCCTGCGCCCCGAGGGTGGCCAGTACGTGCAGCGCAGCCAGCATGCCGGAGTCCGCGTTGAAGAAGTCCGAGAAGTAGTAGTGCGCGGAGTGCTCGCCGCCAAAGACCGCGCCCGTCTCGGCCATCTTCGCCTTGATGAAGGAGTGCCCCACGCGGGTGCGCACCGGGGTGCCGCCCAGCTCGGAGACGATCTCCGGGACGGACTTCGAGGTGATGAGGTTGTGGATGATCGTCGCGCCCGGATGCTGGCCCAGGTAGCGCTCAGCGATCATCGCGCAGACCGTGGACGGGCTGACCGCGTCACCGTTCTCGTCGACGATGAAGCAGCGATCAGCGTCGCCGTCGAAGGCGATGCCCAGGTCGCAGCCGTTATCGACGGTGAACTTCTGTAGGTCCACCAGGTTCTTCGGCTCCAGCGGATTGGCCTCGTGGTTCGGGAAGTTGCCGTCCAGTTCGAAGTAGAGGTCCTTCAGCTCCACCGGCAGCTTGCCGAACACGGCCGGGACGGTCAGCCCGCCCATGCCGTTACCGGCGTCCACCGCGACCTTCAGCGGGCGGATGTCCATCGGCACCAGGGAGAGCAGGTAGTCCGCGTAGCCGTCGAGAACATCCTTCTCGGAGGACGTCCCCGGCTCGCCGTCGTAGGACGGAACGCCAGCGACGAGCTCCTCCACGATGCGCTCGAGACCCGTGCCCTGGCCGACCGGCTTGGCACCGGCGCGGCAGAGCTTAATGCCGTTGTACTGGGCCGGGTTGTGGGAGGCGGTGAACATCGCACCCGGGCACTCCCCCACGCCCGCCGCGTAGTACAGCTCGTCGGTGCTCGTCAGGCCGAGGTTCACGGCGTCCAGCCCCTGGGCGGTCACGCCCTCGATGAAGGCGGCGGCCAAGCCCGGGGAGCTATCGCGCATGTCGTGGCCAACGACCACGCTCTTCGCGCCCTCGGCGCGCATGAGGCGGGCGAAGGAGGCTCCGACGTCGCGGACGAAGTCCTCGTTGATCTGGCCTTCCTGGTCGCCGACCACACCCCGGACGTCGTAGGCCTTGATGACGGCGTTCACGGCGTCGATATCGCGCTGGGCGGACTGCTGTGCCATATATTCTCCTGATTGCAATGCTGCCCAGCGCAGGCTGGGCGGTCGGGCGGGGTCGGCGTTGGTTCTGGGTCAGATTCTAGTCGTTTTCCTGCACCGCACGCAGGTGGCGGCGGGGGCGACTGCTCGGCAGGTTGCCGCGGGCCGGGTGGTGGCCGGTGGGCAGCGGGATCTCCTCGCGGCGCACGAGGCGCGGGCCCGGGTCGTTCGGCAGCTCGCCGGACTCCTCATAGGCCTGCTGCACCGCCTCGGCGAGGGCGAGGAGCTCCTCCTCATCAGCCTCGTCGTCCGCCGCGTGGCCGTCAGCCGCCCCGACGGCGCTCGCGCCGCCAAGTGCCGGTGGCAAGGTTGCGTCCTCAGTCTTACGGACGAGGCGCCACCCCTGCGGGACGGACGTGCGTTCCACGTGGTCCTCGCACAGATCCCAGCGGTGGGGATTGCCGGCCGGCTGCAGCGGTCCGATGATGGCGATCTGATCCGCGTAATTAAACTCCAACGTCGCCGCGGCCGGGCGCTGGCAGCCGGGGCGGGAGCAATTTCGGTGTACAGTCACGCGGAACATCTTAGCCAGATTCACCAGCTTGTACATCTGCCCGCGCGCCGCGGGGCGCAAGCCCACCGACCGCGTAGGCTCAATACTCATGAGCCACATCCGCAGAGTGAGGAACGACTCCCGGGGGCGCGGCCCGCGCGGCATTTTGCTGCCGGATCTGCCGCGCTACCGGACCCGCTCTGAGGACTTCGATCAGGCGGTGCTGGATGCCTACGAGCGGATACTCGATCGCTTCGACGATCAGCTCGCCTCCCTGGACCTGGCGGTGGACCTGGTCCCCCGCATGCGCCTGCAGCACGGCTACACGCAGTGGCCCTCGGATGTTGTCGCCGACGGCAAGGTGCCACTGGGTCGGCTGATCCCCGCGGGCGTGGATTCCAGCGGCTCCCCCACCCGTCCCCGGCTGATCGTGTTTCGCCGCCCCGTGGAGATGCGGGCGCGCAGCAAGGAGGAGCGGGCGGACATGCTCCGCTATATCGTGACCCGGTTGGTCGCGCATTATTTGAACGTCGGCCCGGAGACCATCGACCCACGCTTCGACTGGGATCGCTAGTCGGCCACTGCGCGGAAGCTCTTGGTAGCTGCCTAAAGAAAAGAAAAACTCACGCGGTCCCGTTCAGGTCGCGTGAGGTCACACGTGCGATGCAGCCATGGCGGCCGTGCGTGTAGTCCTGGGGTTAGCCGAGGCGCTTCTTCAGCTTGCGTCGCTCGCGCTCGGAGAGGCCGCCCCAGATGCCGAAGCGCTCGTCATTAGCGAGGGCGTACTCGAGGCACTCATCTCGCACGCCGCAGGCCATGCAGATCCGCTTAGCCTCGCGGGTGGAGCCACCCTTCTCCGGAAAGAAGGCCTCCGGGTCCGTCTGGGCGCACAGCGCCTGCTCTTGCCAGTCCTGCTCCACGGCGTCGAAGAGCTTGTCGAAGTCTTGCGTAAGGTCGAAGAGGTTGTGCTGGCGGGCACCGGTGTCCACTCGAGCCTCCCTTTCCATTGCCGCTGACCCCTGCTGCGGCGGGGTGGGATAGGCCGAGCTCGCTGGCTTATCCACGGCAATTCTCCTTACTGGTCCCCACTCCCGGTGCTGTAAAGGTATCGCCTGAGGTGAAAGTCAAGCGCCTCACCGGGTGTGTTGTTATTGCAGCTATATCGAAGATTACACACGTGTAGTTACGTCGCGTCAAACTTTCTGAAAAACCCGCCCGCCCCAAAAGCCACAGCTGTCACAGGGGCCACTATATCGTCCGCAGCAGACAGCTAGAACAGGCGTTCGAAGGTAACGAGATATCCCGCACGCCCCCACTGGAACCACTACATATAGGCCTACAATCAGTGGAACTTACGCTCTGCGCACAAGATATTGGAAATTCGAAGAAATTTTATTTCCACCCCCGAAAGTCCCGCCGCAGGGCCAGCATGACGCCTCACCGGTGTCGCCGGTGGGCTCTACCGGCCCCGCCCCTAGCGCGACCAGGCCGCGCTAGACGTCACTGCTGAAGCGGATTCCACCGTCCGGGATCGCAACGCCCGGCCACACGCGCGCGCCGGACTCCAGCTCACAGCGGGCACCGATCACGGCCCCCTCGCCGATCACGCAGTCCTCGAGGTGCGCCCGCGCCCCAATGCGCGCGCCTTCCGCGATGACGCAGCGCTCCACCGTGGCCCCAGCCTCGATCTGCACGCCGTCGAAAACGACCGAGGACTCCACGCGAGCACCACCGGAGATCTCCGCACCACGGCCGATCACCGAACCACCGTAAACCAGCGCACCGCTGGACACCGCAGCGGACTCGTCGACCAGCGCCTCGCCGTGACGCCCTTCCAACAACGGGGAGGGAGCAATCCCGCGCACCAGGTCGGAGGAACCGCGCACGAAGTCCCCCGGGGTGCCCAGGTCGCGCCAGTACGCCTGATCCACGTGCCCGAACACGCGCGCCCCGCGGTTCAGCAGCTCCGGGAAGACCTCCCGTTCCACGGACACCGCACGTCCCTGTGGGATGGACTCGATGACGTCCCTATTAAAGACGTAGCTGCCCGCGTTGATCTGGTCCGTCGGCGGATCCTCCGTCTTCTCCAGGAAGGCCTCGACACGACCGGACTCGTCCGTCGGCACACAGCCGAAGGCACGCGGATCGGCCACGCGCAGCAGGTGCAGGGTGACCTCCGCGTCCTGTTCCACGTGGGTGCGCAGGATCGCGCCGAGGTCCGTGCCGCCCAGCACGTCGCCGTTGAAGATCATCGCGCGGTCGTGGCGCAGCTTGCTCGCGACGTTGCGGATGCCGCCGCCGGTGCCCAGCGGCTCGTCCTCGACGACGTACTCGATCTCCAGGCCCATCTCGGAGCCATCGCCGAAGTACTGCTCGAAGACCTCTGCCTTGAAGCTGGTGCCCAGCACCACGTGGGTCATCCCCGCAGCCTTGATGCGGGCCAGCAGGTGCTGCAGGAACGGGGCTCCCGCCACCGGAAGCATCGGCTTCGGGATGCTGTTGGTGAGGGGGCGCAACCGGGTTCCCTTCCCTCCGACGAGGATCACCGCGTCAGTCTGCTCCGCCAGAGCTCGGGTATCAAGGCTGTCCTGAGGCACCTGTGCCATCGCTTACTCCCTCATATTCGGCAACTGCTGTAGACAGTCAAAAACTATTCGCTTCACCCCGGATGAGCAGCTCCCATGCACCATGCTGGGGCCGACTGATCGTGGGGTTGGTGTCCCTAGGGACGTTAGCGCCCCAGCGAGCGATAATCCCGCCTCCACGCCGGAGGCCGAGACACTGGGACAAATTTCCCCTCCACTCTCCGGGACCGGGCAGAAGGCCCCGCGGCGATAATGGGCAGCGCCGGGGCATGGCGCATCTCGACGCGGACGCTTACGGTGCTAACCCTTGCGTTTCCGCTCGGCGAGCCACACCGACACCTTGGCGCGCACCGTAAGCCCGACCTTGAGCAGCAATCGGATTGGCGCATTCTTCGCACCGGGCAGGCGGTCGGCCTGGAAGCGGTACGCGGACTCGTGGTGGGCGGGCAGCATCTTCTCCGGGTGCTCACCTGCAGCGTGCCCCTTGGCGTGGCTGATCTCCGCGGTGGGAGTAAAGATGTTCTGCCAGCCCGCCCGGCCCAGGCGATCGCCCAGATCCACGTCCTCCATGTACATGAAGTAGCGCTCATCGAAACCGCCGACCGACTCGAAGGCCTTCCACCGCAGCAGCAGGCAGGAGCCAGAGAGCCAGCCCGCCTCGCGCTCGCGGTCCAGGTCATCGTCGTGGCGATACTGCTTCGTCCATGGGTTGGACGGCCACACCCCGCCCAGCAGGGCGTGTCCGATACCGGCCCCCAGGCGCGGGACGCTGCGCGCACTCGGGTAGGCGGAACCGTCGGCTTCGCGGATCAGAGGGCCGATCGCCCCTGCGCGCGGGTGGCGACGGGCGCACTCGAGCATCGCGTCGATGGACCCCGGGGTAAAGACGACATCCGGGTTAGAGATGATGAGGAACTCGTCGTCGATCTCGCCCGCGTCGCGCAGGTCGCGGAGGTTACGGGCGCCGAGGTTCATCGCAGAGCCATAGCCGATATTGCCACCCGAATAGCGCAGCTCCAGGCCCAGTTCTTTCTCGTTTCCGGCCGCGTCCGGTGCTGCGTCCTTGGATTCAGCCCCGGGTCCGCTGATACGTCCGCCACGGTCAGCGACGGCAGCCTCCGGCGCGCCGTCTGTCGAACCGTTGTCGACCATGACGACGTGCGCCCCCTGCACGGCGGCAGCGGGGATGGAGTCCAGGAACTTTGTGAGGTACTCGCCGGGCGAGTACGTCACCGTAATAATCGCTATGGGTGCCACGGGGGGAACGTTACCCCAGAGCCGCCCGCAGTCCGTCCTGCCACGCTGGCAGCGGGGAAAGCCCGGCCGCTTCCCAGCAGCTTGTGTCCAGGTACACCCCAACCGGCCGGCGCGCCGGGGTGGGGTACTCCGCGGTGGGGATTCGGCTCACGCGGGCCGGGTCGTGGCCGGTGGCGTCGAAGATTGCGGCCGCGAAGCCCGCCCAGGTCGTAACCTCACCGCTGCCGGTGGCGTGCAGCAGTCGCGGCAGCTCCGGCGTGCGCGCGTCATCCCCGCTCCCGCCCGACGAGGGCACGCTCGTCTGCGTATGCTCCCCGGCCCGACGCTGGCGCCACAGCGTGACTGCCAGCTCGACGAGCCCCGCGGCGAGGTGCCCGGTGAAGGTCGGTCGGCCCCACTGGTCGTCCACTACCTTGGGATCCACACCACGTTCAGCCAGCCCCGCCATCGTGTCCAGGAAGTCCCGGCCGGGGCCGGTGGGGCCGCTGAATACCCAGGCCGTGCGCACCACGGTCCCGCCGGCATCCAGCACCGCACGCTCCCCCGCCAGCTTCGTTCGGCCGTATTCATTCACCGGTGCCGGGGAATCCTCCGGGGACGCCGCCCGCGGCTGACCCGCCTCCCCGCTGAAGACGTAGTCGGTGGAGACGTGAATGAAACCGGCCCCCTGCGCGGCAGCCACTTGTGCGAGCATGCCCGGCGCGGTCGCGTTCACCCGCTCGACCGCGGCCGCGTTGGCGGGGTCCTCCGCAGCGTCGACCGCCGTCCAGGCAGCGGCGTTAATAACCACAACGTCGCGGCCACCCGCCTGCTCGATGGCTGCCCGCAGGGCGGTGGCGCACTCCTCATCGCTGGCGGTCAGGTCCAGCTCGGCGCGGCCGAGCGCCACCACCGGGGCGGCGTGGTCTGCCAGCCCGGCCACAAGCGCTGTGCCCAGCTGGCCCCCGGCACCCAGCACGACGATGCCGGGCACCACGCCACCGGTTGTTCCCGTTCCCGCAGCGAGGCTCTCGTACATCCGGTCAGCCTCACGGCCGGCGCCGGTGCTGCGGGCAGCGTCGCCGTGAGCGCCCAACGGGCGCTCGGGGTTGGTCGGGAAATCTTGTGACTGTGGCATGGCGTCCAGATTACTAAGGCCCCACAGCCCAACGGGGGAAGCAGAGCGCTCCCGGGCGGTCGCTGTACCCACCGTGGAGGTGGTGGGCTTGGCAAGGGAAAAGTCCTATAATTATCGGAGTTTTGTGTGCCACGAGGCCGCCCGCGCCCCAGCGGATCTGCCAACCGGGAATGAGAAGAAAACCCTATGACTATGCCCCCCAACGCTGGCGACCAGCAGCCCCGCGCCTACCGCTCGCGGACTGATCGCGCAGGCAGGGTGGATTCGGAGCCTGCCACGCCGCGGCGCTCCTCCCGCCAAATCATGCCCGCCCCCGGGGATACTGCCACCCGCCAGATCGGCTCAAAGCCGGTGCGCATGGTGCTCGCCGCGGTCTCAGCGTTGGTGCTGGTGCTCGGCGCGGTTGGGTATAAGGCGATCGGCCAGCTCGACGGGCGGCTCGCCCAGACCGGCGAGCTCGCCCTCGGCGATAACCAGGACGGCGCAACCGACATCCTCCTGGTCGGCATCGACTCCCGCACGGATGCCCAGGGCAACCCCCTGAGCCAAAAGGAGATCGACATGCTCAACGCGGGCGAGGAGGAGGTCACCAACACGGACACGATCATCCTCATCCGCGTGCCCAACGACGGTTCCGGGGCAACTGCCGTCTCCCTGCCGCGCGACACGTACGTCGCCACCCCGAACGGCAACATGAAGCTCAACGGCGTCTACGGCACCGCGAAGTTCGAGGAAGAACAGAAGATCGCCGAGCGCCGCACCGAGCCGGCGGATGCTGAGCAGGAGAAGAGCGACGAGGAAGCCTCCAAGCAGGCCGGCCGCCAGGCGCTGATCCACTCCGTCGCCGACCTGACGGGTATCACCGTGGACCACTACGCAGAGATCGGCCTGCTCGGCTTCGTCCTGCTCACCGACGCGGTCGGCGGCGTGGACGTCTGCCTCAAAGAAGAGGTTAAGGAGCCGCTCTCCGGCGCGAACTTCCCGAAGGGCCGCTACACGCTCAAGGGTCCCCAGGCACTGAGCTTCGTCCGCCAGCGCCACGGCCTGCCCCGAGGCGACCTGGACCGCATCACCCGCCAGCAGGCCTACATGGCCTCCCTGGTCAACAAGGTGCTCTCCTCCAAGACCCTGACCGACCCTACCGCACTGAACCGCATCAACGACGCCGTGGAACGCTCCGTGGTCCTGGACCAGGGTTGGGACGTCATGTCCCTGGCCACCCAGATGCAGGACCTGGCCGGCGGCAACGTGAAGTTCCAGACCATCCCCGTGACCTCCATCGACGGGGTCGGCGACATGGGCGAATCCATCGTCACCGTCGACGTCGATCAGGTCCACGAGTTCTTCAACGAACTGCTCGGCGAGGATGCCCCGGCGGACGGCGGCGATGAGGCCGCCAAGGATAAGGACAAGGACGGCCCGATCGAGGACTACGACGCGAAGGACTACCGCGTGAACGTCTTCAACGCCTCCAATATCCCGGGGATCGCCGCGAACGTCTCCGAGCTGACCCGAAACTACGGCTACCAGGAGGGCGAGGTCGGTGACTCCGAGGAGACCGGCGTCTCGGAGTCCCAGGTCAACGCGAAGGATAAGAACGACCCAGCCGCCCGTGGGCTGGCCAAGCAGCTCGGTGGCCTGGAGATCGTCGAGGATCCATCCCTAGGTGACAAGGAACTCTCCGTCACCCTGGCGGGCACCTACTCCGGCCCGGGCTCCGTCCCTGGCACCGCACCGCTGGTCGAGCCGAATGACCCGAATGCAGGCACGCTGACCGAGGGCATGCGCGACCTTGACGGCGACGGGATCCCGGACGAGGGCACCGACTCCGGCGACAGCGGCGACACCGTTGGTCAGACGGGCAGCATCGGTGGCGACGGCAACCCGCTGGAGAACACCGAGGATCCGAAGGCCGAGTCTCCGGTCAAGGAGATCGACGCGGGCGGCGACGGCCCAATGTGCGTGAACTAGGCGCACCCGGGCGGGTGAACATAGCCGCTCACAGCATGAAAGCCTGGCCCACTGGGCCGGGCTTTCATTGCGTTTGGGGGCACCGCACCCCGAGCTGTGGCACCGCACCAGGATTCGCGCTGGCCTCGCCACGCCCCGCGTGTGGGGACCTCTAGGATGGGGCGCATGGATGCTCTCTCTGCCCTTTTGACTGATCCCGCCGCGCCGCGGCTGACCACCTACACCGATGCCGGCCGCATGGAGCTTTCGGGCCAGACGCTGCAGAACTGGCAGGCCAAGGTGGCCAATCTCCTGCTGGGTCTGGGCGCGGGACCTGGTTCGGTGATCATCTGCGACGCCGAGCCCGGGTGGCAGCCGGTGACGATCGCGGTGGGCGCGTGGCTGATCGGCGCGACCGTCGTGGACGCCCGCGGTCCCCTCCCCGATTCTGTTTCCGACGCCGCCGGCCCGCCTGTCGCCGCGTTCACGGACTCGGTCAAGCTGGCCGAGCGGCTCGCCGACGAGGGGCTCGCTGGGCTGGATGTGGCCGGGCTGGGCGACCTCGGTGAACTGGGCGAGCCGGTCGAGGAGGTCTTTGTCCTCTCCACCGACCCCTTTGGTCGGGGTGTCACGGAGTCCGGCGGCGAGTTGCCCTTCGGCCTGAATGATTTCTCCCCCGAGCTGCGTGTCCAGCCCGATGCTTTTCTGGGCTCGGCCGCCGTGGCCGATGCGGGCAGGGTGCTGGCTGCCAGCAGTGGCGAGCAGCTCAGCGAGGGCCAGTGGCTGGGCGCCGGGAAAGACGGCGACGGTCACGCGGACGGCGAGCGCCTGATCTTCGGCCCCTGGGACAACGTGCTCCAGCTGGCGCAGACCCTGCGGCCGTGGGCTGCGGGCGGGGCCGTCGTCATGAGCACGGATGCTGCCCCGGAGCGGCTCGCGGAACTTGGGGAGGCGGAAAACGCCCTCCTCGCTCACTGACGGCGACGGGTACGCGAAAAACTTTGAAGCCCTGACATGCGAAAAGCGCGCGGCCGACGCCGCGCGCGAGTACCCCCGGGTTGTGCTCGCCTAGCGCACGTCAGCGCGCCAGTTGCGGTAGAAGCCCAGGGCCAGCAGGACCACGACCCACACAGCCAACACAGTGAGGTAGAACGCCGGGGTGTGTTCCCCCTCCATCAGGACGCCATCGGCCTGGAAGGTGTAGTACCGCTGGATCTCGGTGATGGTGCCTGCGGGCATGACCTCGGAAATCTTCTGGAGGATGTCGAACTTCTCGCCCCCGAGGGAAATCAGTGGCTCCACGACGAGCATCCAGACCAGCGGCACGCCGATGCCCGCGACGCGGGAGCGCAAGAGGCTGGCGGTTCCCATCGCGAGCAGGGTGAACGCGGCCCCGCCGATCAGCAGCGACCACACGGTGTTATTCTGCTCGCCCACGAATGTCGCTCCCGGCCAGATCACAATCATCAGCACGGTCAGGGCCATCGCCAGCGCAAGCGTGAACACCACGAAGGCGCTCGCGACGAGGCCGTTGGCGGCCAGCCAGTACCACCGGGACCGCTGTGTGAGGAAAGCCTGGGCATGCATTTTCGTGTTGATCTCACCTGCCGTGGTGGACGCACCAAAAACGATGCAGATCATCAGGGCGATCATGCCGCCGGTGCCTACGTCCGAGAAGTCCGCAGTGAGGTTCTTCTCCGACAGGAGGAGGTAGAGAAACATCGGCCCGCCGAGGGATCCGCCCAGCAGGATGAAGTAGATCCACGTGCTGCGCAGGGTGAGGAGTTTGGTTGTTTCGGATTTCACTGAGCTGAGGAAGCTGCTCATGGGGTGCGCCTTCTTTCTTTGTTGTGCGCCGTTGTCTTCTTGTGATTCAGCTGTTCTGTGTGGCGAGCGCTGGGGCCCTATGCGCCAGTTGCCTGCCGCCGCGCTCCAGCGTCGGCTACCGCCCCCGTGCGGTATTCCTGAGCTTCGGACGTCGCCGTCAGGAAGCGCTGCTCCAGGTTCGCCGTCTCCGCGGCCAGCTTCGTGATGAGGAAGTTCTCCTCCATCGCGGTCTTCGCCACCAACTCGCGCAGCTCCTCTTCGCTCAGCCCCTCCGGCAGGACGATGCGCATGCTGCGGGGCCGCTGCAGTTCCACCTTCAGGCCCTTGTGCTGCAGCTTCTCGCTGAGCAGCACCGCCTCCCGGCACTCCGCGGTGACCACGGTGCCGCCGGCGAGGAACTCATCCAATGAGTACTCCCCGATCATCTGCCCCTTGCCGATCACCACGAGGCGATCTGCCGTGAGCTGCATCTCGCTGAGCAGGTGGGAGCTGACCAGCACGCTGCGGCCCTCCGCCGCGAGCGCCCGAATGGTGTTGCGCATCCAGGTCACGCCCTCGGGGTCCAGGCCGTTAACCGGCTCGTCCATGATGAGGTGCTGCGGATCGCCGAGCAGTGCCGCTGCCAGTCCGAGGCGCTGCTTCATGCCCAGGGAGTAGCCGCCGGCCTTCTTCTTCGCCGCGCTGCTCAGACCCACGATCTCAAGGCACTCATCCACGCGCTTGTCGCTGATGCCCGCGCCGTGTGCGAGCACGCGCAGGTGGTTGCGGCCGGTGCGTGCCGGGGTGAACCAGGAGGCGTCCAGCACTGCGCCGGCGACCTGCGACTTGTTCTTTAGTGTGGCAAACGCCCCGTCGTAGGACTGCCCGTCGCGGTACTCGCCGCTGAAGGTGACGTGTCCGGCGGTTGGCCGATCCAGGCCGAGCATGCAGCGCATGGTGGTCGACTTGCCCGCACCGTTCGGCCCGAGGAAGCCGGTGACCTGCCCGTCCGGGACGTGGAAGCTGATGTCCTTCAGGACGTTGTTCTTTCCGTAACTCTTGCTGAGTTGTTCAACTGTGATCATGCTTCACAGTTTCGCTTCTGTCCCCACCCCGGCACATCGGCCCGGCGAATGATTATCGCCGTTTCTGTTCTTTCATACCGGGGTATGACGTCCGTCCCTTCCGGTCATCCGCAGGGCCCACCGTGGTGCGGTGCTTCCGCTGTGTTCCCCACCGGGTTGGCGTGCCTGACCCGGTTGTCGCTTAGCCTTCGGCAGTCAGCAGTTCTTCCGGGTCCACGAGGTGGTGTTTGAGGGCGAAAAGTACGGCGTGCACCCGGTCCCGCGAGCCGGTCTTCATCAGCACCCGCCCGACGTGGGTCTTCACCGTGGGCAGGGAGATGAAGAGTTTCTCTGCGATCTCCTGGTTGCTCTGGCCCTTCGCGATGAGGCATAGGATCTCCCGCTCGCGCCGGGTCAGCGGGTCCACCAGCCCGAGGTCATCCTCGGCATCCGGGGTGGCCGGCCTAGCCGCTGCCGGCTGCGGGGCCGCGGTGTTCTGTGGTGGCACACCCGGCGCGGGCGTGCTCTTTGGCCCCTCAGGGTTGGCTGCGGCCCCATCTGCCCGCAGGCGCTGGATGAGCTTCGCGGTCGCCGCCGGGCTGATCACGGCCGTTGACTCCCCGACGGTGCGGACCGCGTTGATGAGCTCCTCCGGGTCGGCGTCTTTGAGCAGGAACCCGCTGGCCCCGGCGGTGACGGCGCCGAGGACGTAGTTATCGCTATCGAAGGTGGTGAGAACGACCACCCGGGTGGGCTCCCCCGCAGGCCCCGTGGGAGAAAGCTCGTTGAGGATGCGGCGGGTCGCCGCGATGCCGTCCATGGTGGGCATCTGCACGTCCATCAGGATCATGTCCACGGGCAGCGCTACGGCCAGCTCGCAGGCCTCCGCACCGTCGGCGGCCTCCCAGGCCACGGAGAGATCATCCTGGCTATCCAGCACCATCGCGAAGCCGGCCCGCACGAGCTGCTGGTCATCAGCCAATCCCACGGTGATCATGTTTGTGCGCCCCTCGCCTCGTAACGTTTCTTCGGTCATTAGTTCTTCTGCTGGCCTGCTGCCGTCACGGTAGCACTGCGGTCAGACACGCAGCCCCTACGCGCCGAGCGGAATGCTGGCCGTGACATTCCAGCCACCGGGGAAGAGCGCGCTCGACCCCCAGCTGGCCTTCCCACCGTGGATCCGCACGCGCTCCTTAATACCCGTCAGTCCCCGGCCGCTGCCCGTCAGCTGCTCCTCGCCTGGGGAGTTATCCACCGTGACGGTCAAGCGCGCGTCCTCCCACAGCAGGCGGACGCGCACCTCGACGGGGCCCGCGTGCTTAATGACGTTGGTGAGAGATTCCTGCACCACCCGGTAGACGGTCAGCCCCTTCGTCTCGTCGAGCGGAACTTCCTCACCTTCGACGGCGAGGGTGGCGTGGGCGCCGGAGCGGTTAGCGTCGCTGATGAGGTCCTGGATGCCGGAGATCCCCGGGGTGGCGGCGACGTCCCGCCCCTCCTCCGTGTGGAGGACGGAGAGCAGGCTGCGCATCTGCGTCAGCGCCTCGCGGCCGCGGACGGAGATCGTCTCGAGCGCCTCGATGGCCTTCTCCGGGTCCTTGCGCCCGGCGTAGCGGCCGCCATCAGCCTGCGCGATCACGACGGTCAGGGAGTGCGCGACGATATCGTGCATCTCGCGGGCGATGCGGTTTCGCTCGGAGACCGTGGCCAGTTCCGCACGTGCCGCGAGGTTGGCGACCTCTTCCCGGCGCGCATAGGACTGCTTACCGAACTGCCAGCACAGGGCGATGGACACCAGGGCCAGCAGGCTCGCCAGGCCGATGGTCAGCCACATCTCCGGGTCGGCCAGCACCGACTCCAGGCTGTTTTCTTCCTTAAAAATCGGGTTATATAGCCGGTCGGCGATGAACTGCCAGGTGATCGCCGCGAGGCTGCCGACCACTGCGATCGCCAACCACAACCGCCGACGGTATGGCAGATGTGCTCGGATCACGTACACCTGCCAGCACACCAGCGGATACCCGAGTAACACTGCGAAACCCCCGGACAGCGCGGAGAGGGCCAGGCCGACCGCGATGATCGCCACCCCCAACTCCACGCGCCATTGCTGGGCGATCAAGCCCGCGTAGGAGATGGCGATACCAGCGAGGAGTATCGGGGCCTGCCAACCCCCGGACTGACCGGAGGCGAAGCCAATCTCCGGAAAGGAAAGCAGGAGGAACAGCAGCGAGATGACGAGGAACTGCAGGCGCCGAGCCGGGTCGCGCCACCACGTCGGGTTGGAACCGAGGGGGCCGGTGCTCAGCGGGTTGTGGCCGAGCGCGCCGGGTACATTGTTTTCGGGCATAGTTCGACATTCTAGGGTCGGCTGGGTCGGGGGCTCGTCGTCCTGAAGTATCATCTTCCCCATGGCCGACGTGAAATTCGATGACGTAACGATCCAGTACCCCGGCGCGGAACGCCCCAGCGTGCGGGACCTCGACCTGCACATCGCCGACGGCGAGTTCCTGGTGCTCGTGGGCCCGTCCGGCTGCGGAAAGTCCACGACCCTGCGCGCGCTCGCTGGCCTGGAGGCGACCAGCGGCGGGCACATCGCCATCGGCGGCAAGGATGTCACCGGCACTGAACCGGCAGCTCGCGACATCGCGATGGTCTTCCAGGACTACGCCCTCTACCCGCACATGACGGTGCGAGAGAACATGGGCTTTGCGCTCAAGGTCGCCAAGCGCTCGAAGTCCGAGATCGCCGAGCGAGTGGACCGCGCGGCGGAAATCCTGGGACTGGAGGAGTTCCTGGATCGCAAGCCCAAAGACCTCTCCGGTGGCCAGCGGCAGCGCGTGGCCATGGGCCGGGCGATCGTCCGCGAACCACAGGTCTTCCTCATGGATGAGCCGCTATCCAACCTGGATGCCAAGCTGCGCGTACAGACCCGCGCGCAGATCGTGAAGCTGCAGAAGAACCTGGGGGTGACCACCGTCTACGTCACCCACGACCAGGTGGAGGCAATGACGATGGGCGACCGCGTGGCCGTCCTCAAGGACGGCGTGTTGCAGCAGGTGGACAGCCCGAAGGAGCTCTACGAGAACCCGGATAACGCCTTCGTGGCGGGCTTCATCGGCTCGCCCGCGATGAACCTGTTGCCCACGACCGAGCCGCTGCCAGGCTTCGATGAGGCCCCGCCAGCGGGCTACGCAGGCAATGGTGGCTCCAAGGAGCTCATCGTGGGCGTGCGCCCAGAGCACCTCACCGTCGATACCGAGGGCTCGGCTCGCGGCGTGCGCGGCGAGGTCAGCCTCGTCGAGGAACTCGGCGCGGACTCCTATATCTATGCGGAGACGGACTACGGCACCCTCGTGGCCCGGGGTGGGGCAGGCGCGCAGCCCGCCATCGGGGAGACCGTGGTGCTTTCCCCCGCAGCAGGAGCCCGAATCCACTTCTTCGACGCCCAGACCCAGAAGCGGGTCGGGGGTGACGGCCGGGGCTAGAATTCACCACTAGAAAGATATTCATCGTGGGATCTTCCCCCCGATTACCTAAACTTGGGGTGCAGACTTTTCAGCTTCCCCGCTGACTGCCACTCACCACCGTGCCCCGCGGCGCAGTGGTGGGTGGCTTCCCTGTATCTTCCGCCGGGAGGGTCAGCTGGGAATACCTTCTAGAAAGGCTCCACTATGGCAAACCAGTACAAGAAGATGCTGGCCATCCTCGCGGCATCCGGAATGGCCCTGGCTGCCTGCTCCGACGGCGGCTCCGACGACTCCGCCAAGGGACAGGAGGGCGCCGACGCCCGTGGCCCCATCACCTTCGCGATGGGCAAGAACGACACCGATAAGCTCCGCCCGATCATCGACGCATGGAACAAGGAGCACCCGGACGAGCAGGTCAAGCTGCAGGAGCTCGCCGGCGAGGCCGACGCCCAGCGCGACACCCTGGTGCAGTCCCTGCAGGCAGGTCAGGACGACATCGACGTCATGGCACTGGACGTCGTCTGGACCGCCCAGTTCGCAGCCAACGGCTGGCTCGCACCGCTGGAGGGCGACCTCGAGGTCGACACCAGCAAGCTGCTGAAGCCGACCGTGGAGTCCGCGACCTACAACGACAAGCTCTACGCGCTGCCGCAGAACACCAACGCACAGCTGCTGTACCGCAACACCGACATCGTCAAGGACGTCCCGGAGAACTGGGACGCGCTCGTCGAGCAGTGCAAGGAAGTCAAGGACCAGGACTGCCTGACCGCAACCCTGAAGCAGTACGAGGGCCTGACCGTCATGACCGATAGCTTCATGCGCGGCTGGGGCGGGGCCATCATGGACGAGGACGGCAACGTCACCGTCACCGATGAGAAGTCCCAGGAAGGCCTGCAGGCTCTGGTGGACGCCTACCAGGACAAGACCATCTCCTCCGGCTCCACCGGCGCCACCGAGGAAGAGGTCAACCTCGCCTTCACGCAGGGCCAGACCGCGATGGCCATCAACTGGCCGTACATGTACACCAACGCCGAGGAGGAGGGCTCCGCGGTGAAGGGCAAGACCGAGGTCTCCCCGCTGGTCGGTAAGGACGGCGTCGGCGTGTCCACCCTGGGTGGCTACAACAACGGCATCAACATCAACTCCAAGCACAAGGCCACGGCCAAGGAGTTCATCGAGTTCATCATCAACGAGGAGAACCAGCGCTCCTTCGCCAAGGCTTCCTTCCCGCCGGTGCTGGCAAGCATCTACGACGAGGAGGACATCCAGGAGGAGTTCCCGTACATGGAGGCCCTGAAGGTCTCCCTGGAGAACGCGAAGCCACGCCCGGCGTCCCCGACCTACGACGCCCTGTCCAAGGCGGTGCAGGATAACTCCTACGCAGCGCTGACCCAGAAGCGCGAAATCGACAAGGCTACCGAGGACATGAAGAAGGCGATCGAGTCTGCTCAGGGCTAAAGCCTCTTCACCCCTCTCGTCGCGATGCGCGACACTCAGGCGGCCACCGCATCACCATGATGTGGTGGCCGCCTCGCCATTCCTGTCGGGACTGGCGACTATGCTTTTTATGCAACCCGCCCGCTGGTGTCCCCGGCGGGCCCGTCAACGGCAAAAGGAGAAAGCCTGTGAGCACCTCGCCGACATCGGCGGCACCGGCCAACCAGCAGCCTGGACCGGGTGCCACGTCGCACGGCAGGAAGGCGACGGACACGAGCAGGAGCACGCCGCGCCGCGACCTGCGCGCGATCTGGCTCGTCGGCCCGGCCATGCTGCTGCTGGCTCTCGTCATCGGCTACCCGATCCTGCGAGCGATCTATCTTTCCTTCCAGGCCAACCGGCACCTTAACCCGGACACCGGCATGTTCGTGGAGGGCGGCTTCGCGGGCTTCGACCACTACCTCACGTGGATCGCCCAGCGCTGCATGAGTCCGAACGGCACCGTGGTGGAGTGCACCTCCGGCATGCTGCCAACGGACTTCTACCCTGCCTTGGGCATCACCCTCTTCTTCGTGGTGGTCACCGTCAGCCTGGAGACTGTGCTGGGTCTGTGGATGGCGCTGGTGATGAACCGCAGCTTCCTCGGCCGTGGCCTGCTGCGCGCCGCCGTGCTGGTGCCCTGGGCGATCCCCACTGCGGTGACCGCGAAGCTCTGGCAGTTCATCTTCGCGGACCAGGGCATCATCAACTCCCTGCTCGGCACCCAGATCCACTGGACCACCGACCCCTGGGCCGCTCGCTTCGCAGTGATCATCGCAGACGTGTGGAAGACCGCCCCCTTCATGGCGCTGTTGATCCTCGCGGGCCTGCAGATGATCCCGAAGGGGGTCTACGAGGCTGCCCGCGTGGATGGTGCCTCCAAGTGGCAGCAGTTCACGCAGATCACCCTGCCGCTGGTTCGTCCCGCACTGATGGTCGCAGTCCTGTTCCGCACCCTGGATGCGCTGCGCATGTACGATCTGCCGGTCATCATGATCTCCGAGTCCTCCAACTCCCCCACCGCCGTGATCAGCCAGCTGGTGATCACAGACACCAAGCAGGGCAATTACAACTCCGCCTCCGCCCTGTCCACCCTCATCTTCCTGCTGATCTTCGGGGTGGCCTACGTGATGGTGCGGTTCCTGGGCGCCGATATCGGCGGTACCCAGGAGGCGGGCAGCAAGCCAAAGAAGTCCCTGCTGAGCAGGCTGCGCGGCGGGAGCGTCGTCGATAAGAAGAAGGACGAGCAGAAGGCTGAGATCGGTCGCGGCGACGTCACCGACCAGAACAACGCAGCGGGAGCGAAGAGCACGCAGACCGCAGACACCGCAGCGACGGGAGGACAGCGATGAAGAAGGCAACCCAGACTCTGCGCAACTACCTCGCCGTCATCGTGATCCTGGCGTGGGGGCTCGCGCCGTTCTACTGGATGGTGGTCACCGCCCTACGCGACAAGCGCTACACCTTCTCCACCAACCCGCTGCCCAGCCACCTGACGCTGGAGAACTTCCGGGACGCTCTCGCCACCGACGCGGGCAATAACTTCCTCCGGGCCATCGGCAACTCGCTGCTCATCGGTGCTGCGACCACCGCGATTGCGCTCACGGTGGGAGTATTCACCGCCTACGCCCTGGCGCGCGTGGACTTCCGCGGCAAGGGGCTGGTCACGGGCATCATCCTGGCGGCCTCGATGTTCCCAGGGATCGCGCTGGTCACCCCGCTGTTCCAGCTCTTCTCGAAGATCGAGTGGATCGGCACCTACCAGGCGATGATCATCCCGAATATCTCCTTCGTGCTGCCGCTGACGGTGTACACGCTGACCAGCTTCTTCCGCGAGCTGCCGTGGAAGTTGGAGGAGGCTGCCCGGGTGGATGGCGCCTCCCGTGGTCTGGCTTTCCGGAAGGTCATTCTTCCGCTGGCCACGCCCGCTCTGTTTACGACGGCCATCCTGGCGTTCATCGCGACCTGGAACGAGTTCATGCTCGCCAAGCAGCTGTCCACCCCCGCGGTGGAGCCAGTGACCGTGGCGATCGCCCGCTTCTCTGGTGCCTCGGCCTACGAGTTCCCGTATGCGGCGACGATGGCTGCCGGCGCGCTGGTGACGGTGCCGCTGGTCGTGATGGTGCTGGTCTTCCAGCGACGCATCGTCTCCGGGCTCACCGCCGGTGGCGTGAAGTAGGGGTTGGTTGAGGATGTCGAAACCTGAGGATGCGGCGCGGGACGCGTTCGAGGACCGGCCTGCCGGCGGGGCTGGTACACCGTCTCAACCCGTCGGCGAGGTGGACCCGGACGGCCAGCGCAAGAAGCTGGTCTGGGAGTCCGCCCTGGGCTTCGTGGGCTTCTTCACTCTGCTGGCCGGGGTGCAGGCGGTGTGGAATGTTTTCCAGCCCGAGCCCTCCCCCTGGCCTGGTGTATTCTTCGCGGTCCTGCTGCTGCTGAGCTGGCTCGTATGGCGTAGCTACCGCCGCTACCGGGAGTACTAGCGCCGAGCCCACGCCGGGCAGCACGCTCTCCTGCCGGCCATGGCCAAGCATAAAGAAAGCGCCCCGAGGGGCGCTTTCTTGCTTTGTGGCAGGTGGCGCTGCACGGTGCGCAGGTGTGCCCGTTAGGTGTGGGGATACAGCATCGTCGAATCCACAATCCCGTGGCGGCTGCATTCTGCCAGCCACCCCGTCGGCAGCACCTGCACCTTCATCCGCCGTCCACAGCAGGGGCAGTAGCGCGGCGCATCCAGCCCCTTGCGCTGCGACGGAGAATAACTTTCAGCCCTTTGCTCCGCGCTCGTATCTGCGGCGATGCCCGCACCGGTAAAAGGATCGAATTCCGCCACTGTTGGGTCGAGTAGCGCCAAGGTGGCAGCAGAGAGCTCCGCACCGACCTCTGGTGGGGTCACCACCTGCGTTCGGGGTGGCCCCTCCCACGGTGGCGGCACCGCCCAGGGTGCGGCCGAGGTGTTCTTGCGCGTCATGCACCTGCCCCTGATCTAGACACTGCGGTTCAGTGCTTTGATGGGCAAGCTGAGCCGGTTGAGCATATCCACGTCAGCCTCCTGATCACGGCCAAGGGTGGTCAAGTAGTTGCCGACGATCATGCCGTTGATTCCGCCGAGCAGACCAGCTTCGGTGCCGAAGTCCTCGAGAGTCAGTTCCCGGCCACCGGCGAAGCGCAGGGTCGTGCGTGGCAGGGCGAGGCGGAAGGCACCGATCGTCTTGAGCGCCTCCGAGCCTGCCATGACGGGATAATCCGCGAACGGAGTGCCAGGGCGCGGGTCGAGGAAGTTCATCGGGACCTCGTGGGGTTCGAGGGATGCCAGTTCCGCAGCGAACTCCGCGCGCTGTTCCCGGGTCTCCCCCATTCCGAGAATTCCGCCGCAGCACACTTCCATCCCGGATTCCTTGACCATCTTGAGGGTCTCGTAGCGCTCTTCCCAACTGTGGGTAGTGACCACATTGGGGAAGTTGCTGCGGGAGGTTTCCAGGTTGTGGTTATAGCGATGCACGCCGATAGCGGTGAGGCGATCCACTTGTTCCTGGGTGAGGATGCCCACGGAGGCAGCGACGTTGATATCTACCTCTGCGCGGATGGCCTCGACGGCGACCTCGAGCTGCCGCATCAAGTTCTCGTCTGGCCCTTTGACTGCGGCGACGATGCAGAACTCCGTAGCTCCGGTTTTCGCCGTCTGCTTGGCCTGCTCGACCAGCAGCGGGATATCCAGCCACACGCTGCGGACAGGTGTTTCGAACAGGCCCGACTGCGAGCAGAAGTGGCAGTCCTCCGGGCATCCTCCCGTTTTGAGGCTGACAATCCCCTCGATCTCAACCTCCTCGCCGCACCATTTCACGCGCACCTCATGGGCGAGGGCGAGAAGCTCTTCGATCTGCTCATCGGGGAGGTTGAGGACCTCCAGAACTTGTTCCTGGCTGAGGCCTTCCCCACGTTGCAGAACTTGTTCGCGGGCGGTGGCCAGAATGCCTGGGGTCTGGGAGGAAATGTCGTTCATAGGAGAAAACCATACAACGTGGCCCCAGCGGGTCTCCAGGAGCCAGCAACCTGCCTTATCGGGGTGGCTCCCCGGAGAGGCAGCACGCCCGCGGGGACGCAGCCGCGCTACTCGCCGAGGAGCTTGCGCTTGAGGGCGGCGTCCTTGTCCATGACGCTATCGCGCATATCCTCCTGGTACTTCACCATCCGCTCCATGAGCTCCGGGTCAGCCACCGCGAGCATACGGACGGCCAGCAGGCCCGCATTCTTCGCGCCGTCAATGGAGACGGTGGCGGTCGGAACGCCCGCTGGCATCTGCACGATGGAGAGCAGGGAGTCCAGGCCGTCGAGGTTCTTCAGCGCCCGCGGGATGCCGATGACCGGCAGCGGCGTGGCGGCAGAGACCATGCCCGGCAGGTGCGCAGCACCCCCGGCGCAAGCGATGATGACCTTCACGCCGTTCTTGTGCGCCTCGCGGGCGTAGTCCAGCATGCGCTCCGGGGTGCGGTGCGCGGACACCACGCCGATCTCCATGGGGATGCCGAACTCGGCCAGCACCTCGGCGGCAGGCTCGACGGTCGGCCAGTCGGAATCAGAGCCCATGATCAGGCCGACCTGCGGGCCGGTGGGGGCAGAGTTCTTGTTGCTAGTCATGTTTGTGTACCTCCTGGGGCTGATCGGTTTTTAAGCTTCGGTCCAGCCGTCGGACCACTCGGCGGCGACGAGGAAGTCCGCGGCCAGGCGGGCCTCGCGGCGCAGCTGTGCCACCGCCTCGTCGGTCGCGGGCTGGTCGGCGGGCAGGGAGAGATTGACGTGCCCGATCTTGCGGCGCGGGCGCCAGTCCTTGCCGTACATGTGGATCTTCGCCGCCGGGAAGCGGCGCCAGACCTGGTCCATCCGCTCGTGCATCGGCATGGCCGGGTCAGCATCGTCGTGCCCCAGCACATTGGCCATGACCGTGGCGGGCGCGGTGAGATCCGTGCTGCCCAGCGGGCGATCCAGCACCGCACGCAGGTGCTGCTCGAACTGGCTGGTCACGGACCCGTTCTGGGTCCAGTGCCCGGTGTTGTGCGGACGCATGGCCAGCTCGTTGACGCTGATCGCCAGCTCGCCCTCGGCGTCTCGGAACTCAAAGAGCTCGACGGCGAGCACGCCGGTGACGTCCAGCTCGGTGGCGATGGTGCGGGACAGTTCGCGGGCCTGGTTCAGCACCTCACCGTCGTGGCCCGGTGCTGGGGCGACGGCCTCCACGCAGATGCCGCGCTCCTGGACGGATTCGGTGATCGGCCAGGCCTTCGCCTCCCCTGACGGGGTGCGGGCAACCAGCGCGGAGAGCTCGCGGACCAGCACCACCTTTTCCTCAGCCATCAGCGGAACGTCCTGGTCCAGCAGCTCGGCGACCAGCTCATTGAGCTCGGCCTCGGAATCCGGGAACCACACGCCCTTGCCGTCGTAGCCACCGCGGCGGGCCTTGAGGCAGACCTTGCCGCCGGTGGTGGCCCAGAACGAGGCGGCGTCCTCGGTGTTCTCGATGGCGGTGAAGGCCGGCACCGGGGCCCCCAGCTCGGAGAGTCGCTGACGCTGTATCAGCTTGTCCTGCGCATTGATCAGGGCCTTCGGCTGCGGCTGGACGTTGATGCCGGCGGCGATGAGCTCGTCGAGGAACTCATTCGGCACGTGCTCGTGGTCGAAGGTCACGGCGTCGGCGTCCGTGGAGACCTCCAGGACGTGTGCCTTATTGGTGTAGTCCCCCAGCACGACGTCCGCGGTGACCTGCGCGGCGGAGGCGGCGGCGGAGCCTGCGAGCACGCGAGCAGACAGGCCCAGTTCCACGGCCTCCTGCTGCATCATGCGGGCCAGCTGACCGTCGCCGATGATGGTCACCAGCGGGGCGCCCGGCGCGTGGGCAGCCGCTCGGGCGATGGACCAGTCGGCGGCGCGGGTCATGCTGGCCTCAGCGTTGGAGTCGGAAGCGGATGGTGCAGAAGAATGAGCTGAATCTTTCACACGGCCAATCATAGTGCCCGCGTGTAGCTGCGGATCAGGCGGACGAAGCGTTTGGCATAAGGCACGTCCCGCAGCACGATCGGATTGCGGGTACCCATCACGAACACGGAGACGGTGGAACCTTTCGCGCGGGCATCGACGATGTATTCCAGCGGCACCTGCGCGGTCTGGCTGCGCCAGTGCCCGGTCGCGGTGATGAGGCGTTCGTTGGTGAGCATCATCCGACTGCGGGCGCGGAAGACCATCTGGCTCCCGCAGCGCCGCCAGGCCAGGAAGAGCCACAGCACCACCAGCGCGCGCCGACCCCACTGGGCTGCGACGTACAGCGGTTCGCCAACCTGCTGTGCCAGCTGGCTGGGCACTCGCAGGCTATAGCCGAGCAGCCGGAGAGCCTCCGCGTCGAGGAAGTGGTCGATCAGCCCGATCAGCGCCCAGGTGACCCCGGTGATCAGCAGGAGCTCGAACACGGGGAAGACCAGGGAGCGGCGGTTGGGGCACAGCTCCGCAAGGATCCGCTCGCCTGGTTCGAAGGTGATTTTCCCGAAAGCCATCAGCGTTCCCCTTCCGCGGGCCGGAGGTGGGTGACGTCCCCGGCGGCGACGACCAACTCGCCGCCACCGTCGACGTCCACAATCAGCGCACCGGTGCCCTCCACGTCGCGGGCGACCCCGTGGGTGGTCGTGCCGTCCGGAAGGTGGACGACCACCTTCGTGCCCAGGGTGGACACGACCTGCCGGTAGCGCGGCAGCACGCTTTGCGGCGCCCCGCCCAGCTGGATGAAGCGGCGCAGCCCGCTGAACAGCTCGTCGATCAGCGCGATGGCCAGGCGGGTGCGCACCCCGGGGCCATGCTCGGTGGCCCCCTGGCCCCCCGGCATGCCCTCCAGAACCAAGGAGGTCGCGTGCGGCACCGGCAGCTCCGAGCGCTGAAGATCCACGTTCAGTCCCAGGCCGATCACCACGATCGGTTCGGGTTCAAGCTGTACGGCCTCCACGAGGATTCCACCGAGCTTGCGGCCGTCCACCATCAGGTCATTGGGCCACTTCAGCTCCGCAGGCACCTCCGCACCGGCTGCCGCGCTGACCGCGCGCACTGCGTCCACCGCTGCGACACCGGTCAGCAGCGGCAAAAGGCCCAGCCGGTTCGCCACATCCACCCCCGGCAGTCGGGCTGCCACAGAGACGATCAGCTGGCTGCTGCGCGGCGCACCCCACGCCCGATCCAGCCGCCCCCGACCCTGCGTCTGCTCCTCGGCGAAGAGTACGGAGAACTCCGGCACCTCCTCGCCCGCTGCTAACGCCGCCCGGACCTGCTCAGCAAGCACGCTATTGGTGCTCGTCGTCTGATCGAGTACCTCCACGGCCCCACAGCCGAGGGCCGGCAGCACCTCGCGCAAGGTGGCGGAGTCGAGAAGAACACGAGAAGTTTGCATGCCCTTGATGTTAGAACACGGCGCGGACACACCCCGCCGACCACAGCCGCCCAGCCCGTGTGGCACGAGGACTCCGCCGCCGCATGATCTACACTGTGTGCCATGAATCCTCAGAATGACACGTCCACCACGGCCGGCAAGATCGCGGATCTCCAGGATCGCCTGGCGAAATCCCGCCAACCCGCCGGTGAGGACGCGGTGCGGGAGGTGCACGGCGCCGGTCGCCTCACTGCCCGCGAACGGGTGGAAGCACTGCTGGATGATGGCAGCTTCGTGGAGATCGACGCCCTGGCCCGCCACCGCTCCAAGGCCTTCGATCTGGAGAAAGAGCGCCCGCTGACCGATGGCGTCGTCACCGGCCACGGCACCATCGACGGTCGCCCGGTCTGTGTCTTCTCGCAGGACGCGACCCTGTTCGAGGGCAAGATCGGCGAGACGACCGGCGCGAAGATCATCAAGGTGCTGGAGCTGGCACTGAAGTCCGGCACCCCAGTGATCGGTTTCTACGACGGCGCCGGTGCCCGCCTCAAGGAAGGCATCATCGCCCTGGACATGTACTCCCGCATCCTTCGCCTGCAGTCCCAGGCCTCCGGCGTGATCCCGCAGATCGCGGTCGTCGCCGGCGAGTGCCGTGGCGTTCAGGTGCACGGGATCGCGATGTCCGACGTCGTCATCTCCGTCGACGGGCAGGGCTCCCTGTCCATGGACGCCAACGCGGGCGGGGTGGTCGAGGCACAGGAGACTGGCACCGCCCACATCGTGGTTCCCGACGAGTCCGCTGCACAGGACACGGTGGCCGACGTGCTGAGCTACCTGCCCTCCAATAACCGGGCAATCGCCCCGGCCACGGAGCCGGTGAACACTGAGCTGGCGAACCGCCGCGCCGAGGAGGGCGCCGATGACGCTGCCCTGGTCCACGAGATCAACCACCTGATCCCGGACTCCGCGTCCGAAACCTACGACGTGCGCGATGTGCTGGCCGCAGTCCTGGACGAGGACAGCCTGCTGGAGCTCGGCCTGGGCTTCGCACCGAACATCATCACCGGCTTCGCCCGCCTCGAGGGACGAGCAATCGGCGTGATCGCCAACCAGCCGACCGTGAAGGCCGGCGGCATCGACATCGACTCCGCGGAAAAGGTCAGCTACTTCATCCAGCTCTGCGACGCCTTTAACGTCCCCCTGGTCTCCTTCGTCGACGCCCCGGGCTTCCTGCCGGAGGAGGCGGACGCGCCGGTCATCCGCCGCACCGCGAAGCTTTTCCACACCACGGCTGCAGCATCGGTCGGCAAGATCACGGTGATCACCCGCAAGGCCACCGGCTCCGCCTACCTGGCCCTGGCTGCGAAGCGGATGGGCACGGACCTGGTCTTCGCGTGGCCGACCGCGGAGGTCGCGGTGGCGGACGCGGATACCTTCGCCGCCGAGATCGGCGCGGACGAGGCGACCGCCCAGGATCCCTACGAGGCCGCCGCGAGCGGGCTGGTGGATGCGGTGCTGCCGCCGAGCGAGACCCGCCAGAAGCTGGTCGAAGGCCTCGGCCTGCTGGAGCGCAAGGTTGAGGACGGCTACCCGCGCAAGCACAGCATCGTCACGTTCTAGCGCCCCGCTGCGCCCCCCAGCCCCGCCGAGCCCCCGTTTGGAGCACCCATGAGCAGAAAGTTTTCCCGCGCCCGCCGCAGTACACAGCCCACAGAGATCACCAGCGCACGGTTGACGCACCGCACCGGCGCGGCGTCGGCTGAGCAGGAAGCACCTCAGGCGGGGCGACAGGCAGCCGTCGAGGTGGTGAAGGGCAATCCCACGCCAGAACAGCGCCAGGCCCTAGAGAAGTTGGTGGGTGAGCTCACCGAAAAGGCCGAGGAGCGCCGTCGCGCGAAGCCGGACACCCGCGGCTGGTACGGCTCCGCCGCCGAGCCTTTTCCCAACGCACCGGAGCCAAACCCGGCAGGCTTCCGAAGCCCGAATTTGCCGCAGGCCTAGCGACCACGTCTGATGGCGGCTGCTCGCCGCTGACTACTCCCATCCCCTTCAAGGAGCGAGACATGCCTGATTCACAGGCCAGCCCACGCATCGTGCTGGCGTCCTCCTCCCCCTCCCGGCTGTCCATCCTGCGCAGCGCCGGGGTGGAGCCAGTAGTCCAGGTCTCCGGTGTGGACGAGGACGCCGCGATTCAGCGTTTGATCGACGAGGCCGCGAGCCAGGGGCGCACCCCCACCCCCGCCGAGAAGGTCTGCCACTTGGCCAAGGCCAAGGCGAATGCCGTCCTGGAAGACGGGCTCCAGCTCGGCGAGGGCGACGTCCTGATTGGTGGGGACAGCATGCTGCTGCTCGACGGGGAACTGCAGGGCAAGCCCCACACCGCGGAGGAAACCGTGCGCCGCTGGCAGCAGCAACGGGGCAAGCGGGCGGAGCTGATCACCGGGCACGCGATCTACCACGGCGGGCAATGGTTCGAGGGATCCTCGGCCACCAGCGTGTTCTTCGCAGATGCCAGCGATAAAGACATCGAGGCCTACGCCGCCTCCGGTGAGCCCTGGGGCTGCGCGGGTGCTTTCACGCTGGAGGCTCTCGGTGGCTGGTTCATCGACCGCATCGAGGGGGATCCCTCCAGCGTCATTGGGCTTTCCCTGCCGCTGGTGCGCCGGGCGCTGGAGCACTTCGGGTTCAGCGTCTCGGACTTCTGGAACCGCTAGCCACAGCCAGGGCAGCTGATACGCTCACTGCCCCGGCGCGCCGCCGGTATCAGCTTCGCTGGGTGCTCCGGCCCCCAACTTCGCTGTGCGACCTGGTCATCAGCTTCGCTGGGCCCAAATCAGCCTCGCTGGGCAATCGGCACGACCTTCCGCTGCTCGGGCCCGTTGTAGGTCGACAGCGGGCGAATCAGCGAGTTGTTCTCATACTGCTCCACGATGTGCGCCGTCCACCCCGCCACGCGGGCGATGACGAATAGCGGCGTGAAGAAGTCCACCGGGAAGCCCAGCAGGTAGTAGGCAGGGCCGGCTGGGAAGTCGAGGTTCGGCTTAATCCCGGTGCGCTTGTCCATCGCCGCGGCGAGGTTCTCGTACATCGCCACCCACTTGGCCCCATCGTGGCGCTCGGCCAGTGCGCGGAAGGACTGCTCCATGCTCGGCACGCGACTATCCCCGTTCTTATAGACACGGTGGCCGAAGCCCATGATGAGGTCCTTGTTATCCAGCGTCTTATTCACCCACTCCTCTGCCTTCGCCGGGTCGTCGACCTCCAGCATGGTGTGCATGACGAACTCATTGGCACCACCGTGCAGCGGCCCCTTCAGCGCGCCGATCGCGCCGGTGATCGCGGAGTACACGTCGGAGCGCGTCGAGGTGATGACGCGGCTGGTGAAGGTGGAGGCGTTGAAGGAGTGCTCGGCGTAGAGGATGAGGGATTTCTCGAAGTCTCGCACGTCCTCCGGGTTACTCGCCGGCGAGTCCGGCCCGTTGCCGAAGACCATGGCCAGCAGGTTTTCCGCCACCCCCTTCTCCGGGTCCGGGGCGACGATGTCCTCGCCCTTTCGGCGGCGGATGTCCATCGCCATGGCCATCGGCAGCTGTGCCAGCAGGTTGTGGCCAACGTGCGTGATGTGCTCCCGGTTTGGGGTGAAGTGCTCCGGATCCTTGGTTCCCATGTAGCTCACCGAGGTGCGCATGACGTCCATGGGGTGGCAGTCGGTGGGCAGGGAGTGGATCAGAGAGATGAGCCCGGCATCGAGCTTGCGGTAGGAGCGGCCTGCCTTGTTGAACTCGGTGAGCTGGGCTTCGGTGGGCAGTTCGCCGTTCCACAGGAGGTAGAAGACCTCCTCAAAGCTGCAGTTCTCGACGAGATCTTGGACCGCGTAGCCGCGATAGGTCAGCGAGTTCGTCTCCGGCATGACCTTTGACACGCTGGTGTAGTCGGCGACCACACCGTAGAGCCCCTTGCGGACCTCCGGCTGTTCGGCTGTGGTGTTCTGAGTGTTGGCGTTCTGAGTGTTCGTGCTCATGATGGAAGCTCCTTTGCTCCTCGTTGCTGTGGCTCAGGTGGTGCACTTGGGTTTTGGCGCTGCTGTGAAGCGGGTGTTGCGTGGAATCGGTTGCTGCTGGTCTTCCCGGTTCCTTCGCACCCCCGGGGCTCTGCTGCGCGCTAGAAGATGCCCCGCGGGATCTGAGGCGCGCGGGCCAGGGTGTCCGCGGAGAATCGGATGTTGAGTTCCCCGAAGTCCGCAGCACTCATCGCAGGCAGGTTTTCGGCTGCGTCCAGGAAGCGGTTCTGCTCCGCTTCGTCGATGACGCCCTCCGCCAGGGTCCGGAATTTTTCGACGTAGTTGGCTCGTTCGAAGGGCCGTTCGCCCAACGGGTGAGCGTCGGCGACGGCAAGCTCGTCCTCGATGACGGTGCCGTCCTTCAACGTGATCACCGCGCGTGCCCCGAAGGCCTTTTCCGCGGGGTCGTCGGAGTGGTAGCGGCGGGTCCACTCCGGGTCCTCCACCGTGGAGATCTTCCGCCACAGCTCGATGGTTTCTGGTCGCTGCGCCCGTTCCGGGGCGTAGCTGTGCTCGTGGTGCCACGTGCCGTCCTCGAGAGCCACGGCGAAGATGTACATCACCGAGTGGTCGAGGGTCTCGCGCGAGGCGTACGGGTCAAATTTCTGCGGGTCTCCGGAGCCGGTGCCGATGACGTAGTGCGTGTGGTGGCTGGTGTGCAGCACGATGGATTCGATCTGGTTGAGGTCGCCGACCTGATCGCGCATGCGCCGGGCTAGGTCGATGGGCGCCTGGGATTGGTACTCGGCTGAGTGTTCCTTGGTGTAGGTGTCCATGATTCCGCGCTTGGGCTCCCCCGTCTCCGGCAGCGGAACCTTGTACTCGCCCTCCGGTCCGTCGAGGAGCCAGGCGATCACGCCATCCTCCCCCTCCCAGATCGGGGCGGGCGCACCCTCTCCGCGCAATGCGCGGTCCACAGCCTCGATGCCCATCTTCCCTGCGAAGGCTGGGGCGTGGGCCTTCCAGCTGGAGATCTCTCCCTTGCGGGATTGGCGGGTCGCGGTCGTGGTGTGCAGCGCCTGGCCGATGGCCTGGTAGGTCTGCTCCGGATCCAGCGACAACAGGGTCCCCAGCCCCGCAGCCACTCCCGGGCCCAGGTGGGCCACGTGGTCGATCTTGTGTTTATGTAGGCAAATCCCCTTCACAAGGTTGACCTGGGTCTCGTAGGCGGTGGTAATCCCGCGGATCACGTCCTTGCCGCTCAGCCCCAGGTCCGCCCCGCGGTGTTGGGCGACCGCGAGCACGGCGGGAATATTATCCCCTGGGTGGGAGTAGTCCGCGGCCAGGAAGGTGTCGTGGAAGTCCAGCTCCCGCACCGCCACCCCATTGGCCCAGGCCGCCCACTCCGGGGACACCCTTTCTGCAACACCGAAAACGGTCGCGCCCTCCCCCTGCAGCGGTCGGCCAACCGACAGCGCCTGGGCGCGGGCAGAGGACACCGGGCGGCGCAGCACCGAGGCCACCGCGACGGCCGCGTTGTCGATCACGCGGTTGACGACCATCTCCTCGACGTCCTCGTCGACGGCGACAGGGTCGGCGGCCATCGTCGCGATCTTCCAGGCCAGGTGTTCTTCCCTGGGGAACTCTTCGGCAGACTTTCGGGTACGGACAACGTGGTTTTCCACTATGAGCCTCCTCACAACTCCTTAGCTTGGCGAAAATAATAGACTGCATGGTGGACACGCGGAGCGCTTTCCCTCAAGACCGCTAGTGAGAGAATTCATAGTTCTCCGGCCAGGAGCACGTCAGCCCCACCCCAGTTCAGAAGACCTTGGGCGAAACACCGCGCGCCAGGTAACAATTCGGCAACGAATAGCGGTAGGGTGATGAGTTCAACGAGGACCCAAATTGGAGGAGTTAACGTCGTGACGGCCAAGACGGATCAGGTGTCGAGCGCGCCAGCTCAAGATGCTGCTGCGACGGCGAGCTCCGAGGGCATCACCCCCATTAAGAAGGTGATGATCGCCAACCGTGGCGAAATCGCGATCCGCATCATCCGCGCCGCGCAAGACGAAGGCATTGCCTCCGTCGCGGTCTACGCCGAGCCCGACGCCGACGCCCCATACGTCCGCATGGCCGACGAGGCTTTCGCACTGGGCGGGCAGACCTCCGCCGAAAGCTACCTGAATATCGACAAGCTGATCACCGTGGCCAAGGAGTCCGGCGCGGACGCCGTCCACCCCGGCTATGGCTTCCTCGCGGAGAACGCTGATTTCGCCCGCGCCGTCATCGACGCTGGCCTGAACTGGATCGGCCCACCGCCGGAGGCCATCGACCGCCTCGGCGACAAGGTCACCGCCCGCCAGATCGCAGCGATGGTGGATGCTCCCATGACGCCGGGAACGAAGAGCCCAGTCTCCAGCGCCGCCGAGGTTGAGGAATTCGCCAAGGAGCACGGCCTCCCGGTCGCCGTGAAGGCTTCCTTCGGTGGCGGTGGCCGCGGCATGAAGGTCGCCTACACGATGGAGGAGATCCCGGATCTCTTCGACTCCGCCACCCGCGAGGCCATCGCAGCCTTCGGCCGCGGTGAGTGCTTCGTCGAACGCTACCTCGACCGCGCCCGCCACGTGGAGGCGCAGGTCCTGGCCGATAAGCACGGCAACGTCCTGGTCGCCTCCACCCGCGACTGCTCCACGCAGCGTCGCTTCCAGAAGCTCATCGAGGAAGCCCCGGCCCCGTTCCTGACCGCCGAGCAGAACCGCCGGATCTACGAGTCCGCCGAGGAAATCTGCCGCGCCGCGGGCTACCAGGGCGCGGGCACCGTGGAGTACCTGGTCGGTTCCGACGGTCTGGTCAGCTTCTTGGAGGTCAACACCCGCCTGCAGGTCGAGCACCCCGTCACCGAGGAGATCACCGGCTGGGACCTGGTGCGCGAGCAGTTCCGCATCGCAGAGGGCCGCCCACTGTCCCGGACGAGCCGCCCGACGCTGCGTGGCCACGCCATCGAGTTCCGCATTAACGGCGAGGACGCGGCCAATAACTTCATGCCAAACCCGGGCATGATCACCGCCTACCGTGAGCCCTCCGGCCCGGGCGTCCGCATGGACTCCGGAATCGAGGAGGGCGCCGTGATCGGCGGCCAGTTCGACTCCATGCTGGCCAAGCTCATCGTGTGGGGCGAGGACCGCGAGCAGGCCATCGCCCGCTCGAAGCGTGCCCTGGCGGAGTTCCAGGTTGCTGGGCTGCCGACGGTCATCCCCTTCTTCCAGCAGATGCTGAACAACCCCGACTTCACCGCGGAGGATGGCTTTAAGGTCTACACCCGCTGGATCGAAGAAGAGTGGGACGGCTCCCTGCCCGAGGCCACCGAGGATGCGCCCGCTGCGGCGAGCGGCGAGGACAAGCTTCCCCGCCAGCGCGTCACCGTCGAGGTGGAGGGCCGGCGCGTGGAGATCACCGTCCCGGGTGAGCTGATGGCCGCCGGTGGCCGCACGAAGCGGGCGCCTCGCCGTCGCGCCGCCGCCGGCGAGGCCGCCATCACCGGTGATACCGTCGCCGCCCCAATGCAGGGCACGATCGTGAAGATCGAGGTCTCGGAGGGCCAAACCGTCGCCGAGGGCGATACGCTGCTGGTGTTGGAGGCCATGAAGATGGAAAACGCCCTGCAGGCCCACAAGTCTGGCGTGGTCACCGGACTCGCAATCGCCCCGGGCGACAGCGTGACGAAGAACCAGGCACTCTTCGAGATTCTCGAAGACTAACCCGCTGCCCTACCCCCTTTCCCCCTTCCTCTCCCGACGCTTCCAAAAGAGTTCCCAGGCGGACCGGGCTTAGGTTGAACTCAGCGCGCTCGGTCGAATACAGCGCGCTAGGTCGAGGGTTGGCTACCCACCGGCATGTGGGTCTGTTTAGAATGGATTATTAGATCTGGTCCATGCCAGTGGTCACCAACGACCCAGCGCTGGGGCCTGGCCTATGCCCTGGGGGCGGCGCTCCTGGCCGCGAACGTGGCTTTGAGTTCGCGGCACAGTCCGCTTCCACCCAGTGCCCACCCTGTTTTGCGGAGTTTTTAAAGCTATGACCGATAACCACATCGACCCCACGGACCAGCCAGATGCGGTGACCAACAAGTTCACCGAGGCAGAAGAGCACGACCGCGGCACGCAACGAGTCTCCCCCAAGCTGCTGGGAATCATCGGGACCGTATTCCTGGTCATCGGCGCGATCACGTGGATCGTCAGCCTCTCCTCCATCAAGGGCTTCTCCGAGGATCACCCCACCGCAGTGAAGTCGGACACCTCCTACTACCTGCTCGCCGATAAGGACGCCCTCGAGGCGACCGCCTGTGGCTTCTTCGGCCCGGGCAGCACGCCCATCCACGACAAGGTCGAGGACCTGGAGGACCTCACCGACGAGGACGTCAAGATCAAGGACGTCTCCCTTCCTTTCACCAAGGTCAAGGGAGTCTACGCCCGGGTGGAGTTCACCGAAAACCTCCAGGGCGCACACATCCAGTGCAACGAGGGAAAGAACTACATCTCCACCAAGTCCGGCGGCACGCTGAATGCCCTCCGCTGGATCTCGATGATCGGCGTGGGCAGCGGCATCGCTCTGCTCATCGTGTCCGCAGTTCTCCGCGGTCGGGAAACCCGCTAGGTCCCTCAACCGCACACGATGGACACCCTCGCGAATCAGTTTTCCAACCAGGTCGCCGAGCAGTACGCTCGCCTGACCAACTCCCGTCGAGGATTCGTCCTCTCCATCGACCAGGGGACGACCTCCACGCGCTGCATCATTTTCGACGGCCGCGGTGATATCGCGAGCTGCAGCCAGCTGCCGCACGAGCAGATTTTTCCGCACCCGGGCTGGGTGGAGCATGACCCGGAGGAGATCCGGCTCAACATCCGCCGCGTCATCGCCGATGCGGCTGCCTCCGAAGACATCACACCGGAGGAAATCGCAGCCGTCGGCATCACCAATCAGCGTGAAACCACGGTGATCTGGGACCGCGCCACCGGCGAGCCGATCTACAACGCGATCGTCTGGCAGGACACCCGCACCTCCGACCTCGTCGACGCACTGACAGAGGAGGAGCGGGAGCTCATCCAAGAACGCACCGGCCTGCCACCGTCGACGTATTTCGCGGCGTCGAAAATCCGCTGGATCCTGGACAACGTCGACGGCGCCCGCGAGCGCGCAGAACGCGGAGAGTTGGCCTTCGGCACGATCGACACCTGGGTGATCTGGGAGCTGACCCGTTCCTCTCGCTCCCGTTCCGGTCGCCGTTCCGGGGCCAAGCCAGGACGCCAGCGCGCCAAGCACGTCACTGACGTCACGAATGCCTCCCGCACCATGCTGATGGGCCTGTCCACCCAGCAGTGGGACGAGGAGCTCTGCAAGATTTGGGACATCCCGATGTCCCTGCTGCCGGAGATCGTCTCCTCCAGCGAGGTCATCGGCCGCGTGCGTCGCTCCGGCCCGGTGCAGGGCGTGCCCATCGCGGGAATCCTGGGCGATCAGCAGGCCGCTGCCTTCGGGCAGGCCTGCCTGGAGCCGGGGGATGCAAAGTCCACCTATGGCACGGGCAGCTTCCTGCTGCTCAACACCGGCGACGAGCCCCAGCGCAGTAAGCACGGGCTGATCACCACCATCGCCTACCGTCTCGGGAATCAGCCACCGAAGTACGCGCTGGAGGGCTCCATCGCGGTGACTGGTTCGCTGGTGCAGTGGCTCAGCGACTCCCTGGGTTTCTTCAACTCCGCCGACGAGATCGAGCCCCTCGCCCGCTCCGTGGCGGATAACGGTGGCTGCTACGTGGTCCCCGCCTTCTCCGGGTTGCTCGCGCCCCGCTGGCGCCCCGAGGCCCGCGGGGTGATCACGGGCTTGACCCGCTACGTCACCAAAGCCCACATCGCGCGCGCCGCCCTGGAGGCCACCGCTTTCCAGACCCGGGAGGTCGTCGAGGCGATGAACGCGGGCTCCGGCGTCTCGCTGACCAGTCTGAAGGCTGACGGCGACATGGTGGAAAATAACCTGCTGATGCAGTTCCAGGCCGATCAGCTGGGCGTGAGCGTCACGATCCCGAAGATCACGGAGACCACCTGCCTGGGTGCGGCCTATGCCGCGGGACTCGCGGTGGGGTTCTTCCGGGATGAGGAGGAGATCCGGCGGCTCTGGCGGGAGGAACACACCTTCACGCCGCGGGCCTCTGAGGAGGAGCGGGACGAGCTCTACCGCATGTGGAATAAGGCTGTGGAACGCACCTTCGATTGGGACACGAAAGCGTAAGCTCTAGATATGACTTTTCCGAATGATCCGCAGAACCGGCCGGGGGCACACGGTTCGCGGCCCGACCCCCGCAGCGGTGTTCGCATCGGGAATAAGGAACGCGAAGAGGCCATGGACCTGCTCTCGAAGCACCTCGAGGCGGGCCGGCTAGACATCTCAGAGTACGACGACCGCTGCCGCCACATCGCCAACGCCAGGGTGCATGGCGAACTCTCGGAAGTCTTCCTGGATCTCCCCCGCATCCCACGCGACAATCAGGCGCTGCCATCGCAAGCGCTGGCGGTGCCGGGGTACGGTCAGCAGATCTACACCGCGGAGGAGGTGGCAGCGGCTGCCGGTCGGGGGCGCAATATCCGCGGCGGAATCATGGCGCTCTCCGTGGTCAGCGCACTCATGCTGACCACCGTCTCGGATTGGTTCATGTGGATCATCCCCGTCGTGGCAATCCTGCTGTACATGCTCAAGATTGGGCCGTCGTCCTGGTACATGCCGACGAATCGGCAGATTCAACGTGAACAGCGGCAAGCACTACGCCAGCAACGCCAGGTACTGCGTCAGCAACGGCTGCAACGCCGCATCGACGGGCACTAGCCCCTGCGACTCAACCCGTGTGAGGTCCTGCAGGGGTGGGTCGCTCAGGGACGGAACTGGTCGATGACTCCGGCGAAGAGCCGGACCCCGATGCCCAGGGCACGTTCGTCGAAGACGATATTCGGCCGGTGCAGGTCCGGCTTGTCTCCCTCACCGGTCCACGTGCCCAGGCGCGCCATCGAGCCCGGCACGTGCTCCAGGTACCAGGAGAAATCCTCCCCGCCGCTGGACTGCGGCGCCTCCACCAGGGAGTGCGGATCGACATTGCGCACGGACTGCGCGAGCAGCGCGGTCGCGACGTCGTCGTTGGTCACCGGCGGCACGCCCTTCGTGTAGTGCAGTTCCGCGGTCGCGCCCGTCGGGGCGACGATCTCGTCCAGCAGCTCGCGGACGATCTCCTCACTTTCGCGCCACACGCCGACCTCGGCGGTGCGGAAGGATCCGACGAGGCGAACTTCCTCTGGAATCGCGTTGAAGGCCTGGCCACCGTGGATCGAGCCGAAGGCGGCGACGGTGCCGCTGCGCGGGTCCACCCTCCTGCTGAGCAGCTGCGGCAGCATCGTGACCACCAGGCCAGCAGCGTTAATGAGATCCGCCGTCAGGTGCGGGCGCGAGGTGTGGCCACCGGGTCCGCGCAGCACGATCTCCATGACATCCGTGGCGGAGGTGATCGCGCCTACGCGCACGCCAATCTGCCCGCAGCGCAGCTTCGGTTCGCAGTGCACCGCGAAGATCTGGTTCACACCACGCAGGGCGCCGGCCTCGATCACATCCTTAGCCCCGCCGTCCAGGACCTCCTCAGCGGGCTGGAAGATGCCGCGCACCCGCACGCTCAGGGCGTCCTCGCCGTACTCCTCGACGTAGGCAGCCAGGGCAACCATGAGGCCCAGCAGGATGGTGGTGTGCATGTCGTGGCCGCAGGCGTGCATCACGCCGGGCACGGTGGAGCTAAAGTCCAGGCCTGTGGTTTCGGTGACGGGCAGGGCGTCGATGTCTCCGCGGAAGGCGATCATCGGTGCGGTCTCGGGCCCGATGTCCACGGTGGCTCCCTTGCAGGCCATCTCGTGCGGTTCGAGGCCGGCGTCGCGGAGGATTCCCATGATGAAGGCGGTGGTGCCGTCCTCCATGTGGGAGAGTTCCGGGTTCCGGTGCAGGTGGCGCCGCCACTCGATCAGACGGTCCACGTTCTCGTTCAGCCACAGGGTGACGAACTGAGTGAGATGCGCCGCCTCAGAGGTGGTTCCGCCGTGTTGCACTGCATGCCTCCCGGCTTTAAGCCAATAACTATCGATGTCTGCTGATTGTGGCGCTTCAAGACCGAGTTGTCTAGTTACGCCGCACAACACCCCATTCTATATGCCCACCCCTGTGGCGCGTGACTTCGCGGTAGCCTTGGGCCATGTCTAGCCACAATGCGCAATCCTCGCCCGCGGCGTCGAATCCCGGGCAGGCCCCCTACGAGCTCGCTGAGCAGGCTGCCGCGGCGTTGCTGCAGAAGACTGGTCTTTCTGCTTTCGACGCCGCCATCGTCCTGGGTTCCGGTTGGCGACCAGCTGCGGACGTGGTCTGCGAGGCCGCAGAAAGCGACGTCCAGGAGTTCCCGATGTCCGATCTGCCGGGCTTTTTGCCACCCACCGCAGAGGGCCACGGGGGTACCATTCGTGCGCTGCGCATCGGCGAGCGCAACGTGCTGATCCTGCTGGGCCGCACTCACGCCTACGAGGGCCACGAGCTGTGGCGGTGTGCGCACGCGGTGCGCACCGCTGCCGCTGCCGGGGTGAAACAGGTCGTGCTGACCAACGCGGCAGGCGGGCTGACTGAGGGAATGTCTGTGGGCGAGCCGGTTTTGATCAGCGATCACATCAACTTCACGGCGAAGACCCCACTGGTGGGCGCAAACTTCGTGAACTTGGTGGATGCGTACTCCCCCGAGCTGCGCGAGAAGGTCAAGGCTCTGCGCCCCGGTATTCGTGAGGCGGTGTACGCGATGATGCCAGGGCCGCAGTATGAGACCCCGGCGGAGATCCACATGCTGCGCACTTTCGGGGTGGGCCTGGTGGGTATGTCCACCGTCTACGAGACCATCGCTGCCCGGGAGGCCGGCGTGGGTGTGCTCGGCATCTCGCTGGTCACGAACCTCGCGGCGGGGGTGACCGGCGAGGCACTGAATCACGAGGAGGTGCTGGCCGCCGGCCAGGCCGCGGCTCAGGAAATGGGTTCTCTGCTCGCGAGCGTGATCCAGTCGTGAGCTCTGCCCAGCAGGATATGAGCCCAGCCCAGCAGGACAACAGTTCCCAGCCGGGTCTGAGTTTCGGCACCGCGGGGCTGCGCGCCCCAGTGGGCGTGGGCCCGGATCGGATGAACGTCGCCACCGTCACCCGGGCGACCGCCGGAGTGGCCGACTGGCTGATTGCCCAACATCCAGACCGAGCGGCAGCTGATATCGCCGTAGCGGTCGCCCACGACGCCCGCTACGGCTCTGAGACCTTCGCGCGAGCCACCGCCGAGGTGTTCGCAGCCAAGGGCTTCACCGTCACCTTGTTGGGTGGCAACAACCCCACCCCGGTGCTGGCCTGGCTGGTGCGCGACCGCGGCCTGGACGCCGGCGTGCAGATCACCGCCTCCCACAACCCGAAGGGCGATAACGGCTACAAGCTGTACCTGTCCGGTGGTTCCCAGCTGGTCTCCCCCGCCGATCGCGAGATCGAGGCAGCCATCGCGTCCCAGCCGGCGGCCGAGGAGATCACCCGCTCCCGCAGCGTGCAGCTGGAACTCGGAGCGTCCCAGGGCTACGAATCCGCAATCAGCGCCCCGGTCGTCAGCAGCGAGAACGCGGTGCTCACCGCACGGCGCGCCCTGACCATCGCCTATACCCCGATGCATGGGGTCGGCGGGGACACGTTGGAGTCCGTGCTGCAAGCCAATGGCTTCGCGGATATCCATGCGGTGGCAGCGCAGCGCTGGCCGGACCCGGAGTTTCCGAGCGTGGACTTCCCCAACCCGGAGGAGCCCGGCGCGACTGACCTGCTTCTCGCACTGGGGGCGCAGGTCGGCGCGGACCTACTGATAGCACTCGACCCGGATGCGGATCGCTGCATGATTGGCGTTCCCACCGGGGGCGAGCCGGCCTATCGAATGCTGAATGGCAACGAGGCCGGCCCGCTGCTGGCCCGCCGCGTGCTCTCTAGCGTTGCGGCAGACTCCGCTGCCCCGCCGGTGGTCGCGACGACCTACGTCTCCTCCCAGCTATTGGGTGTCATGGCCCAGGCCAGCGGGTGGGAGTACGTGGAGACAAAGACGGGCTTCAAGCACCTGGCGCGCGCGGCGGAAGGCCGCCCCGGGGAGTTGGCTTTCGCCTACGAGGAGGCCATCGGCACCTGCCCTGCCCCCGGCATCGTCGCCGATAAGGACGGCATCGCCACCGCGCTGATCGCGGCTGCGTGGGCGGCTGAGCTCGCCGCTGCGGGACGGGGCCTGGCGGATGAGCTGGCAGCCATTGAGCAGGAGTTCGGTTGCTTCCGCTCCAGCCAGCTGTCGATTCGTTTGGAGTCGATTGCGCAGGCCACGGACGTCATTAAAAAATTCGCGGCCGCACCGCCGGAAAACCTGGCGGGGGCCGCGATGAGCGCCGAACTGCTGGGCGAAGCAGCCACGGAGGGCCTGCGCCTGGTGGGCGACGCGGATGACGTGGCGCTGCGGGTCGTCGCCCGACCGAGCGGGACGGAGCCGAAGGCGAAATTCTATCTGGAGGCCGTGGGCGAGGCCGCGGACCGCGAGCAGGTAGAGGCGGCGCTAGCGGCTCTCGAGGTCGATATTCCGCGGGCCGTAGAGGCGGTCGCCGGCGTCTCCTAGGCCCGGATCGATGTAGGCGTTCTCGTCGAGCGCCGGGTCGATCGTGGCGGTGACGAGCTTGCGTACCGGCAGGCCGGAGTTCACCAGCTTGTCCACGCCCGGCTGTGCGGAGACCATGCACACGCAGGTGATATCGTCCGCCCCGTGCTCGACGAGCAGCTCCACAGCGTTGAGGAGGGAGCCGCCGGTGGCGAGCATCGGGTCGACCAGCATGACGGGCTGGCCGGAGAGGTCATCCGGCAGGGCTTCGAGGTACGGGACCGGCTCGTGGGTCTTCTCATCGCGGGCCAGGCCGATGAAGCCCACCTGGGCGTCCGGGATCATAGAGAGGGCCGGGTCGATCATACCGAGGCCGGCGCGGATGATGGGGACGATGATCGGGGGGTTCTTCAATCGGTGCCCTTCGGCGGTGGAGACGGGGGTTTCCACGTCGAAGGATTCGGTCTCGAGGTCGTTGCTGGCCTCGTAGATCAGCATCGCACCGAGGTCCGCGAGGGCGTCGCGGAAGACAACGTTGTTGCTGCGGGCGTCGCGCATAATCGTCAGACGGGCGCGCACGAGAGGATGATTGACCACCTTGATGTCCATGACTCCAAATCTACGTTAAGCACCGGGCACGCGAGAAAATTGACATGGACGGGAACCAAATGACCGTCCCCGTTGTCTAATACCTCTGAGTTGCTTCACGCACCGAGACGATTCAGGAAGATTCAGGGGGAACAATGGTGCCTTTGACGAACGGTACTGGGCGAAACGGCACTGGGGGACGCAGTGGGGAACGCAGTGACGGCCAGGTGATCGCAGAGCAGGAGCGGATTCAATCAGCGGCGCAGGAGGCGCGGGCGGTGGCGGAAGGACTGGCGGCGACAGCCCCTCCCCACACACCGCACGTAGAGCTGCCCTTCCTGCCGGAGCTGGGGAGCTTCCTGGCTGCACTGCAGCAGGCCCGGGCACGGCACCACGAGGCCACCGGGGAGTTGGCGAGGTTCTATCAAGGTGCGGCAGGCGCGTTGGATGAATTCCGGGGGCGCGTGGACGAACATGAGCAGGCCGCCCAAGCTGGCTTCGCCGCCCTCGAGGGAGGTGTTCGGTGATGAGTGCACCTGTATTGGCACCAGCTGGAGGGGCTGTGATCGAGGAAGTGCTCGGCTCCGCGCTTGGGCAGGTGGCTGGCTCCTTGTTCAGCGGGGGTGGCTGCGTTCCGGATTTTCTGGGGCTTGTGGAGCCCATCGCGGCCCTGATCCCACAGCCACTGCAGCCAGGAGTCTCCGCGCTGCTGGGCTCCGGGGTCAGCGGGCTTGCCGGGGAGGTGATCCGGACGGTCGGCTCGGCTGTGCTCGGGGAGGCCGGTGGGGCGATGGCCGCCAAGTTCGTGCAAGGCTCGGAGGCGGTAGACCTCGTTGAGGAGGTCCGGCAGGAGCTGGATGCGGTCGCCGCGCGCGGGCAACAGGCCATCCTGGCGGCGATCGAGGATATCGGAGCGATCGCGATGGAAGCTCTGGCGGAGATCGGCGCGACGGTGAACCCAGTGCAGCTGCTCGGCCCGACTGCGCCGGTGGCGCTGGCGAAGGCACAGGCCATCGCTTGCAAGCACCTGGGCCGGGC
Source organism: Corynebacterium urealyticum DSM 7109 (assembly GCF_000069945.1). Classification (NCBI taxonomy): domain Bacteria; kingdom Bacillati; phylum Actinomycetota; class Actinomycetes; order Mycobacteriales; family Corynebacteriaceae; genus Corynebacterium; species Corynebacterium urealyticum. The sequence goes on along the minus strand of NC_010545.1, from coordinate 531,277 downwards.
GGAGGCCCGCGTGCAGTCGCTGGGCCAGGAGTTGCTGGGTCTGGCGAAGGAGGCCACGGCCACCGCGGTACCGGCGGAGGCGATCCCAGCAGCACCCGCGCCGTCCGAGGGGTCGAACGAGGCGCCTGCCGCACCGGCGAACGCGGGCAGTACCGCAGCATCCGGGGTGGCTCGCGGTGGCGCGGCTGTAGATTCCAGCGATGCTGCGGATTCCGGCGACGCTGTGGCGGGCGCCCCGACCGAAGCGGCGGCCAAGGCCGTGGCCGCGGCGAAGACCCAGCTGGGCACCCCCTACGTGTGGGGTGGCACCACACCGGGGCAGGGCTTCGACTGCTCCGGCTTCGTTCAGTGGGCCTACGGGCAGGCCGGGGTGGAGCTGCCACGGCTGGCCGATCAGCAAGCGGTGGGCCCGCAGATCCCGATGGACCAGGTACAGCCCGGGGACCTGGCGGTATGGGACGGCCACGTGGCGATGGTCATTGAGGACGGTCAGCTGATCGAGGCCGGTGATCCGGTGGGTATTAGCCCGATCCGCACGGAGAATATCGGCATGGGTTTCCACGGTTTCTACCGCCCCACCGGCTAGCTGGGGCTAGTCTGTGGGCACTGAGAAGCTTCGCCGAAATAGTTCGCAGAAGAACTAGTTCACGCAGAACCGGTTCAACAAAGGGGGATTTCAGAACATGGGTGGGGTGCATTCTTCCCGGGGCATTCCGGGCTTGGCGCGGATCGTCACGCAGCCAGAGGAGCAGGAATATCTGGAGGCGCAGTTCCTGGGCACACCCCCTGCGGTGGTGCCGAAGGTGCTCGACGCCCGGCTTCGCAATGTCGAGGCTATGAGTTCCGATCCGGCCGGGTAGAATCCGCAATCATGGCAGCTTCCAAACCGACAACGTTTAAACCAAACCAGCTTGTGACGCTGAAGATGGAGACCACCAGCGGCACCTGGTACACCGTCTGGGCCCCGCTGTGGGTCGTCAGGGGCGAAAAGTGGCAGGCATTCCTGGGTAAGGACGACACGATCTCCGTGTTCTCCTCCCCCGCCGAGCTCCACGCCCACGTTGTCGGCAGCAACGACCACGTGCTCGCCGAACACCCGAAGTGGCAGGAGTTCAAGGCGGACGCTGACGCCCAGATGTCGGCGCAGAAGATCCAGGAGATCTCCCTGATCGAGGCTCCGAACCAGCTGGCCGGCCGGGCGAGCTACGAGAACGTCCGGGACGTCGGCCGCGCCTACCGCCTGCTGCAGTCCATCGGCGGTGTCGCTGGCATCGAGTCGATCAACAAGTGGTTCGGCTCCTACTCCATGCTGCAGAACGTCTACCGCGGCGCGGACCACTACTCCGGCCAGAACGGCGTCGAAGAGTGGACCGCGATGGGCCGCATCGTGCTCGGCGCGTGGGCGGAGATGCTCGACGACCTCGAGGACGGACTCACCGAGGTCGAGGTGGCCGAGGATGCCGTCACGGAGTCCCAGAAGCGCATCGACGCAGTAGAAAAGGCCGCAGCCGATGCCAGCGCTGCTGCCGCGAAGAAGCGCGAAGATGCCGCTGCGGAGAAGTCCGCTGCTGGTCACGCCGCGGACGAGGAGACCGACCCGTACGACAAGACGGTGTGGGCACAGGCCGGTATCGACCCGATCCGCATCTCTCTAAACGGCCAGCGGGTCTACACCCTGCGCTGCTACGTCGACGGCAAGCCGGTGTTCCTGGGCCGCCACGGCCAGATCAACACTTTCCCCAACCCTCGCTCCTTGGTGCGCTGGCTCATCGACGCCCCGCAGCACGACCTCGAGGAGATGGAGACCTGGGGCGAGATCGTCCAGGCCGCGAATGCCGGCGAGTTGGAGGTCACGGTTCACGACATGAACCAGTACACCTTCACCGGGCTGCGCGAGGACATCGCCAAGTCCGTGGACGCGGTGGATCCGAAGCAGCTGAGCCGCGCATATGAGCTGCTGGCCGACGCCGCCGACTGGGCGGGCGATGACGCCGTAAACAAGGTCCTGGTCGGCTTCCCGCGCCTGCAGACCTACATCGCCTACGTCACGGGCTCCCCGTCGAGTACCACCCCGACCGCACCCTTCGATGAAGAGGTGCGTGGCTGGAAGCAGCTGGAGGAAGACCTCATCAAGCGCTTCAGCAAGTTCTAGTGTGAGTCGCTAGCTGCCTTCAGGAAGCTAAAAGGGCGCCTGACGAAAGGATGATCTTTCGTCAGGCGCCCTTTTCACATCGGTGTGCCTTGTACCGTCCGCCCCGCCCCAGCAGCCAGCCGTGGCGGCTAGCTGCGCAGCTCGTGGCTCAGCGCGTCCAGCTCCCCACCACCGGACATCTCCACGGTCAACTCCTCCAGCGTCACGTCCGCCAGGTCAGCGTTCATCACCTGCTGGCCCATGTTGAGCATCATGAAGCGATCCCCCACCAGGTAGGCGTGGTGCGGGTTGTGGGTAATGAAGATGACCGCCACCCCGGAATCCCGGGCCTTCTTCACGAAGCGCAGCACCATGCCGGATTGCTTCACACCCAGCGCCGCGGTGGGCTCGTCCAGGATCAGCACGCGCGCGCCGAAGTAGATCGCCCGGGCGATCGCCACAACCTGCCGCTGGCCACCGGACAGCGTGCTGATCGGCACCTCCACGTCCGGCAGATCCACGCCCATCTTCTGCAACTGCTCGGCGGTAATCTTGCGCATCTCGTCGGCCTTCAGCCGCCCCAGCGCGCCGGTGATCTCCTGGCCGAGGAAGAAGTTCCGCCACACGGACATCTGCCCCACCACCGCGAGATCCTGATACACGGTGGCGATCCCCCGGTCGAGGGCGTCCTTCGGGTTGCGCAGCCGTGCGGGCTGCCCGTCGATCAGCATCTCGCCGCCGGTGGGCTGGTGCAGCCCAGAAAGCGCCTTAATCAGCGTGGACTTACCGGCGCCGTTATCGCCCAGCACGCAGGTCACGGTGCCGGGGCGGATCTCCATATCGATCCCCTTGAGCACCAGCCGCTCGCCATAGGCCTTCTCCAGGCCGCGCATCTCGATGATCGGCGGGGTGGCACCGTCCTCGGCGCCGGGGACGTCCTTATCAGCAGCGCCGTCAACAACAGCATCCTTATCGACGATGATGTCGCCTACCGCGCCCGTCCCGGTCGACGTCACCGTCGCCGCGTCCTTCCGCTTGCTATCGCGAGTCACTTGGCACCTCCCTGCACCCGAGAGAAGGAATTATTGGTCAGCACGGCCAGCAGCAGCATCGCGCCCAAGAAGAACTTGAACCAGTCCGGGTTCCAGCCGGCGTAGACGATGCCTTGGTTGGTCATGCCGAAGATCAGCGCACCGATGGCCGTACCGATCGCCGTGCCCCGGCCGCCCGTCAGCGAGCAACCACCGATCACGGCGGCGATGATGTACAGGAACTCGTTACCCACGCCCTGCCCGGCCTGGATCGAGTCGAAGGCGAAGAGGTTGTGCATGCCCACGAACCACGCCGAGAAGGCGACAAACATGAACAGGGTGATCTTCACGCGCCGTACGGGGACACCCACGGCGCGGGCGGCGTCGGCGTCCCCACCGACGGCGAAAATCCAGTTACCGAAGCGGGTCTTGAACAGCAACCAGCTGGCCAGTGCCACGAACAGTAGCCACCACACCACGGTGATCTGCACGTCCACACCGAAGACCTCGAAGCTGGAGGCGAAGAACGCCTTGGCGGAGTTGTAGCCCTCCATGTCGGAGATCGTCGGGGTGGCGACCTGCCCGGTGACCAGCTTCGTCACGGCGAGGTTGATGCCCTGCAGCATGAGAAACATCGCCAGCGTGATAAGGAAGGAATGGATGCCGGTCTTGGTGACCAGGTAGCCGTTGATCGCGCCGATGGATAGCGAAATGATCAGGGAGAGGAACACGCCCGTCCACGAGTTCAGCCACAGGTTGTAGTTCAGCATCGTGGCGGCGAGCGCGGCGGTGGTCACGGCCACGCCGGAGGAGAGGTCGAATTCGTCGCCGATCATCAGCAGCCCCACGCCGAGGGCGATGATGCCCAGCGTGGAGCTGGAGTACAGCACGGTGGCGAAGGCATCCGCGCTGCGGAAGGCCGGGGCGAGGATCATGAACAGCGCGAAGATGAGGATCGCGCCGACCAGGGAGGTCAGCTCGGGGCGCTTGAAAGCCGCGAGGACGGCGTTCTCCCCGGCCTTGCCTGCGTTCTGTTCCGCTGCGTTATTCGCGTTCTTCTCCGCGGTGTTCTCTTTGTTCAGGGACGACGTCAGGTTCGGCGCCGCCTGGGCATTCTTCTCCGCCGCTGCCGGGCCGGTGCCCTGCTCGGGCTTAGCGTCAGTCATTTAGCGCAGGCCCTCCTTGGCGGCATCCTCGATCTTGTCCACGTTGCTGGCATCCACGAAGGCCGGGCCGGTGAACACGGGCTGGCCGCCACCCGGGATCGCACCATTGCGCTTGGCGAGCCACAGGGCGTCCACCGCGAGGTAACCCTGCAGGTAGGGCTGCTGATCCACAGCCCACTGCACCGTGCCGTCCTTAATCGCGGTGACGAGCTCGGCGTCGGTGTCGAAGGTGACGATCTTGGCATCAGACCCGGCGGCGCGGGCAGAGTTGACGGAGGCCAGGGCCACCGGGGCAACGAGGTTGAGCACCCAGTCGATGCTGCGGTCCTGGGCGAGCTTCGCCTGAACCGTGGAGGTCACGCTGGTCATATCCATGCCGTTGACGTAGAGGGTCTCCAGCGTGCCGCCGCCCTTGGCCTGGAGGGCCTTCTTGGCACCGCCGCAGCGGGCTTCCTGGGAGGGGTTGCCCTGCTCGTGGATCACGCAAAGCACCTTCTTCGCGCCATCCTTGGCCAGCCGCTCGCCCGCGGCCTCACCGGCGACGTGCTCGTCCTGGCCGAAGAAGGCGGACACCCCGTAGCGCTGATAGTGGCTCATTCCGGAGTTCAGGCCGACGGTGGGGATACCCTGCTCGGTGGCGCGGCGGGCGATGGGGCCCAGCGCCTCGGCGGTGGGCATGGTGAGCGCGATGCCGTCGACCTGGGAGTCGATGGCGTTGCGCACGAGGTTGGCCTGGTCGGGCGCCTGCGGGGAGCTGGCGTAGCGCAGCTCGATGTTGTTCTTCTTCGCGGCGTCCTCGGCGCCACGGCGGACCAGATCCCAGAAGGTATCGCCGGGTGCGCCGTGGCTGATCATCGCGACGGTGTAGCGGGGAGTGTCGACGCCACCGGCCGCGCCGCCCTCGCCGTTCGCGTTCTCGCGCGGGCGACCGCCGGTGGCGGAGCAGGCCGCAACCGCGCCCACCGACAGAGCCATGAGCACCGCGAGGGCCCGCTTGAACGCGGTGTTGATTCGGGGATTATTTTTCTGCACGTTTCCCGATTTTTCGCAGGTCAGAGGCCTAAGTCAAACCGCGAGCGGGCCTTCTGAATCCTTCAAGACGCGCTGTACTGCATCGATACCGCGCCGATACGCCCCGCCCCGCGGCACCACGGGCGTGGGGCGCGGTCGGCGGGACGTCGTGGTTACTACTTCTCCGCGGAGCCCTCGTCGGCGGAGTCCTCGTCGCTACCGGGCTCGTCGTCGAGGCTCAGACCGAGCTGCTCCAGCTCTGCCTTGAGGTTCTCCATGGACAGCTCCAGGTTGGCGTCCTCCCCGAGTGCGCCTGCCGCACCGTTCGGGCTGTGCAGGCCCTGCAGTCCCGCGGAGATGCCCTGCCCCGGCCCGCCAATGTGCTCGTGATCATGGCCCGCGTGATCGTGCTCGTGATCATGAGCAACACCCGCGCCAGCCGCGGTGCTCAGGCCGAGCTCCTCCCCCAGCTTCGCGTAGGCCGGGTAGATCACGGTTTGCTCCAGCTCGGCGCGCAGCGGGGCATCACAGAAAGCGTGATCCAGCGCATTGGTGGTCAGCTCCAGCATCTGCCAGTACTCCAGGTCGAAGACCTCCGCGAGGCGCTCGAACTCCTGAGTCATCGTCGTGCCGGAGACCAGGCGGTTATCGGTGTGCACCGTGCACACGAAACCCAGCTCGTAGAGCAGGTTGAAGGGGTGATCGGCGATTTCTTCGGCAACACCGGTCTGGGTGTTGGAGGTCGGGCAGATCTCCAGCGGAATGCCCCGGTCGCGCACGTGGCGGGCTACCGGCCCCAGCTCGATGCCGGAGAGGGTCGCGTTGAGATCCTCGTAGATGCGCACGCCGTGGCCCAGGCGGAGGGTGCCCTGCACCAGCGCATCCTTGATGGACTCCACGCCCGCGGCCTCGCCGGCGTGGATGGTGAAGGGAACGAGGTTCTCGCGCAGCAGCTGGAAAGCCTCAGCGTGGTTGGCGGCCGGGAAGCCGTCCTCCGCGCCCGCGATATCGAAGCCGACCACGTAGCCCTCGCCCGGGCTGGAGATCGGGTAGTTATCCACGGTCAACTGCGCGATCTCGGTGGCGCGGTCGGCGTGCCGCATGGCGCACAGGATCAGACGGGCGTGGATGCGCTTGCCCTTCGCGGCGGCGGCGCGCTCGCCCTCCTTCGCGCCCTGCACGGTGGCCTCCACGACCTCCTGCAGGCTCAGCCCGTTGGCCTGGTGCTGCTCGGGGGCATAGCGCAGCTCGGCGTAGACCACGTTGTCCGCGGCCAGGTCCTCGACGGCCTCGCGGGTGACGCGCACCAGCGCTTCCTTCGTCTGCATGACGGCGGTGGTGTGGTCGAAGGTGGTCAGGTACGTCGGCAGGTCGCCCGAGTTCGCGGCGTCGTAGAACCACTTCTCGAGCTCCACCGGGTCCGTCGTGGGCAGCTCGTAGCCGATCTCGGCGGCCAGCTCCACGATCGTGGCTGGCCGGAGGCCGCCGTCCAGGTGGTCGTGGAGCTCGACCTTGGGCAGGGATGCAATGACGTCCGAATCAATCATGGGGCACAGCTTACTCGGCAGCTGTGCCCCATGGTGGTGGGCGGGAGGTCTAACCACCCCGCCATGTGAAGCCCGGTGAGGAAACCGGCGACTTATTTGAAGATCGAGCGGATGGCCCCACCCAGGACCACGCCCACGGCAGCCCCGAGGCCGACCAGCCCGGCGCGGCCGGCGTCGGTGGAGCCGGTGCGAACCTCCTGGCGAACGCGGATCACCGCTGCCGGCGGCACCGGCGGGGTCATCATGGCCAGGGACTCCGGCGTGGTGGCTGCCCACGCGGAGCAGTACAGGGTGATGCGCCAGATGAAGTAGAACAGCACCATCACACCGATGATCGGACCGAAGGCAGCGCCCGCCGGGTTGCTCAGCGCGTTGGAGAAGAACATTGTGGCGAACTGCTTGAAGACCTCGAACGCGACTGCGCCGATGATGGCCGCCTTGAAAGCGGACTTGCGCGGCACCTTCGCCCGCGGCAGGTAGACCATCAGCCAGAAGAAGACCAGCAGGTTGGCCAGCAGCGCAACGACCAGAGCCACGAGGAAGGTAATGAATCGGATGCCCGGGACCTCGTCCAGCCCCACCACGCCAAGCAGCTTCTCGGTGAGCCCCGAGTTACCGATGGTGGTGACGGCGAAGGCCACGACCAGGGCGAGGAGCAGACCCAGCAGGCCCAGCAGGTCGGAGAGCTTGCCCTTGATGAAATTCTCCGGGCTGTTATCGACCTTCCACATCTCGGAAGCACCAATGCGCAGGTGATTCATCCAACTCAGGCCAGACCACAGGGCCAGCAGAAGACCGATGGAGAACACGGACTTACGCTGATCGATCGCACCCTCGACGATGGTGCCCAGGGTGTCGCCCATCTCGCCGCTGCCCATGGAGGTCACCTGATCCATGACCTTGTCCAACAGTTCCTGGTTATTCGCCAGGATGATCGCGACTGTTGCCAGCACGAGCATGGTCAGCGGGAAGATGGACAGGACGGAGAAGTAGGTAATACCCGCGGCGAACTGGTTGCCGCCCTGCTCGCCGTAGCGCTCGTTCATCCGCATGATGTGGTCGAACCACGGCCACTTGTCGCGGAGCTTGACCAGCGCCCCTTCGTCGTCTTTGCGGCTGCGCTCCACGCCGTAGGCATCGAGCTTGTCATAGTCGGGCGTCGTTGATGTTTTCGCCATCAGCGCGTCCATCCTTCCTTGGGCAGGCTGTCGGGGCTTCGGGTTGTCGATCCGGGGTCGGATCATTTCGTGGCACGCGCCGGACGGCAGTTGGCCGACCTGGGCACGTACCTCATTATGTCGTTTTAAGATTCGCGGTGTGCCGGTTTAGGGCTTTGGCAGGAAGCCGACGCGGTCGTAGACCTGCTCCACCGTCTTCGCAGCGATCTCGCGGGCACGCTCCGCACCCTTGGCCAGGACGCGCTCCAGCTCCGCGCGGTCGTCCATGTACTCGTTGTACTTCTCGCGCAGCGGGGAGCAGAAGGCCTCGAGTACCTCGGCGGTGTCCTTCTTCAGGTCGCCGTAGCCGGAGCCGGCTTCCTGGTACTGGGCGACGAGCTCGTCGATGCTCTTGTCACCGAGGGCGGACTGGATGACCAGGAGGTTGGACACACCCGGCTTGTTCTCGACGTCGTAGCGGATCTCGTTGTCGTTATCCGTCACCGCACTCCGGATGCGCTTGGCGGAGACCTTCGGCTCATCCAGCAGGTTCACCAGGCCACGCGGGTTCTCGGCGGACTTGCTCATCTTCGCGGTCGGGTTCTGCAGGTCGTAAATCTTCGCCGCGCCCTGCGGGATCATGCCCTCCGGCACCACGAAGGTCTTCTTGTAGCGGGAGTTGAAGCGCTCCGCGAGGTTGCGGGTCAGCTCCAGGTGCTGGCGCTGGTCCTCCCCCACTGGCACGAGGTGCGGGCGGTAAAGCAGGATGTCCGCGGCCATGAGCATCGGGTAGGCGTAGAGGCCGGAGGTGGTGTTCTCATTGCCCTGCTTGCTGGACTTGTCCTTGAACTGGGTCATGCGGCGGGCTTCACCGTCACCGGTGATGCACATCAGCACCCACGCGAGCTGGCTGTGTTCCGGGACGTGCGACTGCACGAAGAGGGTGGAGCGATCCGGGTCGATGCCTAGCGCGAGTAGCTGCGCGGCACCGGCGAGGGTGCGGTTGCGCAGGTCCTTCGGGCTATATCCCGGCACGGTGATGGCGTGCTGATCCGGGATGAAGTAGAAGGCGTCGTAGTCATCCTGCAGGGTAATGAACTGCTTGACCGCCCCGAGGTAATTACCCAGGTGGTAGGAATCGCTGGTGGGCTGGAGGCCGGAAACGACGCGCTGCTTCTTCGCGCCGTTAGGGCTCTGCTGTGGGTTTTCGCTGCTTGTCATGTTTTCTAATGCTACTCACCAGGTTTCGGCGGCGTGTCGCCATCCCCCTGTCCGTGGCAATCGCAGCCACATTCCTTGTCGACGTCCCCCTCGGGCGCCGGTTGTCCGCCGGTCTGTGGATTTTTTCCTGTGGCGGTCTCGCCCGGGTCTTCGCCGTGGTGACGGTGCCGCAGCCCGGCGATCCCCTCCGTGATGCGCAGCTGGCGTGGGCCTGCGGGGCGCAGTTCCCGGGCCTTGTTCAGCAAACGGTTGGACAGGCTGTGCTCCCGGTCGCGGGTGAACTCACGCTCCTGGTACTCGAAGACAGGCAGGGACCAGTGGAAGAAGATGGCGCACAGCCGCAGGCCGAAGGTGAATGCGAGGACGATGATCGCGTTAACGTTGTCGTTCACCCCGGCGGCGTTGAGCGCCAGGTACAGGATGGACCCGGAGACCGCGACCGAGGCGTAGAGGTCCCCCTGGAAAACCAGAGGGACGCGGTTACTCATGATGTCGCGGAGCACTCCGCCGAAAACCCCGGTGAGCACCGCCGCGACGATTGCGATGAGCGCCCCATGCCCAGCGCCCAGGGCGATCTGCGTGCCGAGCACCGTGAACACAGATAGCCCGACGGCGTCGAGGATGAGGAAGACCCAGTGGAAGTAGGTCATCATCACGGGGATCGCCACGGTGATGAACGCAGCGACGAGCACAAAGACCAGGTAGATCGGGTTTTCCACCCACACCAGCGGGTAGTTCCCCAGCAGCACGTCGCGGACGGAGCCGCCACCGATGGCGGTCACGCAGGCGATGATGGCCACGCCGAAGAGGTCCATGCGCTCTCGGCCGGCGGCCAGGGCTCCGGTCGCGCCTTCGGCGGTGATGCCGATGACGAAGAGGACGATCAGGAACATGCCGTCTCCCGGTGGGTTTAGCGGAACTCGAGGATCACGGGGCTGTGGTCGGACCAACGCTGGTCGTAGGTGGGTGCCTTGTCCACCCGGGCGACGGTAGTGTGCTCCAGCAGCCCGCCGGTGACGGCGTGCAGGTCGATGCGCCAGCCCGCGTTCGTGTCGAAGGCCTTGCCGCGGTAGCTCCACCAGGAGTACGGGCCGTCCTCGTCGGGGTGGAGGTGGCGCACGGCGTCGTGCCAGCCTGGCTGGGTGGCGGCTCCTGCCGCGATGCGGGCCTGGGCGAGCTCGCCGGGCTGGTAGTCCACCGCACCGAAGAAGTCCTCGGCCGCCCCGGCAGGATTACCGGCCCGGCCGGAGTCCTCCGCGTCCCCCACCTGTGTTGCACCATCCGGGTAGGTGCCGAGCACATGGTCGAGGAAGGCACGCTCGGCTGGCAGGAAGCCGGACTTATTGCGGTTGGGCTTCCAGTTCTTTAGGTCCGCGCGGCGGTGGCAGATATTCCAGTCGCCACCGATGAGCATCTGCTGGCCACCAGCCTCGGCAGCCGCTGCGCGCTGGTGCATGAAGGGCGCGAAGGCATCCAGGAAGCGGAATTTCTCGTCCTGCTTCTCGGTGCCGCTGGCACCACTGGGCAGGTAGAGGGAGGCCACGGTGATCGGCTGGGTGCTTCCCCCGACCTCGGCGTCGACGGTGGCCTCGATGTAGCGGCCAGAGCCGTCGAACTCGCGGGCGGCTTCCTCGGCGCCCGGGTACTCCGGGTTGGCCTCGTGGCCGAAGCCGATCTGCACGTCCTGCAACGGCAGGCGCGAAAGGATCGCCACCCCGGCCCGCCCCTTGGCCGCAGCTGGAGCCTGAGCGAGATGCCAGCCATCCTCCAGGGCGGGCGCGATCGCCTTAGCGGTCTGCGCTTCGTCGGCGCGGACCTCTTGCATCAGCACCACATCAGCCGGGTGGGCGGCCAACCACGGGAGAATGCCCTGGTTGTTCTCGTGGCGCACCTTCGCGGCGGCCCTGATTCCGTTGACGTTAACCGTAGCGACTGTAAAACCCATGCCCACCAATATAGGCCGTGGCCCGGACACACCAGCAGCCGCGTAGCGGACGGGCTAGGCGGCGGCGAGCTGGCGACGTCGTAGCAGGAAGGCCAGCAGCCAGACCACCGCACCGGTGGCAGCCAGCGCCGCGCCCGCGAAGGCGGGGGCAGCGTAGCCGAAGCCAGCGCCAATGACCGCGCCACCGATGGCAGCACCAGCAGCGTTGGCCATATTCAGCGCAGAGTGGTTGAGGGCCGCGGCGAGGTTCTGGGCGTCCCGGGCGACGTCCATCAGGCGGGTCTGCAGGCTTGGGACCAGGCAGGAGCCCAGGAACCCGATGAGGCCGAAGTTGGCGATGCCTGTGATGGCATTGGTGGAAGTGAAGTAGAACGCTCCAAGCACCACGATGAGGCAAATGAGGCTGCCGGCGATGGTGTACTCCAGGTTCCGGTCGGCGAGCACTCCGCCGAACCACGTGCCAAAGACCATGCCGATTCCGTAGGCCATCAACGGGATCCACATGAGGGCTTCATTGAACCCGGCGCGTTCGGTCAGCGTCCAAGAAATGTAGGTATAGACCGCGAACATGCCGCCGAAGCCGACCGTGCCAATCGCCAGGGTGAGCAGCACCTGCGGGTTGATCAGGGCACCGAGCTCGGTGATCGGGTTACTCTTCGGCATGAGAGTCATGTGTGGCAGGGAAATATACAGCGCTACGAAGGTCACCAGGCCGATCACGGCGACCAGCAGGAAAGCGAAGTTCCAGCCGAAATGGGTGCCCAGCCACTGTGCGGCGGGCACGCCCGCGACGGTGGCTACGGAGAGCCCCAGCCCGGAGAAGGCCACGGCCTTGCCGCGCTGCCCCGGCGGGGCCATCGAGGCGGCGATGAGCGCGGTGACGGAGAAGTAGGCGCCGTGCGGCAGGCCGGCGATGAAGCGGCTGAGCAGCAGCATGTTATAACTGCTGGCCAGCACAGTCAGGCCGTTACCGATCGTGAAGGCGATCATGAGCACCAGCGCCAGTCGGCGGCGCGGAACGGTACTGGTCAGCGTGGTGATCAGCGGCGCACCCACCACCACGCCGAGGGCGTAGGCGGAGATGACGTGCCCGGCGGTGGACTCCGAGATCTGGAAGTCCTCGGCGATGAGGTTCAGCAGCCCCATCGCCACGAACTCGGTTGTGCCGATGCCGAAGCCACCGAGCGCGATGGCCAGCATGGTGATGATCCTCCTGCGGTTGCCCATGGTGGTTTGTGTTGGCACGGGGCGGCGGTTCGGCATGGTTGGCACGGGGCACGCTTTCTTAATATTTTCGGCTGGGCTGGATGAATGCGAAGTAACGAAAAAGAATCAATATTTTTAATAACTTTTTTTCGCCTTTCGCAAGCGAAGTTGCGACAGTACCCGTATGATTCATGATTTTTCTACTTCACGTAAGCTGGGTGGCACGATAAAAATCGAGTGACTTTAACGGTTCACCGAAGACGAAGTGAAAGCAGGGAGATACCGCCTTATGGCCAAGATCATTTACACCCGTACCGACGAGGCCCCACTTCTGGCCACGTATTCACTGAAGCCGATCGTGGAAGCTTTTGCATCGACTTGTGGCGTGGACGTGGAAACGCGTGACATCTCGCTGGCAGGTCGTATCCTGGCCGCTTTCAACGATAAGCTCCCGAAGGAGCAGCAGGTCAACGACGCCCTCAAGGAGCTCGGCGAGCTGACCCAGTCCCCTGAGGCCAATATCCTTAAGCTGCCGAACATCTCCGCATCCGTTCCGCAGATGCGCGCAGCCATCGGCGAGCTGCAGAAGGCGGGCTACGACCTGCCGGACTTCCCTCTCGAGGTCAACACCGAGGAGGAGAAGGACGCCTACGCCCGCTACAGCTCCGTGATGGGCTCCGCCGTAAACCCGGTGCTGCGCGAGGGCAACTCCGACCGCCGTGCGCCGAAGGCCGTGAAGAACTACGTGCGCACCCACCCGCACACCATGGGTGAGTGGACCGCCGAGTCCAAGACCAATGTTGCGACCATGGAGGCCAACGACTTCCGCCACAACGAGCAGTCCGTCATCATGCCGGCCGAGGATGACCTGCGCATCCAGCTGGTGAAGGCCAACGGCGAGACCACCGTGCTTCGCGACTCTCTGCCGGTCCAGAAGAACGAGATCGTGGACTCCACCGTCCTGCGCGCTGACGCGCTCGACGAGTTCCTGCGCGCCCAGGTCTCCCGCGCGAAGGCTGAGGGCGTGCTGTTCTCCGTGCACCTGAAGGCCACGATGATGAAGGTCTCCGACCCGGTCATCTTCGGCCACGCCGTGCGCGCTTACTTCTCCGACGTCTACGAGCAGTACGGCGAGCAGCTGCTGGCTGCTGGCCTCGACGGCGAGGACGGCCTGGCTGCCATCCTCGACGGCCTGTCCGAGCTGGACAACGGCGAGGAGATCCGCGCTGCATTCGACAAGGCTCTCGAGGACGGCCCGGATCTCGCGATGGTTAACTCCCACCGCGGAATCACCAACCTGCACGTCCCGTCCGACGTCATCGTCGACGCTTCCATGCCGGCCATGATCCGTGACTCCGGCAAGATGTGGAACAAGGACGACGCCCGGCAGGACACCCTGGCCGTACTGCCGGACTCCTCCTACGCAGGCGTGTACCAGGTCGTCATCGACGACTGCCGCAAGAACGGTGCCTTCGACCCGACCACGATGGGCACCGTCCCGAACGTTGGCCTGATGGCACAGAAGGCTGAGGAGTACGGCTCCCACGACAAGACCTTCAAGATCGAGGCGGACGGCAAGGTCCAGGTCCTCAACAAGGCCGGCGACGTGCTCATGGAGCACGAGGTCTCGGAGGGCGACCTGTGGCGCGCCTGCCAGGCCAAGGACATCCCGGTTCAGGACTGGGTGAAGCTGGCCGTCGAGCGTGCCCGCAAGACCGGCGACCCGGCCGTCTTCTGGCTGGACCCGGAGCGCGCCCACGACCGCAACATGGCAACCCAGGTCGAGAAGTACCTGAAGGACCACGACACCGAGGGCCTGGATATCCGCATCCTCTCCCCGGTCGAGGCCTGCCAGCTCTCCGTGGACCGCATCCGCGAGGGCAAGAACACCATCTCCGTCACCGGTAACGTGCTGCGTGACTACCTGACCGACCTGTTCCCGATCCTGGAGCTGGGCACCTCCGCGAAGATGCTCTCCATCGTTCCGCTGATCGCGGGCGGTGGCCTCTTCGAGACCGGCGCTGGTGGTTCTGCACCGAAGCACGTCGAGCAGCTGACCGAGGAGAACCACCTGCGTTGGGACTCCCTGGGCGAGTTCCTGGCGCTGGCCGAGTCCCTGCGCAAGCTGGCCGACACGGATAACAACCCACGCACCCCGGTACTGGGCGACGCGCTGGACGTTGCCACCGAGCGGATCCTGGAGGAGGGCAAGTCCCCGCAGCGCGAGGTCAAGACCCTCGACAACCGTGGTTCCCACTTCTACCTGGCAATGTTCTGGGCTCGCGCCCTGGCCGACCAGAAGGACGACGCCGACCTGGCTGCGCTCTTCGCCCCGGTCGCCGACGCTCTAGAGGCTGCCGAGGACGAGGTCATCAAGGAGCTTAACGACATCCAGGGCAAGGCCGTGGAGCTGGGTGGCCACTACCACCTGGACGAGGAGAAGGCGAACGCTGTGATGCGTCCGGTCGCTGCATTCAACAAGATCATCGACGATCTCGCTGCAGCAGATAACTCCCTGGAGGGCTAGTACCTCTCCCCGACTGGGCCTGGCGAGCTAGAGATAGCGCCGCTAGGCCCAGTTTTTCTTTTCCGCCAGCCGCCCCCCCCAGCCTCGGCCTGGCGGGCTTTAGTTCAGCAGGCGACCGAGCTGCTCATGATGGTGCCCGGGAAGCACCCCGGCGTCGAAAACCTTGCGAGCCGCATCCTTGTCGCCCAATTTGGCGGCGAAGGCCTCCCCCATCGTCACGCCATGCTCCGGCACCGGTCCGAAGCGGACCTCGTCCAGCGGGCGGATGCGGCCGGCGGTAATCACGCGGAAGTAGGATCCGCAGTCGCCGCGCTGCGCGAAGCGCTTCACCCAGCCCTTCTCATCGAGCCAGGCGGCGAAGGTTGCACACGGGGTGCGCGGCACGCTCACCTCGAGCTCAGCGCTGCCTATGGACACGCGCTGGCCGATGTAGACCTCCGACCACTTCACCCCGGCAGTGGTGATGTTCTCCCCGAAGCTGCCGTAGACGAGCTCACGGCCGAGCTCCCCTTCCCAGAAGTCCAGCTCCTCGCGAGCGAAGGCGTAGACGGCCTTATCTGCCCCGCCGTGGTGCTTATCGTCTCCGATCGTGTCCCCCACGACACCGCTGCCGTCACCGTAGTTCGGGCCCGGCGCGAGCACGTCGATGTGCGACTGCGGCAGCTTTTCAATGCCGGTGTTTTCATAGGTTCCGGCGGGGTTGGACTGTGGACGACCAACCGCCACCTGGAGCACGCTCGGCTCTGCGTCAATCAGGAATGCAGCGTCTGTATTAACCATGGTGCAGGTCCTTTCTGGCGCCTTGTGGCCCGATTTTTGCTCGTTGCGCTGGGAGTCTTTCTCAGCCCGTATACCACCCCACCCTAGTGACTCCACGGCACTTGCTGGTGCTACCCGCAAATTTTTTTTTCTCGCCAAAAATATGTTGACCCTCGCTCATTTGCGTCCAACGAGGCGGCGCACATCGGGCCTCGGCGTACCACTTCCGCCGGCAAGACGAACCCGAACCAAGCGGTACCGAAACATCGCCAATATGACCCCACAAGTGCCAATCATCATCCTTCAAAACGCCCAAAAGTAGACCAAGTGGTATAAATTTTTAAACACGTCTGAACTGCGCATTTAAGCCCGCACAACGCCAAAACTAGACAGAGCGGTTTACTTTTTTTCAACGCGGACTATAAAGTGGGTCACCACACAGCGATCGAGCGGCACAATCCACCCGGATCCACCCGGGATCACCACGATTCACAACACCGCCTCGACCACACGAAAGAGACAGGAAAAGCCATGACAAAGTACGACAACTCCAACGCGGCAGAGTGGGGCTTTGCCACCCAGCAGATCCACGCCGGCCAGACTGTGGACCCGACTGGTTCCCGTAACCTGCCGATCCACATGACCACCAGCTACGTCTTCGACAGCGCCGAGCACGCCAAGCAACGCTTCGCACTCGAGGATCCGGGCCCGATCTACTCCCGCCTGACGAACCCGACCGTCGAGGTCCTCGAGAACCGCATCAACACCCTCGAGGGTGGCGTCCACGCTGTCGCATTCGGCTCCGGCATGGCTGCCATCACCGCTGCGTTCCTGAACGTCGCGAACTCCGGTGACCACATCGTCGCCTCCCCGCGCCTCTACGGCGGCACCGAAACCCTGCTTCTCGTTACCCTGCCGCGCCTGGGCATCACCACTACCTTCGTCGAGAACCCAGACGACCCGCAGTCCTGGCAGGATGCAGTGCAGGACAACACCGTCGCCTTCTTCGGTGAGACCTTCGCCAACCCGCAGGCAGATGTCCTGGACATCCCGGAGATCAGCAAGGTCGCCCACGCGAACAAGGTCCCGCTGATCATCGACAACACACTGGCCACCGCAGCACTGGTGAAGCCACTGGAGCTCGGCGCCGACGTCTCCGTCTCTTCCCTGACGAAGTTCTACACCGGTAACGGCTCCTCCATCGGCGGCATCCTCGTCGACGGCGGTAAGTTCGACTGGACCCAGGAGCGCAACGGCAAGCCGGTCTTCCCGGGCTTCGTCACCCCGGATCCGGCCTACCACGGCCTGAAGTACGCCGACCTTGGCGAGCCGGCCTTCGGTCTGCGCGCCCGTGCGGGTCTGCTGCGCGATACTGGCGCCTCCCTCTCCCCGTTCAACGCCTGGCTCGCGATCCAGGGTCTCGACACCCTGAACCTGCGCGTCAAGCAGCACAACGAGAACGCCAAGCAGGTTGCCGAGTTCCTGGACAAGCACCCGAAGGTCGCCAGCGTCGCCTACGCCGGCCTGGAGTCCAGCCCGTGGAACAAGGTCAAGGAGAAGCTGGGCCTGGAGTACACCGGCTCCGTTCTCGCCTTCGACCTTGCCACCGGCGACGCCGATCCACGCGAGGCTGCATGGAAGTTCATCGACTCCCTGAAGCTGCACTCCGACCTCGCTAACGTCGGTGACGTACGTTCCCTAGTCGTCCACCCGGCCACCACCACGCACTCGCAGTCCACCGAGGAGAACCTGCGCAACGCTGGCATCTCCCAGGCAACGGTTCGCCTGTCCGTCGGTATCGAGGACGTCCGCGACATCATCGCCGACCTCGATCAGGGCTTCGAGCAGATTTAACTCACGAGGTTTTCTATGCGCTCCGACTTGCTGCCCGCCTCCGGTACCTACGCTGATATTCCCATCGGCGAGGTGCTCACCGAGGCGGGCGCAAGCATTCCCGAAACCTCACTGCGGCTGTACGCGTTCTACGACGCAGCCGAGCAGGCGGCGGTCCCCACACCGCCGGAGGAGCGCCCCATCGTTTTGATCGAACATGCCCTCACCGGCGACGGTAACGCCGCCGACTGGTGGGCGGACATGGTCGGCGTTGGCAAGCCGATCGACACCGCCAAGTACCTGGTGCTCTGCGCCAACGCGCTAGGCGGTTGCGCAGGCTCCACGGGCCCCAGCTCGCTGCACCCGGAGGGTGGCTTCTGGGGCTCCCGTTTCCCGGGGCTGTCCATCCGCGATCTCGTACAGGCCGAAAAGCAGCTGCTGGATGTACTGGAGATCCCACGGGTCCACGTGATCATTGGCGCCTCCATGGGCGGGGCACGCACCCTCGAGTGGTCGCTGCTCTACCCAGAGATGATGGACGCCATCCTCCCCATCGCCGTCTCCGCCCGCGCCTCCGCCTGGCAAATCGGCATCCAGTCCGCCCAGATCCGCGTGATCGAGGCCGACCCGCTATGGCACGGCGGGGACTACTACGAAGCTGGCATGGGCCCGGTCTGGGGCCTGGGCGAGGCCCGCCGCATCGCGCACCTGACCTACCGCGGTGAGCTGGAGGTCGATGAGCGCTTCGGTGCAGAGCCACAGCAGGGCGAAAACCCACTGGGCAAGTTCCGCTCCCCCGATCAGCGTTTCTCTGTCGAGGGCTACCTGGACCGGCAGGCGATGAAGCTGCGCAACCGCTTCGACGCCGGCTCCTACGTCACCCTGACCGACGCCCTGAACCGGCACGACCTGGGTCGGGACCGTGGCGGCATGAACGCCGCCCTGGGTAATTCCACGGTGCCCACGATGGTCTGTGGCATCGACACTGACATCCTTTACCCCTATCACCAGCAGGAGCACCTCTCCCGCAACCTGGGAACCTTCCTTGGGCTGTCCCAGATCACCTCCCCCACCGGCCACGATGGCTTCCTCATCGAGGCCCGCCAGATGGGCAATGTGCTAGAGAAGTTCCTCGTAACAGCCGAGAAACTGGCCAAGGATCCGGAGCAGCGCGCGAACATCCTGCAGCAGCACCATCACTAAAGGGCAGCCACCGAACAGCCGCTACCCTTGCCCTCCCCAGCGCCGCGCGCCCCTTTCGCGCGGACTCTGCCCGGGTATCCCTAGCTGCCCAGCGTGTCCACGCTGATCGCCAGATACATCATCAACAGCCCCACGCCCCCGGCGAAAAGGCAATCAAATTTACGGCTGCGGACCGCGAAAATCCCCAGCACGTCGGAGTCCACGACCCACCGGATCGTGGCCAAGAACACCAGGCTAGCCCCCATCGCCGTGGTGCCACGCCGCCAACGATCCACCGCGATGAAGAACACCCCCACCGCCAATAGCAGCAAAAACACCCCGATGAGCACCCGCTGGGCGATCACCGGCAACCGAGAGGCGGGCACGTCCCGGTCGTGCGGGTTCGCCAACAGCTTGCGGCGATAGGCGCCGATCTGCGCGGCCTCCGCCCGCTCCTCCGGAGTGTCTGGCATCGTGCCCAGCCCCTCTAGCGCTCTATTCCCCTAGTTCTGGCCCTGCTCAGCGAGCAGCTCGGCGCGCTCCACGACATTGTGGACCAGGAAGGCGCGGGTCAGTGGGCCCACGCCACCCGGGTTCGGCGAGATCGCGCCCGCGACCTCCCAGACATCCGGGTGCACGTCGCCCGCGAGCTTGCCGTCCAGGCGGGAGACACCGACGTCCAGGATCGCTGCACCCGGCTTGACCATGTCCTTGGTCAGCATGTGCGGCTTACCTGCAGCAGCGACGATGATGTCCGCGTTGGTGGTCTCCGCCTTCAGGTCCTTCGTGCCGGTGTGGCACAGGGTGACGGTGGCGTTCTCGCTGCGGCGGGTCAGCATCAGGCCGATCGGGCGGCCAACGGTCACGCCACGACCGATGACGACGACCTTCGCGCCGTCCAGCTCGACGTCGTAGCGGCGCAGCAGGCTGATCGCACCGTTCGGGGTGCACGGCAGCGGGGCGGGCTCATTGAGCACCAGCTTGCCGAGGTTTACCGGGTGCAGGCCGTCGGCGTCCTTGGCCGGGTCGATGCGCTCCAGCACCGCGTTTTCGTCGAGGTGCTTCGGAAGCGGCAGCTGCACGATGTAGCCGGTGCACTCCGGGTCCGCGTTGAGCTCGTCGATGACGGCGTTGAGCTCCTCCTGGGTCACGTCCGCAGGCAGGTCCTTACGGATGGACTTCACGCCGATCTGCTCGCAGTCCTTGTGCTTCATCCGCACGTAGGAGTGGCTCGCCGGGTCGTCCCCGACCAGGACCGTTGCCAGGCCCGGGGTGACCCCCTTGGCCCGCAGAGCGTCGACTCGTTGCTTCAGGTCCGCGAAGATCTCGTCGCGGTACTTCTTTCCATCCAGGGTAATCGCAGCCATGCCCGCCATTATTCCACAGCGCGACCGCTACCCAACCGGCGTGCGCCCCGATTCCCCCACTTCAGGGCGAGTGGCGGAACGCGGGTCACTGCCCGCCTGGGAAGCCGAGTTGCCGCCACGCCTCGTAGGCCGCCACCGCCGCCGCGTTCGACAGGTTCATACTGCGACGGGCCGGCAGCATCGGGATCCGCAGCTGCGCGGTGATCCGGGGGTCCGCCAGGGTTTCCTCGTCCAGGCCGGTGGGTTCCGGACCGAAGAGGAGGACGTCACCGCGGCGGAAGTCCACGTCCGTAAACCAGGTTTTCGCGTGCGTCGTGAAGGCGAAGATCCGGGTCTGCGGCTGCGCGCCAGCTGCCGCCTGCTGTCTGCTCAGCCCGGTCAGGTGCGCGGCCGCAGCCTCGAAATCCTCGTGGAGCTGCACATTCGCCAGATCGTGATAGTCCAGCCCGGCGCGGCGGACGTGCTTCTCCTCGAAGTTGAAGCCCAGTGGGCCCGCCAGGTGCAACGTGGCCCCGGTGCCCGCACACATGCGGATCGCATTGCCCGTATTCGGCGGGATCTGCGGCTGATCAAACAGGATATGGAAGGGCGGTTCGGCGGCCGGCCGGGGCGACGTCGTTAAAGAAGAAGAGCGACCTGCGGCGGAAGCGGGAGTGGAGGGCTGCGAAGACACGCCACTCACCTTAACCGTGCCCGCAGGCGCTGACGGCACCGGAACACGGTAAGAATGGAGGGGAAGAACCCCGACGATCGGGCACGACGCCCATCAGACGATGAAAGAGGTCGATCAGACATGGCTGATGCACCGAAGGACGCAACACCGCAAGGCAAGAAGACCCCGACCGGCGGCACGCAGCGCCCGGTGGACATCACCCTGTTCGGCGCGACCGGATTCGTCGGCAAGATCCTCGCGGGTTGGTTGGCGGAGCACGCGCCGAAGGACGTCACCATCGCGCTGGCTGGCCGCAACCGCGAGAAGCTGGTCTTCCTCAAGCAGCAGCTGCTGACCGTCCACCAGGGCGTGATGGACTGGCGGATCGTGGAGGCGGATGCCTTCGACGAGGACGCCATGACCGAGCTGGCGAAGAACACCCGCGTGGTGATCTCCACGGTGGGCCCGTTCGTGCGTTACGGCGAGGACCTCGTGCGCGCCTGTGCGGAGGCCGGCACGCACTACGTGGACTCCACCGGCGAGGTGCTGTTCATGCGGAAGATGATCGACAAGTACGACGACGTGGCGAAGGCTCACGGGGCGCGCATCATCCACGCCTGTGGCTTCGACTCCGTGCCCTCCGATATCGGCATGCTGCTGATCAGCGAGGCCGCGGCCAAGGATGGTAAGAAGCTGGCCGAGGTGACGAACCTGGTCAGCATGCGCGGGGCGATGTCCGGCGGCACCGTGGAATCCGCACGTGAGCAGTTCCAGGCCGCACAGCGCGACCCGGAGCAGCGGCGCGTGCTGGCCGACCCGTACTCCCTGAGCCCGGCGCGCGAGGCGGAGCCAGAGCTGGGCGAGCAGCCGGACTATGGCGTGCTGCAGACCGAGACTGTCGGCGCCCCGGAGGGCTGGGCCGGTCCTTTCCTCATGGCGTCGGTGAACACCCGCGTGGTGCGCCGCTCCAACGCGCTGAGCGGCTTCAAGTACGGCAAGTCCCTGCGCTACCGCGAGTTCCAGGCCACCGGGCCGGGTCTGAAGGGCCGCGCGCAGGCCTACGCCATGGGCGGGGTGCACCGGACGATGCTGACCGCGATGAAGGCGCCGAAGCTGCGGGACTTCATCTCCCAGTGGGCACCCGAGCCGGGTGAGGGTCCGACGAGCAAGGCGCAGGAGAACGGCTACTTCCGCTGCGTATTCCACGGTTTCGTGAAGCCGAACCCGGCGCCGAACGTGGAGCCGGATTACATCGCCACCCTGTACTCCCAGGGGGATCCGGGATACCGCTCGACTTCCCGGATGCTGGGCACCGCGGCGCTCACGCTGCTCAAGGATGAGGCGGAGCTGCCGGGCGCTGAGGGTGGCGTGCTGACCCCAGCGACGGGCTTGGGCATGGTGTACGTGCGTCGCCTGCGGGAATCCGGGATGCGCCTGGACGTCGCGCGGGGCGGGCTCTACCGCACCTCCACGCCGCAGTAGCTGCAGTAGCTGGCGAGTAGCTGGCGAGTCAGGCGCCGCTTCGGGCGGGGCCGGTGGTCTCGCCCTTCGACCGGGCTGGGCCGTTGACGACGACGAGTTCCGGGGCGGGGCGCCGGGCGATGTGGGCGCGCTCCTGTGCCGCCCACATATTCCACCAGGGGGCGTAGTAGGGGTCGCGGTGCAGCGCACGGTGCTTGCGCAGCGGAGTGGGGGCATCCAGCACCAGGGTCCGGTGTGGGATACCGCGGCGGCGGAGCACGGCCAGGACCTCGGGGCTTAGGGCACCGACCCCCTCGACGACCAGCGGGCGTCCGGGGTCCAGGGGCTGCCACGGCCCGGGGGTGTTCTTCTCCCAGTTCCAGCGGCGAAAGCCCGGGCAATTGAGCTGCAGCACCTCGGCTGCGAGCATGCGGGCCGCGGCGAAGAGCCCACCCCAGCCGGGGTAGAAATCCTCCAGGTGTACCAGCTGGGGCGTGGTGTTGGGGGCCGGCAGCGTGCTCCGGGATGCGCCGGCCTGCCCGCTGGTCGCACCGAGTGCGGCCATCAGGTGTTCTGCAAAGCGGGTCTTGCCGGAGCCGCTGCGACCGTCAATGAGAATCACCCACCGGGGGTCGCGGCCTGCGTGGCGGCGGGGTGTAGTGGCTGGCTCGATCTGCGCAGTTCGGTGGCCTGGCTGGCCTGCAACCCAGGCGGCGAGCTCCCCGATAGCCTCCGCCGGAGATATCGCTGGGGGCGTCACCGCAGCACGGTGAGCAGCAGGCCCGCAGCTGTGCTCAGGATGCGGGTCCCCCGGCAAGCTAGCCATTCTGTACTCCCAGCAGCACGAAGTGGCCGGTCCACACCGCGACCCCCAGGGAGAGCAGGCTCAGGGCCAACGAGCCCACAACCACGGCCCAGTCCCAGCCGCCAAAGCGGGCCTGCCGGGCCCAGGTGCGTTCGATGGGTTGGCCCTCGGCGTTATGGGTGGCACCGAAGCCACGGGCCTCCATCGCGGTGGCCAGCTTGGAGCCGCGGCGCAGCGCCAGCACCAGCAGGCTGAAGGATTGCTGCAGCGCACGCTTCAGCTTGCCCTCGTCCCCTAGGCCGCGGGCGCGTCGGGCGCGTTCCACGGCCGTCCAGTCCTCCCGGAACAGACTGACCAGGCGCACGCCTGCCACCGCGCCGATGACGAAGCGGGTGGGCAGTTTCCACAGTTGAGCCAGGCCGTCCCCCAGGCGGGTGGGGTCCATGTCCGCGGTGAGCACCACGGCGGGCACGCCAACCGCCAGCACGCGGATCATCACCGCGATGGCCAGCTGCACCGAGTTTTCGGTGATGTGGATGAAACCCCATTCGACATAGCTCTGCCCGCTGGCACGGCCGTAGAAGAGCATGCTCACACCCGTCAGCGGAGCTAAGAGCAGCAGCGGCCAGGCCCGGCGGAACAGCCGGGCAGGACCGACCCCACACAGGGGCGCGACGACCAGCAGCGTCAGCGCGAAGGACACGCTGGCGCTCACGATATCGATGCTGATCAGCAGCGGGGTGGTCAGCAGCGCGAGCGCGAGCAGCCGGGTGGATGGGTCGATGCGTTCCAGGATCATGCTCGCACCTCCAGGCCGGGGCCCTGGGGCAAGTGCCAGTGGTGCTGACCCAGGGCGGCGAAGTAGTCCGCGTCGTGGGTGATGGACAGCAGCCCCATGCCGCTGTCCGCCAGCTGCTGCAGCAACCCGACCAGGGCGGTGAATGTGTTGAGGTCTTGGCCGAAGGTCGGTTCGTCCAGAATCAGCAGGCGCGGCTCGGTGGTCAGCACCGCGGCCACGGAGAGCCGGCGTTTCTCCCCTCCCGAGAGGGTGAAGGGATTGGCCGCCGCGAGGTGGGTCAGCCCGAGGGTGCCCAGCAGCTCATCGGCGTGGTGCTCGGCTGCGGCGGCGTCCATCCCGGCGGCCTTGGGGCCGAGCAGCAGCTCATCGCGGACAGTGCGGGCGGCGAGCTGGTGCTCCGGGCTTTGGAAGACGTATCCGATGCGGCGGACCAGGTCCTTCGAGCGCCAGCTGCGGGGATCCGGGTTTTCCCGACGCCTGGGTTTGGCGGGCTGGAGCCCGCTGGCGTCCAGCTCCCCGCCCGCCGCGGGCACGAGGCCTGCGAGAGTAAGAGCCAGGGTGGATTTTCCGGTGCCGTTACCGCCGGTCAGGCAGGTCGATCCCGGTTCCAGGGCGGCAGTGATGCCGGTGCGGATGGCGTGGTCGCCCCAGCCGATGGCTAGGTCCTGGGTGCGAAGCAGGAGCTTCCCGCTCGTCTGCGTGTTCCTGCCTGCGTGCGCGGCACCAGCGTCGACCGGGTGATCAACATCGCCTCGATGATCAGCGTGGCTCTGGTGGCCAGTCGATCCAGGTGCGGCCTTCATTGCGCCCAGCTCGGGCGGCGGGGTTCCCATGCGACGCAGCGCGGGTGCGACGCCCGGCACCCAGATGCCGGACTCGGCGAGCCGGTCGGCGTGGGTGTTCAAGATTTCCCGGGCTGGGCCATCGGCGAGCACTCCCCCGGCCTGCCGTCCGGCGCTGGCCTGCTCCCCCACGCCGCTGGGGTTGGTTTCTCCGAGCACGAGGATGCGGTCGACGTGCCCGGCCCAGGTGGCCGCGCGGTGCTCGACCACGATCAGGGTGGCGCCGGTGTCCTCGCAGGCCCGGATGACGGCGTCGCGCACCTCAGCCACGCCTTCCGGGTCGAGGTTCGCGGTGGGTTCGTCCAGCACGATCACCCTGGGGCGCATTGCCAGCACCCCGGCCAGCGCGAGCCGTTGTTTCTGCCCGCCAGACAGCCGATGGGTGGAGCGGTCGAGGTCGAGATCCCCCAGTCCGACGGTGCACAGGGAATCCGTGGCGCGCTGCCACATCTCCTCCCGCGGGATGCCGAGGTTCTCGCAACCGAAGACGGCATCGTCGCCCACTCGGGCGGCGATGACCTGTGAGTCCGGGTCCTGCAGCACCATGCCCACCAGGCCACGGGCCTGGGCCGGGTCCTTGCCATCCACGCGGATGGTGCCGCGCTGCTCACCGTCCTCAGCGTCCCCCAACACCCCGGCGATGCCTGCGAGCAGGGTGGATTTCCCCGCACCCGATGCGCCGAGCAGTAGGACGCGCTCGCCGGGTTCAACGCAAGCGGTGATGTTCGCGATGGCTGGGTTCTTTCGGCCGGCGTGGCGCCAGCCGAAGTCGGTGATCTCCACGACCGCCCCGCCCGGCGGCCGCCCGTGGCTTGTCATGGCCTTTCTCCCCTTTTTCCTGCCTAGACCAGTTGTTGGCGTTGCCTGCCCGCCGGGAAACGGTCGAGCGCGCCGGTGGCGGCCAGGCCGCGGACGAGCAGCCAGCCCACCAGGCCCGCCAGCAGGATGCCGGAGAGAATCATGGTGGACAGGTAGGTGGCGTTGAATGCCAGGGACTTCGCGTAGTTTCCGCTGGTAGCCAGCTCCAGGACGAACTCGAAGATGGCAGCCACGGCACCGGCGGCCATGGCCACGCCCAGCCCGGCGCGACGGTAGGCGAAGATCGCGAAGACCAGCTCCGCGCCCAGCCCCTGGGCTAGGCCGGAGTAGACGGTCTCGATGCCCCAGTGATTACCCAGCAGCGCGGAGACGACGGCGGCGAGTACCTCGACGAAGAGTGCCGCACCTGGCTTGCGGATGATCAGCCCGCCCAGCACGCCGCCGAGCAGCCAGATGCCGACCGCGAGTCCGCCGAGGCCCGGGGTGGCGGCGTCGAACACGCCATAGGCCGCGCCCCCGATGCCGTTCCAGACCCAGAAGATCAGGCCGCAGGCCACACCCAGCACGGCGGCGACGATGATGTCCACCACCCGCCAGGACTTGCTGTGCTGGGGCGCTTGCTGCTCGCCTGAGAAGCCGCGGGTTTCGCTGTTCTGTGGTGGGTTTTCGGGCGTGATGCTCACGGTTATCCTCCCTATCGCCGGCATGATCCGGATCAGGTGTAACGGTCGGCACCACGGTGCTGGCGCCCTCTCAGCCCGGACTTTCTCCCGGACTCCCGCGTTGGTCGGGTCTAACCCTAGCAGCAGCCCTGGACAGCCCTATTTCCGGTGCCGGGTGAAGAAACTCAAGATCTCCGCCCCGGCATTGACCGCGCGGGTGGGGTTCGCCTTCTGCTGGCCACCGTCGTTACGCCCGCCGGCGATCCCGGACTCGCCGGGCCGGGCGGCTTCGCCCTCGCCGGGCCAGGTGTGCCCCATCCCCTTCACCGCAATGTGCATGACGTCCTTGTCCGCTGCGCAGTCGCGCCACTGGTAGCGACGTACGACGGGGGTGACGTTGCGGACCGCAGGCGCCCCGAAACAGGAGGCGCGATGGGCGTAGGCAGAGGTGAAGCTCATCGCCCCGAGGTAAGGGGTGCCGTAGCGGGTGCCTCCCTCGTAATGGATGCGGCCGTCGTTCTCCCCGTGGATTTCGAGGAAGGACGTCGCCCTGCTGCCGCGGAACTGTGGGTGTTCCTTGCCACGCTGTGCCCGTGTTGCGCAGCCCTGCCAGGTGCCCTTGTAATAGGCCCCTGCCACCGAGGCGAAGGCGGCGAATTCCTGGGGCATCTCGCAGGCGAGCTTGGCGACGAAGCCGCCGCCATTGCTCATTCCCGCGGCATAGATGCGCAGGTCGTCGACCTGGTAGGTGGCGGCGATGCGGTTGATGAGGTCCCGGACCAGGGCCAGGTCTTGCTTCCCGGTGGCCGTGGCATAAGGCGCCCCCGACCAGGCTTTGTCGACACCGTCGGGGTAGGCGACGATGGCGCCATCCCTGGCGAGGTCGCCGAAGCGGGCCATGGATGCGCCGGACTGCCCATAACCGTGGAAGGCGAGAATCAGTGGCTTGGGCCGGGTGGCCTGGGACTGGCGGGGCAGGGCGTCGGCGGGCACGTGCAGCACTGCCTGCCGGTCAAGCCCTCCCGATTTCAGCTGAATTCGGCCATTGTGCCCGGGACGTGGGGCTCCCCGCAGCGGGGCGGAATGCTGGGTGTTGCGCAGCACGGGTGCGGGGTTGGTGCTGGTGGCGGGGTCCACAGCAGCACCCTGGCCGGGCTCCCCACCGCGGTTATCGCGAGCGTTGGGTTCGCCCACACCGGGCTGATTTTCCTTGGCGTCACCAGCCCCTGGGGTGCGGTCGTTGCTGGTTCCCGTCGCCCGGCTCGAGCGCTCCGGGATGGCCACGGCGGATTCGTGCTCGGTGCGATCGCTGACCAGGCTGTGTCGGCTTTTTCGGGTGAGGTGATCGACGCTCCAGCCGGTGTTTTTCTGCAGCCACACCCCGGCCCCGGCCGCGAGCAGAATGGCCACGGCTGCCAGTGCAAGGGCGATGATTCGCCGCAGCATATAGCGCCGCTGGCTGGTGGGTCGCCCGGGAGGGTCAGGGGTGGTCATTCACTCGATATTGGAGGGTGGGCGCGGTGATTGTCAATCGGTAAATCACATAAGTGTTATTCCCCACGTTTTGATCAATCTTTGCGCTCTCCTCTCCCGACCGCGAGTGCACCTTCACCCGCGCCGCAAACACCCTGGGCCCCGCCGGGCTCGCCCAGTGGGCGACACAGTGGGCGAGTGTGGCACAGCTCAGCGGAAGTCCCGCGACGGGCTACCCAGCGCCGTCGTGCCACTCAGTTCCGGCTCCACGGCCTCCAGCAGATCGGCGGTAACACTGGCCGCCCCCTCCGCGTTATGCACGATCCCACGAACCACCACGATGCGTGCTGTCATCGCCACCTGCCTTTGCTTCTTCCATAGGCCCTGGGTGAGCATCACGTTCGCGATGCCGGTCTCATCCTCCACCCCGAGGAAGACGACCCCGCCCGCGGTCGCAGGGCGCTGCCGGTGCGTGATCACGCCGGCCACCCGGATCCGCGACCCATCTGGCACGTGCAGCAGGTCCACGGCGGGCACCACCGCCGCCCCGCCCCTGCGTTGTCCGCGGCGCACCCCGGCGCGCACCGGCAGGTCGTGCCACTGGGAAAGCTGGCCCCGGAGCAGCTCCACGGGGTGGCCGTCCGGGGTCACCGACGTGGCCGCGAGATCCGCGGCGGCCAGCTCGAAGGCGCTCATGCCGGGCAGCGCGGGCACCGACGGGGCGGACGTCCCCGGCAGCATGCCCTCCCTCTCCGTGGCCGCCAGCCCCGCAGCCCACACCGCCTGCCGCCGATCGAGCCCGAGGCTCTCCAGGGCGCCAGCCCGCGCTAGGGCCGCCACCTGCGCCACGCTGAGCCCGGCCTCCCGGGAGAGGTCGCTGACCTGCCGGTACTCCCCCTGCTCTTCCCGCGTGGCGACGATCCGCTCGGCTGCCTCCTCGCTGATCCCCGCGATGGATGCCAGCCCCAGCCGGATCGCACCGATGGGCTCTGCGGTGCCCCGCCCCAGCCCGTGCACCCCGCGGGCGCGGTTGACGTCCTTAAAAGAAGAGGAAGAAGAAACGGACGGGGACGCAGCAGAACCGGCCGAGAGATCCGTATCCGCCTGCGCCCCGGAGGCGTTGACGCACACCGGCAGGATCCGCACCCCGTGGCGGCGGGCGTCCGCGATCAGCGACTGCGGCGAGTAGAAGCCCATCGGCTGGGCGCGCAACAAGGCCACGCAGAATTCCGCCGGATAGTGGTACTTAAACCAGGCGGAGTAGTAGACCAGCGCGGCGAAGGACTGGGAGTGGGACTCCGGGAAGCCATAGGCTGCGAACGCCGTGATCTTCTCCCACAGCCGGTCCGCGACCTCCCCAGTGATGCCGTTGGTGCGCTCCAGGCCCTCGTAGAAGCGCTCCTTGAGCCGCGCCATCCGCTCCGGGGAACGCTTGGACCCCATCGCGCGGCGCAACGTATCGGCCTCCGCGGCGGTGAACCCGGCGGCGTCCACCACGACCTGCATCAACTGCTCCTGGAACAGTGGGATGCCGAGGGTCTTGCTGAGCGCGGGTTCCAGGCACGGGTGGTCGAAGGTCACCGGCTCCAGGCCGTTGCGCCGCCGGATGAACGGGTGGACCGACCCACCCTGGATGGGGCCGGGGCGGATCAGCGCGACCTGCACCACCAGGTCGTAGAAGCGCCGGGGTCGCAGGCGGGGCAGGGTGTTCATCTGGGCGCGGGACTCCACCTGGAACACGCCCACCGCGTCGGCGCGGCTGAGCATCTCGTAGACCGCTTCCTCGGTCGGGGCCAGCCGCCACAGCTCGATACGGCGGCCACGGTGGGTGGCCACCTGGTCGATGGCGTGGTGCAGGGCCTCGAGCATGCCCAGGCCCAGCAGGTCGAATTTCACCAGCCCGACGGCCGCGCAGTCGTCCTTATCCCACTGCACCACGGAGCGGTTCTCCATGCGCGCCCACTCGGTGGGCACGACGTCCGCGATGGGGCGGTCGCAGATGACCATGCCGCCGGAGTGGATGCCGAGGTGGCGGGCCTGGCCGATCAGTTGTTCGGCGAGCTGGCGGACCCGCTCGGGGGCCTCCGCGGCCCCCCGGGTCCAGGCATCCACCTGGCCTGCCGGGTAGCCGAGCGCGCGGGCGGCATCGCGCAGCGCCCCCTTGCGCCGGTAGGTGATGACGTTCGCGACCTGGGCGGCGTTATCCCGCCCGTAGCGGCGGTAGACGTACTGGATGACCTCCTCGCGACGTCCGGATTCGATGTCGAGGTCGATGTCGGGTGGCCCCTCGCGCTCCGGGGAGAGGAAGCGTTCGAAGAGCAGGCCGGCGGCGACGGCGTCGACGGAGGTAATGCCGAGTGCGAAGCAGACGGCGGAGTTCGCCGCCGAGCCGCGCCCCTGGCAGAGGATGTTGTTGCTGTGGCAGTGGTCGACGATGTCGTGGACGATGAGGAAGTAGCCGGGGAAGCCCAGTTTTTCGATGACGCCGAGCTCCCGGTCGATGACCTCCCAGGCCTTCTGCGCCGCTGCGGTGGAGCCGCGCCACCCGTAGCGGTGGGTTCCATTTCTTTCCACGAGCTCGCGGAGCCAGGACATCTCGCTG
Organism: Corynebacterium urealyticum DSM 7109; assembly: GCF_000069945.1. NCBI lineage: Bacteria > Bacillati > Actinomycetota > Actinomycetes > Mycobacteriales > Corynebacteriaceae > Corynebacterium > Corynebacterium urealyticum. The sequence goes on along the minus strand of NC_010545.1, from coordinate 501,079 downwards.
TGGCCTTCCGGCACGGGGAAGTGCGGTAGTTCCGGGGCGACGAGGTTGAGGGTGAAGGCGCATTCTTCGGCGACGTCCACGCTGGTTGCGGTGGCTTCCGCGAGCCAGGCGCAGTCCCCGGCGAGCTGTCGCAGTTCCGCCCCGGAGCGCAGCCAGGATCCGCCCATGGGGTGGGTAACGGGTTCGGCGCGGGCGACGTCCCAGCGCCGCCGCAGGGCGGCCTTGGCGCCGGCCAAGCGGGCCTGGCTGGGGGTCGCGCAGGTGGGCTGCGAGGAGAGGATCTCGCGCAGCCCGTGGGTGGTCGCGAAGGCGTGGAGGGCCTCGTTGTGGTCCACGTCGGCCGGGTCCATGCTCAGCTGCAGTTGCACGAGGCAGTGCTGCGTGCCGAAGGCTTCTAGTAATTCGGCGGCCCGGCCGGGGATGGAAAGCTGGGCGGCGTCGATGAGGACGAGCCAGTGCCCACCAGCTGCTTCGGCGAGCTCGCCGAAGCTGGGGTATTCGACCGCGTCCTTGTCCCGGTGGGCCATCCGGGCGGCGGTGATGCTGCGGCTAAGCCGCCGGTAGCCCTCCTGGCCGCGGCAGAGCACCGCCAGGCCGGGAGCCTGTGGCCCGTCGATGCTGAGCTCCGCGCCGAAGACGGTCTTGAGCTCGCCCTCTGCCTCTGCGGCGGCGGTGGCAAAACGCGCGGCACCGTACATGCCATCCCGGTCGAGGCAGGCCAGCGCGGTGATACCGAGCGCGATAGCCTGCTCCACCAGTTCCTCGGGTTCGCTGGCACCGTGGAGGAAGTGATAGCTGCTGGCGGCGCGCAGCTCCGCGAATTCCACGTGCGCTGCGGCTGCGCGTGCCCTGTTGCTCGGCTGCCCCGTCGCGGCCTGCACCCCGCTGGACCCACCAGGCCGTTTCCCACGCTGGACCTCGCCGGAATAATCGACACGTCGGCCACCGCCCTGTTCGCCGCGCCGTACCTCGTTCCGAGATCGGGCTTCAACGCTCTCACCTGTGGTTTTCCCCGAAAGAATACGCTCGATCCGCGACCAGCTGAGGGCCTTGGGGTTGTTGAATCCGCGCGTATACGTCACGGGAAGAACCCTACCTTAAATCGAACATCTATTCGATATAGCACAGCATTCGCCCCTGCCTACCGCCCCTGTACCGCCATTCCCTCAAGGCAGAAATCGACGACACCACGTGCATAAATGACAAGAAAATAGACCAAGTTGTCCATGCTGCCCTACGGTGCTAAATTTGCCTTCAACAAACAGTGACCCGCCAAACAAAAAACACCCGTGCCAACGACGGCACACGGCGGACACCCCCAGATCTAGGAGGATCACCATGACTCTTCGACGCAAGGCCCTGGCCGCGACGATCGCCCTGACCACCAGCTTCAGCCTCGTGGCCTGCTCCGGCGGCAACGACGACGACACCATCGTCATCGGCACCACCGACTCCGAGCAGAAGCAGTGGCAGGTCTTCAAGCAGGAGCTGGATAACGCCGGCCTGAAGACCGAGATCAAGTCCTTCAACGACTACTCCATCCCGAACCGTGCGCTGACCGACGGCGAGATCGACGTCAACAACTTCCAGCACATGATGTTCCTGGCCGAGTACAACAACGGCAACAACACCGACCTCGCACCGGTCGGCGCCACCGAGATCCTGCCGCTGGGCCTGTACTACAAGGACCACTCCGACCTGAAGGACGTCGAGAAGGCTGGCGAGGTCGCCATCCCGAACGACTCCACCAACCAGGGCCGCGCCATCAACGTCCTCGTCCAGGCTGGCCTGGTCACCCTGAAGAAGGAGGGTCTGCTGACCCCGACCCCGGCTGACATCGACACCGACAAGTCCAAGATCAAGGTCACCCCGGTCGACGCAGCCCAGACCGCTACCTCCTGGCTCGACGGCACCCCGGCCATCGTCAACAACTCCTTCCTGGACCGCGCGGACATCGACCCGAAGACCGCCATCTTCCAGGACGACCCGGAGAAGGAGGAGGCACAGCCGTACATCAACGGCTTCGTGACCACCAAGGACCGCAAGGACGAAGAGGACCTGAAGAAGCTCGTCGAGATCTGGCACTCCAAGCCGGTCCAGGACGCCATCGACGAGCAGACCAAGGGAACCTCCGTCGCCGTAACCATGTCCGGCGATGAGCTGCAGAAGGTGCTGGACACCACCCAGCAGAAGCTCAAGGAGCAGTAAACCCAACCCCAAAAGGCGTGTCTCGCATGGCCGGCCCACCAGCCCGCCAGCCGAGACACGCCTTTTAAACCGGAAGGCACCCCAATGGCCCAAGGCACATCCGCCGCCCCCGACGCGGCCGCCCCCGCAACCCAGCGGGGCGCCCGCACGGGAACGGGAATCGAATTTCGCAACGTCCACAAGGTCTTCAAGCAGGGACGCAAGTCCGTCACCGCTCTGGAGGACGTGAACATCACCATCCAGCCGGGCTCCATCGTGGGCATCATCGGCTACTCCGGCGCGGGCAAGTCCACGCTGGTGCGCCAGATCAACGGGCTGGACAAGCCGACCAGCGGTGAGATCCTGCTCGACGGGCAGGACATCGTCCCGCTGAAGGAACCGGAGATGCGCAAGCTGCGCTCCGATATCGGCATGATCTTCCAGCAGTTCAACCTGTTCTCCTCCCGCACCGTGGCGGGCAACATCGCCTACCCGCTGAAACTGCAGGGCATGCCGAAGGCCGAGCGCGAGACACGCGTCGCCGAGCTGCTGGAGTTCGTGGGGCTGGCTGATAAGGGCCGCAGCTACCCGGAGCAGCTCTCCGGCGGCCAGAAGCAACGCGTGGGCATCGCCCGCGCCCTGGCGACGAACCCGAGCCTGCTGCTCGCCGACGAGGCAACCAGCGCGCTGGACCCCTCCACCACCCGCGACGTGCTCGCGCTGCTGCGCCGCGTCAACGAGGAGCTGGGCATCACCATCGTGGTGATCACCCACGAGATGGAGGTCGTCCGCTCCATCGCCGACCAGGTCGTCGTCATGTCCAACGCCCGCGTGGTGGAGCAGGGCTCGGTCTACGAGGTCTTCTCCAACCCGCAGACGGAGGTCGCGAAGAACTTCGTGGCTACCTCCCTGCGCAACACCCCGGACAACGTGGAAGCGGACGCCCTGCAGGCCGGCGACGGCCGCCTGTTCACCATCACGATGAACCAGGGTGTGGGCTTCTTCGACGCCGTCTCCGAGCTCTCGGCCGCGGATGTGAGCGTGAACATCGTCCACGGCGGGGTCACCACCCTGCAGAACCACTCCTTCGGCCGCCTGACCGTGCGCGTGACCGCTCAGGACGCCGCCGGTGAGGCAGCGATCGAGAAGTTCTACGCCGACCTGTCCCAGCGAACCGATATTGAGGAGATCCGATGAGCGCGCTGACTACTTTCCCGACCGCCGCGGGCTCCACCGCCACCACAGCCGCTACCGCCCCTGCCACCGCGTCCCCGGACACCCTCGTGCTCGCCGCGATGGACTGGGACCGGCTGGGCGGCACTTTCACCCAGGCGATCTACGACACCCTGACGATGGTGCTGGCCACCCTCGTCATCGGTGGCCTGCTGGGCCTGGTCTTCGGCATGCTGCTGTACACCACCCGCCCGGGTGGGGTGCTGTCGAATAAGCCCATCTACTGGGTGATTAACTTCCTGGTGAACTTCGTTCGCCCCATCCCGTTCATCATCTTGCTCACCGCCATCGGTCCGTTGAGCGACGCCCTGGTGGGCAGCCGTATCGGTCTGAAGGCCGCGGTGTTGGGCATGGTGATCGCCGCGACCTTCGGCGCGGCCCGCATCGTGGAGCAGAACCTGGTCACCATCGACCCGGGCGTGATCGAGGCGGCGAAGTCCATGGGTGCCTCGCCGCTGCGGATCATCTTCACGGTGATTATCCCGGAGGCCCTGGGGCCGTTGATCCTGGGCTTTACGTTCATGTTCATCGCGATCGTGGATATGTCCGCGATGGCTGGCTACATCGGCGCTGGCGGTTTGGGTGACTTCGCGATTGTCTACGGTTACCGCGCCTTCAACGACGAAGTCACGTGGATCACCGTGCTGGTCATCATCGTTATCGTCCAGGCTGCTCAGCTGTTCGGTAACTGGCTGGCCAAGAAGGTTATGCGCCGCTAGGAGCTCACCCTTCTCCGGGGTTTTGTGCCCCTCTTTTGAGGACGTCGCCCCCTTGCACTTCGGTGCGGGGGGCGGCGTTCTTTTTTCTGTCTAAAGCGGGGCTGGGCCTGGACCGAGTGGGCCTGGACCGAGTGGGCTTTGGCCGAGCGGGGGTGAGCGCGAGGACCGGTGTGCGCTGCCGCGGGGGTGGGCGACGGTGACGAACCGGGGTCGGTGCCGGGCGCGGCGTCGTCGTCTAGAAGACGAGGTTGACGAGCAGCACGTAGAACACCGTGCCCAGCAGGATGGACTGGGTGGCGGAGCGGCGCCACAGATGCCAGGCCGTGGTGAAAGCCACCGCGATGAGCAGGGAGGCCAGGCCGCCGGGGGCGTCCATCCGGTCGGCGGCGGTGTAGATCACGAGGATGCTCATTACGCCCACGGGCATGCCCATGCCGAGCCATGCGACGAGCTTGGATTCCCGGAAGGAGCGCAGGGCCGCGAAGGGCAGGCCGCGCAGGGCGACGGTGACGATGCAGAGCGGGAGCAGCACGCCGATGGTGGTGCCGAGGCTCACGCCAGCCGGCAGGCCGTAGCTGCCGGCGGCCTCGGCGGCGTGGAGGGTATCGGCCGCGTGGACAACCTCGGTGGCCAGAACAGTGGGTTGGGTGCTCATACTTCCTGCCTTTCGTCCCCGGTGCGCCAACGCAGCTGGAGGGCGCGGTCCAGGCCCGGGAGGTAGAAACGGGCGAGCAGCACGGCGAAGTACAGCAGCATCGCGATCATCAGCATGTTGCCCGGGGAGACCAGCAGCGCCACCGTGGCGGTCACCGCGGCCGTAAGGACCAGGGAGACGTCCCTGGTGGCGAGGAAGGACTCGATCAGCAGCACGACGAACAGCGCGGTGAGCGCGAACTCCATGCCCTCGAGCTTCCAGGGGATGGCGTCGCCGAAGAGTGCGCCGAGGACGCCCCCGCCGACCCACGCGCACTGCAGGACGATCTGGATGGCGATGACCTGGCGGCCGGTGAAGCGTTGATTGGGGTTGGCGCTGACGATCGCATAGGTCTCGTCCGTCAGTGCGTAGATGCCATAGGCGCGGGCGAGCCTTCTGCGGATGACGTGCAGCGGGTAGTTCAGGGCGTAGAAGACATGCCTGAAGTTCACCAGCAGCCCGTAGAGCGCGGCTGAGAGTGGTCCCACTCCCCCGGTGACGAGGCTGAGCGCCAGGAATTCCATAGATCCGGCGTAGATCACGAACGAGAAGATCGGCGCCCAGAACCACGCGAAGCCCATCTGGGTCAGCAGGATTCCGAAGGCCAGGCCGAGCGGAACCATGCCGAGGCCCACCGGCATGGCCAGCCCGATGGCGTGCCGGATGCTCCCCTGGTCGGGATTGTGCTGGTTATCGATCTTCTGCTCGCTGTCGTGCTCGTGCGGCGTGGTGCGGTCTTTTTGGGGGTCGTGTCCGGCTGCGCCGTTGTATTCCGGCGTCGCGTGCGAGGCGTTGCCCGGCTGAGTGCTGCCCTGATCGGGTTGACTCTGCTCGGGACGCCGCGAGCTACCCAAGAATCTCCTCGCAGCCGACCGCGATCCAGGACTTCGCGCGCTTGGGCTTATCGCCGCAGGAGGACACGACCATGACGCTGTCCCGGCGCTCCATGCGGACCCGGAAGCGCAGGCCCGAGGCGGTGTCTTCCACGATGCGGACGGCGACGTCGGCGGCTGCCTGCGTGGTGTCCTCGTCGCTGTCCTCTGGGGTTTCCTCCCAGGACGTCAGCGCGGCGAGGCCGACGGGCAGGCCGCGGTCGTCGAGCTCGTGGGCCACGCGGAGTTCGGCGACCTGGCTGGCGGGGTCGAGGCAGCCGCGGCCGCGGTTGCCCTGCAGCCAGAGCTCCCCGCGTTGGGCGTGCTCCACCATGCTGCGCGCCCCGCCCTCAGCCATGCGGCCGAAGGAATAGTTGGCGGGCAGCAGGAGCATGGAGGGCGCGAAGCGGTGCCCCTTGGTGTGGGAGGACTCCCAGATGATCGGGTCGATGGGGTCCACCGAGGGGTGGTCGTCGAATTCCTCGAATTCGGTGCGCTTGGGATCCACCGGCCCGGCTCCCACTCCGGCGGCATCGGCGTGGTTCTGGGCGAGAGCGCTGCGTTCCCCGGCCCCGGACGTGCGGTTTTCCCCTGTGGCGGCGTCGGCGAAGTGGTTGTTCAGCGCGGCGGCGAGCGGGCGGCCACGGACGGCGCAGCAGCGGTCGCGGCGCCCGTGGGTGCAGACCAGCAGGATTGGGTGCTCGACGCGGCGGGCGCCCGGGGTGTTGCCCGGGATGCTCAGATCGATGTCCAGGAGGGCCTCGACGCTGGGCAGGTCCATCCTTTCGAGGACAGGTTCGGTGCCGGTGGCCCAGGCGATGTAGAGCACCCGGGTGTTGTTCTGGCGGCGGTCCTGGCCTTCCCGGCCGGGGCGGCGGATGAACTGGAGTTCGGCCCCGTTGTCCTTGAGGAAGGTTTTGATCTTCGCGTTCAGCTCGGCGCCGAAGGCGGTGCCGTCGAGGATGTCGTGCCCCCAGCCGGTGTAGAACTCCAGGCAGAGGACGATTTTTCCGGGTTTTGCGGTGCCAGCGAGTTGCTCTCCGGTGAAGGTGGAGCAAATGGTGGGGGCGTCGTCGAGCTGTTCGGTGGTGAACTCGTGTGGCGAGACTCCCGCGAGTGGATTTCTGCTGGTAGCCATAACTGACAAGGTACCAAATGGAAGGCCTTAGGCAGACCTAAGCGGCCGGATCTGTTGATCGCGGCCGCTTCAGGGTTTACGGGCTCACGCCCGTGGGGCGGGCGGAAGGCCCGCGGGTGCCCTTAGGAGCTGAGGGAGATGCTGCCGGATGGCTTGGAAGCACCCTTCTTGACGGTGATCTTCGGGCCGTTGTCGAAGGTCTTGTAGTTGTTGACGGCTGCGCCGACCTTTGCACCACCGCCGGTGGCGAAGGTGCCCTCCTCCGAGCCGGCCTTCCAGGTGAAGTCGACGACGAGGGACTTGTGGGTGCTGACGGTGCTGTCACCCTTGAAGATCAGACCCTCCTTCAGGCCGACGTTGACCTGCTTGACGCCCTTGTCGGTGGTCACGCCGTACTGGCTCTGGTCGAGCTGCTTGATGCTGCCGCCGAGGAGGCCGTTCTCGAAGGTCTCGACCTTGACCAGCTGGAAGCTCTCCGGCATGCGCTCGATGAGGTCGCTGACCTTGGTCTCGCCCTTCACGCCCTGAATCTTGATGCGGGTCTTGACGGTCGCGCCCGGGCGCACGGTCTCGGCGCCGGTGACGAGCTGCTTGTAGACGTCCACGTTCCAGGCCGGGCCACCGACGTTACCGAGCTTGTACAGCTTGCCCTGGGCCTGCTCCAGGTCCTTCGGGGAGGAGGAGCCGAGGCTGCCGAGGCTGCCCAGCGGGCTTGCGCCTGCGGCGGTGACGCCGCCCATGGCGACGGCCGTCGCTGCGGTGAGGGCAATGGTGGCCTTGCCGATTGCGTTGATCTTCTTGGTCGCCATTTCTTTGGACCCTTTCATTCTGACCCGCGCCGGCGCGCTGGCCTTTTGTGTCTTTGAGGACTGGGAACTGGGTGCGCTGGGCGGTCCCGCCTGTCGCTTGCCGAGGTATCTCGCTCTCTGGAATGACCCCGGGTCAACCCCAGTGTCTGGCAGCTTACTATTTTCTTAGCACCAGTACATTCCTTTGAGAAACTATTTCCGGTTTATTTTTTCTCGCCACCGACTTCACCCCATCTTCCAGCGCTAACGCAACTCAGTCGGCTCTCAGTAAGTCGCCTCGATTCGCCACTTCTGCCCCTTGCATACCAACAGGTAGGCACCCTCATCGGTGGCGACCTGTAGGCGCGCGTAGCGCTTGCCTTCGGCCCACCACTGCTCGTCCACGGGCCAGGGGCCAGCCCACCCCCGGATGGGTAGTGTCCGGTTACCCCACCGCAGCCGTTGGGGTGGCTCGCTCATCAGGCCACGGCCGGTCACGTGCACGGGCTGTGCGCGCTCGCCGAGCACCGCGATCGATGCAGCCGGGTGCCCCGCGCTGGGGTTAGCGGCCTCCCCCACGGTCGCGGGCAGCGGCGCGGGCAGCTCACCCCGCCATTGGGTCGTGGGCTGCGCGGAAATCTCCTCGGGCACCTCCTCGCCATAGGGCAGCGTGAGCACGCGCCCGCCGATGGCCCGCCCACCCCGGTGGACGACCTGCTGAACGGCAGCCATGCCGATGAGGGCCTGCGCGCGCCCAGCGGCGGCGCGGGCCGCGCGCAGCCCCTCGTCCGCCCCACCCCAGAGCGGTTCGGCGATGGTGCCCGCGGGCACCGTCTCGACCGGGAGCAGCTCGATGGCGACCACGCCGGCGGCGGAATCCTCGAAGCCCTCCTGCTCCGGCTCGCCAACCTTGGCGCGCAGCCGGGTGATCCAGCCATCGAGTTGCCAGCGGACGCGCTGGGCGGTGTCCTCTTCCGTCAGGGGCTCGCGGCAGCGCCAGGCGCGCTCCACCACGGTGGGACCGGTGTACTCCGCAGGCGGGTTGAGGTGCACCCGCACGGTCAGCCGGAGGCAGGCCTCCCCGCGACGGAAGAGCTCCCCGTGCAGCCGGGCGGCTGCCTGGCGGGCCACGAAGGCCGCGGTTTCGGTGCTCCGAATAGGCTCCTCTACCTGGTGCAGCACCTCGACGGGCTGGGCGGGGCGCTGCGGGGAGACCTCCCGGCCAGGCTCGCCGCAAGCCACGCGGTGCCAGTACACAGCTTCGGCGCCGAAGCGCCCCGCTACGTGCTTCCGGCCCAACGCCGCGAAGTCTCGCAGGCTGCGCACCCCCAGCTCCTGCAGGGTGCTGACCAGCTCAGCGGGGGCACTCAGCACAGCTTCCACCGCCAAAAACCCGATGGGCAGGGTGGGCACGAAACTGGAGTTCCTGCCGGGCGGGACATGCACCCCGCGACGAGCCGCCCACACGGCGGGCATCAGGTCGTCGGCGGTACCGGCCAGGCACTCCACCCCCAGCCGGGCCGCGGAGTCCAGTAAGAGCTCGACGGCCGCAGCCTCCCCGCCGTAGTAATTCGCCAGCGGGCGGGTGGGCAGCGCGACGAGGCCGGGACGTAGTGTTTCCACTCCGGCAGCCACGTCCATCAGGGCGGCCACGATGTCCTCGTGGATCGCGGCCTCCTGCACCGGGTCGGCGGGCGCGTGCCGAAGCTCCGGGCAGGTCGCGAGCGCGTGACGCTGCTTCATCCCCTGGCGCACCCCTTGCGCCCGGGCTGCGGCATTGCAGGCCTGGACGCGATAATCCGCGATCGTGGCAGCAGGCCGCAGCATATCCCAGCCGCGGGCAAGCCTCACGGCATAGACCGGGAAATCCGGGAACCACAGGACGGTCACGCGCTCGGCCGCAACAGCGCCCGCCTCGGCACTGCCTTGCACGCCCGTCTTCCCCCGGCCAGTCACAGCGCCACCTCGATCCGAGCCTGATCAGCCTGACCGCCAGCACCATCGCGGCGGCCCGTCAGTTCCGCCGTGATGCGCTGCGGCGGCTGCCCCTTGCCCCAAACGCGTCCGGTCACGCCGATCGAGCGGATACGGCCGCTCCCCCGGCCCAGGCCGTGGACGCCAGCCACCTGCACGTCGAGGTTCAGCCGCGCACCCGGCCAGGGCGTCCCACAGCTAAGCAGTGCGCAGCTGCTCTTGCGTAGCCGCGCCTCCACGGGGCGCGCGAAGGTGGGAGTGACCCGTTGGACGGGCACGTAAACCACCAGATCCAGCCCTTCGGCCAGGGTCGAGAGCACCGCCCCGACGTGTGGCGCGGGATCCGGCACGATGATCAGCCGGGAGAGCTCCCCACCCGCCGCGGCGACGGCCGCCAGCGCGAGTTTCGGGTAGCCCACCACCGCCGCGCACCCGCCGTTCGCGGTGACATGCGCGAGAATATCGACGACCGCGGCGGGGCAGTCTGCCATCGCGGTCACCGCCCCGCGCGCCAGCCCACCGCCAGCAAGCTGGCCCGCGAGCCACTCGGGCATGCCGAGCGTCCGCGCCCGCCCCACCGTCGCGGGCTCGGGCGCCACCGCGCGCAGCGGCGCGGCCGCTCGGGCAGATTCCGCCTCCTGGCCCACAACCTGAGGCTGCGCCACACTCTGCAGCCCAGCCACACCCCGTGGCTCCGCTGCGCCCTGAGGTTCCGCCATGCCCCGAGGTTCCGCCGCACGCGAACCCGTGGCCACAGTCTGCGCTGCAGCCCGCGCCGCCGCACGGTTGCTTTTGAGCTTTTCGATCGCATGGACAACATTGCTCTCGTCGATCAGCATGGGCACAGCACTCCCTCCTCTATATCGGCACCATCAGCTCGGGAAACATGCAGGCCAGCCCGCTCCCGCCGGGGTTTAAGGTTGAGTTCACAGCTCCGGCCAGGCCGACCGGATTGACGTCCTAAAAGCTAGAAAACAGACCAGACAAGTCGAACAGGTGTTCTAATTTAGGGATTCTAGACCCACCTGGCGCGGTTCACCAACGCCCTGCTCACCGCCGAAAAAGACCGCGCGCCCGCGAGGAACTAGACTCGTCACATATGAGCAAAAAAGAACCAGCCCCGCAAGAACGTCCAGCGCCCCACCCCGCAGCGCTCCTCGCGCGCTCAGCAGGACAGCCCAGCGCAGAACCGCGCAGCGCGGCAGAATAGCGCACCACGGGACAGCGCATCCCAGGACCGCGCAGCGCGGAACAAGCAGGGCAGCGCCCCCAGCGAGGCGACCATCCTCGTCCGCGCCCCCGAGGGCGTGCGTGCCGCCGCGTCTCTCCTGCTCGGGCTCGGCGTGGCGGCGATGGTCATGCCGCTGGCGACGACCTGGCAGGTCATGGTGCTGGTCATCGCCATCGGGGCGGGCTTCCTCGTAACCTTCAGCCACCCCTACCGCAAGAAGGTGCGCGCGGCCGTGGAGTCGACAGGACGGAAGTACAAGACCTCCGTCGCGCAGATCATGCCGCTATTCCCCCTCTGGCTCACGCTGATGATCCTGCCCGCCTTCCAGATCCACTCCTGGATCGCGGCACTGATCGTGCTCGCGCTGGCCGGGGCCTATGCGTGGGTCTCGTTCCCCAGCATCGACGGCACCCGCTATCTCGCCGAACCTGGGACCGGGCAGGTTCGGGACGACGCTTAAGCCCCACGTTCTGAGCCAGGTACACGGCCCCGCTCAACGCCAGTGCCCCTGCCCCACAGTGCGGACTACCCGCTGATCCTGGCTAGCCCACGCCCCACCCCCACGAACGCGAAAGCGCGCCGCACCTCATCGTGCGACGCGCTTTCTACTTGGGGTACACCCCGCTGGGCGCCTCAAGCTGCTGGGATTACTCCCATTCGATGGTTCCCGGCGGCTTGCTGGTGATGTCCAGCACCACGCGGTTAACCTCCGCCACCTCGTTGGTGATGCGGGTGGAGACCTTCTCCAGCACGTCATAAGGGATGCGAGACCAATCGGCGGTCATGGCGTCCTCACTGGAGACCGGGCGCAGCACGATCGGGTGACCGTAAGTACGGCCGTCGCCCTGCACACCCACGGAGCGCACGTCCGCGAGCAGGACGACCGGGCACTGCCAGATCTCGCCGTCCAGGCCAGCGGCGCTGAGCTCCTCGCGGGCGATCTTGTCCGCCGCGCGCAGCGTCTCCAGTCGCTCCTCGTTGACCGCGCCGATGATGCGGATGCCCAGGCCCGGGCCCGGGAACGGCTGACGGGCGACGATAATCTCCGGCAGGCCGAGCTCGCGGCCCACCGCGCGGACCTCGTCCTTAAACAGCTGGCGCAACGGCTCGACCAGCTTGAACTCGACGTCATCCGGCAGGCCACCGACGTTGTGGTGGCTCTTGATGTTCGCGGTGCCGGAGCCGCCGCCGGACTCGACGACGTCCGGGTACAGGGTGCCCTGGACCAGGAAGTCCACGGTGGAGCCCTCCGGGGAGTCGGCCAGCACGCCAGCGACGGCGCGCTCGAAGGAGCGGATGAACTCCGCACCGATGGCCTTGCGCTTGGCCTCCGGGTCGGTCACGCCGTCCAGGCGCTTGAGGAAGGCCTCGCGCTCATCCACGGTGACCAGCTTCGCGCCGGTCGCGGCGACGAAGTCGTTCTCCACCTGCTCGCGCTCCCCTGCGCGCAGCAGACCGTGGTCCACGAACACACAGGTCAGGCGGTCGCCGACGGCGCGCTGCACGATCGCAGCGGCCACGGCGGAGTCCACGCCACCGGACAGGCCACAGATGGCGCGGCCGTCCTCACCGATCTGCTCCCGAACCTGCTCGATGAGCTCCTCGGCGATGTTGGAGGCGGTCCAGTTCTGCTCCAGGCCCGCGACCTCCGTGAGGAAGCGCTCCAGCACCTCCTGGCCGTGCGGGCTGTGCATGACCTCCGGGTGGTACTGCACGCCGGCCATGCGGCGATCCAGGCACTCGAAGGCGGCGACCGGCGCACCGGCGGACTTCGCGGTAACGGTGAAGCCCTCCGGGGCCTGCGAGACCGCATCGCCGTGGCTCATCCAGGCCTTGTGCGAGCCCAGGCCCGCGTGCAGCACGCCGCCGTCATCGAGGATCTCGACCTCGGTGCGACCGTACTCGCGCTGCCCCGTCTCGGAAACGGTGCCGCCGAGCGCGTGCGTCATGGCCTGGAAGCCGTAGCAAATGCCAAACACCGGCACGCCCAGCTCCAGCAGCTCCGGCCGCAGGGCCGGTGCACCATCGGCGTAGACCGAGCTCGGACCACCCGACAGCACGATGGCCGCAGGGTTCTTGGCCTTGATTTCTTCAATGGTGGCGGTGTGCGGAACGACCTCGGAGTAGACCCGAGCCTCACGCACGCGGCGCGCGATCAACTGTGCGTACTGCGCGCCGAAATCCACCACGAGGACTGGCTGATGATTTTGGTGATTCACGCTGCTCATCCTATCGCATATATGGCTAGTCCCCCACGGGGTGGGTAACACCCGTGGGCACTTCGCACCGCCTTAGTGCGCGAGGTCTTCCTTCGGCTCGTGGTGGTGCTTCCAATTCGGCACCGCGCTATTAACCGCAAGGTCCAGGTGCCCGCCCACCGTGGTGATCTCGGCGTCGATCCCGAACACGCTCATCAGCCGCTCCGGGGTGAAGACCTCGTGCGGGGTGCCGGACTTCACGAGCGCGCCGTCCTCCAGCAGCACAATCTGGTCGCAGTAGCGGGAGGCCAGCCCCAGGTCATGCATCGCGACGATCACGCACACATTGTGATCGGCCGCGAGGTGGCGCAACTGCTCCATGAGGCGGAACTGGTGGTGGATGTCCAGGTGGTTCGTCGGCTCGTCCAGCACCAGCACCTTCGCGCTCTGCGAGATAGCGCGGGCCAGCTGGACGCGCTGCTGCTCACCGCCAGACAGGGTGTTCCACGTGCGATCCATCAGATGAGCGACGTCCGCGTGCTCCACCGCATGCGAGATGGCGTCGTGGTCCTCGTCCGTCTGCCGGGCGAACGGCCCCTTGGAGGCCATCCGGGACAGTTCGACGACCTGCCGGACCAGCAGCTCGGAGTTCGCGTTACCGTGTTGGGCGACGAACGCGACCTGCTTGACCTTCTCGCGTCGGCTGTAGCTGCGCAGCGGGGCGCCGTCGATCATGACCTCGCCGTCGAAGTCCACGACGTCGGCGACGGACTTCAGCAAGGTGGACTTACCGGCACCGTTCGGCCCCACCAGCGCGGTGACCGTCCCCGCCTCGAAGGAGGCGTCCACGTTGGCCACCGTCGGGGTGGACTTGCGGTGGTAGGTGATGGAGACGTTCTGGATTTCGACGATGCTCATACTCGCTGCCCCCGGTTCAGGATGAAGAAGAACAGTGGCACGCCCAGCAGTGCGGTGAACACACCGACCGGGACCTCCTGCGGCTGGAACACGCTGCGGGCCAGCGCGTCGGTGAACACCAGCAGGATCGCACCGACCAAGGCAGACAGCGGGATGAGGCGCGCGTGAGCAGAACCCACGATCATGCGCACCGCGTGGGGCACGAGCAGACCGATGAAGCCGATCGCGCCGACGGCGGAGACCGTCGCTGCCGTCATGAGGGCGACCAGGATCAGCACAGCGGCGCGCACACCGACGACGGGCACGCCCATCGACTTCGCGGTCTCGTCACCGAAGCTCATGGCGTCCAGGTAGCGGGACATCATCCAGATCAGCAGGCTGGTGATGACCACGGCGATCAGCACGATCCACATCGTGTTGGCGCGGGAGGCGCCCATCGCACCCAGCAGCCAGAAGGTAATGCCGCGGACGGATTCCGCGTCGCCGCGGGCGACCAGGATGAGGCTAGTGATGGCAGAGAAGAACTGGCCGACCAGCACACCGGTGAGCACCACGCGGGTGGAGACGAAGCCCGTGCCACGCAGCAGGAGCATCAGCAGGCCGAAGCTCAGCAGGGCGCCGATGGCCGCGCCGCCGGTCAGGCCCAGCGCGAAGCTGACGGGCATGAGCAGCAGGGCCACGACCGCGCCGGTGGAGGCACCGTAGGAGACACCCAGCAGGTACGGCTCCGCGAGATCGTTGCGGGTGATCGCCTGCAGCGAGGCACCCGCGACCGCGAGGCCCGCGCCGACGAAGATCCCCATGACGATGCGCGGAATGCGCAGGTCAAAGAGAATCGACTGTCGGATCAGGCTGGGTGCGGGGCGGGAATCGCTGGCGAAGATGCCGAGCTTATGGGTGATCGAGCCCCAGACCTCGTCGCGAGTCAGGGTGGCCGCGCCCATGAACAGGGCCATGTAGCAGACCAGGGCCAGCAGGATCAGCCCGACGACCCACGCCACCCAGGTGGGCACGCGGCGCGCGGGTGCGAGCTTCGTGCCCTCCAGGGGGGATGCCTTCGCGCCCTTTCCGGGCTCGCGGCGAGTGTCAGCGCTCGATGCCATACCTAGTTCTTCCAGTTCTTCACGTACTCAGCGACGTCCTCGAGCGGCTCGTAGGACTGGACGGAGCCAGACAGGCCGATGCCCTTCACGATGACGTAACGCTTCTCCTTCACGGCCTTGAGGTTACGGGTTGCTGGGTCCTTCTCCAGCATCTCGATCTTCTCCTCGGCCTTGTCTCCCGGTGCGCCGCGGCCCGGCAGGTCAGCCAGGACGATGAAGTCCGGGTCCTTGTCAGCCAGGGCCTCCCAGCTGAGCTCCGGCCATGCCTCGTTAGCGTCCTCGAAGACGTTCTTCACGCCGGTGAGATCGAAGATGTCCTGCGCGATGGAGAGCTTGCCGCCGATGTACGGCGCGCCGTCGAAGATGGAGTACAGCAGGGCGCCGGAGAGGTCCTTCGGCGCGTCCTTGACGCTCTCCGTGGCTGCGTCGACGTGCTCCTTGTGCTTCTTCTCGAGCTCGGCGGCCTTGTCCTCGGCGCCGAAGAGCTGGCCGAGCTGCTGGTAGTCCTTCAGCAGGAGGTCGAAGCCGTTCTTGCCCTCGTTGCCGTCCTTGTCACGGCACTCGACGTTGGAGTACCACGTCGCAACGCCCAGCTTCTTCCACTCCTCGCGGGTGCCGGACTGGTCATCGGTGTAGACGGACTCGAACGGGGAGACGATGGCGTCCGGGTCCACCGTGCGGATCTGCTCGGCGGTGGCGATCTCCGGGGAGACCTCCGTGGACTTCTTCATCTCATCCTCGTAGCCCTCCAGCGGGGCATCCTTCTGGTGGGAGTAGCCGGCGAGCTTATCGCCGAGGCCGAAGGCGAGGACGTTATCCGTGGTGCCCTGCTCGACGGACATGATGCGCTCGGCTGGCTTATCCAGCTGCATCGTGAAGCCGCAGTTGCTGAACTCGAAGCCCTCCCCCGAGGCGTTGTTCTGGGAGTCCTGTGCCCCGTTCTCGCCGGCGTCCGAGCACGCCCCGAGGACGAGAGCCCCGGAAGCCAGAATGCTCATGAGACCGGCGGTGCGGAGCTTGTGTGCGCGCTGCATAATATTCCTCCAAAAGAAGTTGAATCAATCGCCCATTGCAATAAGGCAGACAGTTTTCAACTTACCGAGCGAACATTTGATTGTCATTTTAAGCATGAATAAAGCGGTCGAACTCACAAGCAGGAGTTCGACCGCTTTATCTTCTGATGATTCCGGCGCCGCGTGGCGCCATTAGTTAGGCGCCACAGCGCGCATAGCCGCTATTTCTGCGCCCCTATTTCACGGCTTTAGCGGACCGCGATATCCACCTTCTGGAAGGCCTTGACCTCGGTGTAGCCGCACTTCGCCATGGAGCGGCGCAGGCCACCCACCAGGTTCTCGTGGCCCAGCGGGTCCGGGGTCGGGCCGAAGAGCAGCTGGTTCAGCGGCACGGAGGTCGGCGGCAGCAGAGCGTCCACGGTGCCGCGTGGCAGCTTCGGGTGCGCTGCACTGGAGGGCCAGAACCAGTTCGGGGCGCCGGCCTCCTCCGCGGCGGCCAGGGGCGCGCCGAGGGCGACGGCATCCGCGCCACATGCGATGGCCTTCGCGATGTCGCCGGAGCAGGAGAGCTCGGAGTCCGCGATGACGTGCACGTAGCGGCCACCGGTCTCGTCCAGGTAGTCGCGACGGGCAGCGGCGGCGTCGGCGATGGCGGTGGCCATCGGGACGTCGATACCCAGGGCCTGGCTGTTGGTGACCGGGCCTGCGCCCACGATCACGCCGGCCGCGCCGGTGCGCATCAGGTGCATGGCGGTGGTGTAGTCCACCACTCCCCCGGCGATGACCGGAACGTCCAGGGAACCGATGAACTCCTTGAGGTTCAGCGGCTCGCCGTCGGTATCCACGTGCTCCGCGGAGATCAGGGTGCCCTGAATGACCAGCAGGTCGAGCCCGCCGACGATCAGCGTTGGGGCGAGCTCACGGGCGCGCTGCGGGGAGACGCGCACGCCGAAGCGCACGCCAGAGTCGCGCACCTGCTGCAGGCGCTCCTGGAGCAGGTCCAGGTCCAGCGGCTGCTGGTGCAGGCGCTGGAGCACCTGGTTCGCGGCGAACTCCGGGGTCTCCAGCGCCTCGGCCGCGACGTCCTCGTCCGCGCCCTCGTTGAAGGAACCGAAGTAACCGCGCTCGGCTGCGGAAACGATCTCGCCGAAGGCGGCGTCGAGGTCCTTCGCGCGACCCCACAGGCCCTCCGCATTGATGACCGGCAGCCCACCGGCCTTGCCGAACTCGATGGCGAACTCCGGGCTGACCACGGCGTCGGTCGGGTGCGTCATGATCGGGAAGTCGAACTCATAGGCATCGATGCGCCAGGAGGTGTCCACGTCCCGGGAAGAACGGGTGCGCCGCGAAGGCACGATGTCGATCTGGTTGAGGCCGAAGACCTGGCGCGCGGAGCGGCCGCGGCCGATGTCCTTGTATTCCTGCATGTTGGTCCTTATTTCGTGGGTCAGCGGGGTGCGCTGCGGTGGTGTGGGCGGCGCACCCCGCTGGCCAGGGTGGGAGGCTTATCTCTAGAAAAAGATTAACCGGTAGCGGCCGGCTTCCGCTGTGTGCGAAGCCGGCCGATGGGGTTAGCGGTTCGGGTCGTAGTTCGGTGCGGTGGCGATGCCCTGCACGTCGTGCGGGTGGGACTCGCGCAGGCCAGCAGAGGTGATGCGCACGAAACGAGCGTTATTCAGCTCCTCGATCGTGGCGGCACCCGTGTAGCCCATGGCGGCGCGCAGGCCACCGACCTGCTGGTGCAGGATCTGGTCCAGGCTGCCACGGAATGGCACGCGACCCTCGATACCCTCCGGCACCAGCTTCTCCTCGGACTTCACATCGGCCTGGAAGTAACGGTCCTTGGAGTAGGAACGCTTCTCTCCGGTCAGGCCACGGCCCTGCATCGCGCCCAAGGAGCCCATGCCGCGGTAGCGCTTGTACTGCTTGCCACCGACGGTGACGACCTCACCCGGGGTCTCGGCGCAACCCGCCAGCATGGAGCCCAGCATCACGGTGGAAGCGCCGGCTGCCAGGGCCTTGGCGATGTCACCGGAGTACTGCATGCCGCCGTCCGCGATGATCGGGACGCCAGCGGCGCGGGCCGGCACGGCTGCCTCCATGATCGCGGTGATCTGTGGGGCACCCACACCAGCGACGACGCGGGTGGTGCAGATGGAGCCCGGGCCGATACCGACCTTGATGCCGTCGGCGCCGGCGTCGATCATCGCCTGCGCGGCCTCGCGGGTCGCGAGGTTGCCGCCGATGACGTCCACGCGGTCGCCGAACTCCTTCTTCACGCGGGAGACCATGTCCAGCACGCCGCGGTTGTGGGCATGTGCGGTGTCGACGACGAGGGCGTCCACCCCAGCGTCGACGAGAGCGGTGGCGCGCTTCCAGGCGTCCTCACCGGTACCGATACCTGCGGCGACGAGGAGACGGCCGGAGGAATCCTTCGCAGCGTTCGGGTACTGCTCGCGCTTCGCGAAGTCCTTGACGGTGATCAGGCCGGTCAGCTTGCCCGCGCCATCGACGATCGGCAGCTTCTCAACCTTGTTCTCGGACAGCAGGCGCAGCGCGGCGTCGGCGGAAACGCCCTGTTCGGCAACGACGAGCGGCATCGGCGTCATGACCTCGCGGACAGGGCGGTTGATGTCGCGCTCGAAGCGCATGTCGCGGTTGGTGATGATGCCCAGGAGGGTCTGATCCTCATCGACGACCGGCAGGCCGGAAATGCGGAAACGGCCGCAGATCTCGTCGACCTCCTCGATCGTCATGTCCGGGCTCGCGGTGACCGGGTTGGTGACCATGCCGGCCTCGGAGCGCTTGACGATCTCGACCTGCTCGGCCTGCGCCTCGACGGAGAGATTGCGGTGCAGCACACCGATGCCGCCCTGGCGAGCCATGGCGATGGCCATGCGGCCCTCGGTGACAGTGTCCATCGCTGCGGAAGCGATCGGAATGTTCAGCTTGATGTTGCGCGAGAACTGGGTCGCGGTGTCCACGGCGGAAGGGATGACCTCGGAAGCATCCGGGATCAGAAGGACGTCGTCGAAAGTGAGCCCGGTGAGAGCGACCTTGTTCGGATCGTCGCCCCCGGTCTCCACGCGCTGGGATGCCTGAGAGTTGTTAGTGGACTGTGGGTTTGCCATAAGGCCTGATCCTTCCATCGCGTTGTCAGCGCACGATCCGCACTGGCGAAGGTCTTCCGCATCCCCCGCGAGACACGCACCTGCCTGCGGGTTATGCCGGAATCGCTAGCGCAGCTTCGGTTACGAGCTTTTATTAGCCCTTACTTTAGCGCTAAACGTCTGCAATGTGTTTTCCGGGTTGGCTTGCGGGTACGGTGGGTTTCGTGAGCTTTAGTAACTATCAGATGCCGCCGGATCCCTTCGCGGATGATCCGAACGATCCGGCGTCCCTTTTTGGGGCCCATCGAGGGCGATGATGTCATGGAGCCGATCGACGCGGCTGAGGAAGCCGCGCTGCGTGAAGACCTCGCGAACGTGCGGGTTTTCCGGGAGCTGCTGGAGCCGCACGGCGTGCGGGGCGTGGCGATGCTCTGCGAGGACTGCGATGAGCAGCACTACTACGACTGGGGGATCATCGAGTCGAATATCGTCTCCATGCTGAACCACCAGCACCTGCCGGTGCATGAGCCTTCGGCTGCGCCCTCCCCGCAGGATTATGTGACCTGGGATTACTGCCTGGGTTATGCGGATGCGATGGATTTCGCCAACGAGCAGCTGCGCGCCCGCTTCCCCTGGACCGGGCGGCTGTAGGGCCTGGAGCAGCCCCTTCAAGAGCCCAACCCCAGCGCACCCCTGGACCGGCCGACTGTAGGACCTGGAGCAGCCCCACTGACCCCCGAAAGCCCCGGCCTTTCCTGTCGGGGCTTTCGCTCTACACGGAACCCGGTGCCCTGCCCCACGCGCCGCACGCCCCACCCCACCACTCTTTATGTTTTGCAGAGTTCAATGCCGGTTTTTCACGATTTTCCGGCATCAAACTCTGCAAAACGTCCCGCAAGGCCTGGAAAACCGGAGAACCGACCCCCACAACCCCGTTTTGGGCTGTGCCGTGCCACAATTCGCACGTTTCCTGACACACCACGGCCCAAAACCGGATGTACCCCTCGGAGCCCGACACACCACGGCCCAAAACCGGATGTACCCCTCGGAGCCCGACACACCACGGCCCGAAACCGGATGTGCCCCTCGGAGCCCGACACACCACGGCCCGAAACCGCACAAGTGTCCGCCCCGACCCACTGGCCCCAGCACCCCATCCCTCCCACTCTCTATGTTTTGCAGAGTTTAATGCCGGTTTTTCACGATTTTCCGGCATCAAACTCTGCAAAACATGCGTTCCGCTTCTCCCAGCACCTCAGCCCCTCTGGCAGTCCCGAGGCCCAGCCCGGTGCCCGACACAGCCCAGTACCCGGCCCGGACCCCACGGACCCCACGGATCCCCGTTTTGGGCTGTGCCGTGCCACAATTCGCACGTTTCCTGACACACCACGGCCCAAAACCGGATGTGCCCTCGGATCCCGACACACCACGGCCCAAAACCGGATGTACCCCTCGGAGCCCGACACACCACGGCCCGAAACCGCACAAGTGTCCGCCCCGACCCACTGGCCCCAGCACCCCATCCCTCCCACTCTCTATGTTTTGCAGAGTTTAATGCCGGTTTTTCACGATTTTCCGGCATCAAACTCTGCAAAACGGGGCGAGGTGGCCCCACGCGCCCGAGGCGGAAGCAATACCCAAAGCGAAACCCCCGGGACAGTTCACGATGAACTAGTCCCGGGGGCTACGCGCTCCCAGAATGCGTTCCAGATCACTCCAAGGTTGCGCAGGGCGCCCCCCCAAGAGCATCCCCAGGGCGCGTTTCTAGCGCCACCCCAGAGCATCCCCAGGGCGCTCATTTTCCGAGCGCCCAGAGCCTCCAAGAGCGCCCTACCTGCTAGTGCTGGTGACCACCAGCTGCAGGCTCAGCCTTCTCTGGCTTATCAACCACAGCGGTCTCGGTGGTCAGCACCATGCGCGCCACCGAGGTGGCGTTCACGACGGCGCTGTGCGTGACCTTCACCGGGTCGATGATGCCCTGCTCGAGCAGGTCGCCGTACTCGAGGGTCGCAGCGTTGAAGCCGGAGCCATTCTCCTGCTCCGCGGTCTTGGAGACCACCACTGCCCCATCGAGGCCAGCGTTCTCAGCGATCCAGAACGCCGGGCGACGCAGCGCCTTAGCCAGGGTCTTCATGCCCACGGCCTCGTCGCCGGTCTCGGCAGCAGCCAGCTTGTCGATCTCCTCAGCGATCTGCACGAGAACGGAACCGCCACCGGCGATCACGCCCTCCTGCGCCGCGGCGCGGGCCGCGTTGATCGCATCCTCGACGCGCAGCTTGCGCTCGTTGACCTCGGTCTCGGTCGCGCCGCCGACGCGCAGCACAGCCACGCCGCCGGAGAGCTTCGCGAGGCGCTCCTCGAGCTTCTCGCGGTCCCAGTTCGAGTCGGTGTTCTCAATGTCCCGACGCAGCTGGGTGCGGCGCTCGGCCACGGCGTCCTGGGAGCCGCCGCCGTCGACGATGACGGTCTCGTCCTTCGTGACGGTGATGCGGCGCGCGGAGCCCATGTCGTCCAGGGTGACGGCGGAAAGCTTCCCGCCGAGTTCCTTGTCGACGACGGTGGCGCCGGTGACGATGGCCAGGTCATCCATGAACGCCTTGCGGCGGTCACCGAAGTACGGGGACTTCACGCCCACGACCTTCAGGGACTTGCGGATGGAGTTGACCACCAGCATCTGCAGGGGCTCGCCCTCGATGTCCTCGGCGATGATCAGTACTTCCTTGCCGGACTGGGCGATCTGCTCCAGGACTGGCAGGAAGTCCGGCAGGCTGGAGATCTTCTCGCGGACCAGCAGGACCAGCGGGTTCTCCAGGACGGCCTGACCGGAGTCAGTGTCGGTGACGAAGTACGGGGACAGGAAGCCATTGTCGAAGGACAGGCCTTCGGTGACGGTGGCTTCGTCCTCGAGGGACTGGGACTCCTCGACGGTGACCACGCCGTCGCGTCCGACCTTCTCGAAGGCGTCGGAGACCATCTTGCCGATGGACTCGTCGCGGGAGGAGACGGTGGCGACGTTGGCGATCGCAGCGGCGTCGGAAACTTCCTGCGCGCGCTCCTTCAGCAGCTCCACGACCTTCTCGGAGGCGGTGGCGATGCCGCGGTTCAGCGCGATCGGGTTGGCGCCGGCGGCGACGTTGCGCAGGCCCTCGTTGATGAGCGCCTGGGCCAGCAGGGTGGCGGTGGTGGTGCCGTCGCCTGCGATGTCGTTGGTCTTGATGGCGACGGACTTCACCAGCTGCGCACCGAGATCCTCGAAGGGGTCTTCGAGGTCGATGTCGCGGGCGATGGTCACGCCGTCGTTGGTGACCAGTGGGCCACCGAAGGCACGGTCCAGCACGACGTTGCGGCCGCGCGGGCCGAGCGTCACCTTCACCGCGTCAGCGAGCGTGTCGACACCCTTCTGGAGGCCCTGGCGGGCTTCTTGATCAAATGCGATGAGTTTGGACATGCGTTACCCGCTTACTTTTCGATGACGGCGAGGATGTCGCGCTGGTTGAGCAGCAGGTACTCCTGGCCCTCGTACTTCAGCTCGGTGCCGCCGAACTTGGAGAAGATGACGGTGTCGCCTTCCTTGACGTCCATCGGGATGCGGTCGTCATCGTCTGCCCAACGGCCTGGGCCGACTGCGACGACGGTTGCTTCCTGTGGCTTCTCCTGTGCGGAATCTGGGATCACCAGGCCGGATGCAGTGGTGGTCTCTGCTTCGACGATCTGGACCAGAACGCGGTCCTCGAGCGGCTTGATGTTGACGTTAGCCACGTTGAATACCTCCGTGTATTCCTCAAGGTTTTCTTTGTGCCCCGTTCTTTGGGGCTTGGTTCTTTTGTGCCGGTTTGTTTTCCGTGCACAGCCGTCGTCGCGGGTGAACAACTGTGTGTCAAACAACCTGACTAGCACTCTACCCACCCAAGTGCTAACCCTCAACAGTGCCGGTTGAGTCGGGCTTACTCAGCCTTGCTCAGCCCCGCTTTAACTTGCCGCCGTGGTCGCTCGTCGTGATTCAGTCGCCGACGCAGCCCCTCCCGTTCCCGTTCTTTGTCCCCCTCTTTTTCTTTGACGACGACGCCACCCCCACCGCTGGTCCGTCTGTTTCGGCGGTGGGGTTCGACGCCCCGCCCGGACGACGCCCCCGCCACCGCTGGTGCCTATCCCCGCCTAGTCGGTGAGGATCGGGACCTCAACTTCAAGGGCCGGGTCGGTGCCGACGGACATCGCGGTTGGCTGGGCGCCTTCGCTGATGAGCTGCGCGGCCAAGGCGGCGATCATCACGCCGTTATCGGTGCACAGCGGCAGCGGCGGAATCCGCAGCTCCACCCCGGCGTCGCGGCAGCGGTCGGCAGCCAGCCCGCGCAGCCGGGAGTTCGCGGAGACTCCCCCGCCGAGCAGCAGCACCTTCGCGCCGGTGTCCTCGCAGGCGCGCAGGGCCTTGGCGGTGAGCACGTCGGCCACGGCTTCCTGGAAGGAGGCGCAAACATCCTCGACTGGGATGGCGTTCTCCCCCACCTGCCCGGCCGCTTCGGCGCGCTCGACGAAGCGCGCGACGGCGGTCTTTAGACCAGAGAAGGAGAAGTCGTAGCGGGAGTCCTGCGGGCGCATCATGCCGCGCGGGAAGGCGATGGCCTTGCGGTTGCCCTGGCGGGCGAGGCGGTCGATCACCGGCCCGCCCGGGTAGCCGAGCCCGAGGAGGCGGGAGACCTTGTCATAGGCCTCACCGGCGGCATCATCGAGGGTGCTGCCGAGCTCCGTCATGGGCTTGCCCACCCCGTCGACCTGCAGGATCTGGGTGTGCCCGCCGCTGACGAGCAGCGCGATGGCGTTCTTCAGCGGCTCGCGGCCTTCCTCCGTGAGCGCCTCGACGGCGACGTGCCCGCCCAGGTGGTTCACCGCGTAGAAGGGCACCTCCCAGGCCGCGGCGTAGGCCTTGGCCGCGGCGGCACCGACCATGAGCGCGCCGGCGAGCCCCGGGCCGATGGTCACGGCGACGGCATCCGGGCGCTGCCCGATACGGGTCTGTTTCTGCAGGCTGCGCATCGCCGCCCGCATGGTGGGCTGCATGGCTTCCAGGTGGGCTCGGCTGGCGATCTCCGGGACCACACCACCGAAGCGGGCGTGCTGTTCCATGGAGCTGGCGACCTGGTTGACGAGTTCCTCGACGACCGGGGCGCTGCCTGTTTCCTCTTGGTCACCGTCGGTTTTGCTCATGCGCACGACGCCGACCCCGGTCTCGTCGCAGGAACTTTCAATACCCATGACGAGCATGGACTCTGCAGCATCAGTAGCGCTCCCCGGCGTGGCGGCGTCCTGCTCGGCGATGCCTTCTGCTCCGTCCTGCCCACCCTCGTCCGCCTGGCTCGGGCGCTTCTCGTCGGGGCGGAACATGGTGAGGGCATCGGCCCCGGAGGGCTGGTAGTAGCCCTTACGGCGGCCGGTGACCGCGAAGCCATAGCTTTCGTAGAGCCCCACGGCCGGGGCGTTGCCGTCGCGGACCTCGAGGTACACCGGCCCGCCGATGACCTGCAGAGGCTCGAAGAGCTTGTCCATCAGCAGCCGCGAGTGGCCCTTGCCTTGCTGCTCCGGGGACAGCGCCACGGTGTGGATCTCCCACTCCGGGTCCGCGGGCGGCCCGTTGAGCGCGATGCCCGCATAGCCCTGCAGCTGGCCTGCCACCCGCAGGGCGACGTAGTAGTTGCGGGGGTTGGCGAGCTCAGCGCGGAAGGCCTCCAGGGACCAGGGGGATTCTTCGCTGAAGAGTTCCTGCTCGATCCGCGCCATCTCCTCCAGGTCAGCCAGGGATGCGCGATCCAGGGTCAGCAGCTCCACTGTGAGTTCAGCATTCGCGGGTTCAGCATCCGCAGGTTCGACATTCCCAGCTTCAGCATCCGCCGCCTCGGCCTTCGCAGCCTCAGCATTCGCAGACTCGGCGCCGACACCCGCTGCTTCGGTCATCGCCCCTTCCAGCGCGGCCTCCGCCGTACGCTGCTCAGCCTCCAGCCGATCAAAAGCCGCCACATCCTCAGCGGCCGCGGCGAAGTTCACCGCGGCAGTGCGCTCCTTGCGCTTCGGCTCCGCGGCATCCGGCCGGCGCAAATACTGCGCCACCAGCGGGCGCCCCAGCCGCTCCACAAAGTGGCCCTCCCCCTCGAGCCACCACAGCTGATCCGCGCCCGCCAGCGCCAGCCCCTCGGGCGTGGGATATGCATCCTCCGTGATGATGCGCCAATCCTCAGTCGCGGCCTTCTCCTCCCCCTCGAGCTTCTCGATCGCGCGCGCCACCTCAGCGGTCAGCGCCACCGCGATGGGCTTGGATCCATGCTCGGCCAGCACATCCACGGGCTTGCCCACGGCCGGCCCAGCGATCAGCCGACCGGCCTCGGTGGCGGTGGCCGAGTACCACTCGCGCCTCCTGGCGTCGGAAAGAACAAGGCACTCCTGGTGACCAGCGGCAACGCTGGCGGCGGTGGCGGACAACGAATCCACCCCGAACACCGGCACACCGATCGCATCCGCGAACGCCGCCCCCGTCGCCATCCCGACACGCAGCCCCGTAAACGGCCCCGGACCAGCGCCCACGACCACGGCTTCGATGTCTTTCGGCCGCAGCCCCGCTTCCGCGAGGGACTCCTGGATATGCGGAACGAGCAGCTCCATGTGGCCGCGCGGGTTGCGCTGCACCCGCTGGGAGAGCGTCGTCGTGGAGTACTCGAACGTGCCCCAACTGCCCGCCCGACGGTTGACCTCAACGAGGCCAGAAACAACGTAGGACGTGGCGGTATCAATCGTGAGCACGAGCATGGGGGTTAGTGTACTACCCCGCGCAGACACGCCCTTCGCGCTCCATCAACGCACGCTACGACGCCGACGTCCCCGGTCGTCGACGGCACCGTCCTCCCCTTCGACGGCACCGTCCCACTTTCAACGACGTCCAGCCACTCGCCGTCTGCCGTCGGTGCGCCCCCGCCGTCCGCCGACCGCCGTCCGCCGTCGACTGCCAGCCGAGCCCAGCTACTCGGACCAGCGCCAGTGGACCTCGCGCGGGTCGTCCTCGTCGCCGTCGGTCATGTCGATGACCTCACCGCTATCCGCGAGGCCACCATCTCCTAGAACGTCCACCGCCGCGGCGTCGCTGCCATCACTCACCTCAGCCCCCACGGCGCGCGTGATCTCCACGTCCAGGACCCGGTCCGCGAGCTCCTCCACGACCCCGCGCCCCCACTCGGCGACGAGCACCGCGTCATCCAGGTCGGCGTCGATGTCCAGGGATTCGAGCGTGTCCAGGACGTCGTCGCGGGAGAGCTGCTCGCCCGGCGCGATGGACTCAGCCACCCCCTCGCCGAGCAGGCGGTAAGCGTCCATGTGCAGCAGCCGGATGCCGCGCGCCCCGGGCTTGTGGGTGCGCACGATGGTGAAGGTCGGCGACTGCACGCGCCCCTTGACCGCCAGCCCGTCGGCGATGCCCTGCGTGATGGTGGTTTTGCCCGCCCCGAGCGGTCCGGTGAGGATCACGACGGTGCCCGCGGCTAGCTGCTGCCCCAGCTCGCGGCCGATGGCACGCATGTCTTCCGGGGTGCGGGCGTGCGCGTGCCCCTGCGCCTCGCCCAGGTCCATCCCGTTGCCAGCCTTAGCGTTCGACAACGTGTTCCTGCCCTTCCACGTCCACGACGACCCGCTGGACGCGTGGCCCGCGCGGCATCGTGACGACCTCGTAGGGGATGGTGCCGGCGGCCGCGGCGAGGTCCTCCACGCTGGGTTCCCCTGCCGCCGGGTCGCCGAAGATCACGGCCCAGTCGCCCGGCTGCACGGCCTCCGCGGCAGCGCTCTCGGCCGGTCCCAGGGCGACGACGAACTGGTCCATGCAGATCCTCCCGACCTGCTGGTAGCTCTCCCCGTTGATGCTGACCTGCATCTTTCCGGACGCCGACCGCGGCACCCCGTCCGCGTAGCCTGCGGCGACGACGGCGGTGCGGGTGTCCTCCGGGGCGGTCCAGATACCGCCGTAGCTGACGGATTCGCCCTTCGGAACCACACGGGTGGTGATGACCTTCGCGCGCATGCTCATCGTCCGCTGGAGGGGCAGGACGTCCGGTAGTCCCGGTACGGCGTTTTCCGCCGCCCCGGTGGGGGTTCCGCCTGCCACCGGGTCCACGCCGTAGACGCCGAGGCCTGGGCGCACGAGCTCGTGGTGCATGTCCGGGCGAGTCAGCGTTGCCGGGGTGTTGGCGATGTGGTTGCGGGGCACGGCCATGCCGGCGGCGCGGCAGTCGGCGATGGCTTGCTGGAATCGCTGGTGCTGCCGGTCCGTCACGGCGCGCTGTGCGTCCTCGTCCGCGGACGCCAGGTGCGTGAACACCCCGTCCACCGCGATGAGGCCTTCCTGCTCTGCGGCGGCGAGCAGCGCGATGGTCTCCTGCCATTCAGCCGGGCTGATCCCGGAGCGGGACATGCCGGTATCGGACATCACGCCCACCACCGGACGTGGCTTAGCCTGCCGGGAACGGGCTTGGTCGATGAGGCTGCGGGCGTGTGCCAGGGAGGGCACGCCCAGGGTCAGCTCGGCGTCGAAGGCCGGGGTGAGGTCCATGGCTGGTTCCCACATCCAGGCGAAGATGGTAGCCGGCTCGCCGTCCTTCACCGGGCCCCGCTCGCGCAACAGCAGAGCCTCCGGGACGGTGGCCACCCCCACCACTGCCGCACCGTGGTCCAGCGCGGTCTGCGCGATACGCAGCGCACCGTGGTTATAGCCATCGGCTTTCACGACCGCCATGAGTTGGGCGGGTGCGACGAAGTCCGCGAAGAAGCGGGTGTTGTTGGCCAGTGCTCCCAGGTCGACGACGAGCTGGATGAGCTCGCCGCGACCCGTTTTATCCTTCGGGGTGTGGGTCATGGCCTTAAGGCTAGTCGCCGTCGGCTTCTTCATGCGCATGCCGGAGCGCGACCGCGACCACAGCGTGGATGCTCTCCACGATGTCGGATGCCGAAATCGGGGCGAAGCCCTCCGGGGTCTCCGCAGCGTGAAGTGCCGCCACCGCGTGCACCGCCACCGCGCCGAGGATGCAGTGCAGCAGCGGGGCCTTTTCGGCCGCCGCAATCACGGCCCCGGCGATGCCTGCGAGCACATCCCCGGAGCCCGGGGTGGCGGACCAGGAGTGGCCTGCGTCCACGCCCCAGGCGACGTCTCCATCAGAGACGATCGTGTGCCGCCCCTTGAGCAGCACCACCGACTTGGTCTGCCGGGCAAGCCAGGCGCACGCGGTGCGGCGGCGATCAAAATCCTGGTCGACGGCCGCGGCCTCAGCCTGCTCCTCGTTGCCCAGCGCCCGTGCGAGAGCGGCGAACTCCCCAGCATGTGGGGTCAGCACGGTCGCCCGGCCCGTGGTGTGGCGGTTGATGATTCCGCGCAGCAGCTGCGTATTCTTCGCCACCAGCTGCAGCGCCGAGGCGTCCAACAGCAGGGGTTCGGGCTGGCGCACCAGCCAGTCCAAGATGTTCAGTGCTTCCGGTGCGTCCTCGTCGATCCCGGGGCCTGCGACCCAGGCCTGCACCCTCCCGGCTTTCTCCGGGCGTGGGGCGCTGACCACCTCGGGCAGGGCCAGGGCGATCAGGCGTGGGTCCACGGGGCCTGCGTAGCGCACCATCGGCGAGGTGGACTTCACCGCCGCTTTGAGTGCCAGCAGCGCGGCCCCCGGGAACGTATCGGAGCCTGCGAAAATGCCCACCACACCGGCGTATTTATCCTCCCGTGGTTGCGGGGAGGGCCAGACCTCCCCGGCTGCGACCAGGCAGTCGCGTGCGGCTAGCAGCTCGCCGGGCGGGGTGTCGTCCAAAAAAATTCGGCATGGGGCGAAGCTCCTGTGTGGTGATGGAAACGTTCCGGGTGAGATGGTGAAACGTGATGGTGGGTGAGGTGTCGGCGGAGTAGCCCGGGTGCCCCGAGGACTACTCCACGGTGACGGACTTGGCCAGGTTGCGCGGCTTGTCGATGTCCTCGTTACCGCACTGGCGGGCGATGTCCGCGGCCAGGAACTGCAGCGGGACGGTGGACAGCAGCGGCTGCATCAGCGTGCCCGTCGCCGGGATCTCCAGCAGCCAGTTGGCGTACGGGCGCACCGCCTCGTCGCCCTCCTCCGCGATGACGATCGTCTTCGCACCGCGGGCGCGGATCTCCTGGATATTGGACACAATCTTGGAGTGCAGCACCGGGCGGCCCGTCGGGGACGGGACGACGACAACCACCGGAAGGTCGTCCTCAATCAGGGCGATCGGGCCGTGCTTGAGCTCACCGGCGGCGAAGCCCTCGGCGTGGATATAGGCCAGCTCCTTGAGCTTCAATGCGCCCTCGAGAGCGACCGGGAAGCCGACGTGGCGGCCCAGGAAGAGCATCGTCTTCACGGGCCCGAGCTCCTCGGCGAGCTGCTCGATCGGCTCGGCGAGCGCCAGGGTCTTTTCGATCTTGGTGGGCAGCTCGGCGAGGGTTGCGTAGATATCGCCGATCTCGTCGGGGTACATCGTGCCGCGCGCCTGGGCGAGCGCCAGACCAACCACGTAGTTCGCCGCCACCTGGGCGAGGAATGCCTTGGTGGAGGCCACGCCGATCTCCGGGCCGGCATGGGTGTAGAGCACCGCATCGGATTCGCGCGGGATCTGGGAGCCGTTGGTGTTACACACCGCCAGTACACGCGCGCCCTGGGTCTTGGCGTGGCGCACGGCCTCCAGGGTGTCGGCGGTCTCGCCGGACTG
Organism: Corynebacterium urealyticum DSM 7109; assembly: GCF_000069945.1. Taxonomy (NCBI): domain Bacteria; kingdom Bacillati; phylum Actinomycetota; class Actinomycetes; order Mycobacteriales; family Corynebacteriaceae; genus Corynebacterium; species Corynebacterium urealyticum. The sequence goes on along the minus strand of NC_010545.1, from coordinate 471,167 downwards.
GGAGACAGCGACGACGAGGGTCTGCTGGTTCAGCACCGGGTCGCGGTAGCGGAACTCGGAAGCCACCTCGATCTCCACCGGGATGCGGGCCCAGTGCTCGATGGCGTACTTCGCCAGCAGCCCGGAGTGGTAGGCGGAACCACAGGCGACGACGTAGACCTTCTGGATGTTGCGCAGATCGTCGTCGGAAAGGCGCTGCTCGTCGAGGACAACCTTGCCGTCGACGAAGCGGCCGGCCAGGGTGTCGCGGACGGCGGCGGGCTGTTCGTGGATTTCCTTCATCATGAAGGAGTCGAAGCCGTCCTTCTCGGCGGCCTCCTGGTCCCAGTCGATGGTGAACGGGCTGCCCTCGGCCGGGGCGCCGTCGAAGTCCATGATCTCGTAGTTATCGGCGGTGATCGCGACGGCGCTGTCCTGGCCGAGCTCGACGGCGTTCTTGGTGTGGGCGATGAAAGCGGCGACGTCCGACCCCAGGAACATGCCGTCCTCCCCGACCCCGACGATCAGCGGGGTGTTGCGGCGACCGGCGACGATGAGCCCCGGTGCGTCGGCATGGGTGAACAGGACGGTGAACGCACCTTCCAGGCGGCGCAGGACGGCGAGTGCGGAGGCCTCGACGTCCCCGGCGTGCTCACCCTCGTTGTACTCGATGGCGAGCAGGTGGGCAGCGACCTCGGAGTCCGTATCGGAGACCAGCTCGATGCCGCGGGCCTCGAGCTCGTCGCGCAGGGCGGCGAAGTTCTCGATGATGCCGTTGTGGACGATGGCGGCCTTGCCGTCGAAGGAGAGGTGCGGGTGCGCGTTGACGTCGTTCGGGCGGCCGTGGGTTGCCCAACGGGTGTGCCCCAGGCAGGTGTTGCCGGTCAGGGTGTCACGCCCAATGATGTCGATGCGTTCGACGAGGTTGCTGAGCTTGCCCTCGGCTTTTTCTACGCGGATACCCTCTGCGTTATTGACGGCGATACCGGCGGAATCGTATCCGCGGTACTCCATCCTCTGCAGTGCATCGAGCCCGATTTCCAGGGCTTGGTTCTTTCCTACGTATCCAACGATTGCGCACATAAATGGAAACGATACACGCCTGCTTGGCCCATGCGGAAGCACTTTCTACTAGTGTGAGTTGCGTGGCTGATAGTTTGAAAAACCTCGTTCCAAGGCTCGGCAAGCGTGGCCCGCACCGGGTGCTCACCGGCGATCTGAATTTCGCTGGCATCCCGGGCCGCGTGTACACCCCTGCCGAGGGCAAGGGCATCCCGGGCATCGCCTTCGGGCACGACTGGCGGGTGGGCGTAAAGGCTTACCACGCGACGTTGCGGCACCTTGCGAGCTGGGGTTTCGCCGTGGCCGCTCCCGATACGGAGCGCGGCGTGCTGCCGAACCACCGTGGCTTCGCCTCCGACCTGGAGACCTCCCTGCAGATCCTGGCTGGCGTGAAGCTGGGTCAGGGCCACGTGACGGTGCACCCGTCGAAGCTGTACCTGGCTGGTCACGGCATGGGCGCGGCGGCAGCGGTGCTGGCAGCAACGGCCCGCGAGTACGTCAAGGACAGCTTTGATTCTTATGGGGACAAGCCGACCCTGGCTGGTGTGATGGCTGTGTACCCGGCTGATGCGAACCCGAGCCCGTACGATGCCGCGCAGCACGTGGACGCCCCGGGCCTTGTGCTCTCCCCTGGTGGTATTCACGCCGCCCCGTCCGGTAACCCGGAGCGCCTTGCCGCGAACTGGCAGGGCGAGGTTGTGTACCGCCGGATGGATAAGGCTTCGCAGGCTGGTTTCCACGAGAATTACGGCCGCCGCCTAGTGATGGGCTCTGGGCTGCCGGAGTTCGCCGCGCAGGAGACGGTGCGTGGCCTGATGACTGGTTTCGTGCTGGCGGATGAGTCCCGGAAGTACGAGGCTTTCCGCGACCCTCGCGCGGAGCTGAAGGACACGAGCGTGAAGGATCAGCTGGAGCTGTACCGCGAGCTGCCGGAGAACATCGACGTTGAGGAAGCGCTGAGCAACATCCGGCTGGGCTAGCTGGTTGCTGGGCGGGGCGGGAGCGTTTCGGTTTCCCGATGATGCTGGAGCGGTGGAGTAAGTTCCACTGGACTCTTATCCCCACACGTCCAGTTCTAATAGCCCTGTCTCCTCCAGCGGCTTTAAGCCATCGTCAAGGCTGCGCAGCCGAGCGTACAACTTCCGCAATGAAGAACGGTCCGGCAGCTCTTCTTTTCCAACGGCATTTTTCAGAACCGTCACCGTACTTATGAGCGCCAGACTGCCGACCGAGGATCCGTTCGCCCGTAGTCTTTGGAGGCGGCGCGCCTCCTGATTCGCTATCCGGCGTCCCCCTCCGTCATCGATCAGGACGATAACGTCGTTCCCCTGTTCAGCAGCGACGACGGCATGCGCGATGACCATGAGCTCCCCCAGGTCACGGCTATGACGTTTACGCTCTGTCAGTGGCAGCCCCGTCAGTCGACTAACCACCACGCTGAGCTCGGGGGTTACGTCATCGGAAAGCGTCTGCAGCAACCGATCGGGGAGCTTGGCCATCACCCTATTCGCAGCCGAAAACCTGGGATCTTGAGTCGCCTTACGTGTGATTTCTTCTCTCACCACTTCAGGAACCGCGAGTGGGCCCAGCGTCGCGAATAGTAAACGCTCTTTATTGGTGGAGAAGAAGTTAATGCCCGGCCCGGCATCCATGATTGGCCGATGTTTCATCGGGCCCCCTCCCCCTCCTATTCCAAATCACTGAGATCCACGTTCACTGGTGGCAAGTGCTGAATCTCAAATTCATCCTCGGGCTGCGGCTTCGGCGCAATTCCTGCTTCGGCAAACTCAGCAAGTAGCTCCGCCTCAGGGATACCGCGCAGCGTGGCAATTGATTGGGCGCTCACCACGCCTTCGATATACCCCCTGGTGGCGCGAGCTAAAAGTTTCTGCGGCGCTCGGATTCGGTCTGCCTCCTCCTGGAGGCCAAGATAATAGTCACGCCAACCGTATTTCGTCGCCAGCGTACCGGTGGAGATCTGCTGCCACTTTTCCGTTAAATCAGAATTGATATAACCCGTGTCCCGGAGCGCAATAGCAGCGATCGCTGGCGACACGAGGTAACGCTGCACAACCCGCGAAAGCGTCACCTCCGAGATAGGCTCCTCAACCCCCAACCACGCCTTGAGGCCCTCTTGAGGGATCAACAGGTGCCGGGCGAAGGCATCTGCGCGGACCTCCTCAGCTGGGCGGCGGGAGCCCCAATTACTTGCACGGATCTGCGGATCTTCAAGGTAATCCTTGAAGATTACGTGCCCCAGTTCGTGCGCAAGAGTGCTGCGCTGCCGCATCGGATGACGCGTGCGGGCCACACCTATGAGGATGTGCTCACGCGCCGGATCAAACATGGTCAGCCCGTGTTCGTCTGCTTCCGCCTCAACAACCGCGACGTCGTACCCCGTGAATCGTTCGACGATCCCGACCAGGTCTCCGAGTGGTTGCACACCCAGCCCATGGGCAGTGCGAAATTCTTGGGCTGCCTTTTTCGCTTGTGTCTCGTTCGAGCTGTTCATAGGACCTTCGCGATCGCTTGATCGTCCAGGTAGGCATCCAGCTCCATAAAGTGGAGCAACCTCTGGCGCATGACGTCCATCTTGGCGCCATTGGTGCTGCGCGCTGCGCACACGACACGTTTCGCAACCCCTTCACCCGTGAGCTGCGCAACGGTGCAGCCAGTTGCATCGGCGATGCGAATTAGCTCCGGCATCTTCACGTTCCGCTCCCCCTTGAGTATGCGATGCACCGTTGACTGTGAAAGTCCAGTACGTGCGGCCAGGTCACGCTGCGAGAGGCCTGCAGAGCTAAGAGCGCTCTCAATTGCCGAAATCATTTCACTCACCCCCGAACTGTGAATCACTTTTAGATTCTTGATTCAAGCCTATCGCAACGCCGACCACAAGACAATAGGTCGAGCCAGACACCCGTAGCTCCGATCACCAGCAGTCTGGGGCAATAAATTAACGGCAAGTTCGCCCAAGGGCTTGACCCTGACGCTGCGTCAGACAGCACAATGAGGTTCATGGCTACAGAAGACACTCTCTACACCGTCGGAGAGGTAGCCGAGACCCTGAAGGTCACAGTGCGCACTCTGCACCACTGGGAAAGCCAGGGCCTCGTGACACCGACCGAAAGAAGCTGGTCTAACTACCGCCTCTACACCCCTGAGGATGTGGAGCGAATCCAGCACATCCTGATTTACCGAGTCACTGGGATGAAGCTCGCTGAGATCAAGAAGCTGCTCGCCGGCGAATCCTCCGCTATCGAGCACCTGCGCAGGCAGCGTGAAAGCCTGATCGATCAGCGCGCTCACCTCACGGACATGCTCACCGCCATCGACGAACTATTGGAGAAGGAAATGACAAACAACAAGCCAGACCTCAACGAGATCGGCCGCATCATCGGCAACGCGAACTTCGCGGAGCACCAGGCCGAGGCCAAAGAACGATACGAAGGTACCGACGACTGGCAGATCAGCCAGCAGCGCACCAGCAACTGGGGCGCGCAGGACTGGGCCGCTCACAAGGAAAAGTTCGACGCTGTGGACGCCCGTCTCGCCGCAGCGGTGGCCAATGGTGTCGCCGCGGATAGCGACGAGGCCGCCCAGCTGGTTGCAGAACACCGCGAGGTGTTAAGCGAGTTCTTCCCGGTCAGCTATGCAAAGCACTACCTGATCTCCCGCGGCTACATCACCGACCCGCGGTTCACGGAGTACTACGAGCGCCAGCAGGAGGGCCTGGCGCAGTGGCTCGCCAACGCGATTGAGCATGTCGCCGCTGCACATGGCGTAGACCTCGAGAACCCGGAATGGGTATAAGCGAAAGATAGAAAGCCACCACAAAGAACATGTGGCGTTAACCCCGGGGCACGCTTTGAGCGTCACCGTCCCTCGCTTGCAGCCGCTTTCCTCCCAGCGAGGGCAAGTCGGCGCCGAGGCGTCCTAGACTTGGGGCACTATGCTTTTCGACGACCTCCCGCGTGACGACGCCCGCATCACCCCTGGCGTCGTGCATCTTCCGGGCTGGCTCGAGCTTGGGCAGCAGGCCGCGGTCGTCTCCCAGCTCCGCGAGATCGCCCGTGAGCTGGCGGGCACCCCGTTGAGCATGAGTCGTCCGCAGCTGAAAAGCGGCCGCATGCAGGTATTCATGCTGCACCTGGGCCGCATGTGGGTGACCGAACCGACGTACCGCTACGTCACCCACGTCGCAGGGCATCGCGTACCCCAAGTGCCGGAGAACCTCGCGGAGATCGCTAGGCAGGCATTGGCCAGCGCCGCGCGCTACGACGCCCCGTTGTCCGCCTGGGCAGACACCTTCCGACCCGACATGGCGCTGGTCAACTACTACCCGCCCGGCGCGACCATGGGCATGCACCAGGACCGCAACGAGAACTCGCTGGCACCGGTCGTCTCGCTGTCCATCGGTGATGAGGCCCTGTTCCGCATCGGGAGCACCGAGACTCGCAATCAACCGTGGGATGAAGTGACCCTGATCAGCGGCGACGTCATCGTCTTCGGCGGACCGAAGCGCCTGGCTTTCCACGGCGTCCCCCAGACCAGGCCCGAGACCCTGCCCGACGGATGCGGGCTCAAGGAAGGCCGGATCAACATCACCTTCAGGCAGTTGGATGACCGCTAGCTGGTTCTATGAAAAACCCGCTTGGTGCCCCTAGTCGAAGAGGTTCGAGGGCACGCACCAGCCGGCCCGCTTAATGTCGCGCTCTGCCAGGCCCGGGCCGGGATGACCGACCCCCGCCCGGTTGCTCGCGGGCTCGTCACTATCCACGCCCGTGGCGCCGGCTGCCCGGTCCGCGGCCTCTCGGCCACCGGCGGTGCTGGCGTCGAAGCCCCCGTGAGCGCTCTTGCCATCCTGCCCCGCCTGGGCTTGGCGTTCCACAAGCTTCTCCAGGGTATCCCGGTGCTGGGACATCTCACGCTCGAAGGCCGTCGCTGCCTCATCCATGCGGGCGAGGAACTCCCCCATGATCGCCTCGTACTTATCGCGGTCTACCACTGCCCGCTCCTTTCAATCCCCACCTCATAGGTCCGTTCCAGGGTGATCCCGGTAGTCGCGGGCTTCACCGCGGGTGAGCCTCCGGGCTCAGCATTCACCCCACCGATCGCCCCATCGCCGGAAGCATGGAAAGCCTGCTCTGCCTGGGCGGTGCCCGCGCCCTCGGCCAGCCAGATATCCGGGCTCCAGGCCGCCACCTCGGCAGGCTCGACGTCCTGCGGCAGCGCCCCGGAGGTCTCCAGTTCGACGACGGCCCCGTCGTCACCCGACTGCACATCGCCACCGTAGGTCGTGGTTCCGCCTGCATCGTCGTTCGCAGCACCATCCTGGCCCGAACCTGCCACGTCACCCTCCGGGCCCGGCGCTTCCTGGGGCTGCGGCTCCGCGACCAGCGCAGCCTCGCCCCCTCGACCATCATGTTCCGGTGAGTCCGTGCCGAGAGCCGGCGTGGCGTCCTGCCCCTCCGAGCTAACCTCGCCACCCTGCTCTGGCTGCTCACCGTGGCCACCGCCGACGTCCTGTCCGTTCACCGCCTCCAGCACCGCCGGATCGGTGGTGCTGAGCTGGACCTCCCCTTCACCGCCGGCCACCGCCGCTTCGCAATCCGCGACCAGCTGATCAGCCGCCTCGCCAAGCGCCTTGTTGCGGCGTTCCAGCTGCTCGCACACCGCGCGCTGGGCTGAATCCCCCATCGCCTTCAGCAGCTCCGGCGGGCACTCCGGCAACGCGATGCGGAACTGCTCCACCTGGTCCTCAAAGCGGGAAACGATCCGCTCCACCTCCGCGGCCGTGTGCTCACAGAGGTTGCCGATGAGATCCGCGGCGCCCCGGCCGGACTCCGCAACATGCACCAAACCCTGGTCATACTGCTGCTGCGCGGCACACGCCTGGGCCAGCTGCACACCACCGCAGCCCTCAAGATCCTTCGGGTCCGCCTGGAGTACCGGCGGTGGCGTCCGGAACAGAAGATGGGCGGCGGACTGCAGGGCATCCGGGTCCAGGCCGCGGGTGAATCCGGCGGCGGACTCCGCGGGCCCCACCGGGACGCCGTAACTGGCCAGCTGCTTGATGGCGCGCTCCACGCGCTGCTGTTGCTTCATCGGAGCACCTCAGCGATGGCGCCCGCCGCGCTGTGATCGGCGTCCTCGGCGTCCCGGGCCAGTGTGGCGGCTGCCCGCGCCTCCGCTGCGACCTGCTCAGACTGGCGTTGCCGCAGCTCATGCAGCTGCGCGAGCACACGCTCGATGCGGTGCCCCTGCGCGCTCAAGCCCTCCCCGAACGCGCTGGCTGCGATGTCTGGCCGCTGACCTGCCAAAAGTTGCGACCAAGACTGCTGGTGGCGCCCCAGCAGCTCCGCGTATTCGATCAGCTTCTGCGGCTCCACCGCAAGCGACTTCGACCCCTCAGACACGTCCCCCGCGCCCCCTTCGCGCATCGCGCCCAACGCCTACCGGTCGTGGCCGGCACCGGGCAGCAAAAAACCTTCCGCCCTATTAGACAACGCCACGGGGCGAAAGGTTCCCGAAAATCCGAAATCCGCGGGACTTCGTGGGCACGTGGCGCGAACCCCAGGCCCGGATGCAACGCCTATGCGCGCAGACTGAGCCCCAGGCCCGCGCCCGGCTACACCTCGGCGACGACTGCCGCCAGCTGGCCGGCGATCTTGCGCGCCGTCGCGGAATCCGCGGCCTCCACCATCACGCGGAACAGCTCCTCGGTGCCCGACGGGCGCAGCAGCACCCGGCCGGTCTCGCCGAGCTCCTCCTCCGCCTTCGCGATGGCCTGCTTCACCCGCGCGTCACCGGCGATCGCAGCCTTGTTGGACACCGGCACGTTAATCAGCGTCTGCGGCAACACCTGCATCGCGGACGCCAGCTCCGCCAGCGTCTTCCCCGTCGTCGCCATCCGGGCCATCAGGAACAGCCCCGTGAGCAGTCCGTCTCCGGTCGTGCCGTGCTCCGGGATCACGATGTGGCCGGACTGCTCGCCGCCCAGGGAGTAATCCCCGGCGCGCAGGTCCTCCACCACATAACGGTCGCCCACCTGCGTCTGCCGCAGTGTGATGCCGTTGCGCTCCATCGCCAGCTTCAGCCCGAGGTTGGACATCACCGTCGCGACCAGCGTGTTGCGCTTCAGCTCACCGCCGTCCTTCATCGACAGTGCGAGGACGGCCATGATCTGGTCCCCATCAACGACGTTGCCCTGCGCGTCCACGGCGAGGCAGCGGTCGGCGTCGCCGTCGTGCGCCAGGCCCAGGTCCGCACCATGCTCGACGACAGCCTTCTGCAGCTGGTCAATGTGCGTGGAACCAACACCGTCGTTGATGTTGTAGCCATTCGGCTTATTCGACACGGCGACGACCTCCGCGCCCGCGGCCTCGTAGGCCATCGGGGCGGCCTGGTATGCCGCGCCGTGGGCGCAGTCCACCACGACCTTGATGCCGTCCAGGCGGGTGTGCACCGCCTGCTGCAGGTGGTGCAGGTAGCGGTCCAGCGCGCTGTGGGACTGGTCGAAAACCCGGCCGATGGCCGCACCGGTGGGGCCTTCCTCCGGCAGCTTGCCCATCTCCTGCTCGATCTCGTCCTCGATCCAGTCCTCGAGCTTGCGCCCACCGATGGCGAAGAACTTGATGCCGTTATCCGGCATGGGGTTGTGGCTCGCGGAGACCATAACCCCCATGTCGGAGCCATAATCATCGGTCAGGAACGCAACCGCCGGGGTGGGCAGCACGCCCACGTCCAGCACGTCCACGCCCTGCGAAGCCAAGCCCGCGGACAGGGCGGCAGTCAGCATCTCCCCGGACACGCGCGGGTCCCGGCCGATGATCGCGGTCGGGCGGCGGTCGGTGGACTTCTTTTCCGTCAGTACCCGGGCCGCCGCCGCGCCCAGCCGCATAGCCAGCGGGGCAGTCAGCTTCTCATTTGCAAGGCCACGAACACCGTCGGTTCCGAACAATCTTCCCATGGCTCAATAGCTTACAAGAGGGCTGCGACACCACCGGGTTGCGGCGCGAGCGGGTGCGGTGGCGCACCAAAGGGCGGGCCCTAACCAGCAGGGACGTCCCCGTCGAAAGCTAAGCGGAAGGGACGGACGTCATCGTCCACGCTGTGGGGACGAGCGCCACCGCCTGCTACCAGCGGCGATCTGCCTGGTCGAAGAACTCCCGCTCGTAGACCGCCGCGTTGAGATACGCGGACGTCGCCGCCTCCCGCTCCTCCTCGCTCGCCGCCTCGAAAGCCGCCTCGGTGCGCTGGATCGCCTCCCGCGCCCCGGAGAGGAACTCCTCGTCAGCGTAAGTATCCAGCCAGGCCTTAAACGGGTGGGCGTCGTGATTCGCCCGCGTCAGCTCCAGCCCGATCTCCGCGTACAGCCAGAAGCACGGCAGCACCCCGGCGACCCCGCACACATACGGCTCCACGGCGGCCGTCGCGACCAGGAAGTTCGTGTACGCGAGCGTGACCGGGGACGGCGCCACCGGATTCGCGGACGCGTCCTCGATCCCACGGCCCTTCAGCCAGGAACGGTGCAGCTCTGCCTCGCCCTCGATGCAGCCGGCCGCGGAGTTCGCCCACATCACCTGGCCCGCGGAATCCGGCGCCTTGGTGGACAGCTCCGCCAGCGCGCGCGAGTAGCGGTTCAGGTACAGGGCGTCCTGGGCGAGGTAGAAGTTGAAATCCTCCTCCGGCAGTCGCCCGGAAGCCAGCCCACGGATGAACGGCAGCTCCATGATCTCCTGCCACACCTGGCCCGTCAGCTCCCACAGACGGCGGGTGTGCGGCCCCGCCGGTTCCAGGTGCGGGGTCGGGGCGGCGGCGTAGCCCTGACCTTCCGGCAGCTCGCCACGCAGGTGCGGCCAGATCTCGCTGCTCGCGACCTGCTCCAGCCGGCGGGAACGGTGGCTATGGTCGACGGGGCCGAAGCCGGTGCCGTCGCCGACCTGCAGCTTCTCACCGTTCTCGATCGCCTCGTGCAGCCAGCGGGTCGACCAGCGCAGCGCGGTCCCGGCGTCCTCGCCGAGCCCCATGCGGGTGGCCAGCGCCGAGGAGAGGCTGCAGCCGGTGCCGTGGGTATTGCGCGTATCGATGCGGTAGGTCGGCACCCGGTCCACCCGCCCGTCCGGGTATACGACGGCGTTGTCCGCGCGCTCCCCGCTGAGGTGGCCGCCCTTGACGATGACGATGGTGTCGTTCTCCCTGGCGAGCGGCTGGGCCTGGGCGACGGCGGCGTCGTAGTCGGTGGCGGCGTCCTTCCCCGTCAGGACAGCGAGCTCGGGGACGTTCGGGGTGATGACGTCCACGTCCGCAACCAGGCCGCGCACCGCGTCCTCCGCGTCCTCCTCCAGCAGGCGGTGACCAGAGCTGGAGACCATGACCGGGTCGAGGACGACGACGGGCGCGGGGTTGTCGCGCAGCGCCTCGCGGACGAGGGCGACGGTCGCGGCGTCGCCGAGCATGCCGATCTTGATGGCGTCGACGGTGACGTCCCCGAAGACCGAGTCGAACTGCTTACGGACGAAGTCGTGGTCGATCTCCTCGATGGCCTGCACGCCGTGGGTGTTCTGGGACACCAGGGCGGTGATGACGGACATGCCGTAGCCACCGGCCGCGGCGATGGACTTCAGGTCCGCGGTCTGGCCCGCGCCGCCTGAGGGGTCGGTGCCCGCGATGGACAGCACGCGCGGGATCGCGGGGGTTGGGTTGGCGTTGGCAGTGTTCGCGGTCGCGTCGCCGCTGGTACCGGGCTGGTTGGACAGTGTGGAGTGGTGCATAGTGCGAGCATCCCTTCGCTAGTACGAACTAGATCAGGTTCTTAGGGTGTGTTCTCAGCGGCCTCGACGGCTGGTGGCAATTATCTGCCACCTGCGCATTCGCGCGGATTGCGCGCGGTCGGGGCCGCACCCCTTGCGTTATTTTTGACCTGTGGCTCCACAGCCTAGCAACTGCAGTGCTGGGGTTGGCGTGAGGCCAGCCCCGCAGCTGGGGTCGGCCCGTTTCAGCACCCAGGGCGGCTCGCGCACCTTGACTCGCCTGCACCTGGGCCGGATCCCGCGCATGCACCCGTACTCCCGCCCCAGGAACGCCGAAACCCCCGCCCGGCCGAAACAGCCGATGCGGGGGTTTGGGGCGGTAAAACCGGTGAAGGTTTAGCGCTTGGAGTACTGCGGCGCACGACGTGCACCGTGCAGACCTGCCTTCTTACGCTCGACAGCACGAGCGTCGCGGGTCAGGAAGCCAGCCTTCTTCAGCTGGGTGCGCTCCTCCGGGTTGTACTTGTTCAGGGCGCGGGCGATAGCCAGACGCATCGCACCAGCCTGGCCGGACGGGCCGCCGCCGGTCAGGGTTGCCTGGATGTCGAACTGGTTCTCGCGCTCCAGCAGGACCAGCGGGTCCTTGATGAGCTGCTCGTGGAGCTTGTTCGGGAAGTAGTCCTCCAGTGCGCGGCCGTTGCAGGTGATCTGGCCGGAGCCCTCAACCATGCGGACGCGGACGATGGCGCGCTTACGGCGACCAACGGTCTGGATCGGGCCCTCGTACAGCGGAGCAGCCGGTGCGGCCTCTTCGGCCTCCTGGCCCTCAACGCTGAGGGAGTCACCGATGGATGCCACGAACTCCTCGTTGGCAGCGTCGGTGGAGGTGTACTGTGCGGCCTCGTTCTCGAAGGCCTCGGTGTTGTCGAAGTTCTCAGCCATTACTGTGCCACCTGCTTGATCTCGTAGGTCTCTGGCTTCTGAGCAGCGTACGGGTGCTCGGAGCCGGCGAAGACGCGAAGCTTCTTAACGGAAGCGTTGGACAGCTTGTTCTGCGGCATCATGCCACGGACAGCCTCTTCGATGACGCGCTCTGGGTTCAGCTCCAGGGAACGGCCCAGGGTCATGGACTTCAGGCCACCTGGGTAGCCAGAGTGGCGGTAGCGCATCTCGCGGTCACGCTTGTTGGAGGAGATGTGAACCTTGTCGGCGTTGATAATGATGACGTTGTCGCCGCAGTCAACGTTCGGCGCGAAGGTCGGCTTGCCCTTGCCGCGCAGCAGGTCAGCTGCGGTGACGGCCAGGCGACCCAGCACCACGTCAGTGGCGTCGATGACGTACCACTTACGGGTAATGTCACCGCTCTTCGGGTGGAAAGTAGTCACGTTGGACTCCTGTAGGTCGAATCGGAACTGCCAGCCAGAGCTGCGCTCGAGCGCGGTGAATGTACTGCTCGGGGGCAGTTTCTTCCGCTGCTCAAGGATCCTCGGCGGCCGGTGGAGACCCGAGGACACGTTATGCAACCTTTAACACCCTAGCTATCCGCAGCTCATACGCCAAATTTTAGGACGTCGCTACGCCCGCCTCCTGGCTCGCCGGCGGAGCGCTTCACGACCGCGCGCGGTGCGATGCGGAGGAAGGCTGGGCACGGCGACGTCCTCCTCTTGAACGACCCTTGCCCGGGAAAACGGTGGCGTCCTGTCCCTTGCCCACGCGCTCTTCACTGCACCCCCACACACGGCAACACCCCGCAGGGACAGTTCCCCACGGGGTGCGTGCGCAGCCGGTTCAGGCTTCCAAGCGCTTCGGCCGGTTCAGCTGATCGGGCTGGTGTGGTCAGTTACGCCGCCCGCTACGCCCAGCTGCGGGCCGCCGAGGTGTTGATCTGGCTCATGCGATCGTTGGCCTGGCGGACCGTCACGCTGATCTGGCCGAGCACCTCGTTGAGCTCAGCGGCCGCGCGGTCCCAGCGCAGCTGCGCCTGCTGGTAAGCCTCCGAGGATTCGCCCTCCCAGTCCGCAACCAGTGGCTGCAGCTGCTGCTTGAGGTCCTCCAGATTGCCGTTGATCCGCCCCCGGGTCTGGTTAATATCGTCGGCTGTCTGCGCGATCATGCCGAAGTTGTACTTGATCATTGTTCTCAAATCCCCCCTGGATTTTCTCTGTGCGGTGCGGCCTCTGTTGCGGAAGCGGCCGCATCAATCGCTGGTTTAGCGGAATGCCTGCATGTTCTCGAGCTCGGTGTCGTCGAAGGAACGCGCGTTGGCCCGGATGTTCTCAGAGATGCTGTTCAGCGCCTCGCTGAGCTCCCGGGCGCTGGTGTTCCACCGCTCCATCAGGTTCTGGAATGCCCCCTGCGCCTGGCCGCGCCACACGCCCGAGGTTTCCGCGACGATGCCCTGCAGCCGGGACAGCTCCCCCTGGATGCTGGCGTTGACCTGGTCAACGTTGCTGGCCGCCCCGGTCATCGTTGCGACATCTGTCCTAAAACTCATGTTCCCTCCCCATGTTTTCGCGAACCGGTTATCGGTCCGTCAGAAGTATTAGACAACTAATGGGCCCGAAAGGTTCCCGGTTTCCCAAAAAATCCTTCAAATTCCTCGCCCTGCCTACCCGCTCCCCAGCGTTCCCCACCCCACTCTTCCTGCGTTCCGGCCCATCCCTCTCCTCCCCACCCCCCGCGTTCCGGCCTATCCCTCTACTCCCTGCCCTTGCGTTCCTGTGCCCCGCGCTCCCCTCGCGTTCCCCACCCCGCACCCCCAGCACGTTTTGCAGAGTTTGATGCCGCTTTTGGCCCGATTTCCGGCATCAAACTCTGCAAAACACACGGGGTGGAGCGCAAAACACACGGGATAGAGCACAAACACACGGGGTCGGAGTGCAACGAACACGGGGTCGGGCGAAACGCAGGGGTCGGAGTGCAACGAACACGGGGTCGGGCGAAACGCAGGGGTCGGAGTGCAACGCCCACGGAGGCAGAGTCCAATACACAACGCGGGAACGGGGCCGGGATGCCCCAAAACGCCACGGGCCGGTCACTGGTCTTTTTAGGACGTCGGGCTAAACTGCAGGTCATGACGCCTTCCCCGCCCCTGGATGCGCCAACGGCAGCCCCCGCCACACCCCTGCGGACGAGCATCGCCGAGTTCCTCGTGGATCGCCCTGCCGGCGCGGACGAGGACGTCCACATGTGCACCGCGATCGTGGACCACGTGATCCGTGCATATTCTGCGCCGGGCGACCTGGTTTTTGATCCCTTCGCGGGCTTCGGAACCACACTCATCCGTGCCGTGCGGCTCGACCGGCGGGCCGGAGGCATCGAACTGCTGCCGGAACGAGTGGCTCAAATTCGCGCCGCCGCACCGGGGGCGAGCGTGGTCGCAGGAGACGCGCGCCGGATCCTGCCGATGTTGGCGTCGTCGTCAGAACATCGGCAAGAAAACGAGCCGCGACCAGTAGTGGACCTGGTGCTCACTTCCCCGCCGTACATGGCCGCGACGGAGGGCGAGGCCGATCCGCTGGAGGCTTACGAGTGCGGCGGCGGAGACTATCGGCGTTACCTCGCGGAGCTGGGCGGAGTGGCGGCCGAGTGCGCGCGGCTGGTGGTTCCCGGTGGGCACGTGGTGTGGAACGTGGGCGATATTCGCCACGCGGGGGCGCTGACCCCACTGATCGCGGACTGCGCCGAGTTGCTGGCAGAGCACCTAGAGCAGGTGGCCGTAGTGGAGATCGAATGGGATGAGTATCCGCACGACATCATCCGCGACGCGCTGCTCGTCTTCCGGCGCAAGGCGTAGGTGGCTGCCGGGGCTGGCTGGAGGAGGCGGAGCTGCCTGGTGTGGTGGAGCTGAGGTCACCGGGCGGGCTGGACTGCGGGGTTGAGCTTCATAGCCGGGCCGCACGCTGGTGGGCGCGCCCTAGCTACTTGAACTCGTACTCCAGCTTCGCCTCGGGATCGATGGCGTGAACGATGCCGCCGTAGAAGTTCTTGGTCTGGTCCTTCAGCAGGCCCAGGTTGAGCCGGATGTGCTCCTGGCGCTTCTCCTTGTTCAGCACCTCGTTGATAGCCTCGGCGTTATCGATGTTGGCCGTCGCGAAGCTCAAAACCTGCCCGTGCTGGTGCACGGTTTTGAACTCTGGGTCAGAAAAGCCAATGAACTTAAAAGGCGGAATGGTGAGCTTGAAGTGACCAGGTTCGGTCTCCTCGATTTTCACAGCTTTGCCGTCAATTCCTAGCTTGGCCGTGAACTTGTACTGCAGGATGTTGAGCTTCTGGCTTCCCGGAACGCCCCACTTAAAGAGCTTCGCGCTGTTCTGCGTGGTGTGCAGCCCTTGGGTGGCAGTGGAGAGCAGCACGATCTCCTCACGACGCTCGACCGCGTGAATAACCTCTGAGTTACTCTGCTCGGTGACGGTTTCCACAGGCGTTCCGAGGTTGCTTGACTTCCCCCACAGGAAGCCACCGCCCAGAAGGACGAGGACCAGGAAAAACGCAGCGAGCGCGGACAGAAGCTTCTTCGTCATAATTCGCTAATCTTATATTGTTTTTGCGCGAAAACCGATCCGGGAGGGGGATCGCCCTCCCCCGGGGAAACAGCGGAGTTAAAAGGGGAAGAACTGGTCTGTGCTCGGCACGCGGAGGCCGGCTTCCGCCGCGGTGAGCTGGCGCAGTTCTGGCGGGCTGAGTTCGTCGAGGGCGCGGATGTAGTCCGGGACGATGGCCCGCGGCAGGCGCAGCCCCATCGTCAGGTGCGGGATCCAACGCGGGCCGCGCCCCTCCGGGTTTGCGGTGCTGATCGCGCGCGCCGCGGCTTCGAGCTCGTCGCTGGTTTCCAGCAGCCATGCGACGGTCTGCTTGCGCCGGGTTCCGAACACGACCGTGCCCATCCGCTGCAGGGTCGCGGGCATCAGTGGTGCGAGGAGTTCTTCGGCCAGGTCCACGACGGGCTGTTCCATGCGCGGGGCGAAGGTGATGGTGATGTGCGGGGTCTGGTGTTGGGTGGGAAAGCCCCGCTGCTCGAGTGCGGCGAAGATCTCCCGGACCTGCGCTTCTTGTTCTTCCGCGAGGTGCAGCAGGATGTTTTCCGGGGACGCCACCGCGTTCACCTCCGCTCTTCCCAGCCGTTCCTGTGGTGCTGTCACTAAGCACCGCTTCTGCCTGCACCCTACCGAAGCGGCTGCGCACCCCGAAGCGGCCCTGGCGTGGCCTCGGCCCGGCACTGACTCGGCAATGGCATCGTTCCGGCGTGGCGAGATGGTCGAGGCGGAACGGACGCACACACCTCACCCGCCTGGCGCGGGCGCCTCACCCGCCTGGCGCGGGCGCCTCATCCCGGCGTGCCGCGCTCGCCTCACCCCGGCGGACACCTCTCCCCGCCGGGTGCGGTGGAAAGGGCGCCGGCGCCGCAGCGCTTACTTCTCCGGCCGGGCCGAGTCCACCACCTGCTCACAGACCCGCGAACGCACCGGGTTGGGTTCCCGGTATTGGCAGCCGATGGACACCTGGTGGCCATCCACGAGCCGGACGTACCAGAGCGTTTCGGAGTCCGGGTACTTCTCCCGGTAGCTAACCGGGGATTCACTGGCGACCTTCGTGCCCGGCGCGTCCCGCAGCGCTTTAAGCACGGCTTTGTCCAGTTCGGCCTGGCTCTTCAGTGGTGCGGGTTTAGCGGCGAGCAGTACGCGCATTCCGGCGTCCTTCTCAGACTGGTAGGTCTCCCGCTGCGGGGTGGCTGCGGCGAGGTTCCATCCCTTCGGCCAGTCCGCTGTCACGGGGACGTCGGCACGGTCGGCGGCGCGGTGGTCGGCATCTTTGCCGTTGATCTTCGGGTCCTGCATGCCCGGCCGGTTCGGTGGCGGGGTGAATGGTGGCGGGGTCTCTGGCTGGCGGTTTCGGTCCGAATCCCCCTCCCCGGCATCTTCCCCGCCGGCGCTCTCCCCGGCACCTGGCTCGACCTGCCCGGCCTGCCCGGCGGAAGCGTCACCGCCTTCGGCGTTCGCGACCGCCTGAGTGTCCTCCCCGGCACCACCGGCAGCGTCCAGCGCGAGCCCGGCGGCCATTGCTCCAGCCACGATGATGATCGCGACGAAGGCCGCAGCCACCGGGCTGGCTCCCAGCGGGAGTTTCCGCGGTGCCGCCGCACCCGCTCCCCCACGGTTTACTGCGGGCCGAGTTGGCCCAGCCTTGTCCCGCGAGCCCGAAAGGTCCCAGGACAGAACCCGGTTGGGTGTCGCCCGCGGCTCTTCTTCGGAAGGCACGCCCGGCGCGGGCGCTCCCTGCCCGAGTGCTTCCGCGTGCGTAAGCTTCCCGGCATCCGCGCCACTTCCGGCGACACCCGTGGCCCCGGCGCCCGCCCTCATCGGCTCTTCCGGGCTCAGCGCCAATAGCTCCTGTTGTGCGACCGCGAGGCTGCTGGCCAGGTTCATCGCGTACTGGGTGTCCACCACCCGCGCCCGGAATCCCGCCGCGCGCAGGTAGGTGGCGATTGGGGCAGCCTGCCCACCCGTGACCAGCACGTCCGGCTCGGACTCACCCACTCCATAGGGGAAGTGGTCCCGCGGGATACCGGAGTCCAGCCCCGCTGCGTGCGGACTATTCATCCGCTGCTGCATTACTTGGGTGACCAGTTCGGTGAGGTCGTCCAGCTCCTGCAGGTCAATCCCGCTGCCGCGGAACGCGAGTGTGCTGGCTGTATCGGGCCCGGTGATAGGAGGCATCGTGAGACTGAACCCGGTGAGCAGGTCCGTGACCTGGTCACCGTGGACCAGCAACCCCGACTCATAGCGGGCAACGGCCTCCGCGAGCAGCCCCATCGCTGGGATCGGGGGTTTGGTTGCACTCGGATTCATCACTCTTCCTCCTTCCCGGACGCACCCGTGGCGCCGGTTCCGGTTTGTTCACAAGCTTCAACTGGTTTTGACGATGCACCGACCTCCGCTTCTGCGACCTGGACCAGCCAGGATTCCGCGTGGACGTACACGCCGCGGCCGGGTTGGCGTCGGCACAGTTTCTGGCCCGCGATCGGACCGTCCTCACGCGGCGCGGAGAGCAGCAACCACGCGCTGTGGTCGCGCATCGCCTGCATGAGTGGCTGGAAGGCCGAGCGGGCGAACTGCCCCGAACGCCGGGCAAGCACCAGGTGCAGGCCAATGTCCGCCGCGTAGGGCAGCAACGGCACCAGCGCGTCGAGGCCTGGGTCGTTATCCGAATCGTCCACGATGAGGAACAGCTCCGGCCCGGACCACCAGGAACGGTCCCGGAGTTGCTCGACGGAGACGTCCTTCGGCACGCGGGACTGCAGCACCTCGACCCATTCGGCAAGGCGCTGGCGGAACTGCTCCGCGCCCAGGTAACCGGGGCTGCCGAGCAGGCCGCGCCGGGTGTCCGTGGCCAACACTTCCGCGCGACCTTCGGGCAGCTGGTTGATGCTGGCGGCCACCGTGCGCAGCGCACTAGTCGCGCCTGCCCCGGCTTGGCCGATGACGACCAGGTGCGGGAACTCTCCGCTGTCCCAAGCCACCGCATCCAGGCGGGGTCCACCGAGAGCGAAGGGCACCACCGGGGCTTGTGTACCGATCTCGGCTGTACCTGCTGCTGCCTCCCCGGCTGAGTCTACTCCAGCTGAGTCCACCCCCGTTGAGTCCACCGCAGCGTGCCTGCCGGCCGGAGCTGTGCCCGCGCCAAAACCGCTGGCACCGGCATCCGCGCCCGGCGCGGATCCACACCCCGGCACGCCGTCCAACAGCTCCGCCAGCCCGATCCGGTCCGGCAGGACCCGCATCGCAACATCCTTCTCGCCCCGGGCCACGCTGACTTTGCGCACGTGCTCCACATCTTGGGCAGCGCAGAACGCCACCTGGATGTGCTTGCCGTTGTGCGACACGCCCCGCCCCGGCACGTCCGGCAGGGACTTCTGCGCCTCCCGGAACTCGGCATCCAGCGCGGTCATCTTCATCTCCACGTGTCCGGTCAGCACGTCACGCAGCGAGGGCCGGAAGTTCCAGCGCAGCGCGGTGACCACCACGTGCAGGCCGCGTTCCAGCCCACTGGTGGCGAGCTGGATGAGCCGCTGCTCCTCCTCCCCAATCGCGGTGAGCTGGTCCAGCCCGTCCACGATCAGCACGCGTGGCCCTTCCACCAGGTCCACCTCGTCCAGCAGGCGCCCCGCGTGCTCCGGGCCGACCACCGCCGCGACCTGCGGCAATCGCGCCAGATCGCGCAGCGAACCACCGGGGTCGAAAATATAGATCGGCACGCCCGGGCTGCTCAGCCCGAGTGCGAGCACGAGCGCACGCACCGCCATCGTCTTGCCCGTCCGTGGTTGGCCGACGATCGCCCAGTGCCGCCGGTTCAGGTCCATCCGGTAGGTCCGCTGCACCCCTTCGAACGGCAGGTCTTCCAGCCCGATCGCCGCCGTCAGCGGTTCCATCTTTACCGACGACGCCGCTGCCGTACCCGCTGCGGCCGCCGTCCCGGAGTTCCCGGCGCTCCCTTCCGGCGTGCCAGCACCCGCGTCCGCCAGCACCTCGTGGGCTGGAAGCATCGTGGGTAGTGGTGGCAGCCAGATCGGGTTCTTATTCGGCCCCTGCAGCCGGTCGACCACCAGCTGCAGGGTGGTGGTCGTGGACTCCACCTCGCTGCCGAGCTCCTGGATCAACCGCTGGTCACGTGGCAGCTCCGGGCCAGACACATAGGCACTGTGGAAACGCACCGTATCGTGGGCCGAAAGGATCGCCGCACCCGGGTTGGCTGGCAGCTCGAAGGCCGCGGTGGAGCCGATCAGCGCCCGCGACTCCGCGGCTGAGAAGGTCCGCAGCGCGATCCGGTAGCTCAGGTGGGATTCCAGGCCGCGCAGCCTCCCCTCCTCGAAACGCTGGCTGGCCAGCAGAAGGTGCATCCGCAGGCTGCGCCCCAGCCGCCCGATCGCGGCGAAAACCTCCGCGAATTCCGGCCGGTTCTGCAGCAGCTCAGAAAACTCATCCACGACGATGAACAGCGCCGGCATCTGACCCGGAAAGGCCTCGTTGAACTCCAGGGCCGTGGACATGCCAGCCGCCCGCAGCCGCTCCTGCCGCCGGTGCATCTCACCGAGCAGCGAGTCCTGCATGCGATCCACCAGCCCGGCTTCATCCACCAGGTTGGTGATCACCGCGGAGGTGTGTGGCAGCTTGTCCAAGCCCAGGAAGGCGGCGCCACCCTTGAAGTCCACGAGGATGAAGTTCAGCTCCTCCGGGCTGTGGTTGTGCGCGAAGCTGACCACCACGGATTTCAGCAGTTCCGATTTACCCGAGCCCGTCGCCCCGATGCACAGGCCGTGTGGACCAATCCCGCCCAGCGCGGATTCCTTGATGTCCAGGTACACCGGCGCGCCAGAGAACCCAATCGGGGCGCGCAGGTCCCCGCCCGGCAGCTCTAGCAAGCTCGTCCCCGAAGTCACCTGGGAGCGCGCCCGGCACACCATCGCCAGCTCCACGTCGCTGAGCTGGTCCGCCAAGCCGAAGGGCGCCCAACCATCAACGGTCCACGCGCTCATCGCGAAGCCTTCCTCAGCCCCCGCGACGTGCAAGTACAACCCCTGGCTCTGCGCGGCATCCACCCACTCGCTGCTGGGCTCCACCACCACCGAGTTCAACGTCACCGGGTCCGCGCCCGTGCAGAAGTTCACCCGCACCGACCCATCATGGGGCAGCCACTGATCATGCGGCCCGCGCACGCCGACGTCCTCCGGGGGCTGGGCGACCAGCTGCGCCTGCATCGCACGCGCCAACCCCGCCGCACCGTCGCCAACGATCGCGATATACGGGAATGCGCGCACGTCCACCGCCACCGGCGCCTCGATCGTCGCGGTGCGCAGCGCCAGGTCACGCAGGCTCATCGCGCTCACCGGCTCCAGGTCCTCCGGCGGGGCGTTGACCGGGATCTCCAGCGGATCATCCGGCGCCTGCATCGCAACACCGATGCGCACCACCCCAGGTGCCGCGCTCGGCAACTCGCCGGCATGGATGTGATTCCACAGCGTGCCCGGGTGCGGATGCTCCCGGTTCATACGAACCAGCTGCTCGCGCCGGGCTTTCTTGACCGAATCGGACAGCGCGTCCAGGTGCCGGTGGAACCCCCTACGGACCTCGTTGACGTCCGTACCGGACTGGAACATCATCGCCATCGAACCCAACATCATCAGCGGAAAGATGAACGTCATGGGCGAACGCCCCGCCCCGGACATCACCATCGCCGCGACCATCCCCAGTACCGCGACCAGCATGATCGCGGGCATGAGAATGCGGACGAAGGGCTGTTTTTCCTTCGGCAAAGTTGGTGGTGATTGCGCTTTCACCGCGGTTTCCCCCTCGTGTTGAACCCCTCAACCGGCCACTCGCGCCCCTGCCCCCGCAGGTTGCTGGCACTCCCCCTACCCCGTGTGCCCAGCGCGAATGCGCCGCACGAGGTAGCTCAATGGCCGTGTGCGCCTAAACATAGACCCCGGTGGAGACATCGCGTGGCGAAATCCCCCAATTTGCCACCCCCGTGTCCGCCCCACCCGCTATTGTTCTGTTCAGTCCCGGCTGGAGTACACGGGTCGGGGCGAATTATTGGGGGACAATTCGAGGGGGATTTTTTGATTGCCATCAGCATTTCTGTGCCCAGCACGGGCAAGGTGATTAACGCCGCGGTGGCGGATCACGTGCCGGTCGCTGAGCTCATTCCGCATCTCGTGGACCCGGAGCCGGGCCAGTTGTGGGAGCTGCGCCGCGCGGTCGGGGTGGTCGCGCCGGAGCAGTCGCTCGCAGAAGCCGGGATCCACGCGGGCGAGGCCTTGGCTTTACACTGCCGCAAGCCCGCCGAGCCGCCCGCCCCGCCGTTGGAGGCGGCGGATGAGTTATCCGGGGACGTCGGCACCAATTACGCGGCGTGGATCGTGGCTGCTGCCGTGGTGTTGCTCGCCTTCCGCGCGAGCCCGTTGTGGCATCCGTTGGATTTCCACGGTGCCGCTCATTTTGGTTTTCAGGACGCCGCCACAGGCGGTGGGGTCGACCTGGCGGTGTTGTTGCCGTTGGTGTTTGGAGCCTTCGCTGCGGTGGCGGTGGCCGCACTGAGCCTGCTTGATCGACGGTTTGTCCCCGTGGCAGCGGCCTTGGGTTTCGCCGCGGGGTTGAACGTGAACGTGCTGGTTGGCTGCGTGGTCGCTGCGCTGTTGGTGTGGCGGCCGGGGCCGGTACGGGTGGGCACGATCGCGACTGCGGTGCTGGCAGCCATCAACTTCTGGCCGCCGATCACTGCGCTGGCAGCGGTGGTGCTGCTGATCTATTCCGGCCAGTTGGCGCTGGCCATCGCGAAGGTCGTGATCCCGCGCGTGCCGGCCGCTGGCGTGTTCCGCGATCCGGTGGCCAACGAGGCCGGCCCGGTGGTGCAGGTGCATTCTGCCCTGGTGGCGGCAGCGTGCGCGTGGTTGTTCGCCGCCGTCGTGCAGCTGCTGCCGTGGGGTGGGCCCACCCCGTCGCTGTGGACGGTGCTGCTGGTGGTGACGCTGGTCGTGGCCGCACTCTCTGCCCGCGGCACGCGCCCCTTCCACGCCAATGCGCTGGCCGTGATGGCGGGTTGTTCGATCGTGTGGCTGGGCCATCAGGTGCCGTGGGGTGTGCTCGCGCTGGTGTTGGTCGCCCTGCCATTGGCGCAGATCTCCTCGCCCCGGGTGGGCCGAATCATCGACGCCCTGGAGTCCGTGGCCTTCTGCGCCGCCGTACCGCTGGCGCTGCATGGTGCGGGCGTGTTTGAGCTGATCAGGGGGCTCGGATGACTCCCCCACCAGCAGCTCCCGCACGTGGGAACATCAACCTCAACTGCCAGGAACAGGCACGCGACCCGGACCTTCACCTGCCAGCACCGGCATATCCACACGACCTCGCCACCGGCCACGGCAGCACCATCATCGTGGTGGACACGGGCGTGGCTCTGCCGGGGGCGACCGGGGAACGGGACTCGTGCATTCTGCACGGCACCGCAGTGGCCACGACCGCCGCGCAGGCCGCGCCAGGAGCGCATATCCATAGCCTCCGGCACGCCGCTAGGCCCGACGCGGTGGAGGGCACTGTCGCGGAGCTGGTCACGGCCCTCGAACAGGCACGGAAGGTCAAGGCCAAACACAAGATCGTCAACGTCTCGATGGTTACCTGCGAACCCGCCCCCGCATTGGAGAAGGCGGTGCGCGAGCTCGTCGCCGACAACGCACTGGTCGTCGCCCCCATCGGAAACATGGGGCAGTGCGACGCCGGCACTGCGACGTTCCCAGCCTCCCTGCCAGGGGTGCTGTCCGTCGGGGCTGTGGAGGGCGACACCACGATAGGCGCTGGTGGGGCCGGGTCTACCGGAGGCTCCACGGCGGCAAGCACCGCAGGAGGTGGTGGTTCGCCCGGCGAGCAACCCGCACCAGCCGTCCTAAACAGCGGCCGAGTCCCCGCCGCCTATGGGCTAGCTGGGGTACCCGCGGATATCTACGCGCCGGGAGGCCCGGTGGTCGCGCAGGTGGGCGATGGCCCGCCAGTGGTGGGATCGCCGGAGCCCTTCATCGGCACGAGTTTCGCCGCACCCGTGGTCAGCGGGGTGGCTGCGATGGTCTGGCAGCTCCGCCCGGAACTCACTGCCGCAGAGGTGACAGGCCTGCTACGGGAGACCGCGCAACCAGGTGGTGCTGTCGACGGTGTAGAGGGACTGCAGACCGCTCGGGTCGTGGATCCTTCGGCTGCCCTAAGCCTGGCTCGCGAGCAGCAACGGGAACGCGCGGCGGACCAGGATCAATCTGGAGACGCTGCAGTGGAGCACGCCCATGCAGGCCGTCCCGGCAACCCTCATGCCAACGGCCCCGGCAGCGAAGCCGGGGCCCACGACGCGGCCACATCCGGTGCCTTCGATGCACCCGTCGACCTCGCGGACAACGCTGTGGCTGAGGTCCCGGTGGCGGTCACCGCCGCGCCCGTCGCCGACCAGGTGACGGACTACCGGGTGCCGTTGGTGCTCTCCGCAGTGTTGGCGGTGGCCCTAGTGCTCGTGCTCGTCGCCCGGGCATTCGCTTCGGAGAGCACCCCGCCTTCCGGCAGCCCGGAGATCACCCGCCAGGGCACCTGAGTGTGCTCGGTGAAGCCGAGGGCCGTGAGGTCCTCGGCTTTGCCGACCGTGAAGCGGGTGCCGGTGGCATCGATGAGGAAGAAGCCGCGCTCGGTGAGCAGCGCACTCGTGCCCGCAGGTCCTGCGTAAGCCGCCCGGGGATCCGGCGCCGGGCCCTCCTCCTTGTCACCAGCCCCAGCCCTGGCTCCGGACCCGTCACCAGAACCGCCGGAGTCCCCGGCACCCTCACCCTCGCCGTCACCAGCCGGCTCCGCAAGGCCCTTCTCCCCCAGGCAGCTGTGCTCCGGGTGCGCCCAGGAAACCTCCCGGTCCGGCACATTCGGCAGCAGATCAACCGTCGGCTGAGCCATGACCGCCCCCAGGTCCGCATCAAAGCTCCCGCCCGGGGCCAAGGCCTCCACGTACTCCCGGCGCGGGCCGGTCACTTCCGACACCCCGCCACGGCCAACCAGGAATGCCCGGTCACCGGCGTGCGCTACCGTCCCCGCCCGGTGGAAGGGCTTCTTCAACCCGGAGAGCCCCCGCGGGATCAAGCTATCGCCCTGCTCGTCAAAGCGATTGAGCAGCTCCGGGGCCATCGAAATCTCCACCGCCCCGAGGGCACGCGCGGCCCCACCTTCAGCGAGGCTGCGCTTGGTCCCGTCGATCAGCCACACCGCCTTGCCGGAGCGCACCACGCCCCGCTGGTAGCTCTCCACCTCCCCAACGGCCCTCACCTGCAGCGTATCCGGTTTTCCCGCGGCCTCCGAGGTATCGCACACCAGCCACTGCTGCACCGGCGCGGGGTTCAGCCCCGGCACGTGCCCAATGCCCACCGCTGGCCCCATCGGCGCTCCCCCATTGCCTTCCTGGATCAGCGCGGCGGTGGAGTTCTTCACCTCCACCGGCTGGCGCAGCATCAACCGGGCGCTCGCCACGTTGCTCACCGGGTGGAAACCGTCCTCCAGGCGGACATGCAGGCTGCCCTGCTCGTCGGCGACGAGGGCGACGTCGTCAATGGACGGGGCCGGCCGCAACAGCGAAAGCATCACCGCACCACCCGCGATCAGCGCGCTCACGAGAAACCCGACCCCGATACTGCGGCGTTGGGCGCGTAGCGGGTCGTGGGCCATGCGCGGATCGCCGATGACCAGCGCGAGCTCCAGCCGCCGGAGAAGAAAACGGTAGCCCGATACTTGCAGACTTGTGGTGCGCACGATGTCCCCCTGAATTCTGTGCGTTGTTTCTCACGTGCGTGGCCTGCGTTCCTTCCGCAATGGCCGCACTGCTACCCTCCCCCGAGGGCGATTTCTTCAATCTAATGCGCGCGTGGGTGCGCTGTGACAGAATTCGGGAGAATCAACAAGGGATGTGGGGCATCCCGGGGGATACGCAGGGGGAATTCGCATGCTTGTAGTGCATGTTTTGCTCATCGGGATCGTTGCCGCGTTGGCTGCCGCGGGTGGTTGGTGGCTCTGGAGCGCCCGGGTTCGGCCGGAGGATCAGACGCGGCAGGTGTGGCGGATCGCTCCTGCTCCGCACGACTTTTTCCACGCCCCGGAGCCGGTCACCGTGGGTGTTTCGCGCCTGGTCGCGGGCATGGGTGCGCCGGGCTCCGAGGGGTCGGGGGACGACGCCGACGCCACCCACCCCAACACCGTTTCTCACGCTCCGTCTTCTTCCATTGGGGACGTCAGCACGAGCGCCAGCGCCGTGACTATCTCGCCGCTGCTGGTACACCAGCAGGATCTCGGCGGGGAGCTGCCCGCCCTGCTCACGGGGAACGTGGGCGCGACCTTCGCCTCGATCCCGGTGGCGTTCAGCGGACGGGTGCCGTTCGCGGCTGCCGGCTCCGGGGTGGTGGCCTGGCCGGTCGATGATGCCGCCCCGCCCATCGCTGCAGGATCCGGGGCCGGTGTGCCACCCTTCAACAAAGGCAGCGGTTCCAGCGACTCCGATGCACAGCAGGAGTTCACTGACCCGGGCCCGACGTTTCGGGCGCTGCCTGCTCCCGGTTGGTTGCTGGGGCTGAGCTCCGCGGGTAATCCGGTGCAGGTGCAGCTCGTGCCGGGATCGACCGTGCTGCTGCATGGGGCTGGTTCCGCCGAGCGTCTGCTGGAGCGCCTGCCCGCCGATCTTCCCTGGGTTCAGGTGCTGCGCGCAGAGCTTCCCAGTACCCCGAGCGCCGAAGTAAAGAGCACAAACACGCAGCTGCCCACCGGCACTGCGCAATCGGTCAAGGACTCCACCGACCTCGGCTCCCGCTGGCGCGAGGCGTGGTCACCGACCGTCTGCCGCGTGGTGCTGGTCTCCTCCACCGAAGAAGCAACCCGCCACGGCATCATCGCGGATCTGGTGATTGATTCCCGCGGTACTGTGAGCCACCGCGGGCATGAGGTCCGCTTCGATCCGATGCATCTACCAAACACCAGTGCGCTCGAGCACGCGGAAGCTCCCTAGAAAACGAGCCTCCTGTGTCGCCCACAGCAATACAATCCGCTAACCACGAACAATCTTGGATTCATTGTCCGGAGGGCACTCCCAGCCCACGGGGCTAGGCATGCCTAGCTCATCCACAGCCCGGGCCCACAGCCCGGGGCCTACAGGCCATACCCAGCCCCCTACAGCTCCCGCACCGCCCGGGTCTCCGCAGCACGCGCCGCCAACTCAGAGGCGTCCGGGTAGTCAACACCCACGAGATTCAGCCCCTCCGCCGGTGCGACAGGCACCTGCGAGCTGCGCTCATCCAGCTCCAGCAGCTCGGCCGTGAAACCCTCCGGGCGCTTGCCCTCCCCCACCGTCAGGCACGCCCCCACGATGGAACGCACCATCGACCAGCAAAACGCATCCGCCACCACGTGCGCCTCATAGGTCTGCGGCTCGGCGGGCGTGGACACATCCTTCCAGGTGAACTCCTGCAGCTCACGGATCGTCGTCGCCCCCTCGCGCGCCTTGCAGTAAGCAGCGAAGTTATTCAGCCCCACCAGCGCATCCGCCGCGATCTGCACCTTCTCCAGATCAACCGGCCGGCGCCACCGCGCGGTATCCCGCACCCGCCGTGGCAGCGGCCCACCCGGGGCCGTGCACACCCGGTACACGTAGTGGCGCCGCAAAGCGGAGAATCGGGCGTCGAAGCCCTCCGGGGCAGCCACTGCCGCGTTCAGGCGAATATCCTCCGGCAGCATCCGGGAAAGCCGGCGCACCAGGTCCTCGGGCCGCGCCAGGCTCCGATGCGTGAACGCCTCCGCCGGGATATCCGCGTGGCAGACCTGCCCATCGGCGTGCACGCCCGCGTCCGTCCGCCCCGCCACAGTCAGCTCCACGGGCGTGCGGCACACCAGGGTTAGCTTCTCCTCCAGCACGCCCTGCACGGTCCGCAAGCCGCCCTTCTGCGCGGCCCAGCCGTGGAAGTCCGTCCCGTCGTAGGAGACGTCCATCCGCACGCGCACGGTCTCCCCGGCACCGTCCCCACCAGCGGCGTCCCCGACGACGTCGCCCACCGCGCCCTTAACGGCGACGTCGCTGTCCGCCCCCGTCAGCGCCGTCCCGATCCCGGTTGTCGCGCCCCCCGCTGCCCCAGATTCCGTTGAACTCATGTCCCCAAATCTACCCGGCACCACCCGTGCCCCCGAAACCCCTTCATGCCCAGCCAGGCCCCTGCCACCCAGCCCCCTCCAGCCCAGCCAGGCCCGCATCACCCCAGCCAGGCCACGGCCACCGAAACCCCGGCCAGCCCAGCCGCGTGCCCTAGCAATAGCAAAAGCCGGGCACCACGCTCGTGCGTAGTACCCGGCTCCCGGCAGACCCTACAGTGCCCGCCGGTTGAAGAGATCGAAGGATCACCTCAGCGGAGAATTACTTCTCCTCTGCGGCCTCGTCCTTCTCCTCAGCTGCCTCGGCAGCCTTCTCCTCGGCAGCCTTCTTGGATGCAGCGGCGCGGGTTGCACGCTCTGCCTCCTTGGAAGCCAGCTCCTCGGTCACCAGGGAGATCTGGGACATCGGAGCGTTGTCGCCCTTACGGTTCTCCAGCTTGATGATGCGGGTGTAACCGCCCTCACGGCCTTCGAACTTCGGGGCCAGCTCGGTGAACAGGTGGGACACGACGTCCTTGTTCGGGATGAGCTTCAGAACGTTGCGACGATCAGCCAGGGTGCCGTTCTTGGCCTTGGTGATGATCTTCTCAGCGTAGGGACGCAGGAGCTTCGCCTTGGCGTCCGTGGTCTTGATTGCGCCGTTCTCGAACAGCTGGGCTGCGAGATTGGACAGGATCTTCTTCTGGTGGGAAGCAGATCCGCCCAGACGGGCGCCCTTCTTAGGGGTTGGCATGTCTTCTCCTCGAGTGGGTTAAAAGCTTTGAGCGCTTAAGTGCGATTTACTCCGCGATGTCTTCGCCCTCGGTCTCGACCCACTCACCGGTCTCGGCGTCGTAGCCTTCGATGTCGGAGAGGTCGAAACCTTCTGGGGAGTCCTTGAGTGCCAGGCCCAAGCCAGCCAGCTTGACCTTGACCTCGTTGATGGACTTCTGGCCGAAGTTCCGGATGTCCAGCAGGTCGGACTCGGTGCGAGCAGCCAGCTCACCAACGGTGTGGATCTCTTCCCGCTTCAGGCAGTTGTAGCTGCGCACGGAGAAGTCCAGGTCCTCGATCGGCATGTTGTATGCGGCGATGTGCTCGGATTCCTGGGGGGACGGGCCGATTTCGATGCCCTCCGCCTCGATGTTGAGCTCCTGTGCCAGGCCAAAGAGCTCGACCAGGGTCTTGCCGGCGGACGCCATGGCGTCGCGCGCGGACATGGAGCTCTTGGTCTCCACGTCGAGGATCAGCTTGTCGAAGTCCGTGCGCTGCTCGACACGGGTTGCCTCGACCTTGTAGCTGACCTTCAGGACCGGGGAGTAGATCTGGTCGACAGGGATGCGACCGATCTCGTCGGTGGAGGTAGCAGCCGGGACGTAGCCACGGCCGCGCTCAACGACCAGCTCGATATCCAGCTTGCCCTGCTCGTTGAGGGTGGCGATGTGCAGGTCCTTGTTGTGGACCTCCACGCCAGCTGGGGTCTCGATGTCTGCGCCGGTGACCGCTCCTGCGCCTTCCTTGCGCAGGTACATGGTGACCGGCTCATCGAAGTCGCTCGACAGAACGAGGGACTTGATGTTCAGGATGATGTCGGAGACATCCTCCTTCACGCCCGGGACGGTGGTGAACTCGTGGAGCACACCATCGATCCGCAGGGAGGTCACGGCTGCACCTGGGATGGAGGACAGCAGGGTGCGGCGCAGGGAGTTGCCGAGGGTGTAGCCGAAGCCCGGCTCAAGCGGCTCGATGACGAACCGGGAGCGGGAGTCGTCGATGAACTCCTCGGACAGCTCTGGACGCTGGGAAATCAGCATGTGTTACTTCTCCTTGTCGGCGACCGCTATTTGACGCCGGTAGCAGGATTGCCGTGCACCGTGGTGGTAGACGGCGGGGAGTAAATGTCTGTTTTTCAGATCGTTGTCGTGGACTACTTGGAGTAGTACTCGACGATGAGCTGCTCCTGCAGCGGGATGTCGATCTGAGCGCGCTCGGGCAGCTGGTGCACGAGGATGCGCAGGGTGGACGGAACGACCTGCAGCCACGCCGGAACGTTGGCGTCGACCAGGTTGTCCTGTGCCTCGTCGAACCACAGCATGGAGCGGGAACGATCGCGGACATCGATGATGTCGTACTGGGAGACGCGGAAGGACGGAACGTTGATCTTCTTGCCGTTCACGGTGAAGTGACCGTGGGAGACCAGCTGACGTGCCTGGCGGCGGGTGCGTGCCAGACCAGCGCGGTAGATCACGTTGTCGAGGCGAGCCTCCAGCAGGATGACCAGGTTGTCACCGGTCTTGCCCGGCATTGCGTTGGCCTCTGCGTAGTAACGGCGGAACTGCTTCTCCATGACGCCGTAGGTGAAGCGAGCCTTCTGCTTCTCCTGCAGCTGGATCAGGTACTCCGACTCCTTGATGCGAGCGCGGCCAGCCTGACCCGGTGGGTACGGGCGGCGCTCGAAGGAACGGTCGCCACCGACGAGGTCGACGCGGAGGCGACGGGACTTACGGGTAACTGGGCCGGTATAACGAGCCATTGTTTATCCCTTAACCTTTCTTTTCTTAGACGCGACGACGCTTCGGTGGGCGGCAGCCGTTGTGCGGCTGTGGGGTGACGTCGGCGATGGTGCCGACCTCAAGCCCAGCGGTGGACAGGGAGCGGATTGCGGTCTCGCGACCAGAGCCCGGTCCCTTGACGAAAACGTCGACCTTCTTCATGCCGTGCTCCATTGCCTTGCGGGCAGCGGACTCGGCAGCCAGCTGTGCGGCGAAAGGCGTGGACTTGCGGGAACCCTTGAAGCCAACCTGGCCGGAGGATGCCCACGAGATGACGTGGCCCTTCGGGTCCGTGATGGACACGATGGTGTTGTTGAAGGTGGACTTGATGTATGCGTGACCCTGGGTCACGTTCTTCTTGACTACGCGACGGCCGCGGCGGGCGCGCGTAGCGGTGCTCTTCGGTGCAGCCATTACTTCTTCTTTCCTGCGATCGTCTTCTTCGGGCCCTTACGGGTACGAGCGTTGGTCTTGGTGCGCTGGCCACGGACTGGCAGGCCACGGCGGTGGCGCAGTCCCTGGTAGGAACCAATCTCGATCTTGCGACGGATGTCGGCCTGGATTTCGCGGCGGAGGTCACCCTCAACCTTCCAGTTGTTCTCGATCACGTCACGCAGAGCTGCGAGCTGCTCGTCGCTCAGGTCCTTGGAACGCAGGTCCGGGGAGATGCCGGTCTTTTCCAGCAGCTCCTTGGATCGGGCTGGGCCGATTCCGAAGATGTAGGTCAGTGCGACCTCCATGCGCTTTTCGCGTGGCAGGTCTACACCAGCAAGGCGTGCCATATGGCATTATCCTTCCGGTTTTACGGCGGTTTTCTCCGTACTCATCCCGGTGGTCTGCTTCCTTCTTTTGACGACGTCACCCGCTACGGGGCGGGTCGTTGTCAAGAGGTTCAGCAGCGGGCTCCGGCCGCCGCGGCCAGAGGTAGGCAACCTCACCCACATGGCCACGTGTGACGCGGCCATGCCGCATGTGACCATGGGCGGGTGAGATTTGGATGTACGAAGGCTGACAGAGTTATTACTTGTAGCGGTAAACGATACGACCGCGAGAGAGGTCGTATGGAGAAAGCTCGACTACAACGCGGTCCTCAGGAAGGATGCGGATGTAGTGCTGGCGCATCTTGCCAGAGATGTGTGCGAGCACCTTGTGCCCGTTATCCAGCTCGACTCGGAACATTGCATTCGGCAGGGGCTCGATAATGCGGCCCTCAACCTCAATGGCACCTTCTTTGGCCATATCCTCCACATTTCCCCGATGAACATGCTGGTCATCGGCTATTTGTGCGTGTATCGCTACGATGGTGCGGTCTAATTTGCTCCCCGTTTTTGGGGTGCGTCACCTGCACCATCGGTCTATGGTACACGTGACCTGGGGCTTTAACAACTGCAGGCCGGTGCGGGGACGAGCGGCGTGGAGCAAGGTTGCGAAGCGCCCCCGCGGGACCGGGCGAGGCCGCGAAGCTCCCCCGCCCCCAAAATGGGCCGAGGGTTTAGCGGCGCGGGGTGAGGATGCGCGGGCCGCCGGCGGTGGCGGCAACGGTGTGCTCCCAGTGGGAGGAGTAGCTGCCGTCAACGGTGACCACTCCCCAATCATCATCGAGGACGGCGGTGTCGATGGTGCCCAGCGAGAGCATCGGCTCGATCGCGAGCACGGAGCCCTCCTGGATCACCGGCCCGCGGCCCGGGCGACCTTCGTTCGCGAGGAACGGGTCCTCGTGCATGCTGCGGCCAATACCGTGCCCGCCGTAGCCGTCGATGATGTGCAGCGGTACACCGAACTTGTCCTCGGCCTTGCGGGTGGCGAGCTCGAGGGCGTGGGAAACATCGGTGAGGTGGTTACCCGGGCGCATTGCCTTAAGGCCCTCCATGAGGACCCATTCGGTGGCCTGGTTGAGCAGCTCATGTTCGCGGGCGAGCTCGCCGATACCGAAGGTCCAGGCGGAGTCCCCTACCCAGCCGTCGAGGATCGCACCGCAGTCGATGGAGACGAGGTCGCCTTCCTTCAGGACGACGTCCGCCGCCGGGATGCCGTGGACGACCATGTCGTTGACGGAGCTGCAGATGGAGCCCGGGAAGCCCTGGTAGCCGAGAAAGGCTGGGGTTGCGCCGGCCTCGCGGATGGTGGCCTCGGCGATCTCGTCGAGGTCGAGGGTGGTGACGCCGGGCTCCGCGGCGGCCTTCACGGCCTGCAGGGCGCGGCCCACGACCTCGCCTGCGGCCTGCATGGCGTCCAGTTCCGCGGGTGTCTTCGCGGCGATCTTCTTGCTCTTCTTTCGGAAAGCCACCGAAAGCCTCCTTGTTCTTGTGTTTTTCTTGTAGCCCAGTTTGGTGGGCCAAAAGTTAAACCCGCCCACCGGTGACGTCCGGAAAATGGGCGGGAAACTGGTGGGCCGTTGGGCCCTAGCGGGGACGCCGCTGCCGGTGCTGGCAGTGATGCGTCCCTGTGCTTACTTGTCCAGGGCGCAGAGGGTGGCCTCGGAGATATCCTCCACGGAGCCCTCGGCGTCAATGTTGAGGATGCGGCCCTGGTAGTAGTCGATCAGCGGTGCGGTCTCCTCGCGGTAGACCTGCAGGCGGGTGCGGATCGTGGATTCGTTGTCGTCGTTACGACCACGGGAGAGCATGCGCTCGACCACGACGTCCTCGGAGACCTGGTAGTTGATGACCGCGTCCAGCTTCAGGTCCTTTTCCTTGAGCATCTCCTCGAGCAGGTCGGCCTGCTCGATGGTGCGCGGGAATCCGTCCAGCAGGAAGCCATTGGCGGCGTCGGCCTCCTCGAGGCGGGCACGGACCATGTTCGCGGTGACCTCGGTCGGGACCAGCTTGCCGGCGTCCATGTACTCCTGAGCCTGCTTGCCAAGCTCGGTGCCCTGGGAAATGTTCGCGCGGAACAGGTCGCCCGTGGAGATGTGCGGGATGTTCAGCGCGTCGGAGAGCAGCTGGGCCTGGGTGCCCTTGCCGGCACCGGGAGGTCCGAGGAGAACTAGTCTCATTTGAGGAATCCTTCGTAGTTAGCTTGCATCATTTGCGATTCGATCTGCTTGACCGTGGTCAGGGCCACGGACACGAGAATCAGAACCGCGGTACCACCGAACGGCATGCCGCCGCCGGAGGCCTGGGACGTGTCCACTCCCAAGTTAATGAGGATATTGGGCAACACCGCAATGATACCCAAGTACAGGGAGCCCACGACCAGAAGGCGGTTCATGACGTAGCCGAGGTACTCGGCGGTCGGGCGACCCGGGCGGATACCCGGGATGAAGCCACCGTACTTCTTCATGTTGTCCGCCTGATCGTACGGGTCGTACTGGACGGAAACGTAGAAGAAGGAGAAGAAGATGATCAGCGCGAGGTAGACCAGGATGTACTGCCACGCCGCCGGGTTCTGCAGGACGGTCATGACGTTGCGGTTCCACCAGTTGTTGGCCACGTCCTCGCCGGCTGCAGCGCCGGACTGGATGATCTGGGTGATCAGGATAGGGACGGTCAGCAGGGAGGACGCGAAGATCACCGGGATCACGCCGGCCTGGTTGACCTTGAGCGGCAGGTAGGTGGAGGTCTCGCCGTACTGTCGGCGGCCGATCATGCGCTTGGCGTACTGCACCGGGATGCGGCGCTGGCCCTGCTCGACGAAGACCACGCCGACGATGAGCAGCAGCATGCCGAAGACCACCGCACCGAAGATGAAGCCACCGGAGTTGGAGAGGATGGACACACCCTCCCCCGGCAGGGTGGTTGCAATACCCGCCATGATGAGCAGGGACATGCCGTTGCCCACGCCGCGGTCGGTGATGAGCTCGCCGAGCCACATCACGAGAACAGCGCCGGAGGTCATGATGAGGACCATGACGATCAGGCCGAAGATGCCGACCTCGTCCTTGAGGACCGGGATGCCCTGGCCGAGCAGCTGCTCGCGGTCCGCCAGGGCGACGATGCCCGCGGACTGCAGCAGGGCCAGCGCGACGGTGAGATAACGGGTGTATTCCGTCATCTTCGCCTGGCCGGTCTGGCCCTCCTTCTTCAGCTGCTCGAACTTCGGGATCACCACGGTGAGCAGCTGCACGATGATCGACGCCGTAATGTACGGCATGATGCCGATCGCGAAGATCGACAGCTGCAGCAGCGCGCCGCCGGAGAAGAGGTTGATCAGCGAGTAGACCGCGGAGGATTCGGTGAGCTCCGAGATCTGCTTGGTGATGTTTGCGTAGTCGACGCCCGGCGTTGGGATCTGCGAGCCGATGCGGTACAGGATGATCATCGCAAGAGTGAAAAGGATCTTCTTGCGGAGATCAACGTTTTTGAACGCCCCGGTGATGGCGGACAAACTGGCCTCCTGTGTTGGTGGGCCCGCGCTGTGGTGGCCGCGCGAGTTATCGCAGGGCCGATGCCGCAGAGCGTGCGCCATGGAATTGAAGTCTCTAGTAGCAAAGTAGCAGCCGGTGCGGACACGGTTTTCTTTGCCACGCTGCCGGTTGCTTATTATGCCACCCCTAGGCGGCCACTGAGTGAGAGGCGCCTAGGCAGATAACCAAACCAGAGTAACAGTTTGGCTACTGGTTTAGAAAGTCTTCGGCCTGCTAAGGGAATGGTTCGCAGAAAGCACAAGACCCCGCCGGTGCGAGATGCACCGAGCGGGGTCTTGCTATATCGCTACCGGGCGAGGAAAGTCCCTCACCGGGCTGCGTTTTTCAGGCTTAAGCCTCCGTGACGGAGCCGCCTGCCTTCTCGATCTTCTCCTTAGCGGAGCCCGAGAACTTCTGTGCGGTGACGTTCAGCTTGACGCTGATCTCGCCGTTGCCCAGAACCTTGACCGGCTGCTTAGCGCGGACCAGGCCAGCTGCGACGAGGTCTGCAACTGCGACGTCGCCGCCGTTCGGGAAGGCCTTCTCGAGGTCGGAGACGTTCACGACCTGGAAGATGACCTTGTTGTTGTTCTTGAATCCCTTGAGCTTCGGCAGACGCATCTGCAGTGGCATCTGGCCACCCTCAAAGTATGCAGGAACCTTGTTGCGGGCCTTGGTGCCCTTCGTACCACGACCAGCGGTCTTACCCTTGGATGCTTCACCGCGACCGACGCGGGTCTTGGCCTTGTTTGCACCCTTGGCCGGACGGAGGTCGTGGAGCTTGATTGGATCGCTCATTTTTACTCCCCTGCCACTTCTTCGACCTCGACCAGGTGGCGAACGGTGTGGACCATGCCGCGGGTGACAGAGTTGTCCTCGCGGATGACCTCCTGACCGATGCGCTTCAGGCCGAGGGAACGCAGCGTGTCACGCTGGTTCTGCTTCCTACCAACAGTGCCCTTGATCTGACGGATCTTCAGTGCCATGGGTTATGCCCCCTGTCCTGCAGCACGGGCGCGCAGCATGGCTGCCGGAGCAACCTCTTCGAGGCTCTTGCCACGACGTGCGGCGACCTCTTCTGGGCGCACGAGCTCCTTCAGGCCGGCCACCGTTGCGTGAACAACGTTGATGGCGTTCGGCGAGCCGAGCGACTTGCAGAGAATGTCCTGGACGCCAGCGCACTCCAGCACCGGGCGGGCTGCGCCACCGGCGATAACACCGGTACCTGGAGCAGCCGGACGCAGCATGACGACGCCTGCAGCGGCCTCGCCCTGCACCGGGTGGGTGATGGTGCCGTTGATCATCGGGACGCGGAAGAAGTTCTTGCGAGCTTCCTCGGCACCCTTCTGGATAGCAGCCGGGACTTCCTTGGCCTTGCCGTAGCCGACACCGACCATGCCCTGGCCGTCACCCACGATCACCAGAGCGGTGAAGCTGAAGCGACGACCACCCTTGACGACCTTGGACACACGGTTGATGGTGACGACGCGCTCGATGTACTGGTTGCGCTCGTCCTGCTGGTTGTTGCGACGATCGTTACGGCCACCGCGGTCGTTGCGGCCGCCGCGCTCGTTGCGATCGTTGCGGTTGTTATCGGCGGAGCGTCCGCCGTTACGGTCACGTTCCGACATCACGCGTTCCTTCCGTTGGAGTTCATGGTGTTGGTGATCATTAGAACTTCAGACCACCTTCGCGGGCGGCGTCTGCCAGAGCGGCGACGCGGCCGTGGTACTGGTAGCCAGCGCGGTCGAAGACGACTGCCTCGATGCCAGCTTCCTTCGCACGCTGTGCGATCAGTTCGCCAACCTTGGCGCCACGTGCCTTCTTGTCGCCCTCGACTCCACGGACCTCTGCTTCGAGGGTGGACGCAGCGCACAGGGTGTGACCGACGGTGTCGTCGATGATCTGTGCGTGCATGTGGCGAGAAGAACGGTGCACGACGAGACGCGGGGTCTCTGGGGTGCCCTGGATGGTCTTGCGGATGCGGTTGTGACGGCGGGAGCGCGCAACGCGACGGCGAGTGGAGATGTCCTTGCCCAGCGGGAGGCGCTTGCCAGCCTTGTTGGAATCGTTGTTGCTCATTACTTACCCGTCTTTCCGACCTTGCGACGGACCTGCTCGCCCTCGTAGCGGATGCCCTTACCCTTGTATGGGTCATCCTTGCGCAGGCCACGAATGTTGGCGGCGATCTGTCCGACCTTCTGCTTGTCGATGCCAGAGATGGAGAACTTGGTGTTTCCGTCCACGGCGAAGGTGATACCTTCGTCAGCCTTGATCAGGATTGGGTGGGAGTAGCCCAGGGAGAACTCGAGGTCCTTGCCCTTGAGCTGCACACGGTAACCAACGCCGAAGATCTCCATCTTCGTGGTGTACCCCTCGGTCACGCCAACAACCATGTTGTTGACGAGGGAGCGGGAAAGGCCGTGCAGGGAGCGGTTCTTGCGGTGATCGTCCGGGCGGGAGACGACGATCTCGTCGCCTTCCTGTGCCACTGCGATCGGCGCTGGGATGTCAGTGTTGAGGGTGCCCTTTGGACCCTTGACCTCAACGTTCTGACCGTTGATGGTGACGGTGACGCCAGAAGGGACGGACACCGGAGCGAAGCCGATACGAGACATGCTTGGTTCCTCCTTCTATTACCAGACGTAGGCGAGCACTTCGCCGCCGACGCCCTTGTTCGAGGCCTCACGGTCAGTCAGCAGGCCGTGGGACGTGGAGATGATTGCCACGCCCAGGCCACCGAGAACCTTTGGCAGATTAGTGGACTTGGTGTACACACGCAGGCCTGGCTTGGAGACGCGGCGGACACCGGCGAGTGCGCGCTCGCGGGTCGGGCCGTACTTGAGGGTGATCTCAAGCTCCTTGCCTGCCTTGCCATCCTTGCGGTCGTTGACGGCAAAGTCTTCGATGTAGCCTTCCTGCTTCAGGATCTCAGCAATGTGAGCCTTGAGCTTGGAGGAAGGCATCGTGACGCTGTCGTGGAACGCGTTGGAAGCGTTCCGCACGCGGGACAACATGTCCGCGATCGGGTCAGTCATGGTCATGGTTTAGGTGACCTTTACCTTTCTCGTTGCGGTTCCCGTTCCCACCCTTTTCGCGTGCACCGCGACTCGCTGGCGACTAACGCACTTCCAAGCCCAATAGCTTGGGGCGCTCGCTACCAAGATGTGTCCGCGGCCGCTATGGGCAGGGGGCCTACAACAAAGTGGATGTTTTCTTACTAGCTCTTGTTGACTGTGTGAGCAGATCTGCGCACGTCAAGTGTGCTGTGGGCACACTTTTCCCGCAACAAGACTCAACAAGCTTAGCAACCTGCGTATTTATTGCCAAGCCGGCGTCTGTTGACCCCCCGCTAGCATCCACTCCGACCGTCGTGTTCCACGACTGGAGAACTGACGCCAAAGCCGCGGCGCCGATATAACGGTCGCCGCGGCCATCCCCCATAGGGCTTTCCGCTGGGCTCTTTCTGCTGAGCCTCTTTCGCCGGGCCTTTTCCGCTGGGCCCTTTCTGCTAGGCCTCGATGCCGATCTTCTTACCGTCACGGCGCCAGACCACAGCCACTGCCGGGCGCGGCACCGAGTTGCCGCCATCCGGCCAGTGGGAAGCGGGCTTTTCGAAGGTGGCGTCGTCGTCCTCGCCTGGGTGCTGGACGTTCACCATGACTCGCTCATCGGTGACAATCGGACCACAGGTCTCCGCAGCCACCGGAACGGTGAGGAAGCAGCGGGTCTCACCGCGGTTCTCGCCCTTCAGGCCGACCGCATAGAGGCCGTCGTTGCTGTCCAGGGCATTGCCGTCGGTGGAGATCCACAGGTTGCCGTGGGAATCGAAGGCCAGGTTATCCGGGCAGGAGATCGGGGAAACCTTGGACTTATCGAACCCGCCGAAGTAGGTCTCGGCCTCCTCCGGGTCACCACAGACCAGCAGCAGGTTCCAGGTGAACTTCTCCCCCGCGTGCTCGTCGTCGAGCTCCATGACCAGGCCGTTCTTGTTCTCCCGGATCGGGGCGTATTCCTTCGGGTCCTCCTGGTTCTTCTCGGCGTTCTCGCCGGTCGCACCGCGGTACTTGTTATTGGTCAGTGCAACGTAGACCAGGCCGGTGTGCGGGTTCGCCTCAAAGTCCTCCGGGCGGTCCATCTTGGTCGCACCGACCTTGTCCGCAGCCATGCGGGTGTAGACGGCGACCTCCTCTGGGGTGAAGCCCTCGACGTGGGACTTCGCGCCGTCCGCGGTGACGGTCAGCAGCTTCTTCCACTGGCCAGTGCCGTCGAACTTGCCGTCCTCTGGCAGCTCGCCGTCGCCGGTGATCTCCTTGTCTGGGGAGTTACCCTTCAGGGTGGCGACGTAGAGAGTGCCCTCGTCGAGGATGGTCATGTTGTGCTTCATGTCCCCCTCCTTGATCTTCTTGGAGGAGACGAACTTGTAGATGTACTCGAAGCGGGCGTCGTCGCCGGAGTAGCAGACGACGGTGCCATCATCGGTGACGTAGATGTTGCCGGCCTCGTGCTTGAAGCGGCCCATGGAGGTGTGCTTGACCGGGGTGGAGTACGGGTCGGTGGGG
The DNA here is from genome assembly GCF_000069945.1 of Corynebacterium urealyticum DSM 7109. Lineage (NCBI taxonomy): Bacteria > Bacillati > Actinomycetota > Actinomycetes > Mycobacteriales > Corynebacteriaceae > Corynebacterium > Corynebacterium urealyticum. The sequence goes on along the minus strand of NC_010545.1, from coordinate 432,242 downwards.
TCGACCTCCACCATCCAGCCGAAGCGGTGGAACTCGTTGGGTTCCTTGGAGAGGTCGAAGCGGTCGTGGAGGCGCTCCCACTTGCGCTCGGAAGCACCCTCCGGGGCGTCGAAGCGCTTGATGTCTTCCTTGGCCTTGCCCTCGACCTGCGCCTTATCGGCATTGGCCCAGTACTGCTCGAAGTTTTCCTCGCCGGAGAGGAAGGTGCCCCACGGGGTGATGCCGCCGGAACAGTTGTTCAGGGTGCCACGAACCTTCTTGCCGGTCGGGTCGGCCTTGGTCTTCACCAGCTCGTGGCCGGCGGCCACGCCGCGCATCTCGAAGATGGTTTCGCCGGTGATGCGGCGGTTCAGCGGACCGAATTCGCGCTTGAGCTCGCCGGTCTTGCCAACCTTGGAGACCTCGAGGATGGTGTGGCCGTGGTTGGCCAGGCCGATGTTGATCTGCTCATCGGTGGGGTTGTCCGCGTCGTAGCGCGGGAACATGTGTGGCTCGGTGGTGTACTCGTGGGAGCACACGTACAGCAGGCGGTTCGGGTCCTTCGGGTGCTCCAGCAGGCCCGCGAAGTCGTTGTTGAAGCCGAACTGGCGCTCCGCAGCCTTGGCAGTCTGCTTGTAGGGGTCGAACTTCGGGGCATCCGGGAAGATCGGGTCGCCCCAGGCGATCAGGACGCCGGAGGCGTAGCCCGCCGGGACCACGAGCTCGTCCTTCTCATTGGGCTCCACCGGCTCGAACTGCATGCCCTTCAGCGGCCCAGAGGCCTTGCCGCCCTCGGAGGAGCCGGAGGACTGGGTGGTGCTGCCGTCGGCGCAGGCCGCCAGTGCGCTGCCGCCGCCGATCGTCAGCGCTGCCAGGCCAGCACCGCGCAGCACGCTGCGGCGGGAAATGTCCCCGAAGTATGGGTTCGAGGAGGTGTTTCCGCACTCGCCGAAGCAGGCGTTGCCGCACTTGTAGGTACAGGTGCGGGACGAGCGACGAGATTGGAACAGCAGGTTCATGCCCTTGATTGCCACGTAATTGTCCTTCTACTTGTTGGTCTTGCGAGCAACAAGATAGGCAATGGAGGTGACCGTCAAGGGAGGCCAGGGTGAACCCGGCGTGAATTGTCTCCGCCTCCCCTACTGGCTTGACCCCCGGACTTACCCCGGAGTGCTCCACGCCGGAACCTGGTCGGCTTTAGTTTTCTTCCTTGAGTGCGCGCTTTGCTGCGCGCTTCTCGGCCTTCTTGATCTTGCGCTTCGTGGCGAACTTATTGGCGCCGTCGGCAGCGTCCATGGCGACGAGCCCGGCGCCGATGGCCACGAGGAAGACGTTCGGGGAGAGCTGCAGGCCCTCCTCGGTCGGGCGGATGCCGTCCTCCTGGGTCATGTTCGGGTTGCGGAAGTACATCGTGAGCAGTCCGGCGCCGAAGGTGGTCAGGGCAGCGCCCGCGAGCTTATTGGAGACGAAGGGAGCGAGCAGTGCACCGCCGACGGCGAGCTCTGCGCCGCCGAGGATATTGGCGAACTGATCGCTGGGCAGCTTCTTCAGAGCCGGGACGCCAGTGGCGGCGAACTGCTGGAGGCCAGCGGACTTGGCTGGCTCGGCACCGAACTTCTCGATGGCAGAGTTAACGATATAGGCGCCAGGGACGGAACGCAGGATAGCGCTAGGCAGGAAGGACATTTTTGCTCCTTTGCTTTTCTTCGCACCTCCGGCACGGAAACACCGGGATGCTGATAAATGCAGAATGATTCCCAGCCTAGCGACGAAACCCCACCCCTGTCGATGACATATCACCTTGTTCCGCGAATACCGCTCCCCCAGATAGCAACAGCGCCCCACCGGTTACGGTGGGGCGCTGCCAGAAAGCTACAGAAGACTAGAAACTAGTCAGCCTGCTGCATCTTGCCGTCCTTGTCCTTGAACGGGAAGCCGAGGCGGCGCAGCAGCGCGCGGCCCTCTTCGTCGTTCGTGGCAGTGGTGACGACGGTGATGTTCATACCGCGTGGACGGTCCATCTTGTCCACGTCGATCTCGTAGAACATGGTCTGCTCGGAGAGGCCGAAGGTGTAGTTGCCGTGGCCGTCGAACTGACGGTCGGAGAGGCCGCGGAAGTCACGAATACGCGGCAGGGCGATCGTGAGCAGGCGGTCCAGGAACTCCCACATGCGGTCGCCACGCAGGGTGACGCGGGCGCCGATCGGCATACCCTCACGCAGCTTGAAGTTAGCGATTGCCTTCTTCGCGGTGCGGACCTGCGGCTTCTGGCCGGTGATTGCGGTCAGGTCAGCGATTGCGCCGTTGATCATCTTGGAGTCACGTGCAGCGTCGCCGACGCCCATGTTGACGACAACCTTGGTCACGCCTGGGATCTGCATGACGTTGTCGAAGTTGAACTCAGCCTGCAGCTTTTCCCGGATTTCCTCACGGTACTGAGCCTTCAGACGAGGAGTGTAGTTGTCGCTCATCCTTAGATGTCCTTCCCGTTGCGCTTGGATACGCGGATCTTCTTGCCGTCTTCGAAGCGGTAACCAATGCGGGTCGGGTTGCCGTCGGAGTCGATGACCATCACGTTGGAGACGTGGATCGGCGCCTCCTGGGTCACGATGCCGCCGGACTCTGCGCCACGCTCAGGGGCGGAGTTGGCTACGTGCTTCTTGATGCGGTTGACGCCCTCGACAAGAACCTTGTCGCGCTTCGGGTAGGCCTCGATGACCTTGCCCTTAGCACCCTTGTCCGGGCCGGAGATAACAATGACGGTATCGCCCTTGCGGATCTTCATTTACAGCACCTCCGGAGCAAGAGAAACGATCTTCATGAACTTCTTCTCGCGAAGCTCACGAGCGACTGGGCCGAAGATACGGGTACCACGTGGGTCGTTATCGTTGGCCTTGATGATGACGGCTGCGTTCTCATCGAAAGCGATGTAGGAACCGTCTGGGCGGCGGGTTGGCTTCTTGGTGCGGACGATGACTGCACGCACGATTTCGTTTTCCTTGACGGTGCCGCCTGGGGCTGCTTCCTTGACGGTTGCAACCACGACATCGCCAATGCCAGCGCTGCGCTTGACGGAGCCGCCGAGCACGCGGATGACCAGGATTTCCCGGGCACCCGAGTTGTCAGCTACTCGCACGCGCGATTCTTGCTGAAGCACTTTAGAGTCTCCTAGAACCTAGTAGTTGGTGTGCGCGGGATTTCCGACCCTCACGCACGCGGTCCTTGCCTCGGTTGTGCGCGCACGACAAAGCGTGCCCGCGCGAGGCAACCTGCACATTATGGCACAGGCTGGCTGGCCTCCCAAATCTTGGGAGCCGAGATGCTATGGACCCGCCTGATTGCGGTGGCTACGAGCTGTGATTTACAGCACTTTAAGGTGCCATTTTCGGGGAGATTTTCAAGCGCATGCTGGAGCTTTACCGGCAAACTGCACGGAGCGCCGAAAAGTCCTAAAAATAGAGATGCTTTTTTATCATCTTTCGCTTATACTTTGCTGCGTACGCGCTGGACGTGGTCGGAAATTTTTCGCCCGGGTTCGTGACGGCACCGGGGAACCGGGAAAGCATGAGGATTCAGCGCCGGATCGCCCTCAAACTTCATTGACACAATCGGTCCTCAACATCAGGGGCCGGGAAGGATTCTTCGTGAAGAAGACCATCATCGCACTCGCAGCTGCTTCCTCCGTCGCTCTGTCCCACGGCGTCGCTGTCGCTGAGGAGCCAATCAAGGACGACAAGGTTACCGCCGCTGAGCAGAACACTAACGGCTCCTCCGAGCTGAAGGACAAGCTGGCTGGCTCCTCCGAGAAGGGCAAGGAAGAGGACAAGGGCCAGGAGACCGAGGGCGGGGACGTCACCGAGCCAGAGAACGAGGACGAGAAGGAACCTAAGGGCTCCTCCGCCCAGGATTTCTTCGGCTGGAAGGACGACGCCTCCGGCCTCGAGAAGCTGATCAAGATTGGCTCTGCTGTCGCCGCTGTCGTCGCTCTGCTGGGCTCCATCTCTGCTCTGATCGCGAACATCGAGAAGATCGTCAAGCAGTTCACTAAGGTCGGCAAGTAATACTGCCTCTCTGCCCGGCTAGCCAGCCGGCCTGAGCCCCAGCGGGGCCCGAGGATCACCCTCGGGCCCCGCTTTTTTCTTGCCTGCGTTTCAGCCATCCCGCATACCCCGCCCAGCTATCGCGGGGATCAGACCTGCCCGCCCCCCCTTTCCAGCGGAAGGGAGGTAAGGGTAAGCTAATCTCCATCATGAATACTGCTGCCGCATCGCTCACGAAGCTCACGTCCAGCTCCCGCCAGCAGGCCGCGTTCTCCGATCACAGCTTGCTCACCCCGCCGCAGGTCGGAGAGCATGGGCTTTTCCGCGCCACAGTCCGCCCAGTTTCTGCACCGTCGCCCCGGCTGCGTCGCATCACGCTACACTCTCCCGCCTTTGCGACGCACCAACTCTCCGGCCCGGATGAGTTCTTCGGGCTGCTCATGCCACAACCCGGCGCGCCACTACACCTCCCACAGCACCCGGGCAGCGAAAATCTGCGCGCCGCCGTCGCCGCGATGCCCGAACACATCCGGCCGAACCTGCGCTGGTACACCGTGCGCCGTTTCGACCCCCACGAAGGCGAGCTCACCTTCGACATCGTGACCCACGGCATCACTCAACAGAACCTCGACACCGATGAGCAAGTGGGCCCGGGCCTGCGATGGTGTCTCTCCGCCCAGGCGGGTTCGGAAGTGGGCATCTGGACCGCCCAGGGCCTATGGCACCGCGCTAGCTCGGCACAGACCCTCATCGCGGACCCCTCCGCGCTGCCGTCCCTGCGCGCGATCCTGGAGTACACAGCAGCCTTCGCACCACAACAGCTTCAGGAAATGCACGTGATTGCGGTCGCGGAAAACTCCGAGGATATTGAGCCGAAGTTACTCTCGGAATGGCAGGGCAGGCTCGGCAGCCTTGAGCTCCTATTTTCCCCCGCCACCGAATTCGCCACGCACACCGCGCGCCTACTCGAGCGCATAGATTACCTCGAGCACCCCGCCCGCCTCGCCCGCTACGTCTGGGTTGCCGGCGAGGGCAGTCTCTGCAAGCAGGTGCGCCGGCACTGCGTGAACACGTGGCAGCTCAGCCCCGCCGAGGTGCAGTGGTGCCCATATTGGTTCCTCGGCAAAGCCCGCCCTTAGGGGCCGCCGCTGCTCGGCGGCGACCGGAGCGCGCGACCGCCGCACACTTTGAGCCCCATGTCGCGGGCAGCGCGTTGCTAGATCCCCGACCGCGGCGCGGTGAGCGATACATCTTTCACGATGGCGGGCCGTCGCCGTAGCCCGCGCTGCACCCCGGGCTCCCATCCCCCGCACAGTGATCCTGAAGAGCAATCTGCCGGCCCCTAGAGCGCGGAGACCGAGCTCTGCTTGCGCAGTGTCTCCCTACCAAAGCACCAGGCCACCACCGCTATCCCCGCGACCACGCCGCAGGCCAGGAATCCCGCGCGGAAGCCGGCCTGTTGGATCAACAGCCCCACGATGATCGGCCCCAAGATCGCGCCGGTATCCTGCGCCATCTGGAAGTTCGCCAACACCCGGCCACCTGAACGTTCCGCCCCGATCACATCCGCGAGCACCGCCTGCTGCGCCGGGTTGAACAGCCCGGCACCGGCACCCGCCAGCACGCTGAGCAGCAGCAGGGACCAGACCCGGTCGGAGAACCCCAGCGCCGCGGTGAACGTACCATTGGCCAGCAGCCCCACCAAGATCAGCGGCTTGCGGCCAACCTGATCGGCCGCCCGCCCGCTGAACTGCTGCACCACCGCATTGCCCGCAGCAAAGGTGGCCATCGCCAGCCCGGCATAGGCGGCCCCGGATTCGAAGATCGCCGCCGCGAGCAGCGGCAGGGTCGCCACGCGCACGCCGAAGTTCAGCCAGCCATTGGCGAAGCCACCAACCAAGGCGCTGCGGTAGGCGGAGTCCGCGAAGGCCTCCCGGAAACGCATCGGGGTGGTCGGTCGCCCACCCTCGGTGGGCTGCAGCCCGACAGAGGCGGGCATGCGCCACCACACCACCACAGCCGCGATGAAGACCGCTGCGCCATAGATCGCGAAGGGCGCTCGCATGCCCAACACCGTCAGCATCGCGCCCAGCACCGGCCCCAGCACATTACCCAGCAGGAAGGCGGTGGCATACAGGCTGGAGCATCGCCCGCGGATCTCGGGTGGGGACAGGCGCACGATCAGCCCCATCGCGGAGACCGTGAACATCGTGGAACCAATACCCGCGATCAGGCGCAGCAGCAGGATGTGCCAGTACTCCCCCACGAAAGCCACCAGGCCGGTGGTTCCCGCCACAATCAGCAAACCCGATAGGTAAATCCGCCGCGAGCCCAGGCGGTCCACCAGCCGGCCAGAAACCGGAGCAAACGCTAGGCGGGAGAAGGCAAAGATACTAATGACCGCACCAGCGGCGGCCACGCCCACGTTGAAGGACTGCGCGAACTGCGGCAGGATCGGCGCAATCAGCCCATAGCCCAGCGCGATGATGAAGGCCGCAGCCACGAGTACCCAGATCGATTGCGGTACAGCTGGTTTCTCGGCTACCGCCGAGCCCGGCCTCTCGTCAGCTCCCGCATCGGGCTTCTGCCCAGCCACCGAGCTCGACTCCCCGCCAGCCGCCAGCGCTTGCGCGCCGCCGGCCTCCCCGCCGGACTCCCTTCGTGCTCCTGGCCCCCGCGTTAACTCTCCACCATCATGTGCCATATCAACTAACGCTAGCCCACCGCGTTGTGCAGCCAGGCGTCGGCTTAAGCCTCCGCGTACCCCTGCCTGGCCTGCGGCCGCCGCCCGTGGACGAAGAAGTAGAACACCCCAGCCACCGCGACCAGGCCCGCGAGCAGCAGGTACATCGCCGAATACCCCGTCGCGCTGATCAGGGAGCCCAGGAAGATCGGCCCCAGGGCCACGCCCACATCAACCAGCAGCATCAAGGTTGAGACGCCGGTGCCCAGCCGGGAGGCGTCCACCAACCGCACCGCGATAGCCTGCGAGGCGGGCATCAGCGTCCCATAACCCAGACCACTCAACACACCAGCAACGATGACCAGCGCGTCGTTACCCGCCAGCGCCAGCACCACCAGCGCCAGGATGAACATGGCCACGCCGAAGTACACCACGGCATTATCGCCCCGCTCATCCTGGATACGGCCCAGGAAGAAGCGGGAGATGAACATCGCGGCGGCATAAGCCAGGAAGAACACCGAGGCACCCGTCTGCGTGCCGCGCTGCTCCGAATAACTCATCAGGAAGGTGATGACGCCCGAGTAGCTCACACCCACAATCAGCATGAACACACCGATCGGCACCACCCGGCCGTCCGCGATATCGGAGGCGTGGAAGCTCGGACGTTCCCCACCGCGGGATTCTTCCGCCGCGGCGCGCTCCCCCGCCGTCATTCCCAGGAGGACGCCGAGAACCAGGCTGACCACCGCAACCGCGATCGTCGTCGTGAACAATGCGCGGTAGCTGAACTGGCCGACCAGGAACAGCCCGAAGGCCGGGCCCAGCGCCGTGGAGAGCGTATTACCCAGCGCGAAGAAGCCGGTGCCCTCCGCGCGGCGAGCCGGCGGGATAACCCGCTGGGCGGTGGTCATCACCGCCGTGGAGGCGATCGCGTAGCTCAGGCCGTGCAGCATGCGCACCAGGATCAGTACCCAGAAGGAGCCCTCCAGCAGGTAGCCGACGCTGCTGACCGCCACCACTGCCAGGGAGATCCACAGCACCCGCCGCCTGCCGAAGGCGTCCACGAGGTATCCGGAGAACAAGCGCGCCACCGTGGCACCGACCACGAAGGAGCTGGAGGCGAAACCAGCCGCCGCATCCGAGGCCGCGAACTGCTTCACCGCGTAGAGGGCCATCGTCGTGACCAGAATGTAGAAAGCCAGGTACTGCGTGAAGTTAATGACCCACGCGAGGGCGAAGGCGGGTGTGACCAGCTTGTCCTCTGCTGGAGGCTGGGGTGTGGCGGTGGTCTGCTCAGTCAATTCGGATAGGCCTCCTTCAAAGATTCTGGTGCTGTGACGCATCACTAAAAAAAGACGGTTGTCCACGCTACGGGGTTAAGTAAAGAAAAGTGTGTCCGCATGCCACCATAACGAGAGTGTCCGATTGTTTGTGTGCGGAGGCTTGGTTTACAAGTAGTCCGCGAATCGGTCGGGGTAAGCCACGGCTAGTTGGTTGATGGCTTGTTTCCACCCGGTGGCTTTCGCTCCTTCAATATAGCCATTGCATTCGATGTCGCGCTTCGCTTTTTTCGCTCGCTGGGCAGCGCGCTTGTCCTCGATGTTGCAGATCATCAACCACAGCGTTTTCAGCGCCGCGGTGTCGTTCGGGAATTGCCCGCGGTTACGGGTAGCTTTACGCAGTTCAGCGTTGAGCGATTCGATCGAATTCGTGGTGTAGAGCACCCGGCGGGCCGCTGGCGGGAACTGTAAAAACGGCACGAACCGGTCCCAGGCGTCGCGCCAGACTTTGACCGATTGCGGGTATTTACGGCCCAGTTCACTGGCTTCGAACGCGTCCAGGGCGTCGCGGGCGGTGTCCTCGTTGGCGGCCGTGTAGACCTCACGTAGCGCACGGGAGACAGATTTGCGGTCCTGATGCGACACCCACCGGTTCGAAGCCCGAATCAGGTGCACAATGCAGGTTTGCACCATGGAATTCGGCCAGGTTGCCTCGACAGCTTCCGGCAAGCCTTTCAGCCCGTCGCAGCACACGATGAACACGTCCTGGACGCCACGGTTGGCCAGATCCGCGCACACCGATGCCCAGAAGGCAGCGCCTTCATTATCGGCAATCCACAATCCCAGGATGTGCTTGATGCCGTCCATGTCGACACCAACCGCCATGTAGCAGGCCTTATTGACCACGCGGTGACCGTCACGGATTTTCACGCGTAGCGCGTCGAGGAAGATCACCGGGTAAAACTCGTCGAGCTGGCGGTTTTGCCAGATCATGACCTCGTCTAACACCGCATCGGTGATCGTGCTGATCGTATCCGGGCTCATATCCACCCCGAGCGTGGTCGCGAGGTGATGCTGAATATCGCGCACTGTCATCCCACCGGCGTATAGCGAGACGATCATGTCGTCGAGCTCTGTGAGCCGACGTGCGCCCTTGGGCACCATCTTCGGAGTAAACGTGCCGGCACGATCCCTGGGCACGGTCACTTCCACCGCGCCGTAGCCAGAATTGACGGTCTTGGTGTACGACCCGTTGCGGTGATTGCCGCCGTGCACGGGTTCAACCTGGGCTTTGGACTTGCGGTCGGAGTGGCTATAGCCCAAATGCGCATCCATCTCCGCCTGCAGACCAGCGTTGATTGATGCCTGCAGCAGGCCTTTGACCAGCTCGCTGGCATCATCAGCGGAGGTCGACAGCTCGCTGATCAGGCTAGCCAGCTCAGGATTTTCCATCAGCTTCTCGCTGATCTCGTTGACCCTCGCCGGGTCATGGCCTTTCTTCGGTGACACCGTAGTCATTATCGGTGACACTCCTTCTCGATCAGAGCCTCACACACAAACTTCCTGACACCCTCACCTACGGCAAGACCTGACTAGCCTAGCAACCAGCTAAAACATGTCCAAATCCCTGCTCAGAAGCATAGAGCTGAGGTGTAGGGTCGGCGCCATTCAGGGCCGACCGACCTCACTAGCCGCACCTGCTGGCTCACACACTCACCTGCACAGCTCCACAATCCCTCCTTGTAGTACTTTGATTAGGCTTACCTTGCTCATATAAGCTTGCTCCCGTTAAGATCATGTACTTTCACGCGTCAAGGAGGGATGCATGGCTATCTCTACCCCGCATGCGCAATCCCCTTCTCAATCACACCTGGGGTCTCGCGCGGACGCTACTGCGGACGCTTCTGCCAGCGCTCCATCAGGTAAAATCCCGCGTCGCCTCGTCGGCCTCGGCGTCCTTTTCCTCCTATTGCTCGCCAGCATCGTTGCCAGCATCGTGTTTGGATCACGGCAGATCCCTTTTGGAGAAGTGTCCGCCGTGTTCCGCGATCTCGGCACGGCGTTCGGCCACGCGGAGGGGCTGAATGTGGATCAGCGCGTGATCGTCGAGCTCCGCATTCCCCGCACCCTGTTGGGCCTAGTCGCCGGTGCTGCCCTTGGCGCCTCCGGTGCATTGATCCAAGGGCACACGCGCAACCCTCTCGCGGACACGGGCATTCTCGGCATCAACTACGGTGCGTCCCTGGCCGTGGTTGCCAGCTTCTCCTTGCTGGGGGTGACGTCCGTGTGGGCTACCAGCATGTGGGCGTTCGGTGGGGCCATCGCTGCTACTGCGTTGGTGTTTAGTTTGGCGTCCATAGGAGGAGGACAGGCCAATCCAATGACGCTGGTCCTCGGCGGCGCGGCTTTGTCCGCGGTCCTCAGCGCCATCATCAGCGGTTTTATCCTCACTGACGATGCCAATCTGGATCGCATGCGCTTCTGGACCGTCGGCTCCATCGCGGGCCGGGATCTCACCGTGTTCTACGGCGTGCTGCCGTTTATCCTGGTGGGCCTCCTGCTGGCGTTCATCACGGCACCGCAGCTAAACCTCCTGAATCTGGGCGATGACATCGCCTCCGGACTGGGCATCAACACCCAGCGCGCCCGCCTGATTGGCATGGCTCTGATCGCACTGCTGGCCGGTGCCGCGACAGCTGCCGCCGGCCCCATCACCTTCATCGGCCTGGTGGTCCCGCACCTCGTGCGCGCCATCACGGGCCCTGATTACCGCTGGATTCTCCCTTACTCTGCCCTGACGGGTGCGGTGATGATGCTGTTCGCAGACGTGGTGGGCCGTCTGATCGCTCGTCCGGGCGAGTTGCAAGTAGGCATCATCCTCGCGTTCGTGGGCGCGCCGTTCTTCATCGCCCTTATTTATCGACGCCGGGTGGTGGCCATTTAATGAGTTCCCTCCTTGCCCGCCCTACCTCTTCCACTATCCCTGGGCGCCCGCCATTCCGCGTGGGCTCATTTTCTGTGGTCTGGCGCCCTCGCGCGTTGACGGTGTCTCTATTGCTGCTCGTGGCGATCGTCTTGCTAGCGGCGGTCTCCATCGGCCTGGGTGACTATCCTGTGTCCCCGGCTCGTGTGCTGGAGGTGCTGTTCACCGGCCAGGGCACCCGCATTGAGCGTCTGGTGGTTTTGGATTGGCGCATGCCTCGTGCGCTGACGGCCATTCTGGTGGGCTGTGCGCTGGGATTATCCGGAGCCCTCACTCAGTCCGTGACTCGCAATGCGCTGGCCAGCCCGGATATCTTGGGCTTCACTACGGGCGCGTCCGCGGCCGCGGTCACCGTCATCACTCTGGGTGGTGGCGCTGGTGGTTTCCTCGGCTGGCTCAGCAGCATCGGCATTCCCTTGGCCGCGGTGCTTGGTGCGGCTGTCACCGCAACGGTGATGTGGGCTCTGGCGTGGAGGAGATCGACTGATTCCTTCCGGCTAGTGCTGTTCGGCATCATCATCTCTGCTCTGTTGACCTCGTATATCAACTTCCTGATGATCCGCACGGAGTTGCGCGATGCCGCGGCCGCGCAGTTCTGGCTGACTGGCTCCCTGAGCACTGCGGACTGGTCCAAGATGTGGCCCATCGCCATTGTTGTGTTGGTGTTTACACCGCTGCTGGCCTGGATTGGTCACCAACTTTTAGCCACCTTGCTGGGCTCGGATACTGCACGGGCTTTGGGACAAAACGTCCAGGGTGTGCAGGTGCTTCTGCTCGCCGCTGCCGTGGCTTTGGCAGCAGTGGCGGTCTCGGCCGCTGGCCCCATCGGGTTCGTCGCCTTCGTGGCCCCACAGGTGGCGCTGCGCTTGTGCAACTGCTCTGCACCACCGCTTCTGGCCTCTGCGCTGACCGGCGCTGCGCTACTCCTGCTGGCAGATATCAGCACCCAAACTCTTCTGCCCGTAGAGCTGCCGGTGGGCATTCTCACCTCGGCAATCGGCGGTGCGTTCCTTATTTATTTGCTGGTCCAACGGAATAGGTCAACCACGGCATGAGAAAAGATCCCACCCTGGAAGTTAGCAGTGCCGCGAACAAAGAAGGACACATGACTCAGAAGCACAGCATGAGCGCACGCGGCCTCGCCGTGGGCTACGGCGACCGGACGGTCATCGAAGGCTTGGACGTGGACTTTCCTCGCGGGCAGATCACCACAATCATCGGCCCCAATGGCTGCGGCAAATCCACGTTGTTGCGAGCCATGTCTCGTCTCCTTCCGGCGAATGAGGGCGAAGTGCTGTTAGACGGCGCCGATATCTCATCCATCAGGCGCAAGGACCTCGCACGGACCATCAGCGTGCTGCAACAAACCCCTACCGCCCCGGAGGGACTCAACGTGGCTGATCTCGTCTCGCGCGGTCGGCACCCACACCAATCGTGGATCCGTCAGTGGTCGTCCACGGACGAAGCCGAGGTGCACAAGGCGCTGGAAATGACTGGCTCGATGGGGCTGGCGGAGCGCACCCTGGATTCTCTGTCCGGAGGGCAGCGGCAGCGTGTGTGGATCTCCATGGTTCTTGCGCAGAACACGGACATCCTGTTCCTGGACGAGCCCACCACCTACCTGGATCTGGCCACGTCGGTAGAGATTTTGGAGCTGGTGCAGCGTCTACGCCGAGAGCTGGATCGGACTGTGGTGATGGTGCTGCACGATCTCAACTTGGCTGTACGCTACAGCGATAATCTCGTGGTGATGAAGGATGGACAGGTCCTCGCCACCGGGCGTCCCAGCGAGGTCATTACCCCAGAGCTACTGCTCGAGGCGTTTGCCCTCAACGCGCTAGTCATCGAGGATCCTGTCACCGGCGGTCCGCTGATCGTCCCCAAGTGACGATCAGGGCTTAGTCCTCCATCAGCTCCTGGGCGGGAGTCTTCTTGGACTTCCGCCAGTTGATCATCGCGGAAATCACCACCGGAGTCACAGACACCAGCACGATGACGATGGCGATCATGTCGATGCGATCCGCAATGCCCGGGATATCCCCCAGCAGCACGCCAATGCCGACCATGCTGACAATCCACAGCACTGCACCCGTGACGTTCCATCCCACGAACTTCTTGTACGGCATCTCCGCGGTACCAGCGGCCACGGGAATGTAGGTACGCACGATCGGGATGAAGCGCCCCAGTACCAGAGCCAACGGCCCGTACTTCAGGAAGAAAGCCTCGGCTTGTTCGAGGTGCTCGGTTATGAGGATCTTGGCGTCGGGCTTAAACAACTTGCGGCCAAAGCGGTGGCCGAGCCAGAAACCTACCTGGTCGCCCAAGAACGCCGCGACGATGGCCACGCCCACCAGAATCGGAACGTTCAAGCCCAGCTGATCGCGCAAGATTGCCGCGGTGACCAGCATGGAATCGCCGGGGAGGAACGGGAAGAGCACGCCGGATTCAATAAAGATAATCAGCGCAATGCCGCCGAGCGCCCAGCCGCCAAAGTTCTGGAGCAGGGTGGTGGCGTCCATGAGGTCGCTTAAGTGCACAGGGAATCCCTTGTAGAAAACAACTGGTCTATTCTTACCGCACGGGGTGTCTGCGGAAGATGTCCACTCCACCTCCGGCCCAGGGCTCTCGTGGTGTTTGTCCGCACAGCCGGGCGACCCTGCTGGCTTGTGGACTTGCCAAGGCCTGTGGCATCGCGAGCACCGCACACAACTACTGGTGGCAGATCCCACCTCCCTGCCTTCCATGCGCGCGATCCTAGAGTACCTCGCCACGCTCTATCCCGAACAGCTCGCTTCCACGCACGTCATCGCGGTCACCAGTACCGATTCCGATTCAGAGCCCCACCTGGAAGATTGGCGCAACCGTCTAAGCAGCCTCACCCGGATCTCCGCACCTTCTGACGGTTATGCGCAGGCCATCGCCGAGCATCTCGCCAACATTGACGTTGAGTCCTCGCGCAATCGACAGCACAAGCCCCACCCAGACGTGGACTATGTGTGGGTCGCCGGGGAGGGGGATTTCTGCAAGGTGGTGCGCTCCCACGCCATCAAGACTTGGCAGCTCAACAAGGACAACATCCTGTGGTGCCCTTATTGGTTCGTCGGCAAGGCTCGCCCCTAGCGTGCATCCGTTATCCCCGTGAGTGCCCGTCCCCTAGCCAGCAACAGCAAAACCGCCCTAGCACGTTCATGCGGGGCGGTTCGGCGGTTGATTCAGACTACTTCGTGGCGTCTGCCAACGGCTGCTCGATCTTGTCCAGCAGGTAGTTCAGGCTCAGCACGGTCTGCCATCCGAAGGCCTTTTCCAGGTCGCCTTCCAGGTAGACACTGTGTCCGTCCTTCACGGCGGGCAGCTTGCCCACGATCGGATCCTCGGTCACAGAAGCCTTGCTCTGCTTCGGAGAGTAAGACAGTTGATCCCACACCAGCACGTCAGAGTTGATCTGGTCTGCGTTTTCCTTGGAGACCTCACCGTAGAACTTGTCCTTGGTGATGCCCGCGTAGGCCGGGTTGATCTTGAATCCCAGCTCGGTGAAGAAGCGGCTACGCGGATCGCCCTCGGCAAAGACAGCCAGGCTCTCGTCGGAGACAGTGGCCACGCCGAGTTCCTTTTCGGCCCATTCTGGGTGGCGGCCCTTGAGCTCTGCGAACTTCTCCTTGACCTGCTCCACCTGGCGCTTTGCCTCTTCAGGCTTGCCCACGGCCTGCCCGATCTCTTCCGTGGTCACGTCCCATGGTTGCTGTAGTTCTTCGTATTCGCCCTTTTGTACGACGACAGGGGCGATCTCAGACAGCTTCTTGTACGTGTCTTCATCGATGTCCGAGTACACGGCCACGATGAGGTCTGGATTGTCCTTGGCGATGGCTTCCGCGTTGACTTCTGTGTCCTTGTCGATCCGAGGAGTGTCGCCCTCGATCTTGTCATTGGACCAGTTGCCCGCAGCCTGACCATCCGGGGTCATTCCGTCCCAGTACTTCACGGAGACAGGAGTAACTCCCAGCGCCAGCAGTGCGTCCTGATCCGTGTAGCCCAAGGAGACCACGCGCTGCGGGGCTTCCTTGATTTCGGTGGAGCCGTAGCGGTGCTCGATGGTGGTGGGGAATGCGCCCTGCTCGGCGTTGACTGCCTGGGAGTCCCCGGAATTTCCGGACTGGTCATCAGTCGAGCAAGCGGTCAGTGCCGCGCCCAAGGTCAGCACAGCAGCGGTGCTAACGAGAATCTTCTTGAGTGTCATTTTTCTCCGTTGTTACTGGTGACGGATTTCCGCGCGAGGTGTGGCCCGTACACAAAAGGGAAAGGTCAAACCTTTGGTTGGATATATCCAGCCCTATGTCCAAAGAATTCGGTGGCGGTCAGTTCCGAGTTGTCGTCGAGACGAACACGATCCAGAACAATCGCCGGCGCCGGCACGTTGGCACGGGGCGATCCACAGACCACCGCGATTCCTCCCTCGTGAGGGATGGTGACTCGGCCGGGGGTTCCGCCGAAGCGGCCCAGCGAGACGTGCGCGGAAAGCACGCGGACGCGCTGGCCTCGGAATTCAAAGTAAGCATTGGGGTACGGGTCGGACTGCGCCCTGACCAGCAAGGCGATATCTTCCGCAGGTTGGGTGAAATCTATGCGAGATTCCTGCTCGCCGCGCTTGTGGAAGTACGTAGCGCGGGTGGGATCTTGAGGTTGCGCAGTGGCGGTGCCTTGGGCGACGTCACTCAATGCGCGTTCCACGAGGGGCTCGATGAGGTCGATGGTCTTGGCCACGAGATCCGTGGTGGTGTCCTGCGGACCCACGGGGATCGCGCGCTGGGCAACGATGGGTCCGCCGTCCAGCACTTCATCCATCTCGTGCACAGTGACGCCCACGTGAGTTTCCCGGTTCAACAGCGCCCACAGGATGGGCGAAAATCCGGCGTACTCGGGCAGGAGACCATCGTGGACATTCAATGCGCCGTGCTTGGCCAGGCTGAAAACCTCGGGAGGAAGCCAGGTTCGCCAATTGTTGGCCACGATGATGTCTGGTGCAGCATCGCGCAACGCCTCAATGACGTCTTGACCCACGCGCTCAGTGACACACACCTGGAGCTCATGTTCGCTGGCGAGCTCCTCAACGGAGTCTGCCCACATTTGCTCATAAGGGTGATCGCTGGCAGGGTGCGTAACTACCAAAACTACTTCATGACCAGCATTGATGACCGCAGACAACGTCCGGTGTCCCCACGACTGATAGCCGAAAACAGCAACTCGCATGCAGGGGATGTTAGCTTAGGTTTACCTATGTAGTCAATGATGAAAGTGGCGCAATTTTCATGCCAGACTCCCCGGACGTGACCACCCTTCACCGAATCTCGGTGCCCGCGGATGCGGAAGCCCTCGTTTTCCCGGACCCCTACCGCTCGAACGTCGAGCTCACCGAATCGATGTCCACCGTCGATGTGCGCATCCCGGCGCACTCAGCAGTGACCTATAGCTTTCAATCCGGCGAGCTGAAATATCCCGATCCACATAACGCACACGGCGCAGGCCCACAGGCGAGCCTATTGAGCGGCGATTCTGTGGACCAGACACTCTGGCCGCCTCGCTCCCCAGAAGTCATCGCGGACTTGCCCGGCGCACGCCTGTCCATCGACCGGAAGGTATTCGGCAGGCGCTGCACCGCGCGCCTCGATGACCGCGGTGCGGATACCACCGTGGTGTTTTTGGATGGCGATGACTGGATCCATCTGCATGACCTCACGGGCGCACTGGACCGGGCAGTCACGGCAGGGCTTATCCCCCAGATCAACCGCGTCTTCCTGCCGGCAGCCAAAGACCGCAGCGAGGAGTACACCTCCCAAACATTCGCCAGCGCACTGGCCACCGAGCTTCCGCCGATCATCAACAGCAGCCACATAGTCCTGGTGGGGCAAAGCTTCGGCGGTCTCTCCGCCCTGCGCGCAGCTCTTACGGCTTCCACCGAAACCACGCCTGCAATCAAAGGAGCCATCGCCCAGTCCCCTGCCGTCTGGTGGTCCGCTGACCGTTCTGCAGAGCTCGCGGACACGCTCTCGGACGGGCCCGCAGGAGGCGACATTGCCGCACAGCTCACTGGCCCCTCACTCGAAAATCCTGCGGCTCACAGTGGCTCCGGTCTGGCACGCATCGTACTGACGTGCGGTGCAGAAGAGCCGCCCATGCAACGACACGTGGATGCAGTGGCCGATGCCCTGACACGCCGCGGCTTTCCCACCACCAATCACCGCACGCCCGGTGGCCACGACCCTGCGATGTGGCGCCACGGGATCATCCCGGCACTCGCCGAATTGCTGGGCTGAATCTACGAGCGCGCCTCCACAAACTCCGCCACGCGCTCGACTGTCCGCAGACCGTAGAATTCGCGCACGCCAACCTCCACTCCCAGCTCTCCACGCAGCAGTGCGCAGAGCTTGATGACCGCCATGGAGTGCCCACCCATGTCAAAGTAATCAGCATCCACCGGCACGTCCTCGGGCTCAATATCTAGCGATTCGGCAAACAGCTCCGCCGTGATCTCCTCGGTTTCGTTCGCCGGTTCGCGGCCCTTCTCCGTGATCCTTTCTCCCTCACCCAGTGCAGCAAGGTCGGTCTTTCCATTCGACGTCACCGGCAACTCATCCACGATCGACCATCGATCCGGGATCATGTAGCTGGGCAGTTCCTCGCGCAATGCATTACGCACGCCAGTCAGGAAACTCTGCCGCTCCCCCTGGTCCGCATCGCGCAGTTGTGGGGCCACGAGGTGACAGGCCAGGAGTGTGGCGTCGGATATACGAACAGGAACGGTCACGCAGTGGAGGATGCGGGGATCAACGCCGCGGGACACGGCGGCCGAGACGTCGCCGGGATCCACGCGGTGACCACGAATTTTCACCTGATCGTCGCTGCGTCCGAGGTACTCGAACATGCCATCCGCACGCACGCGGACGATGTCTCCCGTGCGATACATCCGCTCACCCGGGGCGCCCCACGGGCAGGCGACCATGGAGCTGGCGGTGCGCGCCGCGAGCCCATGATATTCCTGCGCTAAGCCGCTGCCCGCGAGGTAGAGCTCACCCGGCGCTCCTGTAGGAACGGGGCGCAACCACGGGTCCAAAACGAACGCCGCCGTGCGATCCACCGGCATTCCGATCACGGGCGTGGCGCTCTCATCCGTGCCAGCACCCAGGGCGTTGATGGTGTACTCGGTGGGTCCATAGAGGTTGTATCCGCGCACGTCATCGGCCTTTCGCAAGGTCTCCCACACGCCGTGCGAGACAGCCTCGCCGCCCAAGAGCACCAGCCGCGGGCGATGCGCGCCGGATTCCAGCATCCCCTCCGCGAGCAGCTGCTCGGCAACGGTCGGGGTGACGTTGATGACATCCACCTGATGCGCGCGAATGGCCTCAACCATGGCCGCAGCATCGCGTCGCAAATCCTCGGAGAAGATCCGCACCTCGTGGCCTTCCACCAGCCAAAACAGCTCTTCCCACGACATATCGAAGGCGAAGCTGATGGCATGCGCGATCCGCAACGTCCGCCCATCGGCAGCAGCTGGGGCGAAGATCTTGCGCCGGTGATTGTCCAGCATGTTGTGCAGCCCGCGATGCTTGATCACCACGCCCTTGGGCTTGCCGGTCGATCCGGAGGTGTACATCAGGTAGGCATCGTCCCCGGGCACCGCCGCAGGCGTGTGGGTGGTGGCGTGGGAATCGGCAGTGGTGACGTCGACGCAAGGAAGCGCACCGATCCGCTCCATGCGCTCCCGAGAACTCGAGTCCACCAGCGCGGCTGCGGGCTGGCTGTCCTCCACGAGGACCCGGAGCCGCCCATCGGGGTGCGTCAGATCAAGCGGCGCGTAGCGCACCCCTGCCCACAGGGCTCCCAGCAGAGCCACCACCGAATGCGCGGAGCGCTCCACCGCAATGGCGACAGTATCGCCGCTGGTCACGCCGCAATTCTTGATCTTTTCCGCAATGTCGGAACAGCGAGCAATCAGCTCACCGAACGTCCACTGCTGTGCGTCATCCGCTAGCGCGATGCGATCTGGGAAGCGCTGGGCGGTGTCCTTGAGCTCATCCGCAATGGTGCGGTCAATGCCTTCGGCCTTCTGCCAGGAAGCCATCTGCTCCGTCGTGCTTTGCGGGGAAGAATCCTCCGCTCGGGCTGGCGCCAACTGGGCCAGCTGAGCGAGCGGGACCTCTGGTGTGTCCACAAACGCGGTCAGGACTTCGGTCGCGGCCTTGAGCACGGAATGTGCGAGGGACTCGTCCACCACGTCGTGGCGGAATTCCAGCTTGATGCCCAGCTTCGGCCCCGGAGTGAATACCCAGGTCAGAGGGAAGTGCGTGGAATCTTCCGCGCGCTCCTCCACAACCCCGTGGCGTTCCCGAAGTTCCGCTGCTGCCTGCGGATCGAGGAAGTTCTGCACCACCACCATGGAATCGAACAGCGTGCCTACCCCCAGCTGCCGCTGGATGGCGCCGAGGTCCGCGGAATCGTGGTCCATATCCTCGATGCGCTGGCGATAAACATCCTGGACCAGTTCTTCTATGCTCTGGCCGGGCCGAGCTGTCACTCGCACTGGCACTGTGTTGAGCAGCACTCCCACCACATCAGACATGGCGGGGTCGCTCAAGGCATCGCGGCCACTGACAGACTGACCAAACACCACATCCGAATCCCCTGTGACAGCACCCAAGGCCACGGCCACGGCTGCGTTGACCACGGAGGTAAACGTCACGGCCTGCGCCCGGATCTTTTCCTGCAGTGCGCCGGTCAGCTGCTCGCTGACCTCGGCAAACACCTGGCGAGGCAACTCGCTACCAGCGTGCTCTGAAGAGATATCCGCGGCCTGCGGGGCAACGAGCGTGGGCTGAGACAACGTCTCTAGGCGATGTACCCAATAGTCGCTATCTGCCTGCTCTTTGCGAGTGTCAACGGACTCGAGCAGGGCGTCAGCAATAGAACAACCGCGAGGAACCAACTCTCCCGCACCCTGCGTGCGGGCCTGGCCGGACCTCAACGTCAGCCTCTCGAGGAAGGTTTGCAGCATCACTGCACGCGACCAACCATCGACCAGAACCAGGTGGTAGGTAAGAAGCAGCGTGTCGCCAGGCTGTCCGTCACTTCGGCCGGTGACGATGGTTGCCTTCGCCAGCGGCACGGATGCGAGATCGATGCCCGCGCTGCGATCAGCGTGCATGATCGCCTCGAGATCCCCTTCGGTGGTCTCGACGGGGAGGTCAATGCCCTGTCCACTCCACGGCAAGTTCTGCACGGGTTGGCCGGAAGCATCGGTGTGGAACTCCGCGCCCATGGCTGGATGCACGGTCACTGTGTCCCGGAAGGCTTCCACCACGGCCTCGGCATCCAGTCTCCGGTCAAACGTCAACGCAGTCTGTGCAACGTAGGCACCCGGTGCTGCCACCTGTGACTGGAACCAGATTCCGCGCTGCAGCACGCTCAGCGGAGCGCGGCGTCCTGAGGATTGCTCGCGGCTGACGTGCTCCTGCAACTCGCGAGCAACCTCGCCGATGGCGCTGCGCAAACGCTCGGCGGAAATCACCGCATTCACCACGGACAGCTCCATGCTTACGGCCCGCTCGCTAGACCACACATCGGCCTCCACCAGGTAATCCGTCCACTGGCAGGCGGCATCGCCCGGCGCGTGGAGGACAGCGCCAGTCTCTCCCCGTCCGAGGTAGTTGACCAGGATCTGTGCCCCATGGGCCAGGGTTCGCTGCCCTTGCGGGTGTGTGTATCGCAGTGCCTGATAAGTGCGGCGGTCCGGGGCTGTGCCGTCCTCGTGGAGCGCGCGCATTTCCGCTGCGGCACGTGCTGCATCCGCTGGATCAGCCAACGGGATTTCCACCGGCGCGATGGTGGTAAACCATCCGAGGGTTCGACCATAGGAATGATCAGCCGGACGTCCGTGGCCTTCTACGTCCACGGCCCAGCTCCGCGCGTCCGTGCCCATTGTTCGAGCCACCGCGACGGTCACCAGTCCTGCCACGAGGTCCTGAACGTCCACACCCATCACGTCGGGTGCAACGCTCTGCAGGACCTGCGCGGTCTGTCCGTCAATGTTCACTTCGAGCGTGCTCACATGATCCGTACTCCACTGGTTCGAGTCCTCGACGGGCCGTGGCAGCGTAGCCAGTTCACTCCAGTGCAGGGCATCCTGAGCTGCTGCGGTGTGAGCATCGTGCAGTTCTTGCAGGCAAAGATCCTTGTAGCTCGCCTGCCCGGAGAGAATCCTGCGCCCTGCGAGCGCATCGCGCAGATCGTCTTCCAGAATCATCCAACTGGCGCTATCGATCACCGCGTGATGAGCAACGGCCTTGACGTACCCATCCACACACCCGAGCACCACGCTACGACCAGCAGCAATATCGATGTGATCGATCAATGCATCCACGTCCAAAGCCCGCACAACCATAGGGCCGTCTCCCTCGGCACCAACAAAGTGCGCGAACGCAGAACTGGTGTCCACGCGCGTACGAAGCATCGGATGTGCCTGCGCTACCTGCTGCAGGGCCTGTTCCAAGTCCTCCACAGCGACTGGCCCCAGATCCAAGCGGCGCGCCTGCACAAAGCGGTCGCTCATGCCTCTTTCCATCTGCCTGCGCAGCATCGCCGGGATGGGGAAAGCCCCCGAGATCTCCTGGTGCCCGTCCTTGGGCAGGGCTTCTTCCTGGCTCTGCCTTGTTTCCTGGATTTTCTGCTGGGTGGCCTGCGGCGTGACCCGCTCGGCAATCTTGCGTGGCGTGCGGCCCAAGAAGAAGTCCCGCGGAGTCACGTTGAGATCAGCGCGCGCCAGCGCGTGAGTAACGCGGATGGCAAGAATACTGTCTCCACCTAAGCGGAAGAAGTCCGAGTCCGGCTCCACCTCGGCGCGGTCCAAGCGAAGTCCATCAGCAATTGCCTGCGAGATCGCCTCCACCAGATCCGAGGTGCCCGAAGCCTCCTGAGCAGCAGGAATCTCACCCAGAAGGTCCAGGATCGCGCGCTCATCCCGCTTGCCATTGATGGTCTGCGGCACCTGCGTACTCACCGCGAATAGCTGCGGAACCATGTAGGCAGGGAGCGCGTCTCGGGCCGCTGCGGCAGCTCGGGAGGTGATCGCCTTTGCGTCGGCACGAGAATCCGTAATCAACAACGCACCCGGCACCTGGCCTTCGGGCAGATCGACGACCACCACGGTGGCCTCCCGCACACCGCTGACCTTCTCCAGCGCGCTCTCGATCTCCCCCAGCTCCACGCGATAACCGCGCAGCTGCACCTGCCTATCGGCGCGGCCCACGTAATCCAGATGACCGTTGTTCAGCACCTTTGCCATGTCATTGCTGCAGTACATCCGCGCGCCGCCGCCAACGAAAGGATCGGCCACGAAGCGGGAGGCCGTGGTAGAAGCAAGCCCCCAATAACCCGCGGTGACCTGCGGCCCGGCAACGTACATCATGCCGGTCTCTCCAGGCTGCACCGGCTGTAATTGCGCGTCCAGAACATAGGTACGCAACCCGTCCATCGGGCGGCCGATCGGGCTGCGGGCCTCCCCTGCATTCTCGGAGCATTCGTGTGCTGTGACGTGCACTGTCGTCTCCGTGATGCCATACATGTTGATAAACCGAACATTCGGATGAGCACTGCAGTAGGCAGCCTCTGCGCGGGCCTCCAAGGCCTCGCCGCCGAAGATCACCGTGCGCACCGCAGAGTCCTGCCCGAGGTGCGGCTCCAACGCGGCAAAGGCGGTTGGGGTCTGGCTCAGCACCGTGATGGCTTCGGCACGCAACACCTCTGCGGCATCCTCGGGCGAGCGCATCAGCGCATACGGCATCACCACGGCACGCCCGCCGGAGCTCAGCGCTGCCCACATCTCCCACACCGAAAAGTCAAAGGCGAAGCTGTGGCTGATCGACCACACGTCCTCCTGCGAAAACTCCACGTGGCTGCGAGCATTGCCCAGCATCGCGGTCACGTTGGCGTGTGTGACGGCCACGCCCTTCGGCCGCCCTGTGGAGCCGGAGGTGTAGATCACGTAGGCGATGTCATTGGCACGGGCCACGCTTGCCGACCGGCCCGCAGGCGGCTTCGCTTCCCCGCTCATCGTCTGTTCACTGACCACGAGGACGGGATAATCTACCAGCTCAGAGACCATTTTTTCCGCGCTGGGAGACACCAGCACGGCATCGGGCTGGCAATCCTCCAGGATCAATTCCACCCGCGCTTGCGGGGACAACGGATCCACGGGAACGTAGGTGCCGGCGGACATCGTGGTCGCCAGAATGGCCGCAACCTGCCACGCATCGCGCTCCATGAGCAGGGCTACTCTCGGGGTGTGGATGGCAACCTTCCGGTCCAGCACAGCGCGTATACGCTGAGCGGCGTCGTCTAGTTCTTCGTAGGTCCAATGCTCCGCAGCACCGTCTTCTCCGATGCTGGTCAGGGCGGGCCGGTCGCGGAAATGTTCGAAGCTGCGTCGCCACAAAGAAGGAAGCGTGTCCACACCAGATACCGCACCCAACGCCTCTGCAACCTCACCCACGGTCGCCACCGCACCGGATTCAGACAGCAAAGAATCCACACTCACCGCGAGCATCTGCGCGATCCTTTCGGCACGTACCTCGGTGATTCGCTGCGGATCGTAGATCAGGCGCAGTGGGTGCTCAGCGGAAGGGTTGACCACGACGGACAGGGGAAAGTGCGGCGCGCCATTGTTGCGCACGTCAGCAACCTGTAGTGGCGAGCCGGGGCAGCCCACGTCCTGTGGAGATAGCGGCACCTCCACCACCATCAACGTATCCAGCAGTTCGCTGGCGTTGGTTCCTAGGTCTCGGGCAATATCAGCCAGGCTGACGTGCTGCACATCGCGGACCTGATTGTTGTGATGGACCATGGCGTGCAGCATGCTGGTCACCGGCAGGGTGGGATCAGATTGCCCCGGCGCGACCACCGGGATGGTGTTGAGCTGCATGCCCACGGCATCGGCCACGCCAGGAACGGGAATGTCGCGGCCGGAAACGGAAGTGGCAAACACCACGTCAGCCCCAGGTTCGCAGCCCACCAAGGTGCGAAGGACCAGCCCCCACGCCGCGTGCACCACATCCGGCAGGCCCACACCCGCTGCCCGAGCACGCTCAGACAAGCCAACAGTCCGCGGATCGTCTACCAGCAACTCCCGGCGCTCGAGCGAACTCGAAGGATTAGGGCACAGCACCGTGGGGCGTACCTCGCGCATTTCCTCGCGCCAGACGGACATATCGGCTTCCGCGTCTCTGCGCGCCACCCATCGCACGCTGCCGGCCATTCCGGCGTCCGGGTCGTAGCGCGGGATCCGGGCATCGTCATCCCGGTAGATCTCCAGGAGATCCCGCAGCATGATGGGCACGGACCATCCGTCGGCGATCAGGTGATGCACCGTCTGGATCACGGCGATGTCCTGGCCACACACCGCACCATCGACACTGGTCGGGAGCACAACGGTCCATCGCATGAGAGGCTCGGGCGCGGCATCACCGGGCGGCTGCAAGGAGATTCCCCGCGAGATGTCGTCAGCGGCAATCTCCTCCGCACGCTGCGCGAGCCAACCCTCCAATCCAGCCTCAGCCAACTCAGCAGGCACCGTCACCTCCCGAAAGTCCACCCGCAGATGCTCGGCAATCCCCGGATCAATCACGGCAACCACATCGCCACCGTCAGTTTCCCAAGGGCGGGTGCTCAGTGCGGGGTGGCGTCGGATCAAATTACGCGCAGCGCGAGCGAATCGCTCCCGGTCAAACGGTTCGCTGCATTCCACCCGCAAGACCTGTTGCTCCACATACGAACTGGCCGATTCCTCGAATAGCGAGTGGAAGTACATGCCGTGCTGCAGCGGGGTCAGCGGCAGCACGTCCTGCAGCTCCGCGGAGCTCTGTGCAGTGATTCGTGCCAGGTCCGCAGAGTTCACGGTTGCGGGGGCAACGTCGCCCACGGACAACACGCCGTGATCGGCAAGCGCTGCCACCTCGCGCAATGCCACATCCCAGTGCGCGACCAATTCGTCGATCCGTTCGGGGGAGATCCTGCCGCGCGCCCAGGAGATCGTGGTGCGCAGGACGTATCCCTCGCCGGTGTCTTCGGCGATCGCGTTGAACTCCAGCTCGCGGACCAACGGCTGGTCCGGGTCGCGTTGCTCGCCGAGTTGGCCGGTGGAACCCGCGGGAGCGAAATCTTGTGCTCCTGCGGATACGCGCCCCAAGTAGTTGAACAGCACCTGTGCCTGCGGAGGGGTCTTCGCGGACTGATGCAACCAGGTGTGGGCCTGGTAAGGAACGCCGTTGCCGGGGATGGCCGCGAGCTGGTCTTTCACTGCATTGAGTGCCAGCGCTAGCGGCGCGATGTGGCCCTCGGTCGCCGCGGAAGCCTCCTGCACTGCCGCCCGGGTGGGGTCGATCAGCATGGGATATAGGCAGGTGAACCAGCCCACGGTGCGTGAGAGGTCCGCTTCCCTGCCCTGTGGCCCGGGTACGAATCGGGTTTCGCGGCCGTGCCCCTCCATCTCCACCAGGGTCCATGTTTGTTTGTTTCGACGCCAACGCGCCAACGCCACGCTCAATGCCGTAAGCAATACGGAATTCGCCCCCGTGCGGAAAGCGTGGGGCACCGCACCCAGTAATTCGTCCGTGATCTGCACTGATGCCTCATGTACCACGCTGCGCTCCTCACGGACTGTGGGCGCTTTCTCGGGACTATCAGCAAGCGCTGGCACCTGCGGGTCCCGCAGAGGTTCATCCGCACTCGGCAATGGGGGCAGGGAACTATTGGCATCCTCCGCGAATTCGCCAGTATCAACGGCCTGTTGCAGCAGCTGCGTCCATCGGCGCAGGGACGTCCGCTCCGGCGCGAGCTGTTCCCCGCGATACGCCGCGGCGAGGTCCTCGCCGATAATGTTCCATGACACGCCATCGACCACCAGGTGATGCACCACCAGGCGCAATCTTCCGGGCACCAGCCCAGCCGCTACCACCACTCCGACTGCCGGATCCAGCAGTTCAGAAAGCGCAGCGATGTCCGTGGTGGGGTGGATCGCCACCGCTTCTTCGCCAGGACCCTCCGGGAGTTCCAGCCGCAAGGGATTCCGCTGCACACGGGCCCGCAGTGCAGGGTGCGCCTGCAGCACGTCAGCCACCATTCGCCCGGCCAGCTGCGCATCCACATCTTCTGGAACTGAAAACTCCACGGACTGAATGAAGCCGTCCACGTGATCAGTAATGGAATCGAACCAGCGCAGAATCGGCAGCGACTGCACCTCACCGGTTGGTTCATCGTCTGGATCCTGCACGAAGGTTCCGCGCTCTTCGGCGCACCGAGCCAGTTGCTGTGGAGTGCGCGCAGAGAAAATATCTCCCACACTCACCTCCACCCCGCGCCGTCCCAGAGCCGAGACCAGGGTGATGGCCCGCAGGCTATCGCCACCGATATCGAAGAAGTCCGTCTCCGCACCCACCGCGCTAACCCCCAATGCTTCAGCCATTGCCTCCGCGAGCAGAGCAACGGTTTCCCCGTCACGTTCAGCATCGGCCGGGGCATCAGTGAGCGAGCTCCAATCAGGTTCCGGCAGTGCCTTCCGATCCACTTTTCCGTTGGCCGTCCGCGGCAACTCATCCATGACGGTGATAATCGCGGGCACCATGTATTCGGGCAGTACCTCGGCACACCAACTACGGATCGCAGCACCCACGAGGCCCGCAGTCACCGTCACGTAGCCCAGCAGTCGCCCCTCCCGAGCAATCACGCTCGCCGCCTCCACATCTGGGTGTCCCACCAGCGCAGATTCCACGTCCTCTAACTCCAGACGCATGCCACGGATTTTCACCTGATTATCGGCCCGCCCCACGAATTCCAGCGAGCCGTCGTTGTGCCGGCGCACCAGGTCTCCCGTGCGGTACATCCGGGTTCCGTCCGACGCAAACACATCCGCAACAAAGCGGCTGGCCGTGAGTCCTGGGGCATTGATATACCCCTTGGCCAGCAGGAATCCGGCCACATAGAGTTCACCAATTTCTTGGTCTGGAACCACCCGCAGGTGCTCATCGAGCACATAGAGCCGACAGTTGGGATTGGCCACACCGATGCTCGTGTTGAGGCGATCCTCGTCGTCACGGTAGATGACGTGGGAGACACCGATGGTAGCTTCCGCTGGCCCGTACCCGTGGTACAGCGGGATGGCCAGCTGCTGGCGAAAGCGACGGAACAGCGCCTGGGTGAGCATCTCTCCGCCACACCAGACATGCCGCAAGCTGTCTAATAGATTCGTGCCTTCGGCCTGTTTGAGCATGACGTCGAGAACACTCGAAACCAGATACGCAAACGTCACGCCCTCGCGATGGATGAGGCGGGCCAAGCGTTGGGGGTCTTGCTCCACGCCCGGCGCGGCCACCACTACGCGGCCCCCGCAAACCAGCGGCAGGAAGATCTCATTGATGGAGATATCAAAAGCCAGCGGTGCCTTGAACAGGGAGGCATCATCGCGGCCGAAGAACAGGATCTGATCGCGCTGCCAGAGCAAGCGCTCCACGATCGCACCGTGGCGGATCATTGCGCCCTTTGGGCGGCCGGTGCTGCCAGAGGTAAAGATGACGTACGCAACGCTGTCCGTGGACGGCGGGGTGAACAGCTCGCGGGTGGCATCGAGGTCGAATAGCGCGTCTTCGGTGAGCGCGCAGTTGTCCGGCGTGAGTACGAAGCTCAGGCTGGCATCGTGGGTGACGGATTCCCGGCGCGCCTGCGGCCACGAGGGGTCTAGCGGGACAAAACTGCCACCGGCGAGCAACGTGGCGACGATACCCACCACCATCTCCGCGCTGCGCGGCAGGGAGATTCCCACACTCTGACCAGCGTCAATACCGTGTTCCCGCAAATTTCGCGCTACAGCAGTTGCATGGGCGACGAGCTGCGCATAGGTCAGTCTGTGCCGGTCATCCACCACTGCGAGCGCATCCGGGGTCTCCTGCGCATGCTGCAGGAGCAGGCTAATCAGGTCCGGGCGATCGCGATCCTGATCCGTGTCATTCCATATGCGCTGCTGGGCGATCCGATCCTGTTCACTGCGGCCATGACCGATGACGGCGCCGCCATCTCGAGAAGCAAGCGTATCGCCAGAGGAAAACGGAGTGTGAGCAGACGATCGGGTGGGCACAAAGAGCCTTTCGGTTGATGGGGAAACAGGGAATCAGACGCGGATGGCGGACGTCGGGCTAGGTGTCAGCCAACCTCGCGCGGAGCACGGCTCGGGAAAATCAGCCTGCGATCAGGTGCGAAGAATCCCGATGTTGCTCGGAGCGGAGATCTTCATCCGCCGGCGCACGATGCGTGCGTTGCTGTCCCGTGATGGCCTCCACCAGTTCCCCGGAGCGGGTCGCGATGTTGGAGAGCAACGTGGAACCGAGTCCATGCGTGGCCTCAGTTGCTCCCTGCACGAAGAGTCCTGGCACGCGCTCGCCATTGAGCACGGCGCCGTAATCCCTAGTGACGGTGAATTCTTCACTGCCGTGACTATCAGCGTGAATCCCCGCAAGACCGCGAGATCGGAAGCCCGTGGCGCACACCACCACGTCAAAGTTTTCTGTCACCACGTCTCCGGTTACTCGGTGGCGAATGTCCACGTCGACGCTGCCGTCGGAACAATTACGCGCACCGAGCACCTCCGTGGTCCGGCGAATATCGAGCCGCTGACGCCCGGTGACGCTTTCCCGATACTGACGGTCGTGGAGCTCATCGAGGAGCTCAGATTCCACGCAGGCGTAATTGGTGTACCGGTGGCGGATCAACAGCTCGTTGCGGATCGCATCGGGCGCATGGAAGAAGTCATCAACGGCCTCCGGGTCGAACACCCGATTGGCGAAGGGGCTGTCATCGGCGGGGATGAAGCCGTAGCTGTTCAAGCTGCCCGTGACGGTATCGATATGCGGGCAATCGTGGAAGTACCGGATGGCCTCGGCTGCGGACTGGCCCGCGCCGATCACCAAAGCTCGGCGGATATCCCACCCACTGTTCAGCAGCTTCTTGGTGCGCGGGAGCAAATCGATGTTGTGGAAGATGCGCGAGGTGTCCAAGGAGCTGTCCTCTGCCCACGCAGGCATCTTGGCTTCCAGACCGCGGGCAACCACCACGTTGCGGCAGCGAATGGACTCCGACTGCTGAGCTCGCTGCCCTTCGGACTCACCGCTTCCTAACTTCCTGCGGACGTGCACCACAAAACGAGCTCCGTCTGCGGCCGGTTCCGGAAGCGTCTCGATGGACGTCACGGTGGTGTTGTACTGCGTGTCCACGGTGATGTGATCCGCGATCCATCGGAGGTAATCGGCGAATTCCACGCGTTCCGGGGTGAAGGTTTGGCGGTTAATGAAATCAATCAAGCGGTCGCTGTGATGCAAGTAGTTGATGAAGCTGAAGCGGCTCTGCGGATTGCGCACCGTAACCAGGTCTTTAAGGAAGCTGATCTGCATGTTGGATCCTTCGAGGAGCATGCCTGGGTGCCAGTTGAATTCCGGGCGGGCTTCCACAAAGAGTGCATCGAGTTCTGGAGCTTGCTCTTCGATAGCTACCGCGAGCCCGAGGTTTCCGGGGCCGATGCCGATCCCGACGATGTCGCGGACGGAATTTTCGTGGGTACTGCGCTCTGCGGATGTCTGAGCTTGACGATCGATGATGGTCACTATGGCCTCTCTGTAGGATGCGCCAACCAACTTCTTAGGGTAGGCAATGCAAAGGGTAGGCTAACCTATCTTCTATTGCTCAACAACCCCCTAGCGGGAATTGCTCACCCCGCGTCCGCAAACTCCCAGCTAGAGGCTTCACATCAACTACGTCCTCGGCTACCGACTGGAAGGCCCTCCCCACACACAGGACCACCGTGGTACGCCCGCGGCGAATATCTCTCACCGCACGCGCCACTTTCATGCCCGTCATTGAATCCACTGACGAGACCGGATCAACCATCACCAACATCTCCGGCTCAGCCAGTAGCGCTCGTGCCAATCCCAGCCGCTGCCGCTGACCACCGGAAAGATTGCGCGCACCTTCGGTCAGCTCGTGATCCAATACCCCGGCTGAATGAGCCGCCCCCGGCGCCAGTTCATCGAGCCCTAAGGCGTTAAGAATGTCTACTGCATCCTCCGCCCTGCCCTCTCCAGAGCTCCGCAGCACCGCCTGCCCCACTGTGTCCCCAAACAATGCCGGCTTCCGAGGCTCGGCAAGCACAGCGGAACGCACATCGTCTACCGAGATCTCGCAAATATCGCGCCCCCGGATCCACAGTTGTTGAGTTTGTGGCCTAGTCAGGGAGCCAAGCTCCATCGACTCCCCCGCGACCAACGCATCCACCAGAGCATCTGCCCATGCGGCTGAACAGTGCACCACCGTCAGTCGCCCCTCTGCGAACGCCACGGAAGCCTGCTCTGATCCCTCGACCTCGCCGTCTCCTTCGGCCTCACCGTCTCCACCGCGCATGGAAATGGCAGGCGTGCCAATCTGAGCAGATGGCACGCCCTGCCCCTCACGCAGCCGCTGAGCTTCCGCCACGCGCTGCAGCCTCCGAACGGAAGCCCTCGCCAATCCAATGAAGCGCGGCATTCTGCTGCACTGCCGCATCGGCTCCGCGATAAATTGTGACAGCGCCACCACGGT
This sequence comes from Corynebacterium urealyticum DSM 7109, assembly GCF_000069945.1. NCBI lineage: Bacteria > Bacillati > Actinomycetota > Actinomycetes > Mycobacteriales > Corynebacteriaceae > Corynebacterium > Corynebacterium urealyticum. The sequence goes on along the minus strand of NC_010545.1, from coordinate 401,621 downwards.
GACCAACTCCCCCAACGTCACATCGCCGGAAATGGTTCGATAGCCCGCGTACAGGCCCACCGCACTCAGCAACAGCACATTGCTGCCCATCGCCACGGCTTCATAACCTCCGCTGACCCACGCGAGCTTCCGAGCATCCGCACACGCCTCTTCAGATTTACGCGCATATCCACGGTAGGCCGGATGCGCGCCAGCCACTCCCGAGATCACCGGCAGCCCCTGCAGAATGTCGGTCATGCGCGCGGTCACTCGCGCGAGCAGAGTTTGTTGCCGCTCCGCGCGGCGTTCAATGATCTGAGACAGCCGGTGCAGGACTATCAACACCACCGCGCTGAGCACCAACACCACCACTCCCAGTGGCAGATCAATCAGCGCCAGAACAATCGTGCAGAAAATGGCTCCCACCAGCGCACTGATCCCCACCGGGACCACTTCGATGATGTCTACCGCCTGCACCACGTCTTCACCCACCACCGTGGGCAATTCCTGGCGAGGCAGACTGTCCGCATCGTCGGAATGCCCACCATGGCTCACCACCTGCGAGGTGATGCCTGCCCGCAATTCACATACGTTCCGAGCCGACGTAGCCTGCAGTATCCGGAACCCTGTCTGCCAGCTCACAGACACCGTCGCCAGCGTAGCGCCTAAGGCTGCGATTCCACCCACCAGGTGCCACACATTCTCGCTAGCGATAAGACTGTGCGCCAACCATCCCAGTAACACCGCAATCATGGCTTCTGCCACGTGGTAGATGCTCAGCAACAAGCCACTCAGAGCCATCGCGCGAGAATTTTTTCTGACCAGCCCGCGCAGCGTCACCACCTTGTTGTCAGACACGCGCCTGCCTCCCCTGCTCATTCCAGGCGGTCCACATATCGGCATATGTTCCGTTTCTTGCTGCCAGCTCCTCGTGCGTACCTGTTTCCACCACGCGCCCGCGCTCCATCACCACCACGCTATCGGCGGAGGTTGCTTGGCTGAGCCGGTGCGCAATCACCATCGCCGTCCGTCCGCGGATCGCCGCGCGGGCAGCGTCCTCCAAGGACATCGAAAAGGCCTCGTGTGATTGCTGTGTTTCCTCGAGGTCACCGTCATCTTCGGCCGTTGATTCGTCAAGAATGACGACGCCAGCCCGAGACAATGCCACCCTGGCCAGCGCCAGACGCTGTGCCGCCACCGCATCTACGTGCAGGCCCCCTTCGCCCAGCATTGTGTCTAAGCCCTGCTTGTCGCCATGGGACAAGGATGTGCACCAATCTTCCGCACCGGTTCGGCGCAGCGCATCCCATATTTCTGCGTCGCTGGCACCTTCGGCTGCCAGCAGGAGATTATCGCGCAAACTCATCGCGAAGACGTAGTTTTCCTGGGAGGCAACGCAAAAGATCGAGCTTCTTTCTTGCGCACTCATTCCCACCACGTCGCACCCCCCAACGGTGATCACACCCGGCTCTGCCATCTCGAGGGTTCCAGAGACAATTTCCGCAACCGTGGACTTGCCAGCTCCCGATCCGCCGACCACGCATACCGTGCACCCCGCAGGGATGTGGAACGCCAAGTCATGCAAGATCTCTGGGCCATCCTCGTACCGATAATTCAGGCCCTTGACCTCTACAGCTGGACTCTGCCGATGCGAGGAGTAGTCATCAATCGGCTGTGGCGTATCCGCACCCGCGAAGCGAATGAGTCCCACGATGCGCCCCAAGGCCGCCCCGCTGCGCTGCAGTTCATCAAAGGTGAACAGAATCGTGCCGATCGGCACGAACTGACGGTGGAACAGAATCAACGCTGCCGAGATCTCGCCCACCGTCACCGCATCTTCGCGGAAGAGCAACCAGCCTACGACAGACAGGGCTGACAACCCCATGAACTCCGCGAAGTTCTCCCGCGCCACCAGCCCGGAAAACACACGAAACGCAGCGATTGATTCGTCCCGCGAAGCCTGCGCGTAGCGCCTGGTGAGACCTTGGCGGCTATCCACCAGCCGATGCGAACGAACCGAACGAATGCCCTCCATAGAACCTTGCAAGGAACCGATGACACCGGCTTCTAATTCGCGTTGGCGTCGATACAAAGGGGCAGAACGAGGAAGATACCATCGCAACCCCAGCGCATAGAACGGAATCCCGCACAGCCCCGCCAACGCGAGGCGCCAATCCAACCCCGCTATTCCAGCGCTGGCCACCACGACCATCACCAGCGCGCTGAGGGTCGATGGAACCGACTTGCGGGCACTGCTCACCAGCGCGGCGACATCCGCACCAACTCGGCCCAGCACCTCTCCCCGGCCCAGGGACTCCACCGTGGTGGAAGGCAGATTCAGCACCGCGGCGACGGCGCGCTCACGCAACTTCGCAACTACCTGGGCAATCGTCACACCCGTCAGCGCCTCCGCAAGGCCAGCGACAACGGCAGTACCAACACACGCCACGGCAGCCCACACAATCACCTTCAGCACGCCAGACTTGCCGTCACCGGCGGCTACCGCATCGATGACGCTGGCCAGCAGATAAATGGGCACCAGAGAGAGCAAGGCACCGGCGAAAGTGAACAGCACCGCACTAATTGCTGGAGTTGCGGTGCGACGGAGCAGGCGGCCAATCTCCGCAGCGGACTCACCAGGCGAAGCAGTGGGAAGTACGGCACTCACTTAAGCGTGAGACTTTCCTGCCGGTTGCAAGGTGGTCCACTCGCGGTCGATGAACTCCATCGCCTCGTCCCGCGATACCCCGCCGTCTACGCCACGGGAAGGGTCTCCCAGAGCCACGGTCCATCCGTCTGGCACGGCGGCGAACGTAGGCCACAACGAGTACTGTCCCTCGTCGTTGATAAGGGCGAAGAAGCTGCCCTGTTCGTCATCAAACGGGTTGCTAGACAACACGCGCTCCTTGTCTCATGATGCGGAAATAACGGGTTTATGGGCTGCGTTGGCCAAAGTGGTGGCACAAGTGCAGCAAGCGTGAATTAACTTAGCATAACCTAATATGCAGCTTTTGAGAAGGGGCGTGGATAGCAAAAGACCCGCCATAGGCGGTTGCCTACGGCGGGTATATAGTGCGAATTTCCACCTTACCACGACTGACTTACATCAGCACACCGGCAAAGACCGGAAAGTCTTAGAGAAAACTAGCGAGCCTTCTCTACGATGTCCAGGAGACGGAAGTGCTTGTCCTTGGACAGCGGGCGGGTCTCCTCGATGCGGACGCGGTCGCCGACACCGGCGAGGCCTTCCTCATCGTGAGCCTTCACGCGAGAGTTACGGCGCATGATCTTGCCGTACAGTGCGTGCTGCTTGCGGTCCTCCAGCTCGACGACGATGGTCTTAGCCATCTTGTCGGAGACCACGTAGCCGGTGCGGACCTTCTTCTGGCCCTTTTCCTTCTTGTTCACGTTAGCCTCACTCATGCTGCGTCACCACCAGGGTTGGTCGACAGCCCGAGCTCGCGCTCGCGCAGGACCGTGTAGATGCGAGCGATGTCCTTCTTGACAACGCTCAGACGACGGTTGTTGGTCAGCTGGCCGGTCGCCATCTGGAAGCGAAGGTTGAACAGCTCTTCCTTGCTCTCCTTCAGGCGGGTGGTCAGCTCCTCGTTGCTGAGCTCGCGGAGCTCAGAGGCTGGGATACCAGTAGCCATTAGAACTGATCCTCCTTCTTCACGATGCGCACCTTGCATGGCAGCTTCGCGCCGGCGCGGCGCAAAGCCTCCATGGCAGCCTGCTCATCTGGGTACGACATCTCGAACAGGATGCGACCAGGCTTGACGTTGGCGACCCACTTCTCAACCGGGCCCTTACCGGAACCCATACGCACGCCGAGCGGCTTCTGGGTCAGCGGACGGTCCGGGAAGATGTTGATCCACACCTTGCCACCACGCTTAATGTGGCGGTTGATGGCAATACGTGCAGCCTCGATCTGACGGTTCGTGATGTAGGTCGGCTCCAGGGCCTGCAGGCCGTAGTCGCCGAAGGTCACACGGTTGCCGCCCTTGGACATACCGCTACGGTTCGGGCGGTGCTGGCGGCGGAACTTAACGCGCTTGGGGATAAGCATTTGTTCTTAGCCCTCCTGCTTCTTCTCGGCGCGCTGGCGGCGTGCACCACCGCGGCGCGGGCGCTCACGGCGACCACCGCGGGACGGGCGCTCGTCGCGAGCGTTCATCAGGGACTCGCGGCGACCGCCGACGACGTCACCCTTGTAGATCCACACCTTGACGCCGATGCGGCCGAAGGTGGTGTGGGCCTCGTGGGTGCCGTAGTCGATCTCGGCACGGAGGGTGTGCAGCGGAACGCGACCCTCGTGGTAGCGCTCGGTGCGACCCATCTCCGCGCCGCCCAGGCGACCGGAGCAGACAACCTTGATGCCCTTGACCTGTGGCTGACGCATTGCACCCTGGATTGCCTTGCGCATAGCGCGGCGGAATGCAACACGGTTCACCAGCTGCTCGGCGATGGACTGAGCCACCAGCTGAGCGTTGGCATCAACGTTCTTGACTTCGAGGATGTTGAGCTGGACCTGCTTGCCAGTGAGCTTCTCGAGCTTGCCGCGGATGCGGTCAGCCTCGGAGCCACGACGGCCGATCACGATGCCCGGACGTGCGGTGTGGATGTCGACGCGCACACGGTCGTGCGTGCGCTCGATGACCACGTTCGCGATGCCCGCGCGCTCGAGGCCCTCGGAGAGGAACTCGCGGATCTTGATGTCTTCGGCAAGGTAGTCAGCGTACTGCTTGTCGGCGTACCAGCGGGACCGCCAATCGGAGGTGATACCCAGCCGGAGGCCGTGGGGTTGAATCTTCTGGCCCACTACTGAGCACTTCCCTTCTGGCTCTCGACTACCACGGTGATGTGGCTGCTGCGCTTACGGATGTGGAAAGCACGACCCTGAGCGCGCGGACGGAAACGACGCATGGTCGGGCCCTCGTCGGCGTATGCCTCGGAGATGACCAGGGTGCGCGGATCCAGACCAAAGTTGTTCTCTGCGTTAGCCGCTGCGGAGGCAACAACCTTGGCGACGTCCTCGGAAGCAGCCTGCGGGGCGTACTTCAGGATCGCCAGGGCGTCCTCGACGGACTTACCGCGGACCAGGTCGATCACGCGGCGTGCCTTCATCGGGCTGACGCGCACGAAGCGCGCGGTGGCGCGTGCGGAATTCACAGTTTCAGTCATGATTATCGACGACCCTTCATGTCGTCCTTGACGTGACCCTTGAAGGTCTTCGTCGGTGCGAACTCGCCCAGCTTGTGACCAACCATCGAGTCATCGATGAACACCGGCACGTGCTTACGACCGTCGTGGACGGCGAAGGTGTGACCGATGAAGTCGGGCAAGATAGTCGAGCGGCGGGACCAGGTCTTGATGACCTGCTTGGTGCCCTTCTCGTTCTGAGCATCCACCTTGTTGAGGAGGTGCTCGTCAACGAATGGGCCCTTCTTAAGGCTGCGTGGCATTCTCTGCTACCTCCTCTTAGCGCTTCTTGTTGGGACGGCGACGGCGGACAATCATCTTGTCGCTTGGGCGGTTCGGGCGGCGGGTGCGGCCCTCCAGCTGACCCCATGGGGACACTGGGTGGCGGCCACCGGACGTGCGGCCCTCACCACCACCGTGCGGGTGGTCGACCGGGTTCATAGCAGCACCGCGGACGGTCGGGCGCCAGCCCTTCCAGCGCATACGGCCGGCCTTGCCCCAGCGGATGTTGATCTGCTCCTGGTTACCGACCTCGCCGACGGTTGCACGGCAACGGATGTCGACGCGGCGGATCTCGGAGGACGGCATACGCAGGACTGCGTACTTGCCTTCCTTACCCAGCAGCTGGATCGAGGCACCAGCGGAGCGGGCCATCTTGGCGCCCCCACCTGGCTTCAGCTCGACGCAGTGGATAGTGGTACCAGCCGGGATGTTACGCAGCGGCAGGTTGTTACCAACCTTGATGTCTGCGTTCGGGCCGGACTCAACCAGTGCGCCCTGCTTCAGACCACGCGGCGCGATGATGTAGCGCTTCTCGCCGTCGCGGTAGTGCAGCAGTGCGATGTTTGCGGTGCGGTTCGGGTCGTACTCGATGTGTGCGACCTTAGCGACCACGCCGTCCTTGTCGTTACGACGGAAGTCGATCACGCGGTAGCGACGCTTGTGGCCGCCGCCCTTGTGACGGGTGGTGATGTGGCCGTGAACGTTGCGGCCACCGGTCTTCGACAGCGGGCGCAGCAGAGACTTCTCTGGAGTGGAGCGAGTGATCTCGCTGAACTCGGAGACGGAGCTCGCGCGGCGACCCGGCGTAGTCGGCTTGTACTTACGAATAGCCATACTTTTGCTTCCTCTTTACCTGTCGGTTTGCCGGCGCTTACGCGACGGTGCCACCGAAGATGTCGATCGGATCGCTGCCGGCGACCAGGGTCACCATGGCGCGCTTGGTGGCCTTGCGACGACCGTAGCCGTAGCGGGAGCGCTTGAGCTTACCCTCACGGTTAGCGGTGTTGACGCTGGCGACCTTCACGCCGAAGATCTGCTCGACGGCAATCTTGATCTGGGTCTTGTTGGACGTTGGTGCGACGAGGAACGTGTAAACGTTCCGCTCCATCAGGGCGTAAGACTTTTCAGACACGACCGGAGCGATGATGACGTCGCGAGGATCTACAACCTTGTTGCTCACTTAGCCTCCTCCTTCGTGTTCTGGTCCTCAGCCTTGTTGGCGCCGCTTGCGGCCTTGATGAAGGCGTCCAGTGCCTCGACAGAGAACACGACGTCGTCTGCGTGCAGAACGTCGTAGGTGTTCAGCTGGTCTGCCGGCAGTGCGTGCACGTTCGGCAGGTTGGCGACGGACTTGCGAGCGGTCAGGTCCTCACGGGTGAGGACGACCAGGATCTGCTTGCGCTCGGTCAGGCGCTCCAGGAAGGAACGTGCAGACTTGGTGGATGGGATCTGGCCCGGCACGAGCTCCTCGATCACGTGGATGCGGGAGTGGCGTGCGCGGTCAGACAGGGCGCCGCGCAGTGCGGCAGCCTTCATCTTCTTCGGGGTGCGCTGGGAGTAGTCGCGCGGCTGCGGGCCGTGGACCGTGCCACCACCGGTGAAGTGTGGTGCGCGGATGGAGCCCTGCCGTGCGCGGCCGGTGCCCTTCTGGCGGAATGGCTTGCGGCCACCGCCACGGACCTCGCCGCGACCCTTGGTTGCGTGCGTGCCCTGGCGCTTCGCTGCGAGCTGAGCGGTAACGACCTGGTGCATCAGCGCGACGGACGCCTCAACATCGAAGATGGATGCTGGGAGCTCTACGCTGCCGTTGGTCTTACCATCAGCGGTATGTACATCAAGCTTCAGATTGCTCATGCTTTAGCACCGCCCTTCACTGCGGTCTTGACAACGACGATGCCGCCGTTGATACCCGGAACTGCGCCCTTGATGAGCAGCAGGTTGGAATCGGTATCGACCTTGGCAACCTTCAGGTTCTGCATGGTCACGCGGTTGTTGCCCATGCGACCTGCCATGCGCTTGCCCTTGAAGACGCGGCCCGGGGTAGCGGCTCCGCCGATACCACCGACGCGACGGTGCGCTGCCTGGTTACCGTGTGCTGCACCCTGGCCAGCAAAGCCGTGGCGCTTCATGCCGCCGGCGAAGCCGTGACCCTTGGAGGTGCCGGTGACGTCCACGAAGTCGACCTCGTTGAAGATCTCGACGGTTACGTCCTGGCCAACCTCGTAGCCGGAAGCATCCGCAACGCGGATCTCGGCGACGTGGCGACGAGGGGTAACGCCGGCCTTCTTGAAGTGGCCAGACTCAGGCTTGTTGACCTTACGTGGGTCGATCTCACCGAATGCGATCTGGACGGCCTCGTAGCCGTCGATGTCCTTGGTGCGCACCTGGGTTACGACACAAGGCCCAGCCTCGACGACGGTGACCGGTACGACGCGGTTCTCGTCATCGAAGATCTGGGTCATGCCGAGCTTCTTGCCCAGGATGCCCTTGATCTCAATATCACTCATAGTTTTGTTCTCCGCTGCCTTTAAGCTGCTGTATTCAGACTCGACTCAGGCTTACTGAATGTTGACGTCGACGCTTGCCGGAAGGTCGATGCGCATGAGGGCATCAACGGTCTTCGGGGTTGGGTCGAGAATGTCGATCAGGCGCTTGTGAGTACGCATCTCGAAGTGCTCGCGCGAGTCCTTGTCCTTGTGCGGCGAACGGATGACGCAGTAAACGTTCTTTTCAGTTGGCAACGGCACCGGGCCGACTACACGGGCGCCGGTACGAGTGACCGTCTCAACAATCTTCTTGGCAGAAGCGTCGATTGCCTCGTGATCGTAGGCCTTGAGCCTGATGCGGATCTTCTGTCCCGCCACGCTTGTCCTCTTCCTCAGCGTGCCCACGTTCTCGACCTGCTGTCGAGCTTGTGAGCGAACACGCTTCTTTTCTTGTCTTAACGCTGTCCGGCCGTGGGGCCTGGTCCAGACGCCAGTTTGCTCAGTGTCTTCTCTGTTCACTTCGTTGCACCGGTTGGGGTGGTAAACGATCGCGTTTGCGTTGTTCACAAAGCACACACTGTGTGTTGGAAGAGACCCTCCCCGCGTGGGGACTAGTGCTCATGCGCCTAAATACTGCTGGTTATCTGCAGTTGTGGACGCAGAGGAGGCAAAAGGTTCTTTCCTTATGCTTACTGCCGCTGTTCATTTACCATGTCCCACTCCGGCACCCGCGGTCGGGCGTGTCGCCGTTCCCGCGCGAAGTACCGCACAGCAGAGTTATCCCCCACTGTGTTGGTTCATGCTCGCTTCACCATCAGCACCTTCTTGGCTGGGCGTTTTATCCTGATCAGTTCCGGTTAGGCTTAATCAAGCACGCATGGCCTCATGTGCCGTGTTAAAGCAACGTCAAGTATTCAACCACATCGAACGCGCGAGGCCAAATTTATTTTTCTGAGCCCGCGGTGGCTCGTTCACGGTGGGCGGCGCACGACGGGAGCTTTAACACAGCGTGTGCAACACGCATTAGAATCGCCACATAGTTTTCTCGTAGAGGTTTCAGGCGTGATCGTTGCTGACACCTTATATATAAGGAGGGCAAAACAGTGAGCGATTCTATGGATCCCCGTCGGCGCCCCTCGGCCCCGCGGCGATCCCCTCTGCCTGCCCCACGTTCCGCGCCGTCCGATGAGGGTGGCCCGCAGCCGCCGACTTACCGGCGCGCGAACACACCGGCGCCGGAGCGGAAGGCAGGGCAGCGATCAACCCGCGACCCTCGCTCCGCAGATCACGGCACCGCTCACGGGTCTCGCCCGCGCCCTCGCGCGCAGCAGCCACGCGGCAGTCGACCCATCCCGGAAGGTGAGCAACGCCCCCGCTCGCAGGGTGGGCCCCAGCGCCGCTGCCCGCTTTCCCAAGAAGAGGCCGGCACTCCCCGTTCACGCCAGGGCCAACCGCAGCGCCGTCCCCGCCCCCAGGCATCAGAAGGGGGCCGCCCCACTCCGCCGAGCCAGCGCCGTCCACGTCCGCAGGGCGAACCCCAGCGTCCCCGTCTGCAGGGCGAACCTCAGCGTCTCCGCCCGCAAGGCGAACTCCAACGCCGCCGGCCGCAAGTTCCCGCTGACGGGCAACCGGGCGCTCGCCGCCCGCGTCACCCGCGCCCTGCCGGGGAGCAACCTCGTTACCGCAGGGATGACCAGCCCGTAGGCTCGGCTCCTCGTCGGCGCACCGCGACGTCCAGTAGCCCTGACCATGAGCACCGCGGCCCTCGGCAGGGTCGCACCCTTGGCCCGGAGATGACCGCTGTGCAGCAGCGCCGCGCCCGCCGGGATGAAGAGAGAGCTCAGCACCGGCGGCCGGAACCGCAGCTTGGCTCTGCCTGGCGGGAGACCTCTTCGCGCGATGGCAAGAAGAAGCCACTGTGGTTGAAACTCGGCGCCGCCGCATTGGCCCTGGTGCTCGTGTTTGCGCTCTGGCCCTCGGGCAAGTTCTCCCCTCCGGAGGACTTGGAGAATAACGAAGTAGTCGCAGAGCAGTCGCCTCCCATCGACCCCTCCCCTGTGATCGAGATGTACGTACCCGCATTGAAGATGCACGCCACCTTCGAGGAGGGTCCGTGCCGCGTGAAGGACGGTGCGATCAATCCAGACACGATGGATAAGGCCTGCACCTACACCTCGGAGGACAAGCCCTACTCCCTACCCGGCACCAACGCCAAGGACATCGTGGTCATTACGGGCCACACGGGCGCGGGCGTTCCAGCCGTGTTTAACGACCTCTACGACGGCGCGAAGGATAAGCACAAGGTCAGCATTGGCGACAAGCTCTACCTGCGCACCCAGGCGTCTGGCGACACCTGGCTCGTATACTCCGCCACCGACCTCCACGACCCGGAGAAGGAGGGGCTCTCACAAAGCCCTGAGATTTGGGGCGAGGGCCCCATGCCGGGCCGACTGCTGACGATCAGCTGCATTCAGCCGGCGAACCTGCTCGCCCCGGCGGTCCGCAATGCGGTGGTGGGCTGGCAGTTCCAGGGCACCTCCACAACGGTGGGCAAGGGCGCGGAGGAGCAAGCACCCCAAGAAGCGGAGTAATGACAAGCTGAGAATTCCACCCCTTTTTGAGGGCGTTTCTCATTGTGTGTGCAGAATTTGTTGCGAGAGTTAAGGAAGCGCTTATAGTTGACCCTGTTGATGCCGCCCCCGATGTTTGGCATTACGCAACACCAATTTCTTTCAAGGAGAGACCATGAAGCGTTTTCCACGCACTCTGACCGCCGCCGTCATGGCAGGCGCCCTGGCCGTCGGTGGCGCAACCGTCGCACAGGCTCAGATTCCTGCACCTGCCGAGCTCACCGTTGAAGGTGTCAAGTACCAGAAGCAGGCTAACGGCGAGTACAAGCCTGTCGAGGGCTTCGTTGGCGAGCCCGGCCCGAACCTGACCGAGGAGCAGGCTCAGGAGATCTGGGAGCAGCAGCAGGCTGAGAACGAGGACCCGGAGGCCCCAGCCGAGGGCGACGAGGGCAACAACCCGGCCGAGGGCGAAGGCGACAACGAGGTCGACGAGTCCGACATCCCGGCACCGGCTACCAAGCAGGACTCCGAGGGCAACACCTGGTACCTGCACAACAACGGCGAGATCTACGTCAAGGACAAGAACGACTGGAACGCCGAGGTCACCGACGAGCTCCGCAACGCCTACTACGAGGCTTTCCCAGACGCTAAGCCGGACACCCCGGATAACCAGGGCAGCTCCGACTTCGACAAGAAGAAGCTCGCTTGGCTGGCTCTGCCGGCAGCCCTGATCATCGGTGGCATCGTCTACCACCTGATGAAGGACGGCCAGACCTACACCCCGGACGAGGGTCGCAAGAACGAGGACCCGACCGCTGAGGAGAAGGCTGCTTCCGACAAGCTGCTCGGCGAGAACAAGGACGAGGTCATCGCACAGGGCGGTCAGCTGGCTGAGGGCGCTCAGGGTGCAGACGCCGCAGCTACCGACCGTGGTATCGCAGCCGAGACCGGCTCCAACGCTGCCGCACGCGGCCTGGCTGCACTCGCAGTCGTCGCAATGGTTGCAGCTGGCGCATTCGCAGCTTCCCGCAAGCTGTTCGCCTAAAACGGCATCAACGCTTAACAGCCCCTCACCCGCCGAGCGCAACGCTCTAGGCACAACGGGTAGTTAACACCCCGGCCCACCCCCTCCCCCGGACCATCCGGCGGAGGGGGTGGGCTTTTCTATACCCACACGAGCTCCCAACTGCGATAACCTGAAAGGCATTGCGTACACAGACCGAGAAGAAACGGCAGCGTCAGAGCCAGCCCGGTAGCGCCAGCACGCCACCAGGGCTCCAAAGCACCCAACAAGGGCACACAACCATCGAGAAGAGGCTTCCATGGCCAACCAGGCCCGCAACACCGGCGGCAACCAGAGCTTCCGCAAGAACCCGGAATACGTCAAGGCACGCCGCGCCATCGTCCGCGAACACCACCCGGACCACGGCGGGTCTAACGCGGCCCTCATCGCGGAACTCAAGAAGCTCGACGAGCGCTGGGAGCGCAAAACTGCGTTCAGCGCAGCCCTGCGGGAACAGCTCCAGGAGCACCGCCCCTCCTTCATCGACCCGAAGGCCACAGAACAGGCCATCCAGTTCGCAGAGCGCTACGCGGACCCCGTCGTCTCAACCGCGGACTACCTCGTCGAGCGCGGCGAGAAGGGCGGCAAGTGGCTCAAAGAGAAAGGCCAGGGCCTCTACGAGTCCAAGGTCCCACCCAAGGTGAAGCAGAAGGTCGAGAAGACCGCCCAGGACGTCCTCAACCGCGCCACAAAGCGCTTCAAGAACGGCAAGTAACCCGCCGCACCCTGGGCTTCCCCGTCCCCAGTCCCCGTTTCCCATCCCAGTCCCCCATCCCCTACCCATCGCCCCTCCGTCCCTTAGCCCCTCGGCCTCACCACTTGCCCCTGGGTTCCTGCCCCCTGGTCCTTTGCCTCTGGTCTTTTCCCCAATCTCCCTCTAGACGCAAGAAACCCCCGGTAGCTCGCTGTGAAGCGAAGCTCCGGGGGTTAAAGCTTTCCGCCGGCCCCTAGGGGCTAGCGGCAAGCCGACCGCTTAGAGAAGCAGTATTACTTGTTGATCTTGGTCACACGACCAGCACCAACGGTGCGGCCACCCTCACGGATAGCGAAGCGCAGGCCCTCGTCCATTGCGACCGGCTGGATCAGCTTGACGCTCATCTCAACGTTGTCGCCCGGCATGACCATGTCGGTGCCCTCTGGCAGGGTAACGACACCGGTGACGTCGGTGGTACGGAAGTAGAACTGCGGACGGTAGTTGTCGAAGAACGGGGTGTGACGGCCGCCCTCGTCCTTGGACAGGACGTAGACGGAGCCCTCGAACTCGGTGTGCGGGGTGTAAGCGCCCGGCTTAGCGATGATCTGGCCTCGCTCGACGTCCTCACGCTTCAGACCACGCAGCAGCAGTGCAGCGTTGTCGCCAGCCTCTGCGGTGTCCAGCAGCTTGTTGAACATCTCGATGGAGGTGACGGTGGTCTTGGTGGACTTCTCGCGGATGCCCAGGATCTCGACCTCGTCGTTCAGGTTCAGGACGCCACGCTCAACACGGCCGGTAACGACGGTGCCGCGACCGGTAATGGTGAAGATGTCCTCAACCGGCATCAGGAACGGCTTGTCGGTCTCGCGCTCCGGGTCCGGGATGGACTCGTCGCAAGCCTTCATGAGCTCGAGGATGGAGTCGACCCACTTCTGATCGCCGTCCAGGGCGCCCAGTGCGGAGATCGGGACGACCGGAGCCTCCTCGTCGTAGTCCTGCTCAGCCAGAAGCTCGCGGACCTCCATCTCGACGAGCTCGAGGAGCTCCTCATCGTCAACCATGTCGCACTTGTTCAGTGCAACGAGGATGTACGGAACGCCAACCTGGCGAGCCAGCAGAACGTGCTCACGGGTCTGCGGCATCGGGCCATCGGTTGCAGCAACAACCAGGATGGCGCCGTCCATCTGAGCAGCACCGGTGATCATGTTCTTGATGTAGTCAGCGTGGCCCGGGGCATCGACGTGTGCGTAGTGACGCTTCTCAGTCTCGTACTCGACGTGAGAAATGTTAATCGTGATGCCGCGCTCCTTCTCCTCCGGCGCCTTGTCGATGGCGTCGTAGGCGAAGGCCTTGTTCTGCTCTGGGTAGGTGTCGTGCAGAACCTTGGTGATCGCAGCAGTCGTGGTGGTCTTACCGTGGTCAACGTGACCGATGGTACCGATGTTTACGTGCGGCTTTGTGCGCTCGAACTTTGCCTTCGCCACTTAGTGTCCTCCTGGACTTCTCGGTGGCTACGACTCTCGCAGCCACATTGATTTACTTCTCCGGTTCACCATTTTACCTCTTAAAGGCAGGTAGCTGACAAACCGAAATTTATTATGCCGATTACATACTGTCCTGAAATCAGCAACCAGACGCGCTGGCGCTTGATCTCAGCCACCCTGAAGAACCCTTAAGGCTCTCCAAGTGGGTAACGGCCAGCACACCGCATCATACTCAAATGTGAAGTACTTTAAAAACTTTGATGGTGCGACGTGCAAGCCCCTACCCCACCCCGCAGGTGCGGGGTCGGTGTTTGCCCAGGTTTCTTGCAGTTCCACTGGCGTGGATCGCAACCCAGGCGGGCTTGAAGGTGTAGAACCTCGATGCCGGGAGGCTAGCTAGCGGTACCAGCTAGCCCACCCGCCTCGGGAACTACTTGCCGGTGCGCTCGGCGATGATCTCCTCAGCCACGTTCTGAGGAACCTCAGCGTAGGAGTCGAAGATCATGGAGTAGTTGGCGCGGCCCTGGGTCTTGGAACGCAGGTCGCCAACGTAGCCGAACATCTGGGACAGCGGGACGCGGGCCTTAACGACCTTCGCGCCGGAGCGGTCCTCCATGGAGGACACGGAGCCACGGCGGGAGTTGACGTCACCGATGACCTCACCCATGTACTCCTCAGGGGTGATGATCTCAACGGCCATCATCGGCTCCAGCAGAACCGGCTTAGCCTTCGCCACGGCCTCCTTGAGAGCCATGGAACCAGCCAGCTTGAAGGCCATCTCGGAGGAGTCAACCTCGTGGTAAGCACCGTCCAGCAGGGTGGCCTTGATGTTCACCAGCGGGAAGCCAGCGAGGTAGCCGTACTGCATGGCGTCCTGGATACCCTGGTCGACCGACGGGATGTACTCCTTCGGAATACGGCCACCGGTGACCTCGTCGATGAACTCGTAGGTCTCCTCGGAGCCCTCCTCCGGAACCAGCGGCTCCAGAGCGATGATGACGCGAGCGAACTGACCAGAACCACCGGTCTGCTTCTTGTGCGTGTACTCGAGCTTCTCGACCGGCTTCTTGATGGTCTCGCGGTAAGCAACCTGCGGAGCACCAACGTTTGCCTCGACCTTGAACTCGCGCTTCATGCGGTCAACCAGGACGTCGAGGTGCAGCTCGCCCATACCGCCGATGACGGTCTGGCCGGTCTCCTCGTCCAGCTTCACGGTGAAGGTCGGGTCCTCCTCCGCCAGCTTCTGGATAGCGGTACCCAGCTTCTCCTGGTCAGACTTGGTCTTCGGCTCGATGGCCACCTCGATGACCGGATCCGGGAAGTCCATGTCCTCGAGGACGACCGGGTTAGCGGAGTCGGACAGGGTGTCACCGGTGGAGGTGTCCTTCAGGCCAATGAAGGCGTAGATGTGACCGGCGGATGCGCGGTCAACCGGCTGCTCCTTGTTGGAGTGCATCTGGAACAGCTTGCCGACGCGCTCCGGCTTGTTCTTGGTGGAGTTGATGATCTTGTCACCGGTCTCCACGGAACCGGAGTAGACGCGGACGTAGGTCAGCTTGCCGAAGAACGGGTGAACAGCGACCTTGAACGCCAGAGCGGAGAACGGCTCGTCGCGGGACGGCTTGCGGTTGCGCTCAATCTCGCGATCCTTCGGGTCGAAGCCCTTGATCGAGCCGACGTCCATCGGGTTCGGCAGGTAGTCGATGATGGCGTCCAGGATCGGCTGGATGCCCTTGTTCTTGTAGGCGGTACCACAGAAGACCGGGTATGCCTCGCCGTTGATGGTGAGGTGACGGATCTGCTTCTTGATCTCGTCAACGGTGATCTCCTCGCCGGCGAAGTAGCGCTCCATGAGCTCCTCGTCGGACTCGGCGACAGCCTCGATCAGCTTCTCGCGGTACTCCTCAGCCTTCTCCTGCAGGTCGGCCGGGATCTCCTCGATGGTCGGCTCGGTGCCTGCGGCAACGACGCCTGGCCACATCAGGGCCTTCATCTGCAGCAGGTCGACAACACCCTCGAAGTCGTCCTCAGCGCCGATCGGCAGCTCCATGACCAGCGGCTTCGCGCCGAGGCGGTCGATGATGGTCTGCACGGTGTGGTAGAAGTCCGCACCCAGCTTGTCCATCTTGTTAACGAAGCAGAGGCGTGGGACGTCGTACTTATCAGCCTGGCGCCAGACCTGCTCAGACTGCGGCTCAACGCCTTCCTTCGCGTCGAAGACAGCGACAGCGCCGTCCAGGACACGCAGGGAACGCTCGACCTCAACGGTGAAGTCGACGTGGCCCGGGGTATCGATCAGGTTGATCTGGTTGTCGTTCCAGAAGCAGGTCGTCGCGGCGGACGTAATCGTGATGCCGCGCTCCTTCTCCTGCTCCATCCAGTCCATGGTGGATGCACCGTCGTGGGTCTCGCCCACCTTACGGTTGATACCGGTGTAGAAGAGGATGCGTTCGGTGGTGGTGGTCTTACCGGCATCGATGTGGGCCATGATGCCGATGTTGCGGACCTTCTTCAGGTCGGTCAGTGCTTCGAGTGCCACTGGTTAAAAACTCCGCTCAATCGTTGTCGAGCGGCCCGGACCTTAAGGTTGATGGTCGCATAAGGCCTAGCGAGCCGCATTGGTCTGTTCAGGTTCTATTTTGCCATTTTTATGGCCGTCTGGAGTAGGGGGAATTTTCCCTCCCCCACTACTCCCGCCTGGGCTAGCCGCAGCGACCGCGGCCAGCCGGTCAAGCGACTACCAGCGGTAGTGAGCGAAGGCGCGGTTGGCCTCAGCCATCTTGTGGATATCCTCGCGACGCTTCACGGAAGCGCCCAGGCCGTTGGAGGCATCGAGGATCTCGTTGGCGAGACGCTCAATCATGGAGTTCTCGCGACGCTGGCGGCTGAAGGTGACGAGCCAACGCAGTGCCAGGGTGGTGGAACGGCCCGGACGGACGTCGACCGGAACCTGGTAGGTCGCGCCACCGACGCGGCGGGAGCGAACCTCGAGGGCCGGCTTGACGTTGTCGAGAGCCTTCTTCAGGGTCAGGACCGGGTCGGTGCCGGTCTTCTCGCGGCACTGCTCGAGGGCACCGTAGACGATGCGCTCAGCGGTGGACTTCTTGCCGTCGATCAGGATCTTGTTGACCAGCTGGGAGACGAGGACATCGCCGTACACCGGGTCCTTGACGAGTGGGCGCTGTGCTACTGGACCTTTACGTGGCATGGCTTACTTCTCCTTCTTAACGCCGTAGCGGGAACGTGCCTGCTTACGATCCTTGACACCCTGGGTATCCAGAGCGCCACGGACGATCTTGTAGCGAACACCCGGGAGGTCCCTCACACGACCACCGCGAACGAGCACCATGGAGTGCTCCTGGAGGTTGTGGCCCTCACCTGGGATGTATGCGGAGACCTCGATGCCGGAGGTCAGGCGAACACGGGCGACCTTACGCAGAGCCGAGTTCGGCTTCTTCGGGGTGGTGGTGTACACGCGGGTGCACACGCCACGACGCTGCGGGGAGCCCTTCAGGCCGGCGGTCGCAACATTGCTCGGCTTATCGTGGCGACCCTTGCGGATCAGCTGCTGAATAGTTGGCATAGATAGACTTTCTTCTTTGGGTTTTAAACTTGCAGAAGCCTCGGTATGTCGTGAACCCCCTGGTGGGACACCCACTTGCTGACCTGGGAGGAAAAACACCCTTGAACAGCAAAAAATGGGGGCTCTTTCCGGGGCCACTACCGTTTTGTATCACTCCGCGCACTCGGCACGAAGATCCCTGTATTGAGCACCCTCTGCCGTTTACCCTTCGGTACGCGCCATCGGAGCAATACAATCTACGCCGGTCAGATTACCGCAGTGGCCACCGAAAACCAAATGCGCCCGGATGTGCTTCCGGGCGCAGGTATTTGCAGGTGTTGGCAGACGGAACGGGCCACCTAAGCTTCAGGCCGCCCTCCCCCGCCGGGCGCTACATGCTGCAGCTCTGCGGAATGTCCTTCTTGCCAGCCTTCCACTGCTTGAGCGCATCCTTCACCGCACCGGCGTAGAGCTCCGCCCCCTTCGCCCCCGGGTGAATGCCGTCGACGAAGTCGTCATTCTCCTTCGCAGCCTCGCACCAGTTGGCGAGGTACACGTTGGGAGCCTTGTTCGCCTCTTCGATGAGCTCCTCGTTGGCGTGCGCCATCCAGTCGCGGTCCCCGTAGGGCATCACGTATATGATGACGCGATCCTTACCCACGGTCTGCCGGATCTTCTTGAGCATCTCTGGGTCCCCCGCACCGTCAGAGGGGCCATTGGTGCCAAGGCCGAGCACCACGAACTCGCGCAGCGTCCCGGCATCCGCCATCTGCTGCAGGATCGGCAGGGCCGCGATGTAGTGCCTGCTCTGCGCTGCGTCGACGGTCGCTCCTGGGAACTTTTCCTGCAAGACTTCGGAGGACGCCAACATCACAGAGTCGCCAACCATGCTGATCTTGTTCCCGCTAGGCATCTTGCGCTCTGCGACCGGGATCTTGCTGCCATCCTTCGGGACAGGCGGCGTGGTTTTCGCGGCTTCCTCATTGGCCTTTTGAAGTCGCTCGGACTTTTCCTTCAGATCCGATTCCAGGCTCGATTCGGTGGGCGCGGTGACCAGCCCGCAGGCGGTCAGCGCCCCCACGAGGACGACGGCGAATCCGGCACTCAGTTTGCGCATCACGCCACCACTAAACCAGCCCTTGATCGTCTCGCGGTAACCGTGACGGCGGAACGGCGTTTCGATGTGATTGAAACTCCACTCCGAGATCACGGCGGTGAGCACCACAGCCACGATGCCGACCAACCACTCGGGCGCCTTGGGCGCCAGCACTGGAAGGATCATCACGATCGGCCAGTGCCACAGGTAGATAGAGAAGGAGCGATGCCCCAGCCAACGGAGCACCCGAATGTTCATCCATTCGTCGATGGCATTATCGCCACGCACCAGACCCATGACCACCAGGGAGGTCAGCAGGCTGGCAATAACCAACCCGCCCCGGTAGGTGAATGCGCTTTCCGCGTGCACGGTCATCATCATCGCCACGAGCCCCACAAAAGCGAGCGCGGGGATCCAGTCCGCGAGCAGCTGATGCTTAAACCAGTTGAGGCGGCGGGGGTGAGAATCCGCCACCCGCGACCGCACCGGGGAGGTCAGCAGGAGCGCAACCAGTGAGCCCATCAGCAGACCAAAGGCGTGGGTATCCGTGCCGTAGTACACCCGCGATGGATCCTGCTGCGGGTCGAAGATCAACGCCATCGCCACCATCGAGGCGACCGCCATCACCGCCGTCAACACCGCCATACGCGGGCGGAAGCGGGTTGCGTTACGTTTAACGGCGAGCAGCACCAGCCACACCAGAATTGGCCAGATCAGGTAGTACTGCTCCTCGATCGCCAGCGACCAATAGTGTGCGGTGACCTGGATATCCGACTTCGCGAAATAGGACTCGGAGTTCGCGATCTGTACCCAGTTATTGACGAAGAACGCGGTACCGAAGAACTGGGTGCGCAGCTTCACCGCAAGATCGCCGCCGATCGTCCCCACCACCGCCGTCGTTATGATGAGGACGAACAGGGCCAACGGGGCGATACGCCGCAGACGTCTCTTCCAGAAAACCCGGAAGCTCACACCCTGGGTGAGGGCGACTTCGCGCAGCAGAATCGACGTGATCAGGAAGCCGGAAAGCACGAAGAAGACGTCCACGCCCATGAACCCACCGGGCAGAAGGTCGCCGAAAAAGTGATACAGCACCACGGCTGCCACCGCGACCCCTCGCAGCCCGTCGAGACCCGCGATCTGACGAATTCGGACGTGCACTTCTACTCCCTCCGGCTCAATTTGCCACCACGTGAGATTAGCACCACAGGCGGACAACATTGCAGCCGAAGAGGGGGCTTTAGGGCCATGTTCAGTTAACCCCCAGCTCGCCTTCCCGTCACGGACAGGTGGGAAGTCTCGCAAGTCTCAGGAAGGCCACCGCAACACCGCAATGAGGCTAAGATCACGCCCTCACTACACGTGGACACCAAATGAACAGCACGAACCCTGGACCACAATATGTAGACATTATAGATATGTCACCTTCCATATCTAGCGCTTTCGCTGCTTGCTAGGCCGGGAATTCCACGTATGTTATTTGGTACGAGCGCGGGACAACCCACCCGCCACGGCCCCGCCCCACCGCCCCCCCGACGAGAGGACCCACCATGACCGCCCCCAGCATTCGATCCTCAGCCCACCGCACATGCCGCACGCACAACCAGCAGCAGCGAGTCACCGTCGACCCCACCGGAACGGTCGAGGAATACCTGCACCGCCAGGACTGGCGCATCAACGCCAACGCGAACCAGGACTACTCAATCGGTGGGCTCATCCTCAACGCCTCCGGAAAGATCGCCGCGAACTACTGGCTGGACGAGGTTTTCGCCCCCGAGGCTGGCGCGGCGCACCGCTGCGGTGACATCCACATTCACGACCTCGACAGCCTCACCGGGTACTGCGCCGGCTGGTCCCTGCGCCAACTCCTCGAGGAAGGCTTCGGCGGAGTCCCGGGTGCGATCTCGTCCCACCCACCCCGCCACCTCTCCAGCGCCTGCGGCCAAGCCGTGAACTTCCTCGGCACCCTACAAAACGAGTGGGCCGGCGCCCAGGCCTTCTCCAGCTTCGATACCTACATGGCCCCCTTCGTCCGGCTCGACAACCTCAGCTTCGATGAAGTCAAGCAGTGCCTGCAGGAGTTCGTCTATAACCTCAACGTCCCCTCCCGGTGGGGCACCCAAACCCCCTTCACCAACCTCACCTTCGACTGGACTTGCCCCGCCGACCTCGCCGACCAGACCCCACTGATCGGGGGTGAGCCCGTGGACTTCACCTATGGCGAGCTGCAGACGGAAATGGACATGATCAACCGCGCCTTCCTAGAAGTCATGGGAGCCGGCGATGCCGACGGCCGCCCGTTCACGTTCCCCATTCCCACCTACAACATAACCCCGGACCTCGACTGGCACAGCGCCAACGCCGCACTGCTCTTCGACATGACCGCCAAGTACGGGCTGCCGTACTTCCAGAACTTCCTCAACTCGGACCTCGACCCAGGCATGGTTCGCTCCATGTGCTGCCGCCTGCAGCTGGACCTTCGTGAACTGATGAAGCGCGGCAATGGCCTTTTCGGCTCCTCCGAGCTGACCGGCTCGATTGGCGTCGTCACGATCAACTGCGCGCGGCTCGGCTACCTGCACCGCGGCGACGAAGCAGCACTCTTCGCGGCAGTCGACGAACTCGTGGACCTCGCGGTCGACACGCTGGAGCGGCGACGGCAGTTCGTCGCCGAGAACATGGAACGGGGACTCTACCCCTACACCAGCCGCTGGCTGCCCAGCCTGAACAACCACTTCTCGACCATCGGCGTGAACGGCTGCAACGAGATGGTTCGCAACTTCACCGGCGGGGCCCGCGACATCACCGACCACGAGGGCCACGCGCTCGTCGCCCGGCTACTCGACCACCTCAACGAGCGGCTCCTCGAAGCACAGGAAGCTACCGGCAACCTCTACAACCTGGAAGCCACCCCGGCTGAAGGTGCGACCTACCGCTTCGCCCGCGAGGACCGCGCACGCTACCCGGATATCCTGCAGGCAGGCACCGCAGAGCAGCCGTACTACACCAATTCCTCGCAGCTGCCCGTGGCGCACACCCCGGACCCCTTCGAGGCACTGGCCGAGCAGGAGGAACTGCAGAAGAAGTACACCGGCGGCACCGTGCTGCACCTCTACATGGGAGCCGCGATGAGCTCCGGGGAGGCCTGCGCGGCCTTGGTACGCCGGGCGTTGGAGAGCTTCGAGCTGCCGTACCTGACGGTCACCCCGACGTTCTCGGTGTGCCCGCAGCACGGATACCTGTCCGGCGAGCACCCACAGTGCCCCAGCTGTGGCACCGATACCGAGGTGTGGACGCGTGTGATGGGATACTTCCGCCCGACGAGCAGCTTCAACACCGGCAAGCGCGGCGAGTTCAGCGAGCGGGAGTACTTCCGTGAGGCTGTGGCGATGCAGGTTGGCGAGTTCTCGCCGTCCGCGGTTGGAGCCCGACCGCATGCGTAGTTCCGCCGCTTTTCAGGACGCCAACCGCTTGGCCTTGGCAGGGCTGATTCCCTTTTCTGCTACTGACTGGCCAGGAAAACTGACGGCGACCGTGTTCACCCAGGGTTGCCCGCTGCGCTGCGTGTACTGCCACAATGCGCAGCTGCAGGAATTCCCGGTGGTGGGCGGAGGCGAGCCTGCTGCAGATTTGGGCGGGGCTGGCGAAGGCTCGGGTGGGACTCGCGGAGCCGAGGGGCGACCGCTCTTCTCGGATGCCCTGGAGCTCATGGAGCGGCGCCGAGGGATGCTGGATGGTTTGGTGATCTCTGGTGGTGAGCCACTGGCGGCGGCCGGGCTGGCCGCAGCGCTTGCGGCCACGAAGGTTGCCGGCTTCCCGGTGGGCTTGCACACGAGCGGGTACGCGCCCGCGCGGCTACGCGCCTTGCTGGCCACGGAGGAAACACGACCGGATTGGATCGGGCTGGACGTTAAAGCGCTCCCCCGTCATGCCGCTGCGGTCACGGGGCTGGCGCCGCGGGCCGCGGAGCGAATGTGGGATTCGCTACGGGTAGCCGCCGCCGCGGCGGAGCAGTACGGCGTGGAACTGCAGATGCGCACCACACTGTGGCCGGGCTCGGTGATCGAGCAGCACCTTGAGGAGCTACAGGGCGAGGTCGCAAGGCTCGGGCACGAGCTACACCTGCAGTGGGCCCGGAACGTCGATGACGCCGGGCGCTACGTGGCCTAACGGGGCTTCTTGCCGAAGGTCTTGGTGAAATTCAGGCCCGGGATGCCGGTCTGGATGCGGATCATCTGCTGCCCATTGGCCTTCTGGGTGATGCGGGCCGGCCCCAGCTTGTAGGAGCCGCCCACCCCGCCACTGGAGACGTTGATGCGGCCGTTGCGGCCGACCTTCTTGGACTCACGAAAAAAGATTCCCATGGGCTCAGAGTCTAGCGGGTGAAGCGGAGGGGAGCTCTTTCCTGTCTCGTTGTGCCGGTTGTGGCCTCGCCCGGTTGTGTTATCGACCACGTATTGGTCTGCCCAACACTGCTGACGCTAAGCTCCACTATCCTCTTAGCCATGAACGACGACGCCCTCCGTTGCGATGACAACGACCGCAACCGCGCCCAAGCTCTCCTCCACGACGCACTCGGCCGCGGCCAGATCAGCATCGCGGAGTTCGATGAGCGAGTGCAGCAGTGCATCGTCGCCCAGACCCGAGGCGAGCTGCTCGTGCCGCTGACAGATCTTTTCCTCGACCCGCGCGCGGCACTCTACGGCCACCCGTCGGCCCCTACTGCCCCGACGAGCCCGAGCCCTGCCACGCAGCGTCCTGCGCCCAAAAATAATGGGCAAAGCTTCTGGGAAAAGCTCACTAATTTCAACCGTCCGGCGGTACCCGCACGATCCCCGGAAGAGGTCACCTACTTCACCAACCAGCTGGTCACCGGGGAGAACCTACCCAACAACAGGGTGCAGGCTCTGTTCTCTGACCGCCGGCTCCACCACTGGACCGTCCCTGCCTACCAGGAGGTCCGAGCACACGCCGGAACAGTGACTGTCGACCTGCTTTCGGCACGTTTGGCCTCGCATCACACCACCATCGACGTGGGGGCCGTTTTTGGGGATGTCAAAATCCTTGTTCCAGAGGGCATCCGCGTGCGCATCGACACGGAAGGGTTCTTCGGGGAGACGACCTTCAAGGTCGCCCGTGGGGCTGTGCCACCGGAGCGGCTCCCCGAGAACGCTCCCACACTGCGCATCACGGGGTCCCACAGTTTTGGCTCTGTCGCCGTGCACGTCCGCCGCCTGAACTAGCCGCCGGACGCCCACTACCCCGCCCCTCCGGCTCTCCCCTTCCGCAAAGCACAGCAAAAGGCCTCAGGGTTCTAAAAACCCTGAGGCCTTAAACCTCTAGGCCCAAGCCTAGAAACCCTAAGCCTTAGTGCAGGCCGAGGTCATCCAGCGGGACGGACGCGCCGGTGAACTCACCGTAGCCCTCGTCACCGTAGAAACCGTCACCGAAGGTCGACGGCAACGTGAACGCCGCAGCACGAGCCTCCTCGGTCGGCTGGACCTGGATGTTGCGGTAGCGGGCGATACCCGTACCAGCCGGGATCAGCTTACCGATGATCACGTTCTCCTTGAGACCGATGAGCTTATCGGAACGCTTGTTGATCGCAGCGTCCGTCAGCACGCGAGTGGTCTCCTGGAAGGAGGCGGCGGATAGCCAGGACTCGGTTGCCAGGGAAGCCTTGGTGATACCCATGATCTCGGCGCGAACCTCGACCGGGCGGCCACCAGTCTTCACGGCCTCCTTCGACGCAGCAACCGCATCGGAGTGATCCACCAGGGAGCCCGGCAGGTACTCCGTGGAGCCGGAGTCGATGACCGTCACGCGGCGCAGCATCTGGCGCACGATGATCTCGATGTGCTTGTCGTGGATAGCCACACCCTGATCGCGGTACACCTTCTGCACCTCGTTGATCAGGTGCTGCTGCACACCACGGCGACCCATCACGCGGAGCACCTCGTGCGGATCCGCAGCGCCCTTCAGCAGCTGCTGGCCCATCTTCACGTGGTCACCGTCGCGGAGCGGACGCTCCACGCCACCGGTGCCCAGCGTTGCCAGGCCCTGACGCTTCGACAGCTTCTCGTACACAACCTCCTCGGAACCATCGTCCGGGATGATCGTGAGGGTGAAGAACGCGTCGTCGTCCTCGATCTTGATCTTGCCGTCCACGGAAGCGATCGGGGACTTCGCCTTCGGAACACGAGCCTCGAACAGCTCCTGAACACGCGGCAGACCACCCGTAATATCGCCACCAACACCACCGAGGTGGAAGGTACGCATCGTCAGCTGGGTACCCGGCTCACCAATGGACTGGGCAGCAACGATACCGACGGCCTCGCCGATCTCGACCTTCTTACCCGTGGCCATGGACTTGCCGTAGCAGGTGGAGCACACGCCGGTGGCGGTGCCACAGGTCATGACGGAGCGAGCCTTGATGGTCTCCACGCCAGCCTTGACCAGCTCTGCCAGCTCCAGCTCGCCGATGACCGTACCGGCCTCGCAGACAACCTCGCCGTTCGCGCCGATGGCGTCGGCGGCCAGGAAGCGGCCCAGCACGGAGGTCTCGACGAAGTCCGCACGAGCGAACTCGCCGGTCTTCTCGCCGTTGGCGTCCAGCACCGGGGTGCAGACGTCCAGGACAACGCCCTGCTTGGTGCCACAGTCGTCCTCGCGGACGATGACATCCTGCGCGACGTCCACCAGACGACGGGTGAGGTAACCGGAGTCAGCGGTACGCAGTGCCGTATCCGCCAGGCCCTTACGGGAACCGTGGGAGTTGTTGAAGTACTCGAGCACGGACAGGCCCTCACGGAAGGAGGTCTTCACCGGACGGGTGATGTAATCACCGCGGGAGTTCGTGACCATGCCCTTCATGCCGGCCAGGGTCCAGATCTGGCGCATGTTACCGGCAGCACCGGACTTCACGATCATCGGGATCGGGTTGTCATCCGGGTAGAGCTTCTCCACCGACTCACCGACAAAGTCCGTTGCTTCCTTCCACAGGTCAACCAGAGACTGGTAGCGCTCGGACTCGTTGATCTTGCCTCGGGCCAGCTTCTTCTCGATGCGCTGAGCCTTGGCCTCGTACTCGTCGAGGATCTCCTGCTTATTCGGCAGGACCAGCACGTCGTGCATGGTGATGGTCACACCGGAGCGGGTTGCCCAGTAGAAGCCAGCGTCCTTCAGCTTGTCCACCGTCTGCGCGACGGTGATCATCGGGTACTTCGCTGCCAGGTCGTTAATGACGACGGCCTGGTTCTTCTTGTCCATCACGCCTTCGACGTACGGGTAGTTCCACGGCAGCAGCTCGTTGAACTGCACGCGGCCCAGGGTGGTCTCGGCGGTCCAAGTCTGGCCCTTCTGCCAACCATCCGGGAACTGCTCCGCCTCAACCTCAGCCGGCGGGCGGAGGTGGTCGATGCGGACGTGGATCGGGGCCTGCAGGCCGAGCACACCACGGTCGTAGGCCATGATGGCCTCCGCCAGGGAGGTGTACACGCCAGTTGCCGGGCCCTGCTCGGTGGCCTCAGTGAAGGCACCCTGGCCGCCGAACTCCTCCTTGCCCTTGATCAGGGTCAGGTAGTACAGGCCGGTGACCATGTCCAGACGCGGCATAGCCAGCGGCTTACCGGAGGCCGGGGACAGGATGTTGTTGGAAGCCAGCATCAGGATGCGGGCCTCAGCCTGGGCCTCGTCGGACAGCGGCAGGTGGACTGCCATCTGGTCACCATCGAAGTCCGCGTTGAAGGCCTCACAGGCCAGCGGGTGCAGCTGAATAGCCTTACCCTCAATCAGCACGGGCTCGAAGGCCTGGATACCCAGGCGGTGCAGCGTTGGTGCACGGTTCAGCATCACCGGGTGCTCGGCGATGGCCTCTTCCAGAACGTCCCAGACCTCTGGGCGCTGGCGCTCAACCATGCGCTTCGCCGACTTGATATTCTGCGCGTAGGACTTCTCCACCAGGCGCTTCATCACGAATGGCTTGAACAGTTCCAGGGCCATCAGCTTCGGCAGACCACACTGGTGCAGCTTCAGCTGCGGACCAACGATAATCACCGAACGGCCGGAGTAGTCCACACGCTTACCCAGCAGGTTCTGGCGGAAGCGGCCCTGCTTACCCTTCAGCAGGTCGGAGAGGGACTTCAGCGGACGGTTGCCCGGGCCGGTGACCGGACGGCCGCGACGGCCGTTGTCGAACAGCGCGTCCACGGACTCCTGCAGCATGCGCTTCTCGTTGTTCACGATGATCTCAGGTGCACCGAGATCCAGCATGCGCTTCAGTCGGTTGTTGCGGTTGATGACGCGACGGTACAGGTCGTTGAGGTCGGAGGTCGCGAAGCGGCCACCGTCCAGCTGAACCATCGGACGCAGCTCCGGCGGGATGACCGGGATGCAGTCCAGGACCATGCCGGCCGGGTCGTTGCCGGAGCGCAGGAACGCAGCGACAACCTTCAGGCGCTTCAGGGCGCGCAGCTTGCGCTGGCCCTTGCCGTCGCGGATGACCTCACGCAGGGACTCGGCCTCGGCCTCGAGGTCGAAGTTGCGGATCAGGGTCTGGATAGCCTCCGCGCCCATGCCGCCGGTGAAGTAATCCTCGTAGCGGTCGAGCAGCTCCTCGTAGAGCGTCTCGTCCGCGATCATCTGCTTCGGGGCGAGCTTGACGAAGGTGTTCCAGATCTCGTCGAGGCGCTCCACCTCGCGCTCAGCGCGCTCACGGATGTGGCGCATCTCGCGGTCAGCGGCGTTCTGCACCTTCTTCTTGGCGTCGGCCTTCGCGCCGGCGGCCTCGAGCTCTGCGAGATCCTCCTCGAGAGTCTTGGCACGGTCGGCCAGGTCCGCGTCGCGGTCCTGCTCGACCTCCTTCTTCTCGAGCAGCATCTCTGCCTCGAGGGTCGTCTGGTCGCTGTGACGAGCATCCTCATCGACAGAGGTGATGATGTTGGCTGCGAAGTAGATGATCTTCTCGAGATCCTTCGGGGCCAGATCCAGCAGGTAGCCGAGGCGGGACGGAACGCCCTTGAAGTACCAAATGTGGGTCACCGGAGCGGCCAGCTCGATGTGGCCCATGCGCTCACGGCGAACCTTGGACTTGGTCACCTCGACGCCACAGCGCTCACAGATGATGCCCTTGTAGCGGACACGCTTGTACTTACCGCAGGAGCACTCCCAGTCGCGGGTCGGCCCGAAAATGCGCTCGCAGAACAGACCGTCCTTCTCTGGCTTGAGGGTGCGGTAGTTGATCGTCTCGGGCTTCTTTACCTCGCCGCGCGACCAGCGACGGATGTCATCGGCCGTGGCCAGGCCAATGCGTAGTTCGTCGAAGAAGTTGACGTCCAGCACGTGGACTTCCTTTCCCCTCCAAGAATGTGGAGGGCCATTGTGGGTGAACCTAGGTCAGAATCTGAAAGTGTGCGAAGCCTTGAGCGTTAGCCGACGTCGATGTCGGCGTCTGGACGCTCATCGCGCTGCAGGTTAATACCCAGCGCTGCGTTTGCGGACTCAAGCTCGTCGTCATCATCGGAGGACAGCTCCATTGGGGTGCCGTCCGCAGCCAGAACCTCAACGTTCAGGCACAGGGACTGCAGCTCCTTGAGGAGGACCTTGAAGGACTCTGGGATACCCGGATCCGGGATGTTCTCGCCCTTCACGATCGCCTCGTAGACCTTCACGCGGCCCACCACGTCATCGGACTTGATGGTCAGAAGCTCCTGCAGGGTGTAGGCGGCACCGTATGCCTGCATTGCCCACACCTCCATCTCGCCGAAGCGCTGGCCACCGAACTGGGCCTTACCACCCAGCGGCTGCTGGGTAATCATGGAGTAAGGACCGGTGGAACGGGCGTGAATCTTCTCATCGACCAGGTGGTGCAGCTTCAGCATGTACATGTAGCCCACGGAGATCGGGTGCTCGTATGGCTCACCAGTACGGCCGTCGATCAGCTGCGCCTTACCGAAGTCATCCACCAGGCGGATACCGTCGCGGTCCGGGCGCGAGGAGCGCAGCAGACCGGACAGCTCGGCGTTGGACGCACCGTCGAACACCGGGGTGGAGGTCAGGGAGTCGGCCGGAACGTCGTAGAGATCCTCCGGCAGCGTCTCCAGCATGGCCTTGATCTTCGGGTCGTCGGAGTTGGTGTCGACCTGCCAACCGGCCTTCGCCAGCCAGCCCAGGTGCACCTCCAGGACCTGACCAATGTTCATACGACGCGGCACACCGTGGGTGTTCAGGATGATGTCCACCGGGGTACCGTCCGGCAGGAACGGCATATCCTCCTGCGGCAGGATCTTGCCGACGACACCCTTGTTGCCGTGGCGGCCGGCGAGCTTATCGCCGTCCTGGATCTTGCGCTTCTGGGCGACGTAGACGCGGACCATCTCGTTGACACCAGCGGCGAGGTCGTCGTCGTCCTCGCGGGAGAAGACGCGCACGCCGATGACCTTGCCGGTCTCACCGTGCGGAACCTTCATGGAGGTATCGCGAACCTCGCGGGCCTTCTCACCGAAGATGGCGCGCAGCAGGCGCTCCTCCGGGGTCAGCTCCGTCTCACCCTTCGGGGTGACCTTACCGACGAGGATGTCACCGTCGCGGACGTCCGCACCGATGCGGACGATACCGCGCTCATCCAGGTCAGCAAGGACGTCCTCGCCGACGTTCGGGATGTCGCGGGTGATCTCCTCCGGGCCCAGCTTGGTGTCGCGGGCATCGATCTCGTACTCCTCGATGTGGATCGAGGTCAGCACGTCTTCCTCAACCATGCGCTGGGAGAGGATGATTGCATCCTCGTAGTTGTGGCCCTCCCACGGCATGAAGGCGACGAGCAGGTTCTTACCCAGCGCCATCTCACCGTTATCGGTGCCCGGACCGTCGGCGATGACCTGGCCGGCCTCGACGCGGTCACCCTGGTTGACCAGTGGCTTCTGGTTGTAGCTGGTGCCCTGGTTGGTGCGCTCGAACTTGCGCAGCATGAAGGTATCGCGGATGCCCTCATCGTCCATGATGGTGATGTAGTCAGCGGAGACGTACTCCACCACACCAGCCTTCGGGGCGATGATCAGGTCACCGGCGTCGTACGCAGCGCGCTGCTCGATACCGGTACCGACGTACGGGGCCTCGGCGCGCAGCAGTGGCACAGCCTGACGCTGCATGTTCGCACCCATGAGGGCACGGTTGGCGTCGTCGTGCTCCAGGAACGGAATCATCGCGGTTGCGACGGAGACCATCTGGCGCGGGGAGACGTCCATGTAATCCACCTGGCTTGCCGGGACGACCTCCACGTCGCCGCCGCGCAGACGGACCTCAATCTGGTCCTCAGTGAACTTCATGTCCGCATCGAACGGCGTATTCGCCTGAGCGATGACGTGACGGTCCTCTTCATCCGCGGTGAAGTACTCGACCTCGTCGGTGATCTGACCATCGACGACGCGGCGGTACGGCGTCTCGATGAAGCCGAACGGGTTCACGCGGGCGTAGGAGGACAGGGAACCGATCAGACCAATGTTCGGGCCCTCTGGGGTCTCAATCGGGCACATGCGGCCGTAGTGAGACGGGTGAACGTCGCGGACCTCGAGGCCAGCGCGCTCACGGGACAGACCACCCGGACCCAGCGCGTTCAGACGGCGCTTGTGGGTCAGGCCGGACAGGGAGTTGTTCTGGTCCATGAACTGGGACAGCTGCGAGGTACCGAAGAACTCGCGGATCGCTGCCGAGACCGGACGCACGTTGATCAGGGAGGTCGGGGTGATGGACTCGGCGTCCTGCGTGGTCATGCGCTCGCGGACGACGCGCTCCATGCGGGACAGACCAACCCGGACCTGGTTCTGGATCAGCTCGCCGACCGTACGCAGGCGGCGGTTACCGAAGTGGTCGATGTCGTCGACCTCGATCGGGATCTCCACGCCCTCCGGGGAGGTCATGGTGCGCTCGCCAGCGTGCAGGCGGACGAGGTACTCGATCGTGGTGAGGATGTCTTCCTCGGTCAGGGTCATGGTGCCGTCGGTGTCGCCACCGAGGCCGAGCTTGCGGTTGACCTTGTAGCGGCCGACCTTCGCCAGGTCGTAGCGCTTCGGGCGGAAGAAGGAGTTCTCCAGCAGGGCCTGCGCGGAGTCGCGGGTCGGGGACTCGCCTGGACGCTGCTTGCGGTAGATCTCCAGCAGTGCCTCGTCCGTGTTCTCGACGCCATCCTTCTCGAGGGTGGACATCATGATCTCGGAGAAGCCGAAGCGGTCGGTGATCTCCTGGGTGGTCAGGCCGAGGGCCTTCAGCAGGACGGTCACCGGCTGGCGGCGCTTACGGTCGATGCGGACGCCGACGGTGTCGCGCTTATCGACGTCGAACTCCAGCCATGCACCGCGGGACGGGATGACCTTCACGCCGTGCAGCGGGCGCTCGGTGGAGGTGTCGATCGACTCATCGAAGTACACGCCCGGGGAGCGGACCAGCTGGGAGACGACGACACGCTCGGTGCCGTTGATGATGAAGGTGCCCTTGTCGGTCATCATCGGGAAATCGCCGATGAAGACGGTCTGGGACTTAATTTCGCCGGACTGGGCGTTGGTGAACTCCGCGGTCACGTACAGCGGTGCCGCGTAGTTGATGTCCTTTTCCTTGGCCTCGTCGATGGAGGTCTTCATGTCGTCGAAGCGTGGCTCCGAGAGCGTGAGGGACATGTTTTCCGAATAATCCTCAATGGGGGACAGCTCTTCGAGAATGTCCTCCAGTCCGCTCGTGACGCGGACTCCCTCCCCAGCCTCGGCCTGCATGCGGGCGCGCCACTCCGGGGCGCCGACGAGCCAGGCGAAGGACTCTCGTTGGAGGTCAAGAAGGCCTGGAACCTCGATCGGGGCGTCGATCTTCGCGAAAGAGTAGCGAGTCGAAGCTCCGGGGATTCCGGCCACTGAACTTGTCTGGCGGGAGACTGCCAAGATGGGTCCTTCCAGCACTAAGCGTTTCTCCTCGCCTGGGTGGAGCCAGGCTGGGAAACGGTTGCGTGAGCGTACGATTTTTCGTGGTGGTCTATATCGGTGGTGTGATTCCGAACGCCAGATAAGCAGGAATGCCTAAAGGACCTTGTCAAATCCGCTTTTCCGCAGTCTGCGACTGCTGGAGGGAAGCTCATTGCCAAGGCCGATTGTTGGTGAGATCATCATCTCTCAACTCGCCTGCCCACAAGGGTTCAGAATTTAACCAGCGCAACGAACTACCATATAGTAGATGCCCCCAAATGTCCACCCCCATGGACACCGAACAGGCCGATAGTATCTGTCCGCTTCGACGGGCGCAAAATTACACGCTTGTAGCCCGGCGCTTCCGTTCCCGGCGCAGCGCCACCACGAGTGCGGCGAGCAGCAGGATCACACCGGCCCAGAACACCCCACGGCCCCACTTTTCCGTGGAGCGCTTTCCGCCGAGCTCGTCCGCCTGGTCCAGCATCTGGCGCTCATTAGCTTCGGTCGTGCGGCCTTCAAAGGTCAGCAGCGGTTCCACCGCCTCACCCTCGGCGTTGCGGTATTCGTCCTGGATGTGTTCCTCGATGCCCACGATCATGCCGGACTCCGGCTCCACCGCCAGCTCGCGCCAGCCACCGTGATACAGCTCCGCACGGTCGCCGTCCTTGACGATGGCGTTGCGGATGCCGCTGTAGTGGGAGCTGACCTTTTCCGCCGGAATCTCCTGACGGAAGAGGTAGATCTCCTTCTCCTCACCGCTAGAGGTTTCCCGACGCTCAGTGCCCCGGAACTCCGCCGGGTAGGCATGACGGGCGGTCCAGTCGAAGTACTCGTAGCTCTGCTGCTGGGTATCCACGGGGAACTTCGCCCAGGACCCCTCCAGCTCCACAGACTTCGGCGGGGTCGCCGGGGAATCTGCGACCTTGGCCTCCCCCACCGCCTCACCGTTCGTCCGGTTCAGCCGGTAGCTATAAACCTGCGCATCCAGCAGGGACTCCAGATCATCGTCCACGTTGGTGCGAGCGTTGGAGACGCCGACGCGCACCGTCGCCTCCTCCTCCGTCGCCGGCTGGCCCAGTTGCATGTTGAACTGGCGGGCCACCGGCGCCTGGATGGGCTCATCCTCCCCCACGCCCAGATAACCCGGCCCCACGGTCGCATCCTTGTCTTCCAAGGTGAAAGTGGTGTGCTGCAGCCCCAGCGGCACCGGCCGCTCCTCGGGGAAGAGCCGTGGCAGGAGCACGCCCGCCACGATCATGGCGCTGGCCAGGCCGAGCACAAACACAGCAACGATACGGGACTTCGAGTTCATGCTGAACATGCTACAACAGCCCGCAGACACGCTGTTTTTCTTTGAAAAGTGGCTCTGCGCAGCAACAAAAAACCGCCCCGGCAAGGCGAACCTTGCGGGGCGGTGAATCACGTGGCCGCTGTGCGCGGCAACTGGATTACTTGAGGGAGACCTTTGCGCCTGCCTCTTCCAGCTTAGCCTTAGCTGCCTCAGCGTCCTCCTTGGAAGCGCCCTCGAGCAGAGCCTTCGGAGCAGCCTCAACGAGCTCCTTAGCCTCCTTCAGGCCCAGGCCAGCGACGACCTCGCGGACGACCTTAATGACGCCGATCTTCTTAGCGCCTGCGTCCTCGAGAACGACGTCGAACTCGTCCTTCTCCTCAGCAGCAGCGCCGCCCTCAGCGCCACCAGCAGCTGCAACAGCAGCAACCGGAGCAGCAGCGGTGACGTCGAAGGTCTCCTCGAACAGCTTGACGAACTCAGAGAGCTCGATCAGGGTCATCTCCTTGAAGGCATCCAGCAGCTCTTCGTTGGTGAACTTAGCCATAATAGGCATCCTTTCGTGTTGTGCCGCCTGGGCAATTGGCCCTGCGGCGAAGTGTTTTTAAAAGTTTTTACTGTGATGGACCGGCTTGTGGTCCAGCGCGGTGGCACACCGTGCCCTCGCGCCCAGCGTGGCGGAACTAGTCCTTCTTCTCCTGCAGGGCAGCCGCGAGGCGTGCAACCTGGGACGCAGGAGCGTTGAACAGTCCAGCAGCCTTTGCCAAGGAACCCTGGAGAGCACCGGCCAGCTTGGCCAGGGTGGTCTCGCGGTTGTCCAGGTCGGCGATAGCCATGACCTGCTCAGCGGACAGCGCAGCGCCGTCCATGTTCCCGCCCTTGACGACGAAAGCCTCGTGATCCTTGCCGAAAGCCTTCATGGCCTTAGCTGCGTCAACAGCCTCGCCCTTGATGAAAGCAACAGCGGTAGGACCAGTCAGCAGGGATTCGTCGATCTCAATGCCAGCTTCCTTAGCAGCCAGCTTGAGCAGGGTGTTCTTGGCGACGGAGTAGGTGACATCCTGACCCAGCGCGCGACGCAGCTCGGTGGTCTCAACCACGGACAGACCGCGGTATTCGGTCAGCACGGTGGCGTCTGCTTCCTCGAAGCGTGCCTTGAGCTCCTGCAGCGCTGCAGTGTTCTTTGGATTAGCCATACTCTCGCCTCCTTCCTGATGTTCTGGTGTACGTGTGTACGTGCACCGGCGATCGAAACGAAGGAAACACTTTCA
The DNA here is from genome assembly GCF_000069945.1 of Corynebacterium urealyticum DSM 7109. NCBI lineage: Bacteria > Bacillati > Actinomycetota > Actinomycetes > Mycobacteriales > Corynebacteriaceae > Corynebacterium > Corynebacterium urealyticum. The sequence goes on along the minus strand of NC_010545.1, from coordinate 367,700 downwards.
CAACGACAAAGCGCCCCGTACCCGCAGGGGGCAACGGGGCGCTTCTGGAACCGCAGCTCGCTGGCGTGAAGCTAGCGGCGCGATACAAAACGTCTCGTGTTACCTGCGTGGGCCGTCATCATGATGATGATCCTTCAACCCGGGAGCGCCCACACGAGCTTGCTGAATATCTCAGCGATGCTGGAAAGCGTTTTCCCAAGTGACCGACGGTCTTCGGTGAAACTTTGAAACATATCAAAACTTCGCCTGACAGCTTAACGTCCAACAGCCGAAAGACCAAATCGGCCTAGGCTGCATCCCGAGGCGCTCCGCGCTTCAGGAGTTAATCGGCGTCGGCCTCGCCCGCAGCGCTGCCGTTAGCTGCCATGGCTGCATTACTGCGCATGAGGCGCCATGCGATGAACGCGAAGAATGCCCCGCCGAGCAGCGCCATGCCGCCCATGCCGAACATCAGTCCGCCAATCCAGCCGCCCTGGCCCAGCGCATTGGCTAGCTGGATGGCCTTGCTCTCTGGTTCAGCATTCTGGTCCTTGTCAGCACCGCGGTCAGCAGAACCTTCGCGGGCATTGACCGCGTACTCGCTGTCCTCTGTGGCACCCTCCGACTCTGCTCCGTCGAGCTCTTCCTCGGCGCCCTCGTCAACGGAATCCCCGCCATCAGCGTCAATCGCGTCCAGCGCGAGCGGGGCTGCACCAGAAGAGGACAGCCCGCTGCCTCCGCTAGTTCCGGCGCTGGCACCGGAGCTGTGTGAACCTGCACTGGGTGACGAACCCCCAGTCACGGCGCCACCAGCAGTGCGGGCCGGACCGCCGCCAGTAGCGCCAGCAGCCCCGGCGCTCGTGGCACCCGTGGCAGCCCCTGCTTCTTCCTTGCCTCCGACATGCGCATCGCCAGGCGTGATTTCGGGCTGGGCTTCGGGCTGGCTGGATTCTGTCGAAGACGCGCCGAAAATGCCCCGAACCGACTCGAGGATCTCGCCAATATAACCAACTCCAGTGTCGAGAGAGTCGACGATGCCGGTGGTCTCATTGAGGATGCCGACGAGCTTGTTATTGCTGTCGCCCGTACCCTCGCCGGAATCACCGCCGGTGGTTCCACCGCCGCCGATATCGCCCGCATCGGCGCCAGGAGCTCCGTTACCGTCGCCGGAACCCGCGCCAGGCCCGTCGCCGGGACTCCCCTCGTTGCCGCCAGAGGACATCTCCTTCGGGGCGACCAGGAAGTAGGCCTCCAACTCCTTGGACACCTTCTCCCCCGAGGCCGTCGTCGCCTGGAACTCGAAGACCGCACGGTACCGGCCCGGCGCGGAGAACATGAATGCCTGGTGATCGTGAGTCGGGTTGCGGAAGGTGATTTTCTTCCCGAGATTCGCGGAATCCAGCAGCACATCGAACTGACCAATTCCGCCGCGTGCGGTGACCATGCGGCCGGGGCCGTCAAACTCCTTCAGGCCGACCTTCACGCCGTCCTTGGATAGTTTCCTGTAGTTCGCCCCTTCCGTATTGAATCCGAGCCAGGGTACATCCGGTGCTTCCTGCTGGGTCTGCGGGATCTGCCACAGCTTGTCGCCGTATTCCTTGCCACCGTTCTCCAGTGCGGAACGCAGCACCTTCGGGGTGCTGATCTTTGCCCGATCGGAGTCAATGACGAACTCAAAAGTCCCCGATGGGCGGTTGACCAGCTTGGCCGGGTTCTGTCCGTCGATCAGCAATGCGTCCCAGCTTTTTTTGGACGTCGCCCGCCTCCGGTTTATGGCTAAACGCCAGGTCCATGTGTCCGTGGCCAATGTTCACTCGGTCGGAGGATTCTGGGATCGGCTTGTGATCCGGGTCGACGGTTCCACCGTTGCCCGGAGCGGACTCGCCAGGGTTCTGCTCCCCGTTGTCGCCACCGGCATCCCCGGGGGTGTCGGCGCCAGGGTTAGTACCGCCAGGATTGGTGCCGCCGGGGTTCTCGGAGTCGCCCGGCGTGCCGTGCTCCCCATCGCCGCCCGCGCCATCGGGGAAGAGCTCGTCCCGCTGGTCTTCTGCGGACTTCTTGATGGGATTCAGGTTCTTGGTGGTGCCTTCCGGCAGGCCGACTTCCTTATCGGACCCCACGAGCCAGGTGATTGGGGTTGGTTCCGAGACCAGCTTCTTTCCGTCGGTGGTCTCGGTGCTGGCTTGCCAGGTGAAGGTGTACTGGCCGGCCTTGCTGAAAGTCCAGCCGAAGTGGCCGTGTGCTCCGACCTCGTAGGTGAAGTGCGTGGGCCCGTTCTTGGTTGAGATATAGTTCTCGGTTTCGTTGAGCCCGTGGCTATAGAAGAACATCTCCATATTGCCCGGCTTATCGGCACCGACCAGGGAGAACTTCACCTCGTCATTCACGAAGTTCTGGGGGACTTCGTACTCATGGTGGGGATCAAAAGCACCAGCTCCGGCCCACACCGGACGCCAGCCGTTCCAGGTATCAACCTGCTGCGGGGCGTGCCACAGAATATCCCCCGGCTTGCCCAAAAAGGAGAACTGCTCGCCTTCCGGAACCACGAGGCGGGACACTTCCTTGCCTTCGTTGTCGGCGTCTGGTGCCAGTCGGATACACACATCCTCCGGATTAGCGACGGCCATGCCATCAACCACCATCACCGCCAGCTTGCCATCGCGATACGTGCCGTAGAGCGCGTCAACGTGGGCCTGGTACAGAAGCTTCTTGCCTGCGCACACGTGGGTTTTGCCCGTGCGGGGATCGATCGTGTCCTTAGGGACGGTCGGATTATTGCTGGCATCGCCGGGCTTGTGCTGAGGCCTATCCTGCGGTTTTTCGGCCTCCGGGGTGGTGCCTGATTCCTGCGCTGCCGCCGTCGGCAGTGAGCCTGAGGACGCCGGGATCACCACAAACGCCCCGAACAGCGCGATGACCGACGCCGCCGCCCCCACGACGCGACGTCCCGCCGTACGAGACGGTTCCGTCGTACTGGACTGTGCCGACGTGCGAGGCTGTGCCACGGAACCGCGGCGACCGCGCCCGAAAACACCGTGACGGGGCGAGACGAGGAAGGAGAAAATAAACATTGCGGTAAGGACGAGCACGATCGTCGCCCCCGTGGGCACATCCGCGGCCCAAGAAATATACACGCCGAGCACCGCTCCCACGGCCCCGATCAACGCGGAGACCCACATCATGGTCACCACCCTTTCCGTCAACAAACGCGCCGTCGCAGCTGGGGTAATCAACAGCGCGAGGACGAGGATGTTGCCCACCGTCCGAACGCTCATCACCACCGCCATCGTCACGCACACGTACAACAACATGTCCAAAGCCAAAACGTTCAGTCCCATTGCGCGGGCAGTCTCCCGGTCCAGGGACACCGCCACCAGGCGCGAATGGAATAGCCACAGCACCGCCATGATCACCGCGCCACCCAGCACCACGATGTAAATATCGGAGCGCGCAACGCCGGTGATGGAGCCAAACAAGAAGCTCGTCAGCGAGGCTGTATAGCCCTCAATCTGGGCGATAATCACCAACCCCAGCGCGAAGGAGGCGGCGAAGAAGATACCGATCACCGTGTCTTCCTTCACGCGCCTGCGCTGGGAAAACACCGCGATGAGCAGCGCAATCACCACGCCGGCCACAGCACCCCCGAGCAGGACAGAGACCTGCAGCGCAAACGCGATCGCCAGGCCGGGGAACACGGCATGGGCCACCGCGTCGCCGAGGAAGGCCATCCCCCGCAGCGTCACGTGAGTGCCGACCACCCCACAGATCACCGCGCCCAGCACGGCAATCATCAGGGCATTAGGCAGGAAGCTCAGGGCGGGGTTCGCAAGATCCGCGATGAACTCCGCCGGAGACAGGAAGGTGTGTCCCATCAGTTCGGAACCTCAATTCCAATTGCTCGAAGGTGCGTGGAATCCCGTGCGATGTCGAAGGTTTCCATCCACGGTTCTGGGCGGTTGAGCTCTTCCGGAGTCCCCATTGCTCGGATCCCGGCCCGCAGGAGCACCAATCGGTCGCTAAACTGCCGGGCTTCCGCCAAATTGTGGGACACCATCAGCACCGCCATGCCGGAGTCCGTGAGCCGACGAATGACCTCCATCAGTTCCTCGGAGCGGGGTAGGTCCATGCCGGTGAATGGCTCGTCGAGGAAGAGCACATCCGGCTGTGTGGACAGGGCTCGGGCGACGAGCACGCGTTGCTTTTGCCCGCCGGATAGTTCGCCGATCGGGCGGAGAGCGAGATCAGTCAGGTTGACGGCTTCGATGGCCTCGCTGGCGGCCTGATAGTCCGCCGCCGACCAGCGTTGCCAGAGTTTCCGCTGCCCCAATCGGCCTGAGAGCACGCATTCGCGCACGCTGATGGGATAGCTCCAGGCGAAGTCGTGGTTCTGCGGGACGTACCCGAAGCGACCAGCGGTCACCGTGCCGCGGGAAGGGATCAGCCCCATCAGAGCACGCATCAACGTGGTCTTACCGGCACCATTGGGGCCGAGCAGTCCCACCAGCTCGCCGGGGTATAGGTCGAGGTCGACGCCCGCAAAGATCTCGCGGCCGCCGAGCGCCACCGAAAGATTCCGCGCGGTCAGCGCGGGGGTGCCCGTGCCAATCACCAGCCGGCCTCCTTCTTGGACTTCCGGCTGCGGGCAATCCCGAATCCGCCCGCAACAACAACGACGACTGCCACCGCAGCCGCGATGATCAGCGGTGCCGTCGATGAATCACCGTCCTGGTCCGCCTCGGTCTCACCCATCCCCTCCACGGACGGCAGTTCCCCGTCCCAGCTCGCAGCGTGGGCCTCGTCCGGGTTGGTGCCCACCGCGAACTTCAGCACGTGGACAGTGGAGTGTTCCTTACCGTCCACATCGATGCCAGTGGCAGCCACCGCGACCTTGTGCACGCCCGGTTCGGTGAATACCCAGTTCGCGTGGACGTGCGTATTCATATCGACGTAAATCTCGTTCTTCCCACCTCTCTTCCCAGCGTCCTCGCCGGCGGTGGACCACAGCACCTGTGGTTCCTCGAAGGTGCCGTTTTGGAGGAAGAGCGAGAGGTCACCCGGGCCCTGGTGGCCCAGAAGTCGCAGGTTCATGCCGTCCTTGAATTGCTCATTGAGCTGCGGCGATTGGGTGTTCCACCCCAGCCACGGCGCGTCAGGGCTCTCGGTCTGTGGGAGGACCCATACCTTGTCTCCGGCCTTCGCCCCCGTGAAGGAGTACGCATCGCCGGAGTCGGCAGGGAGTGTTAGCTGGGAGGCGTCCGAGACATCAAAAACGACGTCCTCGGTGTCGCGCCAGATCGGCTTCGCCGCGGAATCATCGCGCAGCTTCATGCCCAATTCGCCCTCGGGCGTCCATTGAATGCCGAGGTCGTAGTGGCCGCGTTCAGCGGTCGATGCGGTCCCGGGCGCGGCGACGTCCTCGTCGTCGGTCACCGTCTGCTTCAACGCGGACTCTTCGTCGCCGAAGGTGTTGGCCGTCATCTCAATCTGCGGGGAAGCCACCTGATTATCCCCGTTGTCCTCAGCGCCACCGCCACCGAGGCAATCGGTGAGTTGCTGGGCGTTGGCCCGCATCGTGCCGACGTATCTTTTCTCGGCAGGCGCGAGAGTGTCGCCGTTGAGGGTGCAGACGTCAATGTCCAGGCCTTCGGCGATGCGGATCAGGTCGGGCGCGGTGCCGGCCAAGGAAGGTTCCACGAACACCGCCGGAACCTTGTGGTTCTCCAAAGTGCGGGACAGCCGAACCAGCTGACGGGTGCTCGGCTCCACGTTGGGGTTCGGGGTGATGAAGCCGGCGGAGTCCAGTCCATAAGCCTGCGAGAGGTAGCCGAAGCTATCGTGGGCGGTCACCAGCTTGCGCTGGCTGGCCGGGATGGTGGCGATAGCGCCGCGGACGTCCTGGTCGAGGTCGGTCAGCTCCGCGAGGTAGGCCCGCGCGTTATCGGTATAGGCCTGCTGGTGGGCAGGGTCGATCTGGATGAGCTGGTCGCGGATACCTTCGACCACGTTCTTCATCAGCCCTGCGTCGTGCCAGATGTGCGGATCGAGTTCACCGTGAATGTGCTTGCCCAGCACGGCTTGTGGCAGCAGGTAGGTTTCCTCGTCTGGCTTACCCAGGAATCGGTAGTCGCGGTTGGCGGGCACGTTGTTGAGCACGCGGGTGGGAACCTCGATGACGGCTTCGTCCAGCGGGAGGTTGCCCGCATCACCGGTGATGCGCAGCGCGTTGGCCGCACCATCCAGCGTGACATCCTGGTGGCCGCGGTCCACGATGGTGCTTCCGGCCAACTCGGGGCTGGTCGCTGGGACACCAACGGCGACGGTAAGGACGTCCTCGACCCGCTGTGCACCCGCACCGGCGCGCAGGTGGATCTTGTACACCCCCGGCTCGCTGAATGCCCAGCTCATGTGAGTGTGCGCACCGGCTGGCAACTCGGCGGCGTCCTTATCGTCGAGGCCGTCGTGGCTGGAGAAGAAGATTTCCGGAGTGCCGAAGGTTCCCGTGATGAACGCAGCGGCCCGGCCTGGCCCCTCGACATCGGTGACATGGAATCGCACCGGGTCTTTGACGTTTTCCACGTTCCGGGTGCGCAGCCCGAGCCATACCGAGTCCAGCGCCTGGTTTTCCACCAGTCGGCGCGCGAGCCCCTTGTTCGCGACGAACTCCTCCCCCACTGGCACGACGGGCGTCGTTTCTGGGGAGGAGTTATTGACCATCTCCGTGATGGCCTGCGGTTCCAGCAGCAGGCCGTTGGTGAAAATGGCATCCGCGTTCGCGACGTTGCGCACCGCCCGCAGGGTCGGCTCGAAAGTGTGCGGATCCGCGCCCGCCGGGATGAGGGAGGTCACCCGACCTTCGTAACCAAGGACGTTGCTGACGATGTCGCCCAAAATGGGGGTCGTCGTGACCACGTTGAGGCCGGCATCCTGCTGCATGCCGGAGCGCGTCCCAGCAGTATTGGCGTGGCCCTCGTTCGTGTTCGGGTGCTTGAGATGCCCGCCATCGGCATGCGATGCCTGCGTGAAATGCGCGGCAGTGGGTGGCATTACCTGCTCGGAGCTGCTGCACGAGCTCGCGCCGAGGGCCACGACCCCTGCCACAACTACTGCACCCGTGACCTGTTGCGCCCTCGCCTTGTGGGCCGTGCGGTGATCGGCTGGTTGAGCCATGAAAGCGTCTATTCCTTCTTCGCTACTTTTTGCGGCTTTAGTGACTACTTCTACGAATCGCGGGAGGCGCGTCCCCGTCCGGAAGCGCCGCCATTGGCGACCTGCAGTGCGCTTCGGTTGAGCAGCACCCAACCTGCACCGAACACGGTGAGGCCTACACCGAGTGCAATCAGCGCTGCGGTGCTTGGCTCCACGCCCGTGTTGGCGAGCTCACCAGAACCGGATGCGCCGCCGCCCGAGCCTCCGTCTGCGGCCAGGGCTGGCAGTTCATCAGAGCTCGAGTCCCCAGACGTGCCAGACTCTCCTGCTTCCCCCGGGGTGCCGGATTCCGAAGCGCTACCGTTGGAACCAGACGTCCCGGAGGTGGACGCGCCGGACTTGCCGGTCTCAGTGGAGGCGGAGTTCGCCCCGGAGGTGGACTTCGAGGTCCCCTTGCCCGAGGCATTCGGCTTATTCGACGCCTTCGGCGCCGAGCCATCCCCCACCGACCAGGTGTAGGTGGCGGTGTTGGACTTGTTGACGTTGCCGTTGGAGTCCTTACCCTGCGCGTAGACCCGCATCTTGTACGTGCCCGGCTGGGAGAACACCCAGTTCGCGTGGGTGTGTGCCGGCCGGGCCTGTTGGATCGCAGCCCCGCTCGTCAGTCGGGTGGAGCCGTTGTTCAGTAACGACTGCACCTCGCCAAAGCCGGAGGTGCTGAAGAGGTACACATTGCCGGGGCCGCTCACCTGCTCGAAAACGATATTCACGCTCGAGAACGGGGTGCCTGCCAGGGCTTGGGTATCCCAGCCCGGCCAGAGCAGGTTGGGGTCTTGGGTAATGGGCAGGTAGTAGCCGGCCTCGCCGACTCCCTTCACCGACTTCACCTTCTCGGTGTACGCCTGCTGCTTGACCTTGAGCACAACGGACTCCGGCGAGCGACGGACGTGCTGGCCGGTGACGTCCTCCTTGAGGTCGAGGCGAAGCTTGCCTCCCTCTGCGGTGACATTGAAGGCGTCGACGTGTCCGTGATCGATGGCTCCCTGCGCGGCAGCCTTCCCGAGAGTGTCCGGGTTCAAGCCTGCCGCGGCCAGAGGCGCAGCAATGGCGAGAAGCAGCGCCAGGCCGAGCCGGAGGGCCGCACGAGTGACGGTACGCAACGAGGGGCAGGCCAGTGCGCTGAGCTGGATACGTGAGGTGGTGGACAGCGACGCATGCGAGCGAGCAGGCGCAACCAAGCGAGACATAGTTCTCCTGACGGCTATAACGGGGATTTGTTCTTGCGAACACGTCTGGCCGCTGGACAGAACACTCAGCAACCAGGAATGATAATGACAGCCATTTTCAAGTCGTGACGCTCGGTTAAAAATAGCGGAAAGTCAGTTTAATTGGCAATGGTTTTCCTTTTCGGGGGTGGCTTGATGAGCTCCCGATCCCCGACGTGCCGCGGGCCAGCGAATTCCCTGTCAGGTTTCACCAGGTCGGCCCCCATCGAGGACGGGCGCATCGGCTATGCAAGGCACCACAAGCGCCGCCGGTGGCCTAACATAACCAACGATGAACGTGAACCCAGATCCCAATCAGCCCGACGACCACGACGCACGCTCGGATAGCGCAACGGGCCCCAAGCAGACAGAGAAGCCCGGGAACCAAGAGGAACAGATCCCGGCCTTCATCTCCCAGCCCGACCGGCTGGACAAGTGGATCTGGGCCTACCTGGTCGCCGCCACTATCTTCGGCTTCGCGATGATCCCGCTGCGTGTGTGGCTGCTCAACAATCCCGTCCCCTACGCGCTCATGGTGGGTGGCTACACCTCCTCGATCGTTGGCGGGGCAGAGTCCACCACCGGCGGATTCTCGGCTGTCGCTGTCGTTCTGATGACCCTGGTCGGTGCGTTGAAGACCGTTCCGCTGTGGTGGCTGGTCGGCAACAAGTGGGGCCTCGAATACCTGCGCATGTCGGTGGCCCACTCCCCCAGGCTGAAGCGCTGGACAGCGCGGCTGGAACACGCCCGCCCCGGCGTGCTGGGCGCGGCGATCGTGCTCTCCTATATCCCCTTCGTCCCCACGATCGTGATCGCCAACCTGCTGGCCGGCATCCGGCGAATGGGTTTCTGGACGGTGCTGGGCCTCAATGCCTTCGGTGTGCTGGTCACCAACACGTTCTTCGCCTACCTGGGCGTGACCTACGGTGAGCAGGTGATCTCCATCGTGGAGCAGGTCAACCGCTACGCCATGTGGGTAACCATAGCGTTGCTGGTCTTCATGTTCTGGAGCATCTCGAAGCAGAACAAGAAGGCCGCCTAGGCCAGAAACTGGCCATAACCATTGCGATAACTTCCACACGTCAGGCCCCGCCCCGTCATGAACCGTCATGAGGAAGCGGGGCCTAACTCATGGCGGATTCTAGGGGTCGTTGCAACATTTCCTAGCTTTCAGCTAAATCTAACAGCTCCGCCATCCGCTCCGCAGGAGTAGCAAAACCCAACGTCTTACGCGGCCGACAATTCAACCGATGAGCAACAAGCTCCAACTCCTCCCGCCCATAAACACTCAAATCCGCACCTTTCGGAAAATACTGACGCAACAACCCATTAGTGTTCTCATTCGTCCCCCGCTGCCACGGCGACCCCGGATCACAGAAATACACCGGACAATCCGTCGCAATGCTAAACGACCTATGACCAGCCATCTCTGAACCCTGATCCCAGGTCAACGACCCCCGAAGATGCTGCGGCAACGTCATAATCGCCTCCACCAGCGCATCACGCACCGCCACCGCACCATGCCCATCCGGCAAATGCAGCAACATCACATACCGCGTCGTCCGCTCCACCAACGTCCCAATCGCAGACCTTCCACCTGCACCGATAATCAGATCACCCTCCCAATGCCCCGGCACAGCCCGATCCTCAACAACAGCAGGACGATCAGCAATCATGATCATCGGATCAACAAACCGACTCCTCGCAACACGCTGACCACGCGGTTTACGCCGCGTCCGCCCCGTACGAAGGGCATGGGCCACCACCTTCTTCAACTCGCCTCTGGCCTGGCAGTACAGCTCTTGATAGATCGTTTCATGACTCACATGCATAGTCTCATCGCCAGGGAATTCCCTGCGCAACCGGCCAGCCACCTGCTCAGGGGAAAACTCCATCCGCAACCACTGCCACACCTGCTGTTTCAACCGAGGATTCGCCGCAATCTTCGACACCTTCGGCCGAAACCTCCGAAGCGTTGACTTCCGGTGCGCCTCAAACGGGCGATAAATGCCATCATCACCACTATTGCGACTAATCTCGCGCGAAATCGTCCCCGGATCACGCCCAAGCTCACGCGCAATCGCCCGAACCGATAAATTCCGATTCACCCGATCCGCGATGCGCTCCCGCTCCACCAACGACAAGTACCGCCGGTCAATCACCTTCTCCACCGCAGCCTGCGGCAGCACCTCCACCGGAACACTGACCCGGCCATCAACATACGCAAGAACCTGCATAAGCCGTTTATAGCGATAAACTGCCTGACCATCGGGCACAAACGGCACACGCCGACCACGTGTTTTAATCACCCCCTTATCAACATCAAGCGCACCACGTAACCCCATCCCACACGCAGCTGCAGCAGAACGACGATCCAACCCACAGGCCCGAAGCTCCAAATACTCCACTCGCCGCGCCGTAGCCACAGCCCGCCGACCCTCAGGAGCAGGACGGGGCCGCGCACCAATCGATATCCCCACCCGGTATACCGACGAAGGATTCACACCCAACCGCCGCACAATATCCATTGGCGCGACATTCTGGGCAAACAACGCAACAATCTCGTCAACCACCTGTGACGACAACGTCTTATTCCGCAGTGGTAACCCATCACGATGCGCAATCCGATACGCCGTAGCTAACGACCATCCCAGATCCAACCCAGCCGCACGCACCGACAAACCATCACCCACCACCAACTGGTGAAACCGAGTGATCTCCTCAACCGGTGGATCCCACCGTGACACCGTCATCACCAACACCAACCCTTCAGATCAGTGTTGCAACGACCACTAGAACTTAAGCATTCCCCAGAACGCAAAGAAGCCCCGACCCTCTAGGGGTCGGGGCAGCTACGTCAGCAAGCTAGGGCTTAAGCCTCAGCGTCGTCAGCGTAGTTCTTCTGGATGGTCTCGTCGACCGGGACACCCGGGCCGTTGGTGGAGGACAGGGTGACCTTCTTGATGTACTTACCCTTCGAAGAGGACGGCTTGATGCGCAGCAGCTCGTCGATCAGGGCGCCGTAGTTCTCGGCCAGCTTCTTCTCGTCGAAGGAAGCCTTACCGATCAGGGCGTGCAGGTTGGAAGCCTTGTCCACACGGAAGGAGATCTTGCCGCCCTTGATCTCGGAGACAGCCTTAGCAACGTCGGTGGTGACGGTGCCGGTCTTCGGGTTCGGCATCAGACCACGTGGGCCCAGCACGCGAGCAACGCGGCCAACCTTAGCCATCTGGTCCGGGGTAGCGATCGCAGCGTCGAAGTCGGTCCAGCCGCCCTGGATCTTCTCGATCAGCTCAGCGGAGCCAACGAAGTCTGCGCCTGCCTCCTCGGCAGCGGTAGCGTTCGGGCCCTCGGCGAAGACGACCACGCGGACGTCCTTACCGGTGCCGTTCGGCAGTGCGACGGTGCCGCGGACCAGCTGGTCAGCCTTGCGCGGGTCAACGCCCAGGCGGATCGCAACGTCGATGGTTGCGTCGTAGTTCTTGGAGGACGTCGCCTTGGCCAGCTTCGCAGCCTGCAGCGGGGTGTATTTGTTATCGCGATCGACCTTAGCGGCCGCTTCGCGGTAAGCCTTAGAAACCTTGCTCATGAAAATTCCAATCTGGGTTTAGGTGTTGGAGTTGTGGTCTAGTGGGTCAGCAAGCGACCCTGCCACGCGATGAAACCCCGGCAGCAAACCCACCGGGGTGGCGCACTTAAGCGGACGGGCGACCCTCGACGTCGATACCCATCGAGCGAGCGGTACCGGCGATGATGGCCGCACCAGCCTCGATGTCGTTCGCGTTCAGGTCCGGCTCCTTGGTCTTTGCAATTTCCTTGCACTGATCCCAGGTGACCTTACCGACCTTGTCGGTGTGCGGGACGCCGGAGCCCTTCTGCAGGCCAGCGGCCTTCAGCAGCAGCTTGGAAGCCGGCGGGGTCTTCAGCTTGAAGTCGAAGGAGCGGTCCTCGTAGACCGTGATCTCGACCGGCACGATGTTGCCGCGCTGGGACTCGGTTGCAGCGTTGTAGGCCTTGGTGAACTCAACGATGTTCACACCGTGAGCACCCAGTGCCGGACCAACCGGCGGAGCTGGGGTTGCTGCACCAGCCTGGATCTGCAGCTTGATGAGCGCCTGGACCTTCTTCTTCTTGGCCATCGCTATACCTCTTTCTGTTATCAGGAAGCGGGCGTACCGCTCCCCGACCGGATGCCGGTTCTTAGCCAGCCACCGGAGATGAATAGTTCCACTGCCACCCGGGCACGCCGAAGGCGCGCCACTGAATAGCAGACAGAGTTACATTAATCGAGCTTCGCGACCTGATCAAATTCCAGCTCAACCGGGGTCTCACGGCCGAAGATGGAGACCATTGCCTTGAGGCGATTCTGGACGGTATCGATCTCGGAGATGGTCGCGGCAACGGATGCGAACGGGCCGGAGAGGATGGTGACGGACTCGCCCACCTCGTAGTCCACCTCGACGGTCTCGGAGGCCGGCTTCGGCGGGACAGCCACGCCGGTCGCGGAGACGTCGACGTCGGCAGCGTCCTGGCCCTGGTCCTCCGCCGCAGCGGTTGCGGTCTCCGGTGGCAGCAGGAACTTCGCGACCTCGCGGATCTTCACCGGGGTCGGCTTGCCTTCGTTACCCACGAAGGAGGTCACACCCGGGGTGTCGCGGACGACGGACCAGGAGGCGTCGTCAAGCTCGATGCGGACGAGGACGTAGCCCGGCAGCAGCTTGCGCTTGACCTGCTTGCGCTTGCCGTCCTTGAGCTCAGTGACTTCCTCGATCGGGACGACGACCTCGTGGATCTGCTCGTCCACGCCCAGGGTCTGGGCGCGCATCTCGAGGTTGGTCTTCACCTTGTTCTCGTAGCCGGAGTAGCACTGGATGATGTACCACTCGCCCGGCAGCTTCTTCAGGGCGCGCATGAACTCGCGCAGGCGGGTCTTGTAGGCTTCCATCGCGGCCTCTTCGGCGGTCTTCTCTGGCTGCTCAGCCTCGGAAGCCTCCGGTGCGGTGTCGACGCCCTCCGCCGACTCCGCGGCGGTGTCCTCTGCGGCGTCCCCCAGGGCTGCCGCGGCCTGCTCGGCCTCGGACTCCTTGTGGGCTGCGACTTCCTGGTGGATGTCCTCCTGTGCCGCGGCGGCGAGGTCCGCTGCGCTGAGGTTATTATCTGCGCTCATGTGATGCTCCTTGTCGGGTGAGCCTGGGAGATTTAGTCAGGATTGGCAATAAAAATCCGCCCCTACCGTTGGTCGGCGAGGCGGGATGTTTTCTGCTTTTGAGTTTAGCACGCGCGCGGGTTTTCTTGCCACGAGCGCGGGTTAAACGACAAAATGTGTGTCCGGATTCGTCGATTTGTTTGGGTTGATCAGGGGTAATCCGGAAAGTATATGCTCCTAGAGCATATATCCGCCCCGGGGCAGCGAAATACCGGGTGTGACAGCAGCGTGTGGTAGGAGCTGGTGTTGGCATTGATCAATGCCAAAGAACAGACCACGCTGCCACTGCGGCGGCGAGATGAAACGCAACGGTAAGACCTCCGCCAACCGCACCCGGTGGCGGTGCAAAATCTGCGGCGCTTCCACCACCAAGCAGCGCCCCGATATCACCAACTCAGCAGCCTTCGCAGCATTTATCACCCACCTCACAACCGGTGCGAGCTTGGAAACCGCTGCCGCCGAAGCAGGGTGTCATCCGCGTACCCTGCAACGCCGGTTTGAACACTTCTGGCTAGTTGATGTCCCCGATCCCACGATCGGGCACGAAGGCCGGGTCTACGACCAGGTCTTTCTTGACGGCACCTACACCGCCGGCGGATGCTTGATTGTTGCCGCCACCTTGGATCACGTCATCGCTTGGCACTGGTGCACACGTGAGACCACCCGCGACTACCAAAGGCTCCTCGAACGTATCCCCGCGCCCCTGATCGCTGTCATCGACGGCGGCCAAGGCGCTGCCAGCGCAATCAAGACATGCTGGCCTGCAACGAAAGTGCAGCGCTGCCTCGTTCACGCCCAACGCGTGGTGCGTCGGCACACCACCTCACGCCCCCGCACCGATGCAGGACGAGCGATTTACCAGCTCGCGCTCAACCTCACGAAGATCACCGCTCTTGACGAGGCAGCCGAGTGGGGTGCACAACTGCACGAATACGGCACTATCTACCGCGACTGGATGAACCAGAAAACGTTCACAACCGACCCAGCGACACGGCAACGCACCTGGTCATGGACGCATGAACGCACCCGCAAGGCCTACAACAGCCTCAACCACCTATGGCGCAACCAGCTGTTATTTGTCTATCTCGACCCACCTGACGGTGTCCTCGATGTCAGCCGGATCAAATCCACCACCAACAGCCTGGAAGGCGGCATCAACGCCCAGTTGAAACTGCTTGCCCGCACCCACCGCGGCAGATCCGGTGAACACCAACGCCGGATGCTGGATTGGTGGCTGTACCTGCAAACGGAACTGCCTGACGACCCCGTTGAGATCGCCAGGCAGTCCAACTGGGGCCAGGACCAACTCGCCAAAGTATCCACCCTGACCCAAACCGAGAACCAAGCCGACCACGAAACAGGACGCCCAGCCCTCTACGACAACGCTATCGACACCGACTACACCCACTCAATCGGCATCCAAAAAGGCCACATCTAACCCCGCGACACGCCGAGCCAGACACACATTTGGGGACGCGGACATTTTGTTGGACAGTTTCGGGTCACGCTACATGAAGTTTTCGGTAGGCGGTGATACTCACACCGCCTAGACTGGTTTTGATCCGGTGGTTGTTATAGAACTCGATGTATCGCGCGATGGCTTCTTCGAGCTCTTTGGTGGTTTGCCAAACCTTGCCGTAGTACATCTCATTTTTCATACGGCCGAAAAATCCTTCACACGCTGCGTTATCTGGGCTGCAACCCTTTTTAGACATTGAGCTGACAATCCCGTATTTAGCGGTCAAACTGCGCCAGGTGCTACCGCGGTAATGTGCACCCCGGTCAGAATGAAGCACCAGGGAACCATCTGCTTCTGGCTGCTCCGCTTCAATGGCAGCAAGCAGGGTTTCCTGCGCCAACTCCATAGTGGGGTGCACGCTTGTTTTCGCGGCGACGACCTTGCCGTCAAAACAGTCGATTATGGCAGAGAGGTACACGCGACTATCGTGAGCTGCAAAAACACTGATGTCAGTTAGCCACAACTTGTTTGGGCTGTCAGCGTGAAAATTACGGTTCACCAAGTTGTCCGGAGCTGGTGAAATTTCTCCCTGATAGCTGGAGTACCTCCACTTGCGTTTCGGAAAGCGGGGCACGATTCCTTCTTCGCGCATGAGGCGACGAACAACCTTCTCGCTGATGATGATCCCACGATGACGCAACTCCCACCACATGCGTCGATAGCCGTACGTGTTGTCCGACTGCGCGTCGATGGCATGGAGTATGTCACGGATATGCTCGTGCTTATCGGGCCGGCTGCGTTGTTGAAGGTGGTAGTAAAAACTCGATTGTGCAAGGCCGATAGAGGCGAGCAGCATCGGCAAGGGGAAGTCAGGGCGTAGCGCGTCAACCACTGCGGTCTTTTGTCTATTACTGAGCTGACCTGGGATGACGCTGACGTCTTTTTTTACAAGCTCCAGCTCCTTTTCCAATACAGCTTTCTCGACCAGCAGCTTGGCCATCTGTTCTTTCAGTTCAGATGGATCATCCGGCAAAGATTTTTCAAGGGCTGCTCGGGTGGGGATGCGAGCACGTTCTTCTCGTTCCTTTTTCGACATCAGCCCCCATTGTCCCTCTTCACGATGGCGTTGTGTCCAAGAATAGACGCTCATTTTTGACCTCAGCCCACATTCTTGAGCGATGTCAGCTGGGCTCCAGCCGGCGTTGAAAAGTTCGACAGCACGAAGCTTGACCTCAAACGGGTAACGCGTCAAGGTTTTCGCCTGCTTACGCGGTCTACCTGGAGTGGTGGGTTCACGCAACCATTTGTACAGCGTCCATCTCCCCGGATACCCCAGCTGCCGGGTCGTCTTCGTCACCGACTGAGTGCGCTTATAAACCTCAATCGCTCTGCGACGCTGCTGATCTGTGTACGAACGGTTCATAAGTGGAATCCTCCAAGATCCCGTCCGCATCCCCTTTTGACCCTTAACCCGTCGAACATCCAGGTGCGGTAGCGCTCCAGGTCGCCGTCTTTAAGCTCGTAGCCCGCCCACTCGGCCACCACGCTCAAGGTGTTGGGGAAGCTGCCGCCGATAGTTTTAGCGCGCACCTCCGGGGTGAGCGGGCGGCCCAGCAGCTCGCCGAGCTCGAAGGTGGCCTTACCCCACAGCGGTTCGGTGTCGATGAGGGTGCCGTCCATGTCCCAGAGGACGGCCTTCGGCCTACTCAAGTTCCGGAAGCTCGTTGAGAGCCTCGTCCGTGGCGCCGGTGGCGGCCGCCGCACGGAACACCAAGGTCTCGATGTCGGCCTTCTCCTCCGGTTCAAGCACCGCGTTGGCGTGCTTTTCGTTGAACTCCTCGAGGTTCTCGTAGAACGGCGCCACGACCTTCACCAGCGCGTCGCCCTCAGGGTCGTCGCCAAGCAGATCGAGGGCGTCAAGGAACATCTCAAGCCGCTTCTTCAAATCCGGCAGCACCGCCGGGTCGAAAGGCTCTTCCCACAGGTCCTTGTCCTCGTCCTGCAGGTAGGAACCGGTGGCGAAGGTGGTCAGGTCGTCGATGAATTCGTCTACCTCGGGCTGAAACTGGGCCCGAATCGAGTTGTCCGCAGCTGCGCTCATGGGCCCATTGTGCGTGAGGCGCGCTAAATGCGCACCCCGAGCAGCCCGTCGAGGGCGGTGGCGATGATCTGGTTGCAGTCGCCGGCTGCGCCGTCGAGAAGCGAAAGTGCCTCCGGGGTGTTCAGATCGTCCGCAAGAATCGCGCGAAGCTTATCGACGACTTCCGTCGCCTCCGCCTCAGAAACCTCGCCGGCGAGCTGCTCGCGCCAACGCGTAAGGCGCTCCTCGGCCTCGGCCAGGATCGCGTCGGAGAAGTCCCGGTCCTCGCGGTAGTGGCCCGCAAAGACAGCCAGGCGGATCGCCGACGGGTCGTGGCCTGCCTCCGAGAGCTTGTGCACGAACACGAGGTTGCCCAGGGACTTGGACATCTTCACACCGTCGAGGGCGATCATGCCGGCGTGGACGTAGTGCCCGGCCATGCGCTCGACCTTCAGCGCGGCCTCCGCGTGCGCGGCGGAGAACTCGTGGTGCGGAAATGCCAGGTCAGATCCGCCGCCCTGGATGGCGAAGTGGCTGCCCAGGCGGTTGGTGGCAATCGCGGAGCACTCGACGTGCCAGCCCGGCCGGCCCGGGCCGAACGGCGAGTCCCAGGCGGGCTCGCCCTCGCGGTGGCCGCGCCACACCAGCGCGTCCAGCGGGTCGCGCTTGCCTTCGCGGTCCGGGTCGCCGCCACGTTCCGCGAAGTACTCCTCCATTGTGGCGCGGTCCAAGTTGGACTCGTAGCCGAACTGCTCGGTGGCGTCGATGGAGGCGTAGATGTCGCCCTGGTCGAGCTCGTAGGCGGCGCCGGCGTCGAGAAGCTGCTGCACCATTGCGATCACCTCGTCGACTGACTCCATCGCGCCGATGTAGTCGCGCGGCGGGATCACGGACAGGATCTCCATGTCGCTGCGGAACAAGTTGATCTGGCTGGTGCCGAGTTCGCGCCAGTCCACGCCGTCGCGCTCTGCGCGCTCGAACAGCGGGTCGTCCACGTCGGTGATGTTCTGCACGTAGTGGACCTTGTGGCCGTTGGCGAGCAGCTGGCGCTGCGCCAGGTCGAAGGTGAGGTAGGTCGCGGCGTGGCCGAGGTGGGTGGAGTCGTACGGGGTGATGCCGCAGACGTACATCCCCACCTCCCCGTTCGCATCCGGGGTGGTGTCTACTTCCTTGACGCGCTGATCGGCGGTGTCGAAGAGCTTCAGCGGCACCGGGGTGCCAGCGACTGCGGGTACGGACGGGTCGGGCCATGCATGCATGCGGACAACCCTACAACTAGGCGGCCATCACGCCAGTGCCGAGCAGCGCCATCACGAGAAGGCCCAGCGGAATGCGGTAGGCGGCGAACCACGCGAACGAGTGGTTGGACACGAACTTCAGCAGCCAGGCAATGGAGATGTAGCCGACCACAAACCCGATGCCGGAGCCGACGAGCAGCTGCAGCCCGCTTGCCGCCTGGCCTGCCTGGGGGTCGAAGGCGTCCGGCAGGGAAAACAGCCCGGAGGCAAGCACTGCCGGGATGGCCAGCAGGAAGGAGAAACGGGTGGCCACTTCGCGGTCCAGATTGAGGAACAGGCCGCCGGAGATGGTGCCGCCGGAGCGCGACACACCCGGGATGAGCGCCAGGCACTGCCACAGGCCCATCACAACCGCGTCCTTCATAGTCAGTTCCTCGAAGCCGCGGGTCTTTTTGCCGCGGCGCTCGGCCAGGATGAACACCAGTGAGAACAGGATCAGCACTGTGGCGGTGATCCAGAGGTTGCGGAAGTTCTCGCGGATGAGGTCTTTGAGTAAAACGCCTGCAAGACCGACCGGGATGGTGCCGGCGATGACCATCCAGCCCATGCGGTAGTCGAAGTTCCGCTTGGATTTGTCCGCGAGGCCGGCGAACCAGGCGGTGAGGATGCGCCAGATGTCTTTGGCAAAGAAGACCAGCACGGCAAGCTCCGTTCCCAGCTGGATCACAGCGGTGAAGCTGGCGCCGGCGTCTTCGCCCCAAAATAGTTGGGAGACGATGCGCAGGTGGCCCGAGGAAGACACGGGCAGAAACTCGGTGAGGCCCTGGACAATGGACAGGACGATCACCTGGACCCAGGACATTGTGGTGGCGGGATCAGTCATGGCGAAAGACACTACCCCGCCTACTTAGCCATCGCGGTGCGCGACGGGCGCGTTGCTAGGCTTTGACCTTGTGAATGCTCGTTTGTTTGCCCCCAGTTCCCGCCTCCGCTTTGTCGCAGTTTCCGGTGCAGTCGCGGCTGCCCTGGCGTTGAGCGCCTGCGGCGCGTCTCCCTCTGCCAAGATCGAGGAAGCCGGCGGAGAGGCAGCTGCGAACATGGGCAGCGCTGAGCCGGTGCAGTCCCCGCAGTCGTCGGACCCGGCGGGCGACCTGGTCGACTTCGAGCCGGTGAGCGATGTGGACGAAACGAACGGCCGCATCGGCGTTCGCACTTCAAGCGCGCTGACTATCGGCACCCTCGAGGAGATTCAGCAGGGCAAGGCCGCCCGCCACGAGCTGGACCAATCCTGCGGCGAGGCTTCCGCCAACGCCGGCACCTTCGCGCTCGCCTGCGCAGGCGAGATCAAGCTCTTCGGAGACCGGGAGGAGACTATCGCCACGGATAAGCCGGTCACGGTGGCCACGGTGGCGTCGACAGGCGAGGTGCTCGCAGGCAGCGACACTGAGCGCAAGATCTGGGTCTTCGACGGCGGCGAGCTCAAAGACACCATCGACGTCGCACGCGAGACCGATCAGCTCCAAGCGGTGCAGGTGGACGGCCAGCGCGACTCCGTGGTGCGAACCAACCGCTTCGACACCACCATCCAGGACATCGACTGGAACGGCTCGCGCCAAGGCGGCACCCTGCGCGTCGGCCTGGGAGTGGGCAAGGTGCGCGGCGGCGAGCACGGCCTGGTGCTGGCTGCGGATTCCACCGGCAACCAGCTCCACGTCTACACCACCGACGGCATCATCCGCCTCCAGCAGTCCGCGCCGGTGCCGGAAGGACCCTGGGATGCCGCGTGGGACCCCGCGCAGCGCCTCGCCTGGGTCAGCTCGCTGGCCAGCAACACCGCCACCGGCTACGACATCTCCCAGGGCATTCCGGTGAAGCGCAAGCACTTCGCCACCGTCGCAGATGCCCAGAGCATCATTACGCTTGACGACGGCACCGTGGTCGCCGCCTCCGCATCCGGCGACGGCATCCAGATCGTCTCCCCCGCCGACCAAACCGAGAGCAACTAGGAGAAAAACCCATGACGCTCTACGACCGCGCACTCAAGCTCATGTTCCTGCTGCCGCCGGAGCGCATCCACGGCATCATCAGCGGCGCGCTGCAGACGCTGCACCTGGCCACCCCGGTCAACCGCGTGATGGAAAAGGCCGTGCGCGTGCACGACCCGGTGCTGCGCCAAACCGTTTTCGGCGTGGACTTCCCCGCCCCGCTGGGGCTGGCGGCCGGCTTTGACAAGAACGCCGAGGCGATCGACTCCTGGGGCGCGATCGGCTTCGGCTACGCTGAGATGGGCACCGTGACCCCGAAGTCCCAGCCGGGCAACCCCACGCCGCGGCTGTTCCGCCTGCCGGAGGACAAGGCGATTTTGAACCGGATGGGTTTCAACAACAAGGGCGCGCTCGTGGTCGCCGACAACCTCCGCGCGCGGCGCTCCCGCGACGTGGTGGGCATCAACATCGGTAAGAACAAGACCTCCGAGGACGCCGTGGCGGATTACCGCGCCACCTCGACGCTTCTGGGTCAGCTTGCGGACTACCTGGTGGTCAATGTCTCCTCCCCCAACACGCCGGGCCTGCGCGACCTGCAGGCGGTGGAGGAACTCCGCCCGATCCTGGAAGTGGTGAAGAAATCCACCACCACCCCGGTGCTGGTGAAGATCGCGCCGGATCTTTCCGACGAAGACATCGACGCCGTGGCTGACCTCGCCGTCGAGCTGGAATTGGCCGGCATTGTGGCCACCAACACGACCATTTCCCGCTCCGGGCTGAAAACACCCGCCTCCAAGGTGGAGAAGATGGGCGCGGGCGGCATCAGCGGAGCCCCGTTGGAGAACCGCTCGCTTGAGGTGCTCAAGCGCCTCCACGAGCGAGTCGGCGACAAGCTGGTGCTCGTCAGCGTCGGCGGCATCTCCACGCCCGAGCAGGCGTGGGAGCGCATCACCGCGGGCGCGAGCCTGCTGCAGGGCTACACCCCGTTCATCTACGGCGGGTTGGGCTGGATCCGCGGCATCCACCGCGGGATCGCCGCGCAGATCAAAGCCCACGGCCTGGACTCGATCGAGCAGGCCGTGGGCAGCGGGCTGGAGTGGAAGGCGCTCTAAGCGTGTCCGGCTGCGCTGCGGCGCAGCACCACCGCGCAGAGGCCGGCGGCGAGCGCCCAGCCGATCAGCCAGAACGGCGTGGTGGCCATCAGCTCGGTGTCGGGCGCGATGAAGCCGAGCCCGATGAGCACCACGGCCACGATTAGCGCGCCGACCTGGGTGCGTGAGCCTTCCTGCTTGGTGTTGTAGGTGGCGAAGGCGCCGACGATGGCGACCGCCACGATGATGGAGAGCACCTGCGGGGTGACGGGGAACGCGGCGTCGCCTCGAAGCAGCGCCAGCACGGCGTAGAGCACGAGCACGAGTGCGATGCCCATGAACGCGCCGCCGACGCGGAGTTGCACTGGAACCATTCGGCGAATCTTACTGGTTTTCGTACCAGCCCCAGATGATTGCCCGGCCGAGCGAGTGGAAGTTCAGGTTGAAGCCGAGCTGGGTGGGGTTGGCAATCTCGTCCGCGGGAAGCTCCGTGTCCACCGCGTGGACGGCGAACAGGTAGCGGTGCGGGCCGTGGCCGGCCGGCGGGTTCGCGCCGTAGTAGCCCTTGACGCCGCTGTCGCCGGTGAGCACCACAGCGCCAACGCCGAGGTCGTCCTTCGCGCCCGCGCCGGCGGGCAGCTCGGTGACGTCAGCCGGGATGTTGAACGCGGACCAGTGCCAGAAACCAGAGGCGGTCGGCGCGTCCGGGTCGAAGCAGGTCACAGCGTACGTCTTGGTGCCCTCCGGGGCGCCGGACCAGGACAGCTGCGGGCTAGTGGCATTGTCGCCGGCCAGCGAGTCGGCGAGGCGCTCGCCGTCGACGATGTCCTCGGACGTGATGTCGAAGGACGGCACGTCCGCCAGCGCGGCGTACGGGTCGGGGCCGGGGAAACGGTCGGAAACATAATTTGCAGTCATGTCCCCATTCCTACCGGAGAGTTAGTGACCGCCGCCACTCCACGCAGCGAACAGTTGCGCGTATCTCCCGTCGGCGGCGACGAGTTCGGTGTGGGTGCCGTCCTCGATGATGCGCCCGGCGTCCATAACCAGGATCCGGTCCGCGGCCGCCGCCTGGTCTAGGCGGTGCGCCACCACCAGTGCCGTGGTGTCTGCGGTGATCCGCGCGGCGGCGTCTTCCAGCGCGTTGGTGGCATCGCTGCCGGCTTCCGCTGTGGCCTCGTCCAGGATGAGCACCTTCGGGCCCGACAGCGCCACGCGTGCGAGCGCGAGCTGTTGCTCCACCTCCGGGGGTATGTCCTCCGCGCCCGCGCCGACGGCGGTGTCCAGCCCTTTCGGGAACAGGCGCGCGAACTGGGTGCCATCGGGGTCGAGCCCGACGCTTGCCAGCGCACGCAGCAGGTCCGCGTCGGTCGCGTCCTGCGCAGCCATCGAGAGGTCCTCGCGCAGGGTGCCGGCGAACAGGTGGACATCCTGGGTGAGCAGGGTGACGTTCTTGGCGGTCCACGTATCGCTGACCTGCGAGGTATCCACCTCGCCCACCCGGATGCACCCGGAAGTGGGCTCCACTAGCCCCGCAATGAGCGCGGCAAGCGTGGACTTGCCGGCGCCCGACGTGCCCACCAGCGCCGTGGTTGTTCCCGCCGCGAGCGTGACAGAGAGGTCCTCCAGCACGTTGGCGCCGCCCGGGTAGGCAAACGAGACGTGGTCGACTTCCACGTCCACCGGCTCCGCCAGATCCTCCGGAACGGCCGTAGCTTCACGCCCGTCCGCGAGCTTGGCCAGGCTCACCGCGCGGCCCACTGCGGTGGCCGCGCTCTGCAGCTCGCCGACGAAGAACAGGGCGTTGAACACCGTGACCTCGGCGCGGATGACCATGAACACGGCGGCACTCGCCTGGCCCGGGCTGACGGCACCGGCCGTCGCGAGCCACGCGCCGACGCCAAGCGTGAGCAGCACCCACGCGGCGAAGGCGACCTGGCCGATTCCCGTGAGGCGGATGAACCACGGCACGCGGTCCATTTCCGCCTCCACCGCACCCCAGGAGGTCCGCCGCATCCGGGCCAACGCCCAGCGCTCCAAGTCGAAGGCGCGCAGCGTGGGCAGGCCCCGGACGGTGTCCAGCAGCACCGCGTTGCGACGCGCCTCCGCCACGCTCACCGCGTTGGAGGCATCCGGGATGGCGCGGACCACCGCGCGGGCGAACGGGTAGGTGCATATGCAGATCAGAAGCAGGATCAGGGCGAAGCGGACGTCGATAAGCAAAAGCCCGATGAACGTGATCGGGAAGACGAACACGGTGGTGAGCACGCGCGAGCCGATGGCGGTGATGGTTTGGACGACGTCGTCGATGTCCTTGGTCATGCGTGTGATGACGTTGCCGGTGCCGAGCTCCATCACCCGCGGCACTGGTGCGCGCAGGATCGCGTCGAGGCAGCGGTGGCGCAGGTCGATGGACGCGCGGGCGACTTTGAGGCCCACTACGTAGTTGCCGAGGGCACGCAAGAATATCTCGACGAGCATGCAGACCAGCGCCAGGCCGACGGTCAAAACGAAGGCGCGGGTGCCGGTTCCCAGCAGTGGCACTGATCCGCCGGTGAGCGGGTCGACGCTGCGGCCGAACAGGTTCGACTGCGTGGTGTAGACAGCGACAATCAGCGCCTGGATGATCAGCAAACCCGCCCACCAGCGCTTGTCCAGAGCGTTGGGTAGCGCAGACAGGTAAGCGAAGGTCTCCTTCACGCTCGCGGGGGCGACCGCGTCTGTGCGTTCGTACTCGCGCGCCATCTACGCCACCTCCAATGCGGTGCCGGCGTGCTGCCACGCCGCGTTTCCGGTGATGACCACGGTGGTCTTGTCTGCCCTCAGCGCGGCGACGGCCTCCACGACGTCCGCCTGTGTCACGGAATCGAGCCCCGTGGTTGGGTCGTCCAGGATGAGCACGTCCGGGTCAGCGGCGAGCGCCCTGGCAAGCGCGACGCGCTGACGCTGCCCGCCGGAGAGGTTCAGGCCGGTCTCGCCCAGCGGCGCGTTCGGCAACTCGCCTGCTTCGTTGATACCGCCGAGCCTGCGGAGGATGTCTTGGCAGTGGGCGGCGGCGAGCGCTTGCTTGACGACGTCCTCCGGCACATCCCCGCGCGGGTTCACGTTGTCTGCGATGGTGCCCTCAAACACGTTGACGGTGTGCGGCGGGAACAGCACGTCTGCGCGCTGCGCCCACGCGGCGGCGGTGGCGTAGGAACGCTCCTCCGGCTCGAGGATCCACAGCCCCGCGCCTGGGACCGGTGTGTCTGTTAGCTCGGGCCCCGCGGTGTCGTCGCCCGCGTGGTGCAGCTGCTCGATGCGCTGGCCACTCGCGACGGCCCTGCCCCACCCGCTGGCCAGGTCGCCGAACGCTAAGCCCGCCATGGTCAACGCAGGCTGCACCAACAGTGCCACGGATGTCAGCTGCCCCGGGGTGATCTCCCCGCGCAGCGTCATCCACGCGCTCAAGCCCACGATGCCAAGGTTGCACAGCCACGCCACGCAAAACCTGGCGAAACCGAGCCACACCTCCACACGCAGGTGCGTGAGCATCAAGCGCTTCGCCTTCGCCGTTTCGGCGTGAAAACGTGTTGCCACGGTTGCACCCGCGCCTAGGCCTTTGACGGTGCGAATGCCTTGCGACGCATCCGTGGCCAAGCCAGCGACATCCGCCTCCGCGGCGCGACGCTTCAACGACACCCGCGTCACCGGCCCCGCGGTCCACGCGGCGAACAGAGCGATGATCAGCGCGCTGGCCGGGATGGCCAGTGAGATCCACGGGGAGACCGACCACATCGCCACCATCGCGCAGACCGCGTAGCCGATGGCCATGAGCGGAAACGACAGCAGCTCGCGGTAGCGGCCGACGGTGTTCGCGTCCGCGTCGATGGTGTTGAGTACGGTGCCGGGGCTCATCGCTCCCGCCCCGCGGCGCAGCACGCCCGAGGACAGGTGCTGCTGCGCGTTGTGGGTCACGCGGCGCACCGAGGCTGTGGCCAGGCCGTCGCCGGTGGCCTCGCCGATGAATTGGATGATGAAGATGCCGACCAGCACCGCGAAGAGCCACCATGCGTTGAACTTTTCTTCCCCCACCAGGCCGTCCACGATCATGCCCACCACCACCGGCACAAACGCGGCGATGCCGGAGCCGATGAGGTAGCTCAGAATGTGCAGCACCAGCACGCCCGGGTAGGCGCCAACCATGTCCCTGACCACGCGGTTCCCGCTGCTCCAGCGCGCCGGGTGGAGCCGCGCCGGATCGTCCGCTGGTGGGACGGGCGGGACGAACCAGCTGTACGTCTTCATTCTGCGCGGCGGTGGGATCATGCTGGAAGATCTAGCAAATTTTGGGTTAAGGGTCAAAAAGTGTGTCCAGAATCGCGGATTTTCACGGATTGACCTGTAGGTTTCCGGAAAGTATATGCTCCGGAAGCATATATCTAGCCCCCGACGGGAAATCCTCGGTGTGGCAGCCGTGATGTGCTATGCGCGGCGTGGTGTGGTGTCGCAATGTCGAAGAACCAACCACGCTGCCACTGCGGCGGTGAAATGAAACGCAACGGCACCACCAGCAAAGGCACCACCAGATGGCGCTGCAAACAATGCGGCGCCTCCAGCGTCAAACGTCGAAACGACATCACCAACGCGGCAGTGTTCACCCAGTTCATCGAGCATTGCACCACCGCAATATCACTCGACGACCTAGCCAAACGAAACGGTGTTAGCCGCGCCACCATGAAGCGGCGCTTCAAGTGGTGCTGGCTCGTTGATGTGCCTGACCCCACCGCCGGCCACCACAAGCGGATCTACGACCAGGTATTTCTCGATGGCACCTACACCGCCGGTGGCTGCCTGATCGTCGCGGCGACCATCGACCACGTGATCGCCTGGCACTGGTGCAAACACGAAACCACCCGCGACTACCAACTGCTGCTTGAACGCATCGAAGCCCCACTCATCGCCGTCATCGACGGCGGCCAAGGCGCATACAGCGCAATCAAAAAGTGCTGGCCGACTACGAAAATTCAACGCTGCCTCGTCCACGCCCAACGCGTGGTCCGCCGCTACACCACCACCAACCCACGCACCGATGCCGGGCGCACCATCTACCGACTTGCGCTGAAACTGACCCGGATCACCACACTGGATGAAGCCGCCGCGTGGGGTGTGCAACTGCACGAGTTTTCAACGATCTACCGGGAATGGATGAACGAGAAAACCATGATCAAAGACCCCAAAACAGGTGCATGGACCCGCGTGTGGACCCACCACAACGTGCGCAAGGCCTACAACAGCCTCAACCATCTTTGGCGGTCCGAGATGCTGTTTGTCTACCTCAACCCGCCAGCAGGAGTCCTTGCGCCCGAGCGGATCAAATCCACCACCAACAGCTTAGAAGGCGGCATCAACGCCCAGCTCAAACTGCTCGCCAGAACCCACCGCGGCAGATCAGGCGAACGACAACGCCGCATGCTGGATTGGTGGCTCTACTTAAAAACGGAACTGCCTGACGATCCAGTACGAATCGCCAGGCAGTCCGACTGGGGCCAGGGCCAACTCGCCAAAGTATCCACCCTGACCCAAACCGAGAACCAAGCCGACCACGAAACAGGACGCCCAGCCCTCTACGACAACGCTATCGACACCGACTACACCCACTCAATCGGCATTCAAAAAGGCCAAATCTAACCCCCGCGACACGCCGAGCCAGACACACATTTTGACCCTTAACCCACGAGCGCGCTGGTGTGGCGGGAAAAGGCACAAGAAAAGCCCTCCACGTGGGAGGGCTTGAATAATACCGCTGCGCTTAGCGGGACAGTTACGGCTAGACGCCGAAGACCCAGCGAACACCGAGGCCGGTGACGTAGTCCACGCCAGCAACCAGAGCAGTCATCAGGATGAGGAAGACCAGCACGACCAGGGAGTAGGTCACCATCTCGCGGCCGGTCGGCCAGATGACCTTGCGCATCTCGGAGATCACGCCACGGAGGTAATCCGCGATGGCGGTGAATGGGTTGCTCCGGGTTTCGACGACCTCGGGGGAGGTCGAAGCGCTGGTCGCGCGAGCCGTGGTGGCCTGGCCAGCGACCTGACGCTTACCGCTGGGGCGCATGGAGCCTCCGGAAGCGTTCGCTCCGGAGCCTTCGGCCCTGTTGCTATCTTCGCTCACGTGGTTACTCCTTCGGGCGCCCGCATGGGCGGGCGTACTTTGCAGGGGTGACAGGACTTGAACCCGCAACCTACGGTTTTGGAGACCGTTGCTCTACCAATTGAGCTACACCCCTAAAACTGTGGCAACGCCGGGTTGGTGACCGCGATTTTACCCGCAGACAACGCACCATGCGTGCAACACGGGAGTAGCCTAGCAATTTTCCATTCAGTTAGACAACTTGCCACGTTTTCCGCAGCACGACCGCACTCGTTGGAGGCATGAACACGCGAGGTTGGGCGCGCTCCAGCCCCGGATCCGACTGCTCCCCATGGAACGCGGCGAACCAAGGCGGCGGTGAGGGTGGCGTCGTCAATAAAAAAAATGGACCCCGCGGAAAAACCACGGGGTCCTAAATCAGTAGCGGTGCCGGGACTCGATCCCGGGACCTCACGATTATGAGTCGTGCGCTCTAACCAGCTGAGCTACACCGCCACAGCCACTTACACGACCAGCCACGGCCAGCGTAAACAGGTCACGTGACGGCCACATAAAATGACAGAGCCCCCTGACGGAATCGAACCGTCGACCTTTTCCTTACCATGGAAACGCTCTGCCGACTGAGCTAAGGGGGCGCAACTTAAATCGACCGAACCTAGCGAAGTAATTCGCTGTGGCCCGTTGATCGAAGCCTGAAGTAGCATAACCAGTTTCCAATAAGAAGCACAAATCTGCACGTCGTAGCTGGTTTCCGCGGTCGGTATGGCTGCGTCTTGGGTGGCATTAGGCGGTGGATCGCGCGATTGCCTCTTCCGCTGGGCGGGCCAGCTGTTTTATAGTTTCTAGTTGCGCCGTTTTCGGGTGTTAAGGGGCGTCCTGGGGTTTTAATTCAGGCGCTTTCCGGATGATGCACCGTCCGGCGCATGGCACACCCCTCACGGGGCAAGGAGGTTCGAGTCCTCTCAATCATTTTATTCCGCGCCGCCCGGGAGCCCTTCGCTTGCGGCCTGCGGCCCGGCCCCGACGAGCGCCTGCGAGCGTTCCGACGCGCCGACGCCCCGCCGTCTGCGAATCCCACGCGGCGCGGAATTTTCAACTTCACATTCGCCTGCACCTTGCATGCTGCCGATTCAGGTGGTGACACATGTTCTTCAATCGCAACCGCAACTTTGGCTCCTGGATGGAGTACGTCGAAGCCGACGCACCGCTGTCGTGGCGCCCATCCTTCCCGCGCAGCCCGATCCCGCTGCCCGGGCACGTTGTACTGCGCTCCCGCGACGGCGAGGTGACCGCGCTGTCCCGTCCGGGGTTTGCGCTGCCCACCGACCGTTTCGTGCAGGTCGATCAGCGCCGCCGCCAGCTTTCCTTCGCCCCGCAGCGGATCCCCACCGCCGAGGGGCAGGACGTCACCCTGACCTTCGTGCTGACCGTGCGGGTCAGTGATCCCGTGGCTTTCCTCACCGCCGCTGACGAGCCGGATCGGGAGGTCTACCTGGCCGCCCAGATCGCCCTACGGGAGCTGGTGGCGACGAAGCCGCTGGCGGAGTTCATCGGGCAGCGCATCGACCTCTCCCCCGTCGCGGAGGCCGCGCGGGAGGCCGGCGCGGCGGTCGGCGTCGAGGTGCTGGGCGATGTTCACCTCAAGGATCTCTCCCTGCCGCACGGCGTGGCCGAGGCACTGAGCCAGGCGGAGGTGGATAAGCTCACCGCTGCCAGCGAGCTGGAGCGGGCGCGCACCGAGGTAAAGATCACCCGTGCGCGCATGGGTACGGCGAAGGTACTGGAGCAGAACCCGCTGCTGGCAAAAATCCGGCTGCTGGAGGCCCTGCCGCCGGGCACCACCCTGGAGCTACGCGACCGGTCTCTGGATTCGGCAGATCAGCCTCGGGAACCCCGGGACCGGGGCGAACTCGACAGCTAGCTAGCTTCGGGCACCCTTACGGGGCCAGCCCCCCTTTCCCGGTGGAGCCTCCCCCCCTAAAAAGAAAAGGAGCCGGGTCCCGTACGGGACCCGGCTGCCGATTCGGCAGGTTTTAGTGCTGCCCCTCGGCGAACTCCTCAACCAGCTTCGCATTGAAAGCCTCAAGATCGGCCGGAGTGCGGGAAGAGACCAGGCCGTTGTCCACGTGGACCTCCTCGTCGACCCACGTTGCCCCAGCGTTCTGAAGGTCAGTCTTCAACGACGGGTACGAGGTCAGGGTACGGCCGCGGAGAACGTCCGCGTCGGTAAGGATCCACGCACCGTGGCAGATCACCGCGAGCGGCTTTCCAGCCTCGACGTGCTTCTTCACGATCTCGACCGCTGCCTCATCCATGCGCAGCTGGTCGGCGTTTCCGGTACCGCCCGGAAGGATAATCCCGTCGAACTCAGCGTCACGGGAGCTCTCGGTCGAGGCATCCGCCTCTGCGGTAGAACCGTTCTTGCCCTCAATTTTCTCGCCACCAGGGCTGAGAACGGTCACTGTGCCGCCTGCCTGGCGGACAGCTTCAACTGGGGAGCTGAACTCACTGTCCTCGAACCCATTCGTCGCGAGAACACCAATGCGCTTGCCATCTAGCTTTGCCATGTGTCGCTCCTTTCTAAAGAACGTAGACCTCCATGGTGCCACCAAAACCCGGCGAGCAACACCCCGCTCCCCCACACACCAGTGCTACTCGCTTAATCTGTCACCATGATTACAGGCGCTTTGAAAAACCAGGTGGATGCCATCTGGAACACCTTCTGGTCCGGCGGCATCTCCGAGCCGGTCTCCGTGATCCAGCAGTTCACCTATCTTCTCTTCATGCGTCAGCTGGACGAGCGCCAGGCGAACAATGACTTCCAGCGCGAAGCCCTCGGCGTAGAACCCGACATCCCTGATGTCTTCACCGAGGATCAGCAGCACCTGCGCTGGCGAAACCTCATGGAAATCTCCGACGGGAGCGACCGCCGCGAGGTCATCGTCAACGAGGCCTTCCCCTTTATCCGCAACCTCGGCGGCTCGGGCTTCGGCCGCCACATGCGCGACGCCTCCTTCGGTATTGAGAACCCCGCCACCCTCCTGCGGGTGATGGAGCAGGTCGATGCCCTGGAGTTCACTAACCGCGATATGTCGGGCGACCTGTATGAGTACATGTTGTCGAAGTTGGCGTCCTCGGGCACGAACGGGCAGTTCCGCACGACGAGCCACATCATTGATCTCATGGTGGAGCTGATGCGCCCGGCTCCGAAGCATCGGGTGATTGATCCGGCGTGCGGTACGGCGGGGTTCCTGGTGGGTGCGAGGGAGTGGACTCGCCACCATCATGCGGATGAGTTCATGGATCGCCGTGTCAGTGATTGGTACACGCAGCGCGCGCTGACGGGTTTTGATTTCGATTCGAGCATGGTGCGGATCGCGGCGATGAACATGTTCATGCATGGTTTCGAGGATCCGAATATTAGTTACCGGGATTCGCTGCAGCAGGTGCCGGAGGCGGATCGTGAAGCTTTCGACATCATCCTCGCCAATCCGCCTTTCGCTGGCAGTATCGACGAATCGAGCTTGGACCCGGAGCTGGCGAACCTCATTTCCTCCAAGCGCACGGAGCTGTTGTTCCTCGCACGTTTCCTCACGCTGTTGAAGCCAGGTGGGCGTGCGGCGGTGATTGTGCCGGAGGGTGTGTTGTTCGGGTCGACGAAGGCGCACCGGGAGATCCGGAAGCATCTGATTGATGAGCAGCGTTTGGATGCGGTGATTAAGTTGCCTTCGGGGACTTTCAAACCGTATTCGGGGGTGTCCACGGCGATTCTGTGTTTCACGCGCACGGATCGGGGTAGCACGGATGATGTGTGGTTTTACGAGGTCACGGCGGATGGTTACTCGTTGGATGACAAGCGCACCCCGCTTTTGGACGCCAACCTGCTCGGTCCTCGCCCGACCGAGCGCGTTGCGGATTCTTCCGTCCCCGGCGATGACCCGGCGGAGGTGCTGCTTACTTCGGAGCAGCATGAGGCTAATAACTTGCCGGATGTGCTGGCGCGGTGGGTGGAGCGTTCCGGGAAGGAGAAGGAGCGGGCTCGGACGGAGCAGTCTTTCACTGTGCCGGTGGCGGAGATCCGCGAGGCTGGTTATGACTTGTCGATGAACCGCTACAAGGAGATCGTTTTTGAGGCGGAGGATACTCGCGATCCTTTGGAGATCATCGGGGAGATTAAGGAGCTGGACTCGGCTATTGCTGAGGGGCTGGCGGAGTTGGAGGAGATGCTGCGCGGGGGTGAGGAGTAATGGCTGCGGATCACGACTGGCCGATGGTGAAGCTGGGGGATCTCGGCCGATTCGCAAGCGGCGGCACCCCTAATCGTAAACGTGAAGAGTTCTATCAGGGCGAAACCCCTTGGATTTCCAGCGCAGATATTTCCGAAGATGGAAAAATCACTGCACGCCGCTTCATCACCGACGAAGCAATCGCGAAGAGTGCAACAACAGAAGTTCCGGCGGGGACCTTATTGGTCGCGGTTCGCATCGGCGTTGGCAAGACCGCAATCACCACAAGCCCAACATGCTTCAGTCAAGATGTCGTGGCGCTCCTCGACACCGACCCGAACGAGGTATCTACAGGATTCCTTCAGCACTTGATCACATGGTTACGCCCCCATCTGGAACAAATCGCCCGCGGGGTAACCATCAAGGGCATTACGATCGGCGATCTTAAGGATCTGAACATCCCCCTCCCTCCGCTGGCTGAGCAGCGCCGCATCGCCAAGATCCTCGACACTGTCAATATTCAGATCCACCGAACTAAAGAGGCCTCGAACTATCTGAAAGATGAGCTAGCAAGAGCATTTTTTCAGCAGTTGGGCCGTAATTCTCAACCGGCGCAGATCAAAACTCTAGCCACGGTGACAACCGGCAGCACACCAAGCCGAAAGCATCCCGAGTATTACGGTGGTTCAATACCTTGGGTAAAAACTAATGAGGTCTCAGGAACTGCCATCACGAGCACAGAGGAGACAATTACCGAAACTGGCCTGGAGAACTCTAGCTGCAAAATCAATCCACCAGGAACGGTCTTGGTTGCTATGTACGGGCAAGGGCGGACCAGAGGTAGCGCAGGCATACTACGCATCCCCGCTACCACTAACCAGGCTTGCGCTGCGATTTCTTGTACAAATCCTGCCGATAGCGATTACGTATATTTCGCGCTTAAGGCTAGCTATGAAGAACTGCGCTCTCTTGGACGTGGCGGTACCCAACCAAACCTAAACCTCGGATTGATCAGAGGTTTCTCTATACCCTACCCTCCGGCAGAACAGAGGGAAGAGCTCACAATCACCATCAAGAAGATGGAAAATTTAAATCATGCATACGAGACTCAGCTTCAGAAGCTCGAAGAGCTGAACGCCTCCCTTTCCGCACGCGCCTTCGCCGGGAAGCTGTAAAGCTCCCGCCGGCGCGGCCAGGCAGGCGGGCATGGCGTCCTAAATAAAGAAGCGTATTCGAACGCCGCACAGCGATGTCCGGGGCGTTTTGCTAAAACACTAAGCAGACCCCACACCATCCCGAACCCACGACCAGAACTCCCACGGAGCAGCAATGACCAGCCCCACCCCACCACCCAGCAACTTCGGCTTCGTGGCACAAGTCTGGCCGGCCCTGCTCAACGACTGCGTCCAAGCCGAACGCAACGCACTGACCAACCCCATCACCTCCTGCTTCTACGCCCGCCGCGTACTCGAAAAGGTCGTGCGGCACATCTGGGAGTTCCGCAACCTCGGTTTCGCCGCGGACACGAGCATCTTCGGCCGGATGCAGGACGAACGCTTCACCACCATCGTCCCCCAGGCACAGCTGGATAAGCTGCACTTCCTCCGCATCAACTGCAACAACGCCGTCCACGACAGCGACGTCCCCATCACCCCGCAGCTCGCCGTGCGTGTGGTGACGCACCTTTTCGACGTGCTCACCTGGGCCACCGCACGGCACTCCACAAACCCGCAGGCCCAGCCGCGCGCACCCTTTAACCAGCAGGCGCTGAAGAATCACCACCCGGCCACGCAGATGGGCCGGGCGCAGCTACAGAAACTCAACGCGCAGTTGCAGGCCAAGGATGAGGAACTCAGCAACACTGCCCTACTGCTCAGCGAGGCAGAACAGGCACGGCTTGAGGAAGCCGAGAAGCACGCCGAGGAACGCGCCCGCTTCGCCACCCGTCAAGCCAAGGTGGAGGAAGAACACGCCGAAACCGAGGCCGAGCTGGCCGCGGCGAAAGAGGAGCTTGCCCGGCTCGCCGCGGAACGGGATGCCGAAATCGAGCGGCTGCGCGCCGAACTGCGTGATGAGCTAGCGAAGGAAGCGGGAGCCGGCACTGCCCCGGCGCTCCCGCCGAGCATCAGCGAAGCCGAGACCCGCAAGGACCTCATCGACCCGATGCTCGCCGCCGCGGGCTTCGTGCAGGGCAAAAACCTCACCATCGAGCACCCCGTTCAAGGCATGCCCGTGGGTGCGGAAAGCCCCCGCGGAAACGGTTACGCGGACTACGTGCTCTGGGACGATGACGGCAAACCCCTGGCCGTCGTGGAAGCCAAACGCGCCAGCGGCAGCCTCAGCGAAGGCGCGGTGCAGGCCCGGCTGTACGCCGATTGCCTGGAACACAAGCACGGCCAGCGGCCCATCATCTTCTGCACCAACGGGCACCAAATCAGCATGGTCGATGACCAAACCAACCTGCCCGGCAGCGGGGCCGGCTACACCGCCCGCGCCGTGGAGGGCTACCCGGATGCGGCGCAGCTGCGGCGGATGATTAACCGCCGGCACACCCGCAAGCCTTTGTCGCAGGTGGTCGTGGACCCGGACATCGCGGGCCGGGACTACCAGCAGGAAATGATCCGGCGGGTCACGGAGGCCTTCGAGAGTCAGCTGAAGCGGCGGGCCCTGCTGGTCATGGCCACGGGTACTGGTAAGACCCGCGTGGCGATCGCGACGGCAAAGCTGCTGCGCCAGGCGAACTGGGTGGGCAAGGTTCTTTTCCTAGCCGACCGCACGGCCCTGGTGGATCAGGCACACGATAACTTCGTGGACCTCTACCCCGACTCCGCGCCCGTGAACCTGCTTCGCGAACCGGAGGGCACGGGCGGAGTGTACGTCTCCACTTATCAGACAATGATGGGGCTCATCGACGATGACGGCGAGCACCCCGCGGCCTTCCGCCCCTTCGACTTCGACCTTATCATCATCGACGAAGCCCACCGCTCGATCTACCACCGCTTCAAGCGCATCCTGGATTATTTCGACGCTTACGTCCTCGGGCTGACCGCCACCCCGCGCGCCGAGGTCACGCACAACACCTACCAACTCTTCGACATCGAAGATAAGACCCCGACCGGCTCCTACACCCTGGAGCAGGCCATCGAGGACAAGTACCTCGTCCCGCCGCAGGTGCTCGCGCAGGACTCCCTGTTCCTGCGTTCCGGGGTGCGCTACGAGGACCTGGACGAGGAAGAACAGCTGCTGTGGGACGCCGCCGAATGGGGCACCGACGAGGACGGCAACCCGCTCGACCCGCCAGATGGGGTCACGGCTGCTGAGATCAACTCCCGGCTGTACAACCGCGACACGATCCGCGGGGTGCTCCGGACCTTGGTGGAGCAAGGCATCAAGGTCGAGGGCGGTGACCGACTGGGTAAGACCATCATCTTCGCCAGGACCCAGCGCCACGCGGAACTCATCAACGAGGAACTGGGGCGCTGCTTCCCGCAGCAGGCGGGCGAGAGGGCGGCGGTGATTACCCACTCCACGAGGTACGCCGCGGAGGAGCTGAAGCGCTTCAAGAACCCCGCGGGCACCCTGGACATCGCCATCAGCGTGGACATGCTCGACACCGGGGTGGACGTGCCCGAGGTCGTGAACCTCGTGTTCTTCAAACCCGTGTACTCGGCGACGAAGTTCTGGCAGATGATGGGCCGCGGCACGAGGCTGCGCCGGGACCTTTTCGGGGAGAACCTGCATAAGGATAAGTTTCGCGTCTTCGACTTCTGCGGCAACGTGCGCTTCTTCACCGAGCAGCTGACTGAGGAGCCGGGGGTCGGGCGGCAGCAGACGCTCTCGGAGCGGCTGTTCTTGAGCTGGGCGACGATGGTGTGGCTGCTTGGGGAAGAAGCTGGTGCGAGTGTTGGTGCTGGCGACGGCGGTGGCGCTGCCGGCAGCGGGGCTGGCGGTGGCGCTGGCGAGCTGGACGGGCCACTGGAGGACTACCGCGAGGGGCTCATCACCGAGCTGCACGCGACCGTTCAAGCGATCACCCCAACCAACATCCAGGTCCGCCCCACCGACCGGCCAGTGCTGGAGCGCTTCTCCCGCCGCGACCCCTGGGAAGGACTCGACGAAGCCGGGCTTGAGCAGCTCGCCGAGCACGTCGCGCACCTGCCGATGAAAACCCTGAAGGA
The DNA here is from genome assembly GCF_000069945.1 of Corynebacterium urealyticum DSM 7109. Taxonomy (NCBI): domain Bacteria; kingdom Bacillati; phylum Actinomycetota; class Actinomycetes; order Mycobacteriales; family Corynebacteriaceae; genus Corynebacterium; species Corynebacterium urealyticum. The sequence goes on along the minus strand of NC_010545.1, from coordinate 331,714 downwards.
GAAGGAAAGCGCCAAGCGCTTCGACCTGCTGATCCTCCAGCTCCAGCTGGGGCTGATCCGCGCCGACGGCAGCTGGGCCACCAACCGCCTCAAGGTCGAACGCATCGCGCAGGAACTGATCGAGGTCTCCGAGAACCTCCCCTTCGTTGCAAACGCCCTGCCCACCCTCGAATCCCTCGTGAATTCCGAATGGTGGAAGGGCGCGACCATCACGGAGCTGGAGCTCGTGCGGCGGAATATCCGCGACCTCGTGGAGTTCGTGCCGCGCGGTAAGCGCCAAGTCGTCGTCTTGGACGTGGAGGATGAGTTCGGGGAGATCGCGGAGGTTGATATCCCGCTGGAGCATTCCGCGGCGGAGGTGAATGTCAGCCGGGTCGAAGCGGAGCTTCGGGAAGCCCTGGCCAAGCACGGCGACTCACTATCGATGCAAAAGCTGCGTACGGCACGGCCATTGAGCAACGTGGACGTCCAGAACCTCGAGCACATGGTCGCCGAGGTCGGCCTGGAGGGCGTGGACGAGGTGCAGAAGTCCCTGGGTGGGGACACGATCCCCGCGTTCGTGCGGCGGCTGGTGGGCCTGGATGAGGCGGCGATGAAGGCGGAGTTCGAGGACCTGCTGGAGGGATCGACGCTCAGTGCGCAGCAGATCGGGTTCATCCGCTACGTGATCAAGGTGCTGGTCGCCAACGGTGGGCTGACGATGCAGGAGGCCGCTGGGGAGAGCTTCTACCCGCACGGGCGGGTGGTGGACCTGTTCCGCGATAACCAGGCTGTGGTGCTGGAGTTGAAGAACCGCCTGGACCGCATCAACTCGACCACCGAGGCGGGTTAGGTCGAGGCCACGCCCCTGCCGCGTAAAAATACAGCAGATCTTCGACAGTTGAGGCGGAAAAGTGTCGGAGGTCTGCTGCATTTCTGCCGTGCTCGGCGGGTCTGACGCGGAAGAAGGGCACATCGCCGGGCGAGGTAGCCGGGTCCCGCTAATCCTGGGCCTTAAGCCTCCGTTTCACCCAGATCACCACTTCAGCGATGCTCAGGATCAGACTCACCCCGAGGCTGAAGATGGTGCCGTACTTCACGACCTTGTAAAGCCATTCAGGCCCGTTGAAGTGCTGCAGCAAGAAGAGCGCCACAGCGCCGGTGATCAGGGTGCCGATGAAGTTCATCACCCATCGCCCATCGCCGAGCCCCATCTCATCGGCGATCTTGGGCTCAGCATCGGCACCGGTGGAAGCTTCCGGAGCTAAGACACCGGCCGCTGGGGCATCCTCGGCGACTCCCCCTACTGTCGCGCTAGCAGCCTCCGCGCGCCCTTCTGTCTGCCCAGGCACACCGGACCCCATACCCCCTGCAGGGCTGCCAGCGGCTACGGACATTGGCGCGTCCTGAAAGTCCTCCAGATGCGCAAGATACGGGTTATGGACCTGCCGGGGCGCAGGCGTCCGATACTCCGGCCAAGGCGCGCTCGATGATCGATGATCCTCCGCGGAACTGGCATCGCGGCCGACAAAGCCAGTGCCTTCATAGGGGTTATTTGTCACCAGATCATCTTAACGGTTCCAGCGCCGCTCCCGTTGCTGATCGTTTTGTCACTTTCGAGGCAAAAATCGACAAAAACCGTCAGCACCGCGGAAGGGGAAGGCGAATCGGAGTGGCGGGGAGGCGGGGAGGTGGGCCTAGAGCGAGGCGACTGCAAATCGGATGAAAACGGAGGGAAAGCCCCGAAAACTTCCATTTTCATCCGATTCGCGGAAGCAGAGCCACAGGAGGAGATGCACACACCCCAACGCAAAAACTCCGCCAGGGTTTTCCCTGACGGAGTTCGTCTGTGCCAGATGTTGGATTTGAACCAACGAAGGCATAAGCCGGCGGATTTACAGTCCGCTTCCTTTGGCCGCTCGGACAATCTGGCGTACACCACTTGGTGCGCTCAATACCCTACTACGCGCCTCAAAGATTCCCTAAACGCGCTGCTCGGGCCAGGTATTGACGTCCTTAAAAGGAAGGCGGAACAACCGGGATACGGTGGGCAACCGCCCAACCGAAACCGAACTAGCCCAGGCGGTCCAGCGAGAAGGCCAGCAGGTGGCGCAGCGCCTCAGTGACCTCGTTATCCGGCAGCTTCGCCAGCTCCTCGTCGGCCAGGCCACGGTAGTGTTCCACGTCCTGCTCCGCGAGCTCACGGCCGTTGGAACGCTGGATAAGCTCCAGGCACTCCTCGACCACCGCATCGTCGGTCACCGGGCCGGTCAGCAGCTCGCGCAGCCGGGCGCCGACCTCGTCCTCCTGACGCATCGCGTGCAGCACCGGAAGGGTGAACACGCCCTCCCGCAGGTCCGTGCCCGGCGTCTTGCCGGACTCCTCGGGATCCGCCCAGATATCGATGATGTCGTCCACGATCTGGAAGATCTGCCCCATGTGGCGGCCGAACTGTGCCAGCGCGTCCACGTGCTCCTGCTCCGCGCCGGAGTGCAGCGCGCCCAGGTAGCCCGCCGAGGCGATCAGCACGCCGGTCTTCTCCTGGATGACCTTCATGTAGTGCTCGATCGCGTCCTCACCATCAGCCGCGCCCACGGTTTCGCGCATCTGGCCGGTGACCAGCTCGCCGAAGGTGTCCGCGAAGTGGCGGACCGTGTGGGCACCCAGGCCGGAGAGGATCTCAGAGGCCACCGCGAACAGATAATCGCCGGCGAGGATCGCCATCGAGTTGCCCCAGCGCGCATTCGCGGACTCCGCACCGCGGCGGCGGTCGGCCTCGTCCATGACGTCGTCGTGGTAGAGCGTCGCCAGGTGCGTCAGCTCCACGACCACGGCGGCATCGCGCACCTTGCGGGCCGTCGGGTTCTTGCCGTACTGCGCGGCGAGCAACGCAAACACCACGCGAAAGCGCTTGCCGCCAGCCAGCGCAAGGTGGCTGATCTTATCGGTGATGAAGCTCTCGCCCTGGCTGAGGCGCCAGCGCAGGAAGTCCTCCGCCTCCTGCAGCCCCGCCGTGATGCGGTCGTTGAGCTCGGCATTCCCCAAGTCCGGAGCTACCGGCCTGGCGTTGTCGCGTACTGCCATGTCCCTGCGTCTGCCTCGATCTAGATTGTGATTGTGCTTGAGCTATAGCTAGCCATTCGATAGGTTAGCCGATCTGCTCGGGCGCGTAGTAATGGATTCACCCCTCGCCTCGCGGGATTGCTTCCGCGGCGCAGCTTTTCCGGCCGCCGTGTAGTTCGCAGTCCGTCGCCCGGTTCTTTTTAGGACGTCACCCCGGCTAGCCTTGAGCCTCATGAGCCCCTCTTCTTCCCCCACGCACGATTCGGCTACGCACGGCGAGTCCGCTGCCCCGCACCGGGTACCGCAGGATCAGCTACACGCCGAGGTGCTGATCATCGGCGGCGGCCCGGCGGGCGCTGCGGCGGCGTACCACGCCGCCCGGGCGGGTTGGGACACCCTGGTGGTCGATATGGCGGATCACGCCACCGAGCCGCGGGATAAGACCTGCGGGGATGGGCTGACCCCACGCGCCGTGGGCGCCCTGGAGGCGATGGGGGCAGGCCACCTGCTGGATGGCCACCCGCGGATCAACGGGCTGAAGCTGCACGGTTTCGGCGGGTCGATCACCGCGCCCTGGCCGGAGCACGAGAAGTTCCCTGCCCGTGGTTCCGCGATCCCCCGCAGCGATTTCGACGCCGCCCTGCTGCGCCACGCGATCGACGCCGGGGCCCGGTTCCAGGGCGGACTGAAGGCCGTGGGCGTCTCGGAGGACGGGCGGACGGTGACCTGCCAGGCCGTCGGGGGACGCGCTGGGAAGGCCACCGGCACCAACCGCGGGGCGCAGAGCACGGAAATCCGCACGGAGTTCCTCGTCCTCGCCGAGGGCGTGCGCTCCACCATCGCCCGGCAGCTGGGCGTGCAGTGGGAACGCGGCATCGTCCACGGCATCGCCGCCCGCAGCTATGTGGAAACCCCGCACGCCGACGAGCCATGGATCCACTCCCACCTGGAGCTGCGCGACCAGGAGGGCACCGCACAGCCCGGCTACGGCTGGATCTTCCCCCTCGGTACCCCCACGACCGGTGGACAGTCGGGCAACGGGGCTGACCCCTCCCCCACCCCGCAGGTGAACCTGGGCTGCGGGGCGCTGACCACCACGCAACGTCCCGCGAAGGTGAACACCAAGAAGCTGCTCGTCCACTACGCCGACCAGGTGCGCGAGGAGTGGGAACTCGGCACCCCGCAGCGCATCACCAGCGCCCTGCTGCCGATGGGCGGGGCCGTCACGCGGGTGGCAGGCCGGAACTGGGCGGTCATCGGTGACTCCGCAGCCCTGGTCAACCCACTGAACGGCGAGGGCATCGACTACGGGCTGGAGTCCGCCCGCTTCCTCGTGGAGCTGCTGGACGACGCCCGCCGCAACCCCGACGGCCTGCGCTACGCCTGGCCCGCCCGGCTGCGCCAGGAGTACGGCGACGCCTTCGCCCTGGCCCGCCGCCTCGGCATGCTACTCACCATGCCTGGCCTGCTGGCCGCCATCGGCCCGGTGGGCATGCGCGGGCCCTTGGCGCACACGGTGATGAACTCCGCAGCCCGGCTGATGGGCAACCTCGTCACCCCGCAGGACCGGGACCTGACGGCGAAGCTGTGGCTCGGCGCGGGCAAGCTATCCCGCGGGGTGGATAAACTCCTCGCCGCGGATTCGCGGCCCCTCTTCGGCCGCCAATAAACCCGGAGAGCACGAAAGCCCACGGTTTCCCGTGGGCTTTCGTTGTCTCCGGCGCACGCCGCGCCCGAGCGACGTGGACAAGCAACATGCCCGAGCAACGTGGCCGAGTGGGGAACCGTGCCCCGACGCTACGCCAACGAGCTAGTCCAGCGGCTTGGTCCCGCTGTGCAGCGCAACGATGCCGCCGGTGAGGTTCTGCCAGCCGACGTTCTCCCATCCATTGGCACGGATCTCGCGGGCCAGCTCCTCCTGATCCGGCCACGCGCGGATGGATTCTGCGAGGTAGACATAAGACTCCGGATTGGAGCTGACCACCTTCGCCACCGCGGGCAGCGCGCGCATCAGGTACTCCTTGTACACGGTCGCGAAGCCGGGGATGACCGGCGTCGAAAACTCCGCGATCGCGAGCTTGCCACCCGGCTTCGTCACGCGGGCCATCTCCCGCAACCCGGCGCGGAAGTCCACCAGATTACGCAGGCCGTAACTGATCGTCACGGCGTCGAAAGTATTATCCGCGAACGGCAGATTCAGGCCATCGGCGCAGATCATCGGCACGTCCCGGTGGGAACCCGCCCGCAGCATGCCCAGCGAGAAATCCGCGGCCACGCAGTACGCACCGGACTCCGCCAGCTCCTCGGTGGACACGCCCGTGCCCGCGGCAAGGTCCAGAACCTTATCCCCCGGCGCAAGATCCAGGCGGCGGCGCGTGCGCTTACGCCACAGCCGGTCCTGGCCGAAGCTCAGCACCGTATTCGTGATGTCGTAGTTCTTCCCCACGGCATCGAACATCGTGGCCACTTCGCGCGGATCTTTTTCCAGACTTGCCCTAGACATAAATTCTCATGCTACCCGCCGCACCGGCCAGCACCATCACGCAGTAATAGCCTGCTGGTAGTAGCCCATCAGCTGCTCGCACAGCGCAGGCCAGGTCTTGCCCTGCACGCGGGTCAGTGCCGCGGCGGCGAACTGCTCCAGCGCACCGGCCGCGATGATGTCCCCCACCGCCCCAGGCAGCTGCTCGGCGAAGCGCTCCGGGTCGAGCAGGAAGCCGCTCACCCCGTCCTCGACGAGATCCACCGGACCGCCGGCACGAGGCGCGACCACCGGAAGCCCCGAGGCCTGTGCCTCCTGAATCGCCTGGCAGAAGGTCTCGAAACGCCCCGGGTGGACGAACACATCCAGGGACGCGAAAGCCACCGCCAGTTCCTCCCCGTAGAGCGCACCGGTGAACACCGCGGTCGGCATGAGCTTCTCCAGCTCCTCCCGTTCTGGCCCGTCACCAACGATCACAAGCTGCACGTCTTCGCGGTCGTTTAAGGACGCCAGGTTCGCAACATCCTTCTCCGCGGCCAGGCGGCCCACGAAGCCCACCAGCTTTCGTGGCTCGGCCGGGGTGGGGGTGCCGCGCTTGGCCTGGCCTTCCTCCCACCACTTGCCACGCAGCTCCGCGCTGCGCTTGGCGGGGTGGAAGCGCTGCGTATCCACGCCCCGCCCCCAGTGGTGAACCCGCTGCACGCCATGGTCACGCAGCTGCTCGATCGTGGGGGTGCTCGGCGCGAGGGTCAGGCAAGAGTTGTTGTGCATCGCTCGCACCCAGCGCCAGGACATGTTCAGCAGAAAGGTGAGCTTGTAGTGCTCCGTGAAGCCGGGGACGTCCGTCTGGTAGACCGCCACCTGCGGCAGCCCCAGCGCCTTCGCGGCGAATACGCCCGCCCCGCCGAGGACGAATGGGCTGGCCAGGTGCACCACATCAGGTTGGAACTGTTTGAGTAGCCGGTAGACCCTCGGCAGGGGCACGCCGATGGGCAGGGAGTTGATCGGTGGAAGGTTGACCGCGGGCACCCGGTGGATCGGGAAGCCCGCGTAGGTATCGCCGGGGCCCGGTTCGCCAGCCTCCCCGGCAGGAGCATCGGCTGCCGGCGGCGTCCAGCCCGGCGGGCGCGGCGCGATGACCATCGCGTCGTGCCCTTCCCGCTGCAGGTGCTCCAGCACCCGCAGAACTGAATTGGAAACCCCATTGACGATGGGGATGAAGCTCTCCGCGATGATCGCAACTCTCATAGTTCTCCCTGCTGCGCCTTCCATGAGTTTTCTCGCCACCGGACCAGCAGCCACAGACCCCCGCTCAGCACCATCGCCACGGCGAGCGAGGAGAGCGCGGGTATCCAGGCCAGGGTCCAGCCGCGGCCTTGCACCTTCACATTGCGGGGCTCGGACTTCTGATATTCCACCCGCACCCGCTGGCCCGCCTCCAGGCCGATCGGGTACAGCAAGCCCCGGTCCGGCTGGTGGTAGACCCCGTACTCGTCCGGGAAGCGCACGGTTGTCCGCAGCACCCCGACGTTGACGACGTCCGCCGTGGCGAACGCCTGGTCCAAACCGATGCGGTAGTCATTCAGCGCGGCAGTGGCCACCATTCCCAGGCAGACAGCAGTCGTGAAGGCCGCGAAGGCCGCGACGAGCTGCTTGCCCCGCCGGAAACGGGTCGGGGTCGGCTGCTCCGCGACCGGCGCCTTGCCCACCGCCGATTGTTCCGTTACTTGCTCGGCGGCCACGGGCTGTTCTGCGTTCGCCGGCCCCGCCGCACCCGCTGGCGCAGCCCCCTGTTCGCGATCCACCGGCTTACTCACCCGGGGTCACCTTGCCACGGATCGACTTCTCCAGCGCCACGCGCGCACCACGGTCAACGAAGGCCTCCACGACCAGCACCCCGCCGCCCCGGCGGCCTGGCACCAGCCCCAGCTTCTCGCCAGCCTCTCCGTCCAGGTCGCCGTGTTCCAGCGCATCCAGCACCTCGGCGAGCTCCGCCGGGTTGTGCACCCCCACCCAGTCCACGCCAGCGGACTCGCATAGCCCAGCCAGCTTCGCACCCGTGGCCGTGCCGAAGACCCGCTCGAAGGCCGGGGTGCCGTCGTCGAAGCTTCGCAGGCTTTCCCCGCCGGGCTCCAAGGTCTCAAAGATCGCGCCGCCGTCATCGTTGGCGACCACAATCACCAGGTTTTCCGGGCTGGGCTCGTCCGGACCAAAGTGCAGCCCGTTGACGTCATGAAGGAAGGAAAGGTCGCCCAACAGGGCAAAGGTCCGCGGGGCGCGGATCGCCGTCGGGTCGGCGGAGGCGTGCGCCAGGGCCGTGCCCACCGCGGTGGACACCAGGCCGTCGATGCCCGCGGCACCGCGGTTGGCGACCGTGCGCACCCCATCGAAGGGCAGACCCACCCGGGCGATGTCGCGGATCGGTGAGGAGGCGCCGACGAACAGCGCGTCCCCGTCGCGCAGGGAATCTGCCAGCACAGCGGCCACGTGCAGCCCGGTGAACGCCCCGTCGGTGGTGGCCTGGGCGATGCCGTCGCGTACCGCCTCCGCCCCCAGCTCGGAGACACCGCGGCAAACCTGCAGCCAGGACTGCGCCGATTCGCCGGTCACACTCACCGTGCTCGCGACCTGGTCGGCGGTCAGCGCCACGTCCGTGGGCTGCTCGACCTCGGTGAGCACCGTGATGGAAATATCTTCGCTGGCCAGCAGCTGGGTCACCGGGCGATGCAGGGTCGGCCGACCGAGCACGATGACCTGCTCCGGGCGCGTGGCCGCAGAATACTCCCCGTGGGAGACCAGGCCCGTGGTGAACATCGCAGCGGCGGCTGGGTGCACCGGGAAGTCCGGGGCGGGGCTCGTGGGCTCAGCAAAGACGGGCAGGTCGCCGAGCTCCTCCAGCTGCTCGCGGGCCCACGCCCGGTCGCTGACCGACCCCGCGATGACGAGGGTGCGCTTCGACGCGTCCACGGTCACCTCACCGTAGGGCAGGCGCGCGGCCTGCTTCGGTAGGACGTAGGTTCGGGCCGGCGCGGTCGGCTGCTCGGCCGCCGTTGCACGGGCGGGCTCCTCCGCGAGCTGGCGAGCCAGGAGGGTCAGCTGAGTGATGGACTCCGGCACCAGTGGTTCCCGCAGCGGGATGTCGAGGTGTGCCCCACCGCCCCGGGAGGGGTGGGTAGCGGCGCGGAGCAGCTCGTCGACCTTGACCCGGACGCGACGGACCAGCGGATTTGTGGTGTCCAAGGCGGCGGCTTGGGCCGAATCGGTGGCATCGGCCGCGGCGTTGGCGCTGGCGGACGGTGCGGCGGCGTCTGCAGTCACGGCGTCGATCGCGGCGTCCAACTCGAGGGTGGCGACCGCGTGGGCGCCGAAGATCTCGCGCTGCTGGATGGCCTGATTCGCCCCCGTCCCCACCATCGACCACGGCCGGTTGGCGGAGAGGATCAGCAAGGGCACGTTCGTGGCCGTGGCCTCCACCATGGCGGGCAGGCAGTTGGCCACCGCCGTGCCGGAGGTCATCACGACTGGCACCGGGGTATTCGAGTACTTCGCCAGCCCCAGGGCCAGGAAGGCCGCGGAGCGCTCATCCGTGCGCACGTGCAACCGCAACCGCCCGGCGCGGCTGGCCTCCGCGAAAGCCAAGGCCAGCGGGGCTGAACGCGAGCCCGGGCACACCACAGCCTCCCGGACCCCGTTGCGAATCAACTCATCCACGAGCACCGCACCGAGCAATACGGCGGGCGAGGGCGCTGCCGCCGTCTGCTGCGGGCTGTGGAGCTGATCAGGGTCTTGGTTCTCGGCGCCTTGGTTATTCACGCCCCCAAATCTAACCCACCTTGCCCGTTGGCGTTGGGCGGCCAGCTCGCACCCCGACCACCACGACCTCCCGTGTGCTCGTGACCGACCGTTAGACTCGGCACCATGGAGCTATCTTCCCTGGATCGGGGCCATTTCCGCGCGCTTATTATCGGCGCAGGCCAGGCCGGGCTCGCTGCCGCCCACGAACTGTGGCGCCGTGGCCTAGTTCCGGGCGAAGACTTCCTCGTGCTGGATGCTAACGACGGCCCCGGCGGGGCCTGGCGGCACCGCTGGGATTCCCTCACCCTGGGTACCGCCCACGGGATCGCGGACCTGCCCGGCCTACCGATGAACCGCCCCGACCCCAGCGCCCCGGCCTCCCAGTTGGTTGCCGAGTACTACGGCGCCTACGAGGAGAAGTTCGGCTTGCGTGTGGTCCGCCCCGCACACGTCACCCGCGTGGAGTCCGCTGGTGACCAGCTCGCCGTCACCGCTACCGGCCCGGACGCCACGAGCGCCACGATCACCACGGACATCCTCCTCAGCGCCACCGGCACCTGGAATAACCCGCACGTGCCGCACATCCCAGGCATCGAGACCTTCCGCGGCTGCCAGCTGCACACGAAGGACTACACCCGCAAGGAAGACTTCGCGGGCCTACGCACCCTCGTCGTCGGTGGCGGGCTGTCGGCCGTTCAGTTCCTCCTGGAGCTCCAGGAAGTGAGCGAAACCATCTGGGCCACCCGCCGGGCACCGAGGTGGGTGCCGACGTCATCTTCTGGAACACCGGATTCCGTCACTCCCTGCGCCACCTTGCCCCGCTGAAGCTGCGGGAACCGGGCGGGGGAATCCTCATGGACGGCGAGGTGCGCGTCGCGAAGAGCCCGCGGGTGCTGCTCGTCGGCTATGGCTCCACCGCCTCGACGGTGGGTGCGACCCGCGCCGGCAGGAGGGCTGGTCAGGCAGCGGTGCGTTACCTCGAAGAATCGCGGTAGCCCGGCGTTGGCTTCAGGACGTCAACCTGGCTCTGCGGTTGCCATTACTGCGAGGCGTTGCCGGGTTGTTACTAGTTGTTCCGGAGTTGTTTTCCGACGCACCGAAACAACTTTGAAACAACTTTTGAACAACCCTTGCTTCCTACCCAACCCCGGACTACATCGTTTCCGCAGGTCACGAAGCTTTCGGCGGTTGTTTCAAAGTTGTTTTTTGTTGTTCCAGGATTGTTGCCAAACCATTTACTCCAACGCCCCAATCCAGCGTGTGTTTGACCCACGCTGCGGGCCGGTCGGGTCAATACGCGCCACCCCGCGCTCCCGCAGTTTCCGCAAGATCTTCGTCACCTCGGAGCGCTCTATACCCAAAATCTCGGCGGCTTCTGCTGCGCGTATCGTGCCAGTTCGCAGCTGCTCTTCCAACCACTCTTCTGTAGGCATCGTCGCAGCACTAGCAAACTGGGGCTGGGCACCACCCGAAGAAGCTATCCCCTGCTGGACCGCCCTTCCCAAAACCCATTCATCCGCCCCCTGGAGCCGCGCTACCACCCCAATGTCTTGGAGCGACTCCATCAGTTCGGCGGCTTCCATTGAAGAAATTTGTGCAAGCCGTTCAACCTGATTCTTCGTGATCCGGGGCGCGCTCCACAGCTGCTTTAAGACAATGAGAGTGCCCACGCTCCTCACGGCCTCGCCATCAGGTAGCTTCTCCAGTTCATGAAGCATCTTGATAAAACCCACATCGGGCTTACCTGCTGAAAGAATCACCTCAACGAAGGTTTCCTCAGCACGCACTTCCGGAACTTCCCGACCTGTTCCAATCATTGCGGACCACATGCGGTCAAAACCGCGCGACGATTCCTCAGCCAGGCCGAGCCCACGCATTACCGCCATAAGGCGACTATTCCGCGGCACCGATTGAGTCGTCAGCAAGTGATCCCGATCAACCCCCGGCGGCAGAGGGCCCGGGGACCAAATCTTCAGAGTACGAGGCGTCTGGTCAACAACCACGGGGCGACTGATTTGCCAGTCCCTATGTATGAAGGCATTCGTGACGGCCTCGTCAATCGCCTGGGCAGGGAAGCGTGGGATCGCGGTTTCCTGCCCATCATCAAACTGCACTCTTTCAATTTCTTGACTTGCGCGCTCTCTGATTAGGCGGCGCAGCCGGGGAAGCGCAGTCAACAGCGGTTCACTGATCTCGCTCACTTCAGGATCGGCCCCCACGATGGGTCTCCAGAAATACTGAACCGTCAGGGCGGGCTTGTCCGGTGGCAGCATGAGGATCTCTGCCGCCCTCTTGAGCGAACCATCATGGCCCACGAGCCCCAGTTCGCGAAGGAGGCCACTGGCACCTTTCGGCACATAATCCGACCCGTCTTCCCTGGACCGTTTCCCCCTCAACAGTCGGCGAGCCTCTTCCAGGACTGGCAGTTCGATGTCCTGGACCTGGAGCCTCGAGCTCCCGTTTGAATAATCGGGGTTCGCCCTTTCCCGAGCCAGCGCTTGTCGCTCCGCCTCCAGCAGCGGCTCACAACTCGTACCCCGCCGCCGTTTCGCCTGCCCTTGGGTGCGGGTATACATGGTCAACGCTTCTGGGATACGGATCACAACAAGGCGACTACCGCCGTACTCAAGTTCAGATGCTTCTACCCTCAGTTGCTGCTGCGTACCATGAAGAATCTTTCTCTCAATGGTTAAGGTATCTAAGTCCGTTCCGGTAAACGCTTCAGGTCCGGTCAGCTTGTCACTGATACCCACGATGATGTGCCCCATAGCGGATTCCCCATTAGCCAGGCACACCGCCTCATCAATGAGCTTTTCTACAAGTTGTGCCCGATGCTTATCGGCCTTCGAAGGCGCATGCTGAACCCGGGCAGGGTCCTCTTTGATCTCTAGGGTCTCCGATTCGACATTGCCAGCCGAATCTCCGTTCCAAATAGCTTCTAGAGCCTCTGCAACATCCTCAGGCAGCCACGGTGTCGCATCGTCAATCATGGGGGATTCCATATGTGAAGTATACATTTCCCCAGGAAGTTGTTTAAGAGGCACCACCCACCCCAGCGAAACAACTTTGAAACAACTTACGAACAACTATTGTGGCCAGCCCGACCCTTCATCTTATTATTCCCCCAGGTCACGAAGCCTCCGGTGGTTGTTTCAAAGTTGTTTCTAGTTGTTTTGGGATGCTCCCCTAGCGGGCGTCACGATCCCAGCTCGGCGGCTGCAGCCTCCATCCTGCGAACCCACCACTGCCGACGCTCCGCGTCCACCGCGTAGCGCTCCAACACTTCCGGATCCGGCTGGGTCGCGCCGGTGAGCATCGCACCATCGGCAATCTCCCGGGCTCCCACGTCCGCGGTGAATAGCGAGCCCGTCGCCAACCCCGCAGCATTCGGCCCAGCCTGGCCGAACACCCCGGCGTCGTTGCCCACCTGAGCCACCAGGGCAGCAGCCTGCAGACCCGCGCCAATACCCACCGCGGTATCCAGCGCGGAGCTGAGCGTCAGGCTCACCCCGTGGGCCGCCACCTGGCGCGCCACCTTCACGACCTGGTCGATGCCGCCCAGCGGGGCGACCTTCACCACGGCCACATCGCAGGCCCCGGCCTCCACCACAGCCAGCGGATCCGATGCCTTGCGGATCAGCTCATCGGCCGCGATCCGCACCGGGGATCCGCCCGGCGCGATCCCCTCATCGGCCAGCCGCTGCCGCAGCTCCGCAAGTTCGGCCACCGTGGCGCAGGGTTGCTCCACGTAGTCCAGGCACTCGCCCGCCACGTCCTCTGCCGCCAACTGCGTAATCACCGCCAGCGCCTGATCCACCGACCAGCCTGCATTCGCATCCACCCGGATCCGGGGCCGGTCCACGCCCTGCTCGGCGAACCAGGCCCGCACGGCACGCACGCGCGCCACATCCTGGGCCATCGAGGCCTCAAAGCCCTGTTCCCGCAGAACGGCTGGCTCAGCGACCTTCACCTTCACAGTCGTGCACCCCGGGTAACGGGCCATCAGTTCCCCCACCTGCTGCGGATTCGCCTGCGCATCCACCGCGGGCATCGTGGCGTTCACCGACACCCCCACCCCCGCCGGGACCTGCAGCGCGGCATGATCCGCGTTAGCACCCTGCGGCCGGGCGGTGGCGTCGTCGTCCAAAAGAAGCGAATGGACCACCCCACTGCGCAACCAGCGGGAAGACTCCGCGGGACCGTATTCCAGGAAGGGCGCGAACTCCACCCACCCGCCAGGGGTGGGAACGAGCATCGCCTCGCGGGTATCGATGCCGCGGAAGCGCGTGCGCATCGGCAGGGCCACCACGTGCGCGTGCTCGCGGGCGTGACGAAGGAACTGGTCGAGCTGCTGCTGAGTGATATTCACGCCACCCACCCTAGGCGAGCGGCCGGACACCTAATATGGGCAGGCATGAGCGAAAATAAGGTTTCCGAGATCTTCGACCCGACCGCCTGGCGCGAGGTTGAGGGATTCGACTTCACCGACATCACCTACCACCGCCACACCGGCGAGGGCCGCGCCAACGGCATCGTCCGCATCGCCTTCGACCGGCCGGAGGTGCGCAATGCCTTCCGCCCGCACACCGTCGACGAGCTATACCGCGCGCTCGACCACGCGCGCCGCACCCCGGACGTCGGCACCATCCTGCTGACCGGAAACGGCCCGTCCCCGAAGGACGGTGGCTGGGCATTCTGCTCCGGCGGTGACCAGCGCATCCGCGGCCGTTCCGGTTATCAGTACGCCACCAGCCACGATTCGGACGTCGCCGCCGCTGGTGCCGAGGGCGTGGACGAGGCCCGCGCGAAGGTCGAGGGCGGTCGTCTGCACATCCTGGAGGTTCAGCGGCTGATCCGCACCATGCCGAAGGTCGTGATCTGCCTGGTCAACGGCTGGGCCGCCGGTGGCGGGCACAGCCTGCACGTGGTCTGCGACCTGACCCTGGCTTCCCGCGAGCACGCGAAGTTCAAGCAGACGGACGCGGACGTGGGCTCCTTCGACGCTGGTTATGGTTCCGCGTACTTGGCGAAGCAGGTGGGCCAGAAGTTCGCGCGCGAGATCTTCTTCCTCGGCGAGGCCATCGACGCCGAGACGATGCACCAGATGGGTGCTGTAAACCGCGTGGTGGACCACGCCGACCTGGAGACCACCGCGATCGAGTGGGCGCGGAAGATCAACACGAAGTCCCCGACGGCGCAGCGCATGCTGAAGTTCGCTTTCAACCTGACCGACGATGGCCTGATGGGCCAGCAGGTTTTCGCTGGTGAGGCCACCCGCCTGGCCTACATGACCGACGAGGCCGTGGAGGGGCGCGACTCCTTCCTGGAGAAGCGCGAGCCGAACTGGGACGAGTTCCCGTACTACTACTAGATCTTGTGGCCGGTCGGCGCTAGCCGCGCAGCTTATTCCACGCCGGGGGCATCGGGGCCTGCACATCCAGCTCCTCGCCACTCGGCAGCGGGATCACCAGTCGGGAGGCGTGCAGCATCAGCATCCGCACGCCTTTCTCCGCGGCCGCCTGGTTCGCGGCCTTATCCCCGTAGCGGGAATCCCCGATGATCGGGTGGCCCAAGTGCTGCAGGTGCACGCGGATCTGGTGCTTCCGGCCCGTCAGCAGCTGCACCTCCACGAGAGTTCCCGCACGCCCCCAGGGCTTCTTCACCCACAGCTTCGTCTCCGCCTGCTGCCCGGCGCGGCGATCCACCACCGTGGCCGCCCCCGTCTTCCGCAGCGGAGCATCAATCCGTCGCGCCTGCTTGCCTGACTTTTTCAGGACGCCACCGGCTACCGCCAGGTAATAGCGCTGGATATCCTCCCCACCCTCGCGCAGCAGGGACTGCAAGTGGCGCAGCATCTTCGAATTCTTCGCCACGATCAGCAGGCCAGAGGTCTCCTTGTCCAGCCGGTGCGCCAGCTCCAGCTCCTTATCCTCCGGCCGCAACACGCGCAGCGCCTCGATCACCCCGGCCTTGACTCCACTGCCCACGTGCACAGCGATGTTGGCGGGCTTATTCACGATGAGCAGATCATCGTCCTCAAAAACAATGTGCCGGGACAGCCTGCGGGCCAGCTGCTCCGCGGCCTTACGATCTCCCGCGGGCTTCGGCTTCGCCTCAGCGACCTCGAGGGCGGGCAGGTGGACCTTATCGCCCGCGACAGTGCGCTGGTCGGGCTTGCACTTCGCACCGTTGACCGTGATCTGCTTGGTGCGCATCATGCGGAACAGCACCGTGGCGGGCACGCCCTTGACCTGCGAACGGATGTATTTGTCCAGGCGACGATCCGCCTGGGAGTCGCTCACGATCAGGGTCTGAGGTTCGGAATGCTTCATGGTGGCTCTGGGCTCTATCTGTAGCAGATCGGGCGGGAGACACCCCCACCACGCAGCCAAGTAGAGTCGGACAGGTGAGTACTAATAATGAGACGCAAGAACTAGGCCGCTTCGGCGACCGCGGGGACGGACACTCGAAGTTCATTTACCCCGCGAAGATCGACGACGGCACCGGCATGGCAACGCTCGAGGCCTTTGAGGTCTCCGCGACAAACCTCAAGGCCGCGCGCGGCATGCTCTCGCAGGTGCTGGACGGTCGCAGCTCGATCCTGCCGGTCCCCGCCACCGACTCCCCGGACGCGGGCGCCAGCGAGGAACTGAAGAAGGTCATGCGGGCAGGCGAGCCGGTCGAGGCCGGCACCCTCGTGGCCACCACGTCCGGCTCCACGGGCACCCCGAAGGGCGCGCTGCTCTCCGCCGCGAATCTGCGCTCCTCTGCCCGCGCCACCGAGCAGGTGCTGCGCAAGAAGCTAAAGGTAGAGCCTGGCCCGTGGCTGCTGGCGTTGCCGGCCCACCACATCGCGGGCCTGCAGGTGATTCTGCGTGGCATGATGGCCGGTTTCACCCCGGTCGCCACCACCGCGCTGATCGAGGGCACGGGCTTTAGCGTGTCCGGTTTCGCAGCCGATGCCGCCGCGTTGAAGAAGCGCTTCCCGCACGAGGATCTGCACACTTCGCTGGTCCCGCCGCAGGTGCACTCCCTGCTGGAGTCCGAGGAAGGCATCGAGGCGCTGAAGCTCTTCGGCGCTGTTCTCATTGGTGGTGCGGCGCTAGGCGATAAGGCCCGCCAGCAGCTGGACGAGGCCGGCGTGAACTACGTCCTGACCTACGGTTCCAGCGAGACCAGCGGCGGGATGGTCTACGACGGCCAGGCTCTGCCGGGCGCGACCGTGCGCATCGAGGACGCGGACGCCAACGGTGCCGGTCGCATCGTCCTGGAAGGCCCGATGGTCGCCCGTGGTTACCGCAACGAGGACGAGGACTGCTTCCCCGAGCTCGGGGTCTACCGCACCAGCGACATCGGCGCCCTGGACGGGGAGACGCTGCGCGTGCTGGGACGCGCCGACGGTGCGATCAACACCGGTGGCGTGAAGGTTCTGCCGGAGCAGTCGGAGAACGCCACCCGCTCCCACGCTGTTGTGGACGGCGAGGCGGTCTCCGAGGTCTGTGTCTCTGGGGTTTCCGACGAGCACTGGGGCGAGGCCGTGGTCGCTGTGCTGCGCACCGCTGGTGCCCAGGTTTCCGGCGAGCCGGTGGAGGTCACCGACGCCGTGCGCGCCTCTATGCGGGAGGCCGGTTGCGCGGATTACCTCATCCCGCGCCGCGCCTTCGCTGTCGCGGATCTGCCGAAGACCGGCCCGGGCAAGCTGGATCGCATCGCGATCGCGGAGCTCGCCCGCCAGGCCGTCGCCGCGAACTAGCGGTTTTCCGCCACCACCCGCAGCGCGGAGACGGCCGCACCGTCCGTCTCCTGCAGCATCAGCGGGTCGGTGCGCGGCATGGGGGAAATCGTCATATCCGCGCGCATGTCCTGCAGCGGGATGCCAACCATGTGCACGCGCGGGTCAACCTGCCCGTCCTCGCGGATCAAGCGGCTCGTCGCCAGCTCGACCTCCGGGGCACGGGAGGTAGAGCCATCACCACGCAGCCAGGTGCGCATGCGGCCGGCATCCTTGAGTTGCTGGCTCAGCGGATCGGCGGTGCTGCGCACGTCCGGCTTGTGCAGCCACGCATCCACCAGGGTGCGGGACTCCACTGGCTCCTCCCGGGTCACCGGGGAGGTCATGACGAACGCGGGCGTTTCGGGGTCGATCACCATCGTCGGGTGCGCGCCCAGGAAGCGAACGTAACCGGCGTCCACCAGGCACAGCAGCTCGGCGGTGCGGAAGGCCGGCGGCCCGGAGCCCACCATCTGGCCCACACGCTTGAGCTCCGCATAGGCACCCCGGCGAGACTCAGTGGTGAACCGGCTGGGCTCGTCCACGACGGCAGCCGGCTTGCGGGCCGAGCCAATGACCTGCAGGCCCATCTTCACCGCCGAATCGCGCGCGGACTGTGCCTCGGTGAGGTCCGCGGCCAAGCCATCGGCAATGCGCGCGGTGAGCTCGTCGATGCTCTGGCCCGCCTCCCCGGCCTGCTCCGCGAAACGCGCGACGGGGTCTGAGTGATACGGCAGATCGAAGCGGTTTTCCTGTGCCACCAACCCGTCCAGGCGCACGTCCTCGTGCAGTCGCCACGGGTCGGTGTCCGGGTCGTCGATGATCTCACCGACCTTTTTTAGGACGTCAGGTTCGGCCGCCAGCAGGACCCGGTAGTAGGCCTCTTGTGCGTCCCGCAGGATCGCCGGCCACAGGGTCTCGCCGAAGTCCAGGCTGTTCGCCGGGATCTGTGGAAGATCCAGCTCCGCGACGGCGGCCTTGAAGCGGGGCAGCCAGGCCGCTGGCGGCAGGGAGCCGAAGACCGGCTTCGGCTGATACGGGTAGCCGTGGTGGGAGGAAACCACGAGCTTCGGCTCGTGGCCAGAGGGCTCGTAGTGCAGACCCGAGCGGGCCTCGGCGTCCGGAATGAAGCGCCCACCGCGGTCGATGGTGAGCATGGCCATGAGGTCGAAGAAGCCCATGCCCAGGCCGCGGACCAGCACCTCCTCCTGGGATTCCCCCCAGCTGGGGATCTGGCTGATCTGCTGGTCGGCGGGGTTGCCGGGGCGAACCCAGGTGAGGGCTGGGTGCATGTCCACGGCGGATGCGGTGAAGCTCTCCATCGCATCGGGGGTGGTGTCGGCCCAGCCGATGGCGAGCACGGTGGCGTCCGCGAGGATCGTGGTGCCGTTGTCCAGTGTGATGCGGTCGCGGGCTGATTGGCTTTCGGCGTCGCCGTTCCCGGCGCCTGCCCCGATTGCGGAACCCGCGGGCACCTCCTCGATCTCAGTGGCGCGGGCGAGGTGCTGATGCACCGAAATCCCCTCAGGGAGCAAGCCCAGCACCACATTGAAGACCCAACGCAGATATTCGCCGTAGAGGGCACGGCTGGGGTGCGACTCGGGCCGGGTATCGGCGATCTCCGCGGTGTAGTCAGCCAGGGACCACCCCGTACCCACGGTGGGGGCGGGTTCTCCGGCCTCTGCCGCCCCCGCCGACAGATGCTCGGCGGCCTGACCCCCATCGTTATCCGAGGTCAGCGCGTCGCGCTCACCTGCGACGCTCAGCGGAAGGCGAGTGAACAGATCTGTCTTTTTTCCGCGCGGATCCCGCTCCAACCCGAGCTCTTCGCCGCGAATGAGCATGATCCACTCGTGCATGGTCGGCCCCTCCACCACGGGCGCGGTGACGGTAGCTCCAGGCTCGGTGAAGAGGGTGACCGCATCGGCCAGAGTGTTCATGCACAGAGTCTTGGTCTGGTCGGTGCGCCAGACCTTCCCCTCCCCCGGCTGCACCTCGTCAATCACATGAATATCCAGGTGATTGGGGGTTTTACTCGGATCGAGCTGGCGGTAATCGGCGGCGAGGCGCTCCAGGATGGAAATACCTCGCGGGCCACCTCCGATGATCGCGATGGTGGGCGTTGAATCGGTCATGGTCCTTGGGCTGGTCATGTAGGCCATCTTATCGTGAGAGTTTTTCCGTGGTACCCTTACCCTCACCCTTTATAGACAGATCTGTTCATTTTTATCCATAGGAGGGAATCCTTATGTCCCCCGGCTTGCCCCGCACCCAGGGCACATTCAGACGCCACACCCGGCGCCCCATCAGATCGGTGATCACCCTGCTCACCGCCGTCGTCCTCGGTGTTGGCGGACTCACCGCCTGCAGCAGCGCCGGTGGTTCCGAGGACAACCCCGCCGAGCTGACCTACCTCGATTCCCTCCCCTTCAACAACCTCTACCCACCGACCGCGGGCTTCTACCCCAACGGCGGGGTCGTCAACAACATCACCGACCGGCTGCTGTGGCAGGACCCGGACACCCTCGAGCTCCACCCGTGGATCGCCACCGACCTGCCGGAGGTCAACGAGGACGCCACTGAGTTCACCTTCCACCTGCGCGACGGGGTCACCTACTCCGACGGCACCCCGCTGGACGCGGAGAACGTCGTCAAGAACTTCGACCTCTTCGGCCTCGGGAACACGGACAACAAGCTCACCGCCTCCGAACAGATCAGCTCCTACGAGCGTGGCGAGGTTATCGACGATTCCACCGTCCGCTTCCACTTCAGCGAGCCCGAGCCCGGCTTCCCCCAGGCTGCCAGCTCCATCAACGCCGGGCTGCTGGCCAACGCCTCCCTGGAGATGACGGACGAGGGTTTCGCCCCTGGTTCGGCCCGCAAGGTCATTGGCTCCGGTCCCTTCGTCATCACCGGCGAGAAGCGGAACCGCGAACTGACCTTGAGCGCGCGGGAGGACTACGACTGGGCGCCACCGGTCTTCGCCGAGCGCGGCCTGAACACCGGGCGTCCGGAGCTGGACACCGTTCGCGTCGTTGTCGCCAAGGAGGACAGCGTCCGCGTCGGTGGACTCAAGGCCGGGCAGGCGGACATCGCCCGCCAAATCGAGGCCCCGGAAGAAAAGCACCTCGCCAAGGCCGGAATCAACATCCACGCAGCACCGACCAACGGCGTGAACAACGGCCTGGCCTTCCGCTTCCGCCACCCGCTGCTGCAGGACATCCGGGTGCGCCAGGCGATCATCGCCGGCGTGGACCGCGAGAAGATCCTGCGCACCCTGTTCTCCGACTCCTACCCGCTGGCCACCTCTACCCTCGCGCGCACCGCGCAGGGCTACGAGGAACAGAAGGGCGCCTACGAGTTCAACCCGGATAAGGCTCGCGCGCTCCTCGACGAGGCCGGCTGGACCGTCGGGCACGACGGCATCCGCACCAAGGACGGCAAGCGCCTGCGCCTCGTCGTCAACGACGCCCCACAGCAACCCCGCACCCGGGAGGTCGTCACGATGCTGCAGCAACAACTGCGTGCCGTCGGCATCGACGCGCAGCTGCACCCCGGCGACGTCGCTGCCCAAAAGGCAGCCCAGACGGACGAGAACCAGGTGCAGCTCAACCTCACGATGGTGGGCCGCGCCGACTACGACGTCATTAAAAGCCAGTACTACTCCGACAACCGCAACGCGCTGCTGAACATGCACCCCGACGAGTCCATCGGCGATGAGAAACTTCAGCAGCTCCTGCTCGACGTCGCCCAGTCCCCCACTGAGGCCGAGCGCGCCGAAGCATCCAAGGCGGTGCAGAAGCATCTGACCGATAACGCCTACGTCCTGCCCTTCTTCGAGGAACCACAGGTCTTCGGCGTGCACCCACACGTCCACGGCTTCCGCGCCGAGAGCATCGGCCGACCCTGGTTCTACCTGACCCGGAAGGAGGCCCAGCCATGACCGGTCGCCAAATCCTCGCCCGCATCGGCCAGGCGATCCTCGTCCTGTGGGCCACCTTCACCCTCGCGTTTATCCTGCTCACCGCGCTGCCCGGGGATGCCGTAGCCACCCGCTACGCCGACCCCGAACTCGGGCTTTCCCCGGCGCAGATCCAACAGATGCGCGACGTATACGGCGCCGACGAGCCCATCCTCGTGCGCTACATCAACTCCCTGACCGGCGCGCTGCGCGGGGACTTCGGCAACTCCCTGATGAACGGCGAGTCCGTGACCAGCGCCCTGGGCGCTGCCCTGCCCAACACGCTCGCCCTGGCGCTCGTGGCTTTTCTACTCGCCAGCGTGATCGCCCTAGTCCTCGCCACGCTCGCCGCCCCGGGCCGCAGCAACCGTGTCAGCCGCTGGCTGGCTAACGCTCTGGCGAGCGTGCCCTCCCTGCTGGTCGCGCTGCCCGCGTTCTGGCTGGGCATCATCCTGATCCAGATGTTCAGCTTCACGCTGGGGTGGATCCCCGTCATCGACGCCTCCCCGACCCAGTCGATCATCCTGCCCGCCATCGCGATCGCCCTGCCGCTGTCCGCGCCGATGGCCCAAGTGTTGCTCCGCGGGATTCAGGACGCCTCGGCCCAGCCCTTCGTCACCGTGGTGCGGGCCCGTGGGGCCAGCCACCACTGGGTGCTGTGGCGCAATGTCCTGCGCAACGCGATGCTTCCCGCACTGACCATCGCCGGGCTGACCTTCGGTGAGCTCATCGGCGGCGCCGTGGTCACCGAGGCCGTGTTCAGCCGCGCTGGCATCGGCGCGATGACCGTGGACGCCGTATCCAACCGCGATACCCCGGTGCTCATGGCCGTGGTCGTCATCAGTGCCGCGGTCTACGTGCTGGTCAACCTGGCCGTCGATCTGCTGTACCCGGTGCTCGACCCCCGACTGCGCAGCCGGAGCGCACAACCCGCCACAACGAATGGGAGGGGCTAAACCATGACCACCAAACTCACCTCGAGGTCCTCGCTGCGCTCCCGGCTGACCGGCCGGTCCCTCCCCCGCCCGCAGAAGGCGGGTTGGGGCGCGGTCGTCTCTGGGCTCATCGTTGTCATCGCGCTGGCCTGGGCGTTCGTGCCAGGGCTGTTCGCCTCGGGCGACCCCGTGAACTCGGGTAGCACCGCCCCACTTCTGCCGCCCAGCACCGAGCACTGGTTCGGCACCGACGCCGTCGGCCGCGACCTCTACACCCGCGTGGTGTGGGGCACCCGGCAGTCCCTGCTCGGGGCGCTCGTCGCAGTTCTGCTCGGCATGATCATCGGCACCCTGCTCGGTGTGATCGCCGGCTCCTCCCGCGCCCGGCGCGGCTCCGGAACAGACGGCCGCAAGGGCAGCTGGGTGGACACGCTGATCATGCGCATCGTGGACGTTCTGCTCGCCATCCCGGCCCTGTTGCTCAGCCTCTCGGTGATCATCGTGCTGGGTTACGGATCCATCAACGCCGCCATCGCCGTGGGTATCACCAACGTCGCGATGTTCGCCCGCCTCGCCCGCTCCGAGGTGCTGGGCGTGGCGTCCTCCGATTATGTCGAGGCCGCCTACGCCTCCGGCGGCACCCGCGCCTCCGTGCTGTGGCGGCACGTCCTGCCGAACTCGCTGACCCCGGTGCTCGCGCTGGCGGCCCTCCAGTTCGGCAGCGCCATCCTGCAGCTGTCCACCCTGAGCTTCCTGGGCTACGGCGCCCCGCCGCCGACGCCAGAGTGGGGCCTGATCATCGCCGAGGGCCGGGACTTCATCGCCACGTCCTGGTGGCTGACCGTCCTGCCGGGCCTGGCCATCGTCCTCGTCGTCCTGGCGACCAACCACCTCAGCACGGTCCTCCGCGACCGGGAAGGAGCCCGCTCATGACCACCCCATTGCTGAAGGTCACCGACCTCGCGGTCACGTACAACTCCGCCCACGGCCCCGTGCACGCGGTGACGGACGTATCCTTCTCCGTCGCTCCCGGGCGGGTCACCGCCATCGTGGGAGAATCCGGTTCCGGAAAATCCACCTCCGCCATGGCGACGATGGGGCTGCTGCCTGCCAACGCGGCGGCGTCCGGAAAAATCGAGCTCAACGGCCAGGACCTGAACCGCATCACGCAGCAGCAGTGGCGCGGCGTCCGCGGCCTGAAGATCGGGCTCATCCCGCAGGACCCCGGAACCTCGCTGAACCCCGTGAAAACCATCGGCGAATCGGTTGGTGAGGTGCTGCGCATTCACCGCCAGGCCCTCGGCAACCCCAGCAAACAGGAACGCCGGGCAACCGTCATCGAGCTCCTGGATGCCGTGGGCATCGATAATCCCGAGCTGCGTTATGACCAGTATCCGCACGAGCTCTCCGGCGGTATGCGGCAGCGGGCCCTCATCGCCGCCGCGCTGGCCACCGAACCGGACCTCATCATCGCCGACGAGCCCACCAGTGCGTTGGACGTAACGGTGCAGCAGACAATCCTGGACCTCATCGACCAACTGCGGGAAGACCGCGGCATCGGCGTGCTGCTCATCACGCACGACCTCGCCGTGGCCAGCGACCGGGCCGACGAGCTGGTGGTTATGCAGTCCGGCCAGGTCAAGGAGGCCGGGCTCACCGGTCGCATCCTCGGCGATCCGCGGCATCCCTACACCCGTCGGCTGCTCGATGATGCGCCTGGCCTCACCAACCCGGTGCGCCAACCGGAGCGCGCCCGGAAGCATAAGGCAGCCAGTGCCCCGGCGGCCGACGCTCCTGGCGGCGAGGTGAACCCCGAAGAGAAGACCCCCGCTACCCCGGCGGCACGCGACTCCGAGGAGTCCACTCCCCCGCTGCTGCGCGTCAGCTCGATGAGCAAGCAGTTCCAGCCCGCGCGCGGCCAAGAAGCATTCACCGCAGTCGATGGGGTGAGCTTCTCCGTCGCCCGCGGCACCACGCACGCGATCGTCGGGCAATCGGGTTCCGGCAAATCCACCCTCGCCCGCATGATCTGCGCCTTCGAGGAGCCCAGCACGGGCGCCGCCTACCTCGAGGGCGCTGCCATCAACGATCTCGCGGCGAAGGACCCGCGCCAGCTGCGCCGTCGGCTGCAGATGGTCTACCAAAACCCCTATGGCTCGCTGGACCCGCGCCAGTCCATCGGTTCGGCGATCGCCGAGCCGCTGCGAAACCTCAGCTCGCTGACGCGGACACAGATCCGCGCAAAGGTCACCGAGGTCTTGGATCAGGTCAGCCTCCCCGAGGCACTGGCCAACCGGCGTGCCGGTGAGCTCTCCGGCGGGCAGCGCCAGCGCGTGGCCATCGCCCGCGCGCTGGTCCTGGAGCCAGAGCTGTTGGTTCTCGACGAGGCCGTATCCGCGCTGGACGTCACCGTCCAGGCCCGCATCCTGGAGCTGCTCAACGAGCTGCAAGAGGAACTGGACCTGACATACCTGTTCATCTCCCACGACCTGGCCGTCGTCCGGGAGATCAGCGACACGGTCAGCGTGATGAGCAAGGGCCGCCAGGTGGAGCTGGGCTTCACTGAGGAGATCTTCTACGATCCGGAGCACGAGTTCACCCGGGAGCTGCTGCGGGCCATCCCGGGCCAGCGTTACCGCGAGGGCGTGTTCAACCTGGGGCTTTAGGGTCGCGGACGCTGGCGACCCTCCCGTCCGCCTCCCACCGCGGACCCCTAGCGGGACAACGGGCTGCCCAAGCTCTAGCGGGACAACGGGCTGCCTAAGCCCTAGCGAGGCAGCGTAATCCGCCCCAGTTCTAGTGGGACGCGGCGATCCGCAGCGCAGAACGGGCAGCGGCGTCCGTCTCTTGGAAAATCACCGGGTCCTCCCCCACCTTCGGCGAGTTGGTCATATCGGCCCGAACCTCCCGCAACGGCACACCCAGCATGTGCACCCGGGGGTCGCGCTGACCCGACTGGCCAATAAGCAGGCCCGTTTCCCGGTCCACCTCCGGGGCGCCAGACAGGGAGCCATCGCCCCAGGCCCAAGCCCGCATCCGGGACTGTGCCAGCAACTGCCTGCTCAGCGGGCAGGCCGTGTGCCGCACATCCGGGTCATGGATCAGCGCCTCGATCAGCACAGACGCGCACACTTCCTCCCCCGTCGTCGCGGAACGGACCCGAAACGCCGGGGTCTCCTCGTCCACGGTGAGCTCCGGTTTCGCGCCAAGGAAGCGCACCAGCCCAGCGTCGATGAGAGCGAGCAGCTCGGCGGTGCGGAAGGCGGGCGGGCCGACGCTCACCATCTGGGCGATGCTGCCGAAAAACGCGTATTCCTCCTCGCGGGACGCCTGCGTAAACCGCCCCGGCTCGTCGACCAGGGCGATCCGTTTCATCGCCGCGCCGAAGCTGAAGAGCCCCATCTTCACCGGGGACTTTTCGCCGCGCTGCGCCTCCTGCCAGTCTGCAAGGAGGTGGTCGAACAGGGTCCGGGTAAAGGAGTCGATGGTCAACTCCTCGCCCGCTTCCTCCGCCTTGTCCTCCAGATGAGAGACCGGGTTGTTCTCCCAGGGGATGTTGAATCGTTTTTCCGGGTCCACCAGCCCGTCCAGGCGGGTGTCCTCGTGCATGTTCAGCGGGTCGGTGGCCGGGTCGTCGATGATCTCACCGACCTTTTTTAGGACGTCAGGTTCGGCCGCCAGCAGAACCCGGTAGTAGGCCTCTTGTGCGTCGCGCAGCAGTGCTGGCCACAGCGTTTCCCCGAAGTCCAGGCTATTGGGGTCCAGCGGAGTATCGAGCTGGGCGATCGCCTCGTCGAGGCGGCGTAGCTCCGCGCGCGGCGGCATGCCCGAAAACTCCGGGCGGGGCTGATGTGGGTAGCCGCGTCCCGCCATCGCCAGGATCCGCGGTTCCCGGCCCGAAGGTTGATAGCGCAATCCTGCCGGCGCGGTGGCGTCCGGAATGAAGGCCCCGCCACGGCCGACCGTGAGCATGGACATGGCGTCGAAAAATCCCATGCCCAAGCCCCGGATCAGGATCTCCTGGCCGGATTCCGCCCAGCTGGGGATGGCGGAGAATTCCTGATCAGCCGGGTTATTAGGCGCAATCCACTCCAGCTGCTCGTGCTTGGCCGCGGCTGCCGCGAGCTCCTGCTCCTCCGGGGCCAGCTCAGTATCCAGCCAGCCCAGCGCGAGCACGGTCGCGTGTGCGCGCAGGCGGGTGCCGTCCGCAAGTTCGATGGTGTCCGTGCCGTCTGCCGCCGCTTCGATCCCCACCGCCTTCGAGCGGTGCACCGTCACCTCGATGGCCTCCGGAACCATGCCCAGCACCGCGGAGAAGACCCAGCGCAGGTACTCGCCGTACAGGCCCCGCGGCGGGTGCGTATTCGGTTCGGTCTGCTCGATGTCCTGTGCCCGGTGGTCCAGGGGCTGGACCGGGTGGCGGGAAAACAGCTCCACCTTCACCCCACGCGGGTCGCGCTGCTCGCCCAGCTCCTCGCCGCGGAGCAGCATGATCCACTCGTACATGGTCGGGCCTTCGAGAACCGGGGATGCCACGCTGGAGCCAGGCTCCGGGAACAGGGTCACCGCGTCGGCCAGCGTGTTCATGCACAGGTCGAAGTACTGGTCGGTGCGCCAGATGCGTCCCGCACCGGGCTGGACGTCGTCCACCACGGCCACGGCCAGGCGCTCGGGTGCCGCCCCCTGCTCCGCCAGCTCCCGGTAGGTGGCCACGATCCGCTCCAGCACGGAAATCCCCCGCGGCCCGGCCCCGATAATCGCGATCCTGCGCTCAATACTGCTCATGTTCCCCACCCTACGGACTGTCCAGGACATGACTGATCAGCGAGACAAGAAAAGCCCTGACCTTGTGGGCCAGGGCTAGGAGGAAACGGAGTACAGAGGTTTAACGTGGGCGACGCTCGCAGCCCACGCCGTCATTGTCGCGGTCGAGGTGGGAAGCATAGCCCGGCTCACCGCGGCGGATCGGGCGGCCCAAGTCGTTCCATACTGCACGGCAGTTCTGGTAGTAGCGGGACTGTGCCGGACGCGGCGCAGGTTTCGGCGCAGTTCGCTTCGGCGCTGGCTTTGGGGCAGCGCGCTGTGGTGCCGGCTTCGGCTTTGCCGCCTGCTTCGGGGCCTGCTTAGCGGCTGGCTTCGCAGCCGGCTTTGGGGCAGGCTTCGGCGCCGGTGCCGGGCCCGGGATAATGCCAGGCAGCGGGTTGGGCACCATGCCAGCCTGGATCGCCCACAGGCCGCCGCCGATAACCGCAGCGATGGCCGCGATGCTGCCAATGAGAATGCCTGCGATCGCGCCCTTGGAGAGCCCTTCCTTCTCCTCATCCTCGGAGGAGGATCCCACGGACCCGGTGGTGGTGTCGTCGGTGTTGCCCTGGCTCGAGGAGGAGTCGAACAGGCCGGACTGCCCGTCGGGGTTGCTAGTGTTCGCCGAGTCTTCATTGGCTTGAATGAGAGCCGCAGGCGAAGCAGGAGCCGCCTGGGAGACTGGGGTGAGGCCGCCGGTCAGCACGGCAAGCGCCGCCGCCAGCGAAATGACAGTTTTTCTCATGGCATAACAATCACCCATTTGTATTTGGGACACAATTTACCCGTGGAAAACCTCTCCCCGAGGGCCTTTTCACCTACCCCCGTCACCCCCCTTTCCCACCGTAAAGGGCGAAATAACCACCGATTCCCCCGCGTCACGCGCCCGTCCCGCGTGCTGAAGCAGCCCCGACATAGCCCCCGCGCCCAAGCGAGTAGAGTAAACAGTTTGCATCCGCCCCTGCTCGAAGGAAGGTTGACCGTCGCGTATGTCTGCCACCAACACCGCCACCGCCGCCGATTGGCTCGAAGGCGCCCGCCCACACACCTGGGCTAACGCCATCGCCCCGGTCCTGGCTGGAACAGCAGCCGCGGTAACCACCGGCGGGGCGTCCTTCCCGCGGGCACTACTCGCTCTCGTGGTCGCGCTCGCGCTGATCATCGGCGTGAACTACGCGAACGATTACTCCGACGGCATCCGCGGCACCGACGACGACCGCTCCGGCCCCCTGCGCCTGACCGGCTCCGGACTGGTGGAGCCCACGCTCGTGAAGTACGCCGCCTTCGCCTGCTTCGGCGTGGCTGGGGTCGCCGGAATCGCGCTGAGCCTGCTGAGCACCTGGTGGTTGATCCTCGTCGGCGCAGTCTGCATCGCGGGCGCCTGGTTCTACACCGGCGGTGAAAACCCCTATGGCTACCGGGGTCTTGGCGAGGTCGCGGTGTTCATCTTCTTTGGTCTGGTCGCGGTGCTGGGCACGGAGTTCACGCAGTCCGGGCAGATCACCTGGCGCGGGCTCGGCCTGGCTGTGACGATCGGCGCGCTCTCCTCGTCCGTGAACCTGGCCAATAACCTCCGTGACATCCCCACCGACTCGGTCACCGGCAAGATCACCCTCGCCGTGCGCCTGGGGGATGCGGGCACCCGCGCGCTATGGCTGAGCCTGGTCGGCGGCTCCGTCGTGCTCACCATCGCGCTGGCACTCGGTCAGCTCGCTGCCCTGCTGGGCCTGCTGGCAGTACCGCTGTGGGTGCTGGCCTCCGGGCCCGTGCGCAAGGGCGCACAGGGCAAGGATCTGATCCCGGTACTTGGGCTTACCGGCCGCGGCATGTTGCTGTGGTCGGTGATGATGCTGAACGCGGCGTTTATCTAGCCGCGCACGCTCCACCAACACGGCCGGCCCTCAACGCCGACCCCCAGCCCCCCCCCCCCCGGCCGGTCGCCACAGCCAGTCCCCCCGGCCGGTCACCACAGCTATCCCCCACAGCCAGTCCCAACCCCGGCCGTCCTGTTAGTCGTGCAAGCGGTCCTGCAGCTGCTCCTGCAGCTGGCGCTTGTGCTCGCGTCGCGCGGAGTCCCACTCCGCCATCTGCGCGGTCACCCGCAGCCGCAGGTTCTTAAACATCATCATGGACAGCGGCAACGCGAGGATGAGAGCCAGCAGCGCGCTCATCAGCAGCGGGAAGAAGTTCGCCATCCCCAGCAGAATCACGATCGAGTGGATCACGAACGTCAGCACCAGGAACAGCACCAGCCGCAGGAATCCGTATAGCAGGACGTCCCGCCAGGCCTTCGAGCCGAGCTTCAGCTTCTGCCCGGGAGGCCCCGGCAGCGATGGTTCAACCTGGGATGGGTCTTGCGGATTCTGCTTATTAGTCACGCCGTCCAGCCTACGGTCACTGCTTCGCTAGGCACCAATTGCGCTTCATTTTTAGGACGTCACCCCGGCCCGCCGCCGTATCCCCGCCACTTTTCCTCTACCCACTAACCCCATGAGGTGGCTAGAGTCGGGGGAAGACATTTCGCCGAACTTTTCTGCCTTGAAGGAGCATCGCACCCTTGGGTCGCCTCATTATCCTGATCCTGGTCATCATCACGATCGTGATGTTGTGGAAAGCCTTCGGGCCGGGCAGCGGCAACACGCCTGCAGTAGGCCAGCTGGGGCGCCGGCAGAATAAGCAGCTCGAGCAACAGCCGCGGGCGAAGGGGCCGGACGACGACCCGGACTTCCTGTGGAATATCGAGAAGGAGCGTTTCAAGAAACGCCGCGAACAGGAACGCCTGGCTGAGGAGGAGGCTCAGCGCGAGGAGCGGGAGCGCCTCCGCCGCCAGCGGGACGAGGACCAGCAGGACCCACCCGCCCAGGGCTAGCGCCCGGCCCGTTTAAATCTCGATCCGCGGGGAACGCCCCGTGCGGTAGTGGTCGATGAGCAGGAAAAGGTTATCCCAGCGCTTGTAGAGCTTCGCCCGTTCCAGCAGGTCCTCGTCTTCGAAGACCACCTGCGGATCTGCCACGTCCTCCGCGGCCACCCCGGCGTGGTCAAAGATCCGCTTCGTCAGCCCCGGCGCGATCATCTCGAAGTGGGCGTAGTCCAGCGCCGGGTCCCCCACCGTCATGTCGGAGAAGTCCAGCACGCCTACGCCCTGGTCGGGTAGCCACAGCAGGTGCTCCCGCGAGAGGTCGCCGTGGGTGAGGCAGCGCCGCAGGTCCGTGCGGGCCAGCATGTCGTCCATCTCGGCCATGATCCCTTCGGCGCGGGTGTACTCCGCCGCCGAGAGCTCAGGTTTCAGAACCTCAACCATGCGGCGGCGCATCACCTCGTGCTTGCCCGGCAGGGTGCGTTCCGTGTAGTTCAGCCCGTGCTGCTCCCCCTCGGTGGCCGGGCTGATCGGCACCCCGCCGACCTCGTGGGCACCCGTCGCGTTACTCTGCCCCGGGCCGTCGGCCCACCAGCTCTCGAGGTTGCTGGCCGGCGGGAGGCTGGAGTTCATCGTGTGCATCGCCGCCAGCAGGCTGCCCAGCTGTTCGACGACGAGTTCCTGCTGCTCGGTGTTCATCTGCTGCCAGACGTTCGCGTCCAGCGGGGTGCCGTCGATGACGGACAGCAGGGTCACCCGGATGCGACGCTGGTTGCCGGTGAAGCGGCGCGGCACGTGGGCCTGGCGTACCGTCTGCGGCAGGCGGGCGTTGGAACGGTGCCCCAACGCCGCGATCACCCCGGATTCCCGAGAGGCCTGCAGGCGGTAGGCCTCGGTGTAGGGTGCGCGGACGATGACGCGGTTCGGGACCATGTCCGCGAACTCTCCCTCGTCGCTGCGCACTCCCTCGAGCAGGATGACGGCGTGGTCCATGCCCTGCTTCGGCAGAAGGATGTTCTCCCAGGCCAGGTCCTGCCAGATCAGCTTGATGAAGATCGGCAGGGTCTCCGGGCGCAGGTCCTCGCGGGTGTAGTCGTGCGCTACTTCCGCCCGGTCGATGTTGCCGGTGCGGATGTCCTCCGCGCTCAGCTTGCCGATGGGTTGGAAGTTCCCGGAAGAAAAGCCGTCCTGCTGCTCTGTCATTCTCGTTACCTCACTTTTCCCATTCCGCCTGGGCGCACAATTGCCTCAGGTATTGACCATAGGGGCTGGATCCGTGCGCGTCGGCGTTATCCCGCAGCTGCTGGTCGCTGATCAGCCCCATGCGCCACGCGACCTCCTCGGGGCAGCCGACCTTCAGGCCCTGTCGCTTCTCGATCGCGCCAACAAAGTCGCTGGCACCGTTGAGATCGTCGATCGTGCCAGTGTCCAGCCAGGCGGTACCACGGGGCAGCACTTCCACGTGCAGCCTCCCCTGTTCCAGGTATGCCTGGTTGATGCCAGTGATTTCGAGCTCGCCGCGCTCGGAGGGCTGAAGCTGCTTGGCGATATCCACCACGTCCGGGCCATAGAAGTACAGCCCCGGCACCGCGTATGGGGAACGCGGCGTGGCGGGCTTCTCCTCGATGGAGATCGCCTTGCCGGTCTCATCGAAATCCACCACCCCGTAGGCGGTTGGGTCGGCGACGGCGTAGCCGAAGATCACCCCGCCGTCGGGCTCGTTGAAGCGGCGCAGCTGGGTGCCTAGACCCGAGCCGTAGAAGATATTGTCGCCCAGCACCAGCGCGACCGGTTCGTCGCCGATGAACTCCTCACCGATGATGAAGGCTTCCGCCAACCCGCGTGGGGCTTCCTGCGTGGCGTACTCGATACTCACGCCGAAGCGGCTGCCATCCCCCAGCAGCTCCTGGAAGGCCCGCTCGTCGCGCTCCGTGGTGATCACGAGAATCTCGGTGATCCCCGCCAAGATCAGCGTGGACAGTGGGTAGTAGATCATCGGCTTGTCGTAGACCGGCACCAGCTGCTTGGACACGCTGAAGGTGATGGGCCACAGCCGCGAACCGGTGCCACCGGCCAGAATGATTCCGCGCATGATTGCCTAGCCCTCCCCGTGCTCGCCGTAGCTATCGGCGAAGTCGAGAGCCTCGGACCACTCCCGGCGCAGCTCCTGCTCCCAGCCACGCGCCTCCTGCCAATCAGCCAAGCGCGCGTGAACCTCCGCCAGCGCCGGGGCGGCGGCGTCCTTATCGGAAAGAACCGCATCGGCGCGGTCCACGCCCCAGTCGATGCCCAACTCCGGGTCGAAGGGGTCCACTCCGAACTCCCGGTCCGGGTTATAAGCCTCGGTGACCAGGTAGTTCAGCACCGCGGTCTCGGAGCGGGCGACGAAGCCGTGCCCCACCCCGATCGGCACGTGCACCGCGTAGTTATTGGACTCGCTGAGGGCGACCTTGACGTGCTTGCCGAAGGTCGGGGAACCGACCCGCAAGTCCACCAGCACGTCGACCACCTCCCCGGCCAGGCAGCTGACGAACTTTGCCTGCCCCGGCGGTACCTCGGCCAGGTGGATGCCCCGAACGACATCCCTGCTGCTGCGGGAGACGTTCGCCTGAGCGACGTCGAAGGGGTATCCCAGATGCTCGGTGAACTGGGCGGCGTGGAAGCCCTCGTGGAAGCTGCCCCGAGCGTCCCCGAAAACCCGTGGGGCGAAGAGCCAGGCACCGGCGATGGGAAGGTCGACGATGGCCGGCTCGGTGGCCGAGTCCAGGGGACGCAAGTCAACAGGCAGCTCTGCGGTACTCATAGCCCATACTTTAGCGCCCGGCCCGGACACACAGCCGGTGCGGTGCGCGCCAGGCCGCGCTCCCGCGCTGTCGCACGCGCGAATTTTTCCATAACTTCCCCGAAGTGTTTAGCCTTTGCTAACTTTCAGCGCATGGATTCTCCCAACCGTTCAGAAGACCGGCGCATTCTTGGCGCCACCCTCGTCGGCACGACCATCGAGTGGTACGACTTCTTCATCTACGCTCAAGCCGCCGGCCTCGTGTTCGGTACGCAGTTCTTCGCCCCCGCCAGCAGCGATAACCCCAGCCTCGCGCAGGTCTTCGCCTGGGCATCGCTGGGCATCAGCTTCCTCTTCCGCCCTCTCGGCGCCGCCATCGCCGGCCACCTGGGCGACCGCATCGGGCGCAAGAAGGTGCTCGCCGGCACCCTGATCCTCATGGGTGTGGCCACCACCCTGATCGGCGTGCTCCCGACCTTTGCGGCCATCGGCATCGCCGCTCCCCTGCTGCTCGTCTTCCTCCGCATCCTGCAGGGCCTGTCCGCGGGCGGCGAATGGGGCGGGGCCGCGCTGCTCGCCGTGGAGCACGCACCGAAGAGCCGCCGTGGCCACTTCGGCTCCTATCCGCAGATCGGCGTGCCCACCGGGCTCGCCCTGTCCACCGTGGTCTTGCTCGCCATCACCGCGATCATTGGGCAGGACGCCTACCTCGACTGGGGTTGGCGCATCCCGTTCCTGTTGAGCTTCGTGCTGGTGATCGTGGGTGTCATCGTGCGAGCCAAGGTCGCCGAATCCCCGGTCTTCCAGGAAATGCGTGAGCGTGCCGCCGAGTCCAGCGCCCCGCTGGGCGTGCTGTTGCGCGACCACTGGCGCCTCGTCATCCGCGCGGCGCTGATCTTCGCCGGTAATAACGCCTCCGGATATATGATCATCGCCTTCATGGGCTCCTATGCCACCAAGGAGCTGGGCCACGACCAGGTCAGCGTCTTCCTGTGCGTGGTCATCGCAGCCCTGGCCTGGATCGCGCTGACGATGTACTCCGGCGGGCTTTCCGACCGCATCGGCCGGGTGCAGACCTTCCTCTGGGGCTACGGCATGCTCATCGTGATCGCGGTGCCGGTGTGGTTCCTCATCGACTCCGGCTCGCTGTGGATCTTCGGCATCGGCATGCTGCTGTTCATCCCGGGCCTGGCGCTGTCCTACGGCCCGCAGTCTGCCCTCTACGCGGAGATGTTCCCCCGCGAAGTGCGCTTCTCCGGCGTCTCCGTGGCCTATGCCCTGGGTTCCATCCTGGGTGGTGCCTTCGCGCCGATGATCTCCCAGATGCTCTTCAACCGCACCGGGATGATCTGGACGGTTGGCGTCTACCTTATGGTGATCTGCCTGATCTCCGTTTTTGCGCTGCTGCGCACCCCCCGTAACCTCGCGGACGCCGAGCTCTAAAACACTCCGACCGCCTGCCCCGCAAGCCATGAGCTTGCGGGGTTTTTCTTATCCCAGCAGCTTTTCCGTTTGGCCGTAGCGGCGTTCCGCCGCCGCACGGGTTTCCTCCCACCACTGCTGGTTATCGCGGTACCAATCGATCGTCGCCATCAGGCCCGCGGCGAAGTCTGTGTACCGCGGCTGCCAGCCCAGTCCTTCCATCGAGGACGGGTCGATCGCGTAGCGGCGGTCATGGCCCGGACGGTCGCTCACCCAGTCGAAGTCATCGGGCTCACGGCCGAAAGCAACCAGTAGGGCCCGCACAACCTGCAGGTTATTGCGCTCCCCGTCCGCGCCGATGAGGTACGTCTGCCCCAGCTCGCCGCGCTCCATAATCGCCCAGACCGCATCGTTGTGATCGTCGACGTGAATCCAGTCCCGAACATTATCCCCCTTGCCGTAGAGCCGCGGTCGCTGTCCCTGCAGCAGGCCGGTGATCTGGCGTGGGATGAACTTCTCCGGGTGCTGGCGCGGGCCGTAGTTATTCGAGCAGTTACTGATCGTGGCCTTCAACCCCAGGCTGCGGACGAAGGCTCGCACCATGTGGTCCGCCGCTGCCTTGGACGCCGAGTAGGGCGAGGACGGCTGGTAGGGGGTCGTCGGAGTAAAACGCTGCGGGTCATCCAGTTCCAGGTCCCCGAAGACCTCGTCCGTGGAGACGTGGTGCAGGTAGATGCCGTGGCGCACCGCGGCCTCGGCGAGGTGCACCGTCCCATCCACGTTGCTGCGCACGAACAGCGCCGGGTCCAGCAGGGAATTATCGTTGTGCGACTCCGCCGCGAAGTGCACGATGGCCAGCCCGTCGACGTCCGGAACCTCGGCGGCGACCTCATCGACCAGGGCGAGCACCGCCTCCCGGTCCGCGAGATCCAGCTGCGTGAAGCGGAAACGCCCCGGATAGGCCTGCTCCAGCGGCGTGCCGTCGGTGGTGCGCAGGTTCAGCGGGTTGGCGGCATAGGTCATCGCGTCCACGATATGCACGTGGACATCCGGGCGGGTGGCCAGCGTGCGGTGAACGAAATTCGCCCCAATAAAACCGGCACCGCCGGTGACCAGCACGTGGGTCAACCGGCGGTGGGGCGCTGCCGCTTGGTCAGCGGTTTGAGCGGTCACGAGGAAGCGTCACACTCCAAGCATGTTTTTAATCGGTGGTTTTAGTTCAGGCCAGCGTAGGAGTGCAGGCCGGAGACCACCATGTTGATGAAGAAGAGGTTGAAGACCATCGTCGCGAATGCGATGACGTTGATCCAGGCAGCCTTGCGGCCGCGCCAGCCCGGGGTTGCGCGGGCGTGCAGGTACGCGGCGTAGAGGATCCAGGTGATGAAGGAGACCGTCTCCTTCGGGTCCCAGCCCCAGAAACGACCCCAGGCAGCGTCAGCCCAGATCGCGCCGAAGATGATGCCCAGGCCGAAGATCGGCAGGGTCCAGATCGCGCTGCGGTAAGCCAGAGCGTCCAGCTTGGACGCATCCGGCAGCGGGGAGGCGATGGCGCCGAAGAAGCCCTTCTCCTGACCCTTTGGGTGCCAGCGGCGCAGCAGGTACATCAGGGAAGCCATGCCGGAAAGCAGGCCAATGCCGCCGCCGATGGAGACGGTGGAGACGTGGATAACGAACCAGTTGGACTGCAGGGCCGGGACGACCGGGGCGGTCTCCGCGTAGAGCTTCGTGCCGCCGTAGAACAGCAGCAGGGTCACCGGGGTCAGGACCCACGGCCACATCACGCGCATCGAGCGGCGGTTGATCACCACGGCCGCAGCCACCATGGCGAATAGAGTGACCACCGCGACGTACTCGAAGAGGTTTCCCCACGGGAAGCGGTTCGCGGACACGCCACGCAGCACCAGGAATACGGCGTGCACGGCAATAGCCAGCCACACCAGCGCCTGGGTAATCCCGCCGAAGGTATCCGCGCGCTTCACGCGCTGCAGGATCGTCTCGGCGCGCAGTCCCGTCGGCAGGTTCTCCTCGTCCAGGGAGGAGGTCGCGATCCCGGACACGTCGGCCGCGCCGTCGTCCCCGACCTCATCGGCAGCGGCATCGGTGGTGGCTGCACCGGATGCGCCAGCACCCACCGCCACCTTCTGGCGGCGCTTCACCTCCTGCGGGGTCGCCTCGTTCTTCAGCACCCGGGCACGCTCACGGCGAGCGTCGTTCGCCAAGCGGACGAGCCCGTAGTAAAACAGGGACACCGCCAGGGCGAGCAGGTACAGCACCACCGTGGTCTTGTACGCCAGGTCAGAAAACAGCGCGAGATCTTGATTAATCTGCATGGATTATTTCGATTCCTCAACGGACTAAAGGCATACGCCGACTAAGGCGCATCTCTTGCACATCTAAGATTATCCCTGCCTAGCGGGAAATCCAACACTCCAACGGCGTCGGATAGTGGGAGCGACCAGCAAAAACGATTTAGCGATCGCGGAGCTGTTCGTCAAGTCCGTCGCCGAAATCCTCTTCCCAGCTACCGCTGGAAACGTTGTGCTCATCGTCCAGATCCTCTTCCTCGAGGCCCAGGATGCGCTCCGCGGTGCGGCTGAATTCCGCACCCCAACCGGCGGAGTCGGTGCGCGCCAGACCCGCGATCTCGACCACGGTTCCCGGCTGGCCGTCCTCCCGAGGCGCCAGGCGCACCCACAGGCGGCGGCGCTTAATCGCCAGAGACACCACCAGGGATCCCAGCATCAGCATGGAGAAAATGAATACCCAGTACAGGCTCGGATCGTGGCCGATCTGGATGTTGATGAACTCCTTGGCGCCGTCGAAGGTGATCTCGGTGCCGTCGTCCAGGGTCACCTTCTCGCCGACGCGCAGGTTCACGCGGTCCAGCTTCTCCAGCAGGCCGTTGTGCATCTGCTCTGGGTGCAGGGAGAAGACGGACTGCGCGGAGCCAGCGTCCAGCCCCGTCTGGCCACGGTAGACGTCGATGGCCACCGCCGGGTCCGTCATCGCCGGGTAGCGGGAGGTCAGCAGCGCGCCCTTCTCACCGGTGAACTCCGCGGTGGGGGCGAATAGCCCCTGGATGGCGACCTGGTTATTGCGACGCTCCAGCTCCGTGTCGAACATATCTGCCGGCGGGTCCCAGCGCATCGCACCCGAGGAGAGGAAGTTGATCAGGTCGTCCGGGCGGAACTGCGTGGTTTCCGTCACCGTCTCACCGTTCGGCCACTTGATCGTGAAGGTCGGCGCGTAGCCGTGCCCCTGCAGGTAGATGCGATCGCCCTCCAGGCGCAGCGGGTGGTTGACCTTCAGGGTGGTCTTTTCCCACTTCTCGTGCGGCTCGTAAGCAGCGTCACCGACGGCGTAATCAATGTCCGATTCGAAGTCCACCGCCTGCCCGTTGGGCAGATACTCCGCTTTAAAGTTCTTGACGTTGATGCAGAACGGGTGCAGGCCGGTGCCGTCGAAGAGCTGCCCGTTGCGGAAGGAGTCGAAGTTACCGACCGCGGAGTTACAGAACTCGGAGTTCTCCGTATCAGCGATGATGATCGCCTGACCCTCGTAGTAGCTGAGTCGGCCGACGCCGACGGCCACGAGGATGCCCACCAGGGCCAGGTGGAAGACGAGGTTCGCGAACTCACGCAGATAACCGCGCTCCGCAGAAATGGACCAACGACCCGCGCGGTCGTCCTCAGCGGAGGTTTCCGCGATGTGCCAGCCCTTGAACTCGCGGCGCAGCAGCTCCTTCATCGCCTCCGGGTCGGTGTCCACGGTGCCGGAGATGTGGTTCGGCATCCGCGTGAGCACCTTCGGCGCCCGCGGTGGGGTGGAGCGCAGCGCCTGGTAGTGATCCCAGCTGCGTGGCAGGATGCAGCCCACGAGCGAGATGAACAGCAGCACGTAGATCGCCATGAACCACGAGGAGCTGAAGACATCGAACAGGCCCAGCTTGTCGAAGACCTCGGCGGTCTTACCGTTGGCGGCGATGTAGTCGGCCACCTTGTCCCGGTTCAGCGAGCGCTGCGGCAGCAGGGCGCCGGGAATCGCAGCAAGGGCCAATAGGAAGAGCAGCACCAGGGCCGTCTTCATCTTGGTCAGCCACTGCCACCCACGCTTGGGCAGGGCCAGAATCAGCCGAGCGGGGTTCTTCCCGCCGCCTGGCTTCGTACCGGCCTTGTGCTCAGTCATGAGAATGCCCTTTCACGTTCTTCCCACACACGCTCTACTCACCCGTTAGATCGGCAACGTTGTATCACTGATGAACGCGTCCCGGATCCACTCCACAAATATTGCCCACTGCCCGGTGAGCAGCAAAATTCCAACAATCACCAGGAGGATGCCGCCGGCTACCTGGATGCTGCGGGAATGGCGGCGCAGGAAGCCAACGCCTGCCAGCGCCCGGCGCGAACCCAAGGCCAAAAGGATGAACGGCAAACCCAAGCCGATGCAGTAGGCGATGATCAGCAGCACCCCGCGCGCGGCGGTCGTGCCCTCGGTTCCCGCGGAGACGGAGATGATCGCCGCGAGCGTCGGGCCCAGGCAGGGCGTCCAACCCAAGGCGAAGATCCCGCCGAGCAGCGGGGCTCCTGCCAGGGTCGTCCAGCGCTTCGGCGCCATCCGGGTGTCGGCCTGCAGCGGGGTGATGAAACCCATGAAGACCACCCCCATGAGGATCGTCACCGCGCCGCCGATGCGCATCAGCAGCTGTTGGTTGATCATCAGGGTGCTGATCAGGCCGAAGACCGTGACCGTGGCGAGCAGGAAGATCACTGTGAAACCGGCGACGAACAGCAGCGCCGCAGCGCCCACTCGCCCCTTCTTATTCGCGACCTTCGTTCCCTGCTCGGTGAACTCGGTATCAGCGCCGGCCACGCCCGCGAGATAAGAGATATAGCCCGGCACCAGCGGGATCACGCACGGCGATGCGAAGGAGACCAGGCCTGCCAGCGCTGCCGCCAGCAGCGCGAGAACCAGCGGACCGGCGGAGACCGTATCCGCGAAACGCTGACCGATGTCCCCCGCAGCCAGGGTGAACACAGCCTGCTCCGGGCTCAGCACTTAAGCTCCCTCCCCAGCTGCGGCTCCGTCATCCTCGTTGAGGATGGGCTCCAGAACCTTCCACAGTTCATCGTCGGTGATTTCCTTGAGGAAGATGTGGGCCGGACGGTGCTGCTTATCCAGCACGATCGTCGTCGGGACGACGGACGCCGGGATACCACCCAGCCGCAGCGCGGACTTGAACGGTGGGTCGTAGATGGAGGGGTAGGTGATGCCGTAGGTGCGCACGAAGTTCTTCGGCTTCTCCCGCGACGGGTCGCGGACGTTGATGCCCAAGACGGTGCCGTCGCCGCGCTTTTCCAGCTTCTCGTGGACGCGCTCCAGGTCATCCGCCTCGGAGCGGCACGGCCCGCACCACTGGCCCCACGTATTCAGGACGACGGCCTTGCCGGCGTAGTCCTCCAGGTTGATCTGCTCACCTTCCTCCATGAGGGACTCGCCGGTGAGGTTGGCGACTTCCTTACGCTCCTCCTGCGGGTAGCTGATGGAGGTCTGCCCGCCTGGGGAGACGAACTCGAAGGTGCCACCGACCGCGACGGCATCGTCGCCGGTAGCGGCCTCCCCGCAGGCAGTAAGCCCGCCGATGGAGACGGCGGCGGTGAGCAGCGCGGCCAGCGCGGCGCGGCTGCGCGAGCGGAGGTTGGGACGGGTGCTCCTCAGATGGGCGCCTCGTCGCGACATGGGCTTGGCCTACCTTTCTGTTGCTATTAGCTCGGGTTGCGACCCGTTAAATATCGGCTGCGGGCTCGGAGTAGATCATGTCCACCAGCTCCTTGCCCTCGAAGATCAGGGAAGTCACGCTGGCGAGGTTGCACTGGCGGGCAGCCGGGTTGTGGGCCAGCTTCTGGCCGCGCACGTCCCGCTGGATCATCACGATCGGCAGCTGGTGGCTCACGATCACGGCCTCGGAGCCGCGGGCGGCAGCGCGGGCTGATTCCACGGCCTCCCACATGCGGTCGCGGATCTCGGAATAGGGCTCACCCCAGCTCGGCTCGGCCGGGTGGCGCAGCATGTGCCAGCGCTTGGGGTTCCACAGCGCGGAGCGCACCCCCTTGATGTGCAGGCCTTCGAGGTCGTTGCCCGCCTCGATGACCCGCTCATCGGTCTGGATCTCCAGGCCGAGTTTCTCGGCGAAGGGCCGGGCCGTCTCCTGCGCGCGCTGCAGCGGGGAAGCCACCAGGTGGGTGACGTGGTGGTCGGCCAGGTCGGCGGCCGTGGCGTGAGCCATGTTCTCGCCGCGGGCGGAGAGCCGGTAGCCGGGCAGGCGTCCGTAGAGGATCCGATCCGGGTTGTGAACCTCGCCGTGGCGAACCAAGTGCACGATGGTTGTCATGCTTGTCGACCTTACCGCCCGACCCCGCTTGTGCCTAAGCCTCCGCGGCTGCGGCGGCCTTCGCTGCTGGCACGAGGGCGGCCTCGAAACGCTCGAAGTCCGCGTCCGTCAGCGCGGTGGAGACGAACCAGGTCTCGAATACGCTCGGCGGGGCGAAGATGCCGTTGTCCAGCAGCTCGTGGAAGAAGGCCGGGTAGCGGAAGGTGTCCGCGGCCTTCATCTCCCCGAAGTTGGTGCCTTCGCCGTCTGCGAAGCGCACGGAGAACATCGTCCCGGCACGCTGGATATGGTGCTCCACGGATTCGCGGTTCAGTGCTTCGGTGATCAGGCCGATCAGGCGCTCAGCGTTGGCGTCCAGGGTGCGGTAGGCGTCCTCGTCCGCCAGCTTCAACGACGCCAGCCCGCTGGCCATCGCGACCGGGTTACCGGAGAGGGTGCCGGCCTGGTACACCGGGCCGACCGGGGCCAGGTGGTCCATGATGTCGGCACGGCCGCCGAAGGCCGCGGCAGGCAGGCCACCGGAGACGACCTTGCCGAAGGTCGTGAGGTCGCCGGCCACGCCGTCCTTGCCGAACCAGCCCTGGTAGCCCACGCGGAAGCCGGTCATGACCTCGTCGACGATGAGCAGCGCGCCGTTGGCGTGCGCAATCTCCTTGAGCTGGGCGTTGAAGCTGGTGCCGTCCGCGGTGATGGAGGAAACGGTGCCCATGTTGCCCGGGGTGGCCTCGGTGATGATGGCGGCGATCTGGCCCTCGTTCTCCGCAAATGCCTTCTTGACGGCCTCGATGTCGCGGTACGGCACCACGACGGTGTCGCTGGCGGCGGCTTTGGTGATGCCCGGGGAGTCCGGCAGGCCGAAGGTGGCCACGCCAGAGCCGGCGGCGACGAGCAGGGAGTCCACGTGGCCGTGGTAGCAGCCCTCGAACTTCAGGATCTTGTCGCGACCGGTGAAGCCACGGGCCAGGCGCACGGCGGACATGGTGGCCTCGGTGCCGGAGTTGACCAGGCGGACCTTCTCCACGCTCGTGCGGTTGACGATCTCCTCAGCCAGGTCGACCTCCAGGGAGGTCGGGGCGCCGAAGGACAGGCCGCGGGAGGCGGTCGACTTCACGGCCTCGACGATCTCCGGGTGGGCGTGCCCGTGGATCATCGGCCCCCAGGAGCACACCAGGTCCACGTAGCTGAGGCCATCGGCATCCTGCAGCTGGGAGCCGGAGGCGGAGGTGATGAACGGGGAGGTCCCGCCGACAGAGCCGAAGGCGCGCACCGGGGAGTTCACACCCCCTGGGATGAAGCGGCGTGCCCGCTCCATCGCCGCCGCGCTCTCGTGGTGGCGCTCCTCGGCTGCCGCGTTGACGTTGGTGTTGGTCGAAGCCATCGCCTACATCGCCCTTTCTTTAAAGATCCTCGTGGGTTTCATGCACTACGCTCTCATCCTACCGATGGCCCCGGACACCCCTGCCGGCCCGTGGGCCCGCCTGGCCAGCAGGCCTCTGGCCTAGCAAGCCGACTGCGCCGGGCGTGGCTGTTCACCTCGGCGCGCGAATATCTCGACCCCTAGCGGCCGGCGACGCCGGGACCGGTGATGTGCTCCTGCAGCTCCCGGCCATCCTCCGTGGCATTCAGGCGCGCGCTCTCCACGAACTGCTCCCGCTGCTCCGCGCGACGGCGGCGCTCCCGGCGGCTGCGCAGCCGCTCGACCCAGCCCTGCCAGGTGTGCGTATGCCGCATCGTGGCGGCGTTGTAGTTGTGCCGCAGGATGCGGGAGCTGCGCCACTCGATGACGGTGGAGCTCAGCAGCATCACCACCGTGGCGGCCATCGGGTTCATCACGCCCGCCACCGCCAGGGTGATCGCGATGGCGTTATACGCCCAGGCCAGCCACACATTCCAGTCCACGGTATTGCGCACGTGGCGGACGAAGTTAATCAGGGTGGGGATCGCCATGACGTCGTCCCGAAGCAGGACCACGTCCGCACTATCGGCGTCCGTGCGGCTCGGGGACCCCATGAGGATGCCGACATCCGCCACCCGCAGCGCGCCGATCGAATCCTGATCGCCCACCATCGCTACCCGGTGCCCGCGGGCATGCACGCCGCGCACGGCCTTGGCCTTCTTGCCCGGCACCACGCCGGCCAGCACCGTAGACGCCCCGATGGAATCCGCCAGGTGGCGGGCCACCGGGTACATGTCGCGGGACATCATCAGCGTCTCCACGCCCATCGACTCCAGCTCCTCGATCGCGAGGGCGGCGTCGTCCTTAAAGGCATCGGCGACGTTGATCACGCCGCGGTCCTTACCCTTCCAGGACACGACGACGGGGCTGCCACCGGACAGCGCCGCGGAGGCCAGGTGCGGGTCGCGCACCTCGCCCAGGTCCTTTGGTCGCCAGACCCGGGCGGTGACGCGACGGACGTTCTCGTCATCCGTCAGGTCCGGGGACGCCGGCAGCTCGTGCCGGTCGCGGCGCACCACGTCCTTAAAGTTCTTCCCCTTCGGCGGGACCGGGACGTCGATAGAGCCCACGAACGTGCCCTCCGCGTTGACCTTCACCTCGCCGGTTTCCAGCCACACGGGGATGGTGTCGAAGCCGGAGTTCGCGTCGCGGGTCTCGCGGTCCGCGCGGACGATCGCCTTGGAGACCGCGTGATCGGACTCCATCATCAACGACGCCGCGACTCGCAGCACCAGCTCCGGGTGCTCTCCGTGTGCGGCCGTCACGTTCACCACGTTCATCGGTGCCCGGGTGAGCGTTCCCAGCCGGTTGAAAATGATCGAATCCACGCCGGAGAGTCGGTGGATCGTCGCGCTATCGCGCAGCAGCATGCCGTAATTCGCCGCTCGTGCGAGCCCTAGGCGCAGAGCCAGGGGCGCGGAGAGGGCCAGCGCCACCGGCCCCACCGCAGCGAGGACAGAAAGGCTGGTCGCCACAGCGGCGTCCAGGGAGCCGTTGAAGATCAACCACATGCAGAAGTTCACCACCGCGATGGCGAAGGCCCACGGCACCAGCAGGCTGGCCGAGCGGTTGGTGATCTGGGCCATCCGGTTCTCGTCCTGCGCGGCATGGTTGAACCAGCGCCCCATCGCGGCCAGGCGGGTGTGCGAGCCAGTGGCGGAGGTGCGCACCTTGAGTGTTTGCCCGTGATTCGTTGCCCCGGCGTAAATCCGGTCGCCGACCGTGAGCTCCTTCTTGCGGTCCACTCCCCCGACCGGCCCCATGTCCACGACCCCGCGGCCGCTGATGATCTCACCGTCCACCGGGCACGTCATATCCG
Organism: Corynebacterium urealyticum DSM 7109; assembly: GCF_000069945.1. Classification (NCBI taxonomy): domain Bacteria; kingdom Bacillati; phylum Actinomycetota; class Actinomycetes; order Mycobacteriales; family Corynebacteriaceae; genus Corynebacterium; species Corynebacterium urealyticum. Next base: position 288,201 of record NC_010545.1, on the reverse strand, counting down.
TTTCCAGCAGGACGTCGTCGCCGCGCCTGATCTCCGCGGTGGAGATGACCTTCTTCTTCGACTTGTTCTTCCGAATGACGGTGATCGGCTCGTTCTTCGGCGGTTGCAGCACCGCCAACACGGCCCGGGTCCGGATCTGGTTCCGCCGGGACAGCAGGCGACCAAAAAGCAGCAGGATCGTCACGCCACACGCGACGTCGAAAAAGATCGCACCCTCGAAACTCGGATCGGACCAGGTGCGGGCCAGCCACACGGTGTTGGCTCGCCACGTCGGGTCGGAGGCGGAGGTCGTGATCAGGGAGAGCACGGAGAAGCCGTAGGCCAGCAGGATCGCCAGGCTGCTTGCCCCGTCGAGGGCGGACATGCTGCGGCGCACACCGGCGACCATCGCGCGGTGGAAAGGCCAGGCTGACCAGCCAACCACGACCGTGGACAGCGCCAGGCACACCCACTGCCACCAGTCGAACTGCAGGGAGGGGATCATCTGCATCGCCACGACGGGCAGGCCGAAGACGACCGCGATGATGAGTCGCCAGGCGGTCACCAGCTCGCGGGCGGTGTGCAGCACTTCACCGGCGCGGGCCTCCCCACGGCGGCGTGCCCCCGTACCCTGCTTGCGGCGCCGGGCGGCCATGATGGCGCGCTCGCGGGCAGATTCGCGGCGGGAGCGGATGCGGGGGTCCTGCTTCGTCAGGCGCGTGGCGCGGCGGCGCAGCGAGGAGGCGGTGAGGTGGCCACGGATCCCGGCATCCTCGAGGTGGCGCTGCACCTCGTCGGGCCGAACGCTATCCAGCGCGGAGATCCACACCATGTTGGCGGAGTACACCACCACTGCCTCGACCCCGTCGATGGCGTTGAGTTCGTATTCCAGGGAGGTGGCCTGCGCCGCCGACTCCAGGTTTTCCAGGTGGAAGGCGTAGGACGTCAGCCCGTTGCCCGTGCTGAGCACGTCACTGTGTTCTTCGGCGTCGAAATTTTCGACGTCCACGCCGGCCGCTTCGGCCGCGCTGCGGGCCTGCGCGATCGCCAGGTCGAGTTCCTGGATGTCGTCGCCCCGCCCGGGTTGAGGTGTGGAGAATTTTCCAGCCATCGGCTCAGCTTAGGCCTTATCTTCGCTATCAGCGTTCTCATCCTGGGACTTCCCCCAGGGGAGGAGAGACTTCTTTCCGCCCTTGTGCTTATCGCGCGCGCGGCGGGCCTGCTCATATTCCGCGGCATAGCGCTCGACCTCTTCGCGGCTCGGGATGCCGAACCACTCCTCGTTGCCGGGGCGGGACATGAACCACATGCCCACGCCCGCGGTCACGCCGGCCAGGATGCTGAGCACGCCAAGGGCCAGGACGAAGCCCACCGCCATCGTCGGCGGCCCGGAGGACAGGCTCATGAGCACCGCGGTGAGCATGAGGTAGACCGAGCCGACGTTGAGGAACATGCGGGAATACACCGCGCCGCGCCCGGCGCGCAGCGTGAGCCACGCGCAGATCAGGGCGGCGACGACGAGCCAAGCGGTCGTCAGGGCATTCGTCCCCAGCACGAGGGTGTCGATGGAGACGTTCTGCTTCACCTCGTCGGGGACGCCGGCCCCATCCTCGATCGTCTTGGTGACGGTGCGGCGCAGGTCGCGGTCGTCGCTCAAGTTCGCGGCGAACTGCACCAGGGCGTAGAGGATCTGCAGGCCGCTGACTGCCAGCCAGGCGCGCACGCCCAGGCGGACGTTCTCCGGGGCCCCCTTGAGGCTCGGCGCCAGGCCATCCGGGCGCCCCACCTTCGGTGGCTTCGGCAGCTCCGGGGGCGTGCCCGGGTTCGGGCTTCCCTGATTCTTCGAGCCATTGCCGGACTGCCACTGATTGCCCCGCCCCTGAGGGTTGTTCCAACCGGGCCCGACCGGGCCGCCGTCCTCCGGCTTGGGGTAGCCGGGGATGTGCCCGTTATCGGGGCTGGCCTCCCATTGCCGGCCCTGCTGGCCGCGCGGCCGCGGCGGACGGGACTGCCCGGAGGGAGTGGGAGAAGAAGAATTGCTCATAAATCGCAGATCAAGGGGTCGTGGGGAGAAAATACGTGCCGACAATCAGCGGAATTGTCGGCACATCCTTCGGCTAGCCGCGCAGCATCTTCGCGGCGGTCGTCGCCCAATAGGTCAGGATGATGTCCGCACCGGCGCGACGAATCCCGGTCAGGGACTCCATGATCGCCGGCTCCAGATCGATCCAACCGTTCTGGGCTGCTGCACTGATCATCGCATATTCACCGGACACCTGATAAGCGGCGACCGGAACCGGGGACATGTCCGCGACCTCCCGCAGCACGTCCAGGTACGGCATCGCGGGCTTGACCATCACCATGTCCGCGCCCTCGTCGATGTCCATCTGGGTCTCCAGCAGGGACTCCCGACGGTTGCGGGGGTCCTGCTGATAGGTGCGGCGGTCGCCGGTCAGGCTGGAGCCGACGGCCTCACGGAACGGGCCGTAGAAGGCGGAGGCGTACTTCGCGGAGTAGGCCATGATGGATACGTCCTCGTGGCCGGAAGCGTCCAGGGCCGCGCGGATAACCGCGACCTGGCCGTCCATCATTCCGGACGGGCTGACGATGTGGGCGCCGGCGTCCGCCTGGGCGACCGCGAGGGCGGCATACTGCTCCAGAGTGGCGTCGTTGTCCACGATCTGATGGCCGAAGGCGTCCTCGCCCTGCACCCCGCAGTGGCCGTGGTCGGTGAACTCATCGAGGCAGGTATCAGCCATGACGAGGATGTCGTTGCCGAACTCCTTGCGGATAGCTCGGAGGTTCTTGTTCAGGATCCCCTCCGGGTCCACCCCCACGGAGCCGGTGGCGTCCTTATCCTCGTCCAGCGGAACACCGAAGAGGTCGATGGAGCCCACTCCCGCCTCCGCAGCTTCCTCGACGGCGCGTAACAGAGAGTCGGTGGTGTGCTGATAAACCCCAGGAAGGGAGCTGATCGGCTTCGCGTCGGTCAGGCCGTCCGCAACGAACATCGGCAGGACGAGCTGGCTCGGGTTCAGGCTGGTCTCCGCCGTGAAATCGCGCATCACCGGGTTGGTGCGCAGGCGGCGCGGGCGGCGGGGGATATTGAACTGCAGCTGGGAATTCTGTGCGGATTCAGACATAACACCGATGGTACGCCACGGGGCAGACACCACTTTTGGCCCCGCCCCTCGCGCCCCGACAGGCTGCGCGGTTGCTGGCTGCTGCGTGGTGGATTCCCGGGGCCCGTTGAGCCCACCGGGTGGGTTTTAGTCGGTGTTTTCCTCGGCCAGGCGCACGGCCCAGGTCACGGTCTCGTCGCCTTCGTCCGTGATCCACAGGGCCTCGATGGTCACCCGCAACCCCGCCGAACCTTCCTGCTCGGCGAGCAGCTCCGCCGGCGGGTGAATCATCGTGCCGAGCAGCGTGCGCCGCACCTCGGCCCCGGCGCGCGCCTCGCCAGCCTCCGCGATGAGCAGCGGCTCGCGCGGTTCCTTGAAGTCAGGGGTGCCCACCTCGCCGCGCACGTGCAGCCGAACCTCGCTGGGCACGTGCGGGCTGGCGATCACCAACGGGTCCGCGGCGTTCACCGCGGGCAGCTCGCCCCAGGCTGCCAGCCCGATCTGCTGCTTCTGCCCCTTGGGCCCGCCCCACGCACTCGTCGCGAGGATCGGGGCGTCCTCCCCCTGGGCGAAGGCCTCGGGAAGGCCGTCGAACTCCGTGAGCGCTCGTACCGGGACGACGTTGCTGGTGTCCTGCGGCGGTGTACCACCAGCTGGGTTGGAACCGCCACGCTTCTTCTTCGCTGCCATGGCTCCTACTTCACCACAACATGCCCCATCGCGCCGCGCTCGGCGTCCACAAAGCGGTGGTTGACGAAGGGATACGTCCCCGCCTCCGGGAACTCCGCCTCCACGAATCCGCCCTGCGCGGGCTGAAGGTCGAGTGCCTGCCCCGCACCGCTCGGCTCGTTGCGCACCGTATAGGCCCCTTCCTTGTACATCACCGGGAATTGTGTCCCCACGATATGGAAACTCTCGGCGATATTCGGGCCCGCGTTGAGTAACCAGAACCGTGCTCGCTGCCCTGGCTCCAGGCGCAACGGGGACTGAACGTACTGGTTCTCCAACCCGTTGAACACCACTGCGCTCGGCTGGGCGGCCTGCAGGAGCTCCTCATCCACCGGCTGCTCCGAGTCAGAGACCAGGCCGTAGACCTCCGACTGAACCAACAGGAATTCCTTATCCACCGGGTCCAGGTTCGGCGGATCGATGATCACTGCGCCGAACATGCCGGCAGCCACGTGCAAACTCATCGGCATGGTCGCACAGTGGTACATCCAAATCCCGGCGTTACCCGCGGTGAAGCGGTATGTCAGCTGCTCCCCCGGGGCGATGTCTCGCATGGGTTCGTCCGGGGAGATGATGCCCGCATGGAAGTCGATGGAGTGGTTCATCGTGCCGGAGTTCTTCAGCACGATTTCGAAGGTATCCCCGACCTTGCCACGCAGGGTGGGCCCCATCGGTTTGCCGTTGAAGGTCCACCAACCGCGGATGTCTCCGCCCTCGTGCGGGGTTCCCTGGACCTGCTGGACGTCGATCGTGATCCGGTGGGTGCGGTTCGCGCTCGCCGGTGCGAGTTCCGGGTCCCGTATCCAAGTCGGGTCGAGCGGCGTGTTGGGCACCTCCTCGCCGGTGTTCCCGGAACCGGCAGCATCAGCAGTGTTTCCCGACCGGGTTCCTCCGCCAGGAGTCTGCGCCCCATTGCCATCACCGCTGGTGTGGACCATGAAGATCATGCCCTGCATGCGGTGGCCCGCGATGGTGCACCACCCTTCCACGTCCGCGCTGATGACTCCGGCGTCGAGTACCCGGGTTTCGCCGGGGGACACGCGTCCCGTCTCTGCTCCGTTGGCGAGCTTCAGATCGTGATCCTGCTTGTCATCGTTGGTGAGCACGAGCTCGAGTTTGTCCCCGGGCGCCACGGTCACGCTGCTGGGGTGGAAGGCCATGTCCTTGGCGGAAACTTCCACCCGCACGGTGTTGCCCGTGGGGACGACCTGCGAATCGGCGGTCGGGTTCGTGGCACTGCCGGATCCCCCAAGGGCTGCCCCGCTTGCAAGCACCAGGGCAATCGTCGCGATGGCAGCGGCTACTTCGGCGACGCCACCGCGTCGCGTGCTGGCCACCAGGTTCTCGCGGGTGTGTGATACCCCTGCCGTCGCCTCGTCGGGCTGCTCTGCGCCTTCGTTCTCGGGGTGATCGGCCGCTCTCTGCTGGCGCTCGCGCGCGAAGGCGGCCAAGCGTGCGCCTTGAGCCTTCACAGCCCTGGGAATCAGTGGCACCACGAGAGCGAGTGGCAGAAGGGTCAGCACCGATACCGCGACCTTCAGCCAGCTACTAATCGGCAGCAGCCACACTGCCAAGCCCAGGTTCAGCAGCACCGTGCGGAAAGGCCCAGCCCAATCCAAAGCCCTCAAACCTGCATTGACGGCGGGACGTGGGCCACCGATTGTGCTCGACAGCAGATAGCTCATCACCCCCAACAGCAGCTGGGCTGCAAAGCCCACGGTCAAAGCCAGCGTAGGCAGCGTGACCTCGCTGGCCGGGGTTCCGCTGGCGATCTGGCCTGCGAGCCACAGCAGTCCGCCAATAAGCCACATCGGCGCAGCCACCATAGCCGTGCCCGCAAACACCGGCGCGTCCCCACTGAAAATCCCACGCAGCAGTGCCGGGGCATAGGCAGTCAACAGGGTCACCCAGGCGGCCACATAGGCGACGAGCCCGCCGAGAACCACGAATCGCTGGTCAACAAGTGCACCACCGCCGATGGTGAGGACCCCGATCCCCTGCAGGACGATCACAAACCACAGTCGACCTGCCCCATCGTCCAAGCCGGGGTGCCCGTCGTGCCTCTTGCCACTGCCCAGCGCGCCCTGCAGCTGTGGGGCAAGGAATGTCAGGCTCGCGGACGCGGCGAAGCCCAAAAAGCCCAGAACGTTCACCGCGGTGTGCGCCAGGAGGAGTCGTTCCTGCCACGGTGAGGGCATCCCCACTGCCAGGAGCGCACCCGCGATCGCGCCGATTGGTAGGAATAGCGCCGCAAGAATGTAGGCGCTAACGGCCACCAGTGGCCGAGTGCGCTCCATGCTGGCCCGGGCTCGTTGAGCCTGACGCAGCAGGCTTAGTGCATGCGAGCTCAAGCTCAGTCCCACGACCGCAGCACCAACAACCGTGATGCTGTGCGCGATCGTCAGCGCGGCGTCGAAAGCATCCTCAGCCCCCTTGCCGAGCTGACCGATCATCGTCAACGCAATGCCTGCGTTGAGCACCCAGATGCGCCTCAGCTGGCGAGGCCGGGCGGAATCCGGGCATCGTTGGTCCAGCAACTGCTCGGTGAAGCGTTGGGACCACACGACGATGGAGTTGGTCACCGCGCCCAGCGTAAGTAGGTGAATGAGCACCCAGCGGTATTCGGGCAGAGCGGGATGCACCAACCCCGCGACCAGCAGGAGGCTCAGCCAGATATTGACCGGACGGCCGGCTCGCCGGTGCCACGACTGCCGCCCACTATGAAACGCGGTTCGGTCTTTCGCCATGCTTTTCAGCCTACTGAGACGAGCAACCCGCCGGTACTCAGTACCGACGGGTGTCATGGGCTCGTTCCCCTTACTTCGCCGTTGCGCTCTGCTCGCTCGTCTTCTTCCGACGACGACGGCGCTTGCGCGGCGGTGGCAGCTGCCCCTTCGCACGCAGGTCCGCCACGTGGGCGGCCAGCGCATCCACCAGCTCCGGTACGCCGGCGACCTCCGGCATAACGTCCACCCGAAGCCCGTGCTCCCGGGCGGTCTGGGCCGCCATCGGGCCGATGCAGGCGATGATGGTCCGCGAGTGTGGCTTACCGGCGATACCCACCAGGTTCTTCACCGTCGAGGAGGAGGTGAAGCATACCGCGTCGAAGCCACCGGACTTGATCATGTCGCGGATCTCCGGGGCCGGAGGGGCGGCGCGGACGGTGCGGTAGGCGACGACGTCGTCGACCTTCCAGCCCAGCTTCAGCAGTCCCTCGACCAGCACCTCCGTCGCAATGTCCGCGCGCGGCAGCAGCACCCGGTCTACCAGGTCCAGGTCCGGGTCGCGGGCCGGGAACACATCGACGATGCCGGAGGCGTTGCGGGCGTCGTCCTTGGGCAGCAGTTCCGGGGTGATGCCCAGGGCCTGCACCGCGCTGGCGGTCTTCGGCCCCACCGCGGCCACGCGCACACCAGCCAGGGCGCGGGCGTCGAGGCCGAAGTCCTGGAGCTTCTCCCAGGTCGCCTTCACCGCGTTGACGGAGGTGAAGACCACCCAGCAGTAGTGGCCATCCACGAGGTTCTTGATGGCGCGCTCCATCTGCGCCGGGGTGCGTGGCGGCTCAACGGAGATCGTTGGCACCTCAACCGGGATCGCGCCGTGACTTGCCAGGCGGGTGCTCATCGGCGCGGCCTGCGCCTTCGGGCGCGGCACCAGCACGGTCCAGCCGTAGAGGGCGCGGTTCTCCCACCAGGAGTACTTGCTGCGGTTGCCCGCCTGGGAACCGATCGTGACCAACAGCTGCTCCGGCAGCTCGCCTTCCTTCGCCGCGGGCCCGGAGGCCGCTGCGACAGACTTCAGGGTGTCCAGGGTGACGTCGTAGCTGCGCTGCTTGCGGGTCGTGCCATGCAGGGTGACGGTCGCCGCCGTCGAGCCCGGGATATTGCGTTCCTTCAGCTCGTTGGCGATGGTGGCCAGGTCCCCCGGCGCGGCGGTGAGGATCAGCGGTAGTCCCGCGGAGGCCAGCTGGTCCCAGTCCGCGCCACCGCGCACATCGGCCTCCGTGAAGTCCGAGCCCACGCCGATGCCCGTGAACGCGGGCACTGCGACCGAGCCGGTCATGCCAGGAACGACCTGGAAGTCCACGCCCAGGTTTGCAACCTCCTGCAGCTCCAACATCACGGCCTGGTTGGACAGCGGGTTGCCCGCCACCAGGCGGATGACATCCTCGCCCTCGCGGGCCAGCGCGGCCATCTCCTCGGCGATCTGACTCGCGGTCAGCTGGTGGACCGGCTCGGTCTCCCCCTCTGCCACTGCACCCTCCCCGACGAAGGGCGCAGCGATCCGGATCTCAGCGGCGGTCGGCGGCGCGGGGCGGGGTGGCTTCCGGCGAGCGCCGGCCTCCTTCGCCGCGGCGACCTTGGCCTGCCACTCGGCCTCGGCAGCATCGATCTTGTGCTGTGGGACGGGCACCTGGGCCCCCACCAGGGCACGCACGCCTTCCAGGACGTCGGGGTCCACCCACGCGTGGGCGGTGCTCTCCAGAGCCTTCTGGGCGCGAACGGTCAGCAGTTCCGGATTTCCGGGGCCGGCACCAACGAACAGGACGCGGCCTGTCCCCTGCGGGGTAAGTCCGGAGGTAGTCATACTGATCTTTTCCATGTCATTTCGGGGCGGTTCCGGAGGAACGCTCTTTCGGGTGGCTGGGTGAGGGCTCGCTGTTCCCCACCCTGGGGTTCTGCGATCCCCCGGTTAACTCTCGCGGGCCTCCGCCACGAGTTCTGCGGCTCCGGCGTCCAGCAGGATCCGGCCGATCTCGGCGCCGACGCCGGCGGCGGCTGCGCGCCAGTCGCCTGCCAGGTCGATGTCCACGGTGCGGGTCTCCAGCAGTTTGCGGGAGCCGTCAATGGCAAACACACCACCGGTGACGGTCAGCTGGTTCTGCTGCTCGTTGAGGGTCGCGTGTGCTGCGACCGGGGCGGAGCAGCCCGCTTCCAGGGTGGAGAGCACGGTGCGCTCGCTGACCACGCAGGCGTAGCTCGGGGTGTGGTTCTGATCAGCCACGGAGTTCCAGGCTTCCTCGTCGTCCGCGCGAACCTCTACGCACAGTGCACCTTGTGCCGGTGCGGGCAGGATGAGCTCTGGGTCGATGGACTCAGCGGCCTTGTCCAGCCATCCGACGCGCTCCAGCCCAGCGCGGGCGAGGATCACGGCATCCAGGTCGTCCCCGACCCGGCCCATGCGGGTGCCAATGTTCCCGCGCAGCGGCAGGATCTGCAGGTCCGGGCGCAGGGCGCGCAGCTGGGAGACGCGGCGCGGCGCGGAGGTGCCGACCTTCGCTCCTTCCGGCAGCTCCATCAGCTTCTTGTTATCCACGCTGATCAGAACCTCGCGGGAGTCCACGCGCTTCGGGACCACCGCGCGGAAGCGGGCGTCCGGGGCGGTCGGCAGGTCCTTGAAGGAGTGAACCGCCACATCGCATTCGCGCTCGTCCAGCGCGGTGCGCAGCGTCTCGGTGAACACGCCCACACCGACCTTTGCGACCGGGATCTGGGAGGCCTGGGAGGCGTCCCCCGGGGTGTGGACGATATGCAGCTCGGCGTCGTAGCCGGCGTCGATCATGCCCTGGCGGACATGGCCTGCCTGCGTCGTAGCCAGCGTGGAGCCACGCGTACCGACGAGCAAACGGCGATTATTGGTCATCGTCTTTCCCTCCTGGGGTCGAGGCCTGAGTCAGGTCCTGGTATGTCGAGCGGTACACGGCCCGCGCGGTGGATACTCGATTTTCTTGCGGTTTTTGCTTCTTCCGCTGCCCGCTGCCCGCGTTCGCACCTTTCACCGCGCTGACCTGCTGGGTCATGCCGGTCGGCAGGTTGAACAGCGCTGCCAGGGCATCGGGGTAGCTGACGGACTGGCCCGCGGCAGAAAGCTTCTTGGCCTGCACCGTCGGGGTGTGCAGCAGCTTCTCGACGAGGCGGCGCATCGAGCGGTTCACGGCCTCGCGGTCCTCATCGGACATCCCCGGCGTCTGTCGCTGCAGCGCGAGCATCTCATTGCTGAGCGCATCCATGGCCTGCTGGCGCAGCGCCTTGACGGTGGGGACAACAGCCTGGGCGCGCTGCTGCTCCAGGAAGCTTTCGAGCTCCTCGGCGACGATGCCGCGGGCGGCGTCCTCGTCCTCGATGGTGTCCTCGGTCATCCCGGTGAGTTCTTCGATGTTGAGCAGCGCGACCCCCGGCACGTCGGCCGTGGCCTGTTCGATATCGCGGGGCATGGACAGGTCGATGAGGACCTGCTGGCGACCATCGCGGACCTGTTGCGCGGCCTTGATGTCCGCCGCGCTGACGACGGTGCCCACCGCACCCGTCGCGGAGACGACGATATCCGCCCCCGTCAGTGCCGCAGGCAGTTCGTCCAAGCCGATGCCGCGGGCCGGCACACCGGCCTCCACAGCGTGGGAGGCCAGCTGCTCGGCGCGGTCGACGGTGCGGTTGGCAACGGTCACGTGCTCGATACCGAGGCGTCCGAGGTGGGTGGATGCGAGGGAGGCCATCGCCCCGGCCCCGATGACGACGGCGCGGCGCCCGCTCAACGCGTCGCTGCTGGCCTCCGGGATCCCCAGCACGGTCAGTGCCCGGTCGAGGGCGAAGCTCACCATCGAGGAGCCGGCGGAGTCGATCTCCGTCTCGCTGTGGACGCGTTTGCCAGTGCGCAGGGCTCGCTGGGTCAGGTCGTGGAGGGTACGCCCGACCGTGCCGGCCCCCTTCGATTCCTCATAGGCGCCACGGAGCTGACCGATGATCTGCTGCTCCCCCAGCACCATGGAGTCCAGGCCGGAGGCCACGTTGAGCATGTGCTCCACCGCGGCGTCGGAGTAGTGAACGTAGAGGTGCGGTTCCAGCTCACTATCGTCAAGGCCGGAGTAGGTGGCGATGGTGTCCACGATGTGGTCGAGGCCGGGGTGGAAGGCGTTGGCGACCGTGTAGAACTCCATCCGGTTGCAGGTAGATAGCACCAGCGCCTCGGAGAGGGAGTCGTGATCGAGCAGGGCGTTTTCCAGCTTGGGAAGGTCGGTGTCGACCGTGGAGACCTGCTCGAGGAGGGAAACCGGAGCGGATCGGAAAGAAAGCCCGACGAGCAGCACAGCGGCGGAACCGGTATGGACGTGCCCAGCCATCGGTCTTGCGTGCCTCCTCGCGAACCCGGGGTATTCACCGGGTCTTGGGGCCGCCGACGGTGGGCCGAATGCGCCCCCAGGTGGTGGGGGTGATGCACCGCAGCCGACAAGGTCGGTAGCCAGATGCTGCCGATGGGCGCAGCTCCCCTGCCGACGCTTGTCATCGGCTCTTCAATAGCTACCTACGGTATCCCTTAACCGACCCCTATGACAAAACAGGCATAGCCGACTGTTATAGGGGCCTGAGGTTGGGCGCGGTGCTCAGCCCGAACCCCATACTCTTTGGCGCGCCGCGCTCCCGTTTTAGCGCTCGAGCGCGGCCGCGAGCTCCTCGTTGTCGACTTCCCAGCAGGCGAATTCCTCGTCGTCAATGAGGACGACGGGCACGCGGTCGCCGAATTCCATCTTCAACTCCGGGTCCTCGTCGACGTCTACCCGCTCCAGCGTGGCGTTTTTCGCCGCGACGACCGGGCGGATCTGCTCCCAGACCCGGGCGCAGGAGCCGCAGGTTGCACGGGTCAGGAGGGTCACGGTTTTCTTCTCATCATCAGTCACGGATTCAAAGGTACCTTGGTAGCCGTGGGCGAGATTAAGTCAACAGCTTTCCGTGTCAGCGAATCCCTCCAACCGATCCAACACAACCTTTCCCCCGTCACCCCAGCACAGTTAGAAAGCGGCCGAGCCTCCGTCCATGGGGCATGGTTGGCCGCTGGCGGCACGCTGCGACTGTGCCCGCCAAAGGCGGATGTGCCGCAGAATCCCAGCACAGCAGCATTCTTTGACCTGGACAACACGATCATCAAGGGGGCCTCGACCCTCTGGCTGGCGTTGGGTCTAGCCTCCCGGCGCTTCTTCACCGTGGGGGACGTCGCGGGCTTCGCGTGGAAGCAGGCGAAGTTCATCCTCTCCGGCACTGAAAGCCAGCCGGATATCGCTTCTGGCAAGCAGCGGGCGCTCGAGATCGTGCGCGGCCGCAGCGAGGCAGAGGTCGTGGCACTCACGGAGGAGATCTGGGAGAACACGATTGCCCAGCGGATCTTCCCGGGCGCTCGCGAGCTCGCCGAGGAGCACCTGGAGGCAGGCCACAGCGTGTGGCTGGTGACCGCAGCTCCGGTACAGCTGGCGCAGGTCATCGCCCGCGCCCTGGGTTTCACCGGGGCGTTGGGCACGGTGGCGGAAGTCTCCGATGGGAAATTCACCGGCCGGCTGGTGGGAGATATCCTGCACGGGCCTGAGAAGCGGGATGCCGTGGCCGCCCTCGCGGAGCAGCAAGGCTACGACCTTTCGCACTGCGTGGCCTACTCGGATTCCTATAACGACATGCCCCTGCTCTCGTTGGTCGGGCGAGCCGTCGCAGTCAATGCAGACCCCCGCCTGGCGCATGCGGCTCGGGTACAGGGCTGGCCAACGGTGGAGTACCGAAAGCACGATCCGAAGCTCACGCTGCGGGCGGCCGAGGCCAGCGCGACGGCAGCGGGCATGCTGGCAGCCGGGGCGGTGGGGTGGTTTCTCCTCCCCTCCCTCACCGGCGCACTCTCCCGGCGCTAGATCCCCGGTACCCGCTGCCGTCGCGGGATCCCGTCAGCGCGGGCTATCCAGCATCCGGCACTTAAAGCAGCACAAAGCCCCAGCGGGGCCGGTTGGCTCCCACTGGGGCTCGTGCGACGGCATCGCAGCCGTCTCGTCGCGAGAGTAGCCTCGCGAGCCGCGGATCGGGCGCGTGGCCCGGTACGGCTTACTTGCCCAGCTTGCGACGCTGCACGCGGGTACGCTTCAGCATCTTGCGGTGCTTCTTCTTGGACATGCGCTTGCGGCGCTTCTTAATCACAGAACCCATCGTGGGCACCTCACTTCAAATTGTTGAAAACTCGTATGCCGCGCCATCGCGACGGTTCCGCAGCCCCGGTAGGCAGCTGCCGCCCGGAAGTCAGCGAACAAGGCGAGCCCTACGCTTCAGCGCTTTATGGCCGGGTGGCCCGGGAGCTCACATAGGACACGAATTATTAAATTCTACCGCTCCAGTGGCTGAGCACACAAAAAGCGGCCCATAAGGGCCGGTTTTCTACGCCGCGATGGCGGCACTAAACCCCGACTGCCATGGCGCGGCAGCCTTGGCCGGGGAGGGTTTCTAACCAGTCTGCCCCTCGGAGGCGTCGTAGACGGACGCACCGAGGTACTCGCTCACTGCCTGCTCGTGGACGCGGAAGGAGCGGCCCACGCGCACCGCTGGCAGGTCGCCAGCGTGCACCAGGCGATACACGGTCATCTTCGACACGCGCATCAGCTCTGCGACCTCAGCGACGGTCAGAAAGGTTCCTTTGTCGTTTCCACCCATTGGGTTAGCCATAAAAGTCTTATCTCTTTCTTCACACGGCCCCGCGCTGCAGACTTCCCCTTCTGCAGGACGTCACGCGGCCGCGCTTTCCTCACCACTATAACGTGAACCAAGTGACGCTTGCGCATTCAGGGACGAATATGTCGAAAGTGCCATTTGTTTCTTTTTGTGACTTGGGTTGACCAGTGCAAACGCCACGGACCCTGGCGCAGCCACCTCAAGTTTCACTTGAGACTCTCTCCGTCCCGTCAGTCTTGAAATTACAAAAATAGGGCCTGCCGCGCACTGCGTCAGGCCCCGCGATGCGCCCTCTCGCGCACCGATTTTCGCCCCCCACTCGCTACCTCCCGCGCACCTTCCGATGCGCCGCCCCCAGCGCCTCCTTTGCCGCTAGTCCCCCTTCGGTGGGGCACCCAGTTCCACGGATCGATCGCGGCACGCCTCCATCGCACGGAAGAAGGCGCGGCGCAGCCCCTCCTCCTCCAGGGTGCGGGTCGCCATGGACGTCGTCCCACCCGGACTGGAGACCTTCGCCCGCAGCTCCACCGGACCGTCGCCACCCTCGGCGAGACCATTGGCCATCATCTGGGCCGCGCCCTCCGCGGTGCCGATGGCAAGCTGCTCGGCCAGCGCGCGAGGCAGCCCCAGGTTCACCCCCGCGTCCACCATCGCCTCGGCGACGAGGAAGAAATAGGCCGGTCCCGAGCCGGACACCGCCGTGACCGCGTCGATGTCCTTCTCCTTGACGACCACCGCGGTGCCCACCTTGGCCAGCAGCTCACGCACCGTTTCCAGCTGCTCCTTGGTCGCGAAGCGGCCACCCGCGATCGCGCTGGTTCCTTTGCCGACCAGCATCGGAGTATTCGGCATCACGCGCACCACCGGAGTGCCGGCGGGCAGCACGTTCTCCATCGCACCGATGGTCACGCCGGCAGCAACGGACACCGCGACCGTCGTGGCGTCGTTATCGTCCAGCTGTTCCGCGACCTCGTCGAACACGGACAGCGTGCCGTCGGGCTTCACACAGTTGAAGAGGACATCCGCTTCCACCGCGGCGGTGACCGAGTCCTCCGCGGTCAGCACGCCATAGCGGTCCGCCAGCTCGGTGAGGCGGTCCTCGCTGCGGTTCGCGACGATGATATTCTTCGGGTCAATTCCGTCTGCGACGAGCCCGGCGATCAATGCTTCGCCGATGTTCCCGCCGCCGATGATTGCGATTCGAGTCATGCCCTCCAGGTTGCCAGCCCGGCGCGCTGATTGCAGCGCTTGCGTACCACTCCCCCGATTTCGGTGGTCTTTCCGTCCCGTCTGTCAGGACGTCGCCCGCTAGCGCCCCAGCACTCCCACCACAGCGTGGCGAGTGTCCCAAAAAAAAGCGCGCCTCGCGGCGCGCAGAAACTTAGATGCTCATGATCAGCCGTGGGCCGATGGTGAGCACCAACCCCACCACGAAGGTGAGGATCATGATGAGTTTGTCGCGGTGGCGCAGCAGCGCGTGCACCACGCCGACCATCACGAGGGTCACCGCGAGGGCGAGCACCAGCACCAGCACCGCTGGCAGGGAACCCCACAGGAGTTTGAATCCGAGGAACACGCCAATGCCGACCAGGATGGCCGCGATGGCCTGGCCGATGAGGGATGGCCAGGAGATGGTGTCATCCTCGTACTCGATGACCTCGTCCTCGCCGAGCGTGCGCTGCAGCTCTTCGAGCTCTTCAGGGCTGTGGAACTCCTCCGGCGCGGGCTGCTCGCGCTTCTGCTCCGCTTCAGGACCCCGCGTGGCGGCGGCAGTCCCGGCAGCACCGGCGGCGGCAGCAGCCACAGTAGCTCCAGCACCGGAGCCCTTGTACTCAGCATCCTTGCGGTCAGCGTCCTTGGCTGGAGCCTTCGTAGCCGAAGCGTCCTTCGCCGCAGGCTTCTGCGCAGCCTCGGTGCCCTCAGCCTGATCCGCGGTGACCTTTGTGATCAGGGCCGTCTGCTCGGTGGACGGCTCGGTGTTCTTCTTTGCCGGCGCGGCCTTATCTGTGACAGCCGGGATCTCGGAGGTCTTTTCTTCCGGACGCTGCGCCGGAACCTCGCGGCGGTCGACGATGGCGGAGCCAGCGGCAGCCGCGGTCTTTGGCCCAGGCTTCTTCTGTTCAGCCTTCTGGGCCGCGGTCTTCTTGGCCTTGTCTTCTGCAGCCTTCTTGGCAGCGGCTTCCTTGGCCTTCTTAGCCTTCTCGGCCTCTAGCTGCTTCGTCTTCTCGGCTTCAGCCTTCTTGGCTTTCTCTTCGGCCGCCTTCTTCGCCGCAGCCTTTTCCTCTGCAGCCTTCTTGGCCTTCTCTTCGGCTGCCTTCTTGGCAGCAGCCTCTTCGGCCGCCTTCTTCGCCGCGGCCTTTTCCTCGGCAGCCTTAGACTGCTGGGGCTTTTCGGCCTTCTCGGCCTGCTTGGCCCCGGCCTCAGCCCGATCCGCCGTGGGCTGCTCACGCTTGTCATCCCCCGGCGCGGGCGCGGTGGAAGCTTCGCTCTCGGTGTCCTCGACGACGGGGATCGCGCCGGTCAGCTCGGCAACGGAAATGCCACCCTCGTCGAGGCTGCGACGGCGCCGGCGGCGGCCGCTACCAGAAGAGGTGCGACCGCTGCGGGCGAGCAGTTCCGCGACCGTAAGCTTCTCACTCATCGAATGTTCCCATCAATGTCCACGTGAACATACAAATAACTGTTTCGCATAGTATACGAAGCGCCATTTTTTGGTTTTGTTCATTCCACACCCTAATGGCGCTGGGAAACTAAGAAAAATCTTCAAACGCTACATCCGTGTGGTGGAAGATCATTCCCTCACGTAGCGCCCATGGGCAAATATCCAAGGACTCCAGGCCCAACTTGCGCATCGCCGCCTCCGCGACCAGCGCGCCAGCCACCACCTGATGGGAACGTTCCTGGCTCACTCCCTCCAGCTCCGCCCGGTCCGCCGCGGTCATGCGGGAGATGAAAGCGATGAGCTGCCGCAGGCCAGGCTGGGTCAGGGTGCGCTTCACCCGTGGCCCCGCAGAGCTCGGTGCTGCACCAGTCAAGCGGGCAAGCATACGGAAAGTCTTGGAGGTCCCCACCGCCACATCGATCGGGCCGGCCTCCTGGAACTCCTTGATATTGGCGTCCAGCTGATCTTCGATGAACTCCCGCAGGTTCTTCACGGACTTCCGGGACGGCGGATCACTGTCGAACCATTCCCGGGTCAGCCGCCCCGCACCCAGATCCAGGCTCAGTGCCACGTCCGGGCTCTCGGTGGTTCCCACGGACATCTCCAGGGAACCCCCGCCGATGTCGAGGTCGCAAATGCGGCCGGCCGACCAGCCGTACCAGCGGCGCACCGCGAGGAAGGTCAGTCGGGCTTCTTCTTCGCCCGTAAGGATTCGCAGCCGCACGCCAGTGGCGTCCTCGACAGCGTCCAGCACCTTTTCGGAATTATTCGCGGAACGGATCGCCGACGTCGCAAACGGCAGCAGCTCCTCACAGCGGAACTGCTCCGCCATCTCCGAAGCCAACCCAACGCCACGCGTGAGCTTATCGATCCCCTTCGAGTTGATGTTCCCCTTCTTCGAGAGGTACTCCACCAACCGCATGGGGGTTTTCCAATTACTCATGGGAGTTGGCGGGCCACCGTACTGGGCATCCACAACCACGAGGTGAACCGTATTACTGCCAACGTCCAAGACACCTAATCTCACGTTTTCAGCCTATCGGGTCTACGGTGGATTGCGTGAGAAATAGCGAGCCAAATTCCCCCCACCCCATCGCGTCCGGCTATCCAGACGGCACCCCAGCTGACCTTTCGGTGCGCCGCGGCGTCGAACTACCCGGCGATTACCCCCGCGAATGGCTGGAATTCATCAACCCGGCCGACTCCGAGCACATCATCCAGATCGACCTGACCTGGCTGATGTCCACCTACCGCTGCCGCTTCGGTACGGAGGCCTGCCACGGCATCGACGTCGCCGCCGACCCGGGTGTGGCCTGCTGTGTCCACGGTGCTTTTCTTACGGACGACGACGACCGCGCCAACCTCAACCGTGTGGTCCAGGAGCTCAGCCCCGAGCAGTGGCAGCTCTACACGCCGGGCGAAACCCCGGATGAGAAGGCGCAGGCAGACGGGGAGCTCGAGCCATGGCTCGAGTGGGACGAGCTGGAAAACGACGAGGGCGAGATGGAGCCCGCATTGAAGACCAAGACCGTCGACGGCGCATGCATCTTCGCCAACCGCGCGGGCTTTGACGGCGGCATCGGGTGCGCGCTGCACATCTGGGCCACTGAAAACGGCGAGTCCATCGTGGAGTCCAAGCCGGAGGTGTGCTGGCAGGTGCCGCTGCGCCGCCTGGAGGACTGGGAGACCCGCCCAGATGGCCAGGAAATGCTGCGCACCACGATCACGGAATATAACCGCCGCGCCTGGGGCGACGGCGGAGCGGACTTCGACTGGTGGTGCACCACGGACCCGAACTGCCACGCTGGCAGCGCCGAGGGCCAGGGCGGACCGGCCGATGCCATGTGGCGCACCCACAAGGACGAGCTGGTGGAACTCATCGGCGAGGAGTCCTACGAGGTGCTGGCAGAGCACTGCGAGGCCCTGGAGGCGCGCGCCGCAGCCACCGGCGAGCAGAACGAGGCGGGTGCGCCTCTCGCCCCCAGCGGCTTCCCGCTGCTGACGATCCACCCGGCGACCCGGGCAGCCCGCGAGCGCAAGCTCTAGCTCCCCCCCACGATCGCGATTGAGTGGGGAACGCCCACCCGGACTGGGCGCGGTCGCGCTGCACGCGACGCAAGAACGCCCCAGGAAAATCTTCCTGGGGCGTTTCGCTTATGTGGTGAGCTTTGTGAAAGGTGTTACTTCTTACCCTCGGCGGCTACGGCGGCCGCACCGGCTGCTGCTGCCTCCGGGTCGAGGTACTCGCCACCCTTGACCTTGACCGCACCATTGCTGTCGAACTTGTAGACCAGCGGCATACCGGTCGGCAGGTTGAGCTGGGCGATGTCCTCATCGGAGATCTCGTCCAGGTGCTTGACCAGCGCGCGCAGGGAGTTGCCGTGCGCGACAACGAGGACGGTCTCCCCGGCCTTCAGGCGCGGCTCGATCTCGGCCTCGTAGTACGGGACGAGGCGATTAACGACGTCCTGCAGGCACTCGGTGCGCGGGACCTCCGGCAGATCGGCGTAGCGCACGTCGTTGGTCTGCGCGTACTCGCTATCCACGTCGATCTGCGGCGGCGGGGTGTCGTAGCTGCGACGCCAGGACATGAACTGCTCTTCGCCGTACTTGTCGCGAGTCTCTGCCTTGTTCAGGCCCTGCAGCGCACCGTAGTGGCGCTCGTTGAGGCGCCAGTCGCGCTGCACCGGGATCCAGTGGCGGTCCGCCTCGTTCAGCGCGATATTCGCGGTCATGATCGCGCGGCGCAGCAGAGAGGTGAACAGGACGGTCGGCTCGACGGCGGCGTCCTTAATCAGCTGGCCAGCGCGCTTGGCCTCGGCCTTGCCCTGGTCGGTGAGGCTGACGTCCACCCAGCCGGTGAACTGATTCGTTGCGTTCCATTCGCTCTGCCCGTGGCGGAGGAGGATCAGTGTTCCTTCAGTGTTGCTCATGCTTCCATTTTGCCATGAAACGTTGCGACCCCGGCGGCCAGTGACCCCGTTCGCGGGGCTCACTCCCACGCTGCCCCGACGCGCGGCTGGCTACTCAGCGTCCTGCTCGGTGGTCTCCTTGCTTTCCTCCTCAGACCCGGCTGGCGCGGCGGCAGCCTGTTCAGCCACGACCTCGCGCGGGGACTTGCCGGGCATGGGTGCCAGCCGGTCGACCTCCTCGTCGGTGGGACGCAGGCGCTGGAAGGCGCCCAGGTTGAAGGTCGGCTCGCCGCGGGAGAGCCGCCAGGCCCATTCGTGGCGGATGGAGGATTCGAAGCCGCGTTCCAGGATGCGGTTGAAGTCCCCATCCGCGCGCTCCAGCACCTGCCCCAGGATCCGCTGGATATCCTCGGCAGTGGTGGATTCACCGAACTGCCCGACCAAGTAGATGTCGTTATTGCCATCGAGGGTGTAATGCACCCCGTAGGTCCGGCGGTTGGCCTGCAGCAGCAGCCGGTAGACCTCCTCCTGGGCCTCCTCCACCGCGCGGCACACAAAGGCCTCGACCCGGAACATGCCCTCCTGCGGGATGAAGAGGCAGTTGGTCTTGAGCCTGCGTTCCCCAGGGAGGACGACAACCAGGTTGCCGCCGGATTCGACGTAGTCGACGTCGGCTTCATCTAAGAGCGCAGAGATCTTTTCGAGGTTCATGCCCCCAACCTACCCCCGCAGCCGGGCCGCGGAAGGCCCGAGCATTAATTCGCGCTGCCCGCAGGGTGACGCTCCGCGGGACCTTCCTCCGGCATCGTCGGGAGGCTTCGGTAGAGCTCCACCAGCTGTTTGGCCGTATTCTCCCAGCTATAGCGGGCGGCGTGCTGGGGCGCGTACTCCGCCATCGCGATGCGCTGGTCGTCGTCGGAAAGCAACTGGCCCAGCGCATCGGCCCAGGCTTGCGGATCCTGGCCGTCGACCAGCAGACCAGACTTCCCCTCCGCGACCGCGGCCTGCAGCCCTCCGATGCGGGTGGCGACCACGGGCGTGCCGGTGGCTTGCGCCTCCAGGGCGACCAGACCGAAGGATTCATTCGCGCTCGGCATCGCCACCACGTCCGCGGCCTGGTAGATCGAGACGAGCTCCTCGGGCGGGCGGGGCTTCAAGAAGCGCACCGCGCGCGAAATTCCCAGCTCCTCGGCGAGCTCCTCCAGGCACTTCGGGCGCTCCAGCCCGGAACCGCTCGGCCCGCCGCAGATCAGCACGCGGATCGGCATATCCGGGTAGCGCTCGATGAGGGTCGCGGCGGCCTGCAGCAGCACGTGAGGCCCCTTGAGTCGCTGGAGGCGCCCCACGAAGCCGATCACTTTCGCAGAGAGCGGGATTCCCAGAGCTCGGCGGGCGTTCTCGGTGGCGCGTTCGGTGCCGGGGGTGAATTTTTCAATATCGGCGCCAGGGGTGACCACCGCGATGCGGGCCTTATGGGAGTCGTAGCCCTCCTCGACGTCCGCGACCTCGGCGTCGGTGTTGACGATGAGGACGTCGGCGTTGTCCACGATCTGCTGCTCACAGATGCGACGGGACTCCGGCTCCCGGTGATCCCCCTCGGAGAGGTAGTTATTCTTCACTGCGGCCAGCGTGTGCGGGGTGTGGACCCAGCGAATATTCCACAGGTCTCGCAGCAGCCACGCGACCTGGCCAGAGAGCCAGTAGTGGGAGTGGATGAGGTCATAGCTCAGCCCGTGTTGCCGGGTGAAGGCGAGCACGGAGCCGGTGAACGCGGCCAGCTGAGTCGGCAGCTCCTCCTTGCTCAGCCCCTCATAGGGTCCGGCCACGCAATTGATCACCCGCACCCCGTCACCGAGTTCCACGACCTCCCCCTGCAGCGGCCGGGTGGCGCGGGTGAAGATGTCCACACTTAAGCCCAGTTTGGCCAGCTGTTCGGCGGTGTTTCGGATGTAGACGTTCATTCCGCCGGCGTCGCCGGTTCCCGCCTGTTCCAGCGGAGAAGTGTGCATAGAGATCATCGCGATGCGCATGCTTCCCGATCCTACGTTCCCCCACTCGCTCCAGCCCCTTTGAGGACGCCTCCCCGCCGGCGTTAGTATTCCTTGCGAGTTATTTGTTTTCACACACAAATGTCCCTGGAGCAGCTAGCGTTAGTGAGACCCGCATCACATTCCTTGTTTCGGACCCCAAGGAGGATAAAGACATGACCGAAACCCTCGCCCCCAACTCTTCCGCGGCGAACGAGGAAGGCAAGAAGCCTGAAGGCCGCGCTTGGCGGGAGAAGCCGTACCTGAAGTACTACAACTCCTGGACTCCTGCGGAGATCGAACTCAGCGGCGACACCTTGGTGGACATGTTCATCAAGGCCAGCAGCGAGCACGGCAAGGATGTGATGCTCGATTTCTTCGGCGGCACAACGACCTATGCCCAGGCGCACGTTCAGGTCCGTAAGGTAGCCGCTGGACTGAAGGCGCTCGGAGTCCGCCCTGGCGACCGCGTCGCCATCTGCCTGCCGAACTGCCCGCAGCACCTGATCTCGATTTTCGCGGTGCTATACCTGGGTGCGACGGTGGTGGAACACAATCCGCTGTACACCGCCCGCGAGCTGCAGGGACCATTCATCGACCACGGCGCGAAGGTCATCATCGCCTGGGACAAGATCGCCCCGCTGTGCGAGGAGCTGGTCAACCGCACGCAGCTGCATACCGTCGTCACCGTCAACATGATCGAGGCGATGCCGAAGATCAAGCAGCTCGCACTGAAGCTGCCGATCTCCTCCCTGAAGGAAAAGCGGGAACAGCTGCACTCCCCGGCACCGGGCACGGTGCCTTTCCAGAAGCTGGTCGACGGCACCATCGGCGGCGACGGCGCCTACCTCAGTCCGGTGCCGGAGCGCAGCCTGGATGACGAGGCCTTCATCCTCTTTACCTCCGGCACCACCGGCAAGCCGAAGGGCGCGATGCTGACGCACCGCAACATCATGGCGAACGTGGCCCAGGGTCTGGCCTGGGTGGGTGAGCTCGGCGAGGGCGAGCAGGAGATTTACCTGGCCGCACTGCCGATGTTCCACATCTTCGGTCTGACCCTGACCGCAGCACTCGGCGTGGCGACTGGCGGCAAGCTCTGCCTGCTGCCGAAGCCGGAGATCCCGCTGATCGTGGATCAGATGAAGAAGCAGGTTCCGACGTACATGCCGGGCGTGCCGACGCTGTACGACAAGATCCTGGAGGCTGCGGAGGAGCACAACCTGGACATCAACGGCGTGAAGAACGCGCTCTCCGGCGCGGCGCCACTGCCGGTGTCCATCTCGCACCAGTGGCAGGGGCGCACGGGTGGCTCCATCATCGAGGGCTACGGCCTGACCGAGACCTCCCCGATCGCCACTGCGAACCCTATTTCGGAGCACGCGCGTGCAGGCTATATCGGCATCCCGTTCCCGAGCACCGAGGTTCGGGTCGCTGATCCGGAGGATCTCTCCCGCACCATGCCGGACGGCGAGGCCGGCGAGCTGTTGATCCGTGGTCCGCAGGTGTTCAGCGGCTATATCAACGTCGCCGATGACGAGCAGCCGTTCTTCGAGGACTGGTTCAAGACCGGTGACATGGCCGTCATGGAGGAGGATGGATTCCTGCGCATCGTCTCCCGCATCAAGGAGATGATCATCACGGGTGGCTTCAACGTCTACCCGGCGGAGGTCGAGGAAGTCCTGGCGGATCACCCGATGATTGCGAAGGCTGGCGTGGTGGGCCTGGCCAAGGAGGACGGCTCCGACGAGGTCGTCGCCGCCGTGGTGCTCGACGAGCACGTCAAGAAGGAGGACTTCGAGGAGGAGAAGGTCAAGGAGTGGGCACGCCACGAGATGACCCGCTACAAGGTGCCACGTCGTTTCTTCGTCGTCGACGAGCTGCCGACGGACCTGATCGGTAAGATCCGCCGCCGCGAGATCAAGGACATGGTCGAAAAGATCGTCGCCGAGGAGGGCTAAGCCTCCACCCGGGTCGCCGGGTTCGATGCCTGAGACGGGCACTCACCCGCCTCAGGTACTCGCCCGGCGATACCGAACACGCACAACGCCCTAGGCCGAGACTGACCCCAGCTTTGGGGGTCGCGAAGCTCGCGCCAAGGGCGTTGTTCTTTTAGTGCCTAGTCAGTTGCGCTGTTGACCTGCGGCAGCTCCGCCCCGATCCACACCGGCTCGGGCACCAGCTCCACGCCGAAAGCCTCGAAGACCCCGTCGCGCACCGCGGTGGCCAGCGCCACCACGTCCGCGCTGCTCGCCCCTCCCCGGTTGGTCAGCGCCAGGGTGTGCTTGGTGGACAGCCCGGCATGCTCCCGGCCTGGCACCTGCCAGCCCTTGTGGAAGCCCGCCCGCTCAATGAGCCAGGCCGCGGAGAACTTGAACTCCGGCTTCTCCGGCGTTCCGACGGAGAACAGTGGCATGGCCTCGGCCTCCGCCTCACCGACGCGCTCGCGAACGGCGGCGACCACCGCATCCCGTGCCGCGTCTCCAGCGACGACCGGATTGGTGAAGAAGGAACCGGCGGACCAGGTGTCCTGGTCCTCGGCATTAAGAACCATGCCCTTGCCAGCGCGCAGTTCCAGCACCGCCTGGCGAACCTCTGCGGCCGGGCGGCGGATCTGGTCGGCCTCCTCCCCCTCAGCCGGGCGGGCCACGCCCAGGCGCCGGGCTAGCTCACCGAAGCGCAGCGGCAGAGAGAGCCCCGCCGGGTCCAGCTGGAACTCCACCTCCAGCACCGCCGCACGGTCGGTGAACTTCAGGTTCGAGTAGCGGTAGGCCAGATCCAGGCTCTCGGGCGCCACCCACTCCGCGACCCGGCGGGCGCGGTCGTAGAGCCGCACCCTGCGCAGCACCTGGGATACTTCCGCCCCGTAGGCGCCCACGTTTTGCACCGGGGTGGCTCCAACGCAGCCCGGGATACCGCTGAGGCACTCCAGCCCACCCAGGCCGGCGGCCACGGTCGCGGCGACGAAACGATCCCACTCCACTCCCGCGAAGGCCGAGCACACGCCCGTCTCCGGATCAATGCTAATGGCCGCGCCCGGAGTGTCCGCGGCGTGCACGACAACCAGCTCGGAAACCTCCGGACCCTCCCCGATCAACAGGTTCGATCCCCCACCGACGATCAGCACGCGCCAGCCCGCGGCGTCGACGGCCTCCAGCACACCGGCCAGCTGCTCGGCGGTGGTGCATTCCACCACGGCGGCCGGCTGCCCACCGATGCGCAGCGTGGTCAGTTCCGCGAGTGGTCGCCGGTCCACGGTGGCACCGGTGGGGGCGACGGCGGCGGCCACCTCGTCGAGCGTCGGCACGGCGGCGGGGCCGGTAGTTGCGGCCGGAAAAGTATTGGCGTGATTCTGCTTTTGTGTCACGCCTCTAACGGTAGCCTGTAGCCATGACGACTAACAGTGAGAACACCCACAGCATCGGCTTCCCGCTCGCCGATGTCCACGCCGCGCTGTCCTCCCAGGAGTACTGGGAGTACGAGGCGAAGAACATCGGTGACGAGCCCGGCGAAGTCCGCAGCTTCACCGGCGGCCCGAACGTCAAGGCTGAGCTGGCCGAGAAGCTGCCGATTGACGCCGTCCCGGAGTCCTTCCGCGCGATGGTTCCGGCTGCCCTCGAGCTGGCCCGCACCGTCACCCTGGGCCCGATCGAGGGCGGCCGCGCGACCGGCACTGTCACCGCCGAGGTCTCGGGCCTGCCGGTGAAGTTCAATGCCGACCTGGTGCTGCAGGACGCCGATGGTGCGACCACCCTGAACGCCAAGTCCGCGGTGGACGTTAAGATCCCCATGATGGGTTCCATGCTGGAGCCGAAGATCATGGCGTGGGTCGAGCAGTTCATCGCCCACGAGTCCTCCCTGATCGAGAAGTATCTCAAGGAGAACGCCTAAACTTCCGTGGCTGATCACGCCCACAATCTACGGGCCCGTTCCTGGTCGCAGGACGGGCCCGTTGGCGTACCCACCCGCGGCACAACCGGCTTCAACCGGCTGCGCAAGGCCGACCGGTGGCTCGCTCATCACCCCGCGGTGCGCGCCGCCTTCGATGCTGCTTCTTCATCCGGACGTCGCCCGCTCGCCGTGGATGTGGGCTACGGGGCTTCTCACACCACCACGGTGGAGTGGGCCGGATGGCTGCGCCGGGTAGACCCCAAGGTGCGCGTGCTCGGGCTCGAGATCGAGCCCTCGCGGGTGCTGCCGCCCCGCGATGGCGTGGAGTTCGCCCTGGGCGGCTTCGAGCTGGCGGGCCACCGCGCCGAATTGGTGCGGGCCTTCAACGTGCTGCGCCAGTACGACGTCTCCGAGGTGCTCGCGGCCTGGCAGATGATGATCGCGGGGCTGAGCCCCGGCGGGCAGATCATCGAGGGGACCTGCGATGAGGTCGGACGGCGGGCGGCCTGGGTGCTCCTGGACGAGTCTGGCCCCCAGACGCTGACGCTGGCCTGGGATCCGGCCGATGTTGACAAGCCCTCGGATGTGGCGGAGCGGCTGCCGAAGGCTCTGATCCACGAGAACACCGAGGGCCACAAGATTTTCGCGCTGCTACAGGCTGCGGATGCGGCCTGGGACCGGGCTGCGGGTTATGCACCCTACGGCCCGCGGGTGCGCTGGCGCTTCGCCCGCGCGGACCTGTTGAGCCAGCTTCCGGCCGAGCTGGCGAAGCTCAACCCGCGGCGGCGGATGCAGGACAATCTGCTCACTGTCCCTTGGGAACTCGTGAGCGACATCCGGATCTAATCCCCTTCCGCGGCGCCCCGGTGGGCATCCTTCCGCTGCGGGTGGGGTCTCCCGCTGGATTGCCCGCAACTGCCACCGGAGCGCGGTTTTATAGAAATCTTGCTGGCTTTGCGGAACACTATGTTGGGTGAGCTCTCAAAATTACTATCCCCAGCAGCCCCAGTTCTCCGGCTTCCCGGCCCAGCAGGCCCCGGAGAAGAAGTCGAAGGCGCCGAAGGTCCTGGCCATCATCGTGATCATCGTGCTTCTGCTCGCTCTGATCGCCGAGTTCGGCGCGCGCTGGTACATCAAGCATGAGATCAAGAACTCCCTGACCGAGGCTTCGAATTCGCGCACGGTCGAGGACCCGAAGGTATCGCTGGGCACCACCCCGGTGCTCCTGGGGTTGGTGCAGCGATCGCTGCCACACCTGGAGGTGGAGGTCCCCTCCAGCATCGACGTCTCTTATGAGGACAACGACCCCAACCGCCCGGTCGTCACCGGCATGCCGCGAACCCACATCACCGGAAAGAAGCTCTCGATGGGCGAGACTCCGCAGGACATGCGTTTCGGCGAGCTGACCGTCGACGCGGAGCTGCCGAAGGAGGTCATGAAGGCCGAGATGATCGCCAATCAGTCCGGCCAGTCGGACGATGACCTGCTGAACAGCCTCCTTCAGGTCGATGACGTTGTGCCGAACCCCCAGGATCAGACCCTCGAAGTGCAGTTCAGCGGCGGGCTGGCCAGCATCGTGATGAGCCCGAAGATCGAGAAAGGCCAGCTGACGATGGAAGTCTCGGCCGTGAAGGTCTTCGGTCAGGAGCTGCCGGATGTCCTTGCTGAGGCGCTCGGCGGCGCTGTCGAACAGTCCGTGGAGCAGAACACGCCAGGTGGCCTTGAGGCCCGCGATGTGCGCGTCACCAACAACGGCCTGCAGATCTCCCTGCACGGCACGGATGTCGATCTCAACGAGCTGCAGAGCTCCCTCAATGAGGCGGGGCAATCCCAGCAGGGCGGGCAGGAAAGCCCGCGCACGGATCGCGGCAACGACGGTACCGGGGACAACACCCCGGCCGAGGAGGACCGCCCGGGAGCAGTGGGCTCCGGCGGCGAGATCTTCAACCGGGCCGCGGCTTAATCCCCTTCACCCCCGACTACTGCTGCGGCGCGCCCTCCAAAATGGCGCGGGCGGCAGAAACCCCCAGGCGGGTCGCCCCCGCCTCGATCATGGCCACGGCTTGCTCCCAGGTGCGAATGCCGCCGGAGGCCTTGATCCCCACCCGGCCGCGCTTGCCCATCCGATCCAGCTCATCGGCCATGATCCGCACAGCCTCGACGCTGGCGCCTCCCGCCGGATGGAAGCCAGTGGAGGTCTTCACGAAATCCGCGCCGGCGCGAGCGGCCGAACGCACTGCAGCGCGCAGCTGCTCCTCGGAAAGCACCGCGGATTCCAGGATTACCTTCAGCACCGCTGGCGCGGGTAGCGCCTCGCGCACGGCCATGATCTCCGAGAGCATGGCATTCTCATCGGCGGCCACAGCATTGGCCACGTCAATGACCATGTCCACCTCATCGGCGCCCTGTTCCACCGAAAAGCGGGCCTCGGTCGCCTTGATGAGGCTCTGGTGCTTACCGGAGGGAAATCCCGCCACCGTGGCCACGCGCAGCCCGGGGTAATCCCCCGAGATCGGCAGCATGGACGGGGATACGCACACCGCACCACAGCCGAGTTCCTGGGCCTCGCGGAGCAGAGCCCGCACGTCCTCCCGGCTGGCGTCGGTGGCCAGCAGGGTGGCGTCCATAATCTGAGCGACCGACTCGCGGCTCGGGGACACGGACCCTGACGAGTTCTGGGAAGCAGCCACGGCTACCACGCCCCGGAGGCGTTATCGAGGATGTCGCGGATCGCCGGGCGAACATCCTGCCAGTAGATACCGACGATCACCGCACCGATGATCCACAGTGGGAAGGCACCGCCACCGAAGATGCCGAATAGGCCAGTCAGCGCTGCCCCGCCCCCAAGCAGCAGCCAGTTCTGCTTCTTGCGGTTGATGACCTCGAAGGCATCATCGCGGGTCATTGCCACCTGGGCAGCGGCAGCAACCCCCAGGATCAGAACGATCACGGACAGGGACATATACAGGTAGAAAGCCACCTGGAAGCCGATGAGTATTGCGGGATTCATCATGGCCTCATCCTAGTGCACGCCCCGGACACGCAGCGGGAGCGGCAGGCCACCGTCCCTTCCGCTAGAAGAGCCAGCCGATCAGCTGCGCCAGCGAGTAGATAGCCAGCCCCGCCAAGGCGCCCACGACGGTGCCATTGACGCGGATGAACTGCAGGTCCTTGCCCACCATCAGCTCGATGCGGTCGCTTGCCTCCTCAGCGTCCCACCGCTCCACGGTCTCACCGATGATGCTAGTGACCTCACCTGCGTAGTTTTCCGCCAGGTAGGACGCCGCCCCAACCAGCCGGTCTTCCAGGTTTTCGCGCAGCTGTGGTTCCTCGAGCACTCGCTCGGCGAATTCGCTGACCCAGGCCGCGATGCGGGTGCGCAACATGGACTCTGGGTCCTCGGCCTGCTCTGCGAGCACGTGCCGGGTGTTCTCCCACACGGTCGCCGGAAGCGCGGTAATGGGCCCGGAGTTGAGGATGTCCTCCTTGATGTTCTCCATGCGTTGGATCATCACCGGGTCGTGCTGAAGGTCGCGGGCCAGACCCGCGATGAAGCTGCGGAACTGCTGGCGGGCCTCGTGGTTCGGGTTGGCCCGCACCGCAGCGGTGAAGTCCACGACCTCGCGGTAGACGCGGTCGCCGACGAGCTCGCGGACGAAGCGGGGCGCCCAGCGCGGGGTGCGCTCGTCGATGAGGTTGACGATGAAGTCCTCTGACTCCCGGGCCTTATCGTCCATCCAGATGACGGCCGCGTCGACCAGTGGCTCGGTGCGGCCCTCGTCGATGAGCTGCTGTAGGCCGCGCCCCATCGGTGGGCCCCACTGTGGTTCGCGGAGGCGGTCGATGACCATCACGCGCAGGACGGCCTCGACTTCCTTGGCGTTCACCCCGTTGACCGTCAGCCGGATCAGCTTGCCGATCTCCCGGCTGATGACCTGGTCCCCCTCGGATTCCACTACCCACTTGGCGGCCCGTGTAGGCAGGTGGGCGGCCCGCAGCTTCTCGGAGATGAGGGTGGCGTTGAGGAAGTTCTCGCCGACGAACTCCGACAGCGAGTGGCCGACCTGGTCCTTCTTCCGCTTGATGATCGCGGTGTGTGGGATCGGCAGGCCCAGTGGGTGGCGGAAGAGTGCGGTGACGGCGAACCAGTCCGCGATACCACCAACCATGCCGGCCTCGGCGGCGGCCTGGACGTAGCCGACCCAGGCCGGGGCATCGCCGCCGTGATCCACGATGCGGCAGATGACGAAGACGATCGCCGCGAAGATCAGCAGGCCCGAGGCGATGGCCTTGTGCTTGCGCAGGTCGTGGCGCCGCTGGGCCTCGGACTCCGGGGAGGGGCCGGGCACCGGCAGGCTGCTGCTAGCTGGGGCGGGGTTATCAATGCTGCGATGGCTCACCCCACCAGTATCGCAGCTTTAGCCCTTGGGGTCTTCCCCTCCCCCACCGCGACGCAGCCCCAAGCCTGCCATGCCGTCGCGCGACCGAGAAGCAGCATGCAAAAAGCCGCCCCGGTCACCGTCCTCAATGACGGGACCGGGGCGGCCTCAAGTACTAGCTTTGCGGGCTGCGTTGGAGGTGCGTGCCCTGCGCGTGCATCACGCGCGTGCTAGCCAAGTTCTAGTGGATGCGACCACTGCGCTTGACGTACTCGCGGTAGTTCGCGCGACCGATGTGGACCATGGCGAAACCACCGAAGAGAAGGAGCACAGCACCGATCAGACCTGCGATAACGAAACCGGTTGCATTGTCGCTACCGGCTGCACCAGCCAGGCCGTAGATCGCCATGCCAAAGAAGGCCAGGGAACTCAGGATGGAGCCCATCGCGACCCAGGTGATAGAGCGGTGCAGAGAAGAGTGCGGCGCATCGTAGCTCGACGGGACGAAGCCGTCCTCGTAGTAACGCTCCATCTGGAGGCTTTCAGCGAGAGCCATTTCTTTCCTACTTTCCGGAAAACCTGTATGTATCTACAGCTTAACCTAGTCGTCCTTACCGCGGAAGGCAGCACGTGCGCGCTCCTTCGTGATCGCGGCAACGGCGGTCAGCGGGATGCCAGCCGGGCAGACGTCCGCGCACTCGCCGTACAGGGAGCAGTGACCGAAGTTGGTCTCCACCTCGTCGACCATGGCGCGGGCGCGCTTGCCGCGCTCCTCGCGACCCATCGGGGACAGGGTGAGGTGAACCAGCTTCGCGCCGGTGAACAGGTGAGCAGCGCCGTTCGGGCAGGCTGCGACACACGCACCACAGCCGATGCAGGCCGCGTGGTCCAGAGCCTTCTCCGCGTCAGAGTGGTTGACCAGCAGGTCGTCGGCGTCCGGTGCGGTACCAGCCTGGACGGAAACGAAGCCGCCCTTCTCCATGACGCGGTCCAGCGCGGAACGGTCGACGACCATGTCCTTGATGACCGGGTATGCAGCGGAGCGCAGCGGCTCCAGCTTGATGGTGTCGCCATCGTTGAAGGAAACCAGGCGCTGCTGGCAAGCAGGCTTGTTCTGGTCTGGGCCGTGCGGACGGTCGTTCACCATCAGGCCACAGGTACCACAGATACCCTCGCGGCAGTCAGAGGCGAAGGCGAAGGGCTCCTTGCCAGCCTCGACGTACATGGTGTTGACGTGGTCCAGCAGCTCCAGGATGGACATCTGCTCTGCGGCGTCGTCAACCTTGACGGACTCGAAGTGGCCTTCGGCGTTCGGGCCCGCCTGACGCCAAATTTCAAGATTCAGCTTCATTACTTGTAATTCCTTGTCATCAGCGGGATTCGATCGAAGTACAGCGGCTCGGAGTGGCGGATGAACTTCTCATCGCCGTTCGACTCCCAAGCGGAAACGAAGCACCAGTTGTCATCGTCACGCTCGGCCTCGCCGTCCTCGGAGAGGTGGTCATCGCGGTAGTGGGCACCGCAAGACTCGTCGCGGTCCAGTGCGTCGACGCACATGAGCTCGCCGAGGTCCAGGTAGTCGGCCACGCGCAGTGCGTACTCCAGCTCCTGGTTCATCTCGTTGGCTTCGCCCGGGACGTGGACGTTGGCCCAGAATTCCTTACGCAGTGCGCGGATCTTCTCGATGCCGTCCTTCATGTCCTCGACGTTGCGGGACACGCCACAGGAGAAGTACAGGATCTCGCCGAGCTGACGGTGGTAGTACGCCGCGCCGTGTGGCTCCTCGCCACGGACGTTCATGATCCGCTCGATGCGCTTCTGAGAGCGCTCCAGGGCCTCCTGTGCGGCCGGGGAGTCCTCAGCAGAGACCTCCTCGCCCAGCAGCGGCGCCAGGTAGTTCGGGATCGTGAACGGCAGGGTGAACCAGCCCTCGACGGAGGAGGAGAGCAGGGAGTTAGCACCCAGTCGGTTTGCACCGTGGTACATCCAGGATGCCTCACCGGCACAGAAGAGCCCCGGAATGGAGGTCATCTCGTGGAAGTCGGTCCACAGGCCACCCATGGTGTAGTGGCAGGTCGGTGCGATGCGCATCGGGGTCTCGTACGCGGACTCACCGATGGCCTCCTCGTACATCTGAATCAGGTTGCCGTAGCGCTCGCGGATGGTGTCCTTGCCGAGGCGCTTGATGGCGTCACCCAGGTCCAGGTAGACGGAGTTCTTCTTCGGGCCAACGCCGTAGCCGGCGTTGATCTGCTGGGCGTTCGCGCGGGACGCGATGTCACGCGGGACCAGGTTGCCGAATGCCGGGTAACGACGCTCCAGGAAGTAGTCGCGCTCGTCGTCCGGGATGTTGTTCGGGTCGCGATCGTCGCCCTTCTTCTTCGGGGTCCAGATGCGGCCGTCGTTACGCAGGGACTCGGACATCAGGATGGTCTTGGACTGCCAGTCCGAGTTGACCGGCAGGCCGGTCGGGTGGAACTGCACGAAGGACGGGGATGCCATGTAGGCACCCTGGTCGTAGGCGCGCATGATGGCGGAGACGTTGGAGTTCTTCGCCAGGGTAGACATGTGGTACACGTTGCCGTAACCACCGGTGGCCAGCACGGTTGCGTGGCCGGTGTGAGCGGTCAGCTCACCGGTGATCAGGTTGCGCATCACGACGCCCTTACAGACGCCGTTCTCGACGATGACGTCCTGCATGTCTGCGTGGGTGAAGATCTCCACGTTGCCGGCGCCGATCTGGCGGTACAGCGCGGAGGTCGTCGCCAGCTGCAGCTGCTGACCCGTTTGACCACGGGTGTAGTAGGTGCGGGAGACCTGCACGCCACCGAAGGAACGGGTTGCCAGGGTGCCGCCGTACTCGCGGGAGAACGGTGCGCCGATGGCGTTCATGTGGTCGATGACCTTCGGGGACTCCATCGCCAGGCGCCAGCAGTCGTTCTCGCGGCAGCGGTAGTCGCCGCCCTTGACCGTGTCCTTGGTGTGGAGGTAGGTCGAGTCGTTATCCAGCTTCTTACCGCGGGAGGAGTTCACACCACCCTGCGCAGCAATGGAGTGCGCGCGGCGTGGGGAATCGTGGTACGTGAAGACCTTCACGTCGTAGCCCAGCTCGCCGAGGGCTGCGGCGGCAGCGCCACCGGCTAGGCCGGTACCGACGATCAGGACGCGGAACTTGTTGCGGTTCAGCGGGGATACCAGGCCGAAGTGGTCCTTGGCGTAGGTCCACTGCTGATCCTGGCCTACCTCGTGCGGGGCGTTGTCCTTCAGGACCTTGCCGACGGTCACGCCGTCGACGGAGGACTCAGGCGCGGTGAAAGCTGCGACTGCCTCGTCGTAGTTGAAATCCGCAGTTTGGTTGTGCGGGTGGTTAATAACATCGCTCATAGCCGTTTACTCCTTAACAGACTCGCGAGCTTAAACGCCTGGGACGAATGGCACTTGCTCAATGCCCCCGAACAGCACAGCCAGTGGGATAGAGATATTGCCGATGAGGATCAGGGCCGGGACCAGGTAGGAGATCCACAGGATCACCTGGCGCCAGCGGTGGCCGGTAATGCCCAGGTCCGAGGACGCGGTCCAGATGCCGTGAGACAGGTGGGCAAACAGGATGAACATCGCGACGATGTAGATGATCGCAACTGCCGGGCGCTCGAAGGAAGCCACGAGGTTCTGGTAGGCAGCGTGGTTGCCGTCAACAGCCTCGGTGAACTCGCTGGATGCAGCCGGCTGGACACCCAGGGTCAGGTCCAGGATGTGGAAGATGATGAACAGCAGCAGCACGATACCGGTGACCGGCATGGTGCGTGCAGAGAAGGTATTCCAGTTGCTGACCATGCCCTTACGGCGGAAGCGGCCGCGGGACTGGTGGCTGCGGCCGATCAGTGCGAACGCAAACCACACGTGCAGCACGATTGCCACGAGCAGCACGATGCGGAAGATCCACAGCAGGCCGCCCTCAGGCAGGATCGGCGAACCGACCTCGCGGAGGAAGTCCGCGTAAGTATTGAAG
This sequence comes from Corynebacterium urealyticum DSM 7109, assembly GCF_000069945.1. Classification (NCBI taxonomy): domain Bacteria; kingdom Bacillati; phylum Actinomycetota; class Actinomycetes; order Mycobacteriales; family Corynebacteriaceae; genus Corynebacterium; species Corynebacterium urealyticum. Next base: position 255,024 of record NC_010545.1, on the reverse strand, counting down.
CCCTCAGCGCCGGTGTATACCTTCAGGTTTCCGAGCATGTGGACCAGAACAAACAGGCCGAAGATGATGCCAGTGATGGCCATCGTCAGCTTCATAACCCAGGTTGGGATGCCCGGCTTTTCGCGCAGGGCTTTCGTCGTTATTTTCCCGTGGACAAGGGCGTCCCGGTTTTCGTCATTCTTTACAGTCATGGCACCTCCAGTGTCGTAATAACTCTACGAGCTTGGAGACCTTGGTCACTAACTGCCATGGTCCACCCTGGGCTTTTACACCCTATTTAGGGCAAAATCACAGGAAGCGCACCTATTGCGCAACAACTTCGTTGCGTAAATACCCTCAAATCACACCAGTCGCAACAGCCACAAAACTCCCCGCCCCGGTGGCATCGAGGTCACCGGGGCGGGGAGAAGAATGGAAAAATCCGCACCTAGCCGGCCGCGAGAACCGTCTCCCCCACGACAACCTGCGACTCACCGGTGATCCGAACCTCCTGACCCAGCACCGTGACCACGCCGGCGTCCTTCCTCCGAACGGAAACCAGCTCCACCTCACCCGGGCGAACCGTCACGCGAACCTGGACATCCCGAATGGTGACGTTGTAGCTGAGGTGCTCCCAGCCCTCTGGCAAGCGGGGATCAATGGTGAACTCCCCCTCGTGATCGCGCAGACCACCGAAGCCATAGGTCAGCGCAGTCCACACTCCACCGCAGGAGGCGATATGCACGCCGTCAGCGGTATTGCCATGCATATCCGCCAGGTCCACAAACAGCCCGCGGTGGAAGAACTCCAACGCCTTATCCGCATAACCAAGCTCCGCGGCCATGATGGACTGCACCACCGCCGACAGGGTGGAGTCCCCCGTCGTCAACAGGTCGTAGTAATCATAGTCAGCCCGCTTAACCTCCTGGGAGAATTGCTTCCCCTGCAGGAACAGCGCCAGCACCACGTCCGCCTGCTTCAGGATCTGATAGCGGTAGATCGTCAGCGGGTGATAGTGCAGCAGCAGGGGGCGCTTCGGCTCACCGTTCGGGTCGTCCAAGTCCCAGATCTGGCGGTTGAGGAAGAAATCATCCTGCGGATTGATCCCCAGCTCCTCGTTGAAGGGGATGTACATCTGCTCGGCTGCCAGCTCCCAGCGGTCCAGCTCGGCATCGTTGAGCTTGTGCTGAGCAGCCAGGTCCGCGTAGTCATCCGGCCGCTCGGCGCGCATCGTCTTCAGCACCTTCGCAGCCATGCGCAGGTTATATTGCGCCATCACGTTGGTGTAGAGGTTGTTATTCACCACCGTGGTGTACTCATCCGGACCGGTGACCGCGTGGATCTCGAAGCGGTCTTGCGCGGAGTTAAAGAAGCCGATGGACACCCAGAACCGGGCCGTACCCAGCAGGATCTCCACGCCCTCACGCATGAGGAATTCCTTGTCCCCGGTGGCGTAGAAGTACTTCATCAGCGCGAAGGCCACGTCCGCGTCGATGTGATACTGCGCCGTGCCGGCGGCGTAGTACGCGGAGGACTCGTGCCCGTTAATCGTGCGCCACGGGAAGAGCACGCCGTCGTGGGAAAGTTCCAGGGCACGCTCGTGCGCGGAGGGCAGCATCTCGTAGCGGAAGCGCAGGGCATTGCGGGCGTAATTCGAGTTCGTGTAGCTGAGGAACGGCATCACGTAGATCTCCGTGTCCCAGAAGTAGTGCCCGCCATAGCCCGCACCGGTCAGTCCCTTGGCGGGAACGCCGGTGGTCTCGGCCCGCGCGGAAGCCTGGATCAGCTGGAAGATGCACCAGCGGGCCGCCTGCTGCAGCTCTGGCTGGCCACCGATGCGCACATCGGAGCGCTCCCAGAATGCACCCAGCCACTCGCGCTGATTTTCCACCAAGCTGCTGTAGCCCACCTGCTTCGCCCGGTTGATGGTGCGGTCGCAGCGGAAGGCCAGCTCCTTCGGGGCCACGTGGCGGGAGGAGTGGTAGCTAACGAACTTCTCCAGGCGCAGGTGACAGCCCTTCGCGCCGTTGATGTGGTAGACGACGCTGGCGACGTCCTCCGCGACCTCCGTGGTCACCTCGACGTCGCCGGAGTCCGCGGTCGCCGGATTGTCCACGCGCAGCTCGTGGTCCATGGAGGCGGCGACCGTCATGCCGGAGTGGTTGACCTGGTAGCCCAGGGTCGCCCGCTCGGGCTCGGGCTGGGACTGGTACTTCGGGATCAGGACACGCTCGTCGAAGGTGGAGCCCTTCCGCGGGTCCAGCTCCCCGTCCTGGACGGCGACGGGTCCGTTGTTATCCGGGAACTCGCCCTCGCCGTCCTGCCGGTTGAGCAGCTGGGAGGAGACAACGACGGCGGCGTCCGAATCCAGCAGCTCCACCTCGAGAGCCATGATCGCCAGGTGGCGTTCCTGGAAGCTGACCATGCGCTCGGTGGTCACGCGCACACGCTTGCCGCCGGGGGTGCGCCAGATCATGCTGCGGCGCAGCACGCCGTCGCGGAAGTCGAGGGTGCGGCTGTACTCACTGATATCTGCGTTGCCGAGGCGCAGCGGCTCGTCGTCGATGTATAGGCGCATCGCCTTCGCGTCGGGGACGTCGATGATGGACTGCCCATCGCGGGCCAGGCCGTAGGCGTCCTCGGCGTGGGTGATCTTCCAGTTCTCGTAGACACCATTGATATAGGTGCCGTGGACGGCGGAATCGCGGCCTTCCGGCGGATTGCCACGCATGCCAAGATAGCCATTGGACTGCGCGAAGAGTGTCTCGGCGACCCCGAGGTCGGTGCGGTTGGGCTTGGTTTCCGCCCAGCCCCACTCCCAGACGGGGTTGTTATCGCGGTCGATCAGCTCCAGTGGGTCGACGCCGTGGTGGTGGCGGTCCGCCCGATAGCCTTCGGTGGCCAAGTCCGCACCGTCGATCGGGCGGTTCGGCCCCTGTGCGCCACCGTTGCGCTTGGCTGCGAGGAAGGCTTGGAGCTGTGCGTTGCCGGATTGCGAAGCTGAGGTCATTATGTCCCACATGTTGAGGTTTTCTTCTGAGCCGCGCACAGTCTAGCGGGCGGGTTGCACTACCCCGAATCGCGGGCTCGGGTTGTCACGTTGCTGGCTTGTGCGGCTGCACGGCGGCTCTTTTGCGCGGCCGCACAAGGCGGTACAGCCAGCGCTGTGGCACTGTGGCGGGGCTAGCCCACGAAGTCCGCGAGGTCGGCCACCACGGTGTCTGCCCCGGCGTCGCGGAGTTCCTGTTCGCCTGCTCCCCTGTCCACCCCTACGACGAGCCCAAACTTGCCGTTGCGCCCGGCGGCCACTCCACTGAGCGCGTCTTCTACCACCACGGCCTTCTCGGCTGGCACTCCCAGCCACGTGGCCGCGTGCAGGTAGGTGTCCGGGGCGGGCTTGCCGGGCAGCTCGAGCTCCGCGGCGACCAGGCCGTCCACGATGAGTTCGAAGCGGTCGAGCAGGCCCGCCGCCTCGAGCACGGGGCGGGCGTTCTTGGAGGAGGAGACGATCGCCAGCCGGGGCGAGGCCACGCCCTCCTTCGGTGCAGCCAGTGCGTCAAGCAGCTGGACACTGCCCGGGTAGGCCGCAATGCCCTGGTCCAGCAGTCGGAGGAACTCGGCATTCTTGCGCTCCCCCAGCCCGTAGACGGTGTTCTCAGCTGCCGTGTCTTCCTCGCTACCGGCGGGCAGGTCGATGCCGCGGGAGTGCAGCAGCACGGCGATGCCCTCGGTCCGCGGGCGGCCGTCGAGGTAGTCGTAGTAGTCCTGGTCGGTGTACTCGGCCACGCTCTGCCCGGTGGCGCTGATTTCGCGGAAGTATTCGCTGAACATGTGAGCCCAGGCCTCCCGGTGAAGGTCGGCGGTGGGGGTAATCACGCCGTCGAGGTCGAAGAGGATCGCGCCGTACTGCCACAGATCGGGCAGGCACAGGTCGGGCAGGTCTGCGTCTGCAGTGCCGCTCCCCTGCCCGCTTGTCGACGTCTCGGGCTGTCGCTTGTTCACGTTCCCAGGGTTCATGCTGCCGATAGTACGTTCCCCGCCACCGTTTGTGGCCGGGCAGACTCTCCCTTTGCGCTTCCTCCTGCACACCCCACTGCCGCCTCACCGTCGCCACCACCCCCAAAAGAAAACGGGGCGGGCACACCGTTGTGGTGTGTCCGCCCCGTTGTTTTACTCACCGGCCCCGTTTACGGGCGCTGGCGAGAGTCGGTAGCCGTGTTAGGCGATGCCGTTTTTAGCCTTGAACTCCAAACGACGTGCATGCAGGATCGGCTCGGTATAACCAGCCGGCTGCTCCAGACCCTTAAACACCAGATCCTTCGCAGCCTGGAAAGCCACAGACTCGTCAAAGTCCGGCGCCATGTTGCGGTAGGCAGCATCCCCAGCGTTCTGCTGGTCGACCTTCGCAGCCATACGCTGCAGGGAGTCGAGGACCTGCTCCTCGGTCACCACGCCGTGCTTGAGCCAGTTGGCCAGGTGCTGGGAGTTAATGCGGCAGGTCGCGCGGTCCTCCATCAGGTCGATGTCGTGGATGTCCGGGATCTTGGAGCAACCAACACCCTGCTCCACCCAGCGGACCACATAACCCAGGATGGACTGGGAGTTATTGTCGATCTCCTCGGCGATCTCCTCAGCAGACCAATCAGCAGACTCCGCCACCGGCAGGGTAAGGATGTCGCCCAGGGTCTCGCGACGACCCTCGGTGCGCAGCTTGTCCTGCACCTCGAAGACATCCACCTCGTGGTAGTGGGTCGCGTGCAGGGTCGCACCGGTCGGGGACGGAACCCACGCGGTGGATGCGCCCTCCTTTGGCTGACCGATCTTCTGTGCGAGCATGTCCGCCATCAGCTCGGTCTTGGCCCACATGCCCTTACCGATCTGAGCCTTGCCCGGCAGGCCGTGTGCCAGGCCGGCGTCGACGTTGTTGTCCTCGTAGGCGATCTTCCACGGCGCGGTCTGCAGGTCCGCCTTGCGAACCATCGGGCCGGCCAGCATGGAGGTGTGGATCTCATCACCGGTGCGGTCCAGGAAGCCGGTGTTAATGAACGCCAGGCGCTCCTTAACCTCTGCGATGCAGGCATCCAGGTTGGCGGTGGTACGACGCTCCTCATCCATCACGCCGACCTTCAGAGTGAACCGCTCCAGACCCAGCAGATCCTCCACTGCACCGAACAGCTCGTTGGTGAAGGCAACCTCCTCCGGGCCGTGCTGCTTCGGCTTCACGATGTAGATGGAGCCGGTGCGGGAGTTGCGCAGCGGGTTGTTCTCATCCAGACCCGGGATCGCAGCAGCCGAAGTAATAACGGCATCCATGATGCCCTCAAAGATCTCCTCGCCGTTCTGATCCAGGATCGCCGGGTTCTGCATCAGGTGGCCAACGTTACGCACGAACAGCAGGGAACGACCATGCAGACGCAGCTCCTCACCATCACGGGAGGTAAACACAGGATCCTCGTTGAGCTTACGGGTGAAGGTTCGCCCCGACTTGGTAATAGTTTTTGTCAGATTACCAACATTTAGCCCAAGCCAGTTGCGATAACCCAGAGTTTTATCCTCTGCATCCACAGCTGCCACTGAGTCTTCAAAATCGATAATTGTCGTCACTGCGGATTCGAGGTTCAGGTCCTTCACACCGGCCTTGTCGGTCTTGCCGATCGGGGACTCCGGGTCAATCTGGATGTCGATATGCAGACCGTTGTTGTACAGCAGAATGTCGGTCGGGTTGGCCTTGTCACCGCCGAAGCCGACGTAAACCTCGGGCTCGCGCAGGTGCACATCGTTGCCGTCGATGGTGGCGGTCAGCTGGCCAGACTCGACGGCGTACTTGGTGACGTCCTTGTGGGAACCGGACTCCAGCGGTACAACGCGGTCCAGGAACTCGCGACCCCACTCGATGACCTTGTCACCGCGGACCTTGTTGTAACCAGTGCCCTTCTCCTGGCCGTTTTCCTCGGAGATAGCATCGGTGCCGTACAAAGCGTCGTACAGAGAACCCCAGCGGGCATTCGCCGCGTTCAGCGCGAAGCGGGCGTTCAACGCCGAAATAACCAGCTGTGGGCCGGAAGTCTCTGCGATCTCGCTATCTATATTCTGGGTCGTAATCTCAAAGTCGCCCGGCTCGTCAACCAGGTAGCCGATCTCCTTCAGGAAGGCCTTGTACTCCTCCGGATCCTGAGCACCCTTGTGATCCTCATACCAGGCGTCCATCTTCTTCTGCAGCTCGTCGCGAGTGTTCAGCAGCTCGCGGTTACGCGGGGTGTACTCCTCGACGATCTTGCCGAAGCCATCCCAGAACTTCTCCTGCTCCGCGGCGGAATCCTTGCCGATGACGGGAAGTACCTCAGTGTTAACGAAGTCATAGAGAGTCTTGGCAACCTGAAGGCCGCCAGCGGTTACGCGCTCGGCACCTTGAGAAATAGCGGAATTAGAAATCATTGTAAAATACTCCTTTTCAGAAAACATCTAGTAGGATCGGCGCATACCGAGAATATTGTTGGCTACGTAGTTCAGAATCATCTCCTCACTGACAGGCGCCGTTCGAAACAAACGTGCCGGCCAGAATAATTCTGAGACACGATAATCCTTCACAAATCCGTTACCACCGTGGGTCTGGATCGCCCGATCAACACTCTTTACTGCAGCCCTGGCCGCAGCAAATTTAGAATAATTTGCACTGGCGCCACAGTCCCCGCCGGAGTCGAAATCTGAAGCCGCACGAAAAGTCATATTCCGTGCCAACTCTATATCTATTTTTACCTCTGCGAGTGGATGCGAAATAGCCTGATGGGTGGATATAGGAGCACCCCAAACCTCGCGAGATTCTGCATAGGCGACGGCTAAGTCAAGCGCGCGAAGGGCAATGCCATTACAAAAAGCAGCCATGAGAATGCGTTCCGGGTTGAGGCCATGAAACAGTGCCTTCAAACCCGAACTGATGCCACCAATTACACTTGATTGATCCACTTCAACCCGATCGAAACTGAGAAGCCACTGACTGTCGTCGCTAAATTTCTCAGTTTCAATCTTGGACATCGTTAAACCTTCGGTATCACAAGGAACAAGGCAACACCCGAGTTTCGCATCTTCACCATCTGGTTTTATTTTTGCCACAACGAGAATCATTTGAGCTTCATCGGCGCCGGAAATAAAGCACTTGGTTCCAGTCAAGCTATACTTTCCATCACCCAAAGGAGTTAATGAAGTACTGATCCTATGAGTGTTACTTCCTGCATCCGGTTCCGTAATAGCAAAAGCACATTTAAGGTCACCAGCGGCAATCTTTGGCAGGAATTCCTCTTTCTGCTCAGCGCTTCCGCCGTGAAGAAGGATTGATCCTACTATCCCCGGCGACATCACTAGCAACACAGGCAGGCGAGCCTGCCGAGCAAGCTCTTCTGCGACGATACTCAGGGCGAACAAGCCTTGACCACCACCTCCATACTTGCAAGGAAGTCCGGCACCAATTAGCCCGTGATCACTAAGCTCTCTCCATAAATCATACTGACCAAGCTCATCGCAGGTGGAACTTTGATCAAGCGCATCCCCCTGTCTTGCGACGATCTTCCTGACCAAAGCGCGAAGCTCATTCTCAAGCTCGTATGGCACCTATTTCACCCTCTTCTAATGTTTTGCCCGCGGAGCGTCCCACGGGCAACCAATATGTCCCTAGCAAAGACCTCAACCGACCAAACCTGCGTCCGTCTCCCCTGATGTAGCGGGCGACCAATAGCGGTCAACCCGCCATCCCGTACGCTTCGGAAAAAGTCGGTGGTATTAGCAATTCCAACGAAAGCGCGCTCGGTACTATTTTCTAAAACCCAGGCTGTTGCGCCCGCTGAAGCAACCGATTCGACAATGGAGCAGAAAACTCCCCCGTGGACAATCCCAGCTGGCTGCCATAGTGACGAATCAATAGTTATCGCTGCGCGGACTTCATCTTGCTCAACCGAGACATAATTCAAATTTAAACTTGAATCGAACCCGTTTTCGACACTCGCTTCAAGTAAAGCATCAAGTTTACCTTTCTTCCCCACTGTGTATAACCTCCTATATAAATCGCTCTTCTAATTGCTACGCAACTCAGTTAACAGCTGGTTGACTCTAGCTACCTTTAGATCCCTATCACCATCGAAGTCTTGCTTAAACAGATCGCCCGCACAACGTGAAAATTGCTGCATTTTTTTCGGCGGAAAGTTTTCTACCCGTTTCGTAGCTTTTTTAGTGAATTTATCGCTGAAACATGATCATTTGCTTGATTCAAAGCCCTCGACAATTCGATAGCATCAACCAAAGACTGGTTGGCTCCTTGCCCTAGGTAGGGCAGCATGGCATGAGCAGCATCACCTATCAATACTGAGCCTTCCCTATGCCAGGTAGACAAAGGCTTTAGGTCCGCCAGTTTCCAACTGAATGCATCTGTTGAACGAGCAATGAGATCTTGCAATCGCGTATCCCAACCATGGAACTCTTTTGCCAGCCACTTCAAATCAACTGGCTGCGACCAAGATGAACTTGCGGTGTTTCCGCCCGTCAGATAGAAGGCTAGGTTTAGCTTCGTCCCACTCTTGACCGGATATGCAAGTACAACTTTTCCCCTCCCCATCCAGGCTTGGAAATTTTGATACTTTTGGTCATTTTCTGTTCTAGGAACGATTGTCCTCACTGCAATACCGTTGCCATAAGTGAGACTTCCCGACGGCTCAACAAACCTACGAACTACGCTCTTAATGCCGTCTGCCCCAACTATTAGATCAAACTTTTCTATCTGTCCATTCTCATATTGGACTCTCATTTTGCCAACGGTGGAACGATCGTCGAGGCGTTCCACTCGGCGCGACGTATATAGACCGATTTTTCTATCGAGGTTCCTCAGTAGAGCAGAATGAATATCTCCTCGATGAATAGAGTAGGACTTGTTGGTAGCGCTGAGCTCGCCCATAATATCGATAGGCAATTGCTCGCCTTGTGAATCATAGATTGTCGACGTGCTTACCAGCGCTGCTTCCCTGAAGGGATTATCGTCCTGAAATATTCTTCTTAACACTTCGAGCCCGTTCGGCTGCAAAGTGAAACCAGCGCCAATCGGCTCCAGCGATTCGGCGCTGTCAATCAGTTGGATCTCGTATTTTGCATGATCCAAGAGATTAGCCAGCGCAAGGCCAGCAATTCCTGCCCCTACAATTCCAATCTTCATTTTAGGCACTCCTTGTTTGGTCAATATAGCTCTGCCGGGCAAACACAAACCCCACCGCAACCATTAGACCCACTCCTAACGCCATGCATAGGCTTGCAATCGACAATCCGGTTAGATCGATGAGGTACCCACCTGCCAGAGGAACAACACTCGCAGCGGCATACGTACCCAAACTCAAAAGTGCTGTTGCTCCAGGCACCGAATCTTCGTCAACCTCTTGATGGATCAGTCCAAAGCTGCCCAAATTACTAACCCCTTGCCCTGCACCTATAAGTACCGCGCTTAGAATCAGGAACCATAAGCTCTGTTGCGTCATTGCTGCGCCAAAGATGCACATCGCCAACGCGATTAGCACCATAGAGAATCTGATGTGCGCAAGGCTGTGGAGTCGACGGACTAGACTCTGCGCGATCGGGCTAACCGCATACATACCTCCTGCAATCAGGCCAGCACCCAGGGGTCCGCTTGTTTCACTAATTCCGTTGAGAAGTGTTGGAGACAGTGCCAAAACAATTCCAGCAGCCGTCATTCCCGGACCAAAAGCCCCGAGACCAGCAAGAACAACACGCTGGTCTTTCTTCCCCAGCCCCTTGTGGGGCAACAAGTCTCTCCTGGGCTTACGCTCCGTCTCCAGTTCTGTTCCGATCACTACCAGCGATATTGCGAGAAGGAGAGCCATAAGAACGAAAACCGTCTTCGTCGGCCATGGAGCCAACTGCGCAACCACGCCCGCAAACAGGGGCCCGCCCGCCAGCCCTATTGCGATACCTAACGTGGCCGTGAGCGTAGCTTTAGAAGATTCATCCTCACTAGCCATACCTTGCACAGCAGATGGCCCTAGCACCAAGAGAGTTCCGGAGCACAAACCCGTAAGGATCCGAGCCAGTAGCAGTACTGGAATGCTGTCCGCTAAGACGTAAAAGAGACACGAAACAATACCGAGCACCACAGCCACTTGCTGTGTACGTTTTCTTCCCCAACTATCACTGAGCCCCGGTGCCAACAAGAAGGCTGGCGCGAGCCCTCCAAGGTACATGATGAAGATGAGCGTCAGTGTCCCTGCAGAGAAGCCAATATCCGCACGCCACAGTTCCATCAGCGGGGTCACGAGGTTCGGCAGCATGAATCCAGCCACCAACGGAAACGCATACAAAGCCAGAGGAAGTGTGCGACGTGCCATAACCCAACACTAACCCCCTGAGGGGGTTAGTTCAAGAGGTACTGTAGATTTTATGAATACTTCATCCACAAACCAGCTTCGCCAGCTTTCCTTTGTGTTTTATGGCGAGCGGCCTGCTCTTGACTTTGCGAATACCCTTCGGCGCCGTAAAGATCCGCTGCATCCTACGGTGGACCTTCTACACGATCGTTCTGACTTCGCCAGCTGGCTTAACCAAGCTCGCCGGGCGACGTCATGGGCCGGCGAGCTTCCTGAGCTTGTGGAAACTCCAATGCCGATTGATCAGGAATGCGTTACGACGCTTCGCGAGGCAGTTCTACTTTTGGCAGAGCATAACCTCGGCATGAATACGCTCTCCCCATTCGAGTTAAACTCCACCATCGATGTACTCAACGACTGGTCCACTAGTCGACCTTTACTTCAGTTGGATACTCAGTCCTTCTCTCCGCATCTGCTTCACAGTGAAGAGTCGGATCTTGGGACGACACTGGCAAAGAATCTTGAGCTGGAGCAGGCATTAGGTTTTGTCGCTGCCGACGCGGTTGCACTTTTCGGAACTAATGACCGGCAGCGATTGAAGATATGCGGCCACGAGCGTTGTGGAATTCTCTTCGAGGATCGCTCTAACGGCCTGCGGAGGCAGTGGTGCTCGATGAAGGACTGTGGCAATCGGGCTAAAGCCCGTCGCCACTCTCATAACAAGTAACCCGGGCTCTTAACCAGCATCTATTCTGCACCAGTCAAAGAGAAAACCCCGCCCCAAGGCTCCGTTAACAGCCTCAGAGACGGGATCTAATTTGCAGGGGGTGCGAGAACGAGCACCTCCCTAAATGTAGCTAATTAGGCGATGCCGTTTTTAGCCTTGAACTCCAAACGACGTGCATGCAGGATCGGCTCGGTATAACCAGCCGGCTGCTCCAGACCCTTAAACACCAGATCCTTCGCAGCCTGGAAAGCCACAGACTCGTCAAAGTCCGGCGCCATGTTGCGGTAGGCAGCATCCCCAGCGTTCTGCTGGTCGACCTTCGCAGCCATACGCTGCAGGGAGTCGAGGACCTGCTCCTCGGTCACCACGCCGTGCTTGAGCCAGTTGGCCAGGTGCTGGGAGTTAATGCGGCAGGTCGCGCGGTCCTCCATCAGGTCGATGTCGTGGATGTCCGGGATCTTGGAGCAACCAACACCCTGCTCCACCCAGCGGACCACATAACCCAGGATGGACTGGGAGTTATTGTCGATCTCCTCGGCGATCTCCTCAGCAGACCAATCAGCAGACTCCGCCACCGGCAGGGTAAGGATGTCGCCCAGGGTCTCGCGACGACCCTCGGTGCGCAGCTTGTCCTGCACCTCAAAAACATCCACCTCGTGGTAGTGGGTCGCGTGCAGGGTCGCACCGGTCGGGGACGGAACCCACGCGGTGGATGCGCCCTCCTTTGGCTGACCGATCTTCTGTGCGAGCATGTCCGCCATCAGCTCGGTCTTGGCCCACATGCCCTTACCGATCTGAGCCTTGCCCGGCAGGCCGTGTGCCAGGCCGGCGTCGACGTTGTTGTCCTCGTAGGCGATCTTCCACGGCGCGGTCTGCAGGTCCGCCTTGCGAACCATCGGGCCGGCCAGCATGGAGGTGTGGATCTCATCACCGGTGCGGTCCAGGAAGCCGGTGTTAATGAACGCCAGGCGCTCCTTAACCTCTGCGATGCAGGCATCCAGGTTGGCGGTGGTACGACGCTCCTCATCCATCACGCCGACCTTCAGAGTGAACCGCTCCAGACCCAGCAGATCCTCCACTGCACCGAACAGCTCGTTGGTGAAGGCAACCTCCTCCGGGCCGTGCTGCTTCGGCTTCACGATGTAGATCGAACCGGTGCGGGAGTTGCGGTGTGCGTTGTCCTTGTTCAGGCCCTCGATCGCAGCTGCAGAGGTGATGACGGCATCCATGATGCCCTCGAAGATCTCCTCGCCGTTGGCATCCAGGATCGCCGGGTTCTGCATCAGGTGACCGACGTTACGGACGAACAGCAGGGAGCGGCCCTGCAGGCGCAGCTCGGAGCCGTCCTTGGCGGTGTAGTAGCGGTCCTCGTTGAGGGTACGGGAGAAGGTCTTGCCGTTCTTCTCAACTTCCTCGGAGAGGTCGCCGACGTTCAGGCCGAGCCAGTTGCGGTAGCCCAGAGTCTTGTCGGTGGCGTCGACGGCTGCGACGGAGTCCTCGAAGTCCATAATGGTGGTGATGGCGGACTCCATGAGGATGTCCTTCACGCCAGCCTTGTCGGTCTTACCGATCGGAGACTCCGGATCGATCTGGATCTCGAAGTACAGGCCGTTGTTGCGGACCAGAATGCCGGACGGGTTGGACTCCTCGCCGGCGTAGCCTGCGTAGACCTCCGGGTTGCGCAGGTTGACCTGCTCGCCGTCGATCTCACCAGTGATCTGGCCGGAGGCGACGGAGTACGTGGTGACGTCCTTGTGAGAGCCGGACTCCAGGGGGATTGCGCGGTCCAGGAACTCGCGGCCCCACTCGATGACCTTGTCACCGCGGACCTTGTTGTAGCTGCTGCCCTTCTCCTGGCCGTTCTCCTCGGAGATGGCGTCGGTGCCGTAGAGGGCGTCGTACAGGGAGCCCCAGCGAGCGTTCGCCGCATTCAGAGCGAAGCGGGCGTTGAGGATCGGGACGACCAGCTGCGGGCCGGCGGTCTCTGCGATCTCGCTATCGATGTTCTGGGTCGCGATCTCGAACTCGCCCGGCTCGTCGACCAGGTAGCCGATCTCACGGAGGAAGGCCTCGTATTCCTTCGGGTCCTGAGCACCCTTGTGGTCGGTGTACCACTGGTCGAGCTTGGCCTGCAGCTCATCGCGCTTGGCCAGCAGCTCCTTGTTACGCGGGGTGAACTTCTCGACGATCTCGCCGAAGCCATCCCAGAACTTCTTCTGGTTTTCCTCGCCGGACTTACCAGCCTTCGGAAGAACCTCGTTATTCACGAAGTCATAGAGAACCTTGGCGACCTGGAGGCCACCAGCGCTGACGCGTTCGGTCTGCTGAGTCTGGGCCATATTCGACTCCTTTGTGTTGCGGTTTCCCATGTGTAGTACCCCTCCCACATTAGGTGACCTCGATCACGAAAGAAGCAAACCGGCCCACAAGCGCACGGCAGCTACCCCCATTCTCTGGAGAAAAGCAAAATTTTTTCGTTGAACAATTTCCCGAGTTACCCCCGGATGTTGCACGCCAAAGCCCCGCATCACCCCTGCACGAGAGACAAATCACACCGCGATTCAAAAAATCTGAATAGATAGAACTTTGCAAACTTTGCAAAAAGGGCGATTACCCCCACACAATTCACTCGCTCGCACCCCGTTGACGTGCAGGAATGCTTTGGTAAAGTGGCCCATGACACACAAGGTCGAGCCCTCCAACCGGGTTTTACACCGGGGTCACCGGGCCCGACTTGAGCGTCGTACGGCCTCAGAGGTTCGTACTGTTAGGCACAATTCTCCACCAACAAAGGGAGTGACATCACATGTCGACTGTCGGAACTCCACGTACCGCAGCTGAAATCCAGAAGGACTGGGACGAGAACCCGCGCTGGGCACAGGTCAAGCGTGACTACACCGCTGAGCAGGTCGCAGAGCTCCAGGGCAACGTCCTCGAGGAGCACACCCTCGCACGCCGCGGCGCTGAGATCCTCTGGGAGGCCGTCAACAAGGGCGACGACTCCTACATCAACGCCCTCGGCGCACTGACCGGCAACCAGGCTGTCCAGCAGGTCCGCGCAGGCCTGAAGGCTGTCTACCTCTCCGGTTGGCAGGTCGCAGGTGACGCCAACCTCTCTGGCCACACCTACCCGGACCAGTCCCTGTACCCGGCTAACTCCGTGCCGAACGTTGTTCAGCGCATCAACAACGCTCTGATGCGCGCCGACGAGATCGCTCGCGTCGAGGGCGATGACTCCGTCGAGAACTGGCTCGTCCCGATCGTCGCTGACGGTGAGGCCGGCTTCGGTGGCGCTCTGAACGTCTACGAGCTGCAGAAGGCCATGATCAAGGCTGGCGCCGCTGGCTCCCACTGGGAGGACCAGCTCGCTTCCGAGAAGAAGTGTGGCCACCTGGGCGGCAAGGTCCTGATCCCGACCCAGCAGCACGTTCGTACCCTGAACGCTGCTCGTCTGGCAGCTGACGTTGCTAACACCCCGACCCTGGTCGTCGCACGTACCGACGCCGAGGCTGCAACCCTGCTGACCTCCGACGTCGATGACCGCGACAAGCCGTTCCTGACCGGCGGCCGTACCGCTGAGGGCTTCTACAACGTCCAGAACGGCATCGAGCCATGCATCGCTCGTGCGAAGGCATACGCTCCGTACGCTGACCTCATCTGGATGGAGACCGGCACCCCGGACCTCGAGCTGGCTAAGAAGTTCGCCGAGGCGGTCCACGAGGAGTACCCAGACCAGCTGCTGGCCTACAACTGCTCCCCGTCCTTCAACTGGTCCGCACACCTCGAGGCAGACGAGATCGCCAAGTTCCAGAACGAGCTGGGCGCAATGGGCTTCAAGTTCCAGTTCATCACCCTGGCTGGCTTCCACGCCCTGAACTACTCCATGTTCGACCTGGCTTACGGCTACGCTCGCGAGCAGATGACCGCATTCGTCGACCTGCAGAACCGCGAGTTCAAGGCTGCCGAGGAGCGCGGCTTCACCGCCGTCAGGCACCAGCGCGAGGTCGGTGCAGGCTACTTCGACGCCATCGCAACCACCGTCGACCCGAACTCCTCCACCACCGCCCTGAAGGGCTCCACCGAGGAGGGCCAGTTCTAATCACGGAACTGTCCGCCTAGCGCACCGGCCACCACGCACCACAACAACGGCCGCGCGCTAGCACCACCCAGCCGGGTGGGAAACCACATCACCGTGGCTTCCCACCCGGCTTTGTGCTTTCCGCTACCCTCCCCATAACGAAGCCCAAACACCGATCCACACCGCGAAGGAAAACCGATGAGCTCCGCCGAACGCCCATTCCTCGATAAGACTCACCCCGAGATCTATAAGGCACTCACCGGTGTGACCCGCCACGTCCGCCGGGCAGAACGCGCCGCTGGCCTCAGCCGCGCACTCGCCGAGCTGGTCAACGTCCGCGTCTCCCAGATCAACGGCTGCCCAGCCTGCCTGAGCGTGCACGTCCCCGCCGCCCGGCGCGCGGGCGTCTCCGAGCTCAAGCTCGACCTGCTGCCCAGCTGGCAGGACGCCGCGGCCTACACGGAGGAAGAGCGCATCGCCCTCGAACTCGCCGAAGCCTTAACCATCGGCCGCGGGACCACCGGAGCGATCAGTGGCCCAGAGCTGGTGGACGTCCAACAGCGAGCGCAACACGCCCTTGATGAGGAGAAGCTCGCAGTCCTCGAGTGGTCGATCGTCACGATCAACGCCTTCAACCGCGTGTCCATCGCCAGCGGCCACCCGCCCCACGAGGCCAACTACTCCTAAGCTCGGCCCCTTCACACAACGGCGCACTGCCCGTGCGACAACAATGGGCGCCCCATCCAGAGGGGCGCCCATCACGATCTCGTTGCTAGCTGCAGCGAACGATCGGCTGCGGATCGTAGACCGTGGTCTGCGTCTCGCGCTTGATCTCCTTGCCGCGCAGGTCCTTGATCACGCGGGTGTCCGTGACCGTGAAGCCTGGCGCACCACCCGACGGGATGCACTTATCGCCCTTGCCCTTGCGGACCTCCGGCTTCGTGGGGTTGGTGCGGAATCCCGCGATGGACTCCACCTCAACCTGCTTCACGCCGCGCATCCGCACGGTCACGCTATCCGATCCCGCTGATGCCTCGATCAGCACCGGGGTGTCGAACGGGTTCTTGAACTGCAGGTCGATCGCGCCCTCAAAGACCGTGGCCTCGCGGCCCGCCGGGTAGCGGGAGATGTAGTAGGAGTGCGGCGTGTGGGCCACGTCTTCCATGCCCGCAAAATAAGAGGCGTTATACAGCGTGGTGGCGAACTGGGAAATGCCGCCGCCCACGGCCTCGCCGGCCTGACCGTCAACGATGATGCCGGATTCCACGAAGCCCTGCTCCTTGCCGCGCGGCCCGGTGTGGCCGTTCAGGCTGAAGGTCTCGCCTGGCAGGACGATAGCCCCGTCGACCATCTCCGCGACGCGGCGGATATTCACGCCGGAGGATGCGCTGAATCCGTGGGTCGTGAAGCTGCCGACCACGTCGTCGAAGTGGGCCTTCTCTGCCTCCTCGGTCGTGTACTCAGCCTTCTTGTCCTCGTAGAAGACCTTGTGCTCGCGGTGCTTCTTGTCCAGCACCTTCTTGCCCAGGTCTCCCAGGGTTTTATCCCACTCGATCTCCACGCCGTCCTGGTGCGGGATAACCTCAATGTCGCGGCCCTTGAAGTTGAAGCCCGCATTGCGGAACTCCACTTCGGTCTCTGCAAGCTGCGGCTGCAGAATCTTCTTCGCCGCCTCGGTGGAATACACCGGCTCGAAGGTGCCAGTGCCCGGCTCCTTGCCCGGCTTCTCGTTGAAGCTGATGACGTGCGCCATGTCCTCCGCCCGCAGCGTGCCGTTCACGTTATCCCTTCCCTTGAAGACGACGTCGCTGCTGGTAGCCGGCTTGATGACCTTCTCCACCATCTCTTCCGCCGCGGACTTCGGGATGTTGGACTCCACGACGTCCGCGTCGACGTGCACGGTGCGGTCCTTGTTCAGCCAGTGTTCCCGGATCCGCGCGTCGACCAGGTCTCGGTTGACGGTCTGCCCCGGCTTATCGACGACGACCTTCGGCTTGCCCTTCTCCGTGATGGAGACGTGCGCGTTCTCTGGCTCGCGAGTGAGCTCATCGGTGACGCGGCGCAGGGTCGTCGCGAGTGGTCCCTCGTGGAACTGGGAGACGATGCCGACCTCGCGGGTCTGGAAGAAGCTGCGGATGCGAGTGATCGGGTTCAGCGGCTGCTGCCCAGCCTGGTCGACGGTCTTGGACCAGTCGACCTGCAGGCCGGAGTCGCGCGGGTCGACGATGCTGGACATGTTACCCGCGTTGACGGTGACCGGCTGGCGCACGACGTCGCCGAGGTTGTTGACGAGGCGCTGTTCCGCCTGGTCCTTCGGCAGCCCGCCGATGTCCACCCCACCCACGGTCACGCCGCGGGGCACCTTGCCCTCGCTCATAGCGTAGTCCACTCCGTAGAGGACCCCGCCGAGGCCGAGGAGAACAAGGAGTCCCCAGACAAACAGGGGCCAGCGGCGGCGCTTGTGGCGCGGCTTTACAGTCTTCTTTTTCGCAGCTGCCGCCATGACGGCGCACCTTCCTAGTTCGATTCCTGAAAAGGCAAGGCGCGGTTCCATCCAGCGTGTGAAGATGCCCGCGCCCAGCAATAAGGCACAGTCTATAGGCCGACCAGCGTTTCTAGGAACTTTCTCAGGTCTTTAGCTTCCGCGCAGGCGGTGGGCGCTCAGGCCATCGACGGCCTTAGTTTTCCGTTTCTTCCGCAGGCGGGGCGAGACGTTCGGCGCTGCGCTGGGCTTGTTCGGGCGCGATCTCCCCGTTGCGGATCGCCTCGGTGACCGCGCTAATGAGCTCGGGAAGGTCGAAGGCACCGGCGGCTGTCAGCCCCTGGTCAGCTCCCGCGGATAGCGCCGCGACGACGGCCTCTGCGCCTGGGTAGCGGTCGGTGATCGCGCGCATCCCGGTGAGGTCGTCGGTGTAGACGACCCCCTGGTAGCCGCCGAAGCCCTCCCAGCCCTTGCGGAGCAGCCCATAGGTGGCTGGGCTGACAGAGGCCGGCTCGTCGGGGTTCAGCCCCCGCGCCTGGACGTGCCCCATCATCACCTCGACCCCCGGGATCTCCAACAGCTCGGCGAAAGGCTTCAGGTCAGCCTGCTTGAGCTGTTCCACCGGCGGGACGAAGACCTCACCGGTGTGGGAATCCCCGTTGGCGTGGCCATGACCCGGGAAGTGCTTGAGCACCGGGGTGATGCCAGCATCCAGGAGGCCCTCCACGTAGGCGCGGGCGTAGCGGGCGACGACCTGTGGATCGGACCCGAAGGAACGCGAGCCGATCGCGTTGTCCTCGATATTCTCGCCGCCAGCCAGGTCGATGGAGGGGGCGAAGTCCACGGTGAATCCCAGCTCGGCCATCTTCCGGCCGTGCTCCGCCATCATGCCCCGCACCTGCTCAGGGGTCATGGTGCGGGCCATGTCCCGGGGCGCGGGCAGGGTGCCGATCAGCTCGGAGAGCCGCTGGACCATCCCGCCCTCCTCGTCGACGGATACCCGCAGCGGCTCCCCCGCCCGGCGCTGCAGCGCGGCGATGCTCCGCTCGGGGTCACCCTGCCCATTGAGCATGCTGAAGTCCGAACCGGTGCCGAAGAAGAGGTGCCGCACCCCGGCGTCCACGGCCGCCCGCGCGCTCTCGAAGTCCGTCACCCCGACCGCGAGGAGTTTCGGTGCGAGTTCCTCGGCCGGCACCTGCGGTGCCGGCGGCGTGGTCTCTGGGGTGCTGGCCGGGGGCGTCGTCGTCATAGAAGAAGACGAGGCGGAAGTAAGAGCTGCGTCCTCCTCCCCGGAAGAACAGCCGGCAGCCAGGCTTAGGCCAGCGACCAGGAGAGCAGCGGCGGCGGGACGCGCCGTCCTACTGCGGAAACGGGGAAGAAGGCAAAGACGGGAAGTCATCATTCCAACGTACTAACCTGGGGAGAAGAGCAACAAGTGCTGGCATGAAGCCGGCAAACCCAAAACGAGGAAGGCACACCGTGACTGATCCCGCCCAGACCGCCCAGGATGCATCCGCCCCCGCCCCACAGCCAGAGGCGCAGGAAGGCAGCACCGGCAGCCTGAAGGGCGATACCGTCCTCATTGCCTACGACGGCGGCGAGCAGGCCAAGGCGGCCATCGAATACGCCGGGCGCTTCCTGTCCGCGAACAACGCCTACATCCTCACCGTGTGGGAGCCCATCCACCGCCAGGCCGCCCGCGCCGCGGGGATGAGCGGAATGATGCAGCACGATTGGTCGGTGGATTCGCCGGAGGAAAACGAGAACGAGGACCCCGCATATACCGAGGCTGTGGCCACCTGCCGCGAAGGTGTGGAGTTTGCTCGCAAAAACGGCTTTGCCACCGAACCCTTTTTGGTAGAGTCTGAAACAGCCATCTGGAGCGCCATCGTCGACGCTGCAGAAGAGCTCGATGTAGACATCATTGTCACTGGTTCCCGGGCGCTCAGCGGGTGGAAGTCCATCCTGCAGTCCAGCGTCTCCGACAGCATCGTGAAGAATGCTGGTCGGCCAGTGCTTATCGTCCCGGCAGCCGAGGACGATTAAGGACTTGGGGTTCACCACTACATAAGTCCACAACACCCAGCGCCACTCCTCTCCGGTTGGGGAGGTGGGGCACCACGACGAAGCAATTTAAGGATTCCCATGCCATTCGAGAACGACTCCGCACCACGCCGCACCGCCGGCCCGGCCATCGCCGCTATCGTTTCGGGCGCCATCCTCGGTGGCCTCGTCGCTTTTGGCGCCGGCGCTGCCGCCGATAACACGAGCCTGCCTTCCGCAGAGGCTGTCGCCGTCGATCAGGACAGCGCATTCCTGGGTGCCGTGCAGTACGGCGGCCGCGTCGAGAGCTAACTCAACGCTGCACGCTATCCGCTAGGTGAAGGCCCCCGTCCACTCGAGCATGCGCAGCCGCGCGTGGCTGTTGTGCGCCGTCGGGTGGCTGGCCTTCGCCTTTCTCCAAGCCCCTGGGCTATCGGTCGCTGACACCAAGCTCGACCTGATTCAGAACCCCTGGGGCTTTCTTGCGCAAGCGCTCCAGCCGTGGACTGAGGTTTTCCCGCTGGGGCAGCTACAGAACCAGGCCTACGGGTACCTCTTCCCGCACGGCCTGTTTTTTGCGCTCTTTTCCTGGCTGCCTGCGTGGGTCACCCAGCGCCTGTGGTGGGCGCTGCTGCTGTTTCTGGCCTTCGCGGGGATGGTCCGGCTGCTGGAGAAGCTGCCGGTCGGGAACAATTTCTCCCGCATCCTGGCGGGCGTGCTCTTCGCGCTCTCTCCCCGGGTGCTCACCACCTTGGGGGCGATTTCTTCCGAGGCCTGGGTGTGCGCGCTGGCGCCGTGGGTGCTGCTGCCTCTCGTCGACGTGCTGCGGCCGTGGGCTGGGGCCGGCGGTGATGCCGGCCATTCCTCGGGCGCAGGCGGTGATGCCACCGCGGACTCCGCTGACCGTGCCCTGAGCGCCGAGGAGAAGGCCCTGTTGCGCCGGGCCGCGCTGCGCAGCGCAGTGGCAGCCCTGTGCATGGGCGCGGTCAACGCGGTGGCCACCGCCGTGGCAATCCTGCCGGCGGTGATCTTCTGGCTCGTCGCCTGGCTGCGCCGCGACTCCCGGGGGCAGGTGGCCTACTTCAGCCGCTGGTGGGTGCCCGCAGGCCTGGCCGTCTGCTTCTGGTGGGTCGGCCCGCTGCTGATCCTGGGCCGCTACTCCCCGCCTTTCACGGACTACATCGAGTCGAGTTCGCTGACCACCCGCTGGCTGAATCTGCTGGAGAACCTGCGGGGCACAACCAGCTGGGTTCCCTTTCTCTCCTCCGAGCGCGTAGCTGGCGCTGCCCTGGTCAGCGAGCCGGTATTCATCCTTGCCACCCTCGCGGTGGCACTACTCGGCCTGTGGGGGCTTGCCCGGCGCACTCTCCCAGCCGCCGGGGTGTGGCTGAGCATGCTCGGCGTGGGGCTGGTCGCGCTCGGGGTCGCGGTGGATCCCTTCTCCGTGCTCTCCGGCGGGGCGCGGTCCTTCCTCGACGGTGCAGGGGCCGCGCTGCGCAACCTGCACAAGTTCGACGTCCTGGTGCGGCTGCCGCTGATGGTGGGCGTAGCCCACGCGCTGGCTCACGTGCAGGTGCCTGGCCGGGACCGGGCGGGCATGAAGCAGTGGCGCCACCCGGAGAAGAACCCCCATGTGGTGAAGGTGTTCGCCGCCGTGCTTCTGACCGTGCTGGCCACCGCCCCCGGCTGGTCCGGCCGGATCGCCCCAGCCGACGGTTTCCGTGGCGTGCCGCAGTACTGGCGGGCCGCCGCGGACTGGCTGAATGAGAACAGTACCCAGCCGGAAGACGGGCGCGTCATGCTGCTCCCGCAGGCGCGTTTTGGGCGCCAGACCTGGGGCAATACTCGCGACGAACCCGCCCAGCCACTGCTGGATGTGCCGTGGGTGGTGCGCGACTCCGTGCCGCTCGTGCAGCCGGATGCCATCCGCGGGCTGGACGGCATTCAGCGCGAGGTTCACTCCGGGCAACCCCTGCCCACCCTGGCTGCGACCCTGCGTTCCCAGGGCGTGGGCCACGTGCTGGTTCGCACTGATCTGACGGTGGCCGCGGATACCCCGGGGGCTCATTCGGTGCTGCGCACGCTGCGGCGTTCGGGTGGCTTCCGTGAGGTCGCGGCGTTCGGAGATGAGAAGGCTCCCGAGGTTCGCATCTTCGCCGTCACTCCCGAGCAGACTGGGGGCGACGCACCACAACCGGCCGGTGGGCTGCGGGAGATCGCTGCCGAACAGGTAGAGGTCATCCACGCGGGGCCCGAGGCCCTCCCCCGGCTGGATGCTGCCGACCGCGCCCTGGGCCGCACCGATGCTCCGCGCGTGCGGGCACTTCACCAGCAGCTCGCAGGAACCGGCATGGGCGCGGATGCCTTCGCCGAACGCGGCCCGCAGACCCTCACCGACACCCCCGCCCGGCGCGATCACAACTACGGCAACGTGACCAACGCGGATTCCGAGATCCGCGCTCCCAAGGACTCCACGCGGGTGCTGAACCCGGTGCGGGACTATCCGCTGACCAGTGTGGCAGAAGGAGCGGATCCGGCAAACCAGGACGTGCACCCGCTGACTGAGGTGCGCACCACCGGCGGCGCAGTTCGGGCGAGCAGCACCGCGGCGGACCCTACGGGATTCGGTGGGGCAGATACTCGCCGTTCGCTCACCGCCGCGGTGGACGGCAACCCGGATACCGCGTGGTATCCCAGCCCGGGGCGCGCGATCGGCCAGTACCTGGAACTGGAGCTGGACAAGCCGCACCGGGGCCTCAGCGTCTCCCTGCTCACCCAGGGCTCGGATGCGCGCATCCACGCCGAGAGCTTCCGTAGCGATGCCGGGGATAGCCCGCTGGGCAGCACGACGGTGACGGTCAAGGCCGGTGAGGCCACACGCATCGCGATCCCGGGTGGCAGTGGCGATCGGGTACGCCTCCAGCTGCTGGGGAGCTTCTCGGACGTGGGATTCTCGGAGGTCAAGGTCTTCGCCACGGACGGCGCCGGGGCGGCCCAGGATGTCACGCCTCGGCGTGTGCCGACCGTCCCGGCGCTGCAAGGTTCTTCGGCGCGCTACCTCAATCGCTTCGTCTTCGGTCAGGAGATCCCGGAGCACTCCATGGTGCGGGAGTTCACGGTGCCGGAGCACCTGGCAGGCCAGGAGTTGGTGCTCCACACCGCTGACTGCGAGGATTCCGGGCCGCGCGCGGAGTCTGCGGTGGTCCGCGTCGACGGGGAGGATTACCGCTGTGGGGAGCGCCTCTCCCTGTCGGAAGGACGTCACCGCCTGGCCACGACGGCGCGCTGGGCCGCTCTCTCCGTGGCTGAACCGCTGTACGCGGAGGCGGTCTCCGAGGCACCCGCGGCCGATACTCTGCCGGTGGTCTCCCAGGACGGTGGCTCGGGCGGTGACGACCGCTTCCACCTGGGGCATTCCTCGGAACAGCGGGTGGTGTTCCTCCCCTCCAACGCCAACCCGGGCCGTGTGGCCACCCTGCATGTGGAGGATCCCGAGGGCTCCCGCGAGATTCGCCTGCACCCGATGGTTGTCAACGGCTGGCAGCAGGGTTGGGTAGTCCCCGCAGGTGTGAGCGGCACGATCGCGCTCAGCTTCGCGGCCACCGGCTTTTACCAGGCGTGGTTGGCTGCGGGCCTGGTACTGGCTCTCGGTGTCGTGCTGGCCTGGGCGCTGGCGGAGCGGCGCGCCCGCCGGCTGGGAACCCGGGCGGGCGCCCCAGCAACGCTTGGTTCTGCGGAGCACTCGGGCGAGGCCACCGCGGCGGTCGAGGTATCCGATGAGCCCGCCCACGTGGCTCAGGCCGAAGCCAGCGCCGCAGGTCACAGCGCCACCCCGCTCAACCGGGTTCAGCGCGGGGCAGCGCTGCTCGCCACCGCTGCCCTGGCTTTCCTGCTGGCCGGCGTCCCGGGCCTGGTGCTCGCGGTGATGCTGGCCCTGCTGCAGCTGGCCTTCGCCCGGCCTGGCATCCAACGCTGGGCCGAGCAGCGCCCAGTCCTTCGATTCCTGCCGACCGGGGGCGTGCTGGGGATCGTCGCAGGCTCGGGCGCGTTCCTGGCAGCCGTGCTCGCAGCGCAGGGTCCGTGGACCGGCCGCCACTACGCCGGGGACTCCTGGGTGGTTCAGCTGGCGCTGCTTGCGGTTGTGCTCGCCGTATACTTCGCCCACATCTTGTTGATCCCCACCCGGGCGGGTTCCTCAACCAAGGCGTAGCTCAGCGCGGCGACCGGCACGGTCAGCACGAAGGTCGCGATCAACACGATGACCGTGTGGACGTGATTGCCGCTAAACATCGGGATCCCCAGCAGCGGGAAGACCACCGAGAGGATCGCGATGTGCCAGAGGAAGATCGCATAGGACCAGCGCCCCAGCGCCTGCATGGGCGCGGACTCCAGCAATGCCGAGCGCGGCGCCAGGGCATAGGGGGTAATCAGAGCCGCCGCGAAGACCGTGCCGTAGATCGTGCGGCGCGCAAACTCGGCCGGGGTGGCCTGCACCAGCCCCTGCGGGCCGTCCAAGGCCGCGACCACCAGAGCCGCCAGCGCGATCAGCCAGAACAGCGGTCGCAGCCGGTACAGCGCCGCCACCAACCGGTGGCTGCGCTCGGGGTTGCCCAGCACCCAGGCCTCCGCCTCCGCGGAGAGAAACCCGATCGCGAACCAGGCCGCGAACGCCGGGGGCATCGTGTGCGGGTTCACCCGCCCCGGCTCCAGCTCCCCGGTGAAGGGCGGCAGGAAGGCCCAGTAGTAGCTGATGAGCCCGAGCGCGGCGATGACGAGCACCCGGCGCCAGCGGGGCTGTTTCCCAATCAGGAGGGCGATCAGCGGGAGCACGAGGTAGAAGCTCAGCTCGACGGACAGCGACCACAGGTGCGTCATGCCGCCGACCAGGCCGTCGGCGAAGTAGACCTGCGCCATGAGCAGGTTCTCCACGATCTGCTTGGCTGAGGGGTTATCGGCGACCGGCAGGAAGAGGAAGACGAAGAGCATCATCACCCAAGCCGCCGGCATGATGCGCCCCAGGCGCTTGACGTAGTAGCTGGCCACCCCCCGCCGGTTGCGGAATTGCACGTGCTGGCGGCGCCACAGCAAGAAGCCGGAGAGGGCGAAGAACACGGGCACGAAGAAGTCCGTGCGCGCCATGATCTGGTTGATCAGCGAGCCGGTGTCCGTGCCGGTTTGGAAGGCCACGTGGGTGATGATGATCCCCGAGCACGCGATCGCGCGAAGTCCCTCCAGGGAGGGCAGGAAGGGGGTCTTGGGGTGGGTCGTCGTCGGCGCTGAAGCGGTTCCCGACGGCGCCGCGGTTCCCGAGGACGACGTCGTGGCGGTCCCGGAGGCTGCGTTGGACGACGTCGTGGACGGTGCGGACGGCCCCGTCTGTGAAGCCTTCTCCGACGCGGACGCAGAGCGCATACTCACCCTCCTCGGTGCAGTGATGGGCGCGCCAGTGGGTCACAACCACCGTGGCGGGCGGGTTCCTGGCCGTTCATTGTAGGCACCCGACGCGTACTTGAGGACTGAAGTCGGTGTATAGCAATAAAACCAGAGAATTTTTTGTTTCTTTCCCCTTACATACTTTCATTTTTGGCTAAAGTATGGCGAACACGTTGTTGTAAGAGGGATCTCTGGGCAGAGAGGCCTCAAGGACACTGAACGGAATTGCCATATGAGAAAAACCATCTCCCTAATCTCGATCGTTTTGGGAGCAGCTCTGCTGGTCTTCGCGATCGCCCTTCCGACCTACGTCGTCCCTAAGGGCAAGGTTCTGCCACTGGACGTCGTGTCGACGACGAGCACCGAGCCGGTAGAGGCTCGCCTCCTCGACTCGGGAGCGCTGGCGAAGGGCAAGCCCGTGGGGGATAACAAGAACCGCCCGGAGTGCAAGGGGGACAACAAGGAAGTCTCGTGCTTCATCTGGAAGGACGTCGAAATCCAGACCCAGAAGTTCACCACCGCGCAGGAGCCGAGCGACAAGAAGCAGGTCACCCTGGAGGCTGGCCAAACCGTCTTCCGCACGGACAAGAGCGAGCCGGATAACCTGCTCTCCGCCACCATCGACCGCGTCACCCTGGACCGCAAGACCCAGATGCCGGTGACCGACCCGATCTCCTCCCTCAACCTGGCTCCGCCGAAGGGCAAGGACGCGGAGGGCTACACCCCGCCGGAGTTCGTCCGTAAGGGCCTGCAGTACCAGTTCCCGATGGGCGCTGACCGGAAGTCCTACCCCTACTTCGACGCCCAGACCCTGACCACCAACCCGATCGACTTCGTCGACGAAGGCGAGCAGGGCGGCGAGAAGATCTACACCTTCGAGCAGACGATCGACCCGACCCCGCTGTACGACGCACAGAAGAAGTACCTCGAGTCCGACGGCTCCCTGACCGCCGCGGAGGAGGGCGTCCTCGCCTCGCTGAAGCTGACCTTCCCGGCGAAGGTCTGGGGCCTGAAGGACGACGAGATCCGTAACCCGAAGAAGGGTAAGGACAAGGACGAGGAGTCCGACGCTGGCCCGGACGTCGAGATGCAGCGCTACTACACCGTTAACCGCAAGATCAGCATCGAGCCGGAGACTGGCGTGATCGTCAACGGTGCCGAAGAGATCTGGATGTTCTACGCGCAGGACGAAGAGGAAGCCAAGGAGATCGCGAAGCCGGAGAACCGGGAGCGCGAGCTGGCCAACCCGAAGCGCACCGCAATGTACCTGCCGGCACAGTGGGACGAGAAGTCCAAGGAAGGCCAGATGGTGACCGCCAAGGAAGGCCTGAGCACCATCAAGACGATGGGGACCACGGTTCCGATCATCGCTGGCCTGCTGGGTCTGTTCCTGCTCTTCGTCGGCCTGTGGCTGCAGCGCGCACCGCGTAAGAGCTAGATCGCAATCTAGTCGCCTGACGTTTTAAGCCCGCTTTCCGTTTCTGCTTTCGCAGCAACGGGGCGGGCTTAAACTTCTATTGTGAGCTTTTCCATGAATTCGACGCCGACGCGGGGACTGGCCACAGGTGAGTCCGGCCAGTCCACCCCGCGCGTTCCGGCGTGGGGGCTGGGACTGTTCATCCTCACGGTCACCGCCAGCACGCTGTGGCCCTTCTGGTGGGGCCTCATCCCGTCCCGGGATCGGGCCTTCATGCTCCGCGACATGATGGTGCCCTTCAGCCTCACTGCCAATGACCTAGTACTCGGCAAGGCGGACTATGCGCCGCGGGCGCTGCCGCAGGACGCGATCCTCGCGGTCTTCTCGCCCATCATCCCCTCGACCACGTTGGCGGCGGCTTTGGTGCTGATCGCGGCAGCCTGCGGAATCCTTGGCGCGGTGAAGATGGCCCGCGACATGGCGGGCGCCCACCGGGCCACCCAGCTGGTGTGCGGGCTGTTCGTGGTGTGGAACCCGTATGTCATCGAGCGGCTGCTGCAGGGTCAGTGGTCGCTAGCACTGGCGGTAATGCTGCTACCCGCGATCTCCTACTGTGCGGCGACGGGATTCCGGGGCCCGCAGGTGCTGCTGATCAGCCTCGCGGGGCTGACCCCGGCCGGGCTGGTGTTGGGCGCGCTCGTCGCCCTGGTCTTTAGCCCGACGGCGCGTTCCCGCGCCCTGGTGCTGCTCACCAGCCTCGCCCTGGCAAGCCCCTGGC
Organism: Corynebacterium urealyticum DSM 7109; assembly: GCF_000069945.1. Lineage (NCBI taxonomy): Bacteria > Bacillati > Actinomycetota > Actinomycetes > Mycobacteriales > Corynebacteriaceae > Corynebacterium > Corynebacterium urealyticum. Next base: position 227,735 of record NC_010545.1, on the reverse strand, counting down.
TGCTGGTGACCCTGCTCAACGGCACGCCCTCTCGGTCTTCGGCCAGCAGCGCGGAGGCATTCGCGGTGGGCCCGGATGGCCCGCTGGGCACGGTGGTCTCGGTGCTGGGGCTGGGTGGTATCTGGAACGCCGGCGCGATCCCTCCCTCCCGGGGCCTGCTTGGCGCGCTGGCGGGGCTCGCGCTCTTCCTTTTCGCGGCGTGGGGCATCGCGGAGCTGTGGCGCGTGTACCGGGGCGTTGCGGTGCTCACCGCTGCGGCCTTCTCGGTCCCCCTGCTGCTCGCAACACCGGTTGGGCTGGCCCTGATGCGCTTTCTGGTGGCGCATGTCCCGGGGGCGGCACTATTCCGCGATACTCACAAGCTCGTGGGGCTGGCTTTGCCGGGCCTGATCCTGCTGCTGGCCGTAGGTCTGGAGCGGTTGCGACAGCGCGCGGTATCCACCAGCAAGGGGCTCTCCCCCGCCGGCGCCCGACTGATGGGCGGGGTCGCACCCCTAGCCGTCGGCACACTGGTCATCGCTACCGTGCCTGGTTATCCCGCGGACGTCGCCCCCACCGCCCCGCAGCGTATTTCGCCGGCATGGGCGAGCTTCGCGGAGACGATCTCTGGGGTGCCACGGACCAAGATTCTGCTCTTCCCTCCCGGCAATTACCGCCTGCGTGAGGACGGCGAACCGACCCTCACCCCGGCGTTGAAGATGCTGCCTGGTCAGCCGCTGGATCCGCAGTTCCTCATCGTGGATGGCAAGATCGTCGACGGCGATCGGGATACGATCCGGCTTATCAAAGACACGATGGCGGGCCGGGACACGCTGGCAGCCAGCGGTGTGGGCTGGGTGATCGCCGACCGGCCGCTGATGCGCGGCGACGAGAAATACCAACAGCTCGACGAGCTGCTGGAGGCGTATCCGATGGTCGACGAAGTCGAGGGCATGCAGCTCTACCGCATCCCGCAGCCGCACGGGGCTGGCAGCAAGCAGCCCTCCACGCCCGCGGTGGCGGGCATGGTCTTGTACTGGATCACCCAGCTGGGCGCGCTGGGCGCGGGCTTATGGTCACTGGGCCGGGCGTGGCGAGACGGGCGCCGGCGCGCCCTGGCCGCCGAGATCTCCAGCTAGTGCTGCCCTTCGGCCTTCCGGGGCCCCGCTACCTGGTGCAGCAGTTCCTCCCAGGCCCGGCCGGTATTTTCCCAGGAGTACTGGGCGGCCCGCCGCTCGGCAGCCTGCCCCATGCGCCGGCAGCGTTCGGGGTCGTCCAGCAGGTGCTCCACAGCGTTAATCAGCCCACCCGGGGAGGTGGCCAGCAGGCCGGTCTCCTCGTCCACGATGGAGTCCCGCAGACCTGCGGAAGATTCGTAACCCACGGTGGGCACCCCGTGCTGGGCTGCCTCGATCACGGCCAGCCCCCATCCTTCCTTTCGGGAGGGCATGACGTGGATGCTGGCGCGCTGCAGGATGCGGTGCTTGAGTTCCTCGCTGACGTAGCCGTGGAAGACCACCTTGCCGTCCACCCCGAGCTCCTGGGCATACCGGCGTAGATTTTCCGCCCACCAGCCATCTCCAATGACGTCCAGGCGAAGGTTGGGGTGGCTCCGCTGCAGAGCAGCGAGGCAGTCGAGAGCGTGTTCGATCTGCTTGTGCGGCACCAGTCGGGACAGCGCGACCAGGTAAACGGGCTTATCCTCCCCTTCCTGGGCGCTGTGCCCCCGTGCGGCCTCGGGCACGGGTTCGATGCCATTGCGGATGATCGTGAAGTTCTCAGCCGGCACGCCCAGCGCGGCGAATTCCTCCGCCGAGGGCTGCGAGACCGTGACCCAGCGGTTGCGACGGTGGATCAGCGGGGAGATCTTGGATTCCACGAGCCAGCCGATCCGGGAGAGCACCGGGCCGGCAACCGACCACTGCTCGCGGTGGCAGTGGTGAGTGAGCACCACGGTGGGGGCGCCGGAGACGAGGGAGGCAAAGAAGGGCACACCGTTTTGGGTATCGACGACCACGTCCGGGGTGCCCATCTTCCCAATCACGCCGACCCGCAGGCCGAGCCGGGCCGCCAGCAGCGCCAACAGCGCGCGAGGGTAGACGCTCAAGTTTCCCCCGGCGCGGGAGAACTTCAGCCAATAACCGCCACGCTGGACGTGCTCGATTTTCTTCGCTCCCGGGTAGTACGCGGTGCGGTAAATCACCTCGTGACCTTGGGAGGCGAGGTACTGCCCCACCTGTTCGAGGTAGCGCTCCGACCCACCGCCCTCCGGGTGGTTGGTGTCGCGCCAGCACAGCAATATTACTTTTAGGGAACGACTCATTGTGCATCACACCCTACCCGGATTCGACCCCAAGCACGCCTCGTTATGTCACAATTCCTTCCATGACTTCCGCGCACCCCGCCCGGCGTTTCTTCCGGCGCATCAGCACTGCCCTCTTCACCCCCGCAGGTAATTCTGCCCTGCGTTTTTGGCGCCCGAAAGCCAGCCTGCGGCGCGCGGTGGGCCTGCTGTCGGACTTCCGCTACGAGCAGACCCGCCCCGATATCTTCTACGGTCACCTCGCCGAGGACACGGTGGGACTCATCGAGGCCCTGTGGCGCGGAGCGACGGGCCGGGAGCTCGCTGGCTCCAAGATTTTGGACGTCGGTGGCGGGCCTGGTTACTTCGGTGTCGCCTTCGGCGACGCGGGAGCGGAGTACGTGACCTGCGAACCGGATGTGGGCGAAATGGCGGCCGCGGGCATCACCCTGGCCTCCTCGGTGCGAGGCTCCGGGATGGAGCTGCCGTTTATTGATGAGGCCTTCGATATCACCTATTCCTCCAACGTTGCCGAGCATGTGCCGGAGCCCTGGGTGATGGCCGACGAGATGCTGCGCGTCACGAAACCGGGCGGGGTGATGATCTACAGCTACACGGTGTGGCTCGGCCCCTTCGGTGGGCACGAGACCGGGTTGTGGGAGCACTACGTGGGTGGGGAGTTCGCGGCCCGGCGTTACGAGAAGAAGATGGGCAAGCCGCCAAAGAATCGCTGGGGCGAGTCGCTGTTCAACGTCTCCGCGGCCGATGGCCTGCGATACGGCCAGCGGGTTGCCGCCGCAGGCGGCGCGGAGTTGGTAGCGGCGTTCCCGCGCTATCACCCCTGGTGGGCATGGTGGATGGTGCGGGTTCCGCTGCTGCGGGAGTTCGCGGTATCCAACCTGGTTCTGGTGTTCCGGAAGTCCTAAGTGGCAGCACCCCGGGGAGGCGGGAACTGACGTCCTAAAAAGAAGAGAATAAAAGTACAACTATCGGCTCGAAATAGATTAGAGTGATGCAGGACACATTTCTCGAACGATAGGAACCAAAGGACTGTCATGACGAGTAACTCTGGCGCCCCTGAGGCCTTCATCTACGACGCCGTCCGGACGCCCCGCGGAAAGGGCAAGCCCGGCGGATCCCTGCACACCGTCAAGCCGGTCAGCCTGCTCAGCGGGCTGATCGAGGCCATCCTGGAGCGCAACCCGGGCCTGGACCCGGCGCGCATCAACGATGTCATCGCGGGCTGCGTGACCCCCGTCGGCGACCAGGGCATGGACATCGCCCGCACCGCGGCCCTCAACGCCGGCCTGCCGTACTCCGCGACCGGACTGCAGGTCAACCGCTACTGCGCATCCGGCCTGACCGCCCTCAACCTCGCCGCGCAGAAGGTGCGTTCCGGCTGGGATGAGCTCGTCTTCGCTGGTGGCGTGGAGTCCATGTCCCGCGTGCCGATGGGTTCCGATGGTGGTGCCCTCGCCCTCGACCCGGAGTCCAACTTCTACAACGACTTCATCCCGCAGGGCATCTCCGCGGACATCATCGCCAGCCTCGACGGGATGACCCGCGAGGACCTCGACGCCTTCGCCGCTCGCTCCCACGAGCGCGCCGCCAAGGCCTGGGAGGAGGGCCGCTTCGACCGCACCGTCGTCCCGGTCAAGGACCAGAACGGCCAGGTGCTGCTGGACCGCGACGAGACCATCCGTCAGGGCACCACCGTGGAGTCCCTCTCCGGCCTGCGCCCAGCCTTCGCCATGATCGGCGACCAGGGCGGCTTCGACGCCGTCGCGCAGACGAAGTACCCGCAGCTCGAGCGCATCAACCACCTGCACCACGCCGGTAACTCCTCCGGCATCGTCGACGGCGCAGCCCTGCTGGCCATCGGCTCCGAGAAGGCGGGTCAGGAGATGGATCTCGAGCCGCGCGCCCGCGTCGTCTCCGTCGCCACCACCGGCGTGGAGCCGACCATCATGCTCACCGCACCGGCACCGGCGTCCCGCGCCGCACTGGCCAAGGCCGGCCTGAAGCCGGAGGACATCGACGTCTGGGAGATCAACGAGGCATTCTCCTCCGTCGTCCTGCGCGCACAGCGCGAGCTGAACATCCCGGATGAGAAGCTCAACATCAGCGGTGGCGCCATCGCCATGGGCCACCCGCTGGGCGCGACCGGCGCGATCATCACCGGTAATGCAATCGACGAGCTGCACCGCACCGGCGGCCGCTACGCACTGATCACCCTGTGCGTCGCAGCCGGCATGGGCGTGGCCACCATCATCGAGCGCGTCTAAGCGATCGACACCCGACAGTTCAAGCACTGCAGTCGCTTTAAGCACTGAAGACACTGCCTAACTGCAAGATTCGAATACAGGAGAATCAATGAGCAACAACATGTTCGCGTGGGATGTCGACGCCGATGGCATCCTCACCCTGACGATGGATGACCCGAACGCGCCGGTCAACACCATGAACACCACCTTCCAGGACGACCTCACCGCCACCGTGGCGAAGGTCAAGGAGGCCGTCGAGGCCGGCGAGGTCAAGGGCGTGGTGATCGCTTCCGCGAAGAAGACCTTCTTCGCCGGCGGCGATATCAAGTCCATGATCAAGGCCACCCCGGCGGATGCCGCCGAGCTGACGCAGCAGATCGACCAGATGAAGGCCGACCTGCGTGCCCTGGAGACCCTGGGCGTGCCGGTCGCGGCAGCCATCAACGGCACCGCCCTCGGCGGCGGCCTCGAGCTGGCTTTGGCCACCCACCACCGCGTCGCCTCCGACGCCAAGGGCCTGAAGGTCGGCCTGCCGGAGGTCACCCTCGGCCTGCTGCCGGGTGGCGGCGGCGTGACCCGCGTGACCCGCATGCTGGGCCTGCAGGACGCGCTGATGAAGGTCCTGACCACCGGCCGCCAGTTCGGCGCCCAGGACGCGCTGAAGACCGGCCTGATCGACGAGGTCGTCCCGGCCGATCAGCTGCTCGATGCCGCGAAGAAGTGGGTCAAGGAAAACCCAGACGCGAAGCAGCCGTGGGACACCGAGGGCTACAAGGTCCCGGGTGGCACCCCGACCAACCCGAAGCTGGCCGCATTCCTGCCGTCCTTCCCGGCGAATGTCACCAAGCAGATCAAGGGCGCGCCGATGCCGGCGCCGAAGGCGATCCTCGCCGCAGCCGTTGAAGGTCTGCAGCTGAAGAACATCGAGGAGGCCACCCGCGTCGAGACCCGCTACTTCGTGGACCTCGTCACCGGTTCCACCTCGAAGAACATGATGCAGGCCTTCTTCTTCGACCTGCAGTACTGCAACGGCGGTGGCTCCCGCCCGAAGGACGTGCCGCGTAAGCAGTTCAAGAAGCTGGGCATGGTCGGCGCCGGCATGATGGGCGCTGCCATCGCCTACGTTGCTGCGAAGGCCGGCATGGAGGTCGTCCTCAAGGACATCAAGCTGGAGGCAGCGGAGAAGGGCAAGGCCTACTCCGAGGGCCTGGAGGCCAAGGCGCTGAAGCGTGGCAAGACCACCGAAGAGAAGTCGAAGGCTCTGCTGGACCGGATCACCCCGTCCGTGGACTACTCCGACCTTTCTGACTGTGACATCGTCATCGAGGCGGTCTTCGAGAACACCGAGCTCAAGCACAAGGTCTGGGCAGAGATCGAGGCAGCGGTGCCGGAGGACTGCGTCCTGGGTTCCAACACCTCCACCCTGCCGATCACCGAGCTGGCTACCGGTGTGAAGCGCCCGAAGGACTTCATCGGTATCCACTTCTTCTCCCCGGTCGACAAGATGCCGCTGGTGGAGATCATCAAGGGCGAGGAGACCTCCGACGAAACCCTGGCTGCGGCCCTGGACTTCACCGGCCAGATCCGCAAGACCCCGATCGTCGTCAATGACTCCCGCGGTTTCTACACCTCCCGCGTCATCAGCTTCTTCCTCAACGAGGCCATGCGCATGCTGGCCGAGGGCATCGACCCGGCCGTCATCGAGGCAGCTGGCCGCCAGGCTGGCTACCCGGCACCGCCGCTGCAGCTGCAGGATGAGCTGAACCTGAAGCTGGCCCGCAAGATCGGCGCCGAGACCAAGGCCGCGCAGGAGGCTGCCGGCATCTCCGTCGACGACGGTGGCGTCACCGAGATCGTGGACAAGATGCTGGACGTCTACGACCGCCCGGGCAAGCTCGAGGGCAAGGGCTTCTACGAGTACAACGAGGAGGGCCGCCGCACCGGTCTGTGGCGTGGCCTATGGGACGAGCTGGGCGGCGGGTCCGTCACCGTCCCGGACGCCGAGTCCGCGACCGCCGGCCACGGCCTGGAGTCCATCTCCACCGAGGGCCCGGTCCTGGTCGACCTGGTGGAGCGCATGCTCTTCGCCGAGGCTCTGGAGACCCAGAAGTGCATCGACGAGGGCGTGCTGATGTCCGACGCGGATGCCAACATCGGCTCCATCATGGGCATCGGTTTCCCGGCGTGGACCGGCGGCACCCGCCAGTACATCAAGAACTACGCTCGCCCGGCTGCCGCTGCGCTGCCGGAGGGCAAGAAGGCTGATGTGGACGGCGGGGACTACCCGACCACCGGCGTGGCTGGCTTCGTTGCCCGCGCCGAGGAGCTGGCCGCGAAGTACGGCGAGCGCTTCACCCCGCTGGACTCCCTGAAGAGCTAGCAGGTGCGTGCGGGGAGCTCGCAAGGGCTTCCCGCGGCTAGCCCCCTGGCATTACCAGGGCACAGTTAAAGCCCCGGCCCTGCCACTGAGATTGATTCAGTGGCAGGGCCGGGGCTTCGTTGTGCTTAGCGTTTTGCTTGGCTCCGGTTGGGCTGGTGCCGGTTGAGCTCTAGCGCCCGCGTCGGGTCAGAGCCACCAGGGCCACGGCGAGCACCACGAGCACGCCCGCGCCGATCAGGAACCAGTTGATGGAGCTGCCCTCCTCGGCAGCAGCCTGCTCGGTTTCCTTCGGCTCCTCGGCCTTCTCGCTCTCCTCGATCTCGGTGTCGTTGGAGACCTTCTCGAAGCTCGGGCCCGGGATCTTCTCCCCCACCAGCTCGGTGGTGAGCTCGTAGGTGGCGGTGGCGTTCTTGTCCTGGCTGATGTCGCGGTTATCACCCGCGTGCAGGCTCTTGTTCAGGAAGATGACGATGTACTGCTCCCCGTCCAGCCAGGCCTTCCGGGCGCCAACGTCGCTCGGTTGTTCCTTCCCGTCGCCCACCATGTTGCGGTAGTTCACGCGGGCGGGGTTACCGAAGGCAATGGAATCACCCTCGTTGACCGGAATGGACTCCGGGTTCGCCGCCTTCTGGCGGGCGGAGTTCAGGACGTTGACGTCCAGCTGCTTGATCTCCGCGTAGTGGTCCTTCGGCGGCTCGCTGGTCACCTTGATTCCGCCGCGTAGCTGCTGGCCGTAGTCGGTCTTGATCTTGTAGACGTGCGCCTCGCCCGGGACGATGTCCGCAGTTACGGTCTCCTTGGCATCCGCGTTCAGCTCGGTGGCGTCGTCGAACCATGCGCCCGGGGTCACCTTGCGGGGCTCGCCGGCTGCGCTCGGCTCCTTACGATTAGCGTCCTCATCTTCAGCGAAGGGCTCTGGAACGTCCGAGAGATCTTCATTTTGCAGGCGCTTGATGGTGACCTCGGCAGGGATCTCCTGGCCCTTATACGGGCCGCTGGTGCGCACCACCTTGAAGCGGAAGTCCCCGGCGGGGCAGTCCTCGCCGGCCTGCTTCGTGGTCCAGGAGGCAAAGAAGGGGCCGTTGGAGTCGATGATTCCGGTGGCGTTGTCGTTGTCGAGGTAGCACTGAGCCTCGTCGACGTCGACCTTGATGGCGAAGTTCTTGCCGACGCCGAGCTTGCTGCCCTGGGACGGCGGCGGCATCGTGGCCACGCTGATCGCGAGGCGCTCCCCCTCCGCGATGGGGGTGGTGAAGTACTCGGCACCGTCCTCGTCCTCCTTCGCACCACCGGACTTCTCGCGCAGCGGGGTGGAGAAGAGATCGACGTCCTCCGGCACCTCGGCGGCCGAGGCCTCGTCGTCCCCGCCCTTAATCTCCGGGGCGTTGGACTCCGCGGTCTGGGCGGTGCGGGTGGCCAGAACCTTCATGGACTCGGCGAGGGACTCGGCGTCCTGGGCGTCCAGGTACTCGCCACCGCCGGCCTCGGCGATGCACTGCAGCTCCTTGCGGGCGGCCGGGTCGACCAGGAAGCCGACGGTGTTGATGGTCAGGTCGATGCCCTGCTTGTGCAGATCCTTGGCGACGTCGCAGACCGGCGGCGGGGCGCAGGTGTCCTCGCCGTCGGAGACCAGCACAATGGAACGCTCGCCCTCGTTAGGCAGCTCCTTGGCGGCCTGCTTCAGGGCCGGACCCATGGGGGTGTGGCCGGAGGCGTTGACCTTGTCCACCTCACCAGAGATCTTGCCCGCGTTCCCCTTGCCCACGGGCAGCAGGGTGGTGACGTCCTTACAGCCGGCCTCTCGCTCCTCCGGGGAGTTGCCGACCTTGGTGCCGTAAACCATGAAGCCCAGCTCGGATTCCTCGGAGACGGAACGGGAGAAGTTCTTGGAGGCCTCCTTTGCGGCGTCCAGGCGGGTCTGGCCGCCCGCGTCGCGGGCCATCATGGAGCCGGAGGCGTCGAGGATCAGCATGGTCGGCGGGATGTCCTTGGCTTCCGCCGCGGCTTGTGGCTGCCCGAAGGGGACGACGATCCCGGCCAGAGACAGCAACAGCGCGATGGCAAAGACCATCGCGCTGCGGTGCTTAACGCTGCTGCGCACCCGGCCGGAAAGACCGGTGCTGTGCTCGGGGCGGGCCGTTCCTGCGGGCGCCAAGCTGGCTTCCCGTGGCGTTGCATGCTGGTTTCTCGCTCGCATGAGGTTGCTTCCTTCCCTTACTTTGGTTTCCAAAGTTAGCAGGAAGCAGCCACCCACCCCTGGGGTTTTTATTTAGTTTTTCGGTCCCGTTAGCGGACTATTCACCCTTCTTGACGGTGATCGTCCAGCCAGCCTCGTCAGTCTGCTCGAAGTTCGTCACCTCGTGACCGTCGGTGGCCGCCCAGCGCGGGATGGCGTCGGTGGCCTGGGTGCAGTCGAAGTCGATCTGCAGGGAGTCGCCGACCTCCAGCTGCGCGATGGCAGCCTTGGCGTCGATCAGCGGGAAGGGGCAGACCGCGCCGAGGGAATCCAGCTTGTAGGTACGGTCCCCGACCAGCTCCAGGCCGGTCGTGGTGCCGGTGTTTACGGACGTCGACCCGGCGGCCGTCGCAACCTGCGGACGCTCCAGGAGGGCCACGCCGGCGGTCTGGAAGCCGTACTGCGCGCCGGCGGACTGCAGGTCGGCAGCCTCTGCGGACTGCGCGGCCGGAGCTGCGACGGTCGGGGTAGCGTCAGCCTTCGGGGTGTCCTGCTTCGGCTGTGCGCTCTGGCCCGGGACGGCGTCGGTGGGCTTGAGCCACAGCTTGGCTGCCGCCCAGATACCGATGGAGATGAACAGCAGCGCGACCCAACCCTGGTAGCTGAACAGGGAAGTCTGGACCATGCCGTTGCCGACGGTGCAGCCGCCGGCGGCGGAGGCGCCGACGCCCATCAGGATGCCGCCGACGACGGAGCGCACGGCCTGGTTAGCGGACGGCAGGCGCAGGCGGAACTCACCGGAGGCCTTGGCGGCAAAGAATGCGCCGACCAGCAGGCCGAGGACCAGCAGCACGCCCCAGTCCACGGTGTCCTCACCGCTGATGAGGAACTTGGAGAGGTTGGAGGACGGGCTGGTGATGCCGAGGCCGTCGTTGCGGCCGGTGGCTGCGGAGAGCGGCCACGCGATCACGCCGAGCACACCGATGATTGCTGCGGTTGGGTAGAAGTGCCAGGGCTTCTCCGCGAGGATGTGTGCCAGGCCGGTCTTCTTCGGCTTCAGGGTGGCCATCTTCGGGGCGGCTGCCTCTTCGGCGAGGAAGTGGCGGGTCAGGAAGGCCACGCCGATGGCGAATGGGATCACCAGCCACCAGACGGAGATGCCCAGGGAGGCGTTAATGGTGGTCAGCGGGAGGGTCCAGCTGCGCAGGCCCTCGTTGAGGGAGTTCAGCGCGCCACCCTTCATGGCAGCAGCACTACCCGCGTAAAAGATCAGCGCCAGCCAGGAGCCGATGAGGCCCTCCGCCGAGCGGTACCAGGTACCGGATGCGCAGCCGCCGGCGAGCACGATGCCCGCGCCGAAGAGCAGACCGCCGAGGGTCACGGCCAGCGGGGCGAATTCCTTGTAATCCGGGGTAATGACCCCGGCGGTGGTCAGTGCCGCCAGGCCCACGGCGTGGACGGCGATGACGATAAGGAGGGCGGTGAATCCGCGCCACGTCTTGTTGAGGAAGATATCGCGGATCATGCCGGTGACGCAGAACCTGCCACGTTGCATAACCCATCCGAGTACCACGCCGAGCGCGAGGCCGGTGATGATCATGTGTCTCTCTTTTCTGTCAGTAATGAACCGATCTGTCTATGTATGAGCGAGAACATTAGTACCCCACCGGAAGTTTGTAAAGCGCAAAACATACCGAACTGTCTACATTGCACCCGACATCCCCCTATCTACGCAGCTAGGAAACCATAAAATCGCAACAAGAACAGCAGACCATGCGGTCTATACCTCGCCCCCATCAAGCGCCACCCGACACCCACCTGATAGCTCTACCCGGCGCCACCGAGAGCCCCACCCCTCGCAGCCCTCCCCTAACGCCACCTCCCACTACACCCCTCACCGCGCGCCTAAGCCCAGTCCCCACCCTGTGCGTTTTGCAGAGTTTGATGTCGCTTTTCCCTCAATTTCCGGCATCAAACTCTGCAAAACACACAAGGCGGCCATATGACGGGACTCGCGTGGCGGCGCCGCACACACTGCTCGCGCGGCAGGCACACGACACTGGCGGAGCATCCGCCGCACCCCCGCTGCGCGCCGCGACAACCCAGCCACCCCTCCACCCGCCGCATCAACCCAGCCACCCCTCCACCCGCCGCATCAACCCAGCCACCCCACCCCACTGATCCGTTTTGCAGAGTTTGATGTCGCTTTTCCCTCAATTTCCGGCATCAAACTCTGCAAAACACACACGCCACCCGCAAAACGCACACGCCACCCGCAAAACGCACACGTCATCCGCAAAACGCATTCGCCATCTGCAGAACGCGCGCGGTGCTGGCGCGACACAACAAGGCCGCCAGTCGCCTCGGCGCCACACCGAGCCGGTCAACCCCTCCCTCGCGGCAGAGCCCCCGCCCGCCCGCAGCCAGATAACGGAAGCCTTTTTTAATAATCCCCACCTATTGTGGCTTGCAGTATTTAAAGGTTGTGCTATATTAATGAGCAGAAGCTACGGCAGCGAAGCCCGCCGCAGCTAGGTACCCTTAAATAGTGAATGCCCACCCCGGGAATTCCGCAGGCCACGACCGGCCTGCGCGCCCGGTCACCACAGGGCAGACAATTCAAGCGACAATGCAGGAAGGAAGTTCCTATGTCTCTGATCAACACTGAGATTCTGGATTTCAAGAACCCGGTTTTCCACAACGGTGAGTTCTCCGAGGTCAGCAAGGACGACGTCCTCGGCAAGTGGTCCGTCTTCTTCTTCTACCCAGGCGACTTCACCTTCGTCTGCCCGACCGAGCTCGGCGACCTCGCAGACCACTACGAGGAGCTGCAGAAGATGGGCGTCGAGGTTTACGGTGTCTCCACCGACTCCCACTTCGTCCACAAGGCTTGGCACGAGTCCTCCGAGGAGGTCGGCAAGGTCAACTACCCGATGATCGGCGACTCCAACGGCGACCTGACCCGCAACTTCCAGAACATGCGCGAGGGCGTCGGCCAGGCCGACCGCGCGACCTTCCTGGTCGACCCGCAGGGCATCATCCAGTACATCGAGCAGACCGCCGAGGGCATCGGCCGCGACGCTTCCGAGCTGGTCCGCAAGATCAAGGCTGCTCAGTACGTCGCTGAGCACCCAGGCGAGGTCTGCCCGGCGAAGTGGGAAGAGGGCCAGGACACCCTGACCCCGGGCATCGACCTGGTTGGCAAGATCTAGCCTTTAGCTTCCAGATCTTTTAAGCGGCTCAAGCTCGCAGCCGCAAATGCTAAGGGCGGGCGGGCAGTGCGCCCGCCCGCCCTTTCCTTTACCCTTCGCCGCACACCTCGCGGCATCCCAAAAATCCTCATAAATCAACGCCCACACCGGCCCGCATGACACACAACGCCTTGAAGGAGGCAGCTAACCATGGCCAAGAAGCTCCTAGATGACAACCTGAAGGCCCAGCTCAGCCAGCTGGTCGACCGCATCACCGAGAAGGTCGAGCTCGTTTACTCCCTCGACGACCGCAGCCAGTCCGCAGACCTCAAGCAGCTGCTCGAGGACATCGCGGCACTCTCCGATAACATCACCGCCCGCCAGGACGACGAGCTGCACGAGCGCAAGCCTTCCTTCACCATTCAGCGTGCAGGCAGCGACGTCGGCGTCAGCTTCGCGGGCATCCCGATGGGTCACGAGTTCAGCTCCCTGGTGCTGGCACTCCTCCAGGTCGGCGGTAACCCGATCAAGGAAGAGCAGGACCTCATCGACCAGGTCGCAGCCCTGGACGGGGACTTCGAGTTCACGACCTACATGTCCCTGACCTGCCAGAACTGCCCGACCGTGGTGCAGGCACTGAACGCGATGTCCGTCATCAACCCGCGGATCAAGCACACCGCGGTGGAAGGCTCCCTCTTCCAGGACGAGGTCAACGAGAAGGGCATCCAGGCCGTCCCGACCGTCTACCTCAACGGCGAGGAGTTCGCCTCCGGCCGCATGGACATCCAGGACTTCGTCGCCCGCCTCGACGACGGCCACGCGGAGCGCGAGGCTGCGAAGCTCAATGAGAAGGAGCCCTACGACGTCCTCGTCGTCGGTCAGGGCCCGGCAGGCGCGACCTCCGCGATCTACGTCGCCCGTAAGGGCCTGCGCGTCGGCCTCGTCGGTGAGCGCTTCGGTGGCCAGGTGCTGGATACCCAGTCCATCGAGAACTACAGCTCCGTCCCGAAGACCGATGGCCAGTCCTTCGCGGCGAACCTCGAGGCGCACGTCAACGACTACGAGATCGACGTCATCAAGGCGCAGTCCGCAACCGGCCTGACCCCGGGCAAGGACGGCGAACTCAGCACCGTCCACTTCGGCGAGAACGCCTCCCTCAAGGCCCGCGAGGTCATCGTCGCCACCGGCGCGAACTGGCGACTCATGGGTGTGCCGGGCGAGGACGAGTACCGCAACAAGGGTGTCTCCTTCTGCCCGCACTGTGATGGCCCGCTGTTCAAGGGCAAGGACATCGCCGTCATTGGTGGCGGTAACTCCGGCATCGAGGCCGCCATCGACCTCGCCGGCGTGGTCAACCACCTCACCGTCCTGGAGTTCGCAGACACCTGCCGCGCTGACGACGTCCTCATGGACACCCTGCGCAGCCTGAAGAACGTCGACATCGTCACCTCCGCGGCGACGAAGGAGATCATCGGCAATGGCAAGGAGGTCACCGGCCTGAAGTACGAGGACCGCACCACCGGTGAGGAGAAGACCCTCGAGCTTTCCGGCCTGTTCATCCAGATCGGCCTGCTACCGAACACCAAGTGGCTGGAGGGCTCCGGCGTGGAGCTGAACCAGATGGGCGAGATCGTCATCGACGCCAAGGGCAAGACCAACGTGCCGGGTGTCTACGGCGCTGGCGACTGCGCCACCGTGCCGTTCAAGCAGATCGTGATCGCCACGGGTACCGGTGCGACCGCCGGCCTTTCCGCCTGGGAGCACAACGCGATCGGCTAATCTCCGCTGCTAAGCCCCCGGGTTACTAAGCACTCACCCCGGCTCCGCCGCAATGGTGGCGCCGGGGTGTTGTTCTTTCTACAGGTGGTTCTAGTGGACTGGGCCTTCGGTGTCTACGCAGACGGGCACCTGCCAGCTATGCAGCTGCCAGGGTTGGCCTCGCGTGCTACCAGCCCGCCCGCGGCAAGCCCCCTAAGCACGAAAACGGCCCCCACCCAGCGGGCAGGGGCCGTCGTATTGAAGGCGTTAAGCGCTTAGCTCTTGGCAGCTGCGATGCGCTGCTTCAGCGCCTCGTGCTGCTCCCAGACCTCGGCCGGAACCTTCGGGCCCAGGAACTTCAGCCACTCCTCGTTGGAGGCCACGTCGCGGTCCCACTCCTCTGGGTGGACGCTCAGCGCCTCGCGGATGTCCTCCTCCGGCTCGGAGAGGCCCTCGGTGTCGAGGTCCTCGAAACGAGCGGTGTAGCCAACCACGGTCTCGTCGGCCTCGACGCGGCCCTCGATGCGGTCGACAATCCACTTCAGGACGCGGGAGTTCTCGCCGAAGCCCGGCCACAGGAAGCGGCCATCCTCGCCGCGGCGGAACCAGTTGACCAGGAAGACCTCTGGCATCTTGTCGCCGCCCTTTTCGCCCATGTTGATCCAGTGCTGCAGGTAGTCACCGGCGTTGTAGCCGATGAACGGCAGCATGGCCATCGGGTCGTGACGCAGGGAGCCCACCGCTGCCTCGGCTGCAGCGGCGGTCTGGCCGGAAGCCATCGTCGCGCCGATGAAGGTGGCGTGGTTCCAGTCGCGGGCCTGGGTCACCAGCGGGACGGTGTCCGCGCGGCGGCCACCGAACAGGATCGCGGAGACCGGCACGCCGCGGTGGTCGTCGTACTCCGGTGCCGCGGTCGGGCACTGGGAGATCGGCGAGCAGTAGCGGGAGTTCGGGTGAGCGGCCTTGTCCTCGGACTCCGGGGTCCACTCGTTGCCCAGCCAGTCGATGAGGTGCTCCGGCTTGTTCTCCAGGCCCTCCCACCAGACGTTCTTGTCGTCGGTCAGGCCGACGTTGGTGTACAGGGTGTTGCCCGGCTCCATGGTCTTCATCGCGACCGGGTTGGAGGCGTAGTTGGTGCCCGGTGCCACGCCGAAGAAGCCGTTCTCCGGGTTCACGGCGTACAGGCGGCCGTCCTCGCCGAAGCGCAGCCACGCGATGTCGTCACCGACGACCTCCGCTCGCCAGCCCGGGATCGTCGGCTGCAGCATCGCCAGGTTGGTCTTACCGCAGGCAGACGGGAAGGCGGCACAGATGTAGTACGCCTTATCCTCCGGGCTGATCAGCTTCAGGATCAGCATGTGCTCGGCCATCCACCCCTCGTCGCGGCCCATGACGGTCGCGATGCGCAGGGCGTAGCACTTCTTGGCCAGGATGGCGTTGCCGCCGTAGCCGGAGCCGTAGGACCAGATCTCGCGGTCCTCCGGGAAGTGGGTGATGTACTTCGTGTCATTGCACGGCCACGGGACGTCCTTCTCGCCCGGCTCCAGCGGAGCGCCGACACTGTGCCAGCCCTTGACGAACTGACCGGTCTCGTCGATCTTCGCCAGAGCCTCTGCACCCATGCGGGTCATGATGCGCATGGACATCACGACGTAGGCGGAGTCGGTGAGCTCGATGCCCAGCTTCGGCTCCGGGTCAGAGATCGGGCCCATGCAGAACGGGACGACGTACATCGTGCGGCCGCGCATGGAGCCGGAGAAGTGCTGGCGCATCTCCTCGCGCATCTTCTCTGGCTCGACCCAGTTATTGGTCGGGCCGGCGTCCTCCTCCTTCTCGGAGCAGATGAAGGTGCGGGATTCGACGCGAGCCACGTCGGCCGGGTTGGAGCGCGCGAGGAAGCTATTCGGCTGTGCCTCCTCGTCCAGCTTGATGAGGGTGCCTCCCTCGACCAGCTGCTCGGCTAGCCGGTTCCACTCCTCGTCGGAGCCGTCACAAAATACGACGGAGTCCGGCTGGAACAGCTCTACGGATTCTTCGATCCAGTCCAGCAGCTCCTGGTTCTTGGTGGGTGCCTCGCCGACAAGCCCTCGGATGGTCATCGAATATTTTCCTTACGCTCGGCTAATTCTCTGGCTCAACACTATCGGTTCTGAGCGCGGATGTGGGGACCAGACTCACGGGTCAGCCGGAATTATCCACCTTTGCGTGGGCTACTCCAGCCGAGCCTGCATCCCCTGCCCCGGCGCGCTGAATCGCGCCGCGGCCGCTGAGGTGCTCATTCATACTGATGAGCGCTGATGCGCAGAGTTTTTCTTCACCCCCACACTAGCCCCACTCCCCCCGGTCCACACACTCCCACCGCCCAGCATTCCAGGTTTTGCTCACCTCATTGGGGGTAGATTCAGCCGCCCCCTCCACGGGCTCACCCATGTGATGTCTGTTTTCCGTCTCATCCGCCACCCCGTCAGGACGCCAGGCCGTCCACGTGCCGTCATAGGAGACGTTGCTGACGTAGTCCACGTGCCCGTCGCCGTCCAGGTCAGAGACGGTGGTGACCCCATCTTCGCCGGTGAATGTCGCAGAGTCTAAGCCCTGCGGGTTGGGGATGGCGTATTCCGAACCAGCCACGGAGAAGACCATGTCCTGCCTCCCCGCGGCACCCGGTTCCGCCGGTAGATGGGAAAAAATATCGCCCAGAAAATCCATGCTTTATGCCCCCGTTCGCAGCGCCAGCTGCTCAGCCACCCGCGGAATGTTCATGCGGGTGATCGTCTCTGTTACTTGTGCGCCCCAGGCTTCCTGCAGCATGCGGAAATCCGCTTCTCGTTGGGCCTGGTCGATAGCCCGCTGCTGCGCGCTGAGCCGGAACCATCCCAGCGCCACCGCCGCGAGCAGCCCCAGGCTGAGCCCCAACCACGGGTACCCTGCCAGCCGACCCACCGCGAACAGCAGGCCGACCGCCCCCAGTACTCCAGCTGCCAGAGTGGCCAGTTGCGCGGCACGGCCGGGCACTTCCACCGGCTTGGCGGCCGGCGGCAGCGCGGTATCCACCGGCGGGCACAGAACCCCTTGGCTTAAGACCGCAACCCGCAGCTCCGCAAGGAAGCGCCGGTGGACCAGCTCGCGGCCACCTGAGCCAGGCTCCCCCAGATCCGCAGCGGAGCACCCCTCCCTGATGAAACGTTGCATCCGCAGCCGGATCGCGACGCGGACCTGCTCGAGGCGCTGCTGATCCGCCCGGCGCGCCGCCAGCTCCCACTGTTTAGCGTCCACGTAGAGCCGGTCGATCAACCGCTGTAGACCGGCGACGTCCTGGGAGCCAAGCACATGAACCCCCGGGATGTTGGGCCAGCGGTGATCGCTGAGCACCGCGACCACCCCGATGTTGCGGGCGACAGCCTGGACGATCTCCACGGCATCCTCGGTGGGCTCCCCCGCGACAGCGACGACCCCGTCGATGTCCTTCCCAGGCCCCGCCCCCGGCACCGCCCGCACCCCGGTGAGCTGCTCGGCGACCTTCTTCGCCTCGGCCTCGTCCGGGCCGATCACGGCAATAGTCTTCATCTTTCCCCCATTTCCCCGGGCTTGTCCCGGGCTCTCCCCCATCGCCTTAGGCCCCGGGCGGCGTACCCCACGCCGAAACTCCCGGAAAACCAGACCATCTGCAAGAATGATGACGATGACTAGCTCCAATAATTCCCCACAGGACGACCACCAGCAAGCCCTTTCGGAAGAAAACTCCGCACCGGCGACGGAAGTTACCGGAGGCACCGGCAGGCGCCCACTTCAGACGGTGTTCAACGACGGCCGCGACTACCCACGGCTATCCAGCTTCGCCTTCCGCCGCGGCACGCTCACCGATAACCAGGAGGCCACCTGGGAAGCCAACTGGCCGCGCCTAGGCAAGGAGCTCGACGAGCAGGTCAACGAGCAGTACATCGACCTGGATGAATGGTTCGGCCGCCATGCAGACACGATCGTGGAGATCGGCTCCGGCACCGGCACCTCCACCGCCGCGATGGCCCCGCTGGAGACCGATAAGAACATCGTCGCCGTCGAGCTCTACCGCCCCGGCCTGGCCAAGCTCGTCGGTGCGGTCAGCCGCGAAGGGATCGAGAACATCCGCATGATCAAGGGCGACGGCGTGGAGGTGCTGCAGCGCATGTTCCGGCCCGAGTCCCTGGCCGGGGTGCGTATCTTCTTCCCGGACCCGTGGCCCAAGGCCCGCCACCACAAGCGCCGCATCGTGCAGACCGGCACGCTGCACCTCATCGCCAGCCGGCTGCGCCCGGGCGGCATCCTGCACATCGCCACCGATCACGCGGAGTACGCCGAGTGGATCGACGAGCTCGTGAACGCAGAGCCGCAGCTCGAATACATCGGTTGGCCCGAGGAGCTCGCCAGCGGAGCAGACGACGGGCGCGGCCACCTCGGCCAGTTGGTGGACCGCCAGCTGCTCACGAAGTTCGAGGACAAGGGCCTGCGCAAGGAGCACACTATTAAGGAATACCTGTGGACGAAGAAGTAGCCGCTCGTTAGTCTTCCCTGGGAAATAGCTCCTAGGGACGCGGGGTAACCGGTGGTAGTTTGGATTGATCCCTATTCCAGATTTTTCTTAAGTGGTTTTCTCACCGCTGACAACGTTTCATCACAATTTATCCCGCATATGACTAGTCCTTCTTCTTCCGGTTCCGGCACCACCGTCGGGGAGCAGCATCGCTCCTACGGTGCCGCCACCGAGACCCGCCCCACCCTCCTGTTGGTGTGGGATGCCCCGAATATCGACATGGGGCTGGGCGCGATCCTGGGGGCTCGCCCCACCGCCGCCCACCGTCCCCGCTTCGACGCGGTAGGCCGCTGGGTCATCGACGAAACCCAGCAGCTCAACGAGGACTTCGGCCTCAGTGGCGAGGAGCTCATCGAGCCCGAGGCGACCGTCTTCACGAACATCACCCCCGGTGGCGCTGACGTCGTCCGCCCTTGGGTGGAAGCCCTGCGCAACGTGGGCTTCGCGGTCTTCGCCAAGCCCAAGATCACCGAGGAATCGGACGTCGACGCCGACATGCTGGACCTCATCCGTCGCCGTCACTCGGAGGGCATTCTCGACGGGCTGATCGTCGCCAGCGCGGACGGCCAGAACTTCCGGGAGACCCTGGAGGAGCTCTCCGAGGACATCCCCGTCACCGTCATCGGCTTCCGGGAGCATGTCGCCTGGGTGCTGGGCAACGAGAAGCTGCGTTTCGTGGACCTGGAGGATATCCCCGGAGTCTTCCGCGAACCGCTGCCGCGCGTGAGCCTGGACAACCTGCCGGACGAGGGCGCTTGGCTGCAGCCTTTCCGCCCGCTGACTGCGCTTGCCGAGCGCAGGGACAACAACCACCACAACCCTTCGGAGAACAACTTCCATGTTTAGCGCTTGGGGAAATTTCGCCTACCGTTTCCGCCGGGTCATCCCGCTGGTCATCATCGCGGCGGTGCTCGCGCTCTTCGCGACCGTGGGCACGCAGCTGGACGACCGGCTGAGCCAGGAGGGTTGGGACGACCCCGGCTCGCAGTCCACCCGGGCGAAGGAGATCGAGGAGGAGATCTTCGGTCGCGATGACTCGGGCGACGTGATTCTGCTGGTCACGGGCGACAAGCCGCAGTCGGTGACCACCCCGGAGGTCAAGGAATCGCTAACGAAGCAGCTGACCGCCCTGGAGGAGAAGTACCCGGATAACATCCGCACGATCAACTCCTACTGGGCCAACGGGCCACGCCAAATGGCCACCCCGGAGGGCGACGCCGCCTTCGCTTCCCTGGCGATGAAGGGTGAGGACGAGGACGTCCTGAACAACCTGCGCGCCATCGAGGATGACCTGGCCAAGATCGAGGTGCCGGGACTGAGGACGGAGATCGCGGGTCAGACCGCGGTGGCCGGCGCGCTGGATTCCGGCATGTCCCGGGACATTTCCCGCGCCGAGATCTACGCCCTGCCGGCGGTCGGCGTGCTGCTGCTCATCGTCTTCGGTGGCGTGATCGCCGCGCTGATGCCGCTGCTGGTGGGCGTGCTGTCCATCCTCGGCTCCCTGGGCGTGCTTTCCCTGCTGGCGGCGGCCACGCAGATCAACGTCTTCGCGATCTCCGTCGTCACCCTGCTGGGCCTGGGCCTGGCGATCGACTACGGCCTGTTCATGGTCTCCCGCTTCCGCGAGGAGCTCGCCGAGGGCAGCGACGTCCCCACCGCGGTGCGAAACACCACCGCGACGGCCGGCAAGACGGTGGTCTTCTCCGCGGCGATGGTGGCCGTCGCGCTCTCCGGCCTGCTGATCTTCCCGCAGGCTTTCCTGAAGTCCGTGGCCTTCGGCGCGATGAGCGCGGTCGGCCTGGCTGCGCTGCTCTCCGTGATGGTGCTGCCGAGCATCTTCGGCATGCTGGGCCACAACATCGATAAGTGGGCGGTGCGCAAGCACAAGACCCGCACCCGCGACGAGCAGATCAACACCATCTGGGGTCGCATCCCGGCCTTCGCGATGCGCCACTCCAAGGCCGTGACCTTCCTGCTGGTCGCGCTGCTGCTGGCCCTGACCGCCCCGATGGCTGGCATCAAGTTCGGCGGAATCAACGAGACCTACCTGCCGCCGAACGAGACCACTCGTGTGGCGCAGAATAACTTCGACGAGAAGTTCCCGGCCTTCCGCACCGACCCGATCAAGCTCGTCATTCAGGGCGATCAGCAGGCGGTGGCCCAGGTCTACCGGGAGGCCAACGACATCACCGGGCTGACTGGTCCGTTCCGCGTCACGCAGCCGACGAAGGACGACACGACGGTGCTGTCCACCGGCATCGCCGACCGCGATGACTACAAGCGCATCGTCGAGGAGCTGGAGGACCTGAATGCCGAGGGCGCCGAGGTGCTGGTCGCCGGCACCCCGGCCATGGAGCAGGAGTCCATCCAGGCCCTGTTCGACAAGCTGCCGTGGATGATGCTCTACATCGTGGTGGTCAGTTTCGTGCTCATGGCGCTGGTCTTCGGCTCGCTGATCATCCCGGCGAAGGCCGTGATCATGAACGTGCTGGGCATCGGCGCGACCCTGGGCGTGCTGACCCTGCTCTTCGTCGACGGTGTGGGCGCGGACCTGTTCAACTTCACCCCGGGCCCACTGATGAGCCCGATCCTGGTGCTCATCGTGGCAATCCTCTTTGGCTTGTCCACGGACTACGAGGTCTTCCTGGTCTCCCGCATGGTGGAGGCCCGCTCCCACGGGGAGAGCACCGACCGTTCGATCCGCTTCGGCGTGGCGAATACCGGCGGCATCATCACCGCCGCCGCCCTGATCATGATCGTGGTCGCGGGCGCCTTCGGCTTCTCGGACATCGTGATGATGAAGTACATCGCCTACGGCATGATCACGGCCCTCATTTTGGACGCCACCGTCATCCGCCTGTTGCTGGTCCCGGCCGTGATGCACATGCTGCGCGAGGACAACTGGTGGGCACCCCGCTGGGTACAGCGGCTGTCCGAGAAGGTTGGTCACAACGAGCAGCTCGCCGATTCCCCGGTCGCCGTGGGTGCCGCCGAGCCGGCCCTGGTGGGTGCTGGCGCGCCTGCGGCGGCGGGTGCTGCTGCCCCGGCCGGTGGGGCCGCCACCGAGACCGCCCCGGAGCACTCCGGCCAGCGGGAGCCCCTGCCGGAACCGCTCCCCGAGGCGCACGCCGAAGATGAGCACGAGGACGTGGACGTCGACGGTGAGCGCACCGAGGATGCCGAGTTCGCGGAGGACGTCGAAGCTGCGGACGAGGACCACGCGGAGGACACGGACGACGAGGACGCGGCCGCCACAGATGCCGACGTCGACGCAATGACCACCGCCGACGTGGCATCCGAGGCAGACGTTGAGACCGACGTCGAGGGCGACGTCGACACAGACAACGAGGCTGCTGCTGAGCCGACTGTTGCACCGGAGGATGAGAACTCCGGGCAGCGCGGGCGCACCGTGCCCTTCGAGCAACTCATGGCGGAGCTGAGACGTCGTGAGGAGGGGCGCCGTGAGGAGGGGCGCCGCGGGGAGGGTCGCCAGGACTAGTGCTCGCCAAGACCTCCGCCTTCCTCCGCTCCCCCCTCACCCGGATCGCCATCTCGCTGGCGGTGCTCGTCGCCATCGCGTTCATGGCGCACCGCCACTTCGGCTTCCTGGAAAACGGGTGGGAGGAGCTCAAGGCTGCTGATAACCGCTGGCTGCTGCTCGCCGTAGTGACCGTCCTGCTGTCGATGTTCGCGCAGGCGGAGGTCATGGTCGTGCTGCTGCGCTCGGCGGGGATCAAGGTCCGGCGCCTCTCAGCCAATGTGCTGGGGCTGGTCGCGAATGCTTGGTCTGCATCCCTTCCCGGCGGGCCTGCCATCTCCGTGGCGATGATTTTCCGGGAGCAGCTGAAGTGGGGCGCCACGCCGGTGATCGCTAGCTGGTACATGGTCTTCTCCGGCCTGCTCGCGGGTGCGGGCATGGCATTGCTGGGCATCGGCTCGGTCTTCTTTCTTGGGCTGAAGGTCAATCCACTCACGTTGGCTGTTTCGCTTGTGGTGTTGGTGGTGTTGGCGTCCTTAACGAATTGGGCCGCGCGCAACCCCAAGAAGGTGGAGGACTGGCTGATCGCCCGACTGCGGGGCTTCAACCGCTGGCGTAAGAAGCCGGAAGATCGGCACGTGGAACAGCTCGCGGGATTCTCCGAGCAGCTTGCGACGGTGGAGCTGCCGCTGCCGAAGCTCGCACTGGCGATCAATTGGTCTCTGCTGAACTGGATCCTGGAGATCATCTGCCTATTGGCCTGCACCTACGCGGTGGGCGCTAAGGCGCCGATCGCCGGAGTGGTGCTGAGCTTCATCTCCGCCAAGTTGGTCGGCCAGGCGCAGATCACCCCGGGCGGGCTGGGCCCGGTGGACATCGTGCTGACCAGTACCCTCGTGGCAGTTGCAGGGCTGACCTCCGGGCAGGCTTTCGCCGCCGTCATTGTCTTCCGCATGTTCAGCTTCGTCGGTCTCGTGGGGCTGGGTTGGATCATCTTCCTCGTGGCAAAACTGCCCAACCCCCGCGAGCTGGCACCAGGTGCCGCGGCCGACGACCAGAAGGCAGCATCCGAGCCCGGCCCCACCTCCGGCTAAGCTGAGGGCATGTCTACTGCCCCGCACAATGCTGCTGCCCCCACCACCACCGCGCCAACCTCCGGCGCTCTCGCGCCCGTACTGGATCTTCTGGCGCTGCTGATCTTCGCGCTGCTCGCGCGCTTGGCCCACGACGACGGCTCGGGCTTCAGCGTCCTGCGCTGGCTGGACACCGCCTGGCCCTTCATGCTGGGGGCGGCGATCGTCTGGGTTATCCTGCGCGCCACGGGGGCGGGTGCGGCTGGATTCTCGCTGCGCACCGGGGTCTTCGTGTGGCTGGGCAGCCTCGTTGCTGGACTCGGCATTTGGGGTATCCGCAACGCGGCGGTCCCCCACTGGTCCTTCATCCTGGTGGCCACGTTGATGTCCGCCCTGCTGCTTTTCGGCTGGCGTGGCATCGCCCGACTCCGGACGCGGAAGAGCTAAAAACTTTCCGCCCTCTCTCAATTTTTTAGGGGAAATCTTCGCGAAGTTTGCACGAAACTTAGTTTTGCGCGCCTAGTGTGCTGGGACATGGGACACACAAGGAAACTTCGATTCGCAGGAATTCTGGGTGTCGGCCTGCTGGCATCCGGGGGAATGGGCGTCGCCATGGCCGAAGGCGGGATCTCCGCCAACCTGGCGCTGTCCAACACCATCTTCAACATGGACGTCGGCGGTCTGGACGCGGACGGCTTCTCCCTCTTCGTCGATTCCGACAAGCTGGCCAATGGCGAGGAGACGGTCTCCCGCATCAAGATGACCAAGGCCCGCGTGTCCGACGTGTGCATGTCCGCACCGATCAAGGTGCCGGGTATTGGGGAGAAAAAGTTCCAGATGCTCGTGCCGGGCCAGAACATGGAAGCCGAGAACATGATCATCGGCGCCCCTGATCTGAGCGGTGGCATGACTCTGGTCAAGCCACAGATCGGCATCGATGCGAACCAGGTCGACAAAAACGCTGCCCCCGGTGCGTGGGGTATCGCGGCCGAGAAGCTCATCTCCGATGGGCAGACCATGCACGCGACTTCACTGTCCGCGGACCAGCTGACCGCGGCGGGAAGCAAGATCACGCTGGAGAATCCAGATGACGCAGAGTGCTAACGGTGCAGCGGCGGAGGCGGCAGCCACCGACGCGGCGAGCACCGGTGGCACCCCCGTGACTGAGAACAAGGAGACCCAGGAGCTGCCGACCACAGCAGATACGGGAGTAGACGCCACAGCAGGCGAGAATGGAGACGAGGCCACGGCGAGCCAGCGCCGCTCCGGTTTCACCCAGTGGCGGCGCAGCCGTCCATTCTTCGCCGGGCTGCTGATGCTGCTGGGCGGGGTCGTGATCCTCACCCCTGCGTATCTCTCGCTGGAGGTCTCGAACATCATCATCCAGGTCTCGACGATCTCGGGGGTGTCCACCTTCATCATCGGCGCCCTGCTGATCGCCTGCGGGCTGATGACGTGGTTCGGGGGCGGGAGCCGCATCCTCACCGGCGTGGCTGGCATCATCCTGGGCATCGTCGCGCTGCCGACGTCAAACTTCGGTGGCTTCATACTCGGCACCCTGCTGGCCCTGGTGGGCGGCGCCCTGGCGCTGTCTTGGACGGATTCCTCCAAGGAGGAGCTCGCCGCGCGGCGGGAGGCCAAGAAGCAGCAGAAGGCGGATCGGGCTGCCACCGAGTCGGGCACGACCTCCGGGGCCAGCAATTCCACCGCTGTTGCGGTTCTCGCCGCCGTCACCACGACCGGACTGGCCGCGGGTCTGACCGCTACGGCGGGAGCCCCACCGGCGCAGGCGCAGCTTGAGCTGCCGAAGTTCCCGGAGCTGCCGGGCGCCCCCAAGGCCCCTGGGACGGCGAAGCCCCCAGCACAGCACCAACCTGCCTCGCCCAAGCTGCCAGAAGCGCCGAAACTTCCGGATCCACCAAAGGTGCCTGGCCTCCCGAAGCTCCCGGAAGCGTCCAAGCTGCCGGAAACACTCAAGCTCCCGGAGATCCCGGAGGAGTACGAGATGGATCTCACTCCCCCAACCCCCATCGAGGGCTTGCGGGGAATTCCGGGCAACACCTTCCAGATCACGACCGACTCCACCGCGCTGCTGGGCAATATGAAGCTCTCCCTGATCACGCTGGAGACCCAGCAGGGACCCAAGCCCGCATTGCGCATCGACGCGGACAAGGCCGTCCTGCAAAACCTGGCCATGGAGATGCCCGGCCAGTCCGCGGGACCAATCTGGCAGCGCACCGGCCCCGGCAAGACGAGCGTGCTGAGCGGCAACTTCCACATCATCGTGAGCAAGTTGACCATCACCCCGGAGATCGCCGGGGTGAAGACAATCCCGATCACCATCGACGCTTCCTGGGCACCGGAGGAGATCAAGAAGGAAGCCGCGAAGATGGGGCTCGGCCAGCCCGATGCGCTCTCCGAAAAGCTGCGGATGCTGGACGGCACCATGGATGCCTACGTGGTCTCCTCGGACCGCATCGACCTACCCAAGGGCACCTCGCTAGCACCCTAAGTGCATAATTAGTGGCATGAGCCACACAGAGAATCACGCGACGGAGGACGTGAATCCAGAGACAACGGCGTCGGCCGCCCGGGAGGGGGCGGCCGGCGCCGCTGGCGTATCGAGGGGGCTCACACCAACCGATCCCGGCTACAAGCGGGCACTGATCGGCGCGCTTTTCGCGGGGTTGGCGTCCTTCAACGCCATGTACGTCACCCAGGCGGTCCTGCCGAGCATTACGGCGGACTTCGGCATCAGCCCCACCGTCGCTGCGCTCTCGGTCTCAGCGACGACGGGGGCGCTGGCGCTATCCGTCATCCCCGTCGGGATCCTCTCCGAGCGGCTGGGACGCTACCGCATCCTGCAGATCAGCGTCATGGCCGCCACCTTCTTGAGCCTGCTGGTGGCCATCGCGCCCGGGGTCGGCCCGCTGCTGCTCATGCGCGCCCTGCAGGGCGTGGCGGTGGCCGGCGTGCCCGCTGTGATCATGACCTACCTCGCCGAGGAGATCGACGCCAAACACCTGCCGCGGGTAATGGGCTTCTATATTTCCGGCACGAGCATCGGAGGGCTCTTCGGCCGCCTCATCCCCGGCGCGGTATTGGAGTTCGCAGACTGGCGCGTCGCGGTGCTGACCTCAGGCGGGGTCTCCGTCCTCATCGGCCTGGCGATGCTGGTGCTGCTGCCACCTTCGCGGAACTTCACGCCAAAGAAGATCACGGTCTCCCACGAGCTCGCCGCTTTCGCGGGCCACTTCCGCTCGCCGGTGCTGCTCGGGCTGTTCGTGCTGCCCTTCCTGCTGATGGGTGCCTTCGTCTCCCTGTACAACTACCTGGGCTTCCACCTGATCGGCGAGTACGGGCTACCAGAGTCCCTGGCCGCCGCGGTCTTCGTGATCTATCTTTCCGGCACCTGGTCCTCCGCCCGGGCGGGTCGGGCCGTGCAGGCCTACGGGCAGGGGCGGGTTCTCACCGTCTCGATGGTGCTGGCGCTGGCCGGGTTGTTGCTGATGTTCATCCCGACGGTCTGGCTCACCGTGACCGGCGCGCTGCTGTTCACCGCCGCGTTCTTCGCCTGCCACTCCGTGGCCAGCGGCTGGGTGAGTGCCGCTGCAAAGAAGGATCGCGCCGAGGCCTCCAGCACCTATGTGCTGAGCTACTACCTGGGTTCCTCGCTGCTGGGTGCGCTCTCCGGTCAGTTCTTCGATATCAGCTGGGCGGCGCTGCTCGCTTGGCTCACCGGGCTCTACGTGCTGGCGCTGCTGATTACCCTCTTCGTTCACCACAAGGCCAAGCAACAGGCTTAACCTGGCGGTGCCCCGACGCCCCTCCAGGAAACGCACCCCCAGGGAGGAGCCTGCCCCTCCCCTAGCGCAGGCTTAGGGCTCGCCGTGGATGCGGGAATCCGGAAGCTGACGCGGCATGACCTTGCCAGTCGGGTTGTACGGCAGCTCGTCGACGAAGACGACATCCCGGGGCACGGAATGCTCGGCGAGCTTCTCCAGAACCCAGTCCTGAACGGCCTTCTTCGTGAGGCGCCGGCCGGTCTCGTCGTCCTCCCGGACAATCCACACGGCCAAGCGAGCGAAGGTGTCTTCGTCCTCCACGCCCTTGACGAAGAGGTCGCGGATGCCCGGCATGGGCTCCAGCACCTCGGTGACGGACTTCGGGTAGACGTTCTCGCCGCCGACGATGATCATGTCGTCGTTGCGGCCCAGGACGTATAGGCGACCGTCCTCGGTGAGATAACCCTTGTCGCCGATCTCCAGCAGGCCCTTTTCGATCACCATCTTGTCGCGGACGTTGGTGTACTGCTTCATCGTCATCGCGCCGCGGCAGAAGATGCGGCCGACCTGGCCCGGGGGCAGCTCGTTGCCGTCCTCGTCCAAAATCTTGATGCGCACGCCGGTGACGGCGCGGCCCGCGAGCTTCGGATCCTCCGCCAGCTCCTCCGGGGTGGTCATCACGCAGGAGGAAGCCTCGGTGGAGCCGTAGAAGTTCGCCAGCACCGGGCCGAACTTCGCCTGGACCGCGCGGATGAAGTCCGGGGTCATGGCGTGGCCGGAGGAGATGATCATCTTCACGCTGGAGACGTCATAGTCCCCCTCCTCGGCGACCCGCAGCTGCTCCTTGAGGAAGATCGGCGAGGTGATGATGCCCTCGATCTGGTAGTTCACAAGATCCTCCATCGCCTGCTTCGGGTCGAAGATACGGCGCAGCACCACGGTCGCGCGGTGGGCGATGATGAGGTTGATATTCGCCCAGCCCCAGGAGTGGAACATCGAGGCGGACATCTGCACCATCATCTTCGCGCGCCACGGCACGCGGGTGACCAGCGCGCGCAGCGGGGTTGGGATCAGCGGCTCCCGAATGGCCACGCCCTTCGGCGTCCCGGAAGTACCGGAGGACATGATGATGATGTGATCGCGCTTCGGGAACAGGGGCAGCTTCTCAGCTTCCGCGCTCGGGGCGGTATCAATGAGCTGCTGGAAGGTCGGCCAGGAGGCGTCCCGCACCTTCGGGTTGCCCAGGTCCTCGGCGTGCCCGATGATGATCTCGCAGTCGCCGAGGTCCTCCGGCAGGCGCTCGGCGAACTCCTCGTCGATGTACAGCAGGTCCAGGTCGTGCTCCACCATGGACTTAGCCAGCTGCTCCGGGGAGCTGCCGATATTCAGCAGGAAGATCTTGGTGCCAACGAAGCCCTTGGCGCCGATGGCATAGATGATCGCGCGGCTATTGCGGCACATCACGCCGACTCGGTCGCCCTTGCCCACTCCGCGGCTCTGCAGGGAGCGGGCCAGGGCCTGGACGTCGTCCAGCATCTCACGGTAGGTGCGCTGCCCCATGTCGTCGATGAAGGCCAGCTGATCCGGGGCGTGGAAAGCCGCGTAGCGCATCTGGCGGGCGGTGCTGAAGCCGTAGCGGGCGATGCCCTCCAGGAAGGCGAGCTGGCCACGCACGCCCCCTCCCTTGGCGACGATGTCGGAGCGCAGCACCGGGATCAGCCCGCGCCCCACGGCAGAGACCTCGGTGGCGAGGCCCTCTGCCGAGTACTTGAGGTTATTCGCGAGCTTCTTGATCTGGCTCAGCGGAGACTGCGTCGTCATATATTTCCCATCTAGTTGGCCAATTGTTTGGACCCAAAAAATTACTATGGATACTACGCCGAAAACAACACGAGCGCGGCGGAACTCGAGGGATTCCGCCACGCTGTGTGCGCTCACCGATGCGGCTACATCGGCAAAATCGTGTGCTTCTTCTTCTCGCGCGGTGTGCGCTTGTGCGCCAGCTGGCGCAGCGCCTGGCGCAGCTGCACGCGGGTCTCCTCCGGGGAGATGATCGCGTCCACGTAGCCTCGCTCTGCGGACACATAGGGGCTGGTCATGTTGGCGTTGTAGAAGTCCATGAACATCTTCTTCGCCACCACCCGCTTCTCCGGGGGCATCGCGGCCAGTTCCTTGCCCTTCATCATGACGACGGCGGCCTCCGCTCCCATCACCGCGATCTGCGCGGTCGGCCACGCGAGGTTCACATCCGCCGTGAGGTTCTTCGAGCCCATGACGGCATAACCACCGCCGAAGGCCTTGCGCACCACCACGGTGACCTTCGGCACCGTCGCGTCGGCCAGGGCGAAGCCCAGGTGCGCGCCACGGTGGATCAGGCCGACCTTCTCCTGCTCCGCTCCCGGCAGATAGCCGGGGGTGTCCACCACGAAGACGAGCGGGATGTTGTAGGCGTTGTTGATGCGGATGAAGCGGGAGGCTTTATCCGCCGCCTCGGCGTCCAGGCAGCCGGCTAGCACCATCGGCTGGTTTGCGATCACGCCGACCGTCTGCCCGTCGATACGCGCGTAGGCGGTGATGACGTTGGAACCGTAGTCACCCTGCACCTCAAGGACGTTTTCGTCGTCGAAGATGCGGGTCAACACGTCCATCATGTCGTAACCGGCGTTCGGGTCGTCCGGGATGATGGAGTTCAGTTCCTTGTCCCGCTCCGTCAGGGAGTCATTCGGCGCCCAGTACTGGGGCAGTTCGTCGAAGGCCGAGGAGGGCAGGAAGTCCAGCAGGTCCTTGACGTAGTTGAAGGCCTCATCCTCGTTGGCGGCGACGTAGCTGATGTTGCCGTTGCGGGCCTGCTGGCGCGCCCCACCGAGCTCCTCCATGGAGATCTTCTCGCCGGTCACGGACTCGATGACGGCCGGGCCAGTGACGAACATCTGGGTGCGACCGTCCACGGCGACAAGGAAGTCCGTCGTCACGGGGGCGTAGACCGCACCACCTGCGGACGGGCCCAGCAGGATGGAGATCTGCGGGCTCTGACCGGAGAGCGGAACCTGGCGGCGCGCAATCTCGGAGTACATGGCCAGGGAGGTCACGGCGTCCTGAATGCGGGCGCCGCCGGAGTCGTTGATGCCGACGACCGGGATGCCGACGCGAGTGGCCATGTCCATGACCTCAGTGACCTTCTTGCCGAAGGTCTCACCCACGGAGCCGCCGAAGACGGACTTATCGTGGGCGTAGATCGCGACGGGGCGGCCGCCAATGCGGCCATAGCCGGTGACCACGCCGTCGCCGTAGGGGGCGGTCGGGTCGCCCGGGGCCTGGCCGAGGGCACCGATCTCGGTGAAGGAGCCCTCATCGAGGAGAGCGTCGATGCGCTGGCGCGGGGTAGTCAGCCCGGCGGCGTCGCGCTTGGCCTTCGCCGACTCGGAGCCGGGGTCCTGCGCCAGCTCGAGCCGGCGTTGCAGGTCCTTCAGCTTCGCGGACACACTGCTATCCGCTGAAGCAGTATCCTCACCCTGCGGGTTGGCCTGGTCAGCAGAGTCTTCAGACACGTCGGGGCTACTCCTCATCCTGTGATTCTTCGTCCGTGGCCGGGGTGTCCTGGATCACCTCGGTGAGCGCGCGGCCCACCTTCGAGATCTCGGGCTCGTCGACGATGGCGAGGTGGTCACCCTGCAGCTGGATGACATCCAACTCGGTGACGATCTCGCCCCAGCCGCCGTCCGGCGCAATATCACGATAAGCCGGTTCCAGCTCGATTGCACCATCGTGCATCCGCTCGGCGCGGAAGAGGGTGACCGGTACCTCGACGGCCGCCCATGCGTGGAAGTCGAGGGACTCGAGGATGCGGTTGTCCACGAAGCTGGCACGTTGGTGTTCCAGCACGCCCGCGGGCAGCCCGAGGCTCGCGGCCTCCGGGGACTGCAGCATCTCCTGGAACATCGCGAGCATGACGTCCTCGCCCTGCAGTTCCAGCAGCTCGTGCGGGACTTCCATGTCGAAGCCGTAGGTCTTGTTAACGAAGGCGGCGTAGCGGTCCCAGCGGGCGTGCATCTCCTCCTTCGTATCCGGCGCCGGGTTGGCCGGCTGCACGGTATCCAGCAGGACGATGCGCTGCACCTCGGCGCTGGGCTCACCTGCGGCGGCGCGCTGGGCAAGCTGGAAAGCGACCTCGTAGGCCAGTGCACCGCCGAAGCTCCAGCCGCCGAGCACGACCGGGCGGCCGTCGGCCAGGGCGATGATCTCATCCAGGTAGGCCGCGCCGCGTTCCTTCAGGCTGCCCTCGAGGCGTTCGACGCCGTAGACGGGGACGTCCTCCGGCAGGCGGCGGGTCAGTGGCTGGTAGACCACCGAGGAGCCACCGGCAGGGTGGAAGAGGAACAGGCTTGGCTTTTCGGAACCAGCCGGGCGGGCGCGCAGCACACGGATATTGCCTTCGACGGCAGTCTCGAGGCTGGCGCGGACGGTATCCGCCAGGGCGGCGAGGTCCGTGGCCTCAGAAACCTGCTCGGCAGTGACCTCGGCACCGGAGCGTTCGCTCAGGCGCTCGGCGATCTGCTGGGCCGTCTCAGCAGTGATCTCAGGCAGCGGGCTGGTGACACCAGCTGCCGCCTTGCCGTTGATCTTCGCCCAGGTGGCGAAGACGAGGCGCTCGGAGGCGTCGCGTGGGGCTACTCCCCCGGTGTTGACGGTGTAGTCGGTAGCGCCCTCAGCGCCGTCCTCCGACTGTGCGTCGGCCTGCTCAGGCGCCTGCTCCGCAGCGCCCGATTCACTGGTGCGGGAGGCGATCTCCGCCTCGACCATGGCGATCACGGTGTCCACGGAGCCGTCGCGAAGCTGCTGGACCTGCAGCGGCGGCAGGTCGAACTCGTACTCCACGCGGTTCTTGATGCGCATGCCCATCAGGGAGTCCAGCCCCAGGTCGATGAGCGGCAGCTCGCCCGGCAGGTCCTCGACGTCGTAGCCCATGGACTCCGAGACGATCTCCCGCAGCCGCTGCGCCACGCTCACCCCGCTATCTGGGGTCCAGCGGGCCTCGCCGTCCTGGACCTCCGGGAGGGCGTGCGCCGACTGCGTCACCGCGCCCAGCTTCGACCCTGCATCCTCGGTGGTTGTGGCAGCCACATCAGCTGGCGCAGCAGCTGCCGCGCCAGCGCTTGCGGCCCCATCCAGCGTGCTGACGAAGGCCTCGCCCAGCACCTGGCCGGTGCCAGCAACGTCGAAAACCTGGAGGGACCAGCCGCCCAAGGTGCGG
Source organism: Corynebacterium urealyticum DSM 7109 (assembly GCF_000069945.1). Lineage (NCBI taxonomy): Bacteria > Bacillati > Actinomycetota > Actinomycetes > Mycobacteriales > Corynebacteriaceae > Corynebacterium > Corynebacterium urealyticum. Next base: position 195,531 of record NC_010545.1, on the reverse strand, counting down.
GTGGCGATGGTCGTGATCTCGCCGGCTGCGGGCAGCACCCCGTGAGACTGTGCCGCGCTGACGGCATGCCCCGGCGCGAGCTCGTCGGCCAGCGCCTCGGCAAGCACTTCCAGGGAGGCGACGCGATCCGCCTGCGTGGCGAAGGCCACCCGACCGTCCGGGAGGTTCACTCGGCTGCCCGGCAGGCCATGTGAGCCACCGCCGGATGGGTGCGCGTCGGTCCAGTGCGGCTGCTCCACCCAGTGCTGGCCCGGCAGCTGCAGCGTGAAGTTACGCGGGTACAGCCGGCCAAAGTTCAGCTCGGCCCCCTCGGCGTAGAGCTCCGCCAGCAGGTTCAGCAGCGTCTCCGTGGCCGGCTCCTTGCGCTTGAGCGCGTAGAGGGTCTTGGCATCGCCCGCGTCGTGGGCGAAGGCATTGTTCATGATCGGCATGAGCGCGACCGGGTGGGCGGAGAGCTCCACGAAGGTGCGGTAGCCGTCCTTGAACTGCTGACCGGTGGCGTCCGAGAACCAGACCGGGTGGCGGGTGCAGTGCACGAAGTACTCAGCGTCGTGCACGGCCTCACCCGGCTGGTAGACCTCACCGCGGTGGACGGTGGAGTACAGCGGCGTGTGAATCGGGCGGGCGGTGATCCCGCCGATTTCGTAAAGCAGCTCGGAGAGGATCGGGTCGAGCATCGAGGTATGCCCCGCGCCCTTGACGTCCAGCATGCGGGCGAATTTGCCCTCGCCGTCCAGGTGCTCAACGAGCGCGGCGACGGCCGCCTGCGGGCCTCCGACGGTGGTCATGCCCGGCGCGGCGTAGACCGCTGGCTCCACCTTGGCGAACTCCGGGTGCTCGGCGCGGAAGGCCTCCAGCGCCTCCGGCCCCAGTTCGATAACGGCCATCGCCCCGGCCTGGTCGCCGGTGAGCTGGCTCTCTCCCTCGCCCATGAGGCGGGAGCGGTGGCAGGCCACGGTCATGGCGTCTTCCAGGGACAGCCCGCCGGAGCCGTAGGCGGCACCGATCTCGCCCAGGGACTGGCCGACGACCGCGGCCGGGCGCAGCCCGAATTCCCGCAGCAGATCGGTCAGCGCGATCTGGACGGCGGTGATGGCGACCTGGGCGGATTCCAGGTCGAAGTTCTGCTCGTCGTCGTTGATCTTCTCGACGAGCGACCAGCCGGATTCGCGCTGCACGATCTCGTCGATCGTGGCGAGGCGCTCGGCGAAGAAGCTGGAGATGCTGGCGAGCTCCTTGCCCATCTTCCGGTGTTGGGAGCCGAAGCCGGAGTAGACCCACACCGGGCCGGTGGCCGACGGCGAGTCCGCGGTAAAGACGGCAGCGCCCTTCTTGCCCTCGGCGAGGCGCTCCAGCCCGTCGATGGCTTCGGCGGCGCTGGCAGCGCGGACGATGCCACGGGAGCGGCCGTGGTTGCGGCCGGCGAGCGCCCCGGCGACGTCCAGCAGATCGGCAGACTCGTGCTCGGCAAGCCAGTCGCGCAGGTCGCCTGCGGCCAGGCGGCGGCGGGAGGGCAGGAACCCGGAGACCGGCAGCAGAGCGGCCGGGGTCTCGCAGGCCTCCCAGTCGATCAGCGGGTGGGCCGGGTCCGTGCCCGCGGCGGCGTCCGAGCCGGCGTCTGCCTTGCCAGCGGCCCGTTCCTCATTCAGTGCGGCAGCGTCGCGCAGCTCTTCCTCGGTCGGTGCTGCGATCACCACGTGCGCATTCGTGCCGCCGAAGCCGAAACCGGACACACCGGCCACCGGGCGGCCGGAGTACTCCGGCCATTCGCGCGGATCCTCAACCACCTCGAGGCGCTGGGCGTCGAAGTCGATGTGCGGGTTCGGGCCCACGTAGTTCAGGCTCGGTGGCAGCACGCCCTCGCGCATCGCCATCAGGACCTTCATCACGCCGGCCACGCCCGCCGCGGCCTCGGTGTGGCCGAAGTTCGTCTTGGCCGACCCCAGCAGGGTCGGGTGATCCGCATCGCGCCCCGCGCCCAGCACCTCGCCAAGCGCGCGGGCCTCGATCGGGTCGCCGAGGATGGTGCCGGTGCCGTGGGCCTCCACGTAGTCCACGGTCGTCGGGTCGATTCCCGCGTCCTCGTAGGCGGCGCGCAGCACTGCGGACTGTGCCTCCGGGTTCGGCGCGGTGATGCCGTTGGACCGGCCGTCCGAGTTCACCGCCGACCCCTTGATGACGCCGAGGATGTTATCCCCGGCTGCCACTGCATCGGAGAGGCGCTTGAGCACGATCACGCCGGCGCCGTCGGAGCGCACGATGCCGTCGGCGTCCTCAGAGAAGGCGTGGATCTTGCCGGTCGGGGACAGCACCCCGGTCTCGGAGAAGGCAACGGTAGCGAAGGGGTTGGCCAGCAGATTCACGCCACCGGCGATCGCAACCTCGGAGCTGCCGTCGCGCAGGGAACCAACCGCCTGGTGGATCGCCACCAGCGAGGAGGAACAGGCGGTGTCCATCGCAACCGACGGCCCCCGGAAGTCAAAAGCATAAGAAATGCGGTTGGCAACGATGGAGCTGGAGTTGCCGGTCAGGGCATAGGGGTGGGCGACCTTCGGGTCGGCGATGATGAGGTTCGCGTAGTCGTTGTTCGTGGTTCCCATGAACACGCCAACGTTGTCTCCTCGCAGCGAGTTCGCTGGGATCAGTGCGTCCTCAAGGGCCTCCCAGGTCAGCTTCAACAGGATGCGCTGCTGCGGGTCCATGTTCGCGGCCTCCAGCGGGGAGAGCCCGAAGAATTCCGCATCGAAGGACGCCAGGTCCGGCAGGTAACCGCCCGTGAGCTGCGCGTCCGCCATGCGACGAACCATCTCCGGGTTCTCTGCCCACTCGGACCAGCGGCCCTCCGGCAGCTCACCGATACCGTCCTGGTAGCTGATCAGCAGGTCCCAGAACTCGTCGGTGGTCGGGGCACCCGGGTAGCTGCCGGCCATGCCGACGACGGCAATGTCCCGCTCCCCCGGCGCCTGCTCGCCGCCCACGGCGCGCCTCTTTGCGGACGTTGCCGCCGGGGCGTTCGCCTGACCTTGGGAACTCAAGTAGTCGACGAGCGCCCCGATGGAGTTGTGCTCATAGGCCACGGTGGCGTCCACCGACAGGCCCGTCATGCGCTGCAACTCCCCCGAGAGGATCACCACGTCGCGGGATGAAAGCCCGAATTCCTCCAGTGGCTGATCGTCGCGGATCTCCGCCTCCGGGGTGTCGGTGGTCTCCGATACCCAGTTACGCAGCCACTGCCGGAGCTCTGCTTCGCTCCGGGGGTGGTCCTGCTGAGCGCGACCCACGTTATCTTCTGCCATGGTGACCGGGTGATTCCTCTCGTTGCAATGCGGCGCGTCCTAGTGAATCTTTCATCCTAACGGACGAGCCGCCTAACTCTAGTTGAACTGGCCCTGCGAGTAGGCCTTCGCCGCAACACGGCGGGCGATCTTGTTTGCGCTGGAGCGCGGGATGTTTCCGGCATCCACGATGCGGATATCCGCCGGCTTCAGGCCGTGGATCTTGGACACGGCCGCGCGGATGTCGTTGGCCGCAATGCCATCCTCCACGGGGGAGGCCTCCGGAGTGCGCTCCGCGAGGATGACCAGACCCTCGACGTCCTGTCCCAGGTCAGCACCCGGCACCGCGAAGGCCGCGATCGCGCCGTGGCTGACGTGGGACGTCGCCGCGGCAGCGGTCTCCTCAATGTCCTGCGGGTAGTGGTTGCGGCCCGCGACGATGACGAGGTCCTTCAGGCGGCCGGTGATGAAGACCTGATCGTCAACGATGACGCCGAGGTCGCCGGTGCGCATCCAGTTATCCTCCGGCGCGTTACCCGCCCGGGAGTTCTCCGGCAGGCGGTGGTCCGCGGGGAGGTGGTTGCGGAAGGTGTAGGTGGTCTCTTCCTCGCGGTTGAGGTAGCCGGCGGCGGTGTTCTCACCGTTAGTCCACAGCTCACCGACCTGGCCGTCCGCGAGCTCCTTGCCGGTCTCCGGGTCCACGATGCAGAGGCTCTGCCAGGGGCAGACCTGACCCACGGAGGTCAGCGGCATGGCTGCCTCATCACCCTCCGGCAGCGCCACCGCGGTACCGCCCGCGAGCTGCTCGCGGTCGAACCACTGGGTCCACGGCCGCTTTCCGGTCTGTGGGGTGGTAACCAGCAGGGAGGCCTCGGCCAGTCCGTAGGACGGACGCATCGTCTCACGGCGCAGCTGGTAGTTAGCGAAGAGGTCGAGAAAGCGCTCCACGGAGGCGTGGGTGACCGGCTCGGAGCCGTTGACCAGGCCGTCGACGCGGGAGAGATCCAGTCCCGCGAGCAGCTCCGCGTTCGCCTCGTCGGCGGGGTTGGCGTAGCGGGTCGCCAGCTCCAGGGCGAAGTTCGGGACGACGGTGTAGATGTTCTCCTCGTCGTCACGCTTGTGCAGTTGCTTGATCCAGCGCGCCGGGTTCTGCAGGAAGTCCCGCGGGCTCATGAGGTCGAACGGGATGCCCAAGATGGAGGCAAAAGCCGCGAGGATCAGGCCCATGTCGTGGTGCAGTGGCAGCCAGCTGACGATGCGCACCGGCGGCTGCAGCTTCACGGCGATGAAGATCTGCAGCACGTTGGTGACGATGGACTTGTGCGTCAGGACCACGCCCGCCGGGGTGCGGGTGGAGCCGGAGGTGTACTGCAGGAACGCCTCGTCGGAGCTCTTCGGCGCGAGCTCCGGGTGCTTGGCCAGCAGCTCGGCCGGGTTCTGCCACTGCTCAGCCAGGCTGTCCGGCAGGGCGTCGGCCACGAGCACGCGTGGGCGCTCTGGGGCCGGGCGGTCCGCGAAGAACTCGCGGACCGCAGTGGCGGAGCGCTTGTTGGTCATGACGGCCACCGGGGTGGAGGAATCCAGCACGGCGGTGAGGTGGTCAGCGTGGCCCGGCTCGGTCGGGTCGTAGAGCGGCACCGGCACCAGGCCCGCGTACATGATGCCAAGGAAGCTGTAGACGTACTCTGGCGAGTTATTGGCGAGGATGGCCACCCGGTCACCGCGCTTGGTGACCTGCTGCAGGCGCACACACACGGCCTTGATTCGGGTGTTGATCTCCTCGCGGGTGTACTCGCGGAGCACGCCTTCTGCGGAGTCGTTGTAGTCCCAGTAGCGGTACAGGACCTTGTCGCCTTCTCCCTGTGCCTTCGCCCCGGCGAAGAGCATCTCGTTCATGCCGGAAAGCGTCAGTGCATCGGGCACGGCGATATTGCCGTTCTCATCGAAAAACTGCCCCATGGCTGCGTTGATATCCATCGGTGGACCACCTAGTCCCTTCCTAAAGCTCAGAAATTGCTGTTTTGTACCCTAAACTATTTAGGTGCTGAATGCACTACTTCAGGGTTCGTGTCTGAAGTTTTAGATGGGCTGTTGAACGAGGTCGCGCACCCAATTGGTGATCCACTCCGGCGCAGTCATCCCGTCAACGACGTCGCGGTTCGTGTCGTAGTGCGCGTGGATGCCGTTGGATCCCACCAGCTCCTTCGCCCGGGACACCGCGTTGCCGATCGTCGGCGGCGCGTCGCAGACAGTGTCGCCTGCAGCGCAGAAGTTCTTCACGCGGTCGTTGAGCTCGCCGAAGCCATCCGGGCGCCCGCCGCGCATCGTCGCCCCTGGCACGATGGGCTGCACGAGGGCGTTGACAGCATGGAGCGCAACCTCCGCGCCGATGCCGGTGTTCTTCTTATTTCCCACGAGCTCGCCGTGCTGCGGCTCCTGTCGACCATCCGCAATCAGCGCGACGCCGGCGATCAGGGACGGGTCCACCGGGCCGCGGTGATTACCGATATTCGACGCCAGGTCGCCGGCAATGACCGCACCCTGGCTGAACCCGACGAGGACGAACTTCGTGGCCGGGCACTTCTCGTGCGTCGCCTGAATCTCCCCGACAGCACGCCCCAGGCCCTGCTTGCGGGAGTCGTCGTAGCTCATCTCGTGCTGCGCGTTGAAGTTCCTAAACTGCGCGGTATAGGGCACCGTGTGGATCTTCACGCGCTCCGGGTCAGTCTGCTCCTGCAGCGGTCGGGTGACGTGCAGCAGCAGGGATCGGGGGTTGGCCGTCGGATTCACCGGGTCGTCGTCCGCCTTGGATTCCCAGGTACCGGGCAGGGCGATGACTTCGTAGTCCACGCAGCCCGGCGGGTTCGGGCTCGCCTCGCGACCTGGCCTCCCTACGCCCTCGTTGGAGCCGGGTCCACCGAAACCACCCTTCCCATCGGTGCCCAGCCAGGAACCGATGCCTGCGATGATGAGTACCAGGAGCACCACCAGGCCGATGACCGTCACGGATTTGCCGATTGGCTTGCGCATTATTCTTCTTTCCTCCCGGCCACGCTTAGCGGCAGAGGTTTTCATCCGCGGCGGTGCGCAGATCCTTCATCATGGATTCGAACTTCTGGGTGAGGGCGTCGTCCCCCTTGGGCGTGTCGATGAGCCCCTGGGCGAGCATCTGACCGGCCGCGACGCCGATCAGCGGGGTATCCGATTCACGGCAGTGGTGGTAGCCGGCGGCGATGATCTGGGACTCGACGGCGTTGCGGCTCGCCTCGTCCACCTTGTCGAAGTGCACGCCGGACTTCTCGAGGGCCGCCAGGAAGTGCTCCTCCCCCTCGCTGCGGTCGTCACCCTCGGGCACGTCGTCAACTTCCTCGACGGCGCCGTCCTGCGCGCCCTGGCCGGTCGCACCGTGGTCGCCGGAGGACGCACCCTCGCCCTTGGAGTCGTCCTTGTCCTTACTCTCACCGTCCCCCTTATCCGGCGTCGCGGATGCAGATATGCTCGGCACAGCAGTGTTATCGGCCTGCTCCGAGTTGTCGACGGTGCTGCCCGTGCCACATGCGCTGGCCGCGCCGAGGAGGGTCAGGCTCGCCAGGATGGCCAGCGGCCGCCGCATCGTTGGGAGGCTTGTCTTTCGCACAGTGCGCTTCCTTTCCATTGGTGCCGGGAGTCGGCGGGTCAGCCATATTACGACCCCGCCGGGGGCTGGAGCTAGTAGCCAGGCACAGTAAACGGATTGACTAGTTAAAACGATACCGGGCACCGGGGAGAGTGCTGGCGCACGCGCCGCCCCTCCCGGTGCCCGGTCTGCCGGGTTTTGGCCTCCCGACCTCACCCTATGGGTGAGCGTTACTTCTTGACGATCTTTCCGTTGACCTGCTGGATCTCGCCGCCCTGGAAGCGCACGACCTCGCCGCCGGCCGGGATCGCGACCTGGTCAGAGACCGGCAGGCCGTACTTGCCCTGCTCGAACTTCTCCTCGCCCCAGGCGTCGAAGATCGCGCCCTTGTAGATGATGTGAGCACCCGTTTGCGGGGACCAGTAGATGAAGCCGCCGGTGAACTCGGAGAACTTACCCTTGCCGTTCGGCAGGTCCATCTCGCCGGTGATCGGGAAGCCCAGCTTAGACTCCGGGCCCTTGGCTGCCATGTACTTCTTGGCGATCTCACCCTGGACGTACTGCGTCTTGCCGTCCTTGTCACGGGTGATGACGCCGTTCTGGAAGCGCTGCACCCAGCCGTCGCCGACCTTCTCGGCATTCGCCACCGGGTAGCCGAGCGGGCCGTTTTCATAACCCTTATCGCCCCAGGTGCGCAGGATGTCGTGCTTCACCGCGTAGGCGCCGGTCTCGTGAGTCCAGTAGATGTTGCCGTGCTCGAACTGAACGAAGCGGCCGCGGCCGTTGGAGATCGTGTACTCCTCGCTCTTCGGGTAGCCGAGCCAGGAGTTGGTTGCGCCCATCTCCACATAGCGAGCACCGATGCGCCCCCACAGGAAGTGAGCGCCGGTGTCCGGGTGCCAGTAGGCACGGCCGGAACGGTAGTCCTGGACCTTGCCGCCGCGGGCAGCGTCGTATTCACCCGAGACGCAGGCGCCGATCTGGGCACCGATCTTAGGATTAGCCTTCAGCGCATCGCCGATCGCACCGCCGGCAGCGCACTGCGCGCCACGGTCACCTTCCGGCAGGGAGAGCGCGTTAGCGATCTGTGGCCACGCCTGGGTCATCTCGAACTGCCAGTACGGCCAGTTGTGGATGCCGGAGTTACGGAAGTGGGCGGTGACCTTCACACCCTTCTTCTTGGCCTCCTTGAGGAAGGTCTGGGTGGTCAGACGGGACATGACCTCCAGGCCGATTCCGGCCGGGCTGTTCTCCTCCGGGCTGCCCGGGGTGCCGTTACCGGCGGAGACGTACACGGACATGTCCTTCAGCAGGCCAACACCCAGCTTCGGGTCGTGCTCGTACCAGTCCTTGGAGCCGTACGGACCCCACATCTTTTGTGCGTCGTAGCCGCCGCCATCCTGAGTGGCGTAGCCGATGCCCTGCGGCATGCCCGGAGAGGTGGTGTCCAGGTAGCCGGAGAAGGAGCCAACGAACTTCCACATCTTCGGGAAGCGCTGCGCGAGGTTCATCGCCGCGGTGCCACCCATGGACAGGCCAACGATCGCGCGGTCCTCGGTGCTGCGCCAGCCCTCGCGCAGGACAGCCGGGAGCTCGTTGACGAGGAAGCTCTCCCACTTGTAGTGCTTGCCCTTATCCGGCTGCTGCCAGTCCGTGTAGAAGGAGGACTCGCCGCCAACCGGGAGGACGACGTTGACGTTCTTATCCGCGTAGAAGTTCGCAATATTCGTGGACAGTGTCCAGCCGGACTCATCCTCGCGGGCGCGCAGGCCGTCAAGGGCCCAGACGGTCGGGAACTTCTGGTTCGGCTTCGAGTACCAGTCGCGAGCCAGCAGGATCTGGACCTTCACCGGCTTGTCTGGCATGGCGGCGGAGTTGATGTAGACGTTTGCCCAGCGGTCAGTGATCCACTCGACCTTGTCCACGGACACACCCTCAGGCAGGCCCGGGAGGTCCTGCTCGGTCACACGCTCGGGCTGGCGGGCCGGAACGTCGTGGGGCTCAAGGTAGCCAGTGCCGGAGCCAGGGCCATTGGCGCCAGCCAGACTGCTGCCGGCGCTCTGCGCGTTGGCAGCTGGCATCAGCGGCAGGGCAAGAGCCGCAGCCAGCGGCAGGGCGAGCGTCGCCTTCCCCATACGGGACGGGCGGGGGAGTTTCGCAGCAATGCGCATATGTGTACTTCCTTGTGTCCTTGTGAACGTCAATAAAATGGCCGAGATCCAGGCTGACATCTCCCGGTCGAAGCGGGTTCCCCTCCCGCTTCGGCCTGGGTTTCTCGCCAGCCTCAGTAGCCACAAAGCCTAAAGCTTCACTTAAGGCTTAAGCTTACTGTTTCGTTAGGGCTTGTAAAGCACACTTGGCAGCAACTCGCAGAAAAGTTTCCGGAAAGCCAGAAAGAAGGGGCGCCTCCTCAATATTGAGGAGGCGCCCCTTCTTTCAAGAGCCTGGGCACGACCAACCCTTCAGAGGTCGGTAAAGGCCCATCACACTCTGACTGGATTAAGCACCCAGTGCGCCGAGGATATGCGGGCGAGCCTTATTGAGCTCGTTACCCCAGTTATTCCAGTTGTGAACACCAATGGGGCTGTAGCTGACGACCGGATTGATGCCAGCGCCGCGCGCAGCCAGCTCAAACTTTCCGGTCGAGGTGCGGGAGAAGAACTCCAGCATGACCGCGCTAGCTCCGACAACGGGGTTGTTCACGAAGTCGATATCCGGCGTCGGGCCACCAAGGGAAGCCGAGAGGTACATCGGCATCCCCTGCAGACGGCCGACATTCAGGGTCGGGTCGTTACGGAAGCGGCCCGGGCTCGCCGGCGGACCCCACATGTTTTCAACGCGAGCACCCGGACCGGAAGAATCCTTCATCGAGTAGTCCATCGCGAAGTACATGCCCGGGAAGGTCGGGTTCAGGTAACCAGACATGGAGGTCACCTGCTTGAACTGGTTGCGGTGCCACGCGGCGAGGTTCATCGCGGCCATCGCACCCATGGACAAGCCAACCACGGAGTTATTGGTGCGGGAGACGCCAAACTCGCGGGCCAGGTAATTCGGCAGCTCACGGGTCAGGAAGGTCTCCCAGCGCGGCGTACGCGGGCCATTAGTGCCGCCCCAGTGACCCTGCCAGTCGGTGTAGAACTGACCCTTGCCACCGACCGGCATAGCCAGGGTGACGTTATCATTGACGAACTTGCGCGGAGCATGCCCCAGCTCCACCCAGTCGCTGTAGTGCTCAGGAGCACGCAGGCCGTCCAGGAAGTAGATGCCGGCGCTGCCGCCACGGGAGGCGGCCTGGATCTGGACCTTGATCTTCTGGCCCATCGACGGCGAACTGACCCAGCAGTCCTGCACGTAGTACTTGTACGGAGACCAGGTGCAGCCCGGGCGCAGCACGCCACGGGTATCGGCCGAAGCCTGCGGGGCAACTACGGTCGCCATGCCGAGCGCAGTAGCAATGGCCACCAGCACCGCTGTGAGGCGCTTGCCCATAACCATGGAGCTCATTTTAAGGTTCATGAAAAATCCCTCAACGACGAATAGTGAACGGCATGACGTTATCAAATCTTTATCTGACACGCCATGCCGTTCGTATGAAAACTTTTGTTTTGAAAACTCTCTTGGGTGTTAGAGGGCCGGGACCACGTAGACCGCGATGCCGATCGTCACCAGCCAGGCCAGCGCCAACACCTGCAAAGCGCGGTCGTTGAGCGCGATTTCATCCGGCGCTCCGCCGTCGCCACGATCCACATCGGCCGCGTAGCGCAGGATCGCCACCGTGAATGGAACCATGGAGATCTGGTACCACACCGCGGCCGCACCGCTGACCTGCTGGGAGAGATCAAAGCCCCAGAGCGCGTAGCTCAGCACCACGGCCGTTGCGGCCAGCGTCCACACGAAGCGCAGGTAGGTCGGGGTGTAGCTTTCCAGGGACTTGCGGATCTTCGCGCCAGAGCGCAGGGAGAGTTTCAGCTCCGCGTAGCGCTTACCTGCCGCCATGAACAGTGAACCGAAGGCCGCGACCAGCAGGAACCACTGGGAGAGGATCACCCCGGCCGCCACGCCACCGGCCATCGCGCGCAGCATGAAGCCGGAGCTGACCAGGGCGATATCGATCACCGGCTGGTGCTTCCAGCCGAAGCAGTAGCCCAGCTGCAGCGCGATGTACACGGCCACGACGATGGCCAGCCCAGGCCCGGAGCTAGCCAGGAAGGACCCGCCCACCGCGAGGGCGATGAGCACCACCGACATGATGTAGGCCAGCGAGACCGGCAGCACACCAGCAGCGATCGGCCGGAAGCGCTTCGTCGGGTGCTGGCGGTCGGCCTCGACGTCGCGGGCGTCGTTGATGAGGTAGATGGAGGACGCGGCGAGGCAGAAGGCCACGAAGGCGATGAGGATGTCCAGCAGCACGCGGCCCTGGAAGATGACGTCCCCACCGGCCGCGACGGGCGCGGCGACGACCAGGACGTTCTTCACCCACTGCTTCGGACGCAGCGCCTTGATCATCCCGTCGATCAGGTTCTTCGGTGGCTGCGGCTTCTCCGCCGCCACCGACGTGCTGGTCTTCGACGCGTCATATTCCGTGCCCTCGTAGCGGCGCGCCGTCGCATCCGCCGACTCGATGCCGGAGGTATGGGGCTCACCGCCAAAGACGGATTCTGGATCCCGATTGCTCACTGTTACGCGTCACTCCCTGTGGAAAACAAGTGTCTTATTAATCCGCTAGGCGTCGCGGCCGCTCAGCCGCTGCTTCAGGCGGGGGACGATCGTCTTCTGAACCGCCTTACTGGTCGTCAACCCGATAAGCGTACCGACGATCACGTCGCTCGGGTAGTGCACGCCCAAGACTAGGCGGGAAAAACCCATCGCGGGAATGCCCGCTAGAGGCGCCTTCTTCCCGCTCAGGTCTGCCATGCTCACCAGTGCTGCGGTGGAGCTGGTGGCGTGCGAGGAGGGGAAACTCAGCCTGGATGGGGTCCCCACGCCGATCCGGATCGCCGGGTCGTGCGGGCGGGGTCGGCGCACGATGCGCTTGATGATCACACTCGCGGCGTGCGCGATAAAAGCGGAAACACCCACGCCCAGCCACTCGGCCCGGCGCGGCTTATCTGCCGCTGCGCCCGCGGCGGACACCGCGAACCAGCCGAGCGCGTGCTCCCCGAAGTGGCTCATGCCGCGCGAGATGCGCTGCACCGATGCCAGGCTGGAACCGCTCCCCGGCTCGCCGATCGCGTTCTGGATCGCGACTAGTGCGCGGGTCTCGCCGAGCGGGTCGCCTGTAACGAGGCCCGCGGCCTGAGAATCCTGCGTGACCATTAGGCACGCTCCTTCTTCGGAGCCAGATCGGAATCTTGGCCGGCCTTGGCCAGTTCGGACTCCGGCTCGAAGATCTGGGCCCAGCCCTCGCGGCTCGTCAGGTACGGGTGGGCCTCGCGGTAGCGGGTGCGCAGCTCATCGAAGCGCTCCGCGACCTGCTTCTGCAGGCGCATGGACTCACGTGCCAGCTCCAGCATCTTGGCGCGGTCGCGCTTGCGGTAGACCACTCCCCGACCGTCAGCGGTGGTCACGGTCGCCCCGTCCACGCGGGAGAGACTGAACCAGCGCGCCTCGATCGGCGGCAAGCTGACCTGCGGCACCTCGTGGTGTCGCTCATCCGCCGGCTTGGCGTTGTTGAGCACAGCCTGAGTCAGCGTCTTGACCTTCGCCGGGATGCTCAGCGGGATGCGGGTAAGGTTACGCGGCCCACCGGATGGGTGAGGCAGCTCGGACGCCGACGGAATCACCACGGCGTCCGGATAGTTCTTGCGCAGCGCGTTGATGCGTGGCAGGGAGGTGTCCAAGATGCTGAACAGCTGCTCCGGTCCGGCCAGGAAGTCCTTCATCGCCTCGTTCTGGATCGCGACGGTGGAGTACTCCAGGCACAGCAGATGCTTGGCCGTCGCCTTCGCCATCGAGGCGACGATGCCACGCGGACTGCCGTCGTGCTGAATGGCAGCGACGATGAGGCGGTTGCGCAGGTGGAAGTAGGCCTGCCAGTCGATGGCGTCGTCCTTGTCGGACCAAGCCATGTGCCAGATCGCGATACCGGGCCAGGAGGCGGTCGGGAAGCCGGCGTCCTTTGCGCGCAGGCCGAACTCGCCGTCGTCCCACTTGATGAACAGTGGGAGCGGCTGGCCGATCGTGTCCGCGACGACGCGCGGGATCATGCACATCCACCAGCCGTTGTAGTCGACGTCGATGCGGCGGTGCAGGTCCCGGGAGTCGATCTCCTCGCCGGAGGCGTTCTTGCCGTAGGAGCCGCGGTCGCGCAGCGGGTGCTTGTAGAAGTCGTGGTCGTAGTGGGTGTGGGGTGCGGCGGTCCACATGAAGGAGCCGCGGTCGATGACCTCACCCATGGTGTGCAGGTGGCTGCGCTCCTGCAGGTTCAGCATCTGACCGCCGATCAGCATCGGGGAACGCGCGTAGCGGGCAGCCGCCAGGGAGCGCAGGACGGAGTCCGGCTCGATCTGAATGTCGTCGTCCATGTAGAGGATGAACGGGCTGGTGGTGCCTCGCTCGGCGTGGCGTGCCTCGTACATGATGCGGGAGTAGCCGCCGGAGCCGCCGAGGTTGCCCTGCTGGACGATGCGCAGCTTGTCACCGAAGTGCTCGCTGACGGCCGGGAAGCCGGGCTCGTCGGCCGGGTGCTTATCACCCTGGTCGGGCATGATGACCGCGTCGATGACCTTGCCGACCTCCGGGTCGGAGGCCAGCGCTTCGAGTGCGTCGACGGCGTCGGCCGGACGGTTGAACGTTGGGATGCCGATCGTGACGCGCGGCTCGGCGGCGGGCAGCTGATCGCCCGGGTTGAGATGGGTTTCGGCTGCAGTGTCGGCGTCGCGCACCACGGCCGGGGACTGCAGGACCTGGCCTTCGGCAGGCTTGGTGGCGTACCAGCCGGCGGAGTGGACGGTGGTCTCGGACTCGCAGGTCAGGTCGAACCAGATCCAGCCGCCGTCTTCGAAGGGTGCCAGGGAGACGGTGAACTCCGCGGTACCGCGCCCCTTCTCGTCGACGTCGACGTCCGCGCCGGTCACGGCGATGCGGGAACCGTCGATCTTGGAGCGGTAGATGTCCACGCGGGCCTCGCCGGTCAGCTCGATGCGCAGCTGAACCTCGTCCAGCTGGGACCAGCGGCGCCAGTAGGAGGCGGGGAAGGCGTTGAAGTATGTCTCGAAGGAGATCTCCGCGCCGGCCGGGATGCGGCACTCGGTGCGGGACAGTGCGGTGACGCGACCGGTGGTCGTGGACTCGTTTTCCACGATGTAGAGGCTGCGGACGTCGCGCGGCTCGCCTCGCTTCGGCAGGATGATGCGGGCGAGGCGAGTATCGTCAAAATTTTTGCTGGAGTGTCCAGTCATATGAGTGGGTCAAACCTTCAGATCAGACAATAGTGATATGTAATCGACACTATTATCCCCCACGACCCGCCCCTGATGGCAGTACGCCACGGCCCGCACCGGCTTTCTCGCTGTGGAGATCCGGTGCGGGCCGTGGCGTATGTGCGCGGACGTGCGCGGTGGGTGAGCTGCTTCGGGGCGCCCCTTGTCGGTGAGCGCCGGTGGGCTATCCGCTGCGCCTTAGATGTGGCGGGACAGGATGCGTGCCACGCCCTCGTTACCAACCTGCGTGAGGTGGGTGGTCATGTTGTAGGGCGTGGAGGTGTTGTCGACCAGGCCGGAGACGTAGCGCTGATTCGCTGGCGCGCAGGTGCCGTTGGCGCGGGTCGGACCCTCCATGTCGATCCAGCCCACGCCGGCGGCCTTCGCAGCTTCGCGCTGCCAGTGCTGGGCGGCGTCCTGGGCCATGCGTACCGGCGGGATGGTCAGCGCAACACGCTGCAGGGCGTGGGTCTGGATCCAGCAGCCGGTGCCGTACTTATCGACGATGTGCGGGTAGCCCACGAAGGCGATCTTGGCATTCGGGGCGGCGCGCTTGATGCGCTGGACCTGCGGGCGCACACCATCGACGAAATTGCGGGTCTGGATGTTGATGGGGCCCGGGGCCTTGATGTTGTCCAGGATGCCGATGTTCATGAAGACCGCGCGGGTGGAGCCGTTGAGCTTGCCCTGACCGATGGCCTGGTCCACCTGGCGCTTGAGGTTGTTATCCCCGTTGGATGGGGCGTAGGCGACCGCGCCGTTGCAGGCGTAGTCCTCGACCTTCACGCCGGTCTGGCGCTGCAGGCTCGCGGCGACGCGGACCTGGCCGCGCTTGCAGCGCCCCTCCGCCGGGGCGTTGCCGGTGACCTTACCCGGCCCCTGCCAGAACTCCGCCATCTGGGATGGGAAGGTGCCGGTGCCGTTGGACCACATGGAGTCGCCGAAGAGGACGACGTTGCGCGGCGCGGCGTCGGCGGCTGGGGCCGTTGCGGTGACTGCGCTGCCGGCCATCACGACTGCGGCGAGCCCCGCGAGCATTTTCGACATCTTCTTCTTCTTCAGCATCTACCCATCCCTTGGTTTTGCGTTGGAAACTCTATTGTTCTGCACTTCTCGCAGCTTCGTGCCGCTTCGCGGTTTTTCATTGTCGTACATCTGGCGCGCAGATCCAATTGCCAGCCAACTCCTAGCTGAGACACAGCAACGGCACGGCGGGTCACTGCCGTCACTTTGGCACCATCCTCGCCGACGCCCCCGTCCCTTCAAAATCGCCACTGACCTGCCCCTTTCCCCATCTTGGCAACGCCTTGTTTTCATGTTGGCAACACGGTGTTGCTAAGTTAGCTTCCAGCGGCTTTTCCGCTTAATTTCTTCGCGGTTTACCGCCGCGCACTAGTTCCCAAATACGCAGAAGGTTTTCCCATGTTCCTAGCCTGGCGCGAAATGCTGTTCGCGCGGACCCGATTCCTACTGATGGGCGTCGTCCTCGGGCTGATGTCCCTGCTCGTCGTCATCATCTCCGGCCTCACCGCCGGCCTCGTCAACGACGGCGTCTCCGGCCTCAAGGCCTTGGACGCGGACGTCATCGCCTTCGAACGCGGCACCCAAACGGACTCCGCGTTCACCCGCTCCATCGTCGACGTCGACGACGCCGAAAAGATGGCCGAGATCGACGGCGTCACCGACACCGCCCCACTCGGGCTGACCATCGCCAACGCCCACAACCAGGACGGCACCGCCGTGGACCTGACCCTCCTCGGCGTGCAGCCCGACTCCTTCATCGCCCCACCCGGCCTGCCCGCCATGAGCCCGGCCACCGACCGCGGTGACCAGACCAGCACCCCGCACGAGGTCATCCTCTCCGCCACCCTGGCGGAGGAGGGCATCGAGGTCGGGGACACGATCACCATCGACCGACTGGACACCCCGCTCAAGGTCACCGGCTTCGCCGACGGGCAGCGCACCTTCGGCCACGTCGACGTCGCCTACCTGCCGCTGGACGTGTGGCAAGAGATCCACGCGGGCGCTCGACACGGCGAGGCAGTGAAGCCGGAAGCCTACGAGGAGGCCTCCGTCGTCGTCGCTAAGACCGCGGACAAGGCAGACACCGACGCGCTGTCGCAGGCCGCCGGGCTGGACGTCCATACCTTGAAGGAAAGCTTCGACTCCTCCCCCGGCTACACGGCAGAGATGATGACGCTGACGATGATCAAGTGGTTCCTCTTCGTTATCGCGGCCCTGGTCACCGGAGCGTTCTTCCTGGTCTGGACGATCCAGCGGGCGGGCAGTATCGCCACGCTGCGCGCCATGGGCGCCACCAAGGGCTTCCTGCTGCGCGACAGCCTGGGCCAGGCCGTGAGCATCCTCGCACTGGCAATCGTTGCCGGCGCGCTCATCGCCGTCGGGCTGGGCAGCCTGCTGGAGCGCACCGCCATGCCTTATGCCACCGAGTTCGGGTCCGTCATCGGCGGCAGCCTCATCCTGTTTTTCGCGGGCCTGATCGGCGCGGTCGTTGCCGTCTACCGCGTCACCCGCACCAACCCGCTCGCAGCCCTAGGAGAGAACCGATGAGCCACGCACTGAACCTCAGCGATGTCACCATCCAGTACAGCGACGGCGATTCCCAGGTCACCGCACTCGACCACGTGAACCTCGCCGTGGCGCCGGGCGAGTTCGTGGCCATCGTTGGGCCTTCGGGGTCGGGTAAGTCCACGCTGCTCGCCGTGGCGGGCGCGCTGACCAGCCCGGATTCTGGGCGGGTGGAGGTCGCGGGCCAGGACATCACCGGCCTCGACGATGCGGGCCTGGCGAAGGTGCGCCGCGAGAATATCGGTTTCGTCTTCCAGTCCTCCGGCAGCTTGCCTTCTGCCCTGACTGCGGAGGAGCAGCTGGAGGTGGCCGCGCGCGTGATCGGCAAGCGAGGCCGCTACTCCAATGCTGAACTGCTGGAGAAGGTCGGGATGACCCGGCGCGCCCAGCACCGCCCGGGCAGCCTCTCCGGCGGCGAACGCCAGCGGGTGGGCATCGCCCGGGCACTGGTCGGAAACCCGCAGGTACTGCTGGTCGACGAGCCGACCGCAGCCCTGGACCGCAGCCGCTCCCAGGAGATCGTGGAGCTGCTCGCCCGCGAGTGCCACGAGTTCAACGTGGCCGGCGTGATGGTCACCCACGACTACGAGGTCCTCGACCACTGCGACAAGGTCTACGAGATGGTGGACGGTCGCCTGAGTGTGGCCGACTAGGTCCGACGTAGACTCGGGAGTATGCCCAAGATTACGGAGGAGACGGTCGCCGAGCACCGCGCGGTCCAGCACCGCGCGGTGCTGGAAGCCGCCGAAAGGCTGATCGTGGAGCACCGCGGCAAGGTCCCCACCCTCGCGGAGGTCGCCGCTGAGGTCGGGCTCGCCCGCCCTAGCGTGTACCGCTACGTCTCCTCCCAGCACGATCTTCTGGTGCAGCTGTTGATCCAGTCCACCCAGGAGTGGAACGCGGAGCTGGAGGCCAAGATCGCGGACGCTCCCCCAGAGGCTCACCAGCGGATTCGCGCTTATGTGGACGCCACACTGGATCTCTTCGCCCACGGCGCCCACGGCCCGCTGGTGGCCGCGGCGCAGAGCTTCCCGGCGGCCTTCGCCGATGAAGAGGTGCAGCGCTCGCACGCCGGTTTCCAGACCATCGTCGCGGACTTCTGCCCGGGCGTGGCCCCGGTGGACATTGCTCTGCTGAATGCGGCGATCGGGCGGGCGGCGGAGATGGTCGACAGCCCGGAGGCCTTCGAGCATGCACGGCAGACGCTGTATGCGATGGCCGAGGCGCTGGTTTAGCAGCACGATCCACCCCCCGGCGCGGCTGCGATACTTGGTCGGACTGTGGCAAGCGTTCTCGACTCCTGGGCACCACACCAGGTGATGAGAGCGCCAGCGACGGCGATCAACACGATACCCGTCAACTCTCCTGCAGAATCGAACACGCTGATGGATCCCTGTTAAGCCTCATCTTCGCAGGAAAGTAGGCTCCCAGATATGACTCCCACCCCAATCAAGGAATTCGAGGACACTCTATGGAAGGCCGCCGATAAACTGCGCGGTTCCATGGATGCCTCTCAGTACAAGGACATCGTCCTCGGACTGGTGTTCCTCAAGTATGTGACCGATGCTTTCGACGCTCGCCGTCTCGAACTCCTGGCGGAGCTGGAGGAGGAAGGCGCCACCGCGGAAGAGATCGCGGAGGAGCTGGAGGACCGCGACGCCTACCTGGAGAAGAACGTTTTCTGGGTCGCTAAGGAGGCCCGCTGGGACTACCTGCAGCGCCACTCCAAGGGCAAGACAGATGACGCCGGCGGTGAGTTCAAGTCCATCGGCAAGCTCATTGACGAGGCCGCGGAGGCCCTGATGACCGATAACCTCTCCCTGGAAGGCACGCTGCCGCACAATTACAACAGCGATAGCGTGGACCAGCGCCGCCTGGGCGAGCTGGTGGACTTGTTCAGCACCACTCGCTTCACCGCGGAAGGCCCGGAGCGGGCACGTGACCTGCTGGGTGAGGTGTACGAATACTTCCTCGCGCGCTTCGCTTCGGCGGAGGGTAAGCGCGGCGGCGAGTTCTACACCCCGCGCTCGGTGGTGCGCACGCTGGTGGAGATTCTCGAGCCGACCGAGGGCCGTGTTTACGACCCGTGCTGTGGTTCTGGTGGCATGTTCGTCCAGGCGGAGAAGTTCCTGGACGCCCACGATAAGGACCCGTCTGCGATTGCTATCTATGGCCAGGAGCTCAACGAGCGCACGTGGCGCTTGGCGCGGATGAACCTCGCTATTCACGCGTTGAATTCGAAGGGCCTGGGCGAGCGCTGGGGCGATACTTTCGCCCGGGACATCCACCCCGGTGTGGAGATGGATTACGTGCTGGCCAACCCACCGTTCAATATCAAGGACTGGGTGCGCAACACCGATGACAAGCGGTGGAGCTACGGTGTGCCGCCGGCGAAGAACGCGAACTTCGGGTGGATGCAGCACATCATCTCCAAGCTCAGCGCTCAGGGCGAGGCTGGTGTGGTGATGGCTAATGGCACCATGACCTCAAATACCTCCGGTGAGGGTGAGATCCGCAAGAACATGCTTGAGGACGACATCGTCTCCTGCGTGGTTACGCTGCCTGCTCAGCTGTTCCGGGGCACGCAGATCCCGGTGTGCGTCTGGTTCTTCGCCAAGGATAAGGGCGCTGGTTCCAAGGGCTTCGTGGATCGTCGCGGGGAGTTCCTGCTGATCGATGCCCGCGAACTCGGCCACATGGTTGACCGCACGGAGCGCACCTTCTCGGACGAGGACATCCAGAAAATCGCGAATACCTTCCGCACCTGGCGTGGCCGCTCGTCCGCTGAGGGCGAGTACGAGGACGCCCCTGGTTACTGCAAGTCCGTCTCGCTGGACGAGATCCGCGAGGCTGATTACGCGCTCACTCCTGGCCGCTATGTCGGTTTCGCGGAGGAGGAAGAGGACGGCGAGCCGATCGACGAGAAGATCGCACGACTCACCGCGGAGCTCACCGCAGCCCTGGACGAGTCCGCGCGCCTCAACGCCGTGGTCCGCGAGCAGCTGGGGAGGTTGGGCTAATGAACTTCGTACCAATGCGAGAAGTGGTCCGCTTCGCGATTGGAGGCGGCTGGGGCAGTGAAACCGAGGTGGACGGATCAGTCCTAACGCGCGTAATACGCGGAGCTGATTTCCCTGAGGCCGCAGAGCAAAATCTCACTAA
Organism: Corynebacterium urealyticum DSM 7109; assembly: GCF_000069945.1. Taxonomy (NCBI): domain Bacteria; kingdom Bacillati; phylum Actinomycetota; class Actinomycetes; order Mycobacteriales; family Corynebacteriaceae; genus Corynebacterium; species Corynebacterium urealyticum. The sequence goes on along the minus strand of NC_010545.1, from coordinate 175,468 downwards.
TGCACCTTTGCGCTGGGAAAAGGAATCAAGGGTTCAAACACGCGCTCTGGCTGCAGGCGATATTGTTCTCGAGATTTCTGGCGGAACAAAAGATCGCCCTACGGGACGCACTGTTTTGGTGACTCAAAAAATGGTTGACGAGTCTGTTTCCCCACTCATTCCCGCCAGTTTTTGCCGTAAAGTTCAGATCTCCCGAGAAATCGCTGATCCTAAATTTGTTTATTACTGGCTGCAGCTCATGCATAAATCGGGGCGCGCGTGGAAACATCAGAACCAATCAACGGGAATCGCCAACTTCCAGTTTGAGCAATTCTTGGATAACGAGTTCCTCTGGCTACCCAGCCTCACAACTCAGCAGGCCATCGCTTCGATTCTCGGTTCCCTCGACGACAAGATCGCCGCGAACCAGACCGCTGAGAACACTGGTACAGAATTGCTTATGTCGCTGTACCGCAGAGTACAAAAGCACTCTGCAGAGCCTTTCGGCCGGGTCTGCGATGTTTTCGGAGGCTCCACACCTTCGACCAAGGTTGGCGAGTATTGGGGCGGCAACATCAACTGGGCCACTCCAACAGATCTCACGGCCCTCCGAGGCCCGTGGCTTAGCGAAACCGAACGTAAGATCACCGAAGCAGGGCTAGAGTCCATGTCTTCTACTCTTCACCCGCCCGGATCTATTCTCATGACGTCAAGAGCGACGATTGGACATGTTGCAGTTGCTGCTACCCCGGTAACCACCAACCAAGGTTTCATCGTTATTCGAGCTAGCGAGAAACTGACCCCCTGGATTTTTTTGCCAACTGCAGGATCGAGTCCGTGAATTCGAAGCCTGGTCGAACGGCGCTACGTTCCTCGAGATCTCGCGTGGAAACTTCAAGAAACTGCCGTTTTACCGCGCTGAACCTCAGGATCTCGCTGAATTCAATGAAAAAGCCAAGCCTCTTCTTGATATGAGTAAGGCAAAGCAGGCAGAAAACATCGCCCTCGCTAAAACCCGCGATGAGCTGCTTCCCTTGCTCATGAGTGGGAAGATCACGGTGAGGGAAGCAAGCCAAGAAGCAGCGGCTGCCGGGGCACCGACCCCGAGTGAGGAGGACGAGGTATAACCATGGCGTACAGCGAGGCGATGCTCGAAGTCGACGCGCTCGAGCTACTCGGCGAGCTCGACTGGAAGCCGACCGAAGGTAAAGAACTCGCCCCCGGCAGCGGGGAGCGGGAGAACTGGAGCGACATCGTGCTGCGAGGTCGCCTCCTCAACGCCCTGCGCAACCTCAACCCCGGAGTGCCGGACGAGTACCTCCGCCAGGCAATGGCAGAGGTACTCACCCCGCAATCCCAAAGCGCGATCGCGGAGAACCACCGCCTCCACCAAATCCTCGTGGAAGGCTACCGCGGCATCGAATACACCGACGCCGAAGGCAAGCACCGAAACCCCACCATCACGTTCCTCTCCCGCGACCCGAACAAGAACTCCTACATCGCGGCGAACCAGATCACCATCCGGAACCTGGACAAGGAACGCCGCTTCGATGTAGTGCTCTACGTCAACGGCATGCCCCTGGCCATCATGGAACTGAAACAATCCGGGTCCACCGCAACAGTGGAAGACGGCTATAACCAGCTGCGCACCTACGTCGAAGAATTCCCGATGGCCTTCCGCTTCGCCAACATCGTCGTCGCCTCCGATGGCCTCGAAGCGATCTACAGCACCCCCTTCACCCCGCGGGAGCACATGAGCAGCTGGCGCGTCGACGACGATGGCGAACCCTACGCACAGGGCCCACTCGTCGTCGTGGGCGGCGAGCAGATGACCGAGTTCGACATGCTCATGTGGGGCCTATTCAACATCGAACGCTTCGGCCAGATCTTCATCGACTTCACCGCATTTGACGAGTTCGACGGCGGGCTGCGCATGCGCGTAGCTAAACCGCACCAATACTTCGCAGTCTCCAAGGCCGCGGGCAGGACCATTCAGGCCGCCCGCAGCGACAAGAAGGCGGGCGTGGTGTGGCACACCACCGGGTCCGGCAAGTCCATGGAAATGGAGATGTACACCGCGAAGATCATGCGCGACGCGCGGCTGAACTCCCCCACCGTGGTCGTCCTGAACGACCGCAACGAGCTGGATAAACAGCTCCACGACACCTTCGCCGCCTCCACCCTCCTGCCCGAACCCCCGACCCACATTTCGAGCCGGGAGGACCTGCGCGAACAGCTCAGCCAGCGCCAATCCGGCGGGATCTACTTCGCCACCCTGCAGAAATTCGGCCTGCAGGGCACCAAGGACGACCGCGAGCTGGAGCACCCGGTACTTTCGGAGCGCGACAACATCATCGTGATCTCCGACGAGGCGCACCGTTCCCACTACGGTTTCGGCGACACGAACGCCGAAGGCTACGCGCACCACCTCCGCACCGCCCTGCCCAACGCCACGATGATCGCCTTCACCGGCACCCCGATCGACGAGTGGGACCGCAACACCCGCGAGGTCTTCGGTGGGGAGATCGATGTTTATGACATGAACCGCGCGGTGGCCGACGGTGCGGTGGTACCCGTGTACTTCGAGCCTCGGCTCATCCCACTGGAGCGTATCCAGGGGATCACCGACGAGGACATCGACGACGCGGCAGCGGAGATCCTCGCCGACTTCGAGGGCGAAGACCGGGAGAAGGCGCAGCGCTCCGTCGCCGTGCTAAACACCGTGTACGGCTCCGACCAGCGCCTCAGCACCCTTGCCCAGGACTTCATCCGCCACTGGGTGGACCGCCGTGAAAACATGCGGCAGTTCATCGGCGGGCCAGGTAAGGCCATGATCGTGGTGCAGACCCGCGACATCGCAGCTAACCTGTACGAGAAAATCATCGAACTGCGCCCCGACTGGCACAGTGAGGATGACCTCGCCGGCAAGGTCAGGGTGATTTACTCCGGTGCAGCTTCCGACCCCGCGCACCTGCAGAAACACATCCGCAACCAAGCCCGGATGGACGCGATCAAGGACCGCATGAAGGACGCGGACGATGAGCTCGAAATCGCGATCGTGCAGGGCATGATGCTCACCGGTTTCGACGCTCCCCCGCTGCACACCCTCTACCTCGACCGGCCACTGAAGAGCGCCCTGCTCATGCAGACGCTGGCCCGCGTGAACCGCAAGTTCCGCCACAAGGAAAGCGGCCTGCTGGTTGCCTACGCCCCGCTCATCGACAACCTGCAGGAGGCCATCGCCGAATTCACCAAGAGCGCCCCCGACGAAGATGAGAAGGTGATCGGCCAAAATATCGAGGAAGCCCTCGGCATCGTGCGCGGCTTCCTGGGCAAGCTCAACACACTCGTGGGCGAAGACTGGCGCGCGCTGGAAGCCAATGGTGAGCAGCGTAAGGCCCGCCTGCAAGTCCTGGCCAAGCTCCGCGACCCACAGACCGCCGATGAGGAGGGCCGCTACCCACTCGCCAAGCAGTTCGTCGAAACTGCCGGCAAGCTTGCCCGGGCGTGGGCGCTGGCCTCCGGTAGTCCTGACGCTGCCCAGTACCGCGAGGACGTCCGCTTCTACTCCGACGTGCGCAACCAGCTCGTAAAGATGGACGCCGCCGACCGCCGGGCCAACGGCGAGCCACTGAGCGACGAGGTCCTCACGCTGCTCAGCCAGCTCGTCGTCGACTCCAGTGCCTCGTCCACCGTCATCGACGTCTACGAGGAAATCGGTCGCGACCTGCCCAACCTGCAGGACCTAGACATCGACGCCCTGAAGGTCAAGGACAAGACCGGCTCAGAAACCGCGCTGCTGATCGACGCGCTGCGGCGCTCCCTCCTCCAAGAATCCCGGGTAGCCACCGGCAACAACGAGGTCCGGGCGAAGCAATTCTCCGAGCGCATCCGCGAACTGATGAACCGCTACACCAACCAGCAGCTCACCTCCGCCGAGGTCATCGCCGAGCTCATCGAGCTATCGAAGGAGATCGTCGCGGAAAGCAAGCGCGGGGAATCCTTCAACCCTGCGCTCAGCAACGATGAGCTAGCGTTCTACGACGTCATCGCGGATAACGGTTCCACCAATGGGGTCCTGGAAGACGACGTGCTGGCCCAGATCGCACGCGACCTCGTCGATACTCTCCGCCGAGACGCGAAGACCGACTGGACCGTGCGCGATGATGTGCGCGCCAAGCTGCGCCGATCGATCAAGACCCTGCTGCGCAAGCATAAGTATCCGGCGGAGAAGCGCAGCGATGCCGTGGTTCTCGTTCTGGAGCAGATGGAGCGCTTCGCGCCCCGCTGGTCGGAGGCGGCGTAGTGAAGGAGCTTTTCAATGCTCATATCCGGGTCCCCGTGCAAAGACCAAACTATCTTGGCTCTGAATACTGGAACGCTATCGACCTTGAACATCAGCGGCTCCTACGAGCTCACGAAGCTAATGACCTAGGTGAGGTCGTTGGGCAGTGCAAAGCCTTGGTCGAAAGCATCAGCCGTGTGACGTTAGAGCTGGATGGAAGGCCCGCAGCCAGCGATGATTCTTTCGACAAGATTGTTAAAAATGCGCACAATCTACTAGTCGACCAACGAACTGAAGGAAACTCAGTTGATAGCGCGGGGCGAACAGCGGCGACACAGATTCTGAAGCTAGTTAGCTCTCTGGGGCCTTACCGAAACTCGAAGGGCTCGGGCCATGGACGAGCCTTTATACCGGAAATCCTCAACGACACTGCCGGCCTGATTACCGTGTCATCCCTTGTTTGGGTTCATTGGGCGCTACCTCGAGTTGGAAAGTTCGCATACGGCCGGCCTGAAGCTCTCATTCGCGACCTCATCCTCGAACGAGCCACCTTCCACCGCAACAGCCTTATCGAACGCATCCAAGACGCGGAACTCCCAAAAATGGATCCAAAACACCAACGGGAAGTTGGCGTCGCTGTGGCCAGACGGGCGATGCAAGAAACCTTCATCGTCCAACAGGAAGGCGTCGAATCGTGCGCTCGGTCGGTTTCGCTAAAATTCTGGACCGAACAATACCGGCTCGGGGTTGCCACCGGTCTATTCAGGGACAAAAGCGGCGAGCTAACGGTGAACAAATGGGGAGTAGAGCATGCCCTACTGGTACTGAACCCAGTTGAGAATATTGCGAGCGAAGTTGGCGAAATCGATCGTTTGCTTCTCCGCTCATGGTCGCCAACAGAACCATTCCTCAACCGGGGCGAAAATATTGAGCTGGCTGAAGTCTTCAACCTCGCTGAGGCGTCTCACAAGGGCGACGATCTTCGAGCTATCCAAACACTCCGCGAAACGCTCGGCGTTCCGCCCTTCTGACTCGCCTGCCCGTTCGACCTAAAGCGCCAATCCGGCTGCCCCTAAATGAAGCCGGGTTCCCCAGAGCCAACCAACCAGAGGAACCACAGCCCGACCCCCGAAACCCGGGGCTTAGTGCCCGCGTGGCTGGCTCATCGGCGTGCCCGACTCGAAGAAGGGCTGCAACTGGTTGTCGTACATGGACAGCGCAGAACCAATCGCCATGTGCATGTCCAGGTACTGGTAGGTGCCCAGGCGCCCGCCGAAGAGCACCTTGTTGTTCTCGGACTCCGCGGCCGCGAGCTTGCGGTAAGCCTCCAGCTTCTCGCGGTCCTCCGGGGTGTTGATCGGGTAGTACGGCTCGTCGTTGTCCTCCGCGAAGCGGGAGTACTCCTTGACGATGACCGTCTTGTCCTTCGGGTACTTGTCCTCGCGCTCGGGGTGGAAGTGACGGAACTCGTGGATGCGGGTGTACGGGACGTCCGCATCGTTGTAGTTCATCACCGGGGTGCCCTGGAAGTCGCCGGTGTCCAGCACCTCCTGCTCGAAGTCGAGGGTGCGCCAGCCCAGGTGGCCTTCCGCGTAGTCGAAGTAGCGGTCCAGCGGGCCGGTGTAGACCACCGGTGCCTCCGGGGACTCGGCGCGCAGCTCGTCACGGACCTCGAACCAGTCGGTGTTGAGGCGCACCTCAATGTTCTCGTGCTCCGCCATGTTCTCCAGCCACTTGGCGTAGCCCTCGACCGGCAGGCCCTCGTAGGTGTCGTTGAAGTAGCGGTTGTTGAAGGTGTAGCGCACCGGCAGGCGGGAAATGTTGGACGCCGGCAGCTCCTTCGGGTCGGTCTGCCACTGCTTGGCGGTGTAGTCACGGACGAAGGCCTCGTAGAGCGGGCGGCCGATCAGCGCGATGCCCTTCTCCTCGAGGTTCTTGGCATCCCGCGGGTCCAGGCCGTCGGTCTGGTCCTTGATCAGCTGGCGGGCCTCGTCCGGGCTGTAGTACTTGCCGAAGAACTGGTTGATCAGGCCCAGGCCCATCGGGAACTGGTAGGCGGTGCCCTTGTGCATCGCGAAGACGCGGTGCTGGTAGTCGGTGAAGTCCGTGAACTGGTTGACGTAGTCCCACACCCGCTTGTTGGAGGTGTGGAAGAGGTGGGCGCCGTACTTGTGGACTTCGATGCCCGTGGTGGGCTCGGCCTCCGAGTAGGCGTTGCCACCCAGGTGGTCGCGGCGTTCGACGATCAGGACGCGCGCGTCGTTCTGCGAGGCAGCGCGCTCGGCAACGGTCAGGCCGAAGAAGCCGGAGCCAACAACAATGAGGTCATATTTCCCGTTTGTGCTCATGTGCCCCAGGGTACTGGGTGGGCCGGGAAAACTAGCTGAGCAAAACCCGTTAGCTTTCCCACCATTGGCGAACCGGCAGCCCGGTGGAACCATCCGCGTAGGACTTCACGGCCAGCACCTGGTGTAGCTGCACGATATTGTGCTCGAATCCCCACTCGGAACCGGCCATGTACAGGCCGAAGAGCCGGGCCGTCCCCTCGCCAACGATCCGGACGGCCTCCTCCCAGTTCTCGGCGAGCAGCTCGCACCAATCATGCAGGGTGCGCTGGTAGTGGAAGCGCAGGTTCTCCTCGTGGTGGACATCGAAGCCCACGTCCTGCATGCGGGTCACGATCGTCCCGGAGCCGGTGAGCTCGCCGTCGGGGAAGATATAGCGTCCGATGAACTTTCCGGCGTTGATGCGCTCGTTGGTGGGGCGGGTGATGCAGTGGTTCAGCATCCGCCCGCCCTCGCGCAGCCGGCCGTACATCAGCTGGAAGAACTCCTCGTACTGGCGGCGCCCCACGTGCTCGAGCACACCGATGGCGGAAATGGCGTCGAAGCCGGTCTCGGGGACGTCGCGGTAGTCCATCAACCGGATCTCCGCGAACTCCTCCAGGCCCTGCTCGCGGATCTTCTCATTGCCCCACGCGACCTGCTCCTCGGATAGCGTCACGCCGATGGCCTTCACGCCACGGGCGGCGGCGTAGCGCACCATCCCGCCCCAGCCGCAGCCGACGTCCAGTAGGCGGTCGCCCTCAGCAAGCCGCAGCTTGTCGAAGACCAGGCGGTATTTATTCTCCTGCGCCCGGTCGAGCGGCTCCTTCACGGCCGTACCCTTGGCCCACTGGCTCTTATCCCAGCCCTCCGGGGTATCGGACTCATCAGCGGGGTAATAGGCGCAGGTATAGGTCATGGAGTCGCCGAGGAAGAGCTCGTAGAGGTCATTGCCCACGTCGTAGTGGCGCTGCACGACCTCCTTATCCCGCTCCCGGGAGTGCCGGGAGAGCCCCTCGAACAGGGCCTTCTTCCATCCCGGCTGGTCCTCCTGCGGCGGGATCGGCATTGGCCGGATCGCATCCAGGTGCTTCAGGGAGCGAGCGATGCGCGCCCCGGTGGCAGCCGATGGCTTGCGGAAGGACTCGTAGTAGAAGGTCTGCAGGGCGTCGAACATGCCATAAGGGTGGCCGGGGTTCTCGCCGCTCACCTGCAGTGCGCCGGTGATATAGGCCCGCGCGAGCCCCAGATCGCCGGGCGCGGTGACGATATATGCCAGCGCATCGGAGCTGGTGATATCCAACCGGAGCCGCGCATCGGCCGGCCCGGTCTCGGAGCCGTCGAAGCCGGTGACGTGGAAAGGCAGCGGTGGCGCGGTGATCGCCTCCACGATCTCCGCCACCGTCATTGGAGTGAAACCCGAATTCATGTTTTCTTGCCTTTTCTTCTTCGCTGTTTTTCTGTTGTCCCTTTAATTTTTGACGTCAACGCGCCCGCATTTGCCCTGGCCGAGCGCTATGTCAGGCGCCCTGCTAGGCCCAGTCCACGGTCTTTTCGTACAGCCCGGGGAAGCGCCCCTGCGGGTCGTAGACTTCCTTGAGCTGGGCCGGGAAGCTGCCGCCGTAGAGCTGCTCAAAGGTCTCCCGGTCGTAGAAGGCCTCGGAGTAGAGGGACTTGTGCCCGCCAAGGGCGCTGACCTTCTCCTCGACGAGCTTGTTGAATGCGCCGGCGGGGGCGTCCTTGCCCAGCAGGTCGACGGGGACGGAGGACCAGAAGCCGACGTTGACCCAGGTCTGCCCCACCGTCAGCGGGTAGAGCGGCCACGGGTGCTCCTTGTCTGCACCCAGGGTCTCGCCCTCACCGACCAGCTCGTTGCCGTCAGCTCCGGTGCCCCGAATGCGGATTGGGCAGAGCCACACGGGCTCGATCTCGCAGGAATGGAAGAACCACTCGAGGAACTCGGGCAGGTGCTCCGGGGTGACCTCGATGTCCTGGACCACGCGCTCGCGGGCAGGCCGATTGTTGGCGGCCTCGATGCGGTCGGCGAGGTCGTATTTGCGGTCCCAGCCGATGATCTTCCAGTAGAAGCTGGAGCGCAGCAGGTCGCGGGGCCACATGCGGCGGATCGTCGGGTTCTGGGTGCCGAAGGCGCGGCTGGCCCAGAACCAGTCCACGTCCCAGCGCCACAGGTAGTCGCGAATGCTCAGCCGGTCGCGGAGCACGCCCTCGGGGTGCTGGATCGAGCGGTAGTAAATGCGGTCGCGGGTGTAATCGCTGGTGGGGCCGGGTTCGTCGGTCTGTCGGCCGAGCATGAGGTAGCACTCCTCCAGGCTGAATACGGCGCCGTCGAGGTAGTCCACCGCCTCGCCGTCGTACTCGCCGGTCTCGATGATCTGCTCCATCGTCTCGGTGAGCGCGTGGACGTCGTGGAAGCGGACGTGGCGCAGCTCCACGTAGTCCTTGACCTTCTCCAGCTCGATCTTCAGGCGCACCGCGTAGCCCAGGGAGCCGTAGGTGTTCGGGAAACCCCGGAAGAGGTCGACGTTCTGCGTCGGCGAGCAGGTCACCACCTCACCGGTGCCGGTGAGGACGTCCATCTCGATGAGGGCCTCGTGCGGCAGCCCATTGCGGAAGCACGCGGACTCCACGCCCAGGCCAGTGACGGCCCCGCCCAGCGTGATCGTCTTCAGCTGCGGGACGACGGTCGGGCTGTAGCCATAGGGCAGGACGGTATCCACGAGATCCTCGTAGGTGCACATCCCTTGCACGTCCGCGGTTCCTGCCACCGGGTCGACGGCGATCACCCCACCCAGGCCGGAGACGTCGAGGCCCGGTGTGGTCGACTGGTTGCGGCCACGGAAGAGGTTGGAGGTCTTCTTCGCCAGGCGCACGTTCTCCCCCGGCGGGATGGCCTCGTAGCTGGCTCGCAGTTTCTCCACTGCTTGCCCGTGCGCGAACCAGCCAACCGGTTGCAGTTCGCGCGCATCGAGGCCGTTGCCGATACGTAACGCATCGGTAGTTTTCCCGACGGTCTCCACGGCAATATTCTTCAGCGCACCCAAGACAGTCATATCTCCCACCATAACCACGCGCGGGTTTTTCCGCGCCGTGGCGGCACCTCACACACGGCGGTGACGGCGCTGACACAAGACCGTGGCGGCACCGGGCAATGGCGGTGATAACACCGGGCACACGGCCATGGCGGCGAGAAAAGAAAGCTCGAAGCCCTAGAGCCAGCGCTGCAGAACCTCGGCGACCCCGTCGTCGTCATTGCTGGTGGTGACCACATCCGCAGCCACCTTGACCTGGTCCTCCGCGTTGCCCATCGCGACCCCGAGCCCGGCCCACTCGATCATCTCCAGGTCATTGGGCATGTCCCCGAAGACGACGACGTCCTCCCGGCGAATCGGTTCCGTCCCAGGTGCCGCCTGCTCGTTGAGGTGCGCGATCAGCTCCACGATGGCGCTGCGCTTGGTCACGCCCGGCGCGGAGAACTCCACCAGGCCACCGCCCCAGCTGTAGGACATGTGGCTCAGCGCGGGGTCGATGTGGTCGACGAGGGCTTCATAGATCTGGCGAGAGGTGACATTCGGGTTGCGGCCCAGCAGCTTCACCGCGGGCTGGGAGATGACCTCCTCCACGGGGCAGATGAGGTGCTCCTCGGACTCCCAGGCGTGGGTGAAGTCCGGCTCCACCACGTAAAGCTCCTCGGCGCGGTCGAAGGCGCTGGCACCCGCGCGCTCCACGCCGAAGCCCACGCCGGGGCCGGCCGGGACCCGTGGGCCGGCTTGGCGGCCGAAGAGGTATTCCGGCAGGTGGGTCGGCAGGTGCCGGGTGTGCTCCAGGGAAGTCTCGACGATGCTGCGCATGTCCTCGGGCGAGAGGGTTTTCGCGCGGACGATCTCGTCGCGGGCGGAATCGTAGGTCACTGCACCGTTGGCGCAGATGCACAGCGGGCGGATCGGCAGCTGCTCGAGCACCGGCAGCATCCAGCGGGCGGGTCGGCCGGAGGCCAGGGTGAAGATCGTCCCGCTGGCGGTGAGCCGGCGGACGGCGTCTCGCAATCGTGGGGAGACGCGCTCCTTGCTATTGAGCAGGGTGCCGTCGATGTCGCTGACGATCAGCCGCGGCTGGTTCATTAATTCTTCCGGTCCTGCTGGGCCTGCTGTTCGCGCTTGCGCTTGCGTTCCGCCTGGTCTGCACGGTCCTTGGCGGTGGCCTCCTCCAGGGTTGGGGCGGTGCCGCCGAAACGGGCCGGGACCCAGGACTCGCCCTTCGGCATGGGGCCGTAGCGGCGCACGTACTCCTGCTGAGCCTCGTCCAGCTGAGCCTTCATAGCTTCGTGGAGGCGCTCCGTGGTCTCGATGGAATCCTCGGTGACCTCGATGGGCTCGCCGACGCTGATGACCAGCTTCGCGTCCTTGGGCCGGAGGTTATTCTTGCTGCCCTTGGTCCAGATTCGCTGGGAACCCCAGATCGCGATCGGGATCAGCGGAGCGCCGGAGTCGCGGGCAATGATCGCCGCCCCCTGGCGCAGTTCCTTGACCTCGAAGGAACGGGAGATCGTCGCCTCTGGGAAGATCCCCACCAGTTCGCCGGCCTTCAGCCGCTCGATGGACTCATTGACGGAGGCCTGGCCATCCGCACGGTCCACCGGAATGTGGCGGCATGCCTCCATCGGCGCCTTGGCGAACTTGTTATCCCAGATCTCCTTCTTCGCCATGAAGCGCACGAGGCGCCCACCGCGGAAGTGCGCGGGGATACCGCCATAGACAAAGTCCCAGTAGCCCGTGTGGTTCACCGCAAGCAGGGCCCCGCCCTCGGCCGGGATCCGCTCGTGGTGCATGACCACCACCTCAGCGCGCTGGAGGTAGCGCATCAGCAGCTTCGCCGCCCGAATGATGATCCGGCCGTACACGAGCTCCTGGGATTCCGGGTGCTTCGGCGTCTCCACCCCCTTGCTGGTCAAAATGAAGGCCGAGTCGGTCCACCTATCAATGGAGAAGATGGATCCCACGCGGGATAGGAATGCCGGGAGCTTAGCCATGGTCGTGATCCTCTGCTGTGTAGGAGCCCCGCCGCACGAGGACGGGGCTGAAGTGGTGGGGCTCAAGTGGTGGGCGCCGTGGTTCAGGGCCCTGTCGCTACAGGACCCTTGAAGTACAGGGTCAGGGCCTGGTGGCCTAGCTCTTCGGGGTCAGGACGTCCTTGCCCACGAACGGACGCAGTGCCTCCGGGACGACGACGGAGCCATCGGCCTGCTGGTGGTTCTCCAGGATGGCGACGAGCCAGCGGGTGGTCGCCAGGGTGCCGTTCAGGGTTGCGGCGACCTGCGTCTTGCCGTCGGCGTCCCGGTAACGGGTCTGCAGGCGGCGGGCCTGGAAGGTCGTGCAGTTCGAGGTGGAGGTCAGCTCGCGGTAGGTGTTCTGCGTCGGGACCCAGGCCTCGGTGTCGAACTTGCGGGCTGCCGAGGAGCCCAGGTCGCCGCCAGCGGTGTCGATCACGCGGTACGGGACGTCGATCGCCGCGAGCATGTCCTTCTCCAGCTGCAGCAGTTCCTGGTGGATCTCGGTGGCCTGCTCCGGGCGGCAGTAAACGAACATCTCGAGCTTGTCGAACTGGTGCACGCGGATGATGCCGCGGGTGTCCTTGCCATAGGAGCCGGCCTCACGACGGAAGCAGGAGGACCAGCCGGCGTAGCGCTTCGGCTCGTCCAGGTCGATGATCTCATCGGAGTGGTAGCCGGCCAGGGCGACCTCGGAGGTACCGACGAGGTACAGGTCGTCCTCCTCCAGGCGGTAGACCTCATCCGCGTGGGCACCGAGGAAGCCAGTGCCGCCCATGACCTCGGGGCGCACGAGCACCGGCGGGATCATCAGCTGGAAGCCCTTCTCGGTGGCCTTGCGGGCGGCCAGCTGCATCATGCCGAGCTGCAGCAGCGCACCGTCACCGGTGAGGAAGTAGAAGCGGGAACCGGAGACCTTCGTGCCGCGCTTCATATCGATCAAGCCGAGGGATTCGCCGAGCTCCAGGTGATCCTTCGGCTCGAAGTCGAAGGTGGTGGGCTCACCAACGTGCTCGAGGACCACGAAGTCCTCCTCGCCACCAGCGGGCGCGCCCTCAACGACGTTGGAAATCTGCATCTGCAGATCGTGCAGCGCCTGCTCCGCAGCGCTCTGGGTGGCCTCCAGATCCTTAACAGCCTGAGCCTTCTGCTTGCCTTCCTCGCGCAGCTGGGCCTTCTCCTCATCGGAGGCGGCGGCCATCTTCTGGCCCATCGCCTTGGAGAACGCCTTCTGCTCCGCGCGGGCCTGATCGGCCGCGGAAATCGCCTCGCGGCGCTGGCGGTCGGCCTCCAGCAGCTGGTCAACCAGTGCTGGGTCCTCCCCACGGGTACGCTGGGATTCACGAACGAGGTCTGGATTTTCGCGCAGGAGCTTGAGATCAATCATGGCTTCTAGCTTAGCTATAGTGGTGGGATAAAGTTTCCTCCCGCACCGCCGTCGCCGAAGAAAGTGAAACATGAGTATTAGTCACGCCACCTGGACTCGCCGGATGCGCAGCGTGACAGTCATGACCCTGGCAGCACTGTGCGGTGGCGTCGCCACCGGCGCCTACACTTACGTCGCCGATAGCAACGCCGGACCGACCATCGCGCAACCAACCAACGAGGCCGAGGCCCCCGAGGTTCGCGCCGCCGCGTTCACGAACGCGGACACCGGCCAGTGCGTCAACTGGACCCGCACCCCGAGCGGACAAAACACCGACTTCCTCACCGTGGACTGCAAGAAGCCACATCGCTTCGAAGTCTCCGCCCGCGAGGACCTGCGTGCCTACCCCTCCAGCGAGTTCGGCGCGAAGGGCGACCTACCGGACGTCAAGCGCCAGGCCGAGCTCAGCCAGGAGCTCTGCGTCGGCCCCACCATGCGCTACCTGGAGGGCAAGCTGGACCCGAATGGGCGCTACGCCATCTCCCCGATCCTGCCGCCGGCGTCCTCCTGGGCAGAGGGCGACCGCACCATGCTGTGCGGCGTGATGGTGCAGGACGCCGAGGGTAAGTCCGTCGAAACCACCGGCCTGGCCGCCGAGCAGGACCAGTCGCGCGTCTACGAACCGGATACCTGCGTACAAGTGCAGGGCCGCTCTACCCGCGTGGTGCCGTGCACCGAGGACCACACCTGGCAAGTCACGCACCAGGTTGATCTGGGCAAGATCTTCAAGGGCGATGAATGGCCCGATATCAAGCGCCAAAACGACGCTCTGAACAAGATCTGTACCGAGCAGGCGGAGAACTACATGGGTGGCGAGGAGAATCTCTACCAGTCCACCCTGACCCCGTTCTGGACCACCCAGCCGGAGGAGTCCTGGGCCACCGGCTCCCGCCAGGCGAACTGCGCGCTGATCGCGACGGAGGGCGACGGTTTCGCCACCCTGAAGGGCGATGCCCGGCAGCAGTTCACGGTCAACGGCAAGCCGCCGAAGACCCCGCCGAAGCGACTGCCGAAGCGCGGCGACTCCCCGGCCCCGGAGGGCGCTAACTCCGAGGGCAACCCGACTCCTTAAGCGGGCGCCACGAGCGGAAGTGATTGAGCATTGAGCATCGAGGTCAGCGAAGAGGAGTTCGAGGAACTCGTCGACCAGGGGCTGCGTCGAATTCCACGGGAACTACTGGACAACGTCGATAACGTCGCGATTGTCACCGAGGACTATAACCTCGATTCCCCCAGCATCCTGGGGCTTTACGAGGGGGTCGCGCTCACCGAGCGGACCAGCGAATACACCAGCGCGCTGCCGGATAAGATCACGATCTACCGGATGGCGCTGCAGGACGTCGTCGACACCCGTGAGGAGCTCGTTGAGCAGGTCGCTATCACCGTCATCCACGAGCTCGGCCACCACTTCGGCATCGACGACGACCGGCTCCACGAGCTCGGCTGGGGCTAGCTGGAATTAGCTGAGGGGGCAGGTGGCATTAAGCCAGCTCCGGGACGCCGAACGGGCCCCATTCAGTGACGCGGAAACGGCCACGCACCCCATCCCGGAGCTGCTCGCCCGCGAAGTCCGCGACCTGGTCCAGCAGCTCGCCGAAGTCCTCTGGCAGGGCGATGGAGACCACCTGCCCGTTCGGCAGGTATGCGCGATAAGCGAACTCCGGGTCGACCGCACCCAGCCAGGTCGCGACGAGGCGGATCACAGCGCCGTGACTGACCAGCACAGCGTCCGCGCCTTCGGCCTGTGCCGCCGCGACCACGGCGAGCGCCTGCGGCAGGTAGCTGCTCAGAACCTGGGCGCCGGAAGAGCCACCGGGGACGATCTTGTCGATCCGACCATGCAGCCAGTCCCCCAGCAGTCGGTGGTAAAGCTCGTGCGAGTCCTCGTCATTCTTCATCTCCATGTCCCCGGCCGGAATCTCGGCCACGCCGAAGATGGAAGCCAGGGAGCCTGCGTGCTCGCCCGCCAGCTCGACGGCGGCCGTGTCGACCAGCCCGGCAAGTTCGCGGCCCCGGAAGCGCTGGAAGCCATCTGCGAAGCTGCTGCCCGGCGCGGCCGTAGCGATGGATCCCCCCTCGGCAGCGAAGGCGGTGGCCAGGCCCGCGGCGGTCTGCTGGGCACGTGCCGCCTGGGAGGACAGGACGTGCACGCGGTCGCTGGCGTTGCGCAGGTAGCGGCCCGCGGCGCCGGCCTGCTCCCGGCCGAGCATCGTCAGGCTCGCGCCTGGCAGCGCGGTATCTAGCGCGTGGATCTCGTTGGACGTGGTCTGGCCGTGGCGGACCAGAAACAAGCGGGTCATGTTCTCGCTTCCTTCCCTCAAGCCCGGTGGTCTTCTGCGGGGTTCATCATATCGGCCAGCCACCGCTCGGAGGGGCCTTCATCCGGGGTTTCGGACGTGACGTTGCCCAGGATCTTCACCAGATGTTCCTCGTCCACGCCGCGCGGGGCGGTGGCTAGCGGCCAGGAGCCGAGGTAGCGGATCCAGGAGCTCTCCCGCTGCAGCCCCTGCAGAGCAGCGGCGACGGCAGAGTCCTCGATATGGCCGATCATCTCGATGTGGAAGACGTAGGTTCCCAGCAGTTCGCGGGTGGGCCGGGAGCTGATTCGGGTGAGGTTCACCCCGCGCAGGGAGAGCTGCTGCAGCGCGTAGATCAGGCTGCCGGGGCGGTCGTGCTGGGCGGTGAAGGCCACACCGGTGCGGTCGTGGCCGGTGCGCGGGGCAGGTGGGACGGGACGGGAGACCAGGGCGAATCGTGTGAAGGCCTCGGCGACGTCGGCGACGTCCGTGGCTATCGCTTCCAGCCCGTAGATCTCGAGGGCGCGCAGCGGGGCCGCGCAGATATCGGCGCGCCCCTCGGCGACGGCCTGGGCCGCAGCGGCGTTGGAGGGCGCTGGGCTGAACTGCACCTCGGGCAGGTTCTCGGCCACCCAACCGCGCACCTGTGCCTCGGCGACGGGGTGGGTGCTGAACACTGGGGCCTCCGCACCGACTGCAGCGGCGCCCGAGCCCTGGAGCCGTTCAGCTTCCCCGGCGCGCACCCCGATGGCGAAGCGGATGGGAACCAACAGTTCAGCGAGGATCTGCACGCGATCGCCGGTGACCAGCGCGTCCTCGGCCTGGGCGACGGGACCATCCACGGAGCTTTCCAACGCGATGACGGCGTAGTCGGCTTGGCCTTCACGTAGCGCACCGAGCGCCTCGGCCGGGCTGGTGCGAGGCTCCAGTGTGGCGGCGCTCTCGGGGTCGGTGCCGACCGAGCTGGCGGGCACGCCGGGCACCTGGCCTGCGCGCAGGAACTCGAGCGCAGCTTGCTCGGTGAACGTGCCCCGCGGGCCCAGGAAAGCGATGGTGGGAGTGTTGCTCATGGCCCCGATACTAGTGGGCTGCATCACGGGAGTGGGCAGGGCCGGCGGGTAACCTAGCCGGTGTGACACAGCTCAGCCCCGCCCCCGATACTTTCGCCCAGCGGCTCGCAGCGGTGAGCCGAAAGACCGGACTTTCACCTGCGCAGCTGGGGGTGGCGCGGGTCTATGACCGGCCGCACGTCGATCCCGCGCGTCGTACCTCCCATCTCGCCGGGGAAGAGCTGCTGGTGAAGGACACCCAGCAGGTCGCGGGCGAGTGGGTAACGATGGGCAACGCGGGTCAGGGCTTCCGCGCCACCCACAGCGATACCGCGGTGGAGAAGCTGCTCGCGACGGGCGCGCAACTGGTTGGGGCGAGCGCGAGCGCAGAGTACGGGACCAGCGCCTATACCGAACCCGTCGGGCAGGAGCAGCCAGTCAACCCGATCAGCGCGTCGATGATGACTGGCGGTTCCTCGGGCGGGGCTGCGGCGGCGGTGGGCCACGGGGTGGCGCGGATCGCGCACGCAACAGACGGCGGTGGCTCCATCCGAGTACCCGCGGCCTGCTGTGGGCTGGTGGGACTCAAGCCGGCGCACGATACCTCAGTGGGTGGCTTCAGTCCTTCCGCCCACGGCTACCTTGCGGACTCCTTCGCGAACACGCGCAGGGCCTATCGGCTGACCGATACCCGACCGTGGGGCCTGCGGGTGGGCTATACGAATCAGCCTTTCCACCACCACTCCCGGGTCGATCCGGCGATCGCCGCGGCCACCGCAGGGGCCACGGCGCTGTTGACCAACGGGGAATCCGTGGCGGAGGTCCGCCAAGCACCACAGCCTTATGACCCGGCGAATTTCGAGCTTTTCGCGACCGTGCTCTCCACCCGCTGCGCGGAGCTGCCAGAGCCACTCTCGGAGCTCACGAGCTGGCTCAAGCGGCAGGGCGCGGGTGTGCCCCGCTGGCGCCGTGTGGAAATGGAGCGCAGCATCCACCGGATGCAGGAGACAGCGCTTCACCGTTGGTCGGCAGCGGGCTTGGATGTCGTCGCCACCCCGATGCTGGCGTGCGCTCCCCCGGCACCGGGCGCGTTCTCGCGGCTGAGCCCGCGACTGAACTTCTGGGCGCAGACGGCCTGGACGCCGTGGGGCACACTGTGGAATCTCTGCGGTTGGGCCTCGGTGACGGTACCGCTGGTTGACCCGTCTCGAGTGCCGGGCCGGTGGCCGATCGCGCTGCAACTCGGCGCGGTGGGCGACCGTGTGAGCGCGTCAGACCTTTTGGCTTTGGGCGAGCAGGTGCAGGCCGCCGCGGCGGTGCTTCCGGTGGAGGGCCTTTCACTGGCCGAGCCCGGTGACCTGGGTTCCCTGAACTACGAGCCCCGCCCCGGCGCGGGCAACCACAGCGCTGGGTGCGACTGCACAGCGGAGCACAGCCACGAGCCCTGCGAGCAACGGCAGCCATGAGTGCCGAGCTCCTCCCCCGCGACCGGCGAGCCCTGCGCGTCGAGCTCGCCCTCCTGCTGGCGGTCACCTTCGGCGCCTCCGGTCTGCGCGCGACGCTACGGCTGGTCGAGGCCCTCACGGATCCCACCCCGCTCAATGAGCAGGAGGCTTTGCTCAACCAGTCCCAGTCCCACCTTGCGTGGCTGGATCCGGCTTTTCAGCTGATCACCTCCGGTGTGCTCCTGGCATGGGGCGGGCTGGCGGCTTTCCTCCTGCTGAGGCACCTGCCGCCCCAACCGGCTGAACACCTGACGTCCCGACCTGCCCTGCGCCTGCGGATCCGCGCCAAAGATTGGCCCCACGGGGCGGGGCTGGCCGCACTCATCGGACTGCCGGGCCTGGCGTTCTATGCGCTGGCGGTGCACCTGGGCGCCTCAAAGGTCGTGGTGCCCTCCGGGTTGGGCGAGCACTGGTGGACGCTGCCCTCCCTGCTGCTCAACGCCTGGGCCAACGGAGTCGCCGAGGAGCTGATCGTCGTCGCCTGGCTGGCAACCCGGCTGCGGCAGCTGAACGTGCGCTGGCCCGCCATCTTCGCGGCCTCGGCCCTGCTGCGGGCCAGCTACCACCTCTATCAGGGCCTATCCGCGGGCCTGGGTAATGCGGTGATGGGGCTCATCTTCATCGAGTACTTCCGCCGCACCGGCCGGGTCTGGCCTCTCGTCATCGCCCATGGGCTCATCGACACGGTGGCTTTCGCGGGCTATGCCCTGGGCGGCGGTGGCCTCGTGGGCGTCGGCTAGGTTGGAACCGGGCTGCTAGGCTTAAGGGCCATGCACCCGGAGAATACTGCAGGCCAGAAGGCCGAAAATCCCCTTCCTGATCAGGCTGACCCCTTCACTCAGAACCAGTCGCTAAACCCGGAGGCACTTGCCTCCATCATCGCCTCACTCTCCACGAGCAGCCAGGACTATCTGAAAGCTATTTGGAATCTCCGGGAGTGGAGTGCGAACCCCGTGACCGCCAAAGCCCTGTCCTCCCAAGTCGGGGTGCGCCTGTCCACGGCCTCGGATGCGATCAAGAAGCTCCGCGAGCAGGGATTCGTGGATCATGCCCCCTACGGGGAGGTTACCCTCACCGACGTGGGGCGCCGGGTCGCTCTCACAATGGTGCGACGCCACCGCCTGCTGGAAACCTTCCTGTTCAACACGCTCGGTTACCGCTGGGATCAGGTCCACGCGGAGGCGGAGAACCTCGAGCACGCGGTCTCCGATTTCCTGGTGGAACGCCTCGCTGACGTGCTGGGCAATCCAGCTACCGATCCGCACGGGGATCCGATTCCTTCCGCCGATGGTCAGGTCGCGATGCCGGACGCCACCCCGTTGACCGCCTTAGCTCCGGGCGAGCTGGGCCAGGTGGTGCGGATTGCCGACGATAACTCGGAACTGCTGCGGTTCTTTGAGTCCCAGGACCTGGGGGTGGGAATGCAGGTCAGCTGGGATCAGGGCGCCCCCTTTAGCGGCTCAGTGTTGGTCCAGGTGACGGGTAAAAAAAGCTTTCCCCTCAGCGAAGACGCTCTGGGGGCAATTTGGGTGTTGCGCCCAACCAGGAACTAACGACCGCGCGGGGATCTTAGGTCAGGCGGGGGCGGGTACCGAAGATCGGTGGCGGACCAACAGCCATGCTGGCCTCGAAGAAGCTGGAAACTTCCTCGGGGTGAGCCCCACTCTGCAGCCTTAAAAAGAGAGAGAACAAATGCAGAACATCTCCCACCACCTCATCGGGAGAGGCAGAGCTATCAATCAACTCCTTGGCCTCAGCGTGATTGCCGTCGTGAAGAAGTTCTGTGACGGCGATGCTCTCAATCCAGGAACCGTGGCGTTGTACAGATGGATGTTCTCTCATTAGTTTCACCTTCTTTTTCGGCGGTGCTGGCACTGAAAATGCGGTAGAAACCCCACTCCAGAGTGCCGCAATCCCCGGGTGAGGATTGAACGAAGTGCTCCCCTTCGACGGGGTATCTCCACGCCACAAGCATAAGTTCGACGCACCGTAGTTACAACTTGGTCGCGTGGTATCTATTTGTTACGTCGTCATGTATTATGGCGCCATGACATCGACGTCCACACCTGGAGCAGAAGAAGAAACCCCAGATCTTCTGTACTTTTCCAGCGCTTCCGAAAACACCCACCGCTTCATTCAACGCCTGGAACGCCCCGCACTGCGCATCCCCTTGAGACCCAGGCTCGAAGGCATGATCCGAGTCAACGCCCCCTACGTTCTTCTGCTGCCCTCCTATGGCGGCGGAGCGCTCAATGGGGCCGTACCCAAGCAGGTGATCCAGTTCCTCAACATCCCAGAAAACCGTGCCCTAATCAGGGGAGTAATCACCAGTGGGAATACGAACTTTGGGGAGCATTACTGCATCGCTGGTCCTGTAATTTCCCGCAAATGCGGAGTACCGGAGCTCTACCGTTTCGAGCTCCTCGGCACCGACGAGGACGTCGAGAAGGTTCGCAATGGACTGGACGCCTTCTGGGCACAGCAGGGCAAAGAAAACGCCTAATACATGCAACCCCCCAGAAACGACAGAAACGATTAAACCCACCCCGACCAGCTACAAGGAGTTCAATGAAGAAAATCCTAGAAAGCTCAATCACCCCGCCCAAGAGTAAAACCGACCTGCACACCCCTATCCGCCCCATCAACTGGAACCGAGTGCAGGACGAAAAAGACCTCGAAGTCTGGCTCCGACTCACCGCGAACTTTTGGCTGCCTGAAAAGGTACCCCTCTCCAATGATCTGCCGGATTGGAACAGACTCTCTGACCTGGAACGAACCCTCACTATGCGGGTCTTCACCGGATTGACCCTGCTGGACACCATGCAGGCCACGGTCGGCGAAATCAGCCAGATTCAGGATGCCCTCACCGAACACGAGGAGGCCGTCTACACCAATATCGCCTTCATGCAGGCAGTCCACGCCCGCTCCTACTCCAGCGTTTTCTCCACCCTGTCCAGCACGCCCGCAATTAACGACGCCTACGACTGGGCGGTCAAGAACGAGGTTCTGCAGACCCGCTGCCGCAAGGTGCTGGTGCACTACTTCGGCGAGGATCCGCTGAAGCGGAAAGTCTCGGCCACGCTGCTGTCCTCCGTGCTGCTCTACGCCGGCTTTTACCTGCCGCTGCACTTCTCCACCCGCGGGGTGCTGAGCAATACCGCGGATATGATCCGCCTCATCCTGCGAGACAAGGCCGTCCACGGCTACTACTCCGGCTATAAATTCCAGCGCGGCATCGAACGCCACCCGGAGCGGGCGGCGGAACTCTCCGATTTCACCCACGAGCTCCTGGAGGAGCTCTACCAGCTGGAGTTGGAGTACTCCACGGAGCTCTACGAACCCTTCGGCCTCATGGCGGATGTAGAACGCTTCGTGAAATACAACGCGAATAAAGCTCTGATGAACCTGGGCTACACCCCAATCTATCCCGGCTCGGAAACGAGCGTCAGCCCAGAAATCCTCTCGGCGCTGACCCCGGGCGCGGATGAGAACCACGATTTCTTCTCCGGCTCCGGATCCTCCTACATCATCGGCATCGCCGAGGAGACCGAGGATGCCGACTGGCAGTTCTAGACACAGTCGCCAACCTGCACTGCCTGGAACCCGCCAAACAACACTCGCCGCCGCTTCCGCCACCCAAGCGGCGAACGTACCCACAGAGGTTCCCAAAAAAAGAACACCCCACGAACAGAAAGGGAGACACAAATGTCCTCTCAGCACACCGTCAGTGTCCTGGTCGGGAGCTTGCGCGCAGGCTCCTTCGCTCGAAAAATCGCGAAGCAAGCCATCACCTTCTTCCCCAAAAGCTGGGACGTCAAGATCGTAGAAATCGGCCACCTGCCACTCTATAACTTCGACTACGACGACCCCGCCGTCACCGACCTGCCCGTTCCCGAGGCATACCGCGAGTTCCGAGAAATCATCAAGAACTCCGACGGCATCCTCTTCGTCACCCCGGAGAACAACCGCACCATCCCCGCCTGTCTGAAGAATGCGGTAGACATCGGCTCCAAGCCAAATGGGGACGTCGCATGGAAGAACAAGCCTGCCGGCATCATCAGCCACTCCGTGGGACGCATGGGTGGCTATAGCTCTCAGAAGAACTTACGCCTCGCGCTCTCCTATTTCGACATGCCGACCCCGGGGCAACCGGAAGTCTTCCTTGGCCAGTCCCCCACCCTGCTCAACGAAGACGGAAGCTTCAATAACGAAGCCACCCGTGATTTCGTGGCAGGCTACGTGCAGCGCTTCGCGCAGCTGGTGTCGGAGACTGCGGCGTAACTCGCCGCACTGCCCGGATCTGGCCGGATCTGGCCGCTGGTTGTCGCCCACGGGCTCATCGACACGGTGGCCTTCGCGGGCTATGCCCTCGCCGACGGCCACCTCAACCTGGAATGGCTGGGGCTGTAGTTACCAGTGTTACTGACGGTGCGCGTGACCGCGTGGCACCGCTCCCGCTAAGATGTCCCCATGAACTCACGCGATGAATACGCCCGCGACCGGGATGGCAGGATCCTGACCGACCGTTTCGGCCGCCCGGTGCGTCGTCGCCCCGCGCCTGGTCCCGCGTCGAACGCGACGTCCAGCACTCCCGGACCAGGGCCGACACCTGCCCCGCCGCGCTATGTCCGCTCGAATATTCCGGACGCCGCCGGCCAGCGCCCGTCCCCGGCGCCGGGACCCGAACGCGGGCGCCACGAAAGGCTCCAGCGCCCAGAGAGGAGCGAGCGCGCAGAGGGGCTCCATCGTCCAGAGAGAACCCAGCGTCCCGAGCCACCGCGCTATCGACAGGCCCCATCGGCTGAAACGCCGCAGCCAGGCCATCGCCGGGAGGGCTACGCCCCGCGCCCGGCCGCAGCCCCCCAGCAAGGCGCGTACCGTCCGGCGCGCCCAGAGGCACAGCCGCGTGGTGCATATCAGCAGCCCCCACGCCCGGCCACAGCCCGACCCGAGGGTTACCGCCAGTACCCGCAGCCCGCGGGCGGGGCGGGCCGGGGCGCAGACTGGGGTGGCCCCGGCCGCCAACCGCAACGCATGGACCCGGGCCGCGGTCGCCCCCGTCGCGCGGGCAGCCCCCGCCGACCACGGCGCCGCCTCGGCATCCGCCGGGCCCTGCTGCTCCTGCTCGCGCTCTTCCTGGTGATTGGCAGCGGCACGCTGCTGTGGGCAGATTCCCAGCTGCAGCGCACAGAAGCGCTCCAAAACTACGAGGGCCGCGTGGGCGGAACCGCGGGCACCAACTGGCTGCTCGTCGGCTCAGACTCCCGCGCCGGACTGGACCAGGAGACCGCCGACCGGCTCTCCGCGGGCATGCTCGATGAATCGGAGGGCCGCACGGACTCGATCATCCTGGTGCACCTGCCGCTCGTCGGGAAGGCGACGATGATCAGCCTGCCGCGCGATAGCTTCGTCAACATCCCCGGCTACGGGGAAAATAAGATCAACGCGGCCTTCGCTCTCGGGGGTCCCGCGCTGCTGCAGCGCACGGTCGAGGAGGCCACGGGCCTGCGGATCGACCACTACGCAGAGGTCGGCTTCGGCGGCTTCGCCAACGCCGTAGACGGCGTCGGTGGTGTCGAGATGTGCCTCGAGGAGCCCCTCGAGGACCCGATGGCAGGCATTAACCTGCCCGCGGGCTGCCAGAAACTAGATGGGCCGAATGCCCTGGGCTATGTGCGCTCCCGCTATACCTCGGCGGGCGGCGACCTCGATCGCGCGGGCCGCCAGCGTCAGCTGCTCGCCGCGCTGAGCAAGAAGATGCTCTCCCCCGGCACGCTTTTCAACCCCTTCCGCCTCTTCCCCACGGTCGGTGGCGTCGCCAAATCCCTCACCGTGGACAAGGGCGATCACATGTGGCACCTCGCCCGCCTCGGGGTGAAGATGCGCGGCGCGAAGCAGGAGGTCGTACCGACCTCGGGCAGCGCGGATAACTACGCGGGCAGCGTCCTGCTCTGGGATCAGGCCGCCGCCGAACAGCTGTTCAGCAGCTTGCGTTAAAGCGCGCTGAGTCCCCGCGCCACTCAGCGTGCTACTGCGGCGGGGCCAGCGCGCCCCGCCGGCCGAGTACCCCCCACCAGCGGACTACTGGCCCCAGCCGGGGCTTAGCGAATCGTGACCTCGCGGGACACGATCGTCTGCTTCGCCTTCTGCTCCTCCGGGGAGAAGCGGCCCGAGTCATTAGCCAAAGCCTCGGCGATCTTCTTATCGAGCGCCTCCAGGCCCTTCTGCCAGGTCTGCGGCTCCCAGGAGTTATCGAGGTCCCAGACCGGAACCATCACACCGTGGGTGCGGAACACGCCGGCGAACTTGGAGCCCTCACCGAGGTGCAGCTCGCCAGCAGCGTGGACGCGAGCCAGCGCATTGAGCAGCTCATTCTCATCCTCCGGGCGAACCCAGCGGATGTGGGCGCGCTCGCCCGGATCAATCCACCAGGCGGCACCCTTGAACTCGCCCCGCACCTTTTCGGAAGGCAGGACGGAGTCGTTGGCGCGCTGCAGCGTCGCCGCGACCTGCGGGTTGTCCTGGTGCTCCTCGGTGAGCCACCAGTTGAAGTCCTGCTCCACGACGATCTCTGCGTCGGCCTTCGGGTCCAGCAGGTCGGTGAGCTCCGGCTCGTTGCCGTCAGCCACGCCAACCTCGAGGGCCGCACCCGGCTGGGCGGTCTTCATCCAGTTCAGCGCGTACGCGAGGTCACGGTTCGGGTTATCACCCGGGCGCTGCGTCTGCAGCGCGACGAAGCCCTCGCCACCGTCCTCGGCAGCGCGGCGCATCGCCGCCACCGCGCCCGGCAAGACGGTCACGAGAGATACCGGGAAGTCGATACCCTCGACCTCAACCTTCACGCGGGCGGAAGGCACGAACTCCTGCAGCGCAACGAGGTCGGACTCCATCGCGAAGTCCGCGTACGGACGGGCGTCCCTCTGCAGCTTCGCGCGCTCCGCGGCGCGGGCAGCGAGCTTCGCCTGGCGACGGCTCATGCCTTCGGGCAGATCCTGATTCTTCTTATTTTTCTTAGCCACGCTGCTGATTCTAACCTGCCTCACAGACAAGCCCCTACCCCACCGCAAAACTAGGCCTGACCCGCCCCTCCGCCGGCCGAGTTTTGCAGCCAGCCCGCAGCCTCCCCGGGGTAGTTTGTCGCCACCCATCGTGCCCCGCGCTGGGCGATCCACCGCAGCTGCTCCGCCTGGTCGACCGTCCAGATGTAGTCCGCTGGAGCACCTCGCCGATCGCCCCGAATACTCGCCATCGCCTGCTCGATGGACCACCCCGCGCGCCTTGCGATCCCCGATCCCCGCAGCAGCGGCCGTGTGGGCGGGTGGTACTTCCGGCGCAGCTGGATGCGCTCTACCTGCGGGTTGATCCGCCGGGAGCGCCACAAAGACCAGCTATCGAAGCTGATCAGGTAGATCCCCTCCCCGCCAGCCAGCCCCGCCGCCGCCAATTGGCGGTGCATTTCCACCTCCACCTGCAAGCTCCGGACATGCGGGTGCTTGGTCTCGATGAATAATTCGGGTTGGCCAGCGCCCGCGCTGTGCCGAATATCCTGCAGAAATTCCAGCAACTCTCGCAGTTCCAGCACGCCAGCCGGCCGGGTTGACGTCCCAAAATTAAGGGCCTTGAGTTCCGCCAACGTCATGCGGGACACCGCCCCCATTCCGTCAGACACGCGGTCGACGGTGCGGTCATGAATGCAGACTGCATGGCCGTCGCGGGTGAGCCGGATATCGCACTCGTAGCCATCCGCGCCCTGGGCGGCCGCGAGTTCGTAGGCACCGATCGTGTGTTCCGGGCGGTGCTTGGACGCACCACGGTGGGCAATGATTTTCACCTCGTGCTGCACGCCCCCTTTTCTACCGGATTTTCCACCGCACCTTATGCCGCGCTTGCTCCACGCGTGTTCCGCATCCCACCCCACACTCACGCCACGCCCCACCCTCGACTTCCCACCGCATGCACCGCACCCACGCGCTCAACCCCACGAAGCCGCCGGGTAATCTTGGATACGTGCACGAAGCAGCCCCAACCCCGAATGTCACGGACACCTCGCTGGTGTTCGAAGGCGGAGCCATGCGCGTGGTCTTTTCCGCCGCGCTCGTGGAGGCCTTGCTGGAATCAAATGTGAACTTCGCCCACGTCACGGGCAATTCCGCGGCGACCTCTCACGTAGCCAATTACGTCTCCCGCACCACCGACCGGATGCGCAAAACCTTCACCACCTTCCCTTCCGATCCGAATTTCGGCGGTTGGCGGGCCTGGCTGCGCGGGGATGGCTTCTTCAACGCGGGCTATATCTACGGCGAGGCCGGCATGCCGGGCCAGCCGATGGGCATGGACTGGGAGATCTTTAATAACTCACCAGTGCAGTACCGAATCTCCGGCTTCAACGCGCTGACGGGCGAGACGAAGCACTGGGGCCGGGAGTCCATCCACAGCCCGGAGGACTTCCTAATCCGAGCCCGCGCGTCCTCCTCCCTCCCGGTCTTCATGCCGGCCACCGTCGTCGACGGGCAGCCGTGGTTCGACGGCGCGTTCGGTCCCACCGGCGGCATCCCCATCGATGCCGCGATGCAGGACGACTACGACCGCTTCCTCGTGATCATGACCCGCACCCGGATGTACCGGAAGTCCGCGGCGGGGCGCGCACTGTGGCTGCTGCGCCGCACGCACGGGCAGTACCCGGCACTGCTGGACTCCATCGCCGACCGGCACGTGCGTTATAACGAGACCCGCGATTACCTCTTCGAGCTAGAAAAGCAGGGTAAGGCGTATCTTTTTATTCCTGAAATCATGAATATCAGCAATCAGGACCGCAATCCAGTGAAGCTTTCCCTGGCCTACCAAGAAGGCCTTGAGCAGGCACGACGCGAGATGCCGGCCATCAAGGAATTCCTCGGTCTTTCCTAGCGTTCTCGCCGTGGCACCGCTGTTTGCGTGTTTCTTTAATGACGTCTCACCCTTGCGGGGCCCCAGGTTTTTCGCCACAATTGGTTACTAACGGCCAGGCGGGAATAAAAGTACTGGTTCGGCCGTTCGTAATAATTAGAACCTTTTCAAAGAATTCGGAAGGACTGATTGAACAATGGCTAAGTACACGCTGCCTGAGCTCCCATACGC
The DNA here is from genome assembly GCF_000069945.1 of Corynebacterium urealyticum DSM 7109. Taxonomy (NCBI): domain Bacteria; kingdom Bacillati; phylum Actinomycetota; class Actinomycetes; order Mycobacteriales; family Corynebacteriaceae; genus Corynebacterium; species Corynebacterium urealyticum. The sequence continues at coordinate 148,421 of NC_010545.1, read as the reverse complement.
ATACGACGCACTGGAGCCGCACATCTCGGCCGAGATCATGGAGCTGCACCACTCCAAGCACCACAACACCTACGTGCAGGGTGCTAACGCTGCTCTCGAGGCTATGGAGAAGGCCCGTGAGGAGGGCACCAACCCGGATCAGATCCGCGCGCTGTCCAAGAACCTCGCGTTCAACCTTGGTGGCCACACCAACCACTCCATCTTCTGGAAGAACCTCTCCCCGAACGGTGGCGGCGAGCCGACCGGCGAGCTGGCTGAGGCTATCAACCGCGACTTCGGCTCCTTCGAGAAGTTCAAGGACCAGTTCTCCTCCGCAGCGCTGGGCCTGCAGGGCTCCGGCTGGGCTGTCCTGGGTTACGACCACATCGGCGAGCAGCTGGTCATCCAGCAGCTGACCGACCAGCAGGGCCAGACCTCCATCAACCTGACCCCGCTGCTGATGCTGGACATGTGGGAGCACGCCTTCTACCTGCAGTACAAGAACGTTAAGGCTGACTACGTCAAGGCAGTCTGGAACGTCTTCAACTGGGAGGACGTCGCCGAGCGTTTCGCTGCAGCGAAGAACTAAGTCTGGATCACAGACTTACCTTTAAAGCCTGCGGGCTTTGACCGGGTGGGTTCACGGGAGACCGTGGCCCACCCGGTTTTTCTTGTCACCGGGCAGGTGGAGGCTAAGCCCCCTGCGATCCCGACTATCTCCCCGAGGGACTAGCCGAGCACACCCGTCTGGCAGCTCACGCCATTCGGCCCGTGATTGCAGTAGCCGTCCGGGTTCTTCGCCAGGTACTGCTGGTGCTCATCCTCAGCGAGGTAGAACTCGCCCGCCGGGGTATCCGCCAGCAGCGCGACTTCCGTGGTGATGGGACCAAAACCGCGCTCGGTGAAAGCGGGCTGCCACGCCTCGACGGCCTTCTCCGCCTGGGCAAGCTGCTCGGCGTCCAGGGCGTAGACCGCACCGCGGTACTGCGAGCCGACGTCATTGCCCTGCCGGTCGCCCTGGGTGGGGTCGTGGTTCTCGAACATGATCCGTAGCAGCTCGGCGGTGCTCACCCGCTGCGGGTCGTAGACGATGCGCACCGCCTCGGTATGGCCGGTGCGCCCGGTGCAGGTTTCCCGGTAGGTCGGGTTCGGGGTAAATCCGCCGGCGAAGCCGACAGCAGTGGATTCCACGCCCTGCGTTTCCCAGAAGATGCGTTCGGCGCCCCAGTAGCAGCCCATACCGACCACGAGCTCCGCCTGGCCCTCCCGCCAGGGACCGGTGAGCGGCGTGCCGAGCACCATGTGTGGCTTCGGATTCGGCAGCACCGGGTGCCGGCCGCCCGCCAGTGCCGTCTCCGCGGTGACCCGCGGTGCCCGGTATGCGCCTGCTGTGTTGAGGGCCTTCATTCTTTCGAAAAGATCCACTGAAGCGTGCTCCTTCGTGCTCTTGGGGCTTGGTTACTGCCTATTCCACCAGGCTGATGCCCGGCGCGCCACGGCGCAACCAGCCGCGCACTGTGCGGGTGGCCACGCAATCGTCCGCGTTATAGCGTTCCAGGGTCCGCCGGGAAATGTCGGCGGTACGCCCGCCGGTGGCGACGGCCACCTCGAAGAGGTCCACCGCGGCCTTTCCATCCACGCCTTCCTGGCTGAAATGGAAACCTGCCAGCGGGGCGATCGTCTTCAGCCCCAGCGAACCGGTCCCCAGCAGCCCACGGGAGACGTACTCGAAGACATCGCCGAATTCCGGGGACTGGATGAACTCGTTGACCTCCGCCAGGGCCGGCATCCGTACCTGGCGCTGCCCGCCGTCGGCGCTAGGGCTACCGTACTCCTGGCCGCCGTAGAGCCGGGCGTAGTGGCGCAGCCAGTAGAGTTCACCCTGCTTGGCATAGACCCACATCAGGAATTTCCGGCCCTCGGCGTGTGCGCGTTCCCGGCGCCACATCAGCCAGTCCCACAACTCCGCGACATGGCGGCCCTCATCCCCGGTGGGGCTGAAATCGGAGAAGGCCACGTATTGGTGGCCGTCGAAGGTGCCCCAGAGGAAGGTTCCACGGCTCGGGTGGGCCTCCATATCCACGTCGATCTCCACTGCGTCCTCGCCCTGTGGGAGGACCAGTGGCCCGCGGTACCACTGCTGCACCGGCCGTCGGATGGCCACCTCAGCTCGCATCCAGGCCGCAGCCAGAGCGCTGGCCTCCCCCACGTCGGCGGCAGCGAGCGCAGGCAGCGTATTGATGCCCTTATCCCGCCACGGCCGGTTTCGGTCCCCTGGCAGCAGCAGCGAAATGTCCTGCGTCTGGAGCAACTGAGCGCGGCAATGATTATGGAACTCGCAGGTCTGGCACTCCTTGACCCGGGAGGGCACTGTCGGGACAGGCTCGGAAAAGGCAGCCAATAGCCCGGGGTATAGGCGCTGGGCGTCGAAGAAGTAGCAGCGGGAACCGTCGGGTTCCGCGCCCGGACTGCGACCGATGATGCCAACGTCGGAGCTGGCAAAACCCCAGCTCAGCAGGATCATATTCGCCATCCCTAGGCGCTGGGCGTCGCTAGCCACGGTGCGGTGGCGCAGCATCGTTGCGGCAGGGCGACCCAATCCAAGTGCGTCGACGGAGACAACGCGACAATCCGCTCGGTGGCGGTTCTTCGCAGGGCGGGTCGCGTTGTGCCCGGTGATGATGACCGGCGCGTAGGCCGCAGTCTCGAGCGCCACCCCGGGGTCCATGCGCACGAGCAGGTCCACTTGCACTTCGAGCCCGTCGTGCTCGAGGACGGGGTTGAGGATCAAACGATCCCCGCGCGCTAGCGCCTCCAGGGTTTCCTCGACCGCGTTGTCTCCATCGGCGATCTCGCTGCGGGTGGGGCGAAGCTTATCGCCGATCCGTGGCGCGGTGGGTAGCTGGGCAAAGACGAAGGAGCGCCGGCGCCACGCTGAAATCCGACTCGCGACGCGCTCGGCAAGGTGCTCCCAATCGCTATCCAAGTACAGGCGGGCGGTCTGGCCGCCCAACGCCCGGCGCAGCAGCGCACGGTGGCGGCAACCAACCACGTCGGAGGGGCTGAGCCCCGCCTGATTGGACACGAAGTAACTCACAAGTGCCCTAGCTTAGCCGGGGAGCACCCCGGCGGCCGAAGCGTGGAAAGCCCCCAGTATCCGGCAGCAGCCGCCCCACCCCGGTATTGCCCCGCGGGCCACCCCGCGTTCGCTAAAGTGGTGGGGAGTTAGCCATTTTTTCCAAGCCTGCCGAAGGCTTGGCGTGTGTGTACCGCGACTAATCGCATTAATGAGGAGAATCATGGGTCTATTCAAGAATCTGCGGAAGCGCCGTATCGAACGCAAGGCTGCGTTTAAGGCTGCAAAGACTCGGGCCAAGGTGGATGCCAAGGAGGCTGCGAAGCTGGAGAAGGCTAAGGAGAAGTACCTCCGCAAGACCGCCAAGCAGGTCCGCAAGCTCGACGCTAAGGAGCTGAAGAACCGCCGCAAGCACGAAGAGCAGATGGCAAAGGCCTCCATCGAGCAGCTCAAGGCTGGCCGATTCAACTCCCGCAACGTGCTGCGTTTCATTGGCGCCTCGCGGGTCGCCGCCCCGGTGGTGGTTCCGCTGGTTTATCGCGCGCTAACCCAGCTGCAGAGCAAGGGCACCGTCACCACGCAGGATCGCGGTGCTGCTGCGTCTGCGCTGCGCTCCTTCCCGGCGGACGGCGCCCCACAGCGTGCCCGCATTAAGCAGATCCAGAAGTCCGTGGACAAGGGCGTGCCTTCCGGCTTCGCTAAGGACGTCAATGACCGCATGGATGTTCTGATCGAGGCTATTGATAATGCTGGCTCGATGGGCGAAGATCAGCGCAAGCGAGTTTTGGAATCCGTATCTAAGGAGCTCGATCTCGTCGAGGCGCAGATCGCTACCAAGCGTGGTTAGCAACCACGTGATCTTGGCTACTTATTAGCCGCTATCTTCGGCCATTCTTTTATGGCCATTTCTTTCTAATCGAATATTGGGTAGCATTTCTCTCAAATCCCTAAATCATCGATTCAGGAGTTGCTGCACACAATGGCACGCAAAGAAATCACCCAATATTTCGACGATATCGACAACGCGCCGCTCGCCGCGGAGGGCGTTAACGTCGTGGAGTTCGCCGTCGATGGCGTGACCTACTCTATGGACGTTTCGACCGCTAACCGGGAGAAGTTCGAGGAAGCTCTCGCTCCCTATATCGCAGTCGCTCGCCGCGTTCAGCGCACCAGCGCCCGCCGCGCGCCACAGAGCACCAATAGCCCAGAGCGCAACCGCGCTATCCGCGAATGGGCACAGGCTAACGGTCTTCAGGTTTCCGATCGCGGCCGCATTCCGCAGAATATTGTCGATCAGTACGACGAAGCCCACTCCTAAAGCACACTTCGTGAAAATGCGCTGTGCACACTAGAATTTCGACCATGGCGCTTTCTACCTTTCGCTTTTCTCCAGCCCGCCCCGTCGCGCGAGCCAGCGCAGCTGTTCTGCTCATCGGCTCCCTTGCGATGGCGGGCTGCTCCGCAATTGGTGGCGATAAGCCGGAGCAGAACACGGAAGCCCAGCAGTCGAAGGACGGCCTCCTGCCCGGCGAACCGGTCCAGGGCGTGAAGGGCACCGAGCTGCCCGTCGATACGCTGCCCGCACCAGTGGGGCAGGGCGACTCCGAAACCCGCTGCCCGTATCTCGACGGGGAGTGGCTGCAGACGACTACGGGCCAGCGGTGGACCGCCACGGGCCTCGACGGGCGCTTCGATCCGCCGGCGTGCGTCTTCTGGTCCTACGAGGACGTCCCCCAGGCACAAGTCATGGTGCGCCACATGACCACGAACAAGGACGCCGTCGCCGTCGTGGACCACGCCGCCCCCGTGGACTCCACCCTGAAAGCGCTGAAGCCCGAGGGCTGGAGCGGTGGCCGCAGCGGTGGCAAGGACGGCGAGGGGGCCGTCTACGCTGTGTGGAAGGACCAGACCGCGGTCGTCGTCTTCACCGCCCAGGAACAGTCCCTCAAGGCGGAGCAGATCGCCACGGAGACGATCAAGAACCTCAAGCTCTAAGCCGGCGCGCCCACCATCCTCGAACCCCGGCCCCGGCTGGGCCCGCGGGCGGCCATGCGCTTTTCGGCCAGCGGTCGGCTTAGTCCACGGCCACGCTCGTCCACGGCATCATTGGGCCGATATACGGGAAAACTACCTCCATCAGCAGGAGGAAGATAGCGACCAGCACCACGATCGTGATGATTAGCTTCACCCACCACGGGCCAGGCAGCATTCTCCAGAGTGCGGCGTACATGGTCTAGACCTCCGTGAGCTCTGCCGGCACGAAGCCGGGGGACTTGGGTTCCTTCTTCTCGAGAACAGCGTGGACGATCATGCGCTCCGCATCAGAGAACTGCGGGTGGCAGGTGGTCATCGTCAGCAGGGCTGCGTCCTCAGGCCCAACCTCCACCCCGGGGGCTCCGGGGATCGGGTTGATAACGTTGATGTCGCTGGGCAGGGTGATGTGGCGCCCCTGGACGCCCGCATACGGCCCGCTGGACATCTGTTCCGCAACCTTCTCGGGCAAGCACTTCGCCGCTGCGGCCTTGCGCTGATCGGCGGGGACGTCGATCGGCAGCACCCGATAGATGTTCCACGATCCGGCGGTCTCGACGACGACGGCGTCGCAGGCCTTCAGCAGGCCCAGGTCGTTGAACGGGGAACCGCGGCCGACGCGGTGGCCGGCCATCGCGAAGTTGCCCCGCTCGCCGGGCCCCTGGCTATCGAGGTAGTGGCCCGGCCCCTTCGTCAGGTCACCATCGTTCGTGCCCTTGACCACCGCGAAGTTAAAGTCGCTGCCGAAGGCGGGGATGTGCAGTCGCGCAAAAGCCGCGCCTTCGGTGAGCTCCGTGAGTGGTCGCGGGTTTCGGGAATCCCACTGGCTATCGAGGTCTCCTGCCACGATGGCCTGCTCGCGTCCCGAGGAGATATCAGTCCAGTACACCTCGTAGAATGCGAAGAGCAGGGCGATCACCCCGAAGGTTACGAAGATTTCGCCAAGGACGCTGATCGGGTCCAGCTTCCGGCGGTGCTTACCGTCGCTCATGCGCATTACGTTACACGCTAAGGTTCTTTTCATGATTATCGTCGAATACCCGGTTGCGCTGGTGCTCAAGCTCTGGCACGTGCTTTTCACCAAGGTCTTCGGCATTGCCCCCAGCGTCGCCTGGATCGTCGCGGTGATTTTCCTCGTGCTGACGGTGCGCAGCCTGCTCGCGCCGCTCACGCTGCGCCAGATCCGGTCCTCCCGTAACCTCTCCAATCTACGGCCGCAGTTGTACCAGCTGAGCCAGGAGTATGTCGGGCGTACGGACGCGGAGTCGCGAAAAGAGCTCAACCAGCGGCGTAAGCAGATGCAGCTCGAGGGTGGCTACCGGATGCGGGACGGCTGCCTGCCGGCGCTGATCCAGATCCCCGTGTTCGTCGGCCTGTACCGCATGCTGCTGCGGGTGGCGCGTCCGAACGGCGTGGTGGATCCGGATAATTTGCAGGGTTTCGGGCCTCTTTCCGACCAGGACGTCTACACCTTCATGCATGCCCGCATCTTCGGCGTTCCCCTGATCACCTACGTCCAGATGCCGGCGCAGTCCCTGGCAAACCTGGGCACAGACCAAGCGAGCGTGTTTCGGGTGGCATTGCCGATGGTGTTGCTGGCCAGCACCTTCACGGCGACGAACCTGTTCTTCTCGATCCGGCGGACGAAGGCGACGATGGACCCGGACCAGGGTTTCAGCTATTTCGCTCTGGGTCTGCTGAAGGTGATGCTGCCGATCGTCTTCTTCATGCCGATCCTGTTTGGGCTGCTCGGACCGCTGCCGGTGATGGTCTTCGTGTATTGGCTGACGAATAACCTGTGCACCCTGACGATCACGCAGGGCATTCACGTGTGGAGCGATAAGACCCACCCGTATACGGAGGAGTTCCACGCCCACAATGAGCTGCAGCGACAACGCCGCATGGAGAAGAAAGAAGAGAAGAGAGTCGCTAAGAGACAGAAGCGGCGGACCGGCCGGCACCGCCGCTAGCCACAGCGAGCGCCCAATCCCCCGCGCTGCGGAGAGTTAGAGTCGACGCAACCGCACGGGCGGGCTCAGGCTCCTAGCCAGACTAGATGTGGTAGCTCATCGGGACGGTGAGCAGCAGCTGTTTGGCCATGTCCCGGGCGGTCTCCAGCGGGCCGACGTGACGGCTCATCTTCGAGCCCACGAGGCCACCGTCGAGGAAGATCATCAGCTGGTCTGCCAGCGAGCGGGAGGTGTAGCCGAAGCGTTCGGTGAGTAGGTCGGCCATGGTCTCGCGGACCCAGGTGCGGTGAGCCATTGCGGCCTGACGGATGCGCACCTCGGATTCCACCTCGGGACGTGGGTATTCGCTGGCTGCGTTCTGGAAGTGGGAGCCTCGGTAGTTATTCTCCGGCTCGGTCTTGATGCAGAGGTCGAAGAAGGCAATGATGCGCTCTTCCGGCTTCTCGCGATCCTTGGCGAGCGCCTCCCAGTCCTCGCGCCACTTCTGGTCGAGCGCCTCGAGGTAGGCAACCACGAGGTTGTCCTTGGAGCCGAAGAGGGAGTAGAGGCTGGCCTTGGCGACGTCCGCATCCCGGAGGATGCGGTCGATGCCGATCACGCGGATGCCTTCGGTGGTGAAGAGGTTCGTGGCGCTGGCCAGCAGACGCTGCCGAGGGCCCGGGCGGTTACGCCGCCTGGAGGTGGCCTTCTTCGTGGCCTTCTTGGCGGTGGTCTTTTTCACCGCAGCTTTCTTTGCCGTGGCCTTTTTGGCGGGCCCCATCCCTCGGTCACTTCCTCTTCTTTTCGATCAAATAAAGTTCTCCCCCGGCCATGGGTAGTCAGGCCAGGGGAAAAGAACTCAGTCAAGCATCCTACTTGTTGCGTGGACGCACGACCATCATTGGGCACGGCGCGTACTGCAGCAGCGCGCGGGAGGTGGAGCCCAGCAGCATGCCGCGGAAACCACCGCGACCGTGGGAGCCCAGGACCAGCAGCTGCGCGCCCTCAGCCTCGTCCTGCAGGGCGCCAACCGGGCGGTCACGGGCGATAACTTCGGTGACCTTCACATCTGGGTAGCGCTCCGCGAACGGGGCGATCTCCTGCTTCAGCAGGGCGATGTGCTCGGCCTTCTCCTGCTCGCCGGCGTTGAGGCCCGCGTAGGAGGCATAGAACTGGGAATCATTCCAGGCGTGCACGGCGGTGAGGCTTGCACCACGGGCAGCTGCCTCGCGGAATGCCTGCTCCATGGCCTGGCGGGACACCTCGGAACCGTCGACGCCGACGACGACCGGGCCGTACTTGGACTCCTCGCTGACGTCGCTATCCTTGCGCACGACCACGACTGGGCAGTCGGCGTGGGAGACGACAGCGGAGGAGACGGAACCCATGACCAGGCCGGAGAGCCCGCCGAGGCCGCGGGAACCCATGACGATCATCTCGGCGTCGCGGGAGAAGTTCAGGAGGATGTCCACTGGGGAGCCCTCCTTCACCGCGTGGGAGACCTTGATGTCTGCGTTGAAGTTGCGGACCAGCTCGTGGGCGGTCTCGATGCGATCGTTGGCCTCGCCCTCGAGGTCGTCATACAGCTCCTGCGGTGGGACCATGCCGTCGGCGTACATGAACTGCGGCATGGTGTACGCGGAGACGAGCTTCAGCGGCTGGTTACGCTTCAGCGCTGCGTTGGCCGCCCAGAGAACAGCGGTATTGCTGGCCTCGGAGCCGTCCACTGCGACGATAATCTCGCGTCCGGAGTTGGTATTCTGTGGCTGATCGCTCATCACGACTGTGTCCTTCCCAATAGAACTTCTGTCCTACCCCCATTATCCTGGCTTTTCATCGCGCTCGCTACCGCACTGAATTGATTTCCAATAACCGGAGGGATTAGACGAAAAAGACCCCTTTTTTGGAGGGGTCTGTTGTTTTAAGGCTTCTTAGGTTCCGGCAGTGGGACGTCGTGGGCACCCGGAGCGTTGGATGGGGAGATCAGCTCCCAGATCACCTGCAGGAAGCCCTTGACCACACGGCCGAAATCGGTGGCGAAGAAGCTGGCGAGCGAGTTCATAATAACGTTGAGATCCATAAAGAAAGTTTTAGCACCCAAATGGTTCCTCTCACAATTAAGGATGGCCTCAATCCCTCCCGGGTGGCCTTGCCACATACAGCGGAGCCAACGACCGCCCTCAACTTCCTCCGGGAGCTGATCTCCGCCCAGCGCCACCGCCACCCTGAGGACGACGAGGCCGCCCTGCTGGAACGCTTTGCCGCCGGGGAGGTCGTCGACGATGCTGGTCGCCCCCTCTCCCCCAGCGACGTCATCCGTCCCGGCCGTTACATCAACTTCTACCGCCGTCCCGCCCCCGAGCGCCCGGTTCCTGGCCAGTTGCGCCTTCTCTTTCAGGACGCCAACCTGCTGGTGGTTGATAAACCGCCTTTCATGGCGACCTTGCCGCGAGGCCAGCACATCGTGGAGACCGCACTGGTGCGAGCTCGTCGCCAGTTCGGAATCCCCGAGCTGAGCCCGGCCCACCGGCTGGACCGGTTGACCCGGGGCGTGTTGATGTTTACGGTGCGGCCTGAGGTTCGGGGCCCGTACCAGCGGCTCTTCGATGAGCGGGTCCCGGAGAAGACCTACGAGGCTGTGACTCTGCCCGCCGATGAGGCGCCCTTCCCGCCGATCCCACGCTTCCGGGGATGGCAGGAGTGGCCCGCGCCGACGCCGGAGCAGCCGTGGCTGCTGCGCCACCACATGGTGAAGGAGCGGGGCCGCTTGGCGACCTATCTTGTCGAGCCGGAGGCTCCGGCAATCGATGCGACCGCCCCGACAGATTCCGGTGCGGCAGCTGCTTCCCCTAGCCACGATATGTTCCTGGCACCACCGAATGCGCTGACCAAGGTGGTGGGTGTGCGTTCAGAGCGCCGGGCTCTGGCTATTGCCGGGGGTCCCACCCCAAGGGAGCGGCGGGTGCTGGTCTGGGAACTGGTGCCGGAGACGGGCAAGACCCACCAGCTGCGCGTCGCCCTGCGAACTCTGGGGCTGCCTATCCTCAATGATCCTCTCTACGAGGAGCTTTCGGACGAAGCACTGCGCGACCCAACCGCGGCGTTGCCGAGCCCGCCCTTCGCGGGTGAGGAGGATTTCGGCCGTCCAATGGAGCTCACGGCCCAGAGGTTGCGCTTCCATGATCCACTAACGGGTGAGTTGCGCGAATTCTCGACCTACTAGCCGATCGCTGTCCCCACGCGTCCTGGGACTGCAATCGCCTGTGGAGGGCTACCGTCCGCAGGCCACGCTTTGTGGGCGCCGCTTCTAGACCTTCTCCGATTCCCCGGGCTCGCGGCGGCGCAGCAGTCGGTTGGTGTACAGCGCGCCTGCGGCCAAGACGAGCAGCACGAGCACAGATGTCAAAGTGTATGCACTGAGATAAGAGTCCTGGGCATGCTGGAGAACCGTTGCTTTCACGGATCCGTCGGGAAGACCGGCGGCGAACTGGACGGCGTCCTGGAGGCTCACATTCGGCTCGTGCCCGGCAGATCCGTGGGCGCCTGCGAGCGCGGGAGCGTTGGCGTCGTAAAAAATGGAGTACACGAGGGTAATCGCGCTGCCGAGGATGGCGACGGACATCAGCGCACCGAGCTCGTAGGAGACCTCTTCGATGGAGGAGGCCATACCTGCTCGGTTCGGTGGCGCCCCACCAATCATCGCGATCGATGACACGGCCATGGCGGCACCGAGGCCGATGCCGAGGATCGCCAGTCCTGTGAGGATCACAGCGTTGGAGTGAGCGTTGGAGCCAAAGGCAACGATGAGTGCACCGAAGGCGCCCACTGCCATGCCCCCTGCGATGAACGGGCGGGCGCCGTGGACGGTGAACAGTCGGCTCGCAATGAGCGAGCTGATCAGGGAGCCAACGGCAACGATGGTGACGTATACGCCTGCGTGCAGCGGGCTAAAGCCATCAATCAGCTGGAGGCGCTGGGTCGTGAGGAAGTCGAAGCCGGCGACCGCAAACATCGCTAGGCCTGCACCGAACACGCCGGACAGAAATGGTGGCGAGCGGAAGATAGCGAAGTCCAGGAGCGGCTCCTGCAACCTTCCCTGACGCTTGGCGAAGCGAAAGCCGAAGGTCACCGACACCACAATTGCGATGGCGACGACCATCCAGTCGACGGGCCGGTGCGCGAGCTGCTTGATGAAGAGCACAAAGGAGACCAGCAGGAGCATTGCCTGCAGAACGGAACGGAAATCCCAGGCCTGATGTGGGTTGGGTTCGTCACGCTTCGAGACGAAAGGGAGCGCGATCAGCGCGGCGAGAACGATGGGGACGTTCATGAGGAAGACGGAGCCCCACCGGAAGTATTCGAGGAGGAGCCCGCCGACCACAGGACCGAATGCGGCAGCAAGGGTGGCGAGAGCTGACCAGATGCCGATCGCGAGGTTCATCTCGGCTGGCTCTTCAAAGGTATGCCTAATGAGGGCCAGGGTGGCGGGCATCATCGTGGCCGCGCCGATAGCGAGAAGACCCCGAGCGGTGATAAGGGTAGCGACATTGGTGCTATAACCGCCGAGCAGGGACGCGAGGCCAAAGATGATGAGGCCGATGATGAATAGGCGCCGGTGGCCGACTTTGTCACCGAGGGTGCCTGTGCCCAGGAGTAGCCCGCAGATGACAATGGGATAGGCGTTGATAATCCACAGCATCTGCGGAGCGGTGGCGTCCAATTCCGCCACGATCGTGGGAAGGGCGGTGTAGAGGACGGTGTTATCCAAGCAGACAAGGAACACTCCCATGCCGACGGTGGCGAGGAGGAACCAGCGCCGTGGGTCCTTGGCGATTTCGTTCATTTTGTGCGCCGTCCAGCTTCTTCGAATTCACTCCGGTTCGGGTATATAGGGTTGAGACACCAAAAGCCCCCGTTGGTTTGGGGGCTATAGGGAAATAAAAAAAGTGGTGGTGCGACGTACTGTCGATCATCACCCGCTAATAAACGGGAACAACCAACAACACGTCGCACCACCACTATGAAAGTTTAATGCCGGCGGCGTCTTACTCTCCCACACCCTCCCAGGTGCAGTACCATCAGCGCAGGTAGGCTTAGCTTCCGGGTTCGGAAAGGGACCGGGCGTGACCCCACCGCAAAAACCACCGACAAACACAACAGAACAACACACACCCAAACACCACACAACAGGCGTGTGGTGTGCCGTGTCATTCCAGACACTGCATAACAGACGCGAATACCACACTCATGACAACATTCACCTATTACGTGTGTGCTTCACACAACCAACCGGGTTGTGTGGTTTGTTACACTTCGGCCAATTAGTACCAGTCACCTCCACACCTCACAGTGCTTCCAGATCTGGCCTATCAACCCCATCATCTCTAGGGAACCTCAAAAGAAACCTCATCTCGAAACAGGCTTCCCGCTTAGATGCTTTCAGCGGTTATCCCTCCCATACGTAGCCAACCAGCCATGCCACGGGCGTGACAACTGGCGCACCAGAGGTATGTCCAACCCGGTCCTCTCGTACTAGGGTCAGCCTTTCTCAAGTTTCAACGCGCGCGGCGGATAGAGACCGAACTGTCTCACGACGTTCTAAACCCAGCTCGCGTGCCGCTTTAATGGGCGAACAGCCCAACCCTTGGGACCGACTCCAGCCCCAGGATGCGACGAGCCGACATCGAGGTGCCAAACCATCCCGTCGATATGGACTCTTGGGGAAGATCAGCCTGTTATCCCCGGGGTACCTTTTATCCGTTGAGCGACACCACTTCCACAAGTAGGTGCCGGATCACTAGTCCCGACTTTCGTCCCTGCTCGACCTGTCAGTCTCACAGTCAAGCTCCCTTGTGCACTTACACTCAACACCTGATTACCAACCAGGCTGAGGGAACCTTTGGGCGCCTCCGTTACACTTTAGGAGGCAACCGCCCCAGTTAAACTACCCACCAGGCACTGTCCCTAACCCAGATCATGGGCCGAGGTTAAGATATTCAATACGATCAGAGTGGTATTTCAACAACGACTCCACACCCACTAGCGTGAGCGCTTCACAGTCTCCCACCTATCCTACACAAACCGAACCGAACACCAATACCAAGCTATAGTGAAGGTCCCGGGGTCTTTTCGTCCTGCCGCGCGTAACGAGCATCTTTACTCGTACTGCAATTTCGCCGGGCCTGTGGTTGAGACAGCAGAGAAGTCGTTACGCCATTCGTGCAGGTCGGAACTTACCCGACAAGGAATTTCGCTACCTTAGGATGGTTATAGTTACCACCGCCGTTTACTGGGGCTTAAATTCTCCGCTTCGCAACAAAAAATGTTGCTAACGGGTCCTCTTAACCTTCCAGCACCGGGCAGGCGTCAGTCCGTATACATCGACTTACCCGTCTTCGCACGGACCTGTGTTTTTAGTAAACAGTCGCTTCCCTCTACTCTCTGCGACCACCACCAGCTCAACACGTCGTTCACCAGCAGTGGCCCCCCTTCTCCCGAAGTTACGGGGGCATTTTGCCGAATTCCTTAACCACAGTTCACCCGATCGCCTTAGTATTCTCTACCTGACCACCTGTGTCGGTTTACGGTACGGGCCATACATGCACTCACTAGAGGCTTTTCTCGACAGCATAGGATCACCAACATCCCCACAAACGGGTACGCATCACGCCTCACCCACAAAGCTGTACGGATTTACCAATACAGCGGGCCACACGCTTACACCACAATCCAATCAGTGGCTCGGCTACCTTCCTGCGTCACCCCATCGCTTGACTACAACAGATCAGGTCCCACGCATCCCAACACAACACACACAAAGTGCATGAAGCATCGTTCAGGGCGGTTAGTATCACTGCTTCACCATTGGTCGCACACATACGGGTACGGGAATATCAACCCGTTAACCATCGACTACGCCTGTCGGCCTCGCCTTAGGCCCCGACTCACCCTGGGAAGATTAACTTGACCCAGGAACCCTTAGTCATCCGGCGGATGAGTTTCCCACTCATCATTCGCTACTCATGCCTGCATTCTCACTCGCATAACCTCCAGCACTGGGTTACCCCGCACCTTCAACGGATCACACGACGCTCCCCTACCAACCCAACACACAATGTTGAGTTCCGCGGCTTCGGCGGTGTACTTGAGCCCCACTACATTGTCGGCGCAAAACCACTCGACCAGTGAGCTATTACGCACTCTTTCAAGGATGGCTGCTTCTAAGCCAACCTCCTGGCTGTCTATGCGATCCCACATCCTTTTCCACTTAGTACACTCTTAGGGGCCTTAACCGGCGATCTGGGCTGTTTCCCTCTCGACAACGAAGCTTATCCCCCGCTGTCTCACTGCCGCGCTCTCACTTCACGGTATTCGGAGTTTGGCTGATGTCGCTAAGATAGTAGTCCCGCTAAACCAACCAGTAGCTCTACCTCCATGAAGAAACACACGACGCTGCACCTAAATGCATTTCGGGGAGAACCAGCTATCACGAAGTTTGATTGGCCTTTCACCCCTACCCACAACTCATCCCCTCAGTTTTCAACCTAAGTGGGTTCGCGCCTCCACGACGTCTTACCATCGCTTCACACTGGTCATGGGTAGATCACTCCGCTTCGGGTCCAGGACATGCCACTAAACATCACACTAGTTAGTATTCGCTTTCGCTACGGCTACCCCACCAGGGTTAACCTCGCGACATGCCGCTGACTCGCAGGCTCATTCTGCAAAAGGCACGCCATCACCCCACAAAAAGGGCTCTGACGGATTGTAAGCACACGGTTTCAGGTACTATTTCACTCCCCTCACGGGGTACTTTTCACCATTCCCTCACGGTACTCAATACACTATCGGTCACAACAAGTATTCAGGCTTACCGAGTGGTCCCGGCAGATTCACAGCAGATTCCACGAGCCCGCTGCTACTCGGGAAAAATGTCAACGCACACATTGCATGCTTTCACGTACCGGACTCTCACCGTCTACGGCAGGCCATTCCAAACCACTTCCGCTAACACACAACACGCACGCGGGCCATGGCAGCAGCCCACAACAAAATCCCACAACCCCATACACGCAACCCCTGCCAGGTATCACACGCATATGGTTTAGCCATCATCCACGTTCGCTCGCCGCTACTAGCAGAATCATTATTATTTTCTTCTCCTGCGGGTACTGAGATGTTTCACTTCCCCGCGTTACCACCACACCACCTATGCATTCAGTGATGGGCGACCACACATAACCGTGGCCAGGTTTCCCCATTCGGACACCCTCGGATCAACGCTCTATTGGCAACTCCCCGAGGCCTATCGTGGCCTTACACGTCCTTCATCGGCTCATTGTGCCAAGGCATCCACCGTGCGCCCTTAAAAGTAACAAATCAAACACTAAGACACACACAAACACACACCACAAACGGTGCGCATCAGGTGAACAACAAAATCACAAGAAATTAGATACTCGCGTCCACTATACAGTTCTCAAACAACACGAACACCACCCACACAACCAACCACCACGGTCAGTCACACAGGACAGCATCCCAACAGGAACAACAACACATGCCATTCCAGACACCCAACAACGCAACAAACCAAACACACACAACTCGTGAACACAACAACACACACCAACAACCAACAAACGGTCACTGGCGGACACGCAAGCAAACCCCCACTACAGGGTTTCTAATGCCCACGATTCACCCACAAACAAATAAACAAAAACTCCTTAGAAAGGAGGTGATCCAGCCGCACCTTCCGGTACGGCTACCTTGTTACGACTTCGTCCCAATCGCCGATCCCACCTTCGACAGCTCCCTAACAAGTTTAGGCCACTGGCTTCGGGTGTTACCAACTTTCATGACGCGACGGGCGGTGTGTACAAGGCCCGGGAACGTATTCACCGCAGCGTTGCTGATCTGCGATTACTAGCGACTCCGACTTCATGGAGTCGAGTTGCAGACTCCAATCCGAACTGAGGCCGACTTTCAGGGATTAGCTCCACCTCACGGCATCGCAACCCACTGTATCGACCATTGTAGCATGTGTGAAGCCCTGGACATAAGGGGCATGATGATTTGACGTCATCCCCACCTTCCTCCGAGTTAACCCCGGCAGTCTCTTGTGAGTCCCCACCACAACGTGCTGGCAACACAAGACAAGGGTTGCGCTCGTTACGGGACTTAACCCAACATCTCACGACACGAGCTGACGACAACCATGCACCACCTGTACACCAGCCCCGAAGGGAAACTACATCTCTGCAGCGATCCGGTGTATGTCAAGCCCAGGTAAGGTTCTTCGCGTTGCATCGAATTAATCCACATGCTCCGCCGCTTGTGCGGGCCCCCGTCAATTCCTTTGAGTTTTAGCCTTGCGGCCGTACTCCCCAGGCGGGGCGCTTAATGCGTTAGCTACGGCACGGAAATCGTGAAAAATCCCCACACCTAGCGCCCACCGTTTACGGCATGGACTACCAGGGTATCTAATCCTGTTCGCTACCCATGCTTTCGCTCCTCAGTGTCAGTAACTGCCCAGAGACCTGCCTTCGCCATCGGTGTTCCTCCTGATATCTGCGCATTCCACCGCTACACCAGGAATTCCAGTCTCCCCTACAGCACTCCAGTTTGCCCGTATCGCCTGCACGCCCGGAGTTAAGCCCCGGAATTTCACAGACGACGCGACAAACCACCTACGAGCTCTTTACGCCCAGTAATTCCGGACAACGCTCGCACCCTACGTATTACCGCGGCTGCTGGCACGTAGTTAGCCGGTGCTTCTTATCCAGGTACCGTCACCCGAAGGCTTCTTCCCTAGCGAAAGAGGTTTACAACCCGAAGGCCGTCATCCCTCACGCGGCGTCGCTGCATCAGGCTTCCGCCCATTGTGCAATATTCCCCACTGCTGCCTCCCGTAGGAGTCTGGGCCGTGTCTCAGTCCCAATGTGGCCGTCCACCCTCTCAGGCCGGCTACCCGTCGTCGCCTTGGTAGGCCATTACCCCACCAACAAGCTGATAGGCCGCGGGCTCATCCTCCACCGAAAAAACTTTCCACCAACCACACTAAAGATTGGTCCTATCCGGTATTAGACCCAGTTTCCCAGGCTTATCCCGAAGTGAAGGGCAGATCACCCACGTGTTACTCACCCGTTCGCCACTCGAGTACCCCTGCAAGCAGGGGCCTTTCCGTTCGACTTGCATGTGTTAAGCACGCCGCCAGCGTTCGTCCTGAGCCAGGATCAAACTCTCCATAAAAGCCATGAGGCCCAAAACAATGAAGAGCCAACATCAACTGGCTAAACAAAAATAATAAAAGAACTACTGACAAGAAATTAACATCGTCACTCAGAAACAAATGACAACAATCCTTGATAAGTAGACACGAAAACCACACCAAACACAACGTTTTGGCGCAGCTTCAGGCGTATTCACAACCAATCACCACACACCACAAAAAATAGTGCGTCGAGCTGGTTATGCCACAATTTAACGACCATCACTACACAACAAACAATTGTGTAGACACCTGCATCAAGGACTTTTTCGCAAAGCCCCCGAAACACACTAAACAGTGCATCAAGCGACAGTCGGTGGCATGAACAACACCCACGTATCAACCACTCCCCACCACCAACAACGGTGGCGCGTCAGAGCAGACTGCATCATCATGTTCCAAGTCATGTATAAAAAATCAAACAAATCCCAACCACACAAAAACTGTGTGTCAGAACCGTTGATCTGCTTGGTTCATCACGCTATTGAGTTCTCAAACAACATATGCACACAACAATCCACAACCACAACACTGTGGAGCTTCACGTTGAGGCGGATTCCAACCCTATCACCCACATGAACCAGAAGCAAACCGGAGAAAAACTCACGATCACTTGGCGTTCACACACTCGGTGACAAGAAACAAGACCGAAAGGGAAATCCAACCACCCGGTAATAACCGGCGATCTTGCAGGATTGCTAAGCTACACCATCCAAGAACCAGATGCAAACACAGAAGCAAAACCCTTCTTAAGGATCTTGATTCCCCCGTGTGCACCGGGCCTGTCGGCCTCGCTTGCAGATCAATAATCTACACACACCCCACAACAAACACAAAACCCCAGGTCAGAGTTGTTTTTGAACTGGGGTTTAACCCCTGCTGCGGGCGCTATTCAACCAAAGTCTGGATGTGGCCGGCGTTCCGAGCATCCTGCTTGATGATGCGGGCGTAGAAGACCCACACCGCTATCGCCGCATAGAACGCAGAGATAAGGACACCGATGGCCGCTCTCGGTAACGGATCAACGTCCCCAGTGAAGAACAACTGGAAGCAGAGCACCGTCACCATTGCCATGCCATAGGCGAGGAAACCCCCGAGCGTTACCGCACCAGCCTTGGGCCACCGCAGCGTGGCGAGTGCAGTTAACAACGTGGTGCCCAGAATGAGGAAGAGCACGATCAGGCCCAGCATCGGCGCGCCTGCCAGAATCTCTGTTCCGCTGAACTGCTCCCGGAGCGCGCTCCCGCTATTCAGCAAGGAGGGATAGCCGATCAACAGGAGGGCCAGGGGCACCGACCAGCTGGTTTTGACCGTCCCCTCCAGGGCTGCTCGCCGCCATGTCCGGCGGCTTCCGCCAAAGGCCAACCATTGAACATAGTTTTTTGGCAGCCCGTACGCAGTGAGCAGCCACCTGCTCCCGATGAGGGCGCCAACAAGTGCGGTCCCTAGGTAGGCGCCGATCGTATCCGCCGCCCAGGGCCAGAATGCCAACACGAGGCCAAGAGCCAAGGCGATACCGCACTCCCATTTCGCCAGGGTGCGCCCCAGCAGGCGCAGTGGTTGGATCACCGCCGCGTCGAGTGCCGTGTCTGCTTCGAAAGCCGCCCGCTCTTCGCGGCTCAAGTCCTCCGCATTCGAGCCTGCCGGGGTAACGGCTCCACCTTCAGAGCTCGACGCCACCTTCCGCGTTTTCGCCTTCTCCGCTCGGACCAGGATGTTCTGCTCGCCCACCGCGTCATTGCGGATGTCCACTTGCCAACTCCAGCCCCGATAGACGGCGTAAGCGAGAAGAAGCAAATAGCCCACAAGGCAGGAGAGCAGAAGCTTTCCCGAGGTCAGCATGCCGTTAGCGGTCCGAGAAATCACCACGACAATGAGGAGATAAAGCGCCGAGGCCGGCAGCGCCATCCCCCACATAGCTGCCGCTAGTCGGCGGATCTGCGCCGTGGTCAGCCCGAACGCCCGCAGTTCTTCGCCCTTCGGCTGGAATACCAAGTGCACGCTTCCCACAGCACCGCCCAGGAAGATGGCATAAAAGAAGTTCATTGGCCGGTGTTCCGCCTCGCCAACGATCGCGAGGAAGCTCATGAGAACTACGAGGAGCACCCTCCACAGCACGCTCCGCCACGACGCGAAGAGGAAGACCTGGCCCATCACTCGGGTGTTCACTCGCTGGACCTGGGCCGAAGCCTCGCCCGCTACCCCCTTGCTTTCCGCCACCTTCATCCCACCGTCCAATGGCTGGGCATGCCGATCACTCGTCTTACTACTCATCGCCGGCCACCTCTCCGGTGAGCGCGAGCACCTCCTGCTCCAAGTCCGCGGCCTTCAGCTGGACACCGGCGCGTTGCGCTGCCGACTCTGCCGCCACGGCTTCCGGCGATTCGGGATCATAGCTGAGGGTCAACCTGCGCAAACCGGTGCTGGTGACGTCCTTAATAAGGAAGGAAGAAGGGGCGACGGGCAAGGAAGCAGACCACTGCTCGAGGAAGGCGGACACTGCCTGGCTGGGACCGGAGACCAGGTGGATGCGGCCGGAGACGGTCTCGAGGGGGCCGGATTCCAGGAGCTTGCCCTCGTCGATGATGATCACCTGATCCAGCAGTCGGGCGACGTCCCCGAGGTGGTGGGTGGAGAGGATCACCGTGCGGGGATTGCGCTCCAGGTCGGACATGAGGAATTGGTAGAAGGCCTCGCGACTCTGCACGTCGAGGCCAAGATAGGGCTCGTCCAGCAGGGTGATCGGGCACTGCGCTGCCAGGCCAAGGATGATGCTCACCGCCGAACGCTGTCCGCGGGACATCGCGCGCAACCGCTTGCTGGTATCGATGCGGAAGGCCTGGATCATCTCCTCCGCGAAGGCCTGATCCCAGGTTGGCCAGCGAAGTTCCGCGACCCGCAGCACGCTACGCACCGGGAGGTCCTGTGGCCACGTGGCGTCAGGGCCGGCGAGAATGATGCGCTCCAGCGCCCACTCGTTATCGCGGATGGGCTGACCGTCCAGGGTCACCGTGCCGGAGCTGTTCAGCTGCTGCGCGATAGCCCGTAGCAGGGTGGTCTTCCCCGCTCCATTCCGTCCGATCAGTCCGTAGACCTGACCGCCCGGGATCTGCAGGCTGATGCCGTCGACGGCCGGGTGGGTTTTCTTGCCGAAGCTGACCGTCAGCCCCGATAGCTCGATGCTGGGCGCAGGCCCCTGCGGGACGCCCGTTCCAACGCTTTCTTTCAGGTGGTTCATTGTTGTGCCTTCCTGTGTGGCGGGACGCGTGGTGCGTCGACTTAGCGGTCTAGCGTGATGCTCTGGGCTGGTTGCCGCTCGAAGGGCAGTGTTTTGCCTGCTCTCCGGTGCTCTGCATGGGCGGCTGGAGTAACCCGCGGGGTGCGGGCCTCGGTGCGTTGTTGGGGTCAGTCATAGAGCCCCCGGCTTTCAGCGACGCTGCCCAGCAGCTCGCGGAGCTCGCTGGCGGTCATGTCCAGCTTCGCGGCCTCGTCGACCAGCGGCACCAGGTAACGGCCGGCGAAGGCCTCCTTGCGCTGCGCGATGACCTTCTCCCGCGCGCCCTCAGTAACGAACATGCCGATACCTCGCTGTTTCTGAAGCACCCCGGCATCCACCAGCAGGCTCAAGCCCTTGCGGGCGGTGGCCGGGTTGATTGCGTGGAAGGCCGCGAGCTCGTTCGTCGACGGTGCCCGCTCCCCCTCTGGCAGGGAGCCGTCCACAATGGCATCCGCTACGAGCTCAGCCACTTGCTGAAACAGCGGCGTGGTGGCTTCCTCCATGGCACCTCCCTGTATTCGTGTTCGATCCCCTCGATGGGGCTTGGTTGGCGTTCACTGTGCGACCAGGTTGCGGTTCAGCACCGCGCCCTACCTAGTCGGTTAGTTACTTGTGTAACCAACCATACAACAACTCTTTGATGCACACTAGAGGGGAAAGCGCCACGCGCACAGGCTCTCAAGAAGTACAGTGCGCAATGGATAATGCACTGAAAATTGTGAAACTAAAGAAACGGACAACCGACCCATCATGCTCGAACGAACACAGATCTTCGTCGATACCTCTTATCTCCTAGCTAGCTTCTATAACTCCTGGGAAACCGGCGCCCGCGCGCAATTAGAAATCGACCTTCCGGAGGTCGTCTGTACCTTGGGCCGTATCGCCCAGGACCAGCTCAAACAGCCCATTCACCGACAATTTTGGTACGACGGCATCCCGGAGTCCGGACCACACCGCTACCAGCGTTCCCTGCGCAGCGAACCTGGGGTGCAGCTACGCAGTGGCCAACTCATTGAATGGGGAGACCGCCGCACGCAGAAGGCGGTGGACACCCGCCTGGTCGCGGATATGGTGCTCGCCGCCGTCCGTGGCAACGTCTCGGATATCGTCCTCGTCTCCGGCGACGCGGACATGCTGCCCGGCGTGGAAGAGGCCGTGGATGCGGGCATTCGCGTGCACCTCTATGGCTTCGGCTGGGACTCCATGTCCTCCCAGCTGCGCTTTGCCTGCGATACGACCACGATCCTCGACCCTCGCGAGGATTTCCGGGACACGATGCGACTGCAGATTCTGGAGGGGCCGCTGCCCGCCAACGCCAGCACCACCCCAATCCCTGGGGAAACGCAGGGCGAGGACAGCCCCAGCCCGGAGTTCAAGCCCCTCGGCGATGCGGAAGAGCCCGAAGAGTCCGGACCGAGCGTCATTCCGGATATGGAGCACAACAAGCAGGCCGCCAAGCCCACGGCAGAAGCGGGCAACAACAACGCGGCCGGGGACAACGCGCCGGCCGAAACCGCCACGGAGCCGACCTCCGCGGCAGCACCCGAACAGGCTTCGGCCACGGCCGCAGGATCCGAGGACGCACCGGCAGGCACTGTACAGACCAACGCTGCTGCGGCAACCACCACGACGGATGAGCAGGCAGAGTCCCCGTCGGCCGCCCCAAGCCCCGCGGCGCACCCTGCTGCACCAAAGTCGGCGCCGAAGCCCGGACCCAAGCCGGGTCCGGCACCTACTGCCTCCGCCGAACCAGCGACGTCCGAGTCGGCCGCCGAAACGACGGCACAACCGACCCCCAACACCGTCGCAGCTCAGGGTGCTGCGGCACCGAACGACGCGGCGCCGGACAACAAGACGCCGGACAACGCGGCTGAGCAGAGCGGGGCAGCACAGTCCCAGGCACAGGAACCAGCCACGCCCACCGAGGACACCCCGGAAGCAGCGCCGAAGCCGAAGCCGAACCCGTCCATGATGGCCCGCCACCGCAAGCTGCGCTCCCGCTACGTCCCGCTCCCCAACGAAGTCTGGGCATCCGCGGGCGAGCAGAACCCCTACGACATCGGCCAGCAGTACGCCGTCTGGTGGTTCGATAACGCCGCGAGCGAGGCCCAGAAGGACAATGCCCACCTGCTCTCCGGCGGCGGCCTTCCCCCGGAGATCGACCGCCCCCTCCTGCAGTTCGCCTGCGATACCCTCCACGAGTACACCCTGACAGAGGCCCAGCGCGTCGGCCTGCGCGATGGTTTCCACAGCGGTATCCGCGGCATCATGCTCCGCGGCCCGCGCGGTTAAATCCGCCCTTCGGTGTGCATGTGTTTTGATATACGCATGCACACCGGAACGACCGTCGAGCACAACCAAGCATCCGTCACTGGATTCAGCACTGCGGAAACGCAGCCCGATGCCCTGAGCCCGCTGCGCACAATCGTGCACATGCTGGTCACCGGCGCGGTCGCGGCAGTGGCGACGGTCGTGGCCTGGTTCATCATGTCCAGGCCGAGCCTTCCGGCGTATAACACCAGCTACGTGCTCAAGGCACTGAGCAGCGTCGGCTCCGTACTCGTGATCCTCTTCGCCGCGGTGTCGGTGTACTACGTGCTCCACCCTCGACCCAGCTGGTCGAACTGGCAACGCCGCGTTCTCGGCGTGCTGCTCTACCTGGCTCCGGCCGGCCTGGTGATTACCAGCATCGGTATTCCACTGGCCGCTACCAGCCTGTACCTGGATGGCGTGAGCGTCGACCAGGCTTTCCGAACCCAGTTCCTGTCCCGCCTGACGGACACCCCGGGCTGGGTGGACATGGCCTACCCGGACATGCCGAGCTTCTACCCTGGCCTGTGGTTCTTCACCGGCGGCCTCTTCGCCCGCATGACCGGGTTGGCGGGCTGGGCCGCGTACCAGCCGTGGGCTTTGATGACCCTGGCTGCGGCTTTTTCCATGCTCGTTCCCCTGTGGCGCCACCTCACCGGCTCACTGGCCTCGGGCGCGACGGTCGCGCTGGTCACGGCGGTGGCAACCCTCCACGTGGCGCCGGAGGAACCCTATGCCGCCATCGTCGCGGTGGGAATGCCGGCCGCGATGGTGATGACCCGCCACGCGCTGCTGGGCTCCCGCTGGGCACTGTTTGGCGTCATGGTCTACCTGGGGCTTTCGGCGAATCTCTACACGCTATTCACCGCTCTGTCTGCGCTCTCGGTGGTGGTCATGGCCATCGCCGCTGCGATCCGAGAGAAGGGGATCCGTCCACTGCTGAAGCTGCTGGCCATGGGCATCGGTTCGATCCTCATCGCCCTGCTCGGCTGGCTACCCTACCTGCATGCGCTGCTGACCCAGCCTCACGGCCCGACCGGCAAGGCGCAGCACTACCTCCCCAAAGATGGCACCGAGCTGATGATGCCCTTCTTCAATGTTTCCGCCCTCGGTGTTCTCGCTCTGATCGGCCTGGTCTGGCTGGTCGCCCGCCACCGTCAGGACGACGCCCGCGCCCTTCTGGTCGGCATCCTCACCGCCTACGGTTGGGCGGTTGCCTCCATGGCCATGCCGGTGCTCGGCACGACCCTGCTGGGATTCCGCGTGGCTCTGCCGATCGCGCTTCTCTTCGCCGTAGCCGGTGCCCTGGCGATCATCGATCTGCGGGGCGTGGGAATGCCGAAGTTCTACCCGGCGACCGTGGACCCCGCGAAGTCGAGGGGTGTGACGCGTGTGTTTGCGGCAATCCTGGCATTCGGAACTCTCTACTACGCGATCGATATTCCGATGAACCACGAGAAGAAGATCGATACCGCCTACACGGACGCCGACGGCAACGCCAGGCGTGGCGATCGCATGCCTGCGGACGCCACCGTCTACTACGCGCAGGTTGACGAGCACCTCGTCGAAAAACTGGGCAAGCGCTCCGGATCGACCATCCTCACCGATGAGCAGCACTTCATGAGCTTCTACCCCTATCACGCGTACCAGGCGATGACCGCCCACTACGCCAACCCGCTGGGGGAGTTCGAGCGGCGCAACGAGGAGATCGAGTCCTGGACCCAGATCACCGACCCCGATGAGTTGATCGCCGCGATGGATCGGGCAGCGGAGGAAGAAGGCTGGACCGCACCGGACGCCCTCGTCCTCCGCGGCGAGGTACCGGCCGAGGAGGGCGGCCCGGCGGGAAGCGACGCCACCCCAATGGAGGAAGCGGAGTTCTCCTACCTCATCGCGGATGACATCTACCCGAACCAGCCGAACGTCCGGTTCCGCACCGTCCACTTCCCGGCGAGCGCGTTCCAGAAGCACTGGGATGTCACGCAGATCGGGCCTTTCGCTGTCGCGGTGCGTAACTAAGGCCACGCGCGTACTAGTCCACATTTGACCGGCGGTAACGTACAGTTATTAGCCGTGTCTACGGTGCAGCAGAATAATAAACAGCCAGATCGAGGGCCCCGAAACGCGGTAAACTCCGCGCCGCCGCCACAGGCGAGCTCGGCCCCGAAGAGTGGCGCCAGCAGTCGGATCACGACCCTCGCGATCGTGTCCGGCTTGCTGGGCTTCTTGCTTTTCATCGCCACCCCATTTTTGCCGGTGAACCAGCAGCAGTCTTCCTTTTCCTGGCCGCAGAATGGGGACCTGAGCAGCGTCACCGCACCACTGATCAGCTACTCCCCGGAGAGCCTGGACCTTTCCATCCCGCTTTCCGAGGTCGACAAGCTCAACGACGGCCAGAGCAACGTCCTATCCACCGTGCCGGAGGGCTCGAAGGAGGAGACGCTGCGCGGGCTCTTCGTCCGCAACACCGACTCCGGACTGGACGTCATCATCCGCAACGTGGTGCCCCTCTCCCTCAAGGAGAAGGACCTCAAGGAGCTCTCCGATGATGCACTGCTGCGCATCACCTCGGATGCCGAGGCCACCCGGGTCTGGGTGGACGGCACCACCACCGACGGCGAAGAGCTGGACCCTGCGGTGTACTCCGGCGATATCGACCGGGACACTCGCCCCATGCTGACCGGCATCTACACCGAGTTCGAGAACACCCCAGAGAACGCGAAGGCCGCTGCCGACGCGGGACTTAAGGCCGACGTCAAGGTGGATTCGCGCTTCTCGAGCGCCCCGACGCTGCTGAAGAACATCGTCATGTGGCTCGGCCTGGCCTTGATGGTCGTCTCGCTGTGGGCGCTGCACCAGATCGACAAGCTGGACGGCCGCACCGGCTCCGGTCGCCTGATGCAGAAGGATTGGTGGAAGCCGCGCTGGGTGGACGGCTTCGTGGGCGCCGTGCTGCTGATCTGGTATTTCATCGGCGCGAATACCGCCGACGATGGTTACCTGCTGACGATGGCCCGGGCCAGCCACGAGTCCGGCTACATGGCCAACTACTACCGCTGGTTCGGCGTACCGGAGTCCCCCTTCGGCTGGCCGTTCTACGACCTGCTGTCACTGATGGTCAACGTCTCCTCCACCTCCCTGTGGATGCGACTTCCCGCTCTGCTGGCCTCCGCGGTGACCTGGCTGGTGCTCTCCCGCGAGGTGCTGCCGCGACTGGGAGTGAAGATCAATCAGCGCGCCGTGGCGCACTGGACCACCGCGGTGGCCTTCCTGATGTTCTTCATCGCCTTCAATAACGGCACCCGCCCGGAGCCGATCATCGCAGTCTTCTCGCTGCTGACCTGGGTCTCCTTCGAGCGTGCCATCGCTACCCACCGGCTGCTGCCGGCGGCGCTCGGTACGTTGCTGGCCACCCTGGCATTGGGTGCTGGCCCGACCGGCCTGATGGCCGTGGCGGCGGTGCTGGTTTCCCTGAGCGCCCTGATCCGCATCGCGGTGCGTCGTCTGCCCTGGTTGGGTGCGGAGAAGGGCGCGAGCCGCGGGAAGGTGATCCGCGGGATGCTCGCGCAGATCGCACCGTTCCTCGCCGCGGGTACCGCGATCCTCGTCGGCGTGTTCGGCGACCAGACGTTCAGCACCGTGCGTGAGGCCATCGCCGTGCGCTCCGACCGGGGCCCGTCGCTGTCCTGGTACCAGGAGTACGTGCGCTATACCTCCCTGCTGGAGCAGTCCACCGACGGCTCCTTCGCGCGCCGTTTCATCGTGCTGATGATGATCTTCAGCCTCGGCGTGGTTGTGGCGTCTATCCTGCGCAATGGGCGTGTTCCGGGCGCGGCGAAGAGCCCGACTGTGCGCCTGATTCTGGTCATCCTCGGCACGGCCTTCTTCATGGTCTTCACGCCGACAAAGTGGACGCACCACTTCGGCGTCTACGCGGGCATCGGCGCTGCACTCATCGGGCTGGCGGCGGTCGCCGCTTCGCACTTCTCGGCGAGCTCCGCACGCAACCGCGTGCTCTTCCTGGGCACCACGTTCATGCTCTTCGCGCTGGCGCTCTCCGGCACGAATGGCTGGTGGTACGTCTCCAGCTTCGGCGTGCCGTGGTGGGATAAGACGATCCAGGTCGGCGGCATTGAGGCCTCCACGGTGATGCTGGCCATCGCCCTGCTCACACTGCTGTGGGGTGTGCTGCTGGGCTACCGCACGGACGCCCAGAAGGCGCGCGCCCAGTCCGCAGGCGAGGTTGCTGACGTCGACAATGACGACGCTGACCGTGCGGCAACGGACACGAAGAAACGGAAGCGTAAGTACCGCGTCACGATGGTGACCGCGGCACCGATCGGCGCGCTGACCATGCTGGCGCTGGTCTTCTCGATCGCGTCAATGGGCAAGGGCTTCATCTCGCAGTGGCCGGCATATTCGATCGGCAAGGGCAACGCCGTCTCGTTGGCCGGGCACACCTGCCAGCTGGCCGAGGACGTCCTTGTGGAGACGAATACGAATGATTCGCTGCTGAAGGTTGCCGACGGTTCCCCGATCGGCGACTCCCTGACCACCGAGGACTCCACGGGCTTCCTACCGAACCGCATCCCGGCGCACATCGACCCGGATGGCCGTGGCGAGGATGCCGTGAGCCAGAACTCCGTGGAAACCGCGATGAAGCTGGATGGCGATCAGCGGAGCACCGGCACGGGCCTGAACGAAGAAGCCACCCAGGCCACCAACGAGGGCACGGACGGTACCGCCGGCGCGGCGTCCAACGACCGGAACGACGACGCCGCGGCCTCCGGTGACCGCAGCGGTGGCGCCGAGGCCGCGGACGGTGGTCAGGATTCCGGCACCGCCGGTGGCCTGCTGTCGAAGCCGGGCGTGAACGGTTCGCATGCGCGCCTGCCTTTCGAGCTGGATCCCCAGCGCGTGCCGGTGGTCGGCTCCTTCCAGGAGGGATCGCAGTTCTCTGCCTCGACGACGACCAAGTGGTACTCCCTGCCGGAGAACCGTGAGGACTACCCCCTGATCACGCTGAGCGCTGCGGGCACCATTGGTCACTTCGATTCCGACAATGTCTTCCAGTACGGGCAGCTGGTCAAGGTTGAGTACGGCAAGTCGACTGGCAAGGGCCAGGAGGACTTCGAGCCGCTGGGCGAGGACCTGCCACTGGACATCGGCACCGCCCCGCAGTGGCGTAACCTGCGCATTCCGATGGACTGGATCCCGGAGGAGGCGGATCAGATCCGCATCGTCGCGGTGGATACCAACCTCACCCCATCCGAGTGGCTGGCGCTGACCCCGCCACGCGCCCCGCAGCTGGAGCCGCTGAATGACTACGTGGGTTCCGAGGCTCCGGCACTGCTGGACTGGGCCACGGCCTTCCAGTTCCCGTGCCAGCGGCCATTCGACCACACCGTTGGCGTGGCTGAGGTGCCGGAGTTCCGCATCTCGCCGGATCACTCCGCGCGCCGCATCCTCACCCCGGTGATGGACTACGCCGGTGGCGGTTCCGTGGGGCTGGTGCAGATGAGCACACAGGCCACGGAGCTGCCGACCTACCTTAAGGACGACTGGCTGCGGGACTGGGGCGTGCTGGACCGCCTGCGTACCTTCCCGGATGCCACGGGCGAGAAGCCGCGTCCGGTTGAGGTGGACGTCGAAGAGAAGACCCGCTCGGGCTTCTGGTACAACGGCCCGATGAAGTACAACGATGAATAGTTAGCGGCTGGCCTGCCGGTAGAACGGCAGGCTGGCAGCGCACGTGGGTGGGCTGTACTAGCTGCCTCAAGCACTAACCGCCTGCGGCAACGCCAAAGCCCGCGGCTCCTCGTACCTCGAGAGGAGCCGCGGGCTTTATCGTGCGCGAGCGGGTATGTCCAGTGTTTAGCTCAGGGCGCGCAGGAGCCCCTGGAGCGCGTTCGGGTCGACGTTGAGCTGACCGTTCTGCAGCTGGCCTGCCCAGTCCCGGGTGCCTGCCACCGTCTGGATCACGCGGAGCAGCTGGCCCAGGTCAACACTGGAGCTGCTGCCGGCGCTGCCCAGGGCACCCGACTGGCCGGCCATGTTGAGCAGCTGTTGGATCGCCTCGGTGGGCACGCCACCGTTCTGGCGAGCCTCGCCCAGGGCGCCAGCCAGCGCGGTGAGCGCAGGCAAGAGCTCCTGGCCCTGCTGGATCTTCTCCGCAACCTGGTCCTGCGGCACGCCGAGCTGCTGGGAGATCGCTGCAGCGACCGGAGCGGTGAGCTGCGGCAGTGCGCTGTTGATGAAAGTCTCCGGGGACACACGGCCGCCGACGACGCCGAGCAGCTGAACCACGAAGTCCGAGGTGATCGGCATGTTGACGCCGGTCTGGTGCTCGATCTCGTTGACGATCTGAGCTTCCTTCTCGACGATCGGCTGGGACGGTGCCAGCTGGTTGGAGGTCTCGCCGGCCGGAGTGTTAGCTCCCATGTCTCCGGCCAGTGCCTGGAGCTGGGAGTCGTCGCCGTAGTACTCGTTCAAGTCGACGTCGGTGATCACGCCGTCGACGGAACCGTTGCCGCTGTACTGCCAGAAGGTGACCTTGTCCCAGCCGCCCGGGATATCATTCGGCAGGCTGCTGGAGTAGTAGGCCAGCCACAGCGGGTACTCGGAGAACTCCGTCGTATTCGCCATCTTCTGCTTCCAGAAGGAGTAGTAGGTGTAGATGATCGGCTGGCGACCGGTCTGGATCTTGATCTCGTCGATCCATTCACGCACCCAGTGCTGCAGCTGCTGGGGGCTAAGGCCCTGATCTTCCTCGAGGTCGAGAACCGGGGGCAGGGAAGGCTGCGGGCCGGTCGCGATCACGGAGGCGTAGAACCGGGCCTCGGCGCGCGGATCATTCCAACCTGGGCGAGCGTAGTGGTAGCTGCCCGGAATGATGCCGGCCTGCTGGGCCTTCACCGAGTCCGAGGCGTAGTAGGGGTTGGTGTAGCTGGTGCCCTCAGTGGCCTTCACGAAGGCGAACTTCTGGCCGCTGGCAGCGACGGTGTTCCAATCGATGGCCGCGCCGCCCGGGTGCTGGTGGGAGGCGACGTCGATGCCCGGGATGGCCCAGGAAGGCACCGGGATCACGTGGCTCGCCATCAGCGCGGCGACGGTGGCAGACGTGCCCAAAAGAGCAGTTGCCGTGAGGCGTGCAGGGGTCGAGGTACGGCGCGTGCGGCGCCAAGGCAGTGAACGCATGTGGAATAGAGTACCCAACTTTCACTCTTTTCACATCCGTATCGCACGTAATCCCAAGCACCTTACACCACTGTAATTAACATTCACCCCATTGCTGGGCTATGTTTTCGCGCATTCCGTCGCCGCCCCGGCCAGGGGCTCGACGCTAGCTAGGGGTCGTCGGAAGTGCCCTCGACCTGCCGTAATCCCTTCTCTTCTCGGTAGAAGCACGTGACTAAGGCGGCAACCCCGGTGACCCATACGGCCGCCAATACGAACGGCGCCACCGGGTCCGGCCAGCTGATATTCCACAAGAAATGCAACGCAAAACCGGCAAAACCCCACCCGAAAACCTGCCCACAACGCCATGCTCGGCTCCGTTCCCGTGGCCCCCACAGCGCCCGTCCGATGCCGTATCCAACAAGCCCGCTGAATACCGCGTGCAGACCGATGCCGAAAAGCAGCCGCATGCCGTACACAGAAGCAGCCCCCGTCACATCCGAGGCAGGATGCAGCACGCCAAGGAATAGTGCGTAGAGCGAGTTCTCGTAGACCTCCATGCCGAGGCCCACGAACACCCCGGCCAGCAGGCCATGGTGCGGCCGGTTCCACCAATCTCGGGCAATCCATAGCAGCATCCAAATGCCCAGCGCCTTCGTGATCTCCTCCGGCCAGGCCCCGCCGAAAGCCGTCGAGAAGATGGGCAGGCCAAGCTTCTCCGGAATCTCGCTCGCCGCATCCGCGGCGGTGAATACCGCGAGCACGCTGCTGACACTGGCACCCCACCACAGGGCCATGGCCACCAAGCGCCGAGGCGTGCCCTGGTAGCAGCGCAGGCGGCTAAGCCCCCACCAGGCCACGGCAACCAGAGCAATGGAGATGCCGAGGACGACCAGCAGCGGCAACCCTGGGGGCGACGGCGTCGCAAGCAACAGCGCGAAGATAGCCAGGACCGAGCAGAGCACCGCCAGCAGAATGAAGCAGATATAAACCCCGCCACGCCGAATACGCGGCCCCGTGGCGCTGCCCGGCGCGATGCCGAAGGCTAGACCCAGCTCACCCGTAGATTCGGTGCGTCCCTGTGAGGCCGGCAATGGCAAGGAGCTCCTGTGTGGGGTCGATTCGGCAGGGCTATTGCGCCCCCGGGGTTGCTGTTCCGGCAGCATCATCGGCCTCCCTCCCGCTGCTGTGGGGACGCCTCGGTGGCAGCCTCAGGTCGCAGCTCGGCGGTCTTCAGCAGCTCGTTGACCATCGCCTTCGTGCTATCCACTCCCCGGGCCGTGACCTGCAGGCTGACGAGCGTGCCCTCGCCGTCCCCGCCCTCATCCTCGCGGAAGAACCCGACCGTTCGGCTGAGGTCGGCATCGGAAAACGGGTCGACGTCCTCGCCCTCGTCGTTGGCGGCGGCTACCTCGTAGTAGTCGGTCACCCAGACGTCAGTCACCCCGGTGCGCTCCTTCAGCTCCGGGGCGATCTCGAGTGCGGTCTCCGTGTACCGGACGGGTCGCATGCCTTGCAGATCCGCGAAGTTAATCGCCCGGATCGCCCGGTCCACCGCCAGCGCCTGGTCCTTTACCGAGAGCATGCTCACAACCTCGACTTGGGCGGAGGGGCAAATAAACTCCGGCGCGACCATCGCGTCCTCCGTGATCGGTGCCGCGCAATCGCGCAGCACCCCGAAGTCCAGGGGCCAGTCGGCGAAACTCATCAGGTTTTCATCGAAGGCCTCCGCCGGGTTCGCGTAATGCGCCGGCGCCTCGGCCGTGAGCGCGGCGTTGACCGCCACCGGCCCCGCGAGCCCCACCACGGCCGCTGCTCCCACCGCGGCGACGTAGCGGTTTCGTCGCGCCTTTCCGAACGGCACGCTCGGGGCCGTCAACTGTCTCCGATCCATTTTTTCATCGTAGCCCCCGCCCCAGACACACCCCATGTCCACCAACACTGGTCCGGCGGGCGGCACGGTCGTCGACCGGGGTGACGTCCTAAAAAGAGAAGACGACGCCGTGTCTGCAGCGCGCACTACAGTGGGGGAACATGAGCGAAAAGAAGACAACATCCAGCCAGCCGGAACTGCCGGATAACATCACCGAGGCCGCCGCGGGCGAGACTATTTCGCCTGCTCAGGACCTGTACCGCCACGTCAACGGGCAGTGGCTGGCCAGCCACGAGATTCCCGCAGACCGGGCCGTCGACGGCACCTTCCACCAGCTGCGTGACCAGTCTGAGAAGGACGTCCGCGCCATCGTCGAGACACAGCCCGCCGATTCCCAGATCGGGGCGCTGTACTCCTCCTTTATGGACGAGGAGGGCATCGAGGCGGCCGGGCTCGCACCGCTGGACGCCGACCTGGCCGGAATCAACGCCGCCGCGGACATTCGCGAGCTGGCCATCGAGCTGGGTGAGCTGGACCGCGCTGGCGTCGGTGGCGTGGCGGGCTACTTTGTCGCCAAGGACGCCGAGGGCGATGCCGAGCGCGCCTACCTGGTGCAATCCGGGCTGGGCCTGCCGGACGAGGCCTACTACCGGCAGGAACAGCACCAGGAGACGCTGGCTGCTTACCGCGAGTATGTGACGGACATGCTGGAGCTGTACCTCGCTGAGGGGCGGGCTCTGCCGGGGAGCCACGCGGGTGAGGGTGCCGCGGAGGCCGCCGAGGCAATCCTGCGCTTCGAAACCACGCTTGCCGAGGGTCACTGGGATAACGTGACCAGCCGCGATGCGGATAAGACCCACAACCCGATGGCGGTGGCGGATCTGCCGACAGGCTTCCCCTTCGCGGAGTGGTTCGAGGCCACCGGCATTGCCGCTGGTAGCGCGGCTGCCGAGCGTGTGATCGTGAGCCAGCCGAGCTTCATTGAGCACGTCGCGAAGCTTGCCGGGAGCGTGCCACTGGACGATTGGAAGCTCTGGGCGACCTGGCGCGTGCTGAACTCCCGTGCGCCTTACCTGCCTGCGAAGTTCACCGACCGGCGTTTCGAGTTCTACGGCCGCACCCTGAGCGGTTCGACGGAGCAGCGTGCCCGTTGGAAGCGCGGCCTGGGTCTGGTCGAGGGCGCGATCGGCGAGGAAGTCGGCAAGAAGTTCGTCGCCGAGCATTTCCCGCCGGAATATAAGGAGAAGATGCTCGAGCTGGTGGACTACCTCATCGAGGCCTACCGCGAGCGCATCTCCACCCTGGAGTGGATGACTCCCGCCACCCGCGAGAAGGCACTGGTGAAGCTGGGTAAGTTCCGCGCGAAGATCGGTTACCCGGAGAAGTGGCGGCAGTTCGATGGGCTGGAGTTCGCAGCCGGCGGGGCCGAGCTGCTGGATAACGTGCGGGCGGCCAGCCGATTCAATCACGACTACGAGATCAACAAGCTGGGCAAGCCCACGGATCCTGCGACCTGGTTCGCCACCCCGCAGACCGTCAACGCTTTCTACAACCCCGTGATGAATGACATCACCTTCCCCGCCGCGATCCTGCGCCCGCCGTTCTTCAGCATGGACGCCGACGCCGCCAGCAACTTCGGTGCGATCGGCGCGGTCATCGGCCACGAGATCGGGCACGGTTTCGACGACCAGGGGTCGAAGTTCGACGGCGACGGCAACCTGCATTCCTGGTGGAGCGAGGAGGACCGTGCGGCGTTCACGCAGCTCACGGACAAGCTCGTCGCGCAGTTCGAAGGTCTCGTACCGACCGGACTGAAGCAGCGCGGGGAGACCGCGCACAAGGTCAACGGCTCCTTCACCCTGGGCGAGAATATCGGTGACCTCGGCGGCCTGGGCATCGCCATCGTCGCGCTGCGCCGCTACCTGAGCGACCAGGGCGTGGAGGTTGAGACGCCCGAGGGCCCCAGCGCGGAGTACCGGGAGGCGCTGCAGCACGTCTTCCTGCAGTGGGCGCGGGTCTGGCAGACGGCCATCCGCCCGCAGATGTCCGCGCAGTACATCTCCATCGACCCGCACTCGCCGGCGGAGTTCCGCTGCAACGTGGTCGCGTCGAATACCCCGGAGTTCTACCAGGCCTGGGAGGTCACCGAGGCCGATGGCATGTGGCTGGCCGAGGACCAGCGCGTGACCATCTGGTAGCTACGCGGCCTAGAGGTCGGCGAAGAGGTCGGGCTCGAAGTCCTCGGTCTCGTCCGGGACGTACTCCTCGACCTCGGTGAGGTTCAGCAGCGCGCCCGTGGGATCGGTGATGGTGGCGACCCGGCCGAACTCGGAGTCGAAGGGCTCCCGGATGATCTGGGCGCCCAGCCCACGGGCGGTATCCACCGCGGCGTCGATGTCCGCGACCCCCAGGTAGAGCGTCCACATGGAGGGCAGCTGCATCTCCTGGGTATCCCAGAGGCCGACGAGCGCTGCGCCCTCAAACTCGCCGAGCGCGTAGCGGCTGCCGTCGGAGTTCTTATCGACGCGGATATCCCAGCCGGCGAGCTCGTGGTAGAACTCCAGGGTCTCGTCCCAGCCCTGGCCGACCATGAGCTCGTGCCACACGGGCGTGCCCGGCTCACCCGCGGCGAAGAGTGCGTGCTCATCCGCAGGATTCTTCAGGCCGATGGCCGCCCCGCTGGGGTCGATGACCACGGCCATCTCGCCGCGGTCGGTCTCGCCATCAGTGCCCTCCCCTTCCGGAGCCCCGAGCACCCGCGGCTCCAAGACGGAACGGGCACCAGCGTTGACGGCAGCGTTGTGCGCGACCGTGACGTTCGGCGTGTAGAGCGCCAGCCCCCACATGGAGATCTTCTCCTCCGGGATGGCCCCGATTCCGGCGACGGGCATGCCATTCTTCGTCGCGACGGCATAGCCTTGGCCGTGCTCACGGTATTCCCAGCCCACGAGCTCGGCGTAAAAGCGCTTCGCGGCATCAATATCGGTGGTTGCCAGGTCCAGCCACAGCGGCATGCCTGGTTGCGCCTGCATAGCGGGCATTAGAGATTCCTCCACTTTTCGGGGTCGAAGTCGTCATCAGCGGTGGCTTCATCGAAGAACTCCCCAAGGTCGTCCTCTTCAGCCAGGTTTTCGCTATCGGCAGCACCGCGGCCATTCGCTCCGACCTCTGCGCCGACGGTGGCGCCGGTCTCGGGGTCGGTGATTGTCACCTGGTCGCCGTCTCGCAGGGCCTTGCCGCGGCGGGTTTCAGCTGCGCCGTTAACCGACACTGCCCCTTCGGCGAGGACGTCCTTTGCCATCCCTCCGGTCTCCACGAG
Organism: Corynebacterium urealyticum DSM 7109; assembly: GCF_000069945.1. Taxonomy (NCBI): domain Bacteria; kingdom Bacillati; phylum Actinomycetota; class Actinomycetes; order Mycobacteriales; family Corynebacteriaceae; genus Corynebacterium; species Corynebacterium urealyticum. Next base: position 113,158 of record NC_010545.1, on the reverse strand, counting down.
GTTGGCGAGTTTCAGGAACTGCCCCAGCCGGATCTCGGCGTCACGGATGGGCACGACAGGTAATTCTTGCTGCATGCTGCCCATCCTACGGTGCCGGATTGGGCGAGTCGTTTTTGCTTTCCTTTTTATTGCATTTGCGCATCTTCGCCAGCCTGCTAGGGCAAAATCAACGACATGACAAGCCCCGCATTCACTAACGCTTCCAGCTCTTCCGCCGATTCTGGTGCGGCGGGAGAGTCCCAGTACCCGACGATGCTTTCGCCCCTCGAGGTTGGCGGCAAGACTTTCCGCAACCGCGTGATCATGGGTTCGATGCACACCGGACTGGAGGACAAGCTCGAGGACGCCCCGAAGCTCGCCGAGTTCTTCCGCGAGCGCGCAGAGGGCGGTGTCGCAGCCATCGTGACTGGTGGCTACCCTCCCGTGCTGGAGGGCAATCTGACGCCTTTTGGCCAGCCCTTTAATTCCCAGGAGATCGCTGACGCCCACCGCCAGGTCACCGAGGCCACCCACGCTGGTGGCGCGCTGGCCATCCTGCAGCTGCTGCATGCCGGCCGTTACGGCTACCACCCGATGGCGGTGTCCGCCTCCGCAACCCAGTCCCCGATCACCCCGTTCCCGGCGCGTGAGCTCTCCGACGAGGAGGTCCGCGCGACGATCAAGGCCTATGGCGAGGCGGCGAAGTATGCCAAGGACGCCGGCTACGACGGCGTTCAGATCATGGGTTCCGAGGGCTACCTGATCAACCAGTTCCTCGCGGAGCGCACGAACCAGCGCACCGATGACTGGGGTGGTTCTGCGGAGAAGCGGATGCGCTTCCCCATCGAGATCGTCAAGGCGGTTCGTGCCGCGGTCCCTGAGGACTTCCTCATCGACTACCGCATCTCCGTGCTGGATCTGGTCGAAGGTGGCCAGACTCAGGAGGAGATCCACGAGTTAGCCCGCCAGCTGCAGGACGCCGGGGTGGACATGTTCAGCTCGGGTATCGGCTGGCACGAGGCGCAGGTTCCGACGATCGTCACTTCCGTGCCGCGTGGCGCCTTCGCCTGGGCGACCGCCGAGCTGCGCAAGGTCGTGGATGTGCCGGTGGTCATCGCTAACCGCATCAACACCCCGCAGGTCGCCGAGCAGCTGTTGGACGGCTCCTTCAACCCGGAGGGTGGCGAGGCCCGCACCGGTGGCGAACCCTTCGGCGAGTTCGTCTCCCTGGCCCGCCCGATGCTGGCGGATGCTGGATTCGTCAACCGGGCTGCGGCAGGCGAGGCAGAGCTGATCAACCACTGCATCGCTTGTAACCAGGCCTGCCTGGACCACACCTTCACCAATGAGCGGGCAACCTGCCTGGTCAACCCACGCGCGGGTTACGAGACGGAGCTGAAGCTGCTGCCAACCCGGACCGCGAAGTGGGTGGGCGTGATCGGCGCTGGTGTTGCTGGTCTGTTCGGTGCCGAGGCCCTGGCGGAACGTGGCCACCGCGTGGAGATCTTCGAGGCCAGCGATAAGGTCGGCGGCCAGTTCCAGCTGGCCATGCGAATCCCTGGCAAGGAGGAGTTCGTCGAGGCGCTGAAGAACGTGCAGGCCCGCCTGGCTAAGCGCGAGGTACCGATCCACCTGGGCTCCCCGCGCACCCCAGAGGAGCTGCTGGAGGCCGGCTTCGACGAGGTCGTGGTGGCCAGCGGCGTGACCCCGCGCATCCCGGAGTTCCCGGGCCTGGCGGAGGCACTACGCGGCGAGGTCGATGGCGTGAGCGCCATGACCTACGCGGAGCTGCTCAGCCGTGAGAAGGAGGCCGGCAAGAACGTCGCCGTCATCGGCGCGGGCGGCATCGGCTACGACGTCACTGAGTTCCTGGTGGAGGACCGGGGCGGCCAGCCACAGTCCATCCGCGAGTGGAACGAGCACTGGGGCGTAACCACCGACCCGGAGGTACGTGCGAACCTGACCCGACCGAACCCGCCGCAGCCGCTGCGCAAGGTCACCATGCTGCAGCGCAAGATCACCCGCATGGGCCGTGGGCTGGGCAAGACCACCGGCTGGGTGCACCGCGCGGCAGTGGCGATGGCCGGGGTGGAGCAGATCGTGGGCGTGACCTACGAGAAGCTGGACTCCGAGGGCCTGCACATCACGGTGCCAGCCCAGGACATCAAGGAGCTGCAGAAGGCTCTGGCCAAGGCGAAGAAGGCCAAGGATACCGAGGAGCTCGCCCGCCTGGAGACCGCCATCCGCGAGGAGCGCAAGGAGCTGGTCATCCCGGTCGACACCGTTGTGCTGTGCACCGGCCAGGAGTCCGTCCGCCCAGACAAGGCCGACGGCACCAGCGACGACGCGGAGCAGAAGGTCCACATCGTTGGTGGCGCGGATGTCGCCGCGGAGCTGGACGCCAAGCGTGCGATCCGGCAGGCAGTGGAGCTCGCCGCCCGCCTCTAGGGCTACTCGGCGTCTGGCTCCGGCACCCGGTCGTCGACCATCCCGATGGCCTGCATCAGCGCATAGCAGGTGGTCGGGCCCACAAAAGTGAAGCCGCGGCGTTTGAGTTCTGCGGCCATCGCCACCGACTCCTCTGACTCCGAGGGCATCTCTGCGATGTGCGCTGGGGGCTGGTGCTCGGCCGGGGCGTAGGACCAGATCAGCACCGGCAGGCCCGCGGGCAGGCGACGCGCCGCCCCGCCCAGGATCTCCCGCGCAGGGTGCCCTTCCGGCAGCTCCTGCAGCTCCGGGTCCTCCCGGAGGGCCACCGTGGCCTCGGCATTTCGGTAGATCGCGGCGTGCTTTCGCGGGTTGCGGATCAGCGCAGGGTCGGCGAGCGCCGCCTCGCGCTGCTCTGCGCTCATCTGCGTGATGCGGGTGGCGTCGAAAAGGAAGAAGTGATCCCTGAAAGCGCGACGCTTGCGCAGAATCGTCGCCCACGACAGCCCCGACTGGAAGCCCTCGAGGCAGATCCGCTCGAGCAGGCCGGATTCCGTGATGATGGGTCGGCCCCATTCCTCGTCGAAGTACTGCCGCTCCAGCTCGGAGCGCGTGGCCCAGGGCGGGCGAACCACGCCGTCGGCGCCGATGATGTTGCCGCGCGCGGTCGCGCCCGGCTGGCGATGGTTGTCAGATGTGTGCTTATCCATAATTCCCCCTCGAGTTTAGGCTGTGCGAAGTATTGGTTCGCCGCTCGTGACCTGTGCCCCGCGCGGCTCGCCATGCACTTCGCTGTGCACACTAGCGGGCGCAGCAGACATCGCCCTCTGCTTAAGGCAGAATTCAGCCCCGCCGCGGGGTTAAATCATTCTCAAACCTGCTGGTCAGGGTTTTCCCATTATCGCTACCTCCGGAAAATTACCCCCGTTTCGATGCTTGCGGAAATGGTATTCATATAGCTAAAATCAGCTCACTATCCCGGGTGCCTCTTCTTGGGTCGCGCTGCCCTACGGTGGCCAACGCAGAGCGCAGCAGGCATCCCTTAAAACGTGATCGAGCAGTTCGCCAGGCAAGCAAAGGAGGGCCACGATGACCACACCGTCGATGAACCGCCCCCGCCCGGCGAAGGATCACCCCGAGAACGACGAGCCCCGCGATACCGGCACCTTCAAGGCCACCCTCCCCGCACTCGGCGGCTTCCTCACCTCCGATGGCCAACCCATCGATCCCGCACCGCAGGATCAACCCGCGCCCCGCGCGACGCTCCCCTTCTACTACGATGGCGAGGACCCGACCCCACGACTGTGGCTCACCGTGACGTCGACCCTCCTGGTGGTCGGGGTCGTCGCCCTGATTCTGGTCGCGCTGCTGCTCTACGTCCTCGGCGACGACGTCATCGGCCCCGCCGACGGCCTGCTCAGCGTGCTGCGGACCTCCGTCCGCTAGGTCCGCCACGGCAAGCCCACGGCAAGGCACTCCACTGCTCTGCCCGGTGACTCCTCTACCTCGGCGCCCGCCACAATCGCGCACCACCGTGGGCTAATTTGATAGGCAGTATGTCTACCAACCCCACCCCTAAGCTGCCCTTTTCCGCTGGCCGCACGTCCCTGCTCAGCGCGCTCGCGGAGTTCGGCGCGGCTGTGGTGCACGCCCCGCCGGGCACGGGCAAGACCACCCTGGCCCCGCAGTTCCTCGCCGATGCTGATCTGGTTGCCCCTGATCAGCGCGTGATCGTGACCCAGCCCCGGCGCGTGGCTGCCCGCTCCGCCGCTGCCCGTCTCGCCGAGCTGCGAGGCACCGAACTGGGCCAAGAAGTCGGCTATACCGTCCGCGGGGACTCCCGCGTATCCAAGCAGACCCGGATCGAGATGGTGACCCCCGGCGTGCTGCTCCGGCGCATGCTGCGGGACCCCGACCTGCCTGGGGTGGGCGCGATCGTCGTGGATGAGGTGCATGAGCGCCACATCGAATCCGACCTGGTCTTCGCCATCGCCGCCCAGCTGCGGGAGTTGCGCGATGACCTGCTGATCCTGGCGATGTCCGCGACGGTGGACGCCCAGCGTTTCGCGAATCTGCTCGGGGTACCGGAGGCGGTGGTGCACGTTCCAGCCCCGATCTACCCATTGGAGATCCACTACGCCGCTGCCGCGGATTCCATCACCCACCGCCGCAGCGATAGCAGGCCTGGCCAGCCCGGTTCCATCGAAGCCTTCATCGCCGCCGGGGTGCGCCGCGCGCTCGCCGATACCGCCGAGGGCGACATCCTGGCCTTCGTCCCGACCATCCGCGGCACCGAGCTGCTCGCCCAGCAATTCGACTCACCCGGGCTTGCCGCCTTCGCGCTGCACGGCCAGCTCAGCCCGAAGCAGCAGTCCGAGATCGTCAACCCGCGCGGGGCCACCAGCGCCAACCCCACCCGCCGGGTCATTTTCGCCACGGACGTCGCCGAATCCTCGATCACGGTGCCGGGCGTGCGCGTCGTCGTGGATACCTGCCTTTCCCGCGTTTCCCGGCGCGATTCCTCCCGCGGCATGTCCGTCCTGGTCACGGAGTCCGCCGCCCAGGCCAGCTGCGTGCAGCGGGCGGGTCGTGCGGGCCGCGAGGGCCCGGGCACGGTGTTCCGCCTAATCAGCGCGGATGAGTGGGCCCGACTGCCGGAGTTTGCCGCCCCTGCGATCCAGACCAGCGACCTCACCGGCGCGCTGCTGGACGTCGCCGCCTGGGGCGCACCCATGGGTGAGGGCCTGGCCCTGCCGGACCCCTTGCCCCAGAACAACGCCGCTGCCGCCGCTGCCACGCTCCGCCAGTTGGGGGCGCTCGACGCCGACGGAACCATCACCGAACTCGGGGAACTGCTGGTCACGCTCCCCCTCGATCCGCGCCACGCCCGCGGCGGCCTACTCGCCAGCCGGCGCGTCCCGGTGGAACTCGTGGCCCGTGTGCTGCAGTTTTTGGACGTCGCCAGTTCCCAGCGTGCCCCAGCCGGCGCGATCCGGGATATCTCGCCGAAGGACCCGGCGGTACGCAGGCTCGTCCGCTTGTTGCAGCCGCACGCCCCACGTGAGCTCAGCGACCCGCTGACCGGGGAGGACGCCATCGCCTACACGATCGCGTGCGCGCGGCCCGATTTGCTGGCCCGGCGCGTTGAGCCTGGGTCGGAACGGGTGCTGACCGTGGGCGGCACCGGGGCAGTGATCCCAAAGAGCATGCCCGGGGTGGATGCGCCGCACAATGAGCAGTGGTTCGCGGTGGCGGATATCGGGCGCAGCGAATCGGCGTCCGCGCGGAAGTCCGGGACGGGTTCGATCCTGCGCTCGGCCATGCCGATCTCCGAGGAGCTGGCCCTGGCTGCAGCCGGTGGCGTCCAAAAGGAAAGGACCGCGAGCTACAGCCTGGAGAAGAAGCGGGTGCAGGCACGGGAGCGGACAATCGTGGGGGCGATCGAGTTGAGCAGCGCCCCGGCCAAGCCCAGCGCGGCGGAGGCGGAACAGGCGGTCTCCGCTGCGATTGCGCAGGCGTCCCCGGAGCAGTTGGAGGAAATGCTGCAGCTCAGCAGCAACGCCCGCGAGCTGGTGAAACGCATGCAGTACTTGCACGACGCCGCAGTAGCCGGGTTCGAACGTGCGTCGGGCTACCCGGATCTGCGGGCGGGGCTGCCGGCGGAGCTGCTGAGCTTTATCGCGGCGGATATTGCTGCCGGTCGGCGGCCGGATGTGGCGAGCCTGCTGCGCGGGCTGATCCCGTGGGATCAGCCGATCGACGAGCTTGCGCCGGAGTCCCTGGAGCTGCCGAGCGGGCGGACGAGGCGACTGACCTACCCGGAGGTGCTGATCGGAAGCTCCGCGGCTGGCGCTGTGAGTGATGCTGCCAGCGTTGCCCCAGGCGACGTCGTCCCGGGGAGCTCCGGCGAGGGGCAGGCAGCGCCAGCCGCGGAACCCCACGCCGAGCCCGTGGTGTTGGCGACGAAGCTGCAGGACGCGTTCGGCCTCACGGAGTCCCCGCGCATTGCGGGCCGGCGGGTGCAGTTCCACCTGCTCTCCCCGGCGCAACGGCCGGTGGCGGTGACCGATGACCTGGGGAGTTTCTGGGCCGGGCCTTATCAGGGGGTGCGCAAAGATATGCGGGGCCGCTACCCGAAGCACGCCTGGCCCCAGGACCCGGCGGCGGGTTAGGGCACAAGAAAAAGGAGCCCCAAAGGGCTCCTTGTACTGCAGCGCAAGCGGTTACCTGCGAGTGCTAGGCCCGGGGCTGATCCCCGTCGCTCGGTTCAGAAGCCTGATGCGCGGTATCACCCGCCGGGTCCTCCGCACCCTCATGTTCAGCCCAGGCGAAGGCCGTGGGGCCCAGGGAGTTCCAGCTCGGTGGCGTCACCGGACCAGCGACGTCGGTGGACGCCGGCCCGCCGGGCGCACCGGCAACAGTTGCCTCAAAACCGGCGGGGTATTTAAAATTTTCCATCACCTGCGGCGGGATTGGCATCCTCTTGTGGAGGAACCAGACCCCCGCGGCACAGACCAGGAGCAGCAACAAGCTACCCACCTGCAGGATCGTGGCGCTCACCATGAAACACAGGGCGAGCACGATGGTGGCGCATACTGCGGTGCGGCGCTCGGCCTTCAACGTGGCCTGCCGTTCCTTGCCGCCCGGGGCAGAGTCCTCGGGAATCTTCCAGTTCAGGAGGCGTTCTACAGCCGGCTGCTCCACACCGCGACGGGGCAGTGCAAGCACAGCGGCCGCATAGAGGGCAACACCGAAGCCGCCCGCGAGAGCAAGAGCCACGAACAGGATTCGGATGAGCAGCGGGTCAACTTGGTAGCGGACCGCGATGCCTTCGCAGACACCGCTGATCCAGGCGCGGGAGCCGTCCTTCTTCGGCAGACGGTACGGGCGGGTGCGCCACATCTCGCTGACCGTTTGAGAGAAGGACACCGACGTGGGTTGTTGGGAACCGGCAGCTGGATGCTCACCGCCGGATTGGTTGCTGTTGGTGAAATTCCTCATGCTTCTAACTCTGCTGATCCAGCCCAAACACACATCGGGGAGAAACCCTGATTTTATCGGCTCAGGGTTCCCACGGGCGAGCCACAGTTCCCTCCCCTCCCCTGGCACAATATCGGGGTTTTACCCTGATGTGGGGCTCCGGGGGACGTGAAATACTGAATCCTATGACCGATACGCCCAACCAGCCACGCAGTGAGCTGCCGCACCCCTACCCCACGTACCGCCGTAATTCGGCGGACCGGGTCCTCGCTGGCGTGTGCTCGGGGTTGGCGGAGCACCTGGGGTTATCCACCCTGCTTATTCGGCTCATCGCGGTTGTGCTCTGTGTGATTCCCCCGGTAGCCCTGGGGTTGTACTGCGGAACCTGGGCGCTCACCGACGCCACACGGGGGACCAAGGCTGTGCGCGCTCGTTCCCACCGCTGGCTACTGCTCCTGGCTGCGGCGGTCCTGGTTACCGCCAGTGTTTCCTTCGACGCAGATGGCGGAATCACGCTCCCAGCCCTGGTCGCGATCCTTGGTGCGGTGTTGGTGTGGCGGACGTACCGCCCCGAGGCTGACGGGGACACGGCAAACGCACCAGGTGACACCCCTAAAATGGCCGGCCCTTCATGGGTGCAGTGGGTATCTCTGATCGGTGGCACGCTGCTGACGCTCGGCGGAGTCGTGCTGCTGGTGTGGCAGCTTCTCGCCGAGAATAATTCGACTACGCCTCAGGTCCTCCTGTGGGCTGTGGTCGCCGCCTTGGCGCTAGTCGTGGGCTTCGGTGTGCTGCTGGTCCCGCTCTGGCTGCGCCTCTGGCGCATGGCATCTGAGAATATGCAGCAAAAAGCCGCCGAAGCCGAACGGCAGCGCATCAGCTCCCGGATTCACGACAGTGTGCTCCAAACCTTGGCGTTGATTCAGAAAAACTCCTCCGAACCCCACACCGTGGCAGCAGCTCGCAGCCAGGAGCGCCAGCTGCGCCAGTGGCTGTTCGGCGAGGGCGAATCCGTGGAAACCACCACCGTCATGGGCGCGCTGCGCGTGGCCTGCGGCGAGGTGGAGGACGCCTACGGAGTGCAGATCCGCCCCGTCCTCGTGGGCGAGGACATCCCCAGCACCCCGGAATCCATCGACCTGGTGCTCGCCGCCCGCGAGGCGATGGTCAACGCCGCGAAACACTCCGGATGCTCCGAGATCAGCGTCTATGCGGAGCTCGGCACCACCCGCATCGAGATCTTCGTGCGCGACCGGGGACCCGGCTTCGACCTCGATCAGGTTCCAACCGACCGCCATGGTGTGCGGGGCTCCATCATCGAGAGGATGGCTAAGGCTGGCGGTAGCGTGGAATTCGACACCACCGGCGGCACGGAAGTTATCCTCACGCTGCCACTGGACCCGAACAATCACCCGAGCCACAGTGGCAGCGAAGCCGATCCCAGCGGACACACCGGCTCTATTGGCCACGCCGGACCCGCCAACAACAGCGATCAGGAGGAAACCCCCAAGTAATGACCGACATCCGCGTCTTTTTGGTGGACGACCACTCCATGTTCCGTGCGGGTGTACGCACCGAACTCACGGGCGCCACCACCGCTGCCGGGGAGACCATCACCATCGTCGGCGAGGCCGAGACCGTCCCCCAGGCCATAACCAAAATCCACGAAACCAGTCCCGCCGTGGTGCTTCTGGACGTCCACATGCCCGACGGCGGCGGGCTCGAAGTCCTGCTGAACACCCTGGACACCGACGCCCGCTTCCTCGTGTTGAGTGTGTCAGACTCCCCCGAGGACGTCATCACGCTCATCCGCGCCGGCGCCCGTGGCTACGTCACGAAAAACACCTCCGGGCCCGAGCTCGTCAGCTTCATCTCGCGGGTCCACTCCGGTGACGCGGTCTTCTCGCCGCGGTTGGCCGGCTACGTGCTCGACGCGTTCTCCTCCGTCGCCCCCTCCCCCGAGGTTCAGGCGCCCTCCCAAGATTTGGGACGCCAGCGCGGCGGCGTCCTGAAAGATGGGGCCGAAAGTACCGAGTCGGCCGGATCGGCGGGCGGGAACCAGCCGAATCTCGACGAGCTGACGCCCCGGGAGCACGAGGTGCTACGGCTGTTGGCGCGTGGCTATACGTATAAGGAGATGGCCGAGCGGCTGTTCATTTCCGTAAAGACCGTGGAGACCCACGTGTCGAACATTCTGCGCAAGACCCAGCAGACGAACCGACGGTCGCTCTCCCGCTGGATGGAACGCAGAAACAGCTGAATCCGGCATAGAAAAAGGAGCCCCGAAGGGCTCCTTGGTTTGGGCAATGCCGGAGGCGGTTTAACGCTTCGGCAGAACCATCTTGAGGATCCACAGGAGGATCACCGCGCCGAGCAGGCAGGTCAGGAAGCTCCAGAACATGCCGCCGGAGTTGACGTTGAACAGGGTGAGGACCCAACCGCCGATGAAGCCACCGACGATACCGACGACGATGTTGGCGATAACGCCCATCTGCGCGTCGGTGCCCATAATCTTCGAACCGATCCAACCTGCCAGGCCGCCGATAATGATCCAGCCGATGAATCCGAGGGCCGGGGTTGCTTGTGCTGCGAGAATCAATGTATCCATGTCCTCCAGTTTGCCAGCTGTCGTAGGATCCTGCCAGAAGTTTTATTTTTCGCTGGAAATAACCTACTGGTCGCGCCGCTCTCGGAGCGTGGCGTTGAGCCACTCCAGTAGTACGATCGCGTGGTTCTGTTCGGTGTCTTTCGCGCCATAGAGCAGCAGCACCCCGTCTTTCGCGGTCTGTTCGGTTTTCGCATCCGAACGGGGTGGCTTGGCGCCGGCCTCCTCGAGTTCCCGCAGCGCGCCCTCAAGGTCCCCGTCATCGAGAGCGTCATCCAGCTCCGTGCGGTAACGGTTGGCAAAGTTCTCAAAGCTCAGCTCGCCCGAGTGGAACTCCTTGCGCAGCTCAGAGGAGGGCGTCAGCTCTTTGGGCCAGCCCGTCAGCGGCAGCTTCTCCTTGGACACTCCCCGTGGCCACAGGCGGTCGACCAGGAACCAGGCGCCCGCCTCGCCGCCACTGCCCTTTCCCTGGTCACTCCCCTTCGAGCCACCGTTGTTCACGACGTCATACACCCGTGCCAGTTCCATCCGCTTGCTTGCTCCTTCCTTATTTCATGTCCTCCCACCACGCTACGTCCGCGGGTAACCTGAGGGCATGTCTATGAATCTGAAGAAGGCCAAGGACGTCAACACTGCCGCTGTCATCGCCACCGGGCTCATCGGTGGCTGGCTCACCGCCCGCGAGACCGAGATCCGCCCGCTCGGTGGCGTGATTCTCGCTGCTGCCGGCGGTTACGCCGCCCGCTCCTGGAACGCCAAGGTTGGCGCGCCCACCGCCGCTGGGCTCACCGCCGGTTACGTCGGGGCCTTTGGCCTCTCCCACCCGCTGGCGAAGAAGATCGGCGCCTGGCCGGCTGTCCTCGCGGTCACCGCAGCATCCGCAGGTGCGGCTCACTTCCTCTCTGACGCGAAGTAAGCCCACCCAGCCCTTAGCTAAGGAGCGCGCCCACCATGGCCTCCGCCATGGTGTCGAGCCCATCCTGCTGCTCCGCCGGGTCCCCGGTGAAGGCCACGGGCTCGGCCGCCACCTCCCACTGCAGGCCGGTGATGATGGAATCCATCGCTTTCTCCGCTCCAGTGGTATCGAATCCACCCCGGATCCACCAGGAGACCGGGGTGCCTTGCTTTTCCTCGTTGACCTGGTAAAACAGGGTGTCGAAGTAGTGCTTCAGCGCCCCGGAGATATAGCCGAAGTTCGCGGTTGTTCCGAAGATCACCGCGTCCGCTGCCAGGAGTTCCGCCTTATCCGGTTCCAAGGCCTGGCGCTCAACCACCTCGATGCGCGGCGCGCCATCTCCCAGCGCCTCGGCGGCCTGCGTGGCAGCCTCCTGGCACTTCTCAATCACCCGCCGGGCAATCGGCCGCACCGTATCCGTCGGGCTGTGGTGCACGATCAGCAGAGTTCGAGTGTTGCTAGCCATGCCCCCATTATGGTCACCCGCGGGCCCGGAAGTGGGCAAGATGGGAACCATGAGCACCGCACCACTGATCCTTCCCTTCCAGGGCGTTCGCCCACGCATCCACGAATCCGCCTATATCGCCCCCGGCGCGACCATCATCGGGGACGTCGAGATCGGCGCCGATTCCTCCGTCTTCTACGGCTGCGTCCTGCGCGGAGACGTCGGACCGATCCGCATCGGGGAAAGGACAAATATCCAGGACAACTCCGTCCTGCACGCGAACCACGACTCCCCCTGCGTCCTCGGTTCGGACGTCACCGTCGGGCACAAGGCCCTCGTCCACGGCTGCGAGATCGGGGACGGCGTTCTGGTCGGCATGTCAGCGACGATCCTCTCCGGTGCCCGTGTTGGTTCCGGAAGCCTCATCGCGGCTGGTGGCGTCGTCCTAGAAAACCAGGAGATCCCGGCGGCGTCGCTGGCGGCGGGGGTACCGGCGAAGGTGCGTCGTGAGATGAGCGAGCAGGCACAGCAGGGACTGGTCGAGCACGCGGGCCGCTACGTCGAGATCGCGAAGGGGCAGCCGGATCCGTCGGAGGCGATCGAGCTCGCCGAGGTGCGTTTCCGCTAGCTACCCCAGCTGTCGCTCACCACCCCGCGTCCGTCCACTCCCCTCGCATCCGCTTGCTCCCACTCATTTTCCGGCCGCTGCCACCGACGTTGCAGGGCTTGGGCAGGACACTTCCTCACACCCCACCAGCGAGCCTTCTTCTGAGTTCGGCCCGGCACCCGATAGCATGAAGGGGCTATGGCCAGCACAGGTGGGAAAAGATTCCGTAACGATATCGAGGGCTTGCGCGGTTTCGCGATCGCCCTCGTGGTGATTTTCCACGTCTTCGTGGGCAAGGTGTCCTCGGGCGTGGATGTCTTCCTTCTGCTGGGAGGTGTGTTTTTCTTTGGCTCCCAGCTCGCGAATGCGCGCAACCCGAAGGGGCTGACGTTCGTTCAGTCGCTCGTGCGCATCATCCGACGCCTCTTCCCGCTGCTCGCGGTAGTCGTCGGCGCGACGTTGGCGGCTGGGCTGCTGCTCATGCCGCGGATCCAGCACCTGCAGCTGGCCAAGGACGCGGTCGGCGCGCTGGCGTACATCACGAACTGGCAGCTGGCGTTTTCCGGCCGTGATTACAACACCGCCAGCTCCACGGTCTCGCCGTTCCAGCACCTGTGGAGCATGTCCGCGCAGCTGCAGATCTACGTCGCATCCCTGATTGCGGTCACCCTGATCGCGCTCATTTTCCGACGTTTTTCCCGTAAGGCCTTGGCTGTCATTCTCACGGCGGTCACGGTGCTTTCCTTCGCCTTCGCGACCTATCAGCACGGCCAGGACCAGGCCGTGAACTACTACCACTCCTTCTCCCGCTTCTGGGAGATCGGGCTGGGTGGCCTGCTGGGCATGCTGATCATGCCGCGTTCCGACCACGGCGAGAAGCCGCCGGCGCCGATCGTGCCGCCGCTGAACACGTGGGTGCGTCAGCTCTTCGGTTGGCTGGGCCTGATCATGATCGCCTCCACCGGCCTGATCATGGATGGTGCCCAGACCTTCCCGGGCCCGGGCACGCTGTTCCCGCTGGTGGGTGCAGTGATGGTGATCCTGGCTGGGCAAAACGGTAAGCCGGTGGGTGTTACCCGCATCCTGGAGAGCCGCTTCATGCAGTTCCTGGGCCGGATTTCCTACGCCCTGTACCTGTGGCACTGGCCGCTGCTGATCATCCTGGTCTCCTACACGGGCTACAACGCCCAGGAGCAGCCATTGTTCGGCGTGGCCATCATCGCAGCCTCGGTGGTCATGGCATGGCTGTCTAATCGCCTGATCGAGCGCCCGCTGCGCCAGACCGGCCGCCCACGCCGCGCGCACGTGCTGTGGACCCCGAGCTACTGGTGGGAAGCCATCCGCGTGTGGCCGAAGACGGCCTACGCGATGGTGATCATCCTGATCGCCGGTGGCGTGGTCGCGGCGGCCCCGGTGGTGGCGAAGAACCAGGTCGAGGAGGGCGAGGAACTCTGGCGCCTGGCGTCGAACGTCGAGAACTACCCTGGCCCGCTGGCCTTCAGCAACGACGCCTTCGTCCCACCCCGTCAGCCCCTGGCCCCACCGTTCGAAGAGATGGGCCCGCTGCTGCCGCCGACGCAGCCGGATGGTTGCCAGATCGGCTTCGAGGAGGATCACCTGATCCTGAAGCGGAACTTCAACCGCTCCGAGGAGGACTGCGCCTACGGTGATTTGAACTCCGAGCGCACGGTGTACGTGATTGGTGGTTCCCATTCCGAGCACTTCATCCCAGCGTTGGACGAGGTGGGCCGCCGCCAGGGTGTGAAGTTCATGCCGATCCTGAAGATGGGCTGCCCAGTCAACGCGAATATCACCAAGTGGGATGGCTCGGACTTCCCGTCCTGCCGTTCCTGGTCGAAGAAGGTCGTGGACCACATCCTGGCCAACCCGCCGACTGAGGGTGTGTGGATGACCGGTACCCGCCCGTCGGATATCGCGGGTAATGGGCCGGAGCAGGTGCCGCCGGAGTACGTGGATCTGGTGAAGCTGTTCACCGATAACGGCATCCACAGCTACCTGATGCGCGATAACGCCTGGCACACCCAGCCAGCAGAGACGGGCGCACCGGTGCCATTCGACCTGCGCGAGTGCGTGGGCGAGATGGTGGACGGTACCCGCACCACCACCGAGCGCGCCCGGAACTTCCCCGGTGTAAGGGACCGTTGGCGCCCGACCCCGGAGGAGATCGAGGAGATCAACGCGGAGTGTGGCACCGCACAGGATGATTCCCTGCTGCCGGAGGATCCGCAGTACCAGGCCTATGCAGGCCTGGACGTGACGCTGCTGGACGTCACCGACGGCTTTTGTAAGGACGGTTGGTGCCCGGCGATCATCGGCAACCTGGTGGCCTACCGCGATCAGCACCACTTCACGAACATCTTCGCCTCCCGCTTCGCGAACGCGATCGAGTACCAGATGTACAAGAAGCCGCGTGGTGCGGAGGGCTCGGAGGATAAGGCCCGCAAGGCGCCGGATGCCACCGCTGGCCAGCCGGGCGCTCCGGGCGAGAATACTCCGGGGCAGCCGGGTGTGGAGGAGCCGGGCGCTGGTCAACCGGACGCCGGTCAGCCTGGCGCTGGATTGGACGCCCCAAGCCCGGATGAGATTGGGCAGCACCCGCCGGTGCAGGCCCCTCCCGTTCCCCAACCCGCTGCGCCGGCCGGCGACTTTTACTAGCTAGGCTCCGGGGATTGCAGATCTAACTGAAGAACCCCAGCGGCCCACCGCTGGGGTTCTTTCGTTTTTTGGGGCGGCTGGTCTAGAAGCCTGGCTCCTAAGGTTTTAAGAGGTTTGCACTCCTTCGACGAAGTAGTCGTAGAGCTGGATGTTGTCCCAATCAAGCTTTAGTTTCATGTGGACGACGTCCACCTCTGATGTCCCGTTTCCGGATGGCATGGTGGCTTGTTCTGCATCATGCGCGGTCGCATAGCCCAAAAAGTAGAAGTCCCGCCCTTCAGTGTCGTCCTTCTTCATAAAGACCGGGAGCGGCACAAGGTTATCGATGATGTAGCGTTCCGTCGGGCTGTTCAGGGTTCTGCGGTTCTTAGTGAACCAGCGCAGGGTCGTCGAGTCGATAAAACTGTCCTCGTATTTCACCGTCGCGCTGATGTCTTCGTCCTTGTGGTACGTAATGAAGATCGGGCAGATGCGTGGAATATCCATCTGGTCCCTCTCCAAGTAGTAGCCTCCAATGTTTTGCGGAATGATGAGTTTCTGGAAATTCAACATCCTGCACACTTCACCCCGTGTATATGTCGCGGACGGCACGAGTGCTCCGCTCCAGGAGTGTTGGTGTCGCACCAGGTACTTCGTGGCTTTGACGACGTCCCAGACGTTCTGCTCGAAATCGGCGTCCTGCTGGAGAAGCTGTTTGAAGGTAGCGTCCAGGCTCACCCCCTCAGACGCCTCTTGCAAGAGAGAAATGTTCTTGTATTTTGCGCGTTCCCCATTAGGGAAGAATTCAAGCGTCAACACGCGCACTGCGGTATCCACGTCACTCGGGTCATGGTTGACGCCCAGCTGACTGAGGTGCTGGGCGATCTCCTGCTTGCTCACTTTTTCTTGGTTGAGCAGAAGCTCAAGGGTGAGGATCTCTGCGGACCGCTTGCTCGGGAGGATTTCCCGGTCGAGAAACTGCAGATACGGCAGCAGCTCCTCGCTAGGTGCAGCCTCGAGGTAACGATATTTAGCGAGGAAGGTCCAGTAGTCTTTCTCTTTTTCCGCGAGAACAGTCACGTCGACCGTGTCGTAGCGAGCAACGTCCTCGCGTGTTGGGGGCCTCCCCAGCTGATCAGATAGTTTCGATACCTCTAGCTTAAGATCTTCGACTCTGTCCAGCCGTGTTTGGGCAAGGGACTCGAAGATGCGTTCCCGAGAAATCTGGTCAAAATTGACGCTCGAAAGCCCCGCAATAGCACCCTGGGTGGCGGCGTCCGTCATCTTACGGCGGATCTTATCTTTCCGACGCGACCGCTCACCGAATAACGCGATGGGGATGAGGAAGTTTTTCTTATAGTTCCCAATGAAGTCAATGACCCGCAGGTGATCTTTACCTTCGCATTTGCGCAGACCGCGCCCGATCTGTTGGGTGAAAATGATGCTGGATTCTGTGGGACGGAGCATCACAATCTGATTGACTGACCGAATGTCAATACCTTCATTAAAAATATCGACGGTCAGGAGGTAGTCTAACTCCCCGTTTTCTAGCCGTTCCACAGCTTTTTGACGTTCCGCCACCGTGAAATACTGCGAAGATAGCGCCAGGGTCCTGAGCGTACGGCCGTAAACCTTTTCCTTGTTGAGAAGTCGTGAAAGCTCCTCTGCTTCTTCCACCCTCGAGCAAAAGATGAGCCCCTTGACATCACCGGCAAAACCATAGGTGTTCAGCATGTTGACGATGTGCTTAACACGCTCTGGAGCGCATAACCGGGCCAAGCTACTGAACTCATCGTCGACGACGTTGCCTTCGTTGTCCGTATAGTCCGTGACACCGTAGTAGTTAAACGGCACCAGCATTTTTTCTTCGAGCGCTTTTTGCAAACGAATCTCATACGCCACGTTGTGGTGAAAGCGTTCGAAGATGCTCTTACCGTCCGTGCGCTCAGGTGTTGCTGTCAGACCGAGTAGAAAATCTGGTTTGAGGTGCTCGATGATCCGGACGTATGTAGCCGCTTCTGCGCGATGAACCTCGTCGACGATAATAAAGTCGAAATAATCCTGGCTCAGCTTGTACAGATTCTCGGGTCGAGAGAGTGAGGCGATGGTGGCGAAAGTGTACCGTTTCCCGAGCTCCCTCGAAGAACCTGCAAATTTTCCAAACTCCTCTGGACCTGCCCCCAGCACCTTCTGGAAATCCAGCATGGCCCTGTCGAGGATTTGCTCGGTATGGACCAAGAAGAGGAATTTCTTCGGATTTGCACTCCGAACAGCCAACGCTCCGAGGATTGTCTTGCCTGTTCCTGTTGCAGAAATGACCAGCGCTCGCTGTTCGCCCTGCGACCGCAAGCGATTGATGTTTTCCAGCGCTTCAACCTGCATAGCGTTCGGCTCAATGACGTTCCCCGCTGGGACAGCCCCGTGCTTGGGTACGTAAACCGAATCTCTCGGCACTTGACGCCGTTGCGTATAGGCGGCAATCCAGTCTTCGTCTAGTGCTCGGCCCGCAGCAATCTGGCGCTCAATAGCCTGATCGAGCTGCTCAACGATGTGGCCTTCTGGCAGGGCCGAAAATCGCAAATTCCACTCTTGGTTTGCGAGCAGTGCACCACGGGTCAGGTTGGAGCTGCCGATGATCGCGGTCCGAGCTGCCTCGAGCTCGAAAATATAGCCCTTGGGATGGAAGCCGCGGTCCGGCACATCGTGAATGATCGTTGTGATGTTCGGAGGGAGATTCAGTAGCTCCCGAAATACCCGCGGTTCGTTAAACCCGAGGTAGTCGGAGGTGATGATCGTCCCCTCGCCCGAGAAATCAAGGAGATCCTGCTTGATCTTGGCCAGGCCGTCTTCCGTGATGAAGGCAACGGAGATCTTGAACTTTTTGGCTCGCCGCAACTCATGCTTAATTGCGCGCAGCATCGTGTTCTCGTCATCGTTGGCGATGAGGACCGGGTTGAACGCCTCCGGGGCTTGCACGCTCTTATCGAGGAAGCCAAAGTGTGTATCAGCGACAATGCGCTGGGCATCGCGGGTCATGCGCTAAATTTTTCCTTGATTTTCTCTACCGCGGGCACATCTGCTGGAGCCCACTGGACCGTGTCCAGTGCTTCCGGCTTCAGCCATCGAATCTGGGCATGCTCCGTGAGCTCTGGCTCCTTACCGTGCAAGGAGGCGAAGAAGGTTGTCAGCTCGACGATTCCAAAATCGTATTCATAAGCGGTGGTGTCGAGGTACTCACCGATAGTGGCATCACAGAGGAGTTCCTCCTTCAGCTCCCGCTGAAGTGCCTCTTCGGGAGTTTCGCCCTCTTCGATCTTTCCGCCTGGGAACTCCCAATACCCCGCCAAGGCCATATCTTCCCCCCGTTGTGCAGCGAGGATTTTGCCGTCTTCGACGAGAACGGCGCCAACGACCACAATTTTCTTCTTCACCTTGGCCTCCATAATGTGCGGTACTTGGGATAACCCTAACAAGCCACCCAGACAATAGCGCTCCACCAATCTGCTGGACGGCGCCCCAGTAGCGATGAAGCGGTCAACGCGGAATACACTGGTCCCGACCATCACCACAGCGAATTCCCCACTCCCCATGCCACACATCGTTTTTCTCGACGCCAACGTGTTGACCAGCACCACCGTTCTGCGGTGGCTTTTCGACCTGCGCGCAGCACTGGTCGGTGAGGGGTGCGAACTGCGGCTCGTGACGTCCTTAAAAACCCTGTCGGAGACCGGCGCCACGATGAACTGGCGCGTACCGCAATCCACGGGCGCGCAGCGGGACCAGCGGATGGCGGAGCTGCGCCGGGAGATGGACGAGGTCCTCCCCCGCTACCCCGAGGGTCTCGCCTTCAGCGGGAAGGACCCCGGCGACTACCACGTGCACGCCGCGGCAACCGCTTGCGGGGCGACGACGCTGCTGAGCTTCAACCGCCCCTCGGACTTCACGAAAAAGCCCGCCCGAGAAAGCTACCGGGTCACTAACCCCGACGACTTCCTCCACGAACTCGGTACCACCCACCCCGGCGCGTTGGCGCAGGTCGTCGCCGCGCGCATGGGTAAGAAAGCCCCGGGAGAGGAGGGCGCAGCAGACATCGCGACACTGGTTCTACAGCTCAAGAAAGCGCGATGCCCCCGGCTCGCGAAACTGCTGCCTGGGGCACTGGGTGGATGACCGCGGCGGTAACCGAGGCCCTTCGCGTCCTCGAATTCGCCAGAGTAGCTGCGCTTCAAAGCCTTTTAATCAGAAAACTCTTGGGCCCATACCGAACATGTGCGGGTCGGGGATTCCTTCGGACTTTACTTAGCGAGACATCCAGGCATAACAATCTGATAAGTTCCTCTTAGAAAAACCCGTCGCTGCTGGCCGGAAGGAAGCACATGGCCCACTACGACCTCTATCAGGCGCTCAATCTCGACCGTTCGAAGACTCCAGAGGAAATCAGCGCCGAGCTCTCGAATCGTCTGGAGAACAATGAGCTGGACAATATCGGTGGTCGCGAGGAAGTAGAGATCGCCCGCGCCATCCTGGGTGATCCACAGAAGCGCACCGCCTACGATTCCCGCCTGGATGATCCGAACGCACCTGAGGTGGACGTGAACGCTCTCCGCCAGCTGGCCGCCGCGGACTTCTCCGCCGGCACAGCTCCAGCGGGCGATCCCGCAGCGGGCGCAGCACCAGCAGGCGCCGCTGGTGCAGCAGGCATGGCTGGCGCAGCAGGTGCCCAGCACTCGCCGGAGAAGCAGGGCCCGTCGCTGGGCGAGCGCTTCAAGGAAGCCGGCGCGAAGACCCAGCAGCAGGTCGCTCCCGCAATGGAGAAGACTAAGAAGGAATTCGGCCGCTCCTCCAAGATGGCTATCCTCATCACCGCGATCGCCACGGCCGTCGTGATGCTGCTGCTGTTCACGCTGTTCAACCTCTTCACGGGCAACTCCGGCCCATCTGACGTGGGGCACTCGAAGAAGGTCACTCAGCTGATCGAGCTGCGGGATAAGGACAAGACCGAGAAGTGGATTCAGGACAACGTCCAGTTCGATTTCCAGGATAACCTCCGCGACCGGATCGACATTGACGATGACTATCGCGGTATGGACCGCTTCCTCGATACCGAGGAACCCAAGGTTCTCCGCTCGGTCGATGTGAGGGACGCAGGGCTTATGGAATATACCTTCGACGAGGATCGCATCAAGGATGCGTATAAGAAGGAAGGCATCAAGAAGATCTACTTCTCCCTCATCGGAGATAAGAACGGCAAGGATTCCCGCTGGCGCGTTGGAGTCATCGAGTTTGATGACGGCAAGATCGGTGTCGATTTCCTGAGGTCTGATGACAGCCCCTTCGATGAGGACATCGAAGATCTGAAGGATAACTTCTAGGATCTCTAGCATCCTGGATCAACGAGTCCGCTGATCCAGGGTGCCGAGGGAGGCGAGTCGCAGCAGACGCTGCCCGCCTCCCTTTTTCTATGCCTGGCTCCGACGCGACCTGAATGTGGCTACCATTCAGTCACCGCCTCAGACGTGCGTTATCGCTAGCTAGCCCCTGGCCGCTGCAACGATCGCCGGGGCGCCCTCCGCCGCGGTTGCGCGCAGCGACCAGTCCGCCAGCCGCGTGAGGTCGGTGCGCTCCGGGGAGATCTCCAGGATGCGGGCGCCTGCGGCCTTCGCCACCTGCGGCAGGCCTGCGGCCGGGTAGACCACGCCCGAGGTTCCGATGATGACCACCAAGTCGGCCTCCCGCATCGCGGCCTCGGAGGCATCCCACTCGCGGTGCGGCAGTGGCTCACCGAACCACACCACGCCCGGGCGGACGGGGTTGCCGCACAGGGAACAATTCGGCGGGGTGGCGCGCTCCAGCTGCTGATCAGGGAACTCAGGGGTGCGGGCGGGCTTGTGGCAGATGGCGCAGCGGTAGCTGAATAGGCTGCCGTGCAGGTGCGAAATCCGCCTACTGCCCGCCCGTTCGTGCAGGTCGTCGACGTTTTGGGTCACCACGTGCAGGTTGATGCCCCGCTCGCTGGCCCAGGAGGAGTTCTCCCACTCCGCGATGGCCACGTGCCCGGCGTTGGGGGCTGCCTGCTGGCACACATGCCCGCGCCAGAGATACCAGGCGTACATGGGGTCAGGGTCCTTCGCCCAGGAGCCCAGGGAGGCCATGTCCTGCGGGTTGATGCGCTCCCAAATGCCAGTCTGCGCATCGCGGAAGGTGTCCAGCCCGGAGTCCTTGCTCATGCCCGCGCCGGTGAAGACGACGACGTTACGCGCGCCCGTCAGGACGTCGATCAGTTCTTGCGGTAGGCCGTCGTTCAGCGTGAAAACACCAGAGTTCGTGCTCATGACCCAAGGCTAGCCCGTGGCTGGTCGTGCCGGGTTCGGGTTGCCCAAGGCGCTGCTCGCCCCTCCTGCCCGGCACCAGCCCGGCGCCCAGCTCAGCAGCAGGAAAGCAAGCTGCACTCTGCGAGTTCCACTACTCCGGCCGGGCTGGTGCACCTCGACCCTGGGGTTCTGCGAGCCGCGTATCGAATTGGCTACTAGCGAGTTTCCGGTCAGCGTAGGTGATGAGATCGAGCACGTCGTCCGCATAGTAGCCACGTTGTCCTTGCGGACCCACAGACTTTGACCGCAAGATTCCGGCCTCCTCCAAAAAATCCAGTGCTTGACGGGCACTCGCAGGAGCCTTCCCATAGATGCGGTTGACCGTAGCCACCGTGACCACTGGGTGTTCCGGCAAAGCCTCCAAGAGGCGTATCACCAGGGAGTCCCGACGCAGTTCTCGCACCTTCCCGCTAGCCTTCCTCGCAGCATCGACTCGCTCCGCCCACTGCTGTTCCATAGCGCTCAATTCATTCGAAAGCTCTTCTGCCTGGCCCCCTGCCACATCGGCCGCTTCAACGAATAGGTCGAGCCACCCGGAAAGGTCCCCCTTCCGGAACTTGGTCAATCCCTCGACGTAACGCTGCGACCATGTTCCCAGAACGAGGCTGATGGGCAGGAGGGTTTTCGGCGCGAGGCCACGGCGTTGAAGGACCCCATGAATGAGTGCTCGACCGACCCGGCCGTTCCCATCTGCGAACGGGTGAATCGTCTCGAATTGTGCGTGGACAATCCCGGCCTGGAGAAGCGCACCGTGGGTTGCACTATTCAGGTATTCAACGAGGTCTTTCATAAGTTCCGGAACGTATTCTGGCGGGGGCGGAACGAACTCTGCTCCAATTGGAGTGAAGTCCCCGCCACCGATCCAGTTTTGTTGCTCACGTACGCCTACAGGGATCCCCCGCTCGTCACCGATGAGCTGCTCCTGCAGACGCTCCAGCATGTCGACCGTGATTGGACCCAGTGCTTCGAATTGTTCCTCCACGCTACGGAGCACGGTGAGGTTGCGAGCCACCGCTGCAGCATTCGGTTTGAATCCCCGGACATCCTCACTCTGCGCGAGTTCTGCAAGAGCAATCTTGTCTACCCTCGGCGCAATCCCCTCGATCTTGGAAGAAGCAACTGCCTCCGAACGCATCAGCCATCGGGCGATGCTCTCCAACTGCGTAGCGCCTTGTAGCCGCCCAAGCTGCAAAATCTTCCGCTCCACAACGGCCGCTTTGTGCGACACGTCGTCGTCGACAAGTAGCGGTGCACCACGCCGACCCTGCATCAAAAAATCTGGGACAAACGCGCGGAAGTGTCCACCAGCCTTATCGCGTTTCGGCACCCCTGGTGCATCGATTGGGTGCCAATGCTGATCAACGTAGTGCCCCATACACGCCTCTTTCTTGGTAGCCGGGCTACGGCTCACGCCCTGGGCGGCAAGCCAAGACTTATCCTTTAGTGATTAAGGGCTACACCTTCGGCTCAAGGTTTATACCTTAAGCGTTAAAGGGTAACTCTTCGGCTCAAGAGTACCCTTTTAACTTTTATCCCAGCACCCTGGTTTAGACCTGGTCGATCGGCTTGATCATGATCGTCTCGACGTCCATGTGCGCCGGTCGGCCCGCGATCCAGCGCACCGTCTCGCCGATGTCCTCCGCCACCAGGTTCTGCACGCCCTCGTAGACCTCATCCGCGCGGGCTTGGTCCCCTTTGAAGCGGTTCAGCGAGAAGTCGGTGGCGACGCGGCCCGGGTCCAGCTGGCAGACGCGGATGCCGTCCTCGGCGAACTCCATGCGCATCACGTCCGTCAGCGCGGTCTCCCCGAACTTCGCGGCGTTATAGCCCGCCCCGTTCCGGTACGCGCCACGCCCGGCCATAGAGACCACGTTGATCACCTGTGGCGCCTGCCCGGCCTTCAGCTGCTCGTACAAAGCGCGGGTGACCTGCAGGGTTCCCATCACATTGGCCTCGAACATCCAGCGCCAGTCCGCCGGGTCGGTCTCCACGATGGGCTCCAGGCCGCGCGCCCCACCAGCGTTGTTGACCAGCAAATCGACGCTCCCGAATTCCGCGGCGAGCTGTTCGGCTACCGCGTCGATGGAGTCCTGGTCCGTAACGTCGAGGACAATAACGGTGGCCCGGCCGCCGGCGTCCTGAATCCGAGCCTGTACCTCCCGGAGGCGGTCCTCGCGGCGGGCGGTGAGGACAACGTGCCAGCCATCGGCGGCGAGTGCTTCTGCGGCGGCTGCCCCGATGCCTGCGGAGGCCCCGGTGACGACGGCGGTGCGGGTATTTTCTGTGGTGTTAGTCATGCCCCTCAGGCTAGTCGGCGCCTCGGACAAGCGCGCCGATTCGCCGACGGGGCCCTAGTTCCGGTCGCCGCTTACGGTCCCCGGCCGCCCCGCGACCACCGTGGCCGGGCCTTGCACGGCGCCGATGGCCACGGCCACGACCAGCATGACCACGGCGGCCCCAACGTAGAGCGCCAGCGGCGCCCATCCCGAGTCCACCAGATAGCCGACCACGAGAGGGCCCATGATCGCACCGATGCGCCCCACACCCAGCGCGATGCCGACACCGGTGCTGCGCAGGTGGAAGGGGTAGGACTGCGGGGTGATCGTGTACATGCCGGTCACGCAGCCGTTGAGCAGCATGCCCACGGCCACGCCCAACGCCAGCATGAGCACCGGGAAGTCTGTGCTGAGGATGAAAGCAACCAGGACCCAGCCCGCCATGAGGGAGAAGATCACCAGTGTTGTGCGGGTGCTCAGTCGGGTGGTCAGCACGCCGAAGAGCACGGAGCCCACGGTTCCGCCCAGGGCGAGCATGATCCCGCCCAGCGCGCTGAGCTGCTCGCTCAGCCCCACCT
This sequence comes from Corynebacterium urealyticum DSM 7109, assembly GCF_000069945.1. Taxonomy (NCBI): domain Bacteria; kingdom Bacillati; phylum Actinomycetota; class Actinomycetes; order Mycobacteriales; family Corynebacteriaceae; genus Corynebacterium; species Corynebacterium urealyticum. The sequence goes on along the minus strand of NC_010545.1, from coordinate 89,280 downwards.
CGGTGAGCAGCTTCGGGGTCCACTGGTTCGCAAAGTTGAAACCGAAGTTCACCAGCGCGAAGCCCAGCCACAGCAGCAGGGTGTTGCGCAGCAGCTCCGGGCCCAGCAGGTCGCGGAAACGGCCGCGCTCTGCAGCCGAGGGGACCGCGACGGTCACCCGCTGCTGCTCGTTCGCGCCAGCCGACACCTTGCCCATGCGCCGGGCCAGACGCTGGAGGGCGGCGTCGTCCCCGCGAGCGGCGAGGGTCTCCGGAGTCTCCGGAATGAAGAAAAACACGGCGAGCAGCGCGACCGTCGTCAGCACTGCGCCAGCGAAGAACACGATGCGCCAGCCATGATCCGGGATGAAGGTGGAGGCAATCGTGCCGCACAGGGAGGCACCCAGGCCGTAGCCCGCGGCATAGATCGCCATCGCCAGGCCGCGGAAACGCAGATTGGAGAACTCGGAGGTCAGCACGGTCACGCAGGCGAGCACGCCGCCCACCCCGATGCCGGTGATCACGCGGTACACGAAGAGCTCGGGCACGCTGCTGCTGAACCCGGTGGCAATCAGGCCGGCCAGGGTGATCAGCAGGGAAATCACGATCAGGCGCTTGCGGCCGAAGCGGTCGGCCAGCGGGGCCAGCGCCACCGCACCCACCCCCACGCCGATCAGCGCGGAGGCCAGCAGCCAGCCGAGGGTGGATCCACTGAGATCAAATTCCTTCGTGACCGCATTCGCCGAGAAGGCCATCGCGACCAGGTCGTAACCGTCCAGGGCGTTGACGAAGGCGGCGACCGCGATGATGAGCCACTGATAGCCGGACATCCGGGTGTTATCGATGAGTTGGCGCAGATCCATCAATAATCCTTAAATTCTGCGTAGCCTCGCCGGTCAGGGGCGTGAAGCTACGTATCCATTGAACTGGGAATAAACCTAGCCATTGGGGCGGACAGAAAGAATTTCAGCCCTTAAGATTCGAATAATCTGTTCGATCTCTGCCTCCTTCAGGGGTGAAGGCAAGGTGAAGCGGAGGGCGGATTGCGCCACCTCCGGGCTATAACCCATAGCCAGCAGCACCGGGGAGGGTTCGGATTGGCCCGCGCGGCACGCCGACCCAGAGCTCACCGCGAATCCCGCAGTATCCAACGCCACCAGCAGGGACTCACCGCTGATCCCTTCGACAACGAAGGAGGCGTGGTTGGGCAGCCGCTCGGTGGGGTGCCCGGTCAGCGCCGCGCCCGGCACGCCGGCGAGCACGGCCTCGATCAGGGCGTCACGGGAGGCCATGAGCTCCACGGCTCGGGTGCCGATCGAGGCACGGGTGGCCGCGACGGCGGCGGCGAAGCCCGCGGCCCCGGCGATATTGCTAGTGCCCGCGCGTCGACCGTTTTCCTGCTCCCCGCCGTGGATGACGGGCTCCAGGGCGATATCCCTGGGCAGGAGCAGCGCGCCCATGCCCTGCGGTCCGCCGAATTTATGGGAGGCCACCGCCGCGCTGGTTATTCCAGTACCGGGCCAGCCACCGTCCGCGAAGCTGACTGGCAGGCCAGCGGCGGCCTGGACGGCGTCGATGTGCAGGGAAATCCCCAGCTCGAGGGCGGTGGTGCTGAGGTTCTCGACGCTACTGACGCTGCCGACCTCCGAGTTGGCCAGGCCCACGGCGACCAGCGTGGTGTCCGCGGTGAGAAACTCAGCGGCGGCGCTGTCGAGGACGCGTCCCGATGCGTCGACGGGCAGGTAGTCCACGGTAAAGCCGTGGATGCGTTGCAGGTAGTCCACGCTGGCTAGCACGGAGGAGTGCTCGGCCTTGGTGGTCACGACCCTCCGCCCGCGCGGATTGGCCAGGGCGCGGCCGATGATGCCGAGGTTATTCGCCTCCGTCCCACCGGCGGTGAAGATCACGCCGTCTGTGGGGACGCCGAAAGCCCGCGCCACCGTGGTGCGGGCGTGGTCGAGTTCCCGGTCCGCGCGGTGCCCGGCGCTGTGCACGCTGGCGGCATTACCCGGACCTGCGTCCCACACCCGGTTCATCGCTTCCCGGGCGGCCGGGTGCAGTGGTGCGGTGGCGGCGGCGTCGAGGTAGCGGGACATTAGGCCTGGTCCTGTGCTGCCTGGTCCTGCGTGCTCTGCGCTGCCGGCTCCAGTGCGTCGAGCCCCAGGTCAAGGGAGCCCGCGGAGTGAGTGAGCTTACCGACGGAGATGACGTCCACGCCGGTGGCCGCGAGCGCCGCGACCGTCTCCAGGCTGACGTTGCCGCTGGCCTCGGTGGCCGCACGGCCGTCGATCAGGGCGACGGCACGGGCGAGCTCGGTGGGGCCGAAATTATCCAGCATGATGCTGTCCACCCCGGCGGCGAGCACAGGCTCGATCTGGTCCATGCGGTCGACCTCCACCTCGATGTGGGTGGTGTGGCCGACCCGGCTGCGGACGACGCGCAGCGCCTCGGTGATCGAGCCCTCCCCGAGGCTCGCGGTGAGTGCTGCGAGGTGATTGTCCTTGACCATCACGGCGTCCGAGAGCCCGTAGCGGTGGTTGTGTCCGCCGCCGACGCGCACGGAGTGCTTCTCGAAGGCGCGCAGGCCAGGGGTGGTTTTCCGGGTGTCGACAATGCGGGCATTCGTTCCAGCGATGGCGTCGACGTAGCGGGCGGTCAGGGTGGCGATCGCGCACATGCGCTGCGCGAAGTTCAGGGCAATGCGCTCGGCGGTGAGCACGCCGCGGGCCGGGCCCTCGATGACCGCGAGCTGCTGGCCCGCGGTGAAGCGGGTGCCTTCGGCGGCCAGCTCGGTCACGGTGATCGCCGGGTCGGTGAGCTCGAAGGCGGCCCGGACGACCTGCCCGCCGGCGAAGACCCCGTCCTCGCGGGCGGTCAGCGCGGTGCGGAGGCGGGCGTCGGCGGGGATGGTCGCCTCGGAGGTGATGTCTCCCCAGGGGGCATCCTCGGCGAGTGCGGCGCGGACGGCGGTGGTGATGGTGTCTTGGGTGAGCATGGGGCCTTTCGGGTGGTTCTGATTGGCTGGTTTTCGCTGGGTGGGGTGTATCTGGGCATCACGTTCCGGCGGGGAGGAGCCGCAGGAAGCGGGAGCTGGCCTGGGCCGGGTCTGTGCGGGGATAGTCGCGGCGGCGGTGCGCTCCCCGGGATTCGGTCCGGGCCTCCGCCGCGATGGCCACGAGCCGCCCGACGGTAGCAATGGCGCCCGGGATCTCCGCGAGTCTCTCTTGGGCCTGCCGGATGCCCTCGCCGGTTCTTTCGACGTCCAGCCCCTCACCCACGGCGTCCCGCGCAGTGGCCTCGTCCTGTGCCGCAGAATCGTATTGCGCAGCGCCGTTCGAGTCCTCGACGTCTGCCGGAGACGTCACGCCCGGCGCGGTGCCTTCCGGCAGCGTCAGCTCGACGTCCAGCACGCGGCCTTCGGCGGTCGCGGTTGCCAGCCCCGTGGGTTGTTGTCCCTGGTCGCCGGAGACCTGCGCGGCGGCGTCCTTGCCAGCGGCAGCGGCGAAGACCAGCGCCTCGAGCAGGGAGTTCGACGCCAGACGGTTCGCCCCGTGCACGCCGGTCCGGGCGGCCTCGCCCGCGGCGTAGAGGCCTGGCACGCTGGCGCGTCCGTGCAGGTCAGTGGCGATTCCGCCCATGCAGTAGTGCGCGGCCGGGGCAACCGGAACGAGCTCGTGGCGCCAGTCGATGCCCTGCGAGGCGAGCATCGCGGTGATGCCCGGGAACTCCTCGGTCAGCTGCGGGATGTGGCGGGCGTCCAGCCACACGTTCTCGGTGTGTTCGTGCAGGGCGCGGCACACCCCGGTGGCGACGACGTCGCGGGGCGCGAGCTCCGCGCGCGGGTCGACGTTCTTAAGAAAGCGCTGTCCCGCATCGTCGAGCAGCACTCCCCCAGCCCCGCGCACCGCCTCGGAGATGAGAAAGTTGGTGCCCGCCAGGACGGTGGGGTGGAACTGGACGAACTCCATATCCGCCAACACCGCCCCGGCTCGGGCCGCTGCGAGGATCCCGGCACCCGTGCACACCCCACCGCTGGTGGAGCGGGGGAAGATGCCGCTATATCCGCCGGTGGCGACGATGGTTGCATCCGCGCTGAGGTCTAGTGTTTCACCCGCGCGGCGCACCCGGGCGCCGGTGACCACGCCTTCGGTGAGAAGCAGTTCGGCCAGCTCGCAGCCGGGGTGTTGGGTGATCGCGCCAGCCTGTGAACCACCGCTGTGCTCGCCCGTGCTCGCCTCAATCTTCTCTGCGAGGAAGGCGTGCAGGGCCGCGCCGGTGCGATCCCCCCACGCGTGGACGATCCGCTCCGCGCTATGCGCCGCTTCCAGCGCGAGCGCGGGCGTGCCATTCGGGAGCAGGTCGGCGGGGAAACCGGCCGCGAGCAGGCGGCGCACCGCCACCGCGCCCTCGGCGGCCAGGAACTCGACCGCCCGGGTCTCCTCGGAATTCGAGGGAACCAGCCCCGCCCCCGCGGCCAGTGTGTCCGCCACGTGCGCGGCCACGCTATCGGTCGGGTCGATCGCGGCGGCGATCCCGCCCTGCGCGAGCTGCGTGGCACCCCGGCTGGCGGCGATGCTGTCACCCGGATAGATCAGGGCTATCTCGGCGCCGGCAGCGGCCGCGGTGAGGGCGGCGACCATGCCGGCTACCCCGGAGCCTAGGACGTTGACCTGCGGCATCAGTGAGGCTTCGCAGCCAGCATGCGCTCGAGGGCAACCTCGGCGTGCTCGGCGACGGACTCGTCCACGGTGATCTGGTTGACCACCTTGCCGTCCACCAGGGACTCCAGCGCATAGGCCAGGTACGCCGGGTGGATGCGGTACATCGTGGAGCACGGGCAGACCACCGGGTCCAGGCAGAAGATGGTGCGGTCCGGGTACTGCTGGGCCAGGCGGTTGACCATGTTGATCTCGGTGCCGATGGCGATGACGTCCCCCGGCTTCGAGGCCTCCACCTCGCGGCGGATGACTTCGGTGGAGCCGGAGACGTCCGCGGCGTCGACGACCGGGGCCGGGCACTCAGGGTGGACGACAACGCGCACGCCCGGGAACTCAGCGCGCGCCTTTTCGATCTGGGCGACGGTGAAGCGCTTGTGCACGGAGCAGAAGCCGTTCCACAGGATCACCTTCGCAGCCCGGATCTCCTCGGCGGTGTTGCCGCCCAGCGGCAGGTGCGGGTGCCACATGATGATCTGCTCGTCCGGGATGCCCATCGCGCGAGCAGTGTTGCGGCCCAGGTGCTGGTCCGGCAGAAAGACGACCCGCTCGCCGCGTTCGAAGACCCAGTCCAGGACGGTGCGGGCGTTCGAGGAGGTGCAGACGATCCCGCCGTTGCGGCCGCAGAAGGCCTTGATGTCCGCGGCGGAGTTCATGTAGGTCACCGGGATCAGCGGTGCCTTGGCAGCGACGTCCCCGTCGCTGTTTGTTCCCAGCACCTCGCTGAGTTCCTCCCAGCAGGCCTCGACCTGGCTGATGTTCGCCATATCGGCCATGGAGCAGCCCGCAGAGAGGTTCGGCAGGATCACGGCCTGGTTGTCCTGGGAGAGGATGTCCGCGGTTTCCGCCATGAAGTGCACGCCGCAGAAGACGAAGGCCTCGGCCTCCGGGTGGGCCTTCGCCGCCTGGGCGAGGTTGAAGGAGTCACCCACGAAGTCCGCGAACTTCACGATCTCATCGCGCTGGTAGAAGTGGCCCAGGATTTTCACCCGGTCGCCGAGGGTCTCCCGGGCGGCGATGATCATGGCATCCAGCTCGTCTGGGGTGGCGCTGGTGTAGCGCTCCGGCAGCACGCCCTGGCGGGGTGCCACGGTCGGGAAGTCATCGCCGTGGGAAGCGCCCGGCCCGTAGGAGGAATTCTGGTCGACCTCCCAGGGCTCGGCGGGCAGCTGGGAGTCACAGGTGCTGGACTCGGCGTCGGCGGCCTTGAGGATGAGGTTGGTTACGGAGCTCATAGTCTTGTGCTTTCTGTTGTGGCTGCCCCTTTAAGGCAGGTGGGTTCAGTGGTGGGTTTTCGCGTCGGGTTGGTCGTGTCGCCAGTGGTCAGTTTCTACAGTTCTGCCCGGTCGGATTCGGGGACGAAGCGGTAGTACTTCGCGGGTCGGTGTTTGGTTCCTTCCTGGTATTCCCCGGTTTCTTCGACGTCCCCGCTGGCGAGGACCTGGCGGCGGAAGTTGGCCGGGTCGAGCTTCTTGCCGAGAATGACCTCCTGGACGTGGCGTAGTTCGGCGATGGTGAAGGAATCCTCCAGGAAACGGTGTGCGACGAGGGCCTTTTCGGTCCTTCTGCGCAACCGGTCGATGCCCGCGTCGATGATCTCTGCGTGGTCGAAGGCCAGGGGCGGGAGGTCATCGGTGCGGAACCAGGCGATGTTTTCTTGTTCCTGACGTTGCCGCTGCTGGAAGTCGCTGTCCCGGAACTGTGCCCAGTAGGCGATGGTCACGGTGCGCTGCGCCTCGGCGGAGCGTTCCACCGATCCGAAGGCGTAGAGCTGTTCCAGGTAGTTCGGCTCCGCCTGGGCGGCGGCGACGAGGTTCTCCAGGGCGGTTTCGGTGAGGGTTTTATTCCATTCGGTGGGCCCGCCGGGCAGCGCCCAGGCGCCCTCGAAGGGTGGCCGGATGCGGCGCACGAGTGGCACCCACAGCGCGGGGCTCGCCCCATCCACGTGCGGTGGATCGATGGCGAAAGCCACCGTGGACACCGCCACCGTGGGGCCGAGTTGCCGCCTTTCGGCGACGTTTAGGCCGGTCCAGCGCCTCATGCCGGGCCTCCTCACTACTTAATGTCATATTGACACTAAGTAAGAATATGGCGCAGCTCACCCCCGGTCAAGGCGAATGGCCGAACGCGCCCATATGGCAGCCGCGCCCATCGCAGCGAGCTCGGAACATCGTCAGTGGCCGGAAGCTCCGCGGACGGTCCAGTTTGGCGGCCACACCGCCACGGGCAGGTAGAACGAGAAGCTAGAAGAACAACGGCAGCAGGAAGGCCATGCCGGTGCTCCAGGAAAGGTGCAGCGCCGTCGCGCCGAGGATAGTGCCATACCGGCGGGCGAGCAGCGCGGTAAACAAGCCGATGCACAGCGAACCAACCAGCAGCAGCGGGACCCCCATCGCCACCGTGACCAGCACATAAAGCGCCACCTGCAGGCCAAGGGACGCCGCCGGGCTAGCGAGGGAATCCAGGGCGCGGCGGGCGACGTCGCGGAAGAAGAGCTCCTCCCCCACCCCGTTGAGCACCAGGGTGAGCACCGTGGCCCACAGCGCGTCCACCCGCATGTTGTCCATCAGCCCCGCAACCGGCTCCGCCAGCACCAGAATATTGCGGGTTACCAAGGCCCCCAGCAGGAAGATCCCGAGCAGCACCACACCCAGCCCCACACCGACCCCGAGCTCACGGGCGGCCGTCGAGCCGGCGCGCGGGCTAAAGCAACGGCGGTCGCCGAAACCCAGCCACGCGGCAAGCCACACCAGGAAGGCCACGGCGGTGGCCAGGTAGAAGCTGGCCGAACCCGCGGGCGAGGAAGATACCCAAAACAGGCTCGCGGCCCCCAACACGGCCGGGACCAGGATGATGGCGAGGCGCGCTGCCACAGGCTTATTCTCCATGCGCCAGATGCTACCGGGGCGTGCAACCACGCCCCCGCACGCCGTTCAGCCGCTCATCCCGCGGGCACTCGGGCGCTTACTGGCCCTCCCTCGCCACCCGCCCTGCACGCGCACGAGCGATCCACCGCGGGCGCACTGTTCACCCGCCACCCGGAATGCTTAAAGTGAGAGCATGCTTCCCCAGATTTCCGTCGGCGCACTCGGCGGCACCATCGCAATGAGCTCCCAGAGCGCGAGCACCCCCGTCAACCCCCAGCTCGGGGCCGAGGACCTGATCGCCGCCGTCCCCGACCTGCAGGACGTCGCCCGGATCAGCGCGAAGACCATCAACAACGTCGCCTCCCCGGCGATCACGATGTCGGATATCCTCGCCGCCCTCCGCTACGCGGAAGAGGCGGTGGACGCCGGCGCCGCGGGCGTCGTCCTCACCCACGGCACCGACACCCTGGAAGAGACCGCCTTCCTACTCGACCTGATGTGGGGCCGGGAGGAGCCGATCGTGCTCACCGGCGCGATGCGGTCACCGAACCTGTTAAGTTCCGACGGCCCGGCGAATCTCATGTCCGCCGTCATCACCGCCGCCAGCCCGGACGCCCGTGGCCTCGGCGTCCTCGTTGTTCTGGACGACACCGTCCACGCCGCCCGCACCGTCGTGAAGACGGACGCGACCGCACTGTCCACCTTCCAGTCCCCTGGCTGGGGCCCGCTGGGCCGGATCTTTGAGCGCGAGCTGCACCTGCAGTTCCGGCCCGCCCGGCGCGAGGCCGCCCAGCCCGCGCCGGCGGACGAGCCGGTGCGCATCCCGATCGTGGAGAGCGCGGTGGCCGAGGACGGCGAGTGGGTCGCGGCGTTGGCGCAGATGAATCCGCGGGCAATCGTGGCCAGTGGCCCGGGTGTGGGGCACCTGGCAGTGCCGGCCGCCGATGCTCTGGAAAAGGTGCTCGAGGAGGGCACCCCGGTGATCGTGGCCTCCCGCACAGGGGCGGGGCGGACCCTGACCCACACCTATGGCTACCCGGGCTCCGAGGCCGATCTGCTGGAGCGCGGCTTCATCCTCGCCGGTTCGCTCACGGCCCGGAAGGCCCGTCTGTTGGCGCACGTCCTGCTGGCAGCGGGGGCTGATTCCGAGCAGCTGCGCGAGGGCTTCGCCCGCTTCGGGCACTAGAACAGCCTGAGGCAGCGGGCCACTCAGCGGTAGCCGGCACGAGGCAGGCCAGGCAGCGTGAACCTCGCCCCTCCCGGGCGCCCCGGCCGCCGTGGCGCGCCGCCCGCTCGCTATAGCCCTGCCTATTCGCAGGCCACGCCGTCGCGGTCGCCGTCCAGACCCGGCCGGTAACCGGGCTGACCAGCGTAAATAGGGGCAGCACCGGCCGCCCGGGCCGCGGCGCAGTTCTTGTAGTACACCGCGCCACCCGACTGCGCGGGCGCCACCGGCGCTGGCGCAAGCGGTGCCGGAGCTGGCTGGGCCGGGGATGGTCGCGGCTTCGGCGGCGCCGGCTGGGCTGGCTGCGGTGGCGGGAGCTGGGCGGCGCCAGGTCGCAGCAAGCCATCGATGGCGTTCGGGCCGGTGCCGGTACCGTCCCCGGCGAGGTTGATGGAACCCGGGCCACAGCCGTCGAGAACGCGGTTGATGGCCTCCTTCTCCGCGGCGGTGACCCACAGCTGGTAGGCGTGCTTCACGTTCACCTGGATGGCGACGTACTGGCAGCGGAAGCCCTTGTTTTTCGGCAGCCAGGTCGCGGCGTCGCCGTCCCCCTTCTGGGTATTCGCCTTCCCCTGAACGGCCAATAGGTTGCGGTGGTCATTGGCGAAGGCCTCACGGCGCTCCGGGCTGAGCTGCTGGGCGCCCTTCTGCCAGGCATCCGAGAGCGCCACGACGTGGTCGATGTGCACCTCATTGGAGGTCTGCGGTCCGCGCTGGAAGTTCATGACCTGCCCGGTATACGGCTCCTTGAGTTGCCCGGCGAGCACCTTGCAGCCCTTCGGGGCCGAGACCATCGTCATGTCCCGTGCCAGGACGTCATTGCGCTGGTCGCAGCCGTTGCGGTCGATGTCCTTCCACCGCTGGCCGAACTGGGAACGTTCGTAACCGGTCTTCGGCGCGCGCCCCTTGACCGCCAGCTCGTCGAGCTTGCCACGGACGATCCGCACCACGTCCGTGTCCTCCGGCTTCTTCTCCTCCGAGGTCGGGGATGCCTCAGCGTCGGCGGCGGCTTTCTCCTGTGGTGGTGGGGAGGTTTCGGCCGTTTCGCTCGCCGCACTCGTGACGGCCGAGCTCTCGCCGGCTGGCTCTTCGGGTTCGAGATCGCACGCAGTGGCGAAAGTCAGGCTGGCGGCGCCGAGGACCGCCAGTGCTGGGCGGAGCGCCCTAGCGGACCTCTTCCACCGCTGGTGAGGGCTTATTTTCTTCATGGCTGGCAGCATAGCCCACGCCCCCGACAGGCTTGGCTTTCCAAGCGTGAATTAATAGAACACAGAATAGAATCAGGCCGGTCCAGCCTTGGGAATTACCCAGCAGCCACAAGCCCGGTTCGAAGGCATAGCTCTCCTGATCCGGGTACAGGCCGTGCATCCCCAGGTAGTTGGCCACAATCACCAGTAATGCGGCGATGCGCACTGCCCGCGAGCGGGTGCAGAACACCAGTGGGAAGACCAGCACGATGCCGATCCAGTGGTGCGTGACGGCCAGCGGCCCGGCCAGGCACACCCCGAGAATCACCAGGGTCAAAGCGTGCACGCGGCGGCCGGTGCGTTCGAAGCGCCAGGCGCCCCACAGGCTCAAGGCTGCGATGACGATGAAGCCCGGCTTCATGATCGCCAGCGCCGTGTCGCTGTCGACGCCCAGGCGGGCGATCAGCCCGGTCAGCGACTGGTTCGGCGGATACGGCGGCGCACCGCCCCGCTCCTCGTTGACGAACTCGGTGGTCCAGAAGTAGAGGGAGGCCTCGGGGCGCAGGAGCCACCCGATGACCGCGGTGAGCAGAAAAAACCCGGCGGAGCGGGCAACAGAGGCGAAGTCCTTGCGCACCAGGAAGATCAGCGCATAGGCCGCCGGGGTGATCTTGATGCCCGCGGCGATACCGATCCCCAGTCCCCGGATCCGGCGCGGTGTGAAGCCGAAGACGTCCGCAGCGACCAGCAGGATCAGGAAGACGTTGATCTGGCCGTAGTTCAGGTGGGCCCGCACCGGCTCGAAGCAGGTGGCAAGGCCGGTCAGCCCAATCGACCAGGCCCAGAAGTAGCGACTATCCATCGGCCCCGGCAGGCCGAGTCCGGTGCGCTGCAGCCACCGCACCGCCATCGCGATAATGCCGAAGAGGGCTGCAACGCTGGCTAGCGTCCACAAGACCTCCATGGTCTGCTCCCCCACCCAGGTCAGCGGGGCGAAGAGCAGGGCGGCGAAGGGCGGGTAGATAAAGCGGAATCCCGAACGGGTGTCGAAGTCCACGTAGAGGTTCTCGCCGTCGATAAAGGCTTGCCCGGCATCGCGGAACACGCCGACGTCCAGCAGGTACGCGGACAGGGCGTGCTGGACAGCCACGGTGATACCAATCGCGCCGACGATCAGCCCCACGGCCAGCACAACGGGTCCGAGCAGGCGTTGCGCTCGGACGAAATCTGGTTTTGACATGCGAAAAACCTTAGCAGCCGGAGCAAAACCCCCGGTGTGTCAGCAAGCCCCTCCCGCTTATGGGAACATGAATTTTATGAATTCAGCAGTCAAGACGATCACGGGCGCCGTGGGCAAGCCCTTTCAGAAGCTCAAGCTGCCGCAGAAGGTGCTGCGCGAAGGCTTCGAGAACCCCAGCCTGGCACGGCGACTGTTCAATCTGTGGCCCCCGCTGCTGGGCTCCGGGGTGCGCATCACGCACGTCGCGGATGACTGGTCCGCCGGCCGCCTGGAGCTGAACCTGCGCTGGTGGAACCGCAATATGCACGGCGCGGGCTTCGGCGGCACGCTGTTTTCCATGACGGACGTGCTCTTCGGCACGCTGGTCATGGGCCGCCTGGGTTCGGACTATGAGGCCTGGACCCGCACCGGCACCTTCCAGTACCTCTCCCCGGGACGTCGCGGCGCCTACCTCGACGTCGAGGTCACCGACGAGCTGCTCGCCTGGATGAAGGAGGTCGTCGCCGAGGACGGTTACTGCAACGTCCCTTATACCTCGGTGATCTACAACAAGGACGGCTCCGTGGCCGGCATCGGCCAACAGGATCTGCACGTCCGTCCGCGCCGTACGGGCAAGCTTGCCCACCTCAAGCGTGCACCGGAGCCGAAGCACGCCACCGAGGCCCGCGGCCTGGTGCTGGAGTCCCTGGCCAACGCGGTGCTGTGGCACTGCTTCAAGCAGCAGCCGAGTGTGCTGACCTCCTTGATGAGCCGCCAGCGTCGCATCCCTGACCCGGCTGAGCAGATGCGCATGGTGGTCCGCGAGGTGCTGGACCGCGAGGCCGCGACCCGCGAGGAGCTGCTGGAGCTGGGCGTGGCGGAGAAGTTCCTGGACTAGACCCGGCGAACCAGCCACCACTGGGCGGGGAACCGCCCTCGCGTCGAGAATAAAAAGCCGCCGACCACGGTGAAAACTGTGGTCGGCGGCTTTCGCGCTAGCTATTCCATTCTGAGCGGCCTCACCGCTTTTCGCCGTTTAGTAGATGGCGGCGGACTCGATGCGGCTCGGCGTGGCGTAGGCGATCGTGGCGGTGCAGACGATGCCCGCGAGCGTGACCAGCGTCGTCCAGTCGCCATCGAGCAGACCGCCGAGAATCACCCACAGCACCGCAGCGACCACCGCCAAGGCAATCACGGCAATGCCGAAGAGGTGCTCATTGCCCGTGCCGGAAACCGGGATGTACAGCAGGCCCGCGCCGATGCCGATCAGGCCGGCAACGACCGCCGCAAGCACAGCGGAGGACACGCCGCCGGCGCCGTAACCCGCGATCTGGGAGACCAGCAGGTCGACGAGGAAGACGACGGCGAAGGTCACGACCGCGCCGAGCAACGCGAGCAGCACCAGGTTGCTGATGACCTTCTTCGTCTGGAAACGGCCGGCGATCAGGCCCTCCTGGGAAGGCTGGGCCTCGTAGTAGCCCTGGTTGTACTGCTCCTGGCCGTAGCCCTCGCCATAACCCTGCTGGCCATAACCCTGGCCGTAGCCTTGCTGGCCATAGCCCTGGTTGTACTGGCCTTCGTTGTTATTGGGGTAGGTCATGCCATCAATCCTTTGTCCTTATATTGTGCGGTGCCCAACTTTACCGGCTGGGCTCCTCTCCATCAGCCGGGCACCGGTTTGGCAGGAAGTCCTCATTATCCTCCCGGGAACTTTTCCGCCCACCCCTCCGACCACTCACATACAGCCGTCTGTGGGCCCAATGCGGCCCCACCACCGGCTACACCACTCACCTAGGCCGGCGCCGAAGGGTGCCGGAAATACGTCGGAGGCGTAAATGGAGTTTTCTCTCCTTGCCGCCGGCGTGGATGCGGCCGGTGGTTTAGACACCGTTGCCTTGTCCCGCTGGCAATTCGGCATCACCACGGTTTATCACTTTATTTTTGTCCCGCTGACCATTGGGCTGGCGCCATTAGTGGCGCTCATGCAGACGTTCTGGGCTGTCACGAAGAAGCCTCATTGGTACCGCGCCACCCGCTTCTTCGGTGTGGTTCTGCTCGTGAACTTCGCGATGGGCGTAGCCACCGGCATCGTCCAGGAGTTCCAGTTCGGGATGAACTGGTCGGAATACTCGCGGATGGTCGGGGACGTCTTCGGCGGCCCGCTCGCCCTCGAAGGCCTGGTCGCCTTCTTCATGGAGTCCGTCTTCCTGGGGATCTGGATCTTCGGTTGGGGCCGGATCCCCACCTGGCTGCACACGCTCTCCATCTGGGCGGTGGCACTAGCGGTCAACCTCTCGGCGTACTTCATTATCGTCGCGAACTCCTTCATGCAGCACCCGGTGGGCGCGGAGTTCAACCCCGAGACCGGACGCGCGGAACTCACCGACATCGTCGCGCTGCTGACCAACCCCACCGCGCTGGCGGCCTTCCCGCACGCCGTGGCTGGTTCCTTCCTCACCGCGGGCACGTTCGTCCTCGGCGTGTCTGGTTGGTGGTTGATTAAGGACGCCCGGGCCAAGGCGAAGACGGCCACCACAACCCAGGATGGCCTGGCCCTGGACAACGCCCCGGCAGCCGAGGCGTCGGCGTCGGGAACCAACACGGCGGCGACGGACACCGCACCGTCCAAGGCAACGGCGCCGTCGTCCGAAAATACAGCTGCAACCAGTGACGACGACCGGCACAGCATGCACCGTCCGGCGATGAAGGTGGGCCTGTGGACCACCATCCTGTCCTCGATCGGGGTGTTCATCACCGGCGATATTCAGGCCAAGCTGATGTTTGTTCAGCAGCCGATGAAGATGGCCTCGGCCGAGTCCCTGTGCCACACGGAAACCGACCCATCCTTCTCCATCCTCACGATCGGTACGCACAATAACTGCGAATCGGTCATCCACGTGCTCAAGGCGCCGTTCGTGCTGCCTTTCCTCGCGGAGGGCAAGTTCTCGGGCGTGACCCTGCAGGGCGTGATGGATCTGCAGGAAAAGGCGGAGGCACTGTACGGGCCGGGGAACTACTCCCCAAACCTCTTCGTCACCTACTGGTCCTTCCGCGCCATGATCGGGCTGATGGTGGGCTCCCTCGCCCTGGCCTTCTTCGCCTGGCTATTTACCCGCAAGGGGCGCCTGCCGAAGGGCAAGTGGGCGACCATCTTCTCCTGGGGCTGCCTGGCGGCGATCCCCTTCCCCTTCCTCGCGAACTCCTCGGGCTGGATCTTCACCGAGATGGGTCGCCAGCCGTGGGTGATCCACCCGAATCCGGAATCGGTGGGTGATCCGCGCACCGAATCGATCCGCATGCTGGTCGACCACGGGGGCTCTGGGCACGAGCCGTGGGTGGTCATCGTGACCCTGGTGGGCTTCACCCTGATCTACGGCATCCTCGCGGTGGTGTGGTTCTGGCTGATCCGCCGCGTGGTTCTCGACGGTCCGCCGGCCGAATCCGGCCCGGAGGCGGTGGCGTCCGAAAGCACGGAAGATGACGAAGAAAAGCAGCTGCAGCCTGCGGGAACAGTGAGCTTCGCGCGCGACGCAGAAGGGAAGGAATCATGAGCATCGATCTGCCTACCCTGTGGTTTGGCCTCATCGTCTTCCTCTTCGCCGGCTACTTCATGCTGGAAGGCTTCGGCTTCGGCGTGGGGCTGCTCCTGCCCTTCCTGGGACGCGACGAGGCCCGCCGTAGCGCCATGATCCGCACGATCGGGCCCGTCTGGGACGGCAACGAGGTTTGGCTCATCACCGCCGGTGGTGCGCTCTTCGCGGCGTTCCCCGCCTGGTATGCGGACATGTTTAGTGGCTTTTACCTGCCGCTATTCCTCATCCTTCTGGGGCTGATTGTGCGCATCGTGGGCCTGGAGTGGCGCACGAAGGTGAACTCCGCGAAGTGGCGTGCCTGGTGTGATGCCGGGATCATCACCGGCTCCTGGATCTCCCCGATCGTGTGGGGTGTGGCGGTGGCCAACCTGGTGAGCGGCATCCCGGAGAACGCCGCCCACGTCTACCCGCTATTCCACCCTTATGCGCTGGTGGGTGCGGCTGCGCTGGTGTGCGTCTTCGCGCTACACGGGCTGACCTTCATCCGCCTCAAGACCGCAGGTGTGCTGCGGAAGGAGGCGCAGCGCTTCATCACCCCGCTGGCGATCGGCTCGATTGTGTTCGGCGGCGTGTTCGCACTGTGGACCCAACTGGGCTACGGCAAGGCGTGGACCTGGGTGCCGCTGGTGCTGGCGGTCGTGGGACTGCTCGGCTCGGTGGCCGCGACGGTCGCGCAGCGGGATGGTTGGGCCTTCACCGCCACCGCCCTGGCGATCGTGTCCGTGGTTGTGCTGGCCTTCGGGGCGATGTTCCCGATGCTGTGGACTGACCTGGATATTTGGCAGGCCGCGTCCAACCCCTACACCCTGAAGATCATGACCTGGGCCGGGGTGATCGTGACCCCGTTTGTGCTGCTCTATCAGGGGTACACCTACTGGATTTTCCGACGTCGGATCGTGGCGGAGCCGGTGCATCTCTAATGCAGCTCTTGCGGGTCTCAACCCCGGCGCGTCGCTGGGTGCTGCTGAGTGCGGCGCTTTCTGTGGCAGGGGTGAGCTTGAGCATCGCCGCTGGCTTGCTGCTCGGCCACCTGGTTGCCGGAGTGCTGGGCGGGGAGGCGCCACTGGGCCAGTTGGCACCGGCAGCAGGCGAGGCTCAGCCTGGCGGTATTGGGCAGTACGCCCAGCGCCTGGACCTGGCGCTCTTGGCCTGGCTGGTCGCGGTGGCAGTGTTGCGGGCTCTCGTGGCGTGGGCGCAATCCCGGCTGGGGGATTCCGCGGCGGATACGGTGGTCGCGGAGCTGCGGCGCCGTGGTCTGACCGCGTTGACCCACCGGGACCCGCGCACCGTGGATGTCGCCCAATTCCGCAGCCTGCTCACCACTGGCCTAGACGCCTTCCGCCCATATCTGACGGGTTTCCTGCCCGCGGCGGTCGCCACCTTCTTATCGACGCCTATCGCGCTGGCCGCCATCTGGTTCCAGGACCGTTCCTCTGCGCTCATCGCGGCAGTCACGATTCCCCTAATCCCATTTTTCATGTGGCTGGTGGGCCTGCTCACGGCGGGCCGCACGGAGCGCAAGCTGGCGGACATGGCGCTGCTGAGCGATCAGCTCTTGGATCTGTCGGCGGGGCTGCCCACGCTCACCGCCCATGGTCAGCAGCTGGCCCCGACCTCTGAGGTGGAACGCCTCGCGCGTTCCCACCAGCGCTCGACGATGGGAGTGCTGCGCATCGCTTTTCTTTCCGGCATGGTGCTGGAGTTCCTGGCCACGCTCTCCGTGGCGCTGGTGGCGGTGAATATCGGTTTCCGGCTGCTGGGCGGGGATATGAGTCTGGCTGCGGGACTGGCGGTGCTCATCATCGTCCCGGAGGTCTACGCCCCGATCCGTGAGGTTGGGTCTCGCTTCCATGATGCGCAGGACGGAGCGGCTGCTGCGAACGCGGTGCTGGGTGTCCTCGACGGCCCGGCCGTCCCGGCAGATACGGACACTCCGCCAGCTGCAGAGGATGTGAGCGCGACGCAAACTCTCCCAGACACGGCATCCCTGGGGCTGCGGGTGGTCTTCGAGGACTACTCGGCACCTGGGCGAGATGGAGCCCGGCCGGCGGGGCTTAGTGGCCAAGCAGAGCCCGGCAAGATCACAGTGCTGCGGGGCGACAACGGTGCGGGGAAGTCCACCGCCCTGCTCGCGGCGTTGGGACTCACCGCCGGAACGGGCAGTGCCCGCGTCGAAGAAGTTGCTGCCACCCCGGCTGCCACGGGTGCCCCACAGGATGCCCACGAGTCGAGCAGCAGTGGCAAGGATCGCAGTGACGGCCGCAACGTCGAGCCTGCTGTATGGGCAGGCCATACTTTGTGGCAACGCACCGCCTACCTGCCGCAGCGCCCGGTGCTGGACGAGGCCGCAATCGGCGATACGTCGCAACTCTCGCTGGGCCAGCGCCAGCGCCGCGCCTTCGCTGAGCAGGTGCCCGGCAAGGACCTGCTGATTCTCGATGAGCCGACCGCCCACCTGGACTCGGCGAACGCGGGCCTCATGATTGGCAAGCTGCGTGCCGCGGCAGAAGGCGGCGCGACAGTCCTGGCCGCCTCCCACGATCCGCTGCTGATCGCGGCGGCGGACCGGGTCATCGAGGTGCGCGGGACGAGCGCCGCGTCCGCACCATCCACCGAGGTAAACGAAGGGGGAACGGCCGATGACCCGCGCCATTATCGCTGGAGTCAGCACACTGTTGTCCGCCATCGCCCTCTCGGTGGTCTCCGCGTGGTTGATCGCGCGCGCCTGGCAGCAGCCGAGCGTGATGGATCTGACCGTGGCGATCACGGCGGTGCGCGCGCTCGGAATTTCCCGCGCCCTCTTCCGTTATCTCGACCGTCTGGCCAGCCATGATGTTGCGTTGGACCGAGCCGCCGCGGTGCGCGTGGACGTCTACGCCCGCCTCGCTGCAGCACCATCTGTGCAGGTCATGGGCCTTGGTCGCGGAGCTTTGCTCGCCCGTATCGGGGAGGACGTCGATGCCCTGACCGAGCGCATCGTCCGCACCACGATTCCGCGGTGGGTCGCGGTCATCACGAGCCTCGTCGCCGTTGTGTTCCTGGCCATCCTCACCCCGCTCGCGGCATTCATCCTGGTCATGGGCCTGCTGGTGGCGGGGGTGCTCGTGCCCCGCTTGGCAGCGCGCGCGGAACGGTCCTCCCTCGTCGCGGAGGCTAATGAGGACTATGTCGCGGCAGTGGACCATGCGTTGTCTTCTGCTCCGACGCTGCGGGTGCGTGGCCAGCTCGCGGGCGCCCTGGCCACGGCTGAGAGCGCCGAAGCCGAGCTTCGGTCCCAGCGGCGCCGCGGCCTGGGTTGGGCAGCCGGGGCTTCCGGCCTGCTGAGTCTCACCAGCGCGCTAACCACGGCGGCCATCTCAGCACTCGCCGCTCTGGAGTACACGGGTTGGGCTGGTTCCGGCGCGGCGGCGCATTCGCCGCAGTGGCTGGTCGTCGTCGCACTCTTCCCACTCGCCGCCTTCGAGGCGGTATCCACCCTCCCGGAGGCTGCCCGCACTCGGGTCCGGGCCGAGCATTCCCTGTCACGCCTGTACGCCATCCCG
Source organism: Corynebacterium urealyticum DSM 7109 (assembly GCF_000069945.1). Lineage (NCBI taxonomy): Bacteria > Bacillati > Actinomycetota > Actinomycetes > Mycobacteriales > Corynebacteriaceae > Corynebacterium > Corynebacterium urealyticum. The sequence continues at coordinate 70,954 of NC_010545.1, read as the reverse complement.
GGGGCCGAGGAGGCGGAGACCAAGGCCCAGGACGAGCCCGCGGCAGCTGATGCCGAGGCTGCGGATGGATCCTTCCCCACTCCCTCGGCGGTACGCGTCGACCGCCTGACGGTGGGCTGGGGTAGCGACCTCGGCACCTACAACCTGGACGTCCCCGCTGGTGGGCGTGGCGTCGTCGTCGCGGCGTCGGGAACTGGGAAAACGACCCTGCTGATGACGCTGGCAGGGCTGCTGCCCGCCCGCGGTGGGACGTATTCGGCGCCCGGTGCGCGCTTCATCGCCGAGGACGAGCACATCTTCGCCACGACCGTGCGGGACAACCTCGCGGTGGGGGCACCGAACGCCAGCGAGGAAGCGATGTGGGAGGTGCTGGATCAGCTGGGCTTGGGCGTGTGGGTTCGGGGCCTCCCGCGGGGGCTAGATACGGTGCTGGCGCGGGGCGCGGAGGACCTCTCTGGGGGTCAGCGCCGTCGGGTGATTCTGGCCCGCGCGCTGCTCACCGACGCGCCTATCCTTCTGCTGGACGAGCCGACGGAACACCTCGATGACGCGGGCTCCACGGAAGTGTTGCGCCTGCTTGGTTTCCAGGAGGACGCGGATGCTCACGCCGCTGGCTCGGAGGAGATTGTGCCCGAAGGAGCCTGGTCGGAAGAGATAAAGCCGGAGAACGCGGTGGAAATCAGCGCCGAATCCTGGGCTGCTCCCCGTGGCGAACTGCCGGGGGCGCGCGTCGAGCGGACCATCATCATGGTCACGCACCCCCGCTGATATGGCAGCGCACCACGGCGATCCGAGCTGCGCTGCGCAAAATTAAGCGCCGAAGCCCTGCAGCGCGTCACCGTCCAGCCGGTAGGTGTCCCAGCCGGACATCGAGTAGGCGCCGAAGGACTTATAGAACTGAATGCTCGGTTCATTCCACTTCAGCACGGACCACTCCATGCGCTGATAGCCGCGAGCCACGCACAGGTGCGCGAGCTGCTGGAGCAGCAGCTTCCCGAGCCCGTTCTTCCGGTATTCGGGGCGGACGTAGAGGTCCTCCAGGTAGATGCCGTGGGTGCACTCCCAGGTGGAGAAGTTGAGGAACCACAGCGCCATGCCGGCCAGGCGGGGGCGCTCGCCCGGCGCGACGTCTCCGTTCTCGGCGCCGCTGCTGTCCGCGACGCCCCCGTCCTTGATGTCCCGGTCCTCGATATCTCCGTCGAGCACCTCGACGACGTGCCCGAACACAGCCGGGTTCTCGCCGAAGAGGTGCTCGTGGAGGGCTTCCTCGGTGGCGTGGACGGCGTCCGGTTCCTTTTCATACTCCGCGAGGTCCTGGATGAGCTCCAGGATCTGGGGGATGTCGGCTGGGCTCACCCGGCGGAGGCGGAAACCGTGCGGGGCTTGAAGGAGCGGGTCGGTGCTCGCGGTGCGTGGGTCAGAACTCATGCACCACATCTTAGGAGCCCCCACCGGCGGGCTCAGCCGGGCACAAAGAAAAACCGGTGGCCACCTGTTGAAGGTGAACCACCGGTTCCTGCGACCTGGGGCCGCTATTGTGGGCGAAGGGGGACTTGAACCCCCACGTCCGTAAAGGACACTGGCACCTGAAGCCAGCGCGTCTGCCAATTCCGCCACTCGCCCGTGGCTTCATCCGCTCCAAACGATGAGGCTTGGTACGCATGGGTGCAAAGCGTGGGCTTAACGCCGGGTGCGTTTGCAACAGGAAGAAGCGTATCACGAGCTATAGACCACAACAAAATTACCGCGTGACCTGCACTAACCCGGCCCCACCTAGTTATCCCCGTATAATGGCCGTTCAACATGTGTACGTCTACCCCGTTGCGGCGGCGCGTTGCACAGCGCGACCTGCCCTTCACCACGAGCGAAGCACCACGAGGCTAAAGCGATTCACCGATCGCGGCCTTTCTGGTTAGACGGCCTAGACGTCCAAGGAAGGAAAATATCGATGGATCTTTTCGGAAAATTTCGCAAACTGGATAGCGCACTACAGCGGGGCCTGGATAACAGCTTCGCGCGGGTATTCGGTGGCGAAGTTGTCCCGACCGAGATCGACGAGATGCTGAAGCAGCAGGCCGAGGACTCCGTGATGGTGGATAGCGAGGGCAACCGGCTTGCCCCAAGCTTCTTCATCGTCTCGATTTCCCAGCGTGATTACGACTCCCTGAAGGAGAGCCACCCCACGCTGGTCCGCGACCTTTCCGCCCGCCTGGGCCGTTTCATCCGCAACGAGGGATGGACAACGAATAACCAGGTCACGGTTGATCTTCGGGTCGAGGAGGACCTGCACACGGGCCAGCTGAAGGCCGACTCCCGTTTCAAGATCCCCGAGAGCTACTCCCCCGCCGAGGACGAGAATGCAGGCGCCGACGCCGACGCCAGCTCTGCTGGTTCTCAAAGCTCTGCTGAATCTTCCAGCTCCGCTGGTTCTTCCTCCCGCCCGGACGAGGACGTCGCCCCCGGTGAGCGGGAGTGGCCGGAGGACCCCAGCCAGGTGCGCGAGGTCGAGGCCCAGGCTTATGACGCTGATAGCGATTCCTTCCCCGCGCAGACGGGGGCCGCGGGCGCGGGCCTGGGTTCGGTCGTCCGCCCCAGCCCGGGCACGGGCTACGGCGCCGAGCACTCCGATTCGAGCCACCCCGGCACTGCCCAGTCCCCCGCCCAGTCCGTCGACGGTGGGCAGGATACGGGCACCGAGGACGCTAGCTATTCCGCCGCTGAGCAGGACGGACCGGCCGTCCAGGAGGACGCGGCCGCACCGGCCGGCGAGGACCAGGACGGAGCCGTCGACCCGGAGCACAGCTACCCCGGAACCACGGTGATCACCCACGCAGCGAATGAGGAGGCCCCCGTCCGCGGTGGGACGGGCGAACCCCGGCCGGAAGCCGAGCAATTGACCGTCACCCTCACCCTGCGGGACGGCAGCGACCGCCGCTACGACCTGGTCGAAGGCAGCAACCTCATCGGCCGCGGGAAGACCGTCGACCTGCGCATCCCGGACACGGGCGTGTCCCGTCAGCACGCGGAGATCACCTGGGATGGTTACGACGCCGTCCTCACCGATCTGCAGTCCACGAACGGTACGTCCGTCAACGGCACTCCGATCGAGAACTGGCTGCTCGCCGACGGGGACGTCATCGCCGTGGGCCACTCCGAGATCGAGGTCCGCTTCCACCACTAGGGCGTTCCAACCCCCTACCGTTTATTGCCTCGGGGGTTTTGCGGGGGCTTCGTGAGGGCTTGGCTATTCACTCCACCCCCTATACGCGTGTCTGCTCACTAAACTAGAGTTAAAACCCGGACAACTTCGGCCGCCCCTGCGGCCCGTCTGCTCACGTATGCCCGATATATAAGGAGTGAAGACCGTGCACACCACGCTGTTACTAGTGGTCAAGATCGGCCTGCTCGTGCTGCTGTGGTTCTTCATTTGGATGACACTCCGCGCGCTTCGCAAGGATCTGAACTACGCGGCGAACCCCGGGGCTGCCGCTGGTGGTGGCGCGCCGATGGGCTACGCCGCCCCCCATGTTGGCCTGGCTGGTGGCACGTCTAGCAGCGGTTTCCGGGGCACGCGTCACCGCACGAATCCGCCGAAGTCCCTGATCATCACCAGTGGCCCGCTGACCGGGACCACACTGAACTTCCAGGGCTACGACGAGATCACGATCGGCCGTTCCTCGGTGTCCACACTGCAGCTGGAGGATGATTTCGCGTCGGGCACCCATGCCCGGCTCATCCGCCGGGGTCGGGACTGGTTCATCGAGGATCAGGATTCCCGCAACGGCACGTGGCTGAACGGCCAACGCATTGACCAGCCGGAACGGCTCGCCGAGGGAATGGAAGTCCGGATCGGGCAGACCCAGGTGAGGATGGAGCAATGACGGATCAGCGCTTGGCTTTAGATTTCGCCGCATCCTCCGACCGCGGTTTGGTGCGCACGAATAATGAGGACTCAGCCTACGCGGGCCCGCGCCTGCTGGCTCTCGCCGATGGCATGGGTGGCCACGCGGCCGGCGAGGTCGCCAGCCGCTTCTTGGTGGACACCCTGCGGACGCTGGACTCTCCGCTCCTGGACGAGCCGGATGAGCGCCGCCGCCTCACCTCCGTGCTGGAGCGCGCGGTGGATGAGGGCAATGAGCGCATCGCCTCCCACGTGGATGAGAACCCACAGCTGGAGGGCATGGGCTGCACCCTCACCGCGATCCTATTCAGCAACGCTAAGGCCGCGATGTGCCACGTCGGCGACTCCCGCGCCTACCGGCTACGCGACGGGGAGCTCACGCAGATCACGAAGGACGATACTTTCGTCCAGACCCTCGTGGACGAGGGCAAGCTCGACGCCACGGACGCCAGCTCCCACCCCCAGCGCTCCCTGATCCTCAAGGCGCTTACCGGCCGGCCCGTGGAGCCAACCTTCACGGAGTTTGAGGTGCTGCCGGGCGACCGCTACATGCTGTGTTCCGATGGCCTCTCCGATCCGGTGAGCCTCGACACGATGCGGGACATTCTGAACGCCTACGACCCTGCCACCGCAGCCGATCGCCTCGTCGAGATGGCGCTGCGCGGCGGTGGACCAGATAACGTCACCGTCGTCGTCGCGGATGTTGTGGACCTCGCCGATGTCGAGGACGACGCGTCAGGCGAGGGTAACGCGGCAGGTTCTGCTGGTCGCGGCCCGCTGCCGGAGACCCCAGTGCTCGCTGGTGCTGCCTCCCCCACTATGCAGGAGAGCCGCAGCTTCGATACGCCCGCGGCCCGCGCCGCTGCCAGTGGCGCCAGCGTGACGAGCTCGCGGGCGCCTCGGCCCCCGAAGGATCCCGAGGAGGTTTCGGAGCCGGCTGGGGTAGCCACCCTTGGCGACCCTGGTTCGGAGCCGGCTGCTGCGCCCGCATCCGGCGCGGCGGAACCCACCAGCGCAGACGGAACCGACGTCCCTAAAAAGAAACGGGGACGGGGCTGGATCGCCCTGGTCGTCGCATGCATCCTCGTCGTTGGGCTCGGAATCGCCGGATTCTTCGGTTACCAGAAGATCGGCGAGACCTACTTCGTCGCCGTGGAGGGCAAGCAGATCGTCGTGAAGAACGGGGTGCCCGGCTCCCTGCTGGGCCTCTCCCTGAACTCCACGCACCAGCGGATCTGCCTCGATGAATCTGCCTCCGTGCGACTCATCGGCGCAGATAATGGCTCCCCCGAGGACTGCCACCTCTTCCTGACCTCCGACCTGACCCCCTCGGCGCGAAGCACCGTCGAGAGCATGCCGGAGGACAGCTACCAGGCCGTCGTCGAGCAGGTGAATCGACTGGCAGAGGAAACCCTGCCGGTGTGTGTCACCCGCGAGAAGAAGGACAATGGGAAGCGCCCCGGCGCAGACCGAGCCACGAGCACCGCCAGGAAGGGCGCTGAGGACCTGACGACCCCCGGCGTGTCCTGCCGGGAGGTGAAGTGAATTGACCAAGGGCTTTTTTAAGAGAATGACCGAAGCCTGGCTGCTGCTGCTCACCGCAGTGGTCACCCTGACGGCGGTCGTATCGCTGGAGCTGGCGCAGGGCAATGAGCTCAGCTCCAGCATCTTCCTGCTGGTCGGTGGGTTCTTCCTCATCTTCCTGGTCGCGCACCTGGTGATGAACTGGGTGGCCCCCGACGCGGATCAGGTGATACTGCCCGTCGCAGCTCTCCTCAACGGGCTGGGTCTGGTGATGATTTACCGCATTGACCTGGCCACGGGCATGTCCCTGGCAAAGTCGCAGATCATGTGGATGGTTATCGGCGTGGGCCTGCTGGTGGCGGTGCTGGTGTTCCTGAAAGACCACCGCTCGCTGCAGGACTACGCCTATCTGATGGGCCTGGTGGGGCTGGTGTTGCTCGCGCTGCCAATCGTGTGGCCGACCAGCCTCAATGCGGACGCCAACGTGTGGATCTCTATCGGGCCTTTCTCCATCCAGCCGGGCGAGTTCGCGAAGATCCTGCTGCTGCTGTTCTTCGCCGCACTCCTGGTCAGCAAGCGACGCCTGTTCTCCGTGACGGGTAAGAGCCTGCTGGGGCTACAGTTCCCCCGCATGCGCGACATGGGACCGCTGTTCCTCGTGTGGGGACTGGCGATGGTCATTTCCGCCGCGCAGAACGACTTCGGCCCGGCCCTGCTTCTCTTCGCCACCGTGCTGGGGATGCTGTACATCGTGACGGAGCGCGCCTCCTGGGTGGTGCTCGGCGTGGGGCTGGCCTCGGTCGGCGCGGTCGCGGTGTACCAGGTGTCCGACAAGATCCAGACCCGTGTGGCGAACTTCGTGGACCCGTTCGCGGACTTCCACAACCGGGGTCTGCAGCTCGCGCAGTCCCTGTTTGGCCTCTCCTACGGCGGGATCACCGGCAAGGGGCTCGGCGAGGGCTATCCGGAGCTGATCCCGGTGGTGCAGTCGGACTTCATCCTCTCCGCCTTCGGCGAGGAGCTCGGCCTGATCGGCCTATCCGCGATCCTGCTTCTGTACGCAATCTTCGTGCTCCGCGGCTTCACGGTGAGCATGCACGCCAGCGATTCCTTCGGCAAACTCGTCGCCGCTGGCCTGTCCCTGACGGTCGCGGTGCAGGTCTTCGTTGTCGTGGCGGGTATTTCCAAGCTCATGCCGATGACCGGCCTGACGACCCCATTCCTTGCCCACGGTGGCTCCTCGCTGTTGGCGAACTACATCCTGCTGGCGATCCTGCTGCGGATCTCTGACTCTGCCCGCGCCCGGCGCGCGGTGCAGGACGAGGGCAGCAAGTCCGGCGGGACAGATGCCAAGTCCGAGGAGAAGCAGGGGGCTGCGCAGAACAACGCGGAAGGTGAGCTCGCGTGAATCGACCGATTAAAGCCGTAGCCATCTTCAGCATGATCTTGACGGTCATTCTGCTGATCAACCTGACCTATATTCAGGCCTTCCAGACCAAGGAGCTGGCGGAGAACCCGCTGAACGCGCGCCAGTTCTATGACATGAAGCAGCGCCAGCGCGGGCAGATCTCCGCTGGCGGGCAGGTACTGGCCGAGTCCGTGCGGGACGATAACGGCTACTACAACCGCCGCTACGTCTACGCCCCAGAGGCCTTCGGCTCGGTGGAGGGTTACTTCTCCGACCGCTTCGGTGCCTCCGGTATCGAGGCCAGCCAGAATGCCATTCTCTCGGGTGAGGACGACAGCCTCTTCGCTCGTCGTATGTGGGACCAGATCTCCGGCAAGGAGGTCCGCGGCGCGAATGTGGAGCTCACCTTAAGCCCGCAGGTGCAGCAGGTGGCCTACAACGAGCTGGCTAGCAAGGGTTACTCCGGCTCTGTCGTGGCCCTGCGCCCCTCGACGGGCGCGGTGCTGGCGATGGCCAGCACGCCCTCCTATAACCCGAGCGCGATCACGGATCAGTCCCCGGAGGCAGCGGCCGCGAACTTCGAGGCCCTCAGACAGGACGCAGGTTCCCCGCTGCTGAACCGCTCGACCCAGGTGACCCAACCCCCGGGCTCGACCTTCAAGGTGATCACCACCGCCGCCGCACTACAGGCCGGCGATAATGCGGATACTCCGGTCAGCGCCGCCAGCCAGACCACGCTGCCGGACACGGTCACGACCCTAGAGAACTACGACGGCCAGCGCTGCGCGGGCGGGGAGACCACCACGCTGCGAGTGGCCTTCGAGAAGTCCTGCAACGTGCCCTTCGTCGAACTGAGCGTCAAGCACGGCGATGATCTTTTCCGTAAGACCGCGGAGGCCTTCGGCGTGGGTGATAGCTACGAGGGCCTGGGGCTGGGCATGCAGCGCTCGACGCTGGGTGACCTGCCGGACAAGGCGGCCCTGGGCCAGTCCGCGATCGGCCAGCGCGATGTCTCCCTGACCCCGCTGCAGAACGCCGTGATCGCGGCGACGATCGCCAATGGTGGCGTGCGCATGGAGCCGCACCTGGTCTCCAAGATCACGGGCCCGGATCTGAAGACCCTGAAGGAGACGAAGCCAAAGCGGCTGAACCGGGCGATTCCGAAGGAGACGGCAGAGCAGCTCAAGGAGCTCATGCAGGGCTCCGAGCGCGGTGGCGGCGGCTCGGCCACCATCGCGTCGAAGACCGGTACCGCCGAGCACGGCGAGGTTCGCGGCGCGGCCGCCCCGCACACGTGGTACATCGCGTTTTCCACTGAGGCGGACGTGGCCGTCGCCGTCCTGGTGGAAAACGGTGGCGGCATGGGCCAGGGCGCCACGGGTAACGCCGTGGCCAGCCCGATCGGCCGTGCCGTCATCGCAGCCGCGGAGCAGGAGCAGCGCTAAGAATGACTGAGCACCCAGAGCAGAACCAGCCGGACCGCACGGATATCGAGTACACCCAGCGGCTATTGGGTGAGCGCTACCAGCTGAGCTGGATCGTCGGCCGAGGCGGGATGTCCACGGTGTGGCTCGCCCGCGACACCGTGGCGCAGCGGGACGTGGCCATCAAGATCCTGAAACCCGAATACACGGAGAGCCCGGAGTTCCGCGAGCGCTTCCGCAACGAGGCGGAGGCCGCGGAGCACTTCGATTCCCCGAATGTGGTCGCCACCTATGACTACGGGGAGATTTCCGCGGACGGCTCCCAGCCCACGAACGAGACCCGTGCGGTGTTCTGCTACATCGTGATGGAGTACGTGCGCGGCGAGAGCCTGGCGGATGTGCTGCGCCGCGAGCGCCAGCTGCCGGAGCCCCTGGCCTTGGACCTGATCCGGCAGACCGCGATGGGCCTGGCGGCGATCCACGCCACCGGTACGGTGCACCGGGATATCAAGCCCGCCAACCTGCTGCTCACCGCCGATGGCACGGTGAAGATCACGGACTTCGGTATCGCGAAGGCCGCGCAGGCCGTGCCGCTGACCCAGACCGGCATGGTGGTGGGCACGGCCCAGTACGTCTCCCCCGAGCAGGCGCAGGGCCGGGAGGTCACCGCCGCTTCCGATGTCTACTCCCTCGGCGTGGTGGCCTACGAGGTGCTGGCTGGCCACCGGCCATTCCGCGGGGACTCCTCCGTCTCGGTGGCGATCAAGCATATTTCCGAACAGCCGGAGCCCCTGCCCGAGGAGCTCAGCGCCCCGCTGCGCGAGCTGGTGAACACCTGCCTGCGCAAGAGCCCGCGTGCCCGCTACGCCGATGGCCAGGAGCTCGCGGAGGCCACCGCCGCTGTCCTTTCCGGGGCTCCGGCCCCTCGCCCGGCGGCCCTGTCCGCTGCCGACGCCGCCGCCCATACGGACGTCTTCGCTGCTCACGGTGGTGCCCGGGGTGCTGCTCCTGAGGATTCCGACGCGGAGCTCAGCCAGGTCGTGTCGGGCCCGGGTACGGCTGTCCCGCCGCGGCAGGGTCCCGCCCAAGGGCCGCGCAAGGCCAGCGCCGCGGGTGCTGCGGGGGCGGCGTCCTCCCGCTCGGCGGGTCGTCGCGGCGGGCAGCGCGGCTCTGCGACCCCGTGGATCGTGCTCGGGGTGGTTGTAGCCCTCGGCCTGGGTGTGATCGGCTACCTCCTGCTCAGCGATTCGAACTCCTCGACCCAGGAGCAGGAGACGAAGACCGTGACCAGCGAGGTCACGACCTCCCCCACCCAGGAGGAGTACGTCCCGCAGCAGCCGGTGGATCCCCGCCCGGAGAAGACCCAGCCGAGCGAGGACAATGGGTCAGATGACGGGGAGACCAGCTCGACCCGACCGGAACGTCCCACGCAGTCGTCGACACGGCCGGGTAGGCCGACGAGGACGCAGCCCACGCCGAGCTCCTCACGCCCGCCCTCGCAGCCGTCCCAGCCAACGGCCCCGACGGAGGACGACCCCGTCCCGCCGGCTCCGGACCCGGGCGGCGAGCAGCCCAACCCGGGGACTAACGCGGAGGGCCCAACCGGCACGGGTACCTCCAACCCCGCCGATGGCAAGGTCGGGGCGCTGGGGCTGCGGGCGATCTAGCCGCAGCCCGTTGCCCAGTTGCGCGACCGGGCTTTCCGAGGCGAAGAAAACACTAAAGTAGTAATGGGAACTGTGGCGCGGTAAAGTTACCGGCTTTGAAGCAGATTCCGGGCGGGCACCCGCCCGAGCCGTACCGCGGCAGTACACAGTGAGTTGGAAGATCAGAGGAGGTCGGTCGTGGACCGTGACGGGGCGATCCTCGGAGGCCGATACCACCTAGGTGCCAAGATCGGCACTGGTGGCATGTCGGACGTTTATGCCGCCGTCGATGAGCTCCTCGGCCGCGAGGTCGCCGTCAAGATGATGCGGCCGGACCTCGCCCGCGACGAGAACTTCCTGGAGCGCTTCCGCCGCGAGGCGCAGAACGCTGCGAAGCTGAACCACCCGGCAATCGTGGCGGTGTACGACACCGGCCAGACCCCGCCGGAAGATGGCTCCGTGCCCTATATCGTGATGGAGCGCGTGCAGGGCGAAACGCTGCGCGACATCATCCAGGAGTACGGCAAGATGCGGCTCACGGATGCCGCCGCCATCATGTCCCAGGTCCTGGAGGCGCTGCACTTCAGCCACGAGGCGGGCATCATCCACCGGGATATCAAGCCGGCGAACATCATGATCACCAACACCGGCGCGGTGAAGGTGATGGATTTCGGTATCGCCCGTGCCCTGTCTGATTCCTCTTCTGCGATGACGCAGACGGCCGCGGTCATCGGTACCGCCCAGTACCTCTCCCCGGAGCAGGCGCGGGGTAAGTCGGCGGATTCCCGCTCCGATATTTACGCTGCTGGCTGCGTGTTCTACGAGTTGGCGACAGGTCAGCCGCCGTTTTCCGGAGAGTCGCCGTTTTCGGTGGCTTTCCAGCATGTCCAGGACGCCCCGCCGGCACCGTCGACGGTCGAGGGCATGCATCTTTCCCACCGTGAGGCGGATAGTTTGGACGCCATCGTGCTCACCGCGATGGCGAAAAACCCCGACGACCGGCACGCGGACGCCAAGGAAATGGCGCTGGACCTGCGCCGGTTGAGCGAGGATCAGGTGCCACTGGTGGCGAAGCTGCCGGGCGCCACGGGTCCTGCGGGTGCTGCTGGCTCCTCGGATATGGGCGGGGGTCGGCACCGCGCGGATGAGTCCTCGGGTGCGGGCACGGCCGCCGCCGCAGGTCTCGGCGCTGCCGGCCTGGGCGCCGCGGGTGCTGCGGGCGCCACGGAGCGCACGGCGGAACACAACCTCGGCGGCCAGAACTTCGCCCAGAACGGCGAGCACGCCTCGGACCAGGGCGCTGGTGCCAACGGCGGTGGGGCTGCGGGGGCGTACCCGGCGGCCGCCGGCGCGGGTGGTGCAGGAGGCGAGCTGCCGACGTCCTACCCGGACCACGGCACCTACCCCGACACACAAACCCCGCTGATTGACGAGGAACCGAAACGGCGCTGGTGGATCCCGGTCGTGGCGATCCTCGCGGTGCTGTTCCTGCTGGGCGCCGGGACCTGGGCGTACATCGCCTCGGACCGGTCGGCCGCGACGGCGGAAACGGTCAACGTCCCAGACGTCAAGAACCTCACCCAAGACGAGGCCGAGCGCAAGCTCCACGACCTGGGCCTGGAGCTGCGCGTGAAGGAGCGTCCGCACGCCGATATCGAGCGCGGCCGTGTGATCCGCACGGAGCCGGGTCCGAATAGCTCGGTGCCGAAGGGCACGGAGATCTCGCTGGTGGTGTCCTCCGGTAAGGAGATCACCGAGGTTCCGGATCTGACGGGTAAGAACACCTCCGAGGCAGCGCAGCTGTTGAAGGAAGCCGGCCTGAGCCTGAATAACCGGGTGAAGGAGGAGCCCAGCGATTCCGTGCCGGAGGGCCAGATCACTGAGCAGTCCCCGGCGCAGGGTTCGCAGGTCTCGAAGGGCACGAAGATCACCATCACGGTGTCCACGGGTCCGCAGGAAGTTCGTGTCCCGGTGGTCACGGGCCAGGATGTCGAGGGTGCGCGCTCCAACCTGGAGGCCTCGGGCTTCACGGTGCTCGTCATTGAGGTCGATTCCACGGAGCCGGAGGGCAAGGTCCTGAGCGTCAGCGACGAGGGCTCCCGACTGCGCGAGGGCTCCGAGGTCACCTTGACGGTCTCCCGCGGGAACCAGTTCCGCGTGCCGAATGTCTCGGGCAAGGAGTTCGGCCAGGTCTACGAGACCCTGCGTGCCGCGGGTTGGGAAGGCTCCCCGGATAAGCTGCGCCGCGTGGATGTTCCGACGAACGACCTGGGCCGGGTGGACCGGGTGGCGCGTCAGAAGCCGTCCGAGGGTGCCACCCTGGACAAGAACGCCACGGTCACGGTGGATGTCTTCATCTTCCGCCTGATCCCGTAGTTTCCGCCGTCGGCGGGGACTGTCGGCGCCCTACTTGCTCAGCGCACCGGTCACGGCAAGCTGCTCTTCCTCGATGCGGCCGAGCAGGTCCTCATCGATGGGGAAACCGGCTTCGATCAGCCAGTTCGCGAGCATGCGGTGGCCGTATTGGGTCATCACGGACTCCGGGTGGAACTGCACGGAGTGCACCGGCAGGCTGGTGTGCCGCATCGCCATGATCATTCCGGAATCCACCCGCCCGGTGACCGCCAGCTCCTCGGGCACGGAGCCCGGGTCGACGGTCAGCGAGTGGTAGCGGGTGACGGTGAATGGACTCGGGATGCCCTGCAGCACGCCGGTGCCGTCGTGGGTCACGGGCGAGGTTTTGCCGTGGTAGAGCTCGTCTGCGCGCACGACTTGGCCCCCAAAGTGCAGGCCGATGGCCTGGTGGCCGAGGCACACGCCGAACAGTGGAATGCCCTGATCCACGGCCACGCGGATGACCTGCATGAGGTGCCCGGCGGCGGTGGGTTCGCCCGGCCCCGGGGACAGCAGGACGGCATCGAACTGACCAAGCACATCGGCGAGGTCGGCGTCGTCGAAACCTGCCTCACCGCCGAGCTCGGGTGCGTTATTGCGCCACACCACGCAGTTCTGCTCGTGGTAGCCGAGCTGCCCGAGGTACTGGACGAGGTTATAAACGAAACTGTCGAAGTTATCGACGACCAAGATGCGCATGGGCTGATTCTATCGCTGTCATGTTGCACCTGTGCCGCCATGCCCCGTGTGGTGCGGAATTGTCGGGTGTAGCTGCTAATATTGGCCGTTGTATTGGAAGCTGCCTTGGCAGCTGGAAGCACTGCCCTGTAATGGAAGCGAATTATGCCTAAGTCAAAGATCAATTCCCCGGAGGAGAACTTCGATTCCAGCGCCGCCGCTGGGGTGGATCGCCGTACCCCGGTGAAGCTGAACGCCTCGGGCACGCCACGGTGGTACATCGTGATCATGCTGGGTCTGATGCTGCTGGGTCTGGCGTGGCTGGTCGTGAACTACATCGCCGGCCCGGCCATCCCGCTGATGGTCACCCTCGGCCCGTGGAATTACCTGATCGGGTTCGGCCTGTTCATCGTTGGTCTGTTGATGACGATGGGCTGGAAGTAACCCCTTCTTCTTTTCTGCCCGCCCTGGTTGCCAGGGCGGGTTTTTTAATTCAGGACGCCAACCGCGCCGGCTACGATGAGCGCTGCCGTACCGATGATAAGCGCGCCGGTTTCGGCCCGGCGGAGTTGTGCCGGACCTGCTGTTGGACCGAGCAGCCCGCGAACGGCAAGATAACTGGCCCCGCCGCCGAGGAAGCCACCAACGTGGCCCCAGAGCGACACCCCGGGGGTGTAGATCGTCCACGCGAAGTAGATCAGCACCATGACGATGGCCGAGGTCATCTGTTCACGCTGCGCGAGTTTCATGCCGAGCAGCATGGCCAGCAGCCCGTAGCCGACGGTTGAGGCCCCTCCCATGGTGGCTTCTGGTTGCAGGGTGAGGCAGGCGAGTGCTCCGCCGCCTGCGGAGGCGAGGATCATTCCGGCGGTGATGCGGTGCCCGAAGCGTTGCTCCACAGCTTGGCCGATGAAGTAGATGGCCAGCATGTTGAAGGCGATGTGGGCGGCATCGAGGTGCACGATCGAGGCGGTGGCGGCGCGCCACCATTGGCCGTGCTCCGCCATTTTCTCCGCGGAGAGGAGTAGTTCCCAACCGAAGTTTCGGGAGTCGCTGAGCGGGCTTTCGAGCGCGTAAACGACCCCGCGGCCGGAGAAACCCTGCTGAAATACGTGAAAGACCGCCTGCAGCGCCATGGCTGCATAGACGGTCACGTTGATCGCGATGAAAATCGCGATCACAGGGGTTTTACTGAGTGATCTCGACAGACTCGATCACCACGTCGTCGTTCGGACGATCCATGCGGTCGGTTGCCACACGGGAGATCTTCGCAACGACCTTCTGGGACTCCTTGTCGGTGACCTCACCGAAGATGGTGTGGCGGTTGTTCAGGTGCGGGGTGGCCGTCACCGTGATGAAGAACTGGGAGCCGTTGGTGCCCGGGCCGGCGTTGGCCATGGCCAGCAGGAATGGGCGGTCGAACTGCAGCTCAGGGTGGAACTCGTCCTCGAACTGGTAGCCCGGGCCGCCACGGCCGGTGCCGGTCGGGTCGCCGCCCTGGATCATGAAGCCGTCGATGATGCGGTGGAAGATCGCACCGTCGTAGAACGGGCCTTCGTTGCTGCCCTGAGCGTTCGGCTGGGAGTACTCCTTGGTGCCGTTGGCCAGGCCGACGAAGTTCTCGACGGTCTTCGGCGCGTGGTTGCCGAAGAGGTCGATGGAGATGTCCCCGTAGTTGGTGTGCAGAATTGCGGTTTCAGTCTTGTTAGTCACGCGCCCCAGTGTACTTCAATCGGCAGTCGCTGGGGCAGGGTGGTTGGGCTTCCGCAGCGGGCGGGCCGGGGCTAGCCATCAGGGTTGCTGCAACATGTTTTGGGCAAACCCCACGGCAGGATATCTGGGCTTTGCCTATCATGGGAGTGTTGGTGAAATTTCAACGCAAGAGGAGATTCCTAGATGAATCCCAATACCCTCAAGCTGGCGCTGACTATTGCCCAGCAGCTACGGAAGTCGCAGAAGAACCGTGCGCAGCGTAGGCAGCTCGCGGAGTTCGATGCGCTTCGCGATCAGCGAAATGTGACCTTGTCGGACGAGCAGCAGCAGGCTGTGCTGGCTGATTCGCCTGCTCACATCCGTGCTGTTGCGGAGGAAATGCGGAAGCAGGACGGCGCAGCCGAGGCTCTTGCGAAGGCTCGTGCGCTGCACGCAGCCCACGAGGAGAGCACCGCGCTAGCGGAGGGTAACTCCCCCGCTACGCAGTTTGATAACCCGCTGGCCAAGTCCGCGAAGAAGGCTCGGAAGGCCGCCAAGCGCAATTCGCTGCGAGGCAGGACGAGCCAGGGTATCTCTGATCTAAAGAACGAAAAAAATGAATTGAAGGAGAAGGGCATGGCTAACGCGACCGACGCGTTCAACCAGCTCGGCGACCGCGCCGAGGAGCTGTTCAAGGACGGCAAGAAGAAGCAAAAGAAGCTGGCTAAGCAGGCGAAGAAGGACGGCAAGAAGGCCCGCAAGGCTGCCAAGAAGAACAGCAAGGACCTGCGTTCCAACCTGCAGAACGTCGCTGGCGACGCCCGCAACCTCGTCGAGGACCTGGGCGATAAGAAGAAGCAGCGCGAGCTCGCCAGCTCCGTGGCTGGCGCTTTCGCCGCTGGTCGCGCCGGTGCCCGCGCGGCCGCTGATGAGCTGTGGGATGGCGCAACCCACGCAGCGGAGTCCGCTCGCGAGGCTGCCCAGAAGGAGGGCGCAAAGGCCCGCAAGCAGGAGACCCGCAGCGCGAATAAGCGTCTGAAGAAGGCTCAGAAGCGTGCGGCGAAGAAGGCGCAGCAGGCTGGTAAGCAGGCCCAGCAGACCCGCGATCAGCTGGAGTCCCGCGTGCAGGGCGGCCTGGAACAGGCTCGTTCCCAGTTCGCGAACCTGCAGGAGCAGGGCGCTGATCAGCTGAAGCAGACCAAGAAGGATGCTGCGAAGGCTAATAAGCAGGCAAAGAAGGACGCGAAGAAGCGTCGCAAGGCTGCCGAGCAGAACGTCAAGGCACTGAGCAAGCGCGGCCAGAAGAAGGTCGACAAGATCAACAAGAAGGCCCAGAAGAAGGCCGCCAAGCTGGAGCGTAAGCGCAACGGCAAGGGTAAGTTCGGCCGTAACATCCTGCTGGTTCTGCTGCTGGCTGCCGCTGGCGCGGCTGTCGCTGCCCTGCGCGAGAAGAAGCAGGCCCCGGCGAAGTCCGCCCCGAAGGCTTCTGATTTCTCTGGCAAGGCCACGGGTTCCGCCGCGAAGCCGAAGGCTGAGGAGGCTGCCGCGAAGGCGAAGGCCGCTGCTGCTGATGCTAAGGACGCCGCCGCTTCCGCTGCTGCCGAGGCCAAGGCGAAGGCTGAGGACAAGGCCGAGGAGGTCAAGGAGCAGGCTTCCGACGCGAAGGACAAGGCTGAGGCTAAGGCTCGCGAGGAGAAGGCCAAGGCCGAGCAGAAGAAGGCTCAGGCTGAGCAGAAGAAGAACGAGGAGTCCAAGAAGGATTCCGGTTCCAAGGCTGGGGCCCCGAAGGCTCCGGGCGCGCCAGCTGCCCCGAAGGCACCGGGTGCACCGGCTGCTCCGAAGAAGGCCGATAACGCCAAGAAGGATTCCAAGGATGACGAGGGCGGCCGCCACCGCCTCTAAGGAATAACTTGCACTACCCGTGGGTCAGCCACGCTGCCGGTACCACCCCTGATGCGGGCGCCGCGGGCGTGCAACCCGGATCTCTGACGCTGCGCTGGCGGATCTTCCCGATTTCCGCTGGTCGCGGCGTTTCCGCGTGCCAGGGGGCTTTCCGCCGGGCCGCGAATACGGCATTCGCCGCGCTCCGCCACCAGGGCGGGGAGGCTGCGGATGCCGTTTTTCTGGATTCTGGTTCGGCGTTTCAGGGCGATACGGCGCGGTCTTTTCTCGCTTTCTCTTCCGCCCGCGCCGCTGTTCGCGGAGCTGTTGACGGCACCGTTCACAGCCCAGTTCCCGAGGTTGGGGACGACGCCAGCGCGGCCGCTGGTCCCGGTTTCGCGGTGGCTTACCGCGTCCCGGGGCGCAGCGCCTGCGCCGATGCCGGCGACGCTGCTGCGGGTGTAGGGGCCGCAGGTGCGGACGCCGGGGATGCTGCCGCCTTCTATGACGCGCTGCGAGGGCAATTGCGGCGCATCCACGTGCCGGAGGACTTCCCGGCGCAACTCACGGGCGGCTTCGCGCTCGGCTGGGTGGGCGCCTTCGGCTATGAGTTGAAGAACCTCTCCCCCGACGTGCTCGCCAGCGCCACCCGGCGCGGGGCAGGGCTCGGCGCCAAGCATGCGGCTGTACCCGCGCAGGGGGCAGTGGCTGAGCTCGGTGCCGGGAACGGCGGGGCCGCACCTCTGCGCCACCGCAGTCACCCGGACGCCGCCCTTCTGTTCGCGGACCGGGGGCTGGTCTTCTCCCCGCACGATGGCGCGGTGATCGCACTGGCCCTGGAACCAACGGGGGCATCGGGCGGGCCCGGCGGCGCACCAGGGGACGAACCTCTCACGTCTCCCACCCCCGTCACGAGCCCCACGCCGGACGCCAGCCCGGCTGAGGCGTGGTTCCGGCAGCTCGAAGACCGTTTCGGCACTGGTCTGCGGGAGCTTTTCCCCGCGGACGCCGAGGATTCCAACGCCCCGGACGCAGCGCCGATCGTGACGAACCGAGCGGCCAGCGCACCCACCGAGTACCGGCTGGATCACGGCCACGAGCAGTATCTGGCCAATGTGCTGGCCTGCCAGGAGCACATCGCGGCCGGGGATAGCTACGAGCTATGCCTGACCACGACCGCCCGCGGCCCAGCGCTGGCCGACCCGTGGGGCGCGTATCAGCAGTTGCGCAACACGAGCCCCGTCCCCTACGGCGCTTATCTGCAGTTCCCCGGCCTCGGCGCTGCGCCGGCAACGGATCCTGGCACAGCCTCCCCCTCGCCTGTTGCGGTCAACCCCAGGTCGCGCACCGTCGCCACGCAGGCTGGCGCACCGGGTCTCCATGTGCTTTCGGCGTCCCCGGAGCGCTTCCTGCGTATCCGCCGAGCCGCTGTGTCCTCTCCAGGCACACCCACCAGCGCAGCGACGAGCACCAGTACACCCACGAACGCGCCCACCGGCTCCGCCCCCGGCCCGCTCTTCGTCGAGGCCAAGCCCATCAAGGGCACCCGGCCGCGCGGCACCGGTACTGAGGACGAACGGCACCGTCGTGAACTGCAGAACAGTGAGAAGGACCGGGCGGAGAACCTCATGATCGTCGACCTGCTCCGCAACGACCTGGCGAAGATCTGTCGGCCGGGCAGCGTGCGGGTGCCGGAGCTGTTCGCGGTCGAGAGCTATAGCCACGTCCACCAGCTGGTCAGCACGATCACCGGCGAGCTGGATGGCGGTACTGGAGCGGATGCTGTGGATTGCCTCGCGGCGTGCTTCCCGGGCGGGTCGATGACGGGTGCTCCGAAGGTCCGCTCGATGGAGCTGCTCGAGGATCTGGAAGGTACTGCACGCGGGCTGTACTCCGGTGCGATTGGGTGGCTCTCCCCCACTGGCGAGGCGGATCTGTCCATCACGATTCGCACGCTCATCGACGATGGCCGCGAATCCAGCTTCGGGGTGGGCGGGGCGATCGTCGCGGACTCCGACCCCGAGGCGGAGTGGCAGGAAATCCTGGTCAAAGCCAGCGCCCTGCTGGAGGCGCTAGGCGCCCGGATCACCGAAAGCGCATAGCGCTCCCGGTCCCCCTCACTGCCCAGATCACCCCAGTAGCAGCCACGCACCCCCAGCACCGCCTAGTCGTGGCGGTGCATATCCTTATTGCGGCCCACGTAGTGCAGCAGCTGGTGGATCCGGTCGTCGACCAGGGAGTACAGCATCTGCCGGCCGTCGCGTTCCACCGTGAGGATGCCGGCGTTGGACATGTAGCGCAACGCTGCGGAGGCGGTGGCGGGCCGGAGTTCGCACTCGTTGGCCAGCTCCGTCATCGTCATCTGGGCCGGGCCCTGGTAGTGCAGGGTCAGCAGCAGGCGAAAGCGCGTCGGATCCGAAAGGATCTTGAAGGACTGCCCCCAGTCCTCGACGAGCTGCAGAATGTCCTCTGGGGTGCCGGGGTGCTCGCTCTTGTCATCAGCGTGCGTCATGTCTACTCCACGTTCATCCAGGCCCAAGGGCGGTGGCCACGGCCACCTCGCGCCCCACGGCCGGTGCATCTGCGTCGGCGCGCGGTACGGTCCCTTCGGGCACTAACGTTGCTCTCTTACTCGATCTTATCCAGCGCGTCGGCCAGGCGCTGCACCGCAGCGTCGACGTCCGCCCACTTGTCGAGGCCGAACAGGCCAATGCGGAAGGTAGCCAGGCCCTCTGGCTCGTCGATCATCAGCGGCACCCCACCCGCGATCTGCAGACCGGCCTCCTTGAAGGCCGCGACGTAGTTCTTCTGCGGGTCCTTGGCGTGGACCACCACGACGGACGGTGCCTCGCAGTCCGGCGCGGCGACCGAGGCGTAGCCGCGCTCGGCGAAGAGCTCGCGGACCTTGCCACCCAGCTCTTCCTGCTTGGCGCGCAGGGTCTCCAGGCCGACCTCCTGGGCTTCCTTCATGAGCTCCAGGTTGTGCAGCAGGGTGTCGGTGGCCATGGTGGCGTGGTAGCCGGCGCCGCCATCCACGTAGCCGTCGGCGATGGCGGTCCACTTCTTCAGATCCATCGCGAAGCTGCTGGTCTGGGTGTTTTCCATCGCCTTGCGGCCGTTCTCGCTGAACATCACGTAGCCGGCTGCCGGGCTACCGGACCAGCCCTTCTGCGGCGCGGAAATCAGGACGTCCACGCCCGTCTTCTTCATGTCCACCCACAGGGTGCCGCTGGCCACGCAGTCGAGGACGAAGACGCCGCCGACCTTGTGCGTCGCTTCGGCGAGCTGCGTGATGTAGTCATCGCTGATGAGGATGCCGGAGGCGGTCTCCACGTGGGGAGCAAAGACCACGTCTGGTTCGTATTCGGCGATGGCGGCGGTGGCGTCCTTAATATCCATCGGCTCGAAGGTGGGCGCGCCTGCCTCGGTGGAGACCTGCTTGGCCTTGAGGACCTTGTGCTGGTCGGTGATCTTGCCGGTTTCGATGATCTGGGTCCAGCGGTAGCTGAAGAAGCCGTTGCGCAGGACGAGGGTCTTGGCGCCATTCGCGAATTGGCGGGCCACGGACTCCATGGCGAAGGAGCCGCCACCTGGGATGATGGCCGCGGAGTGGGCGTTGTAGGTGCCGCGCAGGATGCCGAGCATGTCCTGCATGGCGTCCACGAACTTCGCGGACATGTGGTTCAGGGAGCGGTCGGAGAACACGACGGAGTATTCGACGAGCCCCTTGGGGTCAACGTTGTCTAGTGGGAGATTCATGTTTTCCAGAGTAGCGAGTTTCTTTCACTCAACCGGCACCTGTTTTGTGTTTCAGCTGATTGAAAGTTCAACCTTTCGGCTGATGTGCTTTTCGGGGCGGGTTCATAGGCTTTCTAAGTATGAGGGAAAACCGTGGAGCAGTAAGCACGCAGAGCGCACTGGCGGCAGCTGGTTCGGCGCAATCGCATGCTCCGAAAAAGTGGGCTGCGCTGGGGGTTTTGGCGTGTGGTCTGGCGCTGATCGTGCTGGACGGGACGATCGTCGGGGTGTCCATGCCGGCGATCATCGGGGCCCTGGACCTGGATCTGGCGGGTGCCCAGTGGGTGACGAGCCTGTATTCGGTGGTTTTCGCCGCCTTGCTGCTCACCGCGGGCAAGTTGGGGGATGCCAAGGGGCGGCGGACGTTGTTCCTGGCCGGTGTGGCGCTGTTCGTTCTCGGTTCGGTGATCGCCGGTCTGGCGGGTTCGGCCGGGGTGCTGATCGTGGCCCGCGTGGTCCAGGGCGTGGGTGGGGCGGCGATTCTGCCGTCCACCCTGTCCAGCGTGAATTCCCTGTTCCAGGGGGATGACCGGGCGGCGGCCTTCGGTGTGTGGGGTGCGGTCATGGCCGGTGCCGCGGCGGTGGGCCCGTTGGCTGGTGGCCTGCTGACTGAGTACGCGGGCTGGCGGTGGATCTTCTGGGTCAACGTGCCGATCGGCGTGCTGCTTTTCGTGTTGGCGTTGAAGCTGGTGCCGAACACGAAGGGCCGGTCGGATGCGGGGCACGACGTCGCCGGTTTCCTGCTCTCCGCGATCGGTTTCGGTCTGCTGGTCTTTGCGATCATTCAGGGTCCGAAGATGGGCTGGTGCTCGCGGCGATGGCGGCGGGCGCTTTCCTCAGCGGGGCGCTGGCCCGGCACCTCGCGGCGTGGATCGGCGCGAGCGGCACCGTGCTGCTGGGCCTGGGCCTGGAGGTCTTCGGTGTTCTGCAGCTGACCGCGGAGCAGGCCCCGGACCGCCCACTGTGGCTGATCGTCGTTGCCCTCGTGATCTACGGGGTGGGCCTGGGCCTGGCATCCGCGCAGCTGACGAGCCTGGTGTTGAAGGACGTTCCGGTGGAGCAGTCCGGCCAGGGCTCGGCCACCCAGTCCACGGTCCGCCAGCTCGGATCGGCGTTGGGCGCGGCGATGGCGGGCGCGATGCTCTCTGCCGGGATGGCGTTCCACTCCCGGGACCTGACCGGAACCACCGCCCAGCTGGCGGATGCCGCCCGCTCCTCGGCGGGCTCCGCGATCCCCGCCATGCGTGGCCAGGGCGTACCGGGGCAGGTGCTGGACCCCGTGGTTGCGGCCTTTGCCAGCGGCACACGCTGGGCCTTGGTCTCCGCGATCGCGGCCTTGGTCATCGGCTTCCTGGCGGCCTTCATGGTCTCCAAGGCCAGCCGGGGCGACGTCCATAACTAAAAAACGACACCACAAGAAGAACAAGAAACCAGAAAAGAAAAGGATGAGCGCAATGAAGAACGCGCAGAAGACCCTGTTTACGACCGCTTTCATTTACCTCGTGATCGGCATGCTCAGCGGCGTGTTCTACCGGGAGGTCACCAAATTCAAGGAGTTCCCGGTCGATAACGCCACGCAGCTGAGCACGCTGCACACGCACCTGCTGGTGCTGGGCTTCATCGTCCCGCTGGTGGTGCTGGCCCTGGATAAGCTCTACACGCTGGCTGGGTCGAAGCAGTTCACGTGGTTCTTCTACCTCTACAACATCGGCCTGGTGATCACCCTGGTGATGATGACTGTCCGCGGCTGGCTGCAGGTCTTGGCCGGTAGCCCGCTGGAGGAGACCCCGGAACTGAGCAAGGGCATGGATGCTGGGATCTCCGGCATGGCGGGTATCGGCCACATCCTGCTGGCCGTATCCCTGGTGCTGCTGATGGTGCGCCTGGGTGCGCGCATCAACACGGTGCAGGCGCAGGCCAAGCAGGTGAACGCCTAAACACTGACTGTGGCCGGGGTCACCCCGGCGCGCGTGATGGGCCACGGTGGCAGCCTGACGGCAGTTGTTCTCCAGTTGTTGCACAGGCTGCCGTCGTGGTTCTCGGCACTTCGTGCAGGTAGAATGACCTGCGGATTAAGTGACGATGAGAAAGGTGGCAGCCTCGGATATGTCGAAGAAGATCGATTTCGAGAAGCTGAACAACACGATCCAGTACGCCATGTGGTCGGCGTTTGAG
Source organism: Corynebacterium urealyticum DSM 7109 (assembly GCF_000069945.1). Taxonomy (NCBI): domain Bacteria; kingdom Bacillati; phylum Actinomycetota; class Actinomycetes; order Mycobacteriales; family Corynebacteriaceae; genus Corynebacterium; species Corynebacterium urealyticum. Next base: position 48,433 of record NC_010545.1, on the reverse strand, counting down.
ATCAAGGCCGGCGTGCTCGGCGAGGATCGCGCGGCGGTTGCTGAGGACTTCCAGAAGTTCCTGGATTCGTACAAGGATTCCAGCGTGACCGTGCGTGGCGTGTATGACCTCACCGGCATGCGCCCGGAGGCGGACATCATGTTCTGGATCCACGGCGAGAAGCTGGAGGATCTGCAGGCCTTCTACCGCGCCTTCCGCCGCGAGACGCTGCTGGGTAAGGCGGCTGTCCCTTATCGCACGAACGCTGCACTGCACCGCCCAGCGGAGTTCAACAAGTCCCACGTCCCGGACTTCATGGTGGACCCGGAGCCGAAGGAGTGGATCTGCCTGTACCCCTTCGTCCGTACCCCGGAGTGGTACCTCATGGACGACGCCCCGCGCCGCAAGATGCTGGTCGACCACGGTGTGGAGGCCCGCAAGTACAACCGCGTCCGCGCGAACACGATTCCGTCCTTCGGTCTGGGCGATTACGAGTGGATGCTCGCCTTTGAGGCGCCGGACGTTGCTGAGGTCGTGGACCTGATGCGCACGATGCGTTACACCGAGGCCCGCAAGTACGTCTCTGAGGAGACCCCGTTCCTCACTGGCCGCATGATCACTGACTGGCTGCCGGAGTTCGTCGAGTCCCTGCCTTAAGGATTCGAGGCTCTCTGAGCGCAGGCCTTTGGCCTGCGCAAGCGAATCGCCCCCATACCTTCCACGTGGAGTTGTGGGGGCGTTGGTGTTTCTAGAAATCCATAACCGGCGTTAGTGGACGCAGCAGGGCTTAGATTGAAATTTGAGGTTGGACAACAATGACAGCTTTTCCCGGGATTGTGCTCGGATTCATTTTTCTTTTGTGCTCATAGCAATCAACTATGCCCTCGTCAGGTTTAGCCGCGGCGGTAAGCGCATCTCGCCAAAGAACTTTTTGAGACTATCCATCGTGGCTACACTCGCTTTAGCCGTACTTCCCCTCATCTTCGATGAAGGACTGAAGGATGGAGCGTGGGCAATATTCTTCTTTATAGGTTTCCAAACCATCGCGCTCGTTACGTCATTCTTTCTTCCTGATGAGCGCGAGACCCCGAGTGCCTAATACTCTTAGCGATTACACCGGGAACGCTGCCCAGTAACGATACTGGTTATCCATGCTTAGCAGTCAGGTTACTGAACCTAGCCTTGTTCCTTAGATCGGTATGTTCTAACCGAGCTTTATGCTAGATGCGCTCGCGAAACGAACTCTACGAAGCCGTGACAACGTGCTGGTGTGCATTGAGATCAAGCGGTAGCGACAGACCTGTCCCTTTGACCATAATCCAGCCCTAGAGCAACAGCTTTTCCTGTAAACCCGGAGTGCCTCATTTCGTATATTCTTTAGGATATACTAGCGCCCACGGAACGGCTACTCTCTGCGCCGCTCGTTAAACATGTTGAATTCGGTTAAGGGCTGGGTAAGCCAATTTCATCGCGAAAAACCGAAAAGTTGTATTGACCACCCAGACTAGTTTTTGAAATTTTTTCCATCGCTAATGCCAGGGGACACATTCCATGACCCGAGATAAATTTTCCCAAAACCTTCCTGATGATCCAGACACACTAAAAGTCCTTTTCTACTCATACGCTGACCAGCTCGGTGATCCTCTAAACAAGCGCGAGCAGGCGCACTGCGTGCTAAAAGCGATATCCGAGAAAATCGTTCGCCAAACGGGTTTAGTGAAATTCCGGGGCAGCTCGGAGATACTGAGTGACGAGCATCTACGCCAAATTGGCCTGGTTATCTCTCAGGCAGCCGCGGCAGAACACGCTGCGGGACAGATCGTTGCAGTCTCAGAATCTGGTCCATTCGATCCACCAATCGATAAAGCATGGACACGCTCAGGAACTCAACTGCAGGAAGCCCTCAAGCCCCATGTTCCCGAGCCCCTCTTAGAGAGGTTGAAAACCGCAATTGATCTCCGCAACGAGATAGCGCACGGTTTCCAGAGCGAGACAACGGATACGGAAACATATGAACTACTTGGGCTGCCTGTGGATACCATCCAGTTCGACGACCCCATTACCATAAAAAGGAATCCCAAGAAGGGCGCCGACGATTTTAAGGTTCTTACCTGGAGAGGCGATTCCCTCAAAGAACTCCACAAAGAGCTCGTTGCTATTGAGGGTGAGCTCGAAAAGATCCTGTGGGAGAAAATCAACGCCCTCCTTTAGCGCAGGGTCTACATCCTGTCGGGATGGTTGAAACCTGTTAGCCAAGGGTTAATTTCACCGTAATTCCAATTATGAATATTTTACGGCAATTCGGGAACACTTTCCCTCTCCACCCGTGATCGTCGTTTAGTTCGAAACCTGCCACCCCATGTCCTGCACGTTAAGCAAAATAGAGGGCAAAGGCGGTTCGGGATAGCTAAACCTGCTGCGCCTAGCCCGCCCAGAGCCCCTGCTAGCTAATACTTGAGCGCCGAAAGAGACACCACGCCTTGGCGCATCTGTCCGAGGACCTGATGTACCGCTCATCTTCGGAAAACTGGCAGGTCGCCGTTGGGTTCGACATTCCGCGTGATACCAGTCGTCTCATGGTCGATGTTTTGCTCTCCTGCGACGGCCACGGCTTCTACGGCCAGGTCCCGGCCCGCACCGTCTACTCTCCGGCCGCCGGCACCGGCGGCATACTGCTCGTGGCAAAACGCGCTATGGAAGACCTCAACCCAAAAATCGGGGTCTCCGTCTACAGCCGGGAATTGATGGCCTGGCCCAGGCAAATCCGACCTCATCGCCTATTGCTTATGGCGTTTCTCTTTTTTCGAGCAACCCCAACCAGGAGTTCCATGGCGGGTAGATATCGGGGAAGATGGGAATTGCCGTCCACAAGGGGAAGAGGAACCGTATATGGCTTACGTCCTGTCACTCTTTTCCAGCGTTGCCCTGTAGGGGCTGAATTCCTGCCTTAGTCAGTTCTCTGGGCTGTCCTGCCGGACACATTAAGCTCCTACGCGTCTTCCCGGACAGTGTGGGTAAGTATCTGTCGGGGAGTAGGCTTCGTCGAAATACGCCGAATTTTGGTAGGCCACAGACCTTCTTTGCGCTGAACGCTTCCGTTTGCTTTTTAAGTTTGGATAACCCCGTATTGGCATAGTCACTTTTGCGATCTTGACAGCGTTGCGAGGCCTTTTCTCCAACTCTGCGCCCCATGGTTGCCAGCGCTTAGCGTTCGTGAGCTGTAGCACTGCCATCACCTCCGAGAGGCGTTCCTGTACTGGTTCGGTCCTTGCTGCAAGGACGTAGCGGCGCAGGCGGCTCGCCATCGTCAAACGGTCTCGCATTGACGGAAGCTCTGGTTCGCAGTGATCGTCTTTCGGCCTGGGCGACTACGAGTGGATGCTCGCCTTCGAGGCGCCGGATGTTGCTGAGGTCGTGGATCTGATGCGCACGATGCGTTACACCGAGGCCCGCAAGTACGTCTCCGAGGAGACTCCGTTCCTCACCGGCCGCATGATCACTGACTGGCTGCCGGAGTTCGTCGAGTCCCTGCCTTAAGGATTCGAGGCTCTCTGAGCGCAGGCCTGCGGGTCTGCGCCCTGCACATGGTCTGACAGAGTCGGACCAGGGTTCAGACACAAACCTACGAACACAGCCTCATTCCCCGCGATGGTGAACCCATACCTTGAGCTACGGCCTGCTAGTCCGTAATTCGGGGAGTCTGGAGTTGGTGGCTATCCATTGCGCCGCAGAGGGGTCAATCCAGGTAGACAACTTCTCTATGGCTAGCTGTGCTCGATCGAAATCTTCGTTTTCGTCCTGCCGGTTCTGTCTGATGATCGGCTCATGATGGGCACACCGATTACGCAGTTTGTAGACCACATCGACTTCACATCTGAATTCGTTGAGATTGGGGACGAAGACACCAGGCTTGCTTCCGTCAGTAATAGGTGTCGGTGTGCCGATCAAAGCTTTACGAACCAGCGGCCAGAGGGTCGAGGCGTAGGTCTTGGTGAACAGGTAGGCCCAAAAATCGAAGCTGAGTTCGGCGATGACCCGCCCCGGCGGTGGGGTTGGTTCTCTTCGTGTACGTGCACGTTGTTCTGCTTTCCTGATGGCCCTCTTGGCCGGTGTTACGAACGGGATGGCCGGGTTGGTGTACCACCTGGCCCCGTAGCGCGGAGCGACTGCGGTGTCTACGCAGTTTCGTAGCAGCACCTCGACATGCTGGAGGTCCTCCAGGAAAGCCTTGGTGACATGAGTATTCCAGAGATAGAGAGCTTCAGGGTCCGGGTGGTGGGCATAGGTGCTCATCCGCGCAGGCGAGAACCACTTGTCGAGATCGCTCGTTAGATTGTTGTTGGAATCCATGGGAACAAATGCTACGGTTGTGTATGAAAGCCCTGGAGAGATCCCTGCGTTTTAGACGCATATCGCCGGGGTTACTGAATTTTATGGGGGATATTAAGGAGCATAACGGCAGTGTATGCCCGAAAAAGACGCTCTCGCGAAAAGTTCGGGTTTTCCTGTTCAGTCTGCGCATATTCACCATCGGTCGTGCGCAGATTTACCCTCGGTCAGACACCACCGTGCGCAGATTTAGGGTTAAGGGTCAAAATGTGTGTCTGGCTCGGCGTGTCGCGGGGGTTAGATTTGGCCTTTTTGAATGCCGATTGAGTGGGTGTAGTCGGTGTCGATAGCGTTGTCGTAGAGGGCTGGGCGTCCTGTTTCGTGGTCGGCTTGGTTCTCGTGTTGGGTCAGGGTGGATACTTTGGCGAGTTGGCCCTGGCCCCAGTCGGACTGCCTGGCGATTCGTACTGGATCGTCAGGCAGTTCCGTTTTTAAGTAGAGCCACCAATCCAGCATGCGGCGTTGTCGTTCGCCTGATCTGCCGCGGTGGGTTCTGGCGAGCAGTTTGAGCTGGGCGTTGATGCCGCCTTCTAAGCTGTTGGTGGTGGATTTGATCCGCTCGGGCGCAAGGACTCCTGCTGGCGGGTTGAGGTAGACAAACAGCATCTCGGACCGCCAAAGATGGTTGAGGCTGTTGTAGGCCTTGCGCACGTTGTGGTGGGTCCACACGCGGGTCCATGCACCTGTTTTGGGGTCTTTGATCATGGTTTTCTCGTTCATCCATTCCCGGTAGATCGTTGAAAACTCGTGCAGTTGCACACCCCACGCGGCGGCTTCATCCAGTGTGGTGATCCGGGTCAGTTTCAGCGCAAGTCGGTAGATGGTGCGCCCGGCATCGGTGCGTGGGTTGGTGGTGGTGTAGCGGCGGACCACGCGTTGGGCGTGGACGAGGCAGCGTTGAATTTTCGTAGTCGGCCAGCACTTTTTGATTGCGCTGTATGCGCCTTGGCCGCCGTCGATGACGGCGATGAGTGGGGCTTCGATGCGTTCAAGCAGCAGTTGGTAGTCGCGGGTGGTTTCGTGTTTGCACCAGTGCCAGGCGATCACGTGGTCGATGGTCGCCGCGACGATCAGGCAGCCACCGGCGGTGTAGGTGCCATCGAGAAATACCTGGTCGTAGATCCGCTTGTGGTGGCCGGCGGTGGGGTCAGGCACATCAACGAGCCAGCACCACTTGAAGCGCCGCTTCATGGTGGCGCGGCTAACACCGTTTCGTTTGGCTAGGTCGTCGAGTGATATTGCGGTGGTGCAATGCTCGATGAACTGGGTGAACACTGCCGCGTTGGTGATGTCGTTTCGACGTTTGACGCTGGAGGCGCCGCATTGTTTGCAGCGCCATCTGGTGGTGCCTTTGCTGGTGGTGCCGTTGCGTTTCATTTCACCGCCGCAGTGGCAGCGTGGTTGGTTCTTCGACATTGCGACACCACACCACGCCGCGCATAGCACATCACGGCTGCCACACCGAGGATTTCCCGTCGGGGGCTAGATATATGCTTCCGGAGCATATACTTTCCGGAAACCTACAGGTCAATCCGTGAAAATCCGCGATTCCGGACACACTTTTTGACCCTTAACCCCAGATTTACCCTCGGTCAGACACCAAAAAACCGTGCTTTCCTAGGGCTTATCCGTGAGAGCGTCGTAGTTTGCGAACAGTAGCTCTTGACGCTGGCGCTCTGTCGTGAGTTTCCGTGGCGCCCCGAATGCTTTATCGACCTCACGGTCAAGATCATCGTGGGCGTTTAGCAGCTCGGGTGCCATCGCCAGCGGGTTATAGTGCTCCGCCAAGGAACGCTCTGGGTACAGCGCCCGTGCTTCCAGAACCTTCTTGCCCGCGTCGACGATGCGCTGTCGCGCCTTCGCATCAAGCTCCGGAACGGGGAAGGTGTTCCACGTCAGCGTGTTCGCAAACCGAAGATCAGACTTCATGCGCCCACCTACAGTGCGTTGCCACGTGATGAACATTGAGGAAGAAATTAACGCGAAAGAAAGACCCGATGGATCGCTCACTGTAAACGCAAGATTGCTCGCGATTACGTCACCGGTGACGAGAGTGTCCGATTGTTTGTGTGCGGGGGCTTGGTTTACAAGTAGTCCGCGAATCGGTCGGGGTATGCCACAGCTAGTTGGTTGATGGCTTGTTTCCACCCGGTGGCTTTCGCCCCTTCAATATAGCCATTGCATTCGATGTCGCGCTTCGCTTTTTTCGCTCGCTGGGCAGCGCGCTTGTCTTCGATGTTGCAGATCATCAGCCACAGCGTTTTCAGCGCCGCGGTGTCGTTCGGGAATTGCCCGCGGTTACGGGTAGCTTTACGCAGTTCAGCGTTGAGCGATTCGATCGAATTCGTGGTGTAGAGCACCCGGCGGGCCGCTGGCGGGAACTGTAAAAACGGCACGAACCGGTCCCAGGCGTCGCGCCAGACTTTGACCGATTGCGGGTATCTCTGGCCCAGTTCACTGGCCTGGAACGCGTCCAGGCTGGCACGTGCGGTGTCCTCGTTGGCGGCCGTGTAGACCTCACGTAGCGCACGGGAGACAGATTTGCGGTCCTGATGCGACACCCACCGGTTCGAAGCCCGAATCAGGTGCACAATGCAGGTTTGCACCATGGAATTCGGCCAGGTTGCCTCGACAGCTTCCGGCAAGCCTTTCAGCCCGTCGCAGCACACGATGAACACGTCCTGGACGCCACGGTTGGCCAGATCCGCGCACACCGATGCCCAGAATGCAGCGCCTTCATTATCGGCAATCCACAATCCCAGGATGTGCTTGATGCCGTCCATGTCGACACCAACCGCCATGTAGCAGGCCTTATTGACCACGCGGTGACCGTCACGGATTTTCACGCGTAGCGCGTCGAGGAAGATCACCGGGTAAAACTCGTCGAGCTGGCGGTTTTGCCAGATCATGACCTCGTCTAACACCGCATCGGTGATCGTGCTGATCGTATCCGGGCTCATATCCACCCCGAGCGTGGTCGCGAGGTGATGCTGAATATCGCGCACTGTCATCCCACCGGCGTATAGCGAGACGATCATGTCGTCGAGCTCTGTGAGCCGCCGTGCGCCCTTGGGCACCATCTTCGGAGTAAACGTGCCGGCACGATCCCTGGGCACGGTCACTTCCACCGCGCCGTAGCCAGAATTGACGGTCTTGGTGTACGACCCGTTGCGGTGATTGCCGCCGTGCACGGGTTCAACCTGGGCTTTGGACTTGCGGTCGGAGTGGCTATAGCCCAAATGCGCATCCATCTCCGCCTGCAGACCAGCGTTGATTGATGCCTGCAGCAGGCCTTTGACCAGCTCGCTGGCATCATCAGCGGAGGTCGACAGCTCGCTGATCAGGCTAGCCAGCTCAGGATTTTCCATCAGCTTCTCGCTGATCTCGTTGACCCTCGCCGGGTCATGGCCTTTCTTCGGTGACACAGTAGTCATTATCGGTGACACTCCTTCTCGATCAGAGCCTCACACACAAACTTCCTGACACCCTCCCGGTGACCTGCTGTGCAGTGAAGTACGGACGAGTTTCGCTTACTACTGAGGGGATCAGCAAGTGATCTACTACCGGACGGTCTTTGTTGGACCGCATGAGATGTGGGATGCCTTTTAGTTTGAAAGCGTCACCGCTAGGAGAACTTTGCTCGCGAAACCTCTTGCAGTCGGTGACGCGTTGCTTCAAGACATGTGACCTAGTGATATCAGAGGGGTCAAAATCTTCGTCACCCATCCAGAGACACCAGCGGTCAAGACCTCGCACAAGTTCTCTCGAACCACGAAAAGGGCGCAGGTATTTCGCTGCGACCGGATCGGCTGCTACCTCTGCGTATTCATCGACTTCCACGATGAGATTTCCACCATCCGCTGGCTTGGTGCCAAACCGAGCAGGTGGAATATCGGCAAGTGGTTTCGATCGCTTCTTCACGAGCACATTTGCACCATCGATGAGGTAGGCATTGATCCCCTTCTCGATTCTTTGCTCTACCCCCCCCCCCCGCGGATTTCAGGGTAGTCCCACAGCCGCTGCTTAACGGCGCGGTTCTTGGTGAATCCAACGATCACACAGTGCACGGCCGCCTTGCCTGGGGCTTCGGAGTCCCAGGCGAAGGTGCGGTGAGCGAACTTGATCCGCCAACCCTCGCGCTGCAGTGGGCCAAACAGCGCGGGTACCGGCTGACCCTGGGTGATCGAGTTCGTGGTCACATAGGCGAATTCGCCCCGGCGCTCGGCCAGCAAGTTTTTGGCCTGGGCGTGCCAGCCGGTGACGTAGTCCAAGTAGCCGTCGTAGTCATTGCCCCACACACGGCGCATGTCCTCGGTCTGCTCGCTGGTCTTCGTGTACTGGCCGATAAACGGTGGGTTGCCGAAGATATAGGTCATCCCGGCGGCCTCGGGGAGGATCTCCAGCCAGTCCACGGCCAGTGCGTTCGCATGCTCAATGTGCGCTGTAATCGAGATCGGCAGGCGATCCGGTGCCAGCCCCACCCGGTCGGCCAGCTCCCGGTTGGCCTGGTGATCAACCAGGAACATCGCGGTCTCCGCAATACGGGCCGGCCACCAGTTCAACTCAATGCCATAGAACTGCCCGATGGATAGCTTCTGCTCCCAAGAAATATCGAGCGCCAGATCCGTCGTGCCCTCGCGCTCACGGATGGCGACAATCACGTCCGTCTCGATCTTGCGCAGCTCGCGATAAGCCACGATGAGGAAGTTGCCACTACCGCAGGCCGGGTCGCAGAACACCATGTCGGCTAAACTGTCGCGGAACGCCCGCAACTTCGCCACCGGCGTGGACTTCGCCGCGATCAGCCGGTCGGCTTCAGCGCGCAGCTCGTCCAAAAACAGCGGACCAATGGTCTTCAGGATGTTCTTCTCGGAGGTGTAGTGCTCACCGTCATCCCGGCGAGCCTCCTTCGACTTCACCAGCTGGAACATCGACCCGAACAAGGCAGGGCTGATGTTCGTCCACCGGAACCGGCACGCATTCAGCAGCGCATCGCGCATCTCGGGGGTGAAGAACTGCGTGGGCATCGTCTCCGCGAAGATCGCCCCGTTGATGTACGGAAAACGCGCCATGGAATCCGGCACCCGGCGGCGCTGAGCCTCCGGGGTATTCAGCACCTCAAACAACGCACCAAGCTGGCTTCCCAAGTTCTCGCTGGTGGTGTGCTCCAGAACGAAGCGATAGAAGAGATCCTGCTCAATGACCCCGGAGTCCTCGGCGAACAGCAGGAACAGCAGACGGGTCAGATACATCGACGTCACCTGGACGGCGGCGTCTTCGTCCTCAGGGTTGGTCGGGGCCTCATCGCCGACTTCCTCGTCGACCTCGTCGCCGACCATTGCGGTGAACAGGTCGGCCATCAGGCGTGATGCCTGGATCGAGGCCTCCTGCTGCTCCTCCCGCGTGAGGGTCTCCTCGTAACCGGCGAGGAACTTCAGCTCATCGACGTGCTCGGTGACCTCCGCGAGCGGGAACTCAATGTCGAAGCGCTGCTCTGCCGAGCCGAGCCGCACCAAACGGTGGCGCTCGAAGTCGCTGGCGAGGATGTAACGGGGCTGCTCGGACGGCGTAATCGTGCCGCCGAGCAGGTAGTCGCGTGCCTGATCCACCGCGACCTGGAGATCGACCCCCGGCTTCTTCGCCTCCCCGATCACCACACCCGGCCAAAACAGGTCAATATAGCCGGCCTTGCCGGTGCTCGCTCGCCGGGCGTCCTGCTCGAACAGGTCCATGCGGGAGGCGGTCACGCCGAAGCATTCGAAAAGCTCGGTCCAGTAGCTCTGCGCGTACTTGCGCTCAAGTCCGCCCTCGTCGTCGTTGCCCCAGCCGTCGAGGCGTTCCCGCCATCGCAGCTTGAAGCGGTCGAGGTTCTGACGCATGGTCGCCCGGTCCAGGCGAAGTGCAGTTGGAGAAGTCACGCTCTCACCATAGACAACGCACCAGACACGGGCCGCCTATTCGAACAGTCCTGCACCAACGACACACTCTCCCGGCGCTGGCCCGCACGATGTCCTGCGCCCGTCCGGGGCGTGTCTGCACCGGATTCTAAGCTGGGCTCAGCGCCTGCCTGGGCCGGCTGACGTCATTAAAAAACCACGGCATCTCAACCGCTATGAGGTGGGCAGTTAATTCTCGAGCAACTCATCGAGAAGCTTGCGTACCCGAGCGTCGATATCATCGCGGATCAGGCGCATCCGCTCGATGCCCTCGATGCCCCGCTGGGACGGCTCGTCGATCCCCCACCGCTCGCACGTACCGTGAGCATCCTCAGGTAGCTCCAACTGGGCATCCTCGCCGAGAATGACGGTGCGGTCGACCTCCCGCAGTAGCTGCGGGTCGATCCCCTTCGGGGTTCCGCCGGACATGTCGGCCCCGATCTCACTAATCGCCTCCACGGACTGGGCGTTGAGTTCTGTGCCCGGTGTCGTGCCGGCAGAGTGGATCTCGACCCGGTCGCCAGCGTGCTGAGCGGCCAGGGCTGCGGCCATCTGGGACTTGCCGCCGTTGCTGACGCAGACAAACAGAACTCTCGGACGGGTACTCATGAGATGGCATTCTCCTTCTCGGATACAGCAGTCTGTGAAGACGATGTGGGGGATGCGGGCAGAGTCGGATCCTGGGGGAAGAGTTTCGGCCCCAACCACAGCATGACGTAGACCAGGCCGACGAGCACCGGGACCTCGATCAGCGGCCCGATGGTGCCGGCCAGCGCCTGTGCGGAGTTCGCCCCGAAGGTACCGACGGCCACGGCGATGGCCAGCTCGAAGTTATTTCCTGCGGCCGTGAACGACACCGACGCCGACTGCGCGTAGTTCATCCCCGACATCTTCGTGACAGCCAGCGCGAGGGCGAACATGCCCACGAAGTAGATCAGCAGTGGCACCGCTAGACGAGCCACGGTCCACGGTTGGGAGGTGATTTGCTCGCCTTGCAGGGAAAACAGGAGAACGATGGTATACAGCAGCCCGAGCAACGCCAGCGGGGATATTGCAGGCAAGAAGGTGTCCTCGTACCAGGCACGCCCCTTGGTCTTCTCACCGATGAGTCGAGAGAGCACTCCGGCCAACAGCGGGATGCCGAGGAAGACGAGCACGGAGGTGGCGATGGACCAGAAGGAAAACTCAGCCGAGGTGGTCGCCAGCCCCAGCCAGGAGGGCAGGATCTGGAGGTAGAACCAACCAAGAACGCTGAACATAATAACCTGGAACACCGAGTTGATGGCCACCAGCACGGCCGTGGCCTCCCGATCACCACACGACAGGTCCGACCAGACGAGCACCATCGCGATGCACCGAGCCAGGCCGACAATGATCAGCCCCGTGCGCAACTCCGGCTGATCCGGCAGGAAAATCCAGGCCAGAGTAAACATGAAAGCTGGCCCGACCAGCCAATTAAGGACGAGGGAAACGCCCATCAGGCGTTTATCGGCGACGATCTCCCGGGTCTTGTCGTAACGGACTTTCGCTAGCGGCGGGTACATCATCACCAGCAAACCAAGGGCGATCGGCAGGGATATCCCGCCGACCTCCAGGGCGCCCAGAGCGTCACTAATACCGGGGAACGTCCGGCCCAGGAGTAGCCCAACAGCCATGGCCAGAAGGATCCACACCGGCAGGAAGCGGTCTAAAAAGGACATGCGCGGGCGATGGGAAACAGTCATACGACCCCTTTTACATATTGATGGTCATCGATACTAAAAGTAATCTTCATATAGATGACCGTCAATATAGGATGGCTATTATGACCCTCCCGCAGATCCTTCCACTCACTGATCTTGCCTCCTGTTGCTCACTCGGTTCTGGCCCCCTGACCGAGCAACAGGCCGAGCGTTATGCCACCTTGTTCAAGGTGCTGGCCGACCCTGCCCGCCTGCGGCTGCTGTCGAGGTTGGCGGCCGAGGGGTGTGGACCGGTCAGTGTCGGGGAACTAACAGAGAGGTCTGGGCTGAGTCAGCCAACTGTGTCTCACCACCTCAAACGATTGACTGAAGCCGGCTTGCTAGAGAAGGTGCGAGTTGGTCGGACGGTCACCCACCAGGTCCGCCCGGAACTGTTCGCAGAGCTGCGCACCGTTCTGCAGATGGACTGACCCGTCACCGACGAGCAGGACACGATCACGCAGGTGATCACCAAGCACGTCGAGACGATCATCGTGCCGTTGCGCGGGGAGTGTCTGCACCGGGTTCTAAGCTGGGGTTAGCGCCTGCTTGAGGCGGGCGGCGTCGCTAAAAACCACAGCACCACAACCACAACACCACACGGAAGGCGAGAGCATGACGGAAGAGACGAAGAAAAACGAGTCCCTGGCGGAGGCAATGGACACCGCTTACGACGCCGGCATCGAGATGCGCCGCGCGGTGATGGGCGATGATTTCGTGGACGCCGCGCTGGAGCGCAACGCGGGGAAGGACGGCGAGGAGCTGCAGAAGCACATCTCCGCGACCGTCTGGGGCTCCATCTGGAACCGGCCCGGCCTGGAGAAGCGGGATCGCAGCCTGCTGAATATCGGCATGCTCGTCGCACTGCGGGCCACCGGTGAGCTGCGCGGGCACGTCCGGGGCGGCCTGCGCAATGGGTTGACCCGCGAGGAGATCACCGAGGCCGTGCTGCACACCGCTGGGTACTGCGGGGCACCGGCGGCACTGAGCGCGATGAAGGTCGTGCAGGAGGTACTGGAGGAAGTGCTCGGGCCGAAGGAAAGCTAGCCCGGCGCGCCAGCTGCCCGGCGCGCTAGTTGTCTAGCGCATCCTCCAGGTACCGGTCGCGGCCTGCCCACAGGCCGGCGAGGAACTGCAGCACCACCAGGGCCACCAGGCCAGCCATGACGATGGACCACGGCTGGGCCACTCCCCCGCCGGAGAGCACGTCGTGCAACGCGCCCGCGCCAACCGGGCCGATCGCGGAGCAGGTGTAGCCCGCGGTCTGGCTGAGCGCGCCCAGCCCCGCCGTGCCCGCCACCGTGCGGGTGCGCAGCATCGCCAGGGAGAACGCGATACCCGTGGCAGTGCCGTGCCCGATACCGAAGAGCACCGCGAAAGCCATGCCCAGGTGCGCTGGCGCGAAGTACATGCCCGCCAGGCCCACGCCCAGGCCCACCGAGCCGATGGAGGTCGCCCACACCTGGCTGCGGGTGCGGTGCACAAAAATGCTCACCGCCAGGGCGCACGGGATGGCCACGAGGTTCACGACGGTGAGCATCTCGCCGCCCGCATTCTCCCCGCGTCCCTGCTCCAGGAACATCGTCGGCAGCCACGCGTTAACCGTGTAGAAGAGCACGGAGAGCACCGCGAAGTACACGCTCACCGCCCACGCCAACGGGGAGCGCAGCATGCTGCTCATCGCGATCGCCGGTGGGGCCGCCTTCGCACTAGATGCCACGCCGGAGGCTGCATTGGAGGCATCGGCAGGCTCCTCCCCTGCGCTGGCACCCTCCGCAGCGCCGGACGCCCCGCCATTCTCCGTGAGCTGCACCGTCGCCGCCGGGGTGCCCGGACGCAGCTTCACGCGACCAACCTGCGGCAGCCACAGCGGCAGCGCAATCACCGCGAGGATCCCCCAGCTCAGCAACGCGATCCGCCAAGAGCCCGTGGCCCGGGCGATCGGCAGCGTCAGCCCACTGGCCAAGGCCGGACCCGCGTACAAGCTCACGGTGTACACGCCCATGAGGATGCCGCCCTTATCCGGGTAGCGCTCCTTAATAAACGCCGGCAACAGCACATTGCCGATCGTGATCGCCACGCCCACCACGGCCATGCCGATGAAAAGCGCAGTAGCGCTAGGCACCAGGCGGATCGCGAACCCCACCATCAGGATCACAAGGGCCGCCAGGATGGTGCGGGCCAGCCCGAACCGACGTCCCCACCCTGGGGCGCGCATGGAAAGAAGGACGAACGCGAGCAGCGGAACGGTCGTCAACAGACCCGCCGCGGTGGCTCCGAGCGCGAGATCACTACGGATATCGGGGATCACGAAGGCCACGGAAATGATCGCCGGGCGCAGATTCAGCCCGACAAAGAAGATCCCCAGCAGGGCGATCAACATGCTGGGGCGGGCGGCGCGCTGTGCACGCCCTGCGGGTGCGCCAGTGGGTTCGGTCATCTCGCGTGGCTCTCCTTCGCTCGTCTCGGGGTTGGTGGCCGGTGGCTGGTTCTCACCAGCGCCTGCCGGCAGCCCCAAACAGCTTAGTCAACGCCCGAAACGCCCCAACCAGGAGGCGTGAGCCTAGGCGAGCAGGTACTCCTGCGCGAGCACCACTGCCGCCATCAGCAGCACAAAGACCCCGAAGGCGCGCTTCAACTTCGCCGCAGGGATGTGGGAGCCCAGCAGCGTGCCAAGGATCGTACCGGCCATCGCGAGCCCGGTGAGGCTGCCGAGCGCCTGCCAGTCGACGTCCACGTGAAGGATGTGGGAGAGGAACCCCGAGGCCGACTGCATCGCCACAACCAACAGCGAGGTACCCACCGCGGCAGGCATCGTAAAGCCCACGAGCAAGGCGAGTGCCGGGACGACGAGGAAGCCGCCGCCCGCTCCGACCAGCCCGGAGATCACGCCGATGCCGAGGGCGGCGAGGACGATCTTCACCTTCTGCGCCCGGGTTAGTGGCAGGCTCGCTGCGGTTCCTACGCTGCTTGGGGTCGCTTTCCCGTCCGTGGCGCTCGGCGGCGCGGGTGCGGATGGCTTCCTGCCGCGGACCATGCCGATGCCGGAGGCGATCATCACGATCGCGAAGATCGTCATGACGACGATGCCGGGTAGCAAGGCGGTCAGTTGCCCACCCGCGAAGGCGCCCAGCATCGCCAGCCCACCGAAGACGACGCCCGTCCCCCACCGGACGTTTCCTTTTTTATGTCCCCGTTCCCGCTGTTCCTTGGTCGGCCGGGCGTGCAGGAACGTTGAGAACAGGCTGGTGAGCCCGACGATGAACAGGGAGCCGGTGATGGAGTCCTGGGTGGGCCAGCCTGCGATATAGCTGAGGATCGGCACCATGAGGATTGCCCCGCCGCCGCCGAAGAGCCCAATGGTGATGCCAACGAGGATGGCAAGGACATGGGCGGTGATCAGTGCAGCGGACAATCTTTCACTTCCTGGCTTAAGGGTGGTGCCGAAAGTTTTCTCAACTCTTGTGCCATCCATGCTAGATGGCGCTGTGGGCGTGGCTCACCGCGGGTTAAGTAAAGAAAAGTGTGTCCGCATGCCACCATAACCCCAGACCACACACCACAAATCACCAAAGAATAGCTCCCCGAAAGCTATTACCCACACCATCCCGCACCTCCGGCCACATTTGTGCTAACCGCACACCGGTTGGATTAAAGGATGACCACCAACCGCCCCAGCTGCCCACTATGCGGCAACAACACAAAGAAAAACGGCACCACCAGCAAATCAACCACCCGTTGGCGCTGCACCCACTGCGGACACTCCTTTACCCGCAACATCCAAACCCACAACAAAAACACCGCCACCATGGCTTTGTTCATCCAATGGGCCACCGGCACCCAATCTCTAACCACCTTCGCCGCACACCATGGCGTAACCAGGCAAACCATGCACCACCGATTCCGATGGTGCTGGTGGATCATCCCCACACCCACCATCGACTCATTCCGCATCCATGACCAAATCTTCCTCGACGCGACCTATCTAAAGTCCGGATGCCTCCTGATCGCAGCCAGTAAAACCCACGTCATCAACTGGACCTGGGCCAGACACGAAACCACCGCCGCCTACACCGAACTCCTACGCCCCATTGCCGCACCACTAATCGCAGTCACAGACGGCGGACAAGGTGCCCAATCAGCCATCCACCACTGCTGGCCAACAACACGCATCCAACGCTGCCTCGTCCACGCCCAACGAACAGTCCGCCGCCACACCACCAGCAACCCCCGCACCGATGCCGGCAAAACCCTCTACCGCCTAGCCCTGAAACTCACTCGCATCACCGACCTTGACCAAGCATCCACATGGGTCGCCCACCTGCACGAATTCGACCACACCTACCGGGAATGGATGAACGAGAAAACCACCATCAAAGACCCCGTTACCGGCGCCTACACCAAGGTCTACACCCACCAACGCGTCCGAGCGGCCTATCAATCATTGCTATCTCTGCACCGCAGAGACCTGCTGTTTACCTACCTGCAACCCCCACCAACAACCATCGACCCCGACAACCTTGCAGCAACAACAAACAGCCTCGAAGGTGGCATCAACGCCCCCATAAAAGAACTAGCCCGCAGACACCGCGGACTATCACTACCGCATCAACGCACAGTGATGGATTGGTGGCTGTATCTACATACAGAAGTCCCTGACGATCCGGTCAAGATCGCCAGGGACCAACGATGGGGTCAAGACGCACTTTCCACAGCAACAGACCTGATCACCCACAACACCACAGCCACTACCAATGACATCGGTGCACCAGCAGAATACGACACCGCCATCGACACCAGCTACCAACACAACCTCGGCATCCAAAAAGGCTGGATCAAATAACCGCAACACGCCCGGAAAAGACACACTTTTCTTTACTTAACCCCTCACCGCTGGCCTGAAAAATTGAGGTAGAAAGCGCAAAACCATCGAGCGGGGGGGGGGTGCTCGATGGCTTTACTTCCGGGGAGTCACATCCCAACCATCCTCATCAGGGGGGTTGGAGGATATGCGGTTGGGCAGACATCAACCCGGCACAAACGATAATAACGGTTTGGAAAAGATTTTAAAAGTCAATGCGAGTTTTAGTTTCACGTCACCAGCGAATTCGCAGGTCAAGCACCGGAAATTTCTTGATTTTCCAGGCTGTAATCCTGCTCACTGGAGGGGTTAGACCTTGTTTTTAACGCGCCCTCCGGCCGGTACAGGCAGGTACAGCAAAACCCCGGCCGTACTATTGCCGGACCGCTATTGCCGGATCCGCGGGAGCTAATTCCCGCGGGGCGCGCGGAGCCCCCTTAGGCAACCGGGCCGCCGCAGTTCGGCCATGCGCCAGCGCCCTGGCCGGCCAGAACCTTCTCAGCAATCTCGATCTGCTGCTCCTTCGTGGCCTGGTCAGCGGTCGGTGCGTACTGCGTGCCACCGAAGCCCGCCCAGGTCTGGGCCGAGAACTGCAGGCCACCGTAGTAGCCGTTGCCCGTGTTGATGTGCCAATCGCCGCCGGACTCACATGCTGCGACCTGATCCCACTGGTCGACAGATGCTGCGTTTGCCGTCGGTGCAACCAGTGCCGGTGCTGCGATCACGCCGGCTGCCATTGCGAGGCGGGTCAGGTTGGTCTTGACGGACTTGCGCATAAAGTATTCGCTCCTTCGTCTTTCGGTAATGATGTGGTTACGAGTTCGCCAACGTACCGACGACGCACCCCCGCCCGTCAAGCGAATTCGCGGAAATTTGGCTTTTCACCCTGCCCGCTGTTACCCATGCAGGCCTCTCACCTGCGCGTATCCAAATCCCCTGATAATTCCCTGATGATGCCGCTACGGTGCCGCGTCACCGTCCTTTTCCCTCACCCTTTCCGCAGCGCCCGCCGCCCACTGGCGAGAACAAAGGGCATCGCCAGGCGCATGAGGCCGGCCTGCGCCCCCACCCAGCGCTGGAAGCGACCGCCGAGCGCGGGGAACACGATCTCCGCTGGCCTGCCGAACAGCGGGCGCTTCTTGAAGGACCGGACGATGGTCTCGGCGATCACTTCCGGGCCCACGGACTTCTCGGCGAAAGCCGCGACCGCCGAAGGGTCACGCTTCTCCTGTTCCAGCATCTCAGTCCGCACTCCGGGCGGGTGCACGAGCGTGAACGCCACGCGGCTCGCGCGCTCCTCGATGGCGACGGTGTTGATGAATGCGCGCAACGCATGCTTGGTCGCGCCATAGGAGGAGTAGCCGGGCAAGGGAAGGAAGCTCGTCATGGAGCACACAGTCACGATGTGCCCGCCGCGGTCCTTCATGTACCGCATAGCTTTCAGCGTGCCGTACATGGGGCCAAAGAAATTTACGTCCACCATCTGCCGGTGTTGATCATTTGTGAGGTCACGTGCCCAGCCGGTGTGGATCATCCCGGCGTTGTTCACCAGGATGTCCACCGGGCCGAGCTGGCGTTCCACCTCCCGGAAGACCGTGGACCACGCTTCTTCGTCGCGGACGTCGTGGTCCACACCGATGGCGCGGACGTTCCTGGGTAGTTCTTCAGCAACGGAGCGGGCGGCGTCGCCGTTGATGTCCGTGACGGCGACGTCGTAGCCAGCCTGGGCTGCTGCGCGAGCGGTTGCTGCGCCGATGCCGCGGCCGGCGCCGGTGATCAGGACGACACTCATGCTTATGCCCCCTCTAGGTCGATGATCTCGATGCAACCTTTGCGCGCGGGGCCACCGATCGTAGGGTCATCGTTAATCGTGGTGGCGCAGAACAATGTGCGTCCGTTATCGCCGCCCAGCTCCACGTCGAGCGTCTTGTTGCCGGTGCGGATGCGCTCCACGACATGCCCGCCGGGCTTTACGAGCACAACCTCCGCACGCGTGGCATTGGCAATCCAGATTGACCGACCGTCACTATCCAACGCAATCCCATCGGGGGCCAGCGAGATGGGCAGGGCGTTGGCGATGTGCGGGTTTTCCAGCACGCCGGCGGCCGTGCGGACGATGGTGCCCAGCGGTGAACCGGAGTTGAGCTGCTTCCACAGGAATTCGGGCATGAGCTTGGCGTACGGCCGCGGGTTGACCAGCACGCCGCCATCGTCAACATCGCATTCGGTCAACTGCAAGCGCAGGGTCTCGGCGACAACGACGGAGCCGCCAGGCAGTTGCACCGTTCCATTGGGGAAGAGCATGTCCGGGCCGGTTCCTGCAATCGTGCCGTCCGGGGCGATGCACACCACTCGCGTCGAGGGCGGTCCCGGTGGTTTGTACAGGTGGGAGTTCGCGTTCTCCCGGTGGAAGGCGTGGTAATCAAAACCGAAGTTGCCCACGTAGGCGTATCCATCGGGCGTGACCATCATGTCGTTGGCGTGGCCACCGCAGTAAGCACTGATATCTGCGTGTTGTGTCAGCTCGCCGTCGGTGCTGCGCCGCCAGATGACGTGCTGGTCCATGGAGACGATGAGCATGTCACCGTTGGGCAGAAAGCCCAGGCCGCCCGCGCGACCGGGGATTTCGCCCAAGACTTCTTCCCCACCTGATTTAGTCCAGCGGTGAAGAGTGCCGGTTGCCATGTCCACGAAATAGAGGGCCCCCTGGTGCCAACGGAGTGACTCGGGGACGCCGTATCCATCGAGAAGAACTTTCGTTGCCCTAACCATGCGCTCATAATATGTCCGGAAAAGCCGAAGCGGGCGGACTCCCCAAAGAAATCAGCCAGTTAGTGTGACAGCAAGGCCCCACATTTCCCAGACGCAAAGGAACCCCAGGCCTTGCGACCTGGGGTTCGTGTTGTGGAGCATAGGAGAATCGAACTCCTGACCTTCTGCTTGCAAAGCAGATGGAGCATCCACGCAGGTAGAGACGTCATCTGGTGAGCATCGAGCTCATGCGACGACACTGTACACTCTCCGCGTGCCATATACGTGCCATAGATGCCCACCCGCGCTAGCAACGAAAAGACCCCCGCCCGATAAGGGCGAAGGTCTTGTTCCTCGTTTTCGTGCTACTCGCCTGACCACGCGGTGTTTCTCGCGGGCGTCTCGTACTCGCGGTACCGAACCCCGTACTGTCCGCGCTCTAGCGCACTAATCTCGATTTCCAGATTCGGGCCTTCCGGACCTCCGAGCAGGACGTACCGCTCGTCAAACTCGAAGGTGAAGGTTCCAGGGGTGGATTCGCCTTCAACTAGGTAAAGGCCGCCCCGGGGATGCTCTGCGGTGAACACATGTCGGTCAATCCCCGAGCCCCACTCTCGCGGGTTGATTCTTCCGTAGTCACCCAAGGTGAGCCAGCCGATTCCCTCAACCCTGTGCCATTCGGTGCTCATTGCGAATCCCTTCTTGGTTCTGTCGTAACGCTGAAAACCGGCGGTACCGGCCCGCCAAGAGGACGAAGCTCATTTCGCCCCGAAACGCATTTTACCAGCCCCTTCCGGGCACAAGATCTACCTCAAAGACAGGTACACCGAGACAGCGAGCTAGCTGTAGTTGTAAACCGTCTGTCGACTGATGCCGAAATGCTTGGCAATGGCGGTAACGGATTTGCCGGCCTGACGCATTGCCTTGAGCTCAGTGGCCTGCTCGCCGGACAGCGCCGCCTTACGGCCCTTGTACTTGCCCTTGGCCTTGGCAATCGCGATCCCCTCCCTTTGACGTTCAAGGATCATGGAGCGCTCAAACTCAGCCACGGCACCAAGCATCGAGAGCAAGAGCGTGTTCATCGGAGAATCTTCACCCGTGAACTTCAGATTTTCCTTGTGAAACTCCACGGCAACGCCCTTGGCCGTAAGCTCACGAACCACCCGGCGCAGATCCTCAAGATTTCTCGCCAGGCGATCCATCGAGTGAACAACGATGGTGTCCCCCTCACGCACGTTATCGAGCAAACGTACAAGTTCAGGACGATTAGCATCCTTGCCACTGGCCTTGTCGGTGTACATACGATCGACGGCCACACCGTCGAGCTGTCGTTCAGTGTTTTGGTCGATGGTGCTGACTCGCTGGTATCCGAAGCGCATGGCGTTTGTCCTGTCCACTGGTTGGCAAATGTCTAAATAGATTCTATGACCCTAGTAGACACTTGTCCGACAATGGCCCTGAGCACCCTATTTGGACATGCTTCGGAGGCGTGCAGGAGTGTCCACCTAGGGTGTACCCAAATGAGCGCCACGCTCGTAGTCACTGGCCTTAGGCGCCGTGAACAGGGAGTGACGCGGATCTCTCTCGCAGTAGACATAACTACACCATCCATCCGGTACACTTACGTTGTTCACGATTAAGGAGACGCGCATGTCCACGATGACGAAACGGCGACGCTGGTCGCTGCTGGTGACTGTCGGAGCGGGGGTCCTACTGATCACCCTCGACAACTCGATCCTGTACACGGCATTGCCGACACTGACCGAGGACCTTGAGGCATCAAGCACCCAGAGCCTGTGGATCATCAACGCCTATCCCCTGGTGATGGCGGGCCTGCTGCTCGGTAGCGGGACCCTCGGTGATCGCATCGGCCACACGCAGATGTTCGTCGTCGGCCTGGTGATCTTCGGGTTGGCGTCCCTGCTCGCAGCGTTGGCGCCGTCGCCCGAGGTGCTGATCGGTGCACGCGCTGTGCTCGCTGTCGGTGCGGCAGCGATGATGCCGGCAACCCTGGCACTGATCCGCACGTACTTCACGGTCGAGCGCGAGCGGAATTTTGCGATCGCGATCTGGGGCAGCCTGTCGGTCGTCGGGTTCGCTCTCGGTCCGATTCTCGGCGGCACGCTGCTCGAGTTCTTCTGGTGGGGCTCGGTGTTCCTGGTGAACGTGCCCGTAGTGGCGCTGGCGCTGGTTGCTACCTGGTTGATCCGCCCGGCCAATGACTCGGATCCTTCGAAGCGCTGGGATGCCGTGTCTTCGATACTGGTGATGATCGGGCTCGTCGGAACGGTGGTGGCCATCAAGGAGATCGGCCACGCGCCCCCGTCTGTCGCGACCATTGTTGTTGCGCTGCTCGTTGCTGCCATCGGGTTCTGGCTCTTCGTGCGCCGTCAGCGGCGCCTGGAGAATCCGCTGCTGGAGTTCTCCATCTTCCTCAACCCGGCGTTCAGTGCTGGCGTGCTCGCCGCGGCGTTCGCGATGTTCGCCATCGGTGGCATCCAGCTTGTCACCACGCAACGGTTCCAGCAGGTCGTCGGCTTCAGTCCGCTGGAGGCTGGGCTTTTGGTTGCCGTGATTGCCGTGGGCTCGTTGCCGACAGCGCTCCTGGGTGGTGCCTTCTTGCACCGTGTCGGGCTGCTCGCGCTGATCACCGGTGGTCTCGCCGTCGCCACCGGCGGCGTCGTGGTGACGGTAGTCGGGTTCCAATCATCCTTCGGCGTGCTGGTTCTCGGCCTTCTGGTGACGGGTGCCGGTCTCGGAGCTGCCATGTCGGTCGCCTCCACCGCCATCATCGGGAACGTGCCGGTGCGCCGTGCAGGCATGGCCGCTTCCCTCGAAGAGGTCTCCTACGAGTTCGGCAGCCTCATCGCCGTGTCCGTGCTCGGAAGCCTGCTCACGGCCATCTATACCGCCAGTGTTGTCCTCCCCAACGGCGCACCGGCGGCGGCTGGTGACGGTATCGCTGAGGCACTGGAGGCGGCGCAGGGAGACGCCGCCATCATTCAGGCGGCCTCCACGGCCTTCGACTCCGCGTACCTCGTCGTGATGCTAGTCGTTGCCGGCGTCCTGACAGCGGCCGCTGTCATCACGGGAGTGCTGCTGCGTCGGTACCTGCCTGGCACGCAGTCGCAGCTGCACTCCGAGCACTGACCACGAAAGGACCGCTCATGCGGACCAGCAAACGAGACTCCATCCTCCAAGCCGCCCTCCACGTTGTCGAAACCGACGGCGTCACGGCCGTCACGTACGAATCGGTGGCCGCCGCCTCCGGACTCACCAAAGGTGGGCTGCTCTACCACTTCCCCTCGAAGGACGCCCTGGTGCTCGCGCTGCACGAGCATCTTGCCGAGCGCTGGGACCACGAGATGATCAACGTCCTGGGCAAGGACCCAGACGAGGCAACGCAGGACGAGCGCGTCGCCGCCTACGCCCGCGTGAGCGCTCGCAGCGCCACTGGCCCCGAGCTGCTGCTCATGCTCGAGGCGAGCACCGACAGCGAGCTCAACAAGCCGTGGAGAAGGGTCATCTCCCGATGGA
This sequence comes from Corynebacterium urealyticum DSM 7109, assembly GCF_000069945.1. NCBI lineage: Bacteria > Bacillati > Actinomycetota > Actinomycetes > Mycobacteriales > Corynebacteriaceae > Corynebacterium > Corynebacterium urealyticum. The sequence goes on along the minus strand of NC_010545.1, from coordinate 25,259 downwards.
TACCCGACCCTGCCGAGATTGACCCGACTGACCCTCGGGCGCTGCAGAAGATGGTCGCGTACCTTGCCGCCGACGGACTCTGGCTTAGCGAATCCGTCGGAGCCGCCCCCCTTCCGCCCGAACTGCGCGCCGCGCTGGCAGAGCACCTCGCCCACTCCGTTGCGGACGCAGCCGGAACCTCGAGCAACGCGGCGAACCGATGAGCGCATCCATCTCGCAGATCTGAACCGATCCAGGTTCGCTGCCGCTGCCTTTCGCCTTCTCAAGAGGCTGCTCGTTCGCGGCCTCGTCGAGTCAGTGCCATACAGGGGCACCCCAGCGGGACAGTTACGGCGCAGTAGTTTGCTGTTGCCAATAGGCTCGGTCTCGCCATTTTTGCGACACATCTGTCGCACTGGGTGTACCCCATAATGACATTTCTCTGCACCGATTGTCCTGGGATGAGCGTTAGACTGCTGCAAGGTGAAAAAGTGAACAGGATGGGAACAAACAAGAAAATGGACTTGGTGAGTCGAAACGTCCGTGGGGCCGTGCTTGGCATGGCTTCCTACGTCGCCCCGATTGATGCGTACATGAGCTGGGCACGGTTCGGGTTCGTCCATCCGGAATACCCAGACCCCGCGCCGATTCGGGACAACCCAAATCTGTACAGTTCTTGGGATATTTGCTCCACCCTGTCGCGGAGCGTGGATTGGTCAAACCAAGAACAAGCATCGTGGGGACTTCGTGCTCTATCGCAATTTGTCAGATCAGCCACATGCGACCGATTCGACGATGCGCACGACTTCGACCAGATCTTGGATGACATTCGCGTTGCCTGCAAAGAAGACGGCTTCGAGTTCCAAGACGACCCTCGGACCATCTCCCAAACCAATGCTATCCCGCTAGATGAACTGAACCTTGAGGGATTGTCTACCACCGACGGCATCTACGCAAAGATCAAGAAGATCAACCGGGCTCTCACAAACGACAAGGACAATCTAGAGGTTATCGGCTTTTCCAAAGATCTTATGGAAGCCACAGCCGGCGCTATCCTCAAGGAACGTGGTCTCTCCGAGAATGAAGTCAGGAGGATGAACGCGACAACTCGGTGTAGTCGGGCCATGGCAATCGTGGGCATCACTACCGATAACGGTTCCGGAAAGATCGCCGAAGGCCTTGCCCTAGTACGCAAAGCATTGAACAAGCTCGTGGACGGTGCATCTGAGATGCGCCGAGAGGATACCGACGAGGGCCACGGTATGCCAGGTACCCGTTTCGCCAGCGATGGGCAGGCGCAACTAGCTTTGTCAACGGCGCTTCTGTGGTGTCACTACGTCCTAGACAAGTTTCACGAGGAAGATTCCGTTCCGTTCTGAGATTGGCCCACCATCTTGAGAGCTTCCCACTCCACCTAACCTACCCCTGCTAGGGCCAGCAGGAGCACAGCGCAAAAGGAATTCAGGGTACCGTCACGGCACAGAGCAATGTCGGGCAGGCAGCTAGCTACCCGGCGCGCCATGAGGTGACTGTTCCATTTCGTTTGTTTTCCAAACAGATCAGACCAGCTAACCACCGGTAGCAATCCTATCCTGACAAACGACACTCAGTTGGAAGGTGAGACCTACCCCAGGGGGTATACCCCCACCCCCGCGTACCACATCGATCGTGATTACGGGTGCCATCTTTTGTACAGGTTTCAAGGTCGATGAGAACGAACACGCGGACATAGTCCTCGCTTATCCGGTGTGCTGGATACGATTGAAAATGTCTGTCAAGAAAAAGGGGTCCACCGGTGTCCATCGTTTCCGCGCCGATCGCGCGCTCAACCATCAAAGCGAACCTAGACGACTTCTCTCACGCGTGGCGCAAGAGAATCGACGGTTGGAAAGAAAGTGCTAAGGAGGCAACTGAGAAGTCAGCAGCCCAGCAGTTCTGGTCCGATCTGTTCCGCTGCTTCGGGATCATCCCGGAGCGTATCGACCTCTTCGAGCGTGACGCTGTTCGAGCATCCACCGGACGGTCCGGCTGGATTGATCTGTTCTGGTCCGGTGTCGTCCTGGGCGAAGCCAAATCCCTTGGCCGCAACTTGGACGTAGCCCACAAACAAGCCTTGGACTACCTCGCCGGTGGATCCATCGGCCAGCACGAGTGGCCGAAGTATGTGATCGTGTCCGACTTCGAGAATATCCGCCTCACCCGGCTTGGGGACGAAGGTTGGGCTGAGACCTTCACGATCGATGAAATCGGCACTATCTTGATCAATTCAGGTTCCTAGCAGGCTACGAGACGATCACCAAACAGGAAGAACGGGAAGCATCGATTGAAGCTTCCCGTCTCATGGCAAAGTTGTTCACGGCGATGGCCGGTGACGATGTGGACGAAGCCACCGGCGACGAAGCCCCCACGGATCCAGAGGATGAGGACGAAGCAACTCAGCGGTCCTCTATGTACCTGACCCGCCTACTCTTCCTTCTCTACGGTGACGATGCTGGCCTGTGGGAAGAGGATCTGTTCTACCGATTCGTGCTCAACCACACTAACGCCGACAACCTTGGATCCCAGCTCAACTCACTGTTCGAGGTGTTGAACACCCCGGAGAATCACCGCCGAAGGGTGCCAGACCACTTCGCGAAGTTCCCGTACGTGAACGGATCCATCTTCGCTGACTCACTTCCTCTTGAGTTCTTCGACCACGACATGCGCGAAGCCCTCCTAGACGCGTGCCGCTTCCACTGGTCACGTATCTCTCCGGCTGTCTTCGGCTCCATGTTCCAGCTGGTGAAGTCCAAGGAAGCCCGCCGAGCAGACGGTGAGCACTACACGTCAGAGAAGAACATTCTAAAGACTCTCGAGCCGCTGTTCCTGGACGAACTGCGGGACGAAGCCAAACGCCTGATTCAGGCGAAGTCAACGCCGGGGGAAAAACCCCGGGAATTCCGGGGCTCACTGGCGGATATGGTCTTCTGCGATCCCGCCTGTGGCTGCGGCAACTTCCTTGTTGTCGCTTACCGAGAGCTCCGGAAGATCGAAACCGCTGTGATCGTGGCAATCCGTGAACGCGAAGGCGAAGCAGGAATGTCTCTGGACGTGTCGTGGGAACAGAAGCTCAGCATCGGACAGTTCTACGGGTTCGAGCTGAACTGGGGGCCGGCGAAGATCGCAGAGACGGCCATGTTCCTTGTCGATCACCAAGCCAACCTCGAACTTGCAGACGCTATCGGAGCAGCGCCCGACCGTCTTCCGATTGAAATTACGGCTCACATCGTCCATGACAACGCCCTAGCCCTGGACTGGTCCGAGGAATTACCCGCAACGAAGGGTCAGACCTTCATCTTCGGTAACCCTCCATTCATTGGTCAGTACTCCAAGACGAAGGAGCAGACCGCCGACATGCGGCGGGCGTGGGGCGCAGACTACGACGGCTATCTCGACTACCTGACCGCTTGGCACGCCATGACGTTGCGGGTGCTCTCCGACCGAGCCGGAGAGTTTGCTTTCGTTACCCCCAATTCGATCACCCAGGGACAGCCCGTTCCCGCCCTATTTAGGCCAATCCAGCGCGAAGGCTGGCGGATCAAGTTTGCCCACCGGACCTTCGCGTGGGACTCGGAAGCACCTGGAAAGGCTGCCGTTCACTGCGTCATCGTTGGGTTCACGAAGGATCGTGCAGCAAAACAGCGGCTATGGGATTACCCGACCCCAAACAGCGATCCTGTTCCCCAAGAGGTCGTCAAGGGAATCAACGCATACTTGATCGACGGCCCAAATATCCTGGTCTCCAAGTCCATGAAGCCGATTTCAGCGGAGCTCCCTCTTGCTGCCCAAGGGTCGAAGCCAGCTGACGGGGGCAACCTAATTATTGAGGTGGACGAGTACGAGACGGTAATGGCAGACCCAGTTGCCGCCAAGTATGTTCAACCGTTCCGTATGGGTCGAGAGCTGGTCAGGGGACTTTATCGCTGGTGCTTGTGGCTTGAGGATCTCCATCCGGCAGACCTCTCGAAGTCTCCAGTGCTGACTGAGCGCATAGAAGCGTGTCGGAAGTTCCGGGAGAACTCCACTCAAAGCGGTGACGCATACAAGCGCCGAACAACTCCCCACTTGATGAAGATCAGCCCGTACCGCGCCCAACTGATCCATACATTGGAATACCCCGTGTAGTCTCCGAGAGCCGCCGATACTTCGCTGTTCAACATCTAGAGCCAGAGGTAATCGCCCGAGAGAAGGTCTATACGGCGGTTGACCCGCAGGGATTATTCTTCGGACTTGTCTCTTCGTCCATGTTCATTACCTGGTTGAGAGCAGTCGGAGGACGCCTCAAGTCGGATTTGATTTTCTCTAACACCCTCGTTTGGAACACCTTCCCGGTTCCCGAGCTGACCGAGAGACAGCGAGAGACGATTATCAAGGCGGGTCAACGCGTTCTAGACGCCCGAGCCCTTCACCCAGAACGCTCTCTCGCAGACCATTACAACCCGCTAGCAATGGATCCCGTCTTGCTAAGGGCACACGATGCTCTTGACCGTGAGGTGGATCGCGCCTTCGGCGCTCCCCGCAAGCTGACCACCGAGCGCCAGCGCCAGGAACTCCTCTTCGAGTCATACGCGCGCATGACGTACAAGAAGTAGACGAGGGCTCCGTCCCCTTGCCGGCTCAGGAGGATTCCCTGGGCCGTTCGTCATTCTTGGCCCAGAAACACAAAACACCCCCTTTTGGGGGTACGAAAGTTCCCCGCTGTTGACAACGAGGAAAAATCTGGTACTCTGAAAAGGCTTGGCCTGACAACTAAGCACTAGACAAAGCGGTCTACTGGCCGGCGTTGTTTGAAAACTGAACAGTGGACTGTCCAGACTCGCCGCAGGAGACGTGTACCCGATTCGAGGCACAACAAAGGAAGGATGTGCAGAAATGAGTTAAACGCCACTGTAGCACCACCAAGGAGAAAAACACAAGATCGAGAGAGAAGGAGGCCGAATGGCCCAGGTAGACAAGGAATTCCGAGAAGAGCGCGCCCGTCTCGCGCTGGTAGACAAGCGCCGGTGCAACCGGTGCGACGAAATCAAGACGCTATCCACAGACTTCGGCAACGACAGCAACGGTGCAGAAGGGAAGGCCGGCCACTGCCGAGACTGCCACCGACTCAGTTCCCGGGCGTGGTATCACAAGCACGATGGTCTTCAGGGGCCTTTGGACAACGGTCTGAAGAGAGCTCGGGCGGCTGGTCGCCGCGCCTTCAACATTAAGCCGGAGAAGCAACTCAAGCACTGGAAGAAGAACGGCATCGACCCGTGGACGTGCTTCTACACCGGCACACCCCTGCTGAGAGAGCCGGGGCACCCAAACAGCAGGGAGATCGACCACATCGAGCCACTGTCACTCAAGGGTTCAGCCGGTCACGTCATGAAAAACATCGTCCCATGCTCCCACGAGTGGAACCGATACAAGAACACCCGGCGCGCGGTTAACGTATACCTGAACGCACCGGAAGAGCTTCAACCCGTGAAAAACTACGTCGGTCTGGCTCATGGTCACGCAGGAGTGGACGCGCAAGGCAACCCGCTGGCACCGGCGATCACAGAGTGGTCGGACAGCGACCGTGGAGAGCTGATTGTGTACGTCCGCCAGGACACGGAGGTGAGCCAGTGACACAGGAAGTTGGAGAATACACCCTCACTCCAGAGGAAGAACAGTCTTTCCTCATGTGGGAACTGGGGATCGAATCTGTGACCACACTGGAAGAGCGCGGGCCGGTTCAGGAAGAAGATAAGTGGTTGATCCCCGGGATGGTCTCAACCACCGATACGTTTGTATACGGCGAGTCCATGGCGGGTAAGTCATTCCTGATATCGCAGATAACAGCCAGCCTTGTCGATGGCCGCGATGTGCTGGGGATCAAGCCGTACACCAGCGGTTTGAAGGTGTTGCTGATCGCCAACGATTCGGACGGAGGACTTGAGTACCAAGAGCGTGTCGCCAAGCTCAAGACGAACACGGACAACGTGTTCATCATGCAAAAGTTGGGCAAACTTTCCGCCGCTGATTGGGAAGATCTGTACGAATACGTCAAACTAGAAGGTATCGACGCGGTTATTCTGGATCATGCCACGGCGGAACTAGACGGGGATTCCAACCGTCGAGAACCATGGGTTGACCTGTGGGGACGATTGGGCAGGTTCGGGCCCGGAGTGGCTCGTATCCTCGTCGGACACGGCACGGATTCAAGGTTTGAGGGCAGGAAGATCAAGAGGCCAATGGGCAACGCAGCCGCCACCCAGTTGCCGCGCGCGAGGGTCCACTTGTTCGCCCCCGGTGACATCCGCAATCCCAAGCGCGTGCTTGAACTGGATTCCAACAACGCCTGCGTGGACCCCATCCAGTGCCGCCGAGGTGAAGACGGTTACATCGAGTTGGACGAAGAGGCCGACGAGAAACAGCGTCAGCGATCCACCAAGACCACTAACCAGAACAAGGCGTTGGTCGAGGCCGCACTATCCGCGCCGGGTCGCAAGACTCAGGTCGAGGCGTGCCAGTGGATTGCACAACAACCGGGTGTGGACCTGGCCCATGGCACAGTGCGCACCAAGCTCAACCGCATGAAGGACATCGGGTGGGACCGGGATAAGGGGAAGTACGTGAGAGTTTTGTAACGCAACAGCGATACAAGCATTACAAACCAGGACGTTTCCCCAGGTCAGATGGGGTGTATTGTTGCAATGTACCCCCTCTTACTATCGTAATTCACCCCAAAATTACAACCTTCTTCATCGGGGGACTTCGTCCCCCTCCCTTCGGCTCAGTGAGGATTAGGGGCACCGTCTGTGCCCCGTGATCCGAACAGAGACAGCAGAGAGTTCCCCGTGGCCTTCATGGTCCACGGGGGACGATCATCTTCGGCGGTTGTGAGATACCCAGGGGCCTCTTACGGGCCCTGGGGATCGAACAGGAAGCGGGAGGGCACCAAGCCCGACCACTCTTATCGGTGGTCGGTCTGAAAGTGGTGGAACCGGCCTAAGCACGGTTCCGTCGAACCTGCCAGAACTACTGTGTGGAGCTGGCCGGAGAGGCAGCGACACGGCACCCTAGTGATGCCTGTAGTGAATCAGGAGCGCCGGCGATAACCCGGCGCGCCTATCCACGTCATGAATCCGCCTACGGCGATTACTTCACAGCACCACCGGACGATGGACCGGTGGGCTTCGTAGTCGAGATCCTGTTCATGAGCTCAGCGGGGCGGGACTCCCGCACCCGCATGTAGACGCCAACGATGGTGGAAACGTCCTCTTGACCGAGGACGCGACCAATCTCCTTCGGGGTAGCCCCGGCTTCTGCGAGCCGGGTAATCAACCAGTTACGCCCGTAGTGGGGAGTAATCCGCGCAGTGATCCCTGCGCGGTCCTGAGCCGCGTGGAAGACGTTTCGGTACTCCGTATCCATCACAGGCTCCCCAGTGGCCGTTGTGGTGGCGTAACAGCCCGCACCGGGCCTGTAGGTGTCCACGTGTTCCCGGACGACGTGGATGAACTCGGTGAGCACGGGGACCGTCCTGTAGCCGGCCTGTGTCTTCGGCTCATGGTGGACCATCGTGGAACGTCCGTCTTCGTCCTGGACGCGGACTAGGTTGCCCTCCACCGTGATCGTGTCACAATCCGGGGAGATGTTCGCTCCCCGGATCCCCAGGGCTTCTCCGAGACGCAGACCGTGGAACAGGCACAGCACCGTGACCAACCTGAACCGGTGCGGGACCGTGTTCAGGATCGAGAGCATGTCAGCGGTGGCCGGCAATTCTTTGGCCTTCGGCTTCACCTGCCGGCGCGCAGCCCGAAGGTTAACAACGTTGTGGTCAATGTGGCCGTACTCCACCGCCAGCGCTATCGCAGCGCCAAGCTTCTGGTACGCAGAGCGGTTCCGGGGTGCTGTGTCCGGCCACCGGGTGACGGTGCGCTCCCACCACTCCCCCACCATTGCAACCGTGAGCCGGTCCACGGGGACCGCGCATAGGGCTTCATCGTTCAACACGCGGTTGGTGACAATCGCTGAGTACGTGGCGTACGTGGAGTCACGCACGCCGGCCTTCATCATTGACAACCAGTGTTCTACCGCTTCGCCAACCGTGGGAACAGCGACCTTCATCTTCTTCAGTTGCGGCGGCTCCCAGGAGCCAAGATCGATGGTCTTACGCACATCCCCAAGCCATGCCAGAGCAGAGAGCTCGTCTGGGAACGTGTTGGGTGCCTTGTAGGTCTTTCCGTCTGGTCCAAGGTATCGAGCCTGGATCCGTCCGCTGGGCAGTTTCCGGGTGGATCCCCAAGAATTCCGTGCCATAACCGTGCCATAACTACCCCTGTCCGCCGTCGGACAGTCACGACGGGCGGGGGTGTCGTGCCATAAGGAATCTGTCCTTGAGCAGGACAAACACCAAAAACGAAAACAGGCCAGGGGGTGAAAACACCCTCTGACCTGCTGTTTCGTGGAGCATAGGAGAATCGAACTCCTGACCTTCTGCTTGCAAAGCAGATGCTCTACCAATTGAGCTAATGCCCCGAACTTCATTCGAAGTGTGTTCGAATGGTGGGCCTAGGTGGACTCGAACCACCGACCTCATCGTTATCAGCGATGCGCTCTAACCGCCTGAGCTATAGGCCCTTCGAACAGGGACTAGTGTATCCATGCGATGCGATATAAACCAAATCGCCTGGTCAGCCCCTGTTTTATTAAGTTTTCTTCCGCCAGAATGCAGGGCCTTGAGCTAGGCCTCTTCCGACGTTGTCGACGTCTCCGGCGCGGCCACGTTGTCCGGCATCTCCGTCGCCGCGTCCTCCGGATCCGCGACGCGCACCTTCAGCCCGCCGAGGACATCCGCCGCCGCGTTGTACACCAGCGCAGCCAGCGGCACGATGCCCCAGACGACGAAAAACTCCAGGATGCCGACGAGCGCCACCGCGCCCAGCACGCCCCAGCCGGAGATCCCGCCGAAGCCCGCGATGTCCGCCAGCAGGGAGTTCATGCGGCCCCACACGCCGGCTACCGCCAGCACGAGCCACAGGAGCATCCAGGCCAGCACCCACACCGCGAAGGTGACGCAGCCCGCCGCCAGGCCGAGCCGACCGGCGGAGCGCACGTCGATGGCCGTCAGCGTCAGCTCCCGTCCGCGCGGCGCCCGCGCCTTCCAGGACGTCGCCTTCTCAGACGCCGCCTTTCCGGTCACCGAAGCCTCGGTTGCCGTCTTCTCGGCCCCGGCGGCGCCCTTGGCCGGTGCCGTCTCCTTCTCGACCGCGTCAGCCGCCTGGTCGCTAGCCTCCGAGGTCACTTTCTCAGTGCCCTCGGGGGTCACTTCTTAGCGTCCTTCGGCTTCGACTCGACCTGGGCGACCTCTTCTTCCGCCTCTTCCTCGACGTTGCGGTCGACGGCGACGAGCTCAACGCCCTTATCCAGGTCGACCAGGCGCACGCCCATGGTGGAGCGGCCGGTCTCGCGGATCTGGTTGACCTCGGTGCGGATCACGCCACCGGCGCTGGTCATCGCGAGGATCTCGTCATCCTCGGTGACCGTCAGCGCGCCGATCAGCTTGCCGCGGGACTTCTGGTACTTGAAGGCCACAACGCCCAGGCCGCCACGGCCCTTCGCCGGGTACTCCTCCATCGGGGTGCGCTTGCCGTAACCACCGGAGGTGGCGACGAACAGCGCGGAGTCCTCCTGCACGACCGTCATGGCCAGCAGCTGGTCCTCACCGCGGAAGCGCATGCCGTACACGCCGGCGGTGGCACGGCCCATTGGGCGCAGCGTCTCGTCGTCGGCGGTGAAGCGCATGGCCTGGCCTTCCTCGGAGACCAGCAGCAGGTCGTCCTCGGCGGAGCACAGCTGCGCGCCGATCAGCTTGTCGCCCTCGTTGAGGTTGATGGCGATCAGGCCGGAGGAACGGGTGGTGGCGTAGTCCGTGAGGCGGGACTTCTTCACACGGCCCTGCGCGGTGGCGAGCACCAGGTACGGGGCGTCCTCGAAGGACTGGATCTGGATGACCTGTGCGATCTGCTCGCCCGGCTGGAATTCCAGCAGGTTGGCGACGTGCTGGCCGCGTGCGGTGCGGGTCGCTTCCGGCAGCTCGTAGGTCTTCAGGCGGTACATCCGGCCCATGTTCGTGAAGAACAGGACGGTGTCGTGCGTGGAGCAGACGAAGAAGTGACGGACGACGTCGTCCTGTCGCAGCTCGGCACCGCGCACACCCTTGCCGCCGCGTCGCTGGTTGCGGTAGCTGTCCACCTTCGTGCGCTTCGCGTAGCCGGTCGAGGTGATGGTCACGACGACGTTCTCGCGGGCGATGAGGTCCTCTTCGGAGACGTCGCCGGTGGCGGAGACGATCTGGGTGCGGCGCTCGTCGCCGTACTTCTCGACGATCTCGGCGAGCTCGTCGCGGACGATGGCGCGCTGGCGCTCCGGCTTGGCGAGGATGTCCTCGAGGTCGGCGATGATGCGCTCGAGCTCGGCCAGCTGGTCGATGATCTTCTGGCGCTCGAGGGCTGCCAGGCGGCGCAGCTGCATCGCGAGGATGGCGTTGGCCTGGATCTCGTCGACGGTCAGCAGGTCCATCAGGCCCTCGCGCGCGATATCCACGGTCGCGGAGTTGCGGATCAGGGCGATGACCTCGTCCAATGCGTCCAGTGCCTTAACCAGGCCGCGCAGGATGTGAGCGTCTTCCTCGGCCTTGCGGAGGCGGAACTGGGTACGTCGGACGATGACGTCGATCTGGTGCTTGACGTACAGCGAGAGCATCTGGTCCAGGCGGAGGGTGCGTGGCACGCCGTCGACGATGGACAGCATGTTCGCACCGAAGCTGGTCTGCAGCTGCGAGTGCTTGTAGAGGTTGTTCAGCACCACGCGCGGCACGGCATCGCGCTTCAGGGTGACGACGATGCGCAGGCCGACGCGGTCGGAGGATTCGTCGTCGATCTTGGAGATGCCCTTGAGCTTGCCGTCGCGGACCTGCTCGGCGATGGAGCTGACCAGGTTATCGGGGTTGACCTGGTACGGCAGCTCGGTGATGACGATGACCTGACGGGAGCCCTCTTCCTCGATCTCGGCCTTGCCGCGCATGCGGATGGAGCCGCGGCCGGTGCGGTAGGCGTCGTCGATGCCCTTCTCGCCGACGATGAGGCCGGCGGTCGGGAAGTCCGGGCCCTTCACGAAGCCCATGCAGGCCTCGAGGGCCTCTGCTTCCTCGGCCTCCGGGTTCTCCAGGAGCCAGTAGATGGCGTCCGCGAGCTCGTTGAGGTTGTGCGGCGGGATATTGGTCGCCATGCCGACGGCGATGCCGCCGGAACCGTTCATCAGCAGGTTCGGGACGCGGGAGGGCAGGACGGTCGGCTCGGAGGTCTTGCCGTCGTAGTTCGGCTGGAAGACGACAGTGTCCTCGCGGATGTCGCGGACCATCTCCATCGCCAGCGGGGTAAGGCGGCACTCGGTGTAACGCATTGCTGCAGCACCGTCGTTACCGCGGGAGCCGAAGTTACCCTGCCCGTCGACGAGCGGGTAGCGCATCGACCACGGCTGAGCCATGCGCACGAGGGTGTCGTAGATCGCGGAGTCACCGTGTGGGTGGTAGTTACCCATGGTCTCTGCCACTGGCTTCGCGGACTTGACGTATCCGCGTTCCGGCCGGTGGCCGTTGTCGAACATGGCGTAGAGAATGCGCCGGTGAACCGGCTTCATGCCGTCCCGAACCTCCGGGAGGGCACGGCCCACGATCACGCTCATGGCGTAATCGATGTAGCTGTTCTGCATCTCCTTCTGCAAGTCGATCGGTTCGATGCGGTCGAACAGGTTATCTCCACCGTTAGTATCGTCGCTCACTGGAGTTGGTGAACCTTTCTACTTGGAATAGACCCAACCATTCTACCACGTCAGCGCACAGTTTTTGAGCGCACGGACCAGTGGCGGGGATTCTTAAAAACCCAAAAACGTTTGCCGAGAAAACTATGATTTTCCCCGTGACTGTTGTGCAAAGCCCCAAGCAAGAAGTCTCCCGGGGATGGATCTCACGCTTTGGCCTGATGTACCTCGGCCAGAACATCGCATGGGCAGCCCCGACGAATCTTCTGCTCTCCGCCCAGATCCTCGTGTGGTTCCCGGACGATAAGGAACGCCAGCTCGCGCTACTAATGACGGCCGGCGGGCTTGTCAGCCTGCTCGCCTCCCCGCTCGCGGGGATTTTCTCCGACCGGACGCGCTCCTCGCTGGGCCGCCGCACCCCGTGGATCATCGCGGGCATCACGATCGCCTCGGTAGCACTCGGTGTCGCGGGATGGACCGCAACGCTTCCGGGGGATTCCCGCAGCCTGGGTTACGGCCTGTTGTTGGCGGCGTGGATGGTCTTCCAATTCGCCATCGCTCTCGCGGTGACGCCAACGCAGTCCATCGTCCCCGACCAGGTCACCGAGCGGCAGTTCGGCACCGTCTCCGGCGTGATGGGTATGACCTACACCCTGGGCATCGTGCTCGGTACGGCACTCTCCGTCGCGCTCCCCCGCCCCTGGGCCTATGCCGCGGTCATCGCCGTGCTGCTAGCGACGGCGGTGCCCTTCCTCATCCGCGACCGGGAACCACTCCCCTGGCTGGCGGGCTCCGCCGACCCGGTAGCGGGCCCGGACACAAGCCCGGCGGCCAGCCCCGCACACGGCGCTGAACACGCATCTGAACAGCCGAAAGCCGGTGCCACAGAAACGGCACCCACGGGCCTCACGGGCGCCCGGCGCGTCGTCCCCAACCCGAAGGACGCCCCGGACTTCTACTGGATGTTCATCACCCGCCTACTGCTGATGCTGGCCCAGGCCATCGCGCTATTCTTCCTGCTCTACTACCTGCGCGACCGCATCGGCTTCCACGACCCCGAGCTCGGTGTGCTGATACTCACGGCTGTGTTCGCCGGCTGCGTGGTCGCCACCGCCCTGTGGTCTGGCTGGTTCTCCGACAAGCTCGGCGCCCGCAAGCCCTTCATCCTCTTCTCCGCCGCCGGGGTGGCCGGCGCCTGCGCGGTGCTGGCCTTCACCAGCTCCTTCACCGTGGTCGTGGTCGGTGCCGTGATCCTGGGGCTCAGCTGGGGTGTGTACCAAGCTATCGACCAGGCCCTCGTCAACGCCGTGCTCCCCACCGAGCAGGAGCGCGCTACCCACATGGGCCTGATGAACCTCGCCGTCCTGCTGCCGAACACGCTGGCCCCTTCCATCGCAGCGATCGCTCTCAGCCTGCTCGGGGGCTACACGGGGCTCTATCTCCTGGCAGGTGCGATGTGCCTGGCCGGAGGCGTCCTCGTCCTAAAGATCCAATCCACCCGCTAAGCGCAAAACTTTCCGCGCGACCGCTGAACAAAACAACCCACAACCGAAGGAGAAAACGATGCCTTCCTCCCCCACCACCTTCCTACCGCTGGGCAAGCTGATGATCGGGACGGCGACGTCCTCCCTACAGATCGAGGGCGGCGACCGGAACAACAACTGGTACGAGTGGGCTCAATACCCCGGCACCATCGCCGACGGCACCAGCCCGCTGCGCGCCAACGACCACTGGAACCGGTGGCGGGAGGACACCGAGCTCATGGGTTCCCTGGGGCTCAAGACCTACCGGATGGGCATCGAATGGTCCCGCATCGAGCCCGCGCCCGGGCAGTGGGACACCGCCGCGATGGACCGCTACCGGGAGGAAATCGCGCTGGTCAAGGAGCGCGGGATGGTACCGCTGGTGACCCTGCACCACTTCAATAATCCGCTGTGGTTCCAGCGGCTCGGCGAATGGGAGAAGCCGGAGAATATCGCCCACTGGCTGCGCTTCGTGGGCCACGTGGTCAAGGGGCTATCCGACCTGGTCACGGACTGGGTCACCATTAACGAGCCGAATGTGTACGCCACCTCCGGCTTCCTCTTCCACGAGGCACCGCCGGCGAAGAAGTCCTACCGGCTGGCGCTGAAGGTGATGCGGAACATGGCGATCGCGCACTGCCGGGCATACCGCCTGATCCATGGGATTCAGTCGGGCGCGCGGGTCGGCTTCGCGCACCACATGCGCTCCTTCGTGCCTGCTCAGGAGCGTAATCCGTTGCACCGGCTGGCCTCTCGGTCCAGCGCCTTCCTCTTCCAGGACGAGCTGAGCCACGCGATGCTGGGCGGGAAGTTCCGGGGCGTGCTGGGCCGCCAGCCTTCCGATATCTCGCCGGGCAAGTACTACGACTACCTGGGGCTGAATTACTACTCGCGCACGGCGTCCGCGGGCTTCGAGGACGGCACGCTGCCCGGCAAGCCGGTCAATGACCTCGGTTGGGAGATCTACCCGCAGGGCCTCATCGAGTGCGCCGGCTGGATGCACGAGCGCTACCCCGCGCCAATCTGGGTCACGGAGAACGGCACCTGCGATAACGGCAGCCCGACGAGTCTGGAGAACTTCCGCTGCCGCTTCATCTACGACCATCTGGCCGCAATTAGCGCATCTGACCTGCCGTTTGAGCGCTATTACCACTGGTGCTTCGTGGATAACTGGGAGTGGGCGGACGGCGAGGCGCAACGCTTCGGCCTTGTCCACAACGACTACGCCACGCAGACCCGCACACCGAAGCTCAGCGCCGAATTTTTAAGCCGGATCATCGCCGAGGGCGGAATTTCCGGGGAGGCGAAGCGGGAGTTCGTCGACGTCCAGCGCTACCGCATCGGGTAGGTCGGTTCTCGGGCGACCGTAACCGGGACGGACGTCGTCCCTATCGAACTCGACATCCGTGAGGGGCATTCTTGTCGAGGACGTCGCCCCGTCGGCCACCCGAATGTTTCACGTGAAACAATCCGCCCCAGCCTCTGCCAGAATGGAGGGAGAAGAAAGCGCCGGCTTAAAAAGCCCAGCCAGAACAGGAAAGGCAAAGTGCAGGCGAACAGCATGGCTCAGAACATTCTCCCAACCCCACAGGCGGAATTCGCAGCCCTCGGCTTCTATGGGGAGCCACTGGACCAGATGATCCACCGGTCCTTCGAGGAGCAGAACCAGGGGCTTGCGAATGCGCACGGCTTCAAGATGATCTCCCCGTACATCGATCCCTCCGGTGCGCGAATGATCCGTTTCATGGGGGAGAACAACTCCACCGTCGCGGTCTCCCTCATGCACCCCGATACCACGGCCGCGCGGGTGGGTCTGATCACCCCGACGGTCGCGCTCGTGGACGTAGTCAACACCGAAGGGGAGATCGCCGCCCGCGTGACCTGTGCCGTTGATGATTTCTTCTCCTATTCGAAGGTCTCCGGGCCAGAGGTCGTCAAGGAAGGCAAGGTCGCCACGAACGCCGACGAGGACGGCATGATCCCGCTGGTGAACTTCTGCCTCACCGCAGCGCTGGGTGGCGGCAAGATGCACCTCTACCCCAGCGAGGCAGCCTGGCGGCAGGCCCATCCGGAGCATGTGCGCGAGGACGGTGTCATCACGAAGCCGCGGCTGATCTCCCCAGCTGCCCAGGCCTTCTTCGACGGTGACACCGACGCGATTAACCCGTGGAACCACGTGCGGATCACCGTCGCTGGGATTCGGGGCGCGACCAATGAGCTCACTGGCAAGCAGTTCTTCGTCGTGCAGGACACGCCGAATGCCCGTGGCTTCGCGCTCACGGCCTGCCTGCCGGCAACCGAGGAGCTGAAGAAGCACATGCGACCAGGCGTGGTGCTGGAGGGCCCGGCCGTGCTGATGGGGCACAACGCCACGCTCGCGAACCCGGCGGTGTCCACACCGGAGGAGGGCTAAGGCCCCGAAACGGGCGGTGAGTCCTAAGGCCCCGCCACAAACTTTGAGGCCTAAGGGCCCGGGCTCATGGGCTCAGTTAGGGCAGCGCCCCACACATAACGCCGCCCTGAAGGCCTAGGCCTCGACCGTGGCGGCCCAGCGCTCGAACCGGTCGGCCACGACCTGCGGCTGGCGCGCCCAGCGATTGTGGCCGAGCTGCTCCACCTCCGCGGGATACTCCTCCACCGCAACGCAGCCCTGCGGGAAGAGCAGGGCGAGGTTCTTCGCGGAGTCGAGGGGGCAGTCATCGTCATTGGAGAAGCGGGTGAGCAGGATATTCGTCTGCGTCTCCGCCATCGCCGCGACATAGTCCATGTCCTGGCCGTGCAGGTTTTTAAAGCTATTGCGCTGCGCGAGCTTGGTCCATTCCAGGATGTGGTTGCGCGCCTGCCGGCCGTAATTTGCGATATCCAACAGGCCCTCCGGCTGGTAGCCGCGGGCCAGCACAATCGCGCTCATCAACAGGGAGCCGAGCCTGAGCTCGATGCGGGTGCGTCCGGTGAAACCCCGGTAATACGGGGTGCCGGTACCAACCCCCATGTAGCCCAGGACGTTGAGCTCCTTAGCCTCCGGGCGCGCCAGGAACACTGCAGCCATCTGCCCACCCATCGAGTGGGTCAGCATGATGGTCGGGTACTTCTCCCCCAGCTCCAAGCGGCGCTTGACCGCGCGGATGGTGCGCGGGAAATCGGAGCTCGCCAGATCGTGATAGCCCCAGTCCTGGGTGCGGCTAGCGGCGGCGGTGGATTCGCCCTGGCCGTGCAACTCGCCGATGGCGACGATCCAGCCGCGGGTGGCGAGCTCCTTGGCGATCGGCTCGTAATAGCGGGCGCCGACACCGAAGCCCGGCCACAGGATGACCAGGGGTTTCTTCCCATCATGGCCGCT
Organism: Corynebacterium urealyticum DSM 7109; assembly: GCF_000069945.1. Classification (NCBI taxonomy): domain Bacteria; kingdom Bacillati; phylum Actinomycetota; class Actinomycetes; order Mycobacteriales; family Corynebacteriaceae; genus Corynebacterium; species Corynebacterium urealyticum. Next base: position 8,591 of record NC_010545.1, on the reverse strand, counting down.
CTCCGCAGCGGTGCGGGGTTCGGCTGCGGTGCCGTTCTCGGCGCCTGCCTGGGCTGCTGCCGGAGCCGGGCTAGCTGGGCCTTCGCCGCCGGCTAGCGGTGGGGTGAAGATGCGCACGGCCGTGGTGCTGCCGTCCGCCATCTGCACGTGAACCCACTGACGGTGCACATCCTCGACGGAAACTACGTTATTTTCACTCACCCGTCACATGATATGTGTGCCCACGAACACATTTGGCTATATCAAGATAATGCTTTGGGCTGAGGCCGCGAGCTCTTTAGAAGCGCCCCTCGCCTAGCAAAGAGCTTTAAAAAGGGCTTTCGATAGCGCTAAGACCCAAGTTTCACCCAATAATCTTGGATTCACCCCCACTGGACCCAAGATTAGGGGCCTAATCTTGGGTCACCGGTCGGCGCTGGCCCCCTCACCCAGCACCGCCCCTCACCGACCACCCCACGCGGGCGCCAACGCTGACGTCGACGTCGACCTCCCCCAGCCTTAAACCCGAACCCTAGACGTCCAGGAAACGGACGTCGCGCGCGTTGCGGGTGATGAAGCTACGGCGGGCGACAACGTCGTCACCCATCAGGATGCTGAACAGCTCGTCAGCAGCCTCCGCGTCCTCCAGGGACACCTGGCGCAGCGTGCGGGTGGTGGGATCCATCGTGGTCTCCCACAGCTCCTTCGGGTTCATCTCGCCGAGACCCTTGTAGCGCTGGATGCCATCATCCGTGTCGATCTTGCGGCCCTCTTCCAGGCCCTTTTTCAGCTGCTCATCGCGCTCCCGGTCTGAGAACGCGTAACCCGGCTCGCCCTTGCCCCACTTCAGCTTGTACAGCGGCGGCTGGGCGAGGTACACATAGCCGCCCTCGACGAGCGGACGCATCAGGCGGAACAGCAGAGTGAGCAGCAGCGTTGCGATGTGCTGGCCGTCCACGTCGGCGTCGGCCATCAGCACGATCTTGTGATAGCGCAGCTTGTTGATGTCGAACTCATCGTGAATGCCGGTGCCCAGCGCGGTGATGATTGCCTGCACCTCGGCGTTCTTCAGAACGCGGTCCATGCGGGCCTTCTCGACGTTCAGGATCTTGCCGCGCAGGGGCAGGATGGCCTGGTACATCGAATCGCGGCCGGACTTCGCGGAGCCACCTGCGGAGTCACCCTCCACCACGTAAAGCTCGGACTTGATCGGATCCTTGGAACGGCAGTCGGCCAGCTTGCCTGGCAGCCCGCCCATATCGGAGGCAGACTTGCGGCGCACCAGGTCACGCGCCTTACGAGCCGCCTGGCGAGCGTGCGCGGAGGCCACAGCCTTCTGCACGATGACCTTAGCCTCAGCCGGGTTGGCATCCAGCCAGTCGGAAAGGTGTTCATTGATCGCGCGCTGCACGAAACCGCGGATCTCGGTGTTGCCCAGCTTCGTCTTCGTCTGGCCCTCGAACTGCGGGTCACCGACGCGGACGGAAATGACGGCAGCCAGACCCTCACGGACGTCGTCGCCGGTGAGGTTGGAGTCCTTCTCCTTCAGCAGCTTCTGATCACGCGCGTAACGGTTGATCAGGGAGGTCATCGCGGCGCGGAAGCCCTCCTCGTGGGTACCGCCCTCGAAGGTGTTGATCGTGTTCGCGAAGGTATGGACGGACTGCTGGTAGCCGTCGTTCCACTGCAGCGCGACCTCGACCTCGTGGTCCTCGCCCTTGGCGTCGAAGCTGACGATCGTCGGGTGGATCGGCTGCTTCTTGCGGTTGATGAACGCGACGTAGTCCTTCAGACCCTCCGGGTAGTGGTACGTCTTGGTGCGCGGGCCCTTCTTCTTCTTGGCCTCTTCCTCCGCCTGGCGCTCCTCAGCGGACTTCGGCGCCTCAGCCTGCTCGGTGAGGTCCTCGAGCTGCTCCTCCGGGTCCTCGGCCTCGATGGCCTCCGGGCGCTCGTCGGTGAGGGTGATGGTCAGGCCCTTATTCAGGAATGCCATTTCCTGCAGGCGCTTGGCGACCGTGTCGAAGTTGAACTCCACGGTCTCGAAGATCTCCGGGTCCGGCCAGAACCGCTGGGTGGTGCCGGAACCGCGCTTCTTCTTGCCCTGCACGAGCTCCTGCGGCACCGCGTTGACGAACTCCTGGTACCACTCGAAGCCATCGCGAACGATGCGGGTTTCCACGCGGGTGGACAGGGCGTTGACCACGGAAATACCAACACCGTGCAGACCACCGGAGACTGCGTAAGAATCGGAGTCGAACTTACCGCCGGCGTGCAGCTGCGTCATGACGACCTGTACGGTCGGGGCGCCGGAAGGGTGCATCTCCACCGGGATGCCACGGCCGTCGTCGGAAACCTCGACGGAGCCGTCCTCCTTCAGCGTGACGGAGACCTTCTTGGCGTAGCCCGCCATCGCCTCGTCCACGGAGTTGTCCACGACCTCCCAGATGAGGTGGTGGAGGCCACGCTCTCCCGTGGAGCCGATGTACATGCCCGGGCGCTTCCGGACTGCCTCGAGGCCCTCGAGGATGGTGATCGACGATGCGTCGTAGTCACCCGGCTTGTGCTCGTGCGGAGCTGGCGTGTTCTGCGGTTCTGGTGCACCCACGGTGGGTAAAACTCCTTCGTGTGCCACTAATTAACTCCACCAGTCTACCGGCTTTTCCTGCGAAAATACAGTTTCCGGCAGCCTGGGCGAGCTGCGGGTCACGCCGTGGCACTCAGCCGTAATCATCGCGTTTGCCCCGCCCTTGGACGCGGAGGCGGCCGGTCTGTCGCGGCCCGTAGTCCGGGTTGTGAATCTTGAGTTCGACGACGACGTCCGGCCCCAACTCCTGGGCGATTTTCGACAGGATGGTCGCCTGGATAAGGCGAAGTTGGGTCGCCCAGGGTGTGGAGTCGCTCTGGACGTGGAGGAACTTGTTTTTCTCGTCGAATTTCACCGGCCGGGTGTGTGCGGCGATCGTGGGGCCGACGAGGTGCTCCCAGTCCTGCATGAGGCGGCGCACACCGACGTTTTCCTCCCAACCCTGGCGCCGGATTTCGCGGCTGAGCAGGGCGGAGAAGCTGCCGGGGTCGCGGTAGCTGCGGTCGGCGCGGCCGTCCATGCGGGTTTTGATGCGCTGGACGCCAGAGCTGGTGCGCGCTGTGTTGCCGGTGCTGCCGGAGTCTGTGGCGGGTTCCGCGAGCGTGCCCCGGCGGCCCCGGTTCCAGCCGTTCCTGCGAGCCATGCGGGGAAGATCGGCGTTTTTGCCGGTCGCGGGCTTGCCGCCGGCTTTTTTTGATGGCTTCCAGTGCTTGGGCGACGGGGTCGAGGAACTGCTCCTCGCGGTTGGAATTCTCACGCGACTGCTGCTCGCGTGGCTGGTGTTCCGTCACGCCTGCTCACCGCCGGTGGAGGCCGCCGACCCCGGGCCCTCACCCTCATCGGCGGCCGGCTCGAAGTGCTCGAAGTTTTCCCCCGTCTCACCTGGCTCTCCGACGGCTCGCTTCGCTTCGCTGGGTTCAGCGGCGTGCTCCTCGGCCTGCTCCGGGACGCTATCGCGGGGGATGGTCTCGTCGATCACGGAGATCCGCCGCTGCTGGCCTTCCTCGGTGACATGCACCGCGCGAACATCATGGAACGTGGCGATATCCCGCAGCTCAGCGGGAATATCTTCACCCACGGCCGCGGTGATGAGCACCTGCTCGGCTTCGGTGAGCAGCCCGACGAGCTGTTGACGTCGGGAGGAATCCAGCTCCGCGAAAACGTCATCCAAGATGACCACCGGTTCCACGCCATCCTCGCGCTGCATGAAGAACGCGCCGAGCCTCAGCGCCAGGGCGAAGGACCAGGATTCCCCGTGAGAGGCAAAACCCTTGGCGGGCTGGGTGCCCAGCATGAGCACGAGGTCGTCGCGGTGCGGGCCGATCAGCGTGGTGCCGCGGTCCACCTCCTGGGTGCGCTTGCGGGCGTAGGCCTGCAGCAACGTGGCCTCCGCGACCTCCGGAGAGAGCAACGCCAGCTCGGCTGCTGGGTCGCGCTCGAGCTCCGCCTCCCCCAACAGCACACCAACCTGGGCCAGGTCCGCGTCCACGGTCGAGGTGTACGCCATGTGCGCGGGCCGGGACTCCGGGGCGAGCCGGGCGTAGGTCTGCGCAACGTGTGGTGCGAGGTCATGGGCGATCTGCACCCGCGCGGACATGATCTGCCCGCCCAACGCGGCCAGCTGGGCATCCCAGACGTCCAGGGTGGCGAGGGCAGAAAGGCGTTCCGCGTCGTTTTCGGGGGCGATACGCAGGGCGTAGGCGTTATTGCGCAGCAGAGCGTTGCGCTGGCGCAGGGACTTATCGTAATCCGCCTTCACCGCCGCCAGCCGCGGGTAGCGGGCGACCATGATCTCGTCGAGGAACTTGCGGCGCTGCTCCGGTTCGCCGCGCACCAGGGCGAGGTCCTCCGGGGAGAACAGGGTGGTGCGGACGATGCCCAGCAGCTCGCTGGTGGTGGCCAGCTGCGTGCGGTTGATGTGGGCACGGTTGGATCCGTGGCCACGGATCGCGATATGAGCTGTGAGCTCCCGGTTGTGGTTCACCGCCGTGGCAGAGACCCGGGCGATCTGTTGGCCTTCCCGGACCAGCGCGGAATCGGTGTTGACCCGGTGGGAGCCCAGGTGGGCCAGGTAGCCCAGGGCCTCGACGATGTTGGTCTTGCCGTGCCCGTTGGGCCCGGAGAACACCGTGACACCCGGGTCCAGCTGCAGCGAGAGTTCCCGCCACGACCGGAAGTCGTGGAGTTCTAGGCTGCGGACAAACATGTTTCCACTCTATGCCGAGGGTTCGCGCGGGCTTTAGCCCGGCAGGCGCACCGGCATGAGCAGGTACTTGAAGTTGGTCTCCGGGTCCGGGAAGGTGCCGTCCTCCTCGGCCTCCGGCAGCTCGGCCGGGGCAGGAATGAGGATCGCGGGGCGGGAAGGCTGGGTGAATCCGAAGACCACGCGCTCGGTGTGGATCGCGCTCAGGCCGTCCTTGAGGTACGCCGGGTTGAAGGCGATGGTCAGCGGCTCGCCGTGGTAGGCGCAGTTCAGGACTTCCTCGGCCTGACCAACATCGGAGCCGCCGGCGGAAAGGGTCAGCGTGGACTCCTCGAAGTGCATCCGGATCTGGGAATTACGCTCCGCGACCAGGGAGACACGGCGGATCGCGTCCAGCAGCGGTGCGATCTCCACGGAGGCCATCGCGTTGTGGCGGGCCGGCAGCAGCGGGCGGAACTTCGGGAAGTCCGCATCCAGCAGGCGGGTGGTCGTGCGGCGGGCATCGGTGACGATGCCGAGCAGGCCGTCCGCACCGATGTCCTCCCCTGAACCGATGGCGATCTCGATCGGATCGTTGAGGCTGTGATCCAGGGTGCGGGCGGTGTCCGCCAGCGTGCGGGCCGGGATCAGCAGCTCAGCCTTAGCGTCGGCGGACGCCGGGTTCCACTGGAAGCTACGAACAGCCAGGCGGAAGCGGTCGGTTGCTGCGAGAACCACATTTTCGCCCTCGATCTCCATGCGGATACCGGTGAGCATCGGGAGGGTGTCGTCCTTACCCGCTGCGATCGCTACCTGGCTGATGGCCTCGGTGAAGAGATTCGGGTCGATGGTGCCGGTCACGGCCGGCATGTCCGGCAGGACTGGGTAATCCTCGATGGTCATCGCGGGAAGTTCGAAGCGGGAGCTGCTGCTGCGAACCAGGACCGTGGAGCCGGAGTACTCCATGGTGATTTCCTTACCCGGAAGTGCGCCGACGATGTCGGATGCCAACTTACCGGCCACGAGGATGCGGCCTGGTTCGTCAACATTGGCATTCACGCGCACGCGGGTGGAGACTTCCCGGTCGAAGCCCGACAGCTCCAGGCCATCGTCATCCGCGAGGATCATCACGCCACGCAGGATCGGCTGGGTTGGCTTCGTGGGCAGCGCACGGGCGACCCATGCCAGTGCAGATGCGAAATCATCCTTCGCAACCGAGAAACTCACATTTTCTTGCTCCATGCTGAGCTGTCCCTCCGGTCAACGTTCATCGCCTTGAACGTGCTTCAAAACTTTGTCTTTTTCTTCGAGTCTCAAGACTAGCCGACGCACCGGACACGGCCGAAGAAAGTGCGCTTGCTTGTTATTCGCTCCCCTTCGCGGCTTGGCACGGCTTCGCCGGGCAGACCGGGACTATGCACACCACCAATTTCTTCTCTCTTTGCCAATTGGGAAGTTCAGCAGTGTTAGTAGGGGGTGTGAAAACTGTGGAAAACATGTCATTTACCCACGCCGGGGGCCGAATCGGGGTGTGGGGTTCGGGTGGACGACTCTGTGGATAACTGTGCCCAATTGTGGATAACTTTTGTCATTCGCGAGTTATCCACAGCCCATCCACCTGCGGTTTCCCAAGATCTGGGTAGTTATCCACAGAAACCCCAGGTCACGAGCTTCAACCTTGAACCCCAACTTGATCCACCCGAAAACACAAACTTGTAATTACGCTTGTGGAAAACCCTGTGGACATGTGGATAACTCCGGAAAATCATGGTCACAGACCTATTTTTATCCACATTCCGGGTGAGTTATCCACCGAACGCTGTGGATAACTGTGCACAACTGTGGACGACGATCCCCCGAGCTCTCACCGTCACCCCCAAAAATTTGCGTTTCCGCCCCCAAACACAATTCGGTGTGAAAGCCCCAAATTTCAAGAAAACCGGGCGCCGTCGCCGCGCGCGGACGTCCTTAACTTCAAGCCCCTGCCGCGGGAACCGCCCCACAAAACGCCCGCAGAAACCCCAACGAACGCGTTGACGTCCCGAAACCTGCGGAACTCCCCGAAGAAAGCTCGAGAAAGAAGGACTAACCCCGCGCCGCGGCCTTCGCGCGCTGCGTCAGCTCCTGGACCTCGTTAAAGGTGACGCGATCCTCCGTCAACTGCTCCCGAATGCGCCGCTCCGCGTGCATGACCGTCGTGTGGTCGCGGCCGCCAAAGGCTTGCCCCAGCTTCGGCAGCGAAAGATCTGTCAGCTCACGGCACAGATACATCGCGATCTGGCGCGCCTGCACGAAACGCTTCGTGCGCCCCTTCCCCACCAGCTCATCGACGGTCAGGTCGAAATAAGAGGACACCACATCGATGATGACCTGCGGGGTCATCTGCACATCGTCGACCGGCATGATGTCCCGCAGCGCGATCTCCGCAGCCTGCTTCGTGATTGGCTCCTTACCCAGGGAGCAATATGCCGTCACGCGGATCAGCGCGCCCTCCAGCTCGCGGATGGAGGTCTCGTACCGGCTCGCGATCAGCTCGAGCACATCCTCCGGCAGCGTGGTGCCCTCCGCGGCCGCCTTCCGGGACAGAATCGCCATGCGGGTTTCCAGGTCCGGGGTTTGGACGTCCGTAATCAACCCGCCCTCGAAACGCGTGCGCAGGCGGTCCTCCAGCGTGGTCAGCTGCCGCGGCGGACGGTCGGAGGAGAGCACGATCTGCTTATTCGCCTGGTGCAGTGCGTTGAAGGTGTGGAAGAACTCCTCCTGCGTGGATTCCTTGCCCTGCAGGAACTGGATATCGTCCACGATCAGCATGTCCAGGTTGCGGTATTCGCGCTTGAACTCCTCGCGGCGGTCGTTGGCGATGGAGTTAATGAAGTCATTGGTTAGTTCTTCACTGGAGACGTAGCGCACGCGCATGTCCGGCTGCAGCTCCTTGGCATAGTGGCCGATGGCGTGCAGCAGGTGGGTTTTGCCGAGCCCGGATTCGCCCCAGATGAACAGCGGATTATAAGCGCGAGCTGGGGCTTCGGCGACGGCGCGGCAGGCGGCGTGCGCGAACTGGTTGGAGCCGCCGATGACGAAGCTTTCGAAGGTGTACTTCTTATTCAGCAAGGTGTCCGAGTCCCGGTCGCCCTCGTCCGTGTCCGCGGTTGGGGACGACGACGCCTCGGCCGGCACGAAGGCCTCGTTGCGGGATTCTGGCTGGTTGACGCCCTGGTGCTGCTGGGCTAGGCGCTCGGCGGCGAGGATGCGGGTGTGCTCGTCCTGCTTCGGGTCGTGCTGTGGGGATTCCGCGGGTGCAGAGGGCTGGGATGGCGCCGTGGATTGTGGTGCTCGCGCCTCTGCTGCTGTGGGGGTTGCCGGCGCGGGCGCTGTTGTCGAATGAGCAGCTGGGGTGGATCGTGCTGGCGTGTGGACCGCGGAATGGCCGGCGGGGGCCTGTTGTTCGGCTGCGCCCGGGACGGTGTTGGTGTTGGTCGGCTGGGCTGTGTCCTCCGGCTCGGCTTCCCGGATGGAGAGGCTGAGGGTGACTGGGGATTGCAGGATGTCCCCGAGAACCCGTTCGATCGGCTCGGCGAGTGCGCCCTCCACGACCCCCTTGGACCATTCATTTGGCGTGGTCATCACGGCGATCCCGTTGATGAAGAGGACGGGCTGGATCTGACGGAGCACGCTGCGGGAGGAGGCGGAAAGCGGCGGGAACTGGGTGCCGTCGCCCTCGATCCACGCGTCGACGAGGCCGTGCCAGATGGTGGCGAATTTTGTGGGATCCGCGGGATCTGGGGCGTGAGTCATGCGCGAGCCTTTTTCTTCTCTTCTGGGGTCGGGGGTAACCGTTAAGGACAT